>JBDWQI010000170.1:0-6528 GCA_039986635.1 Sulfitobacter sp.
AGAAAATGACAACATATGTAGAAAATGGGTCTTAAGGTCTTGCTTAACTCCAGCCCAAATGTTTGGTTCCTCGTCAAACAGGAATGTCCGCACCATTAACTCTGCTGCAGGCACGCTCATTGACGCTTTCCCAGGAACAAATCTTCCATTAGTATTCATGTGCTACAAGTGAGGAATTAAAACGGATTCGGCTAAACGTGATCAAATGTCCGGTCTATTCGACCAACCGATATTGTTTTGTGTATAATTGCGGAAATACCCGAAGCACTTATTTTTATAGTAGTTTCATGGTTGCAGCGAATACCTGAATGTTCGACTCAGGAAACGAGTCAGAAAGATGCGTTCGACAGAAACATCGGGTCAATGGAGAAAGAGGGGATGGCTGGTGTAAAATTGATCCGCAGATGATATTTTTCGTCTGTCCGGTTAAAACTATGCGGTTAAAATCGTGGATCTTAAGTTATGTTCCTACTTTTTCTCCCGGGAAGGACTATTTTACATGAGCAAACAAACGATACGTGCTGTTCCCTCCATTAACAAGACGATATGCATTCAGCAATGGAATCCGCGCTTGAATCCGACAAGCAACTGACACGAAATTTGCTCGAAATGTTCACCCTCTTTAAATTCTTGGTAGGAAATTCGAGAAGAAATATCTAGAGATAAAATTAGAAGACACAACTATTAATAGTACGTCCAGTTCTTACTATATTGGGCAAACGGTGCCGAACATGAACGCCGCAGCACGCCGGGCGATTTCAATCCCACCCGGTGCCATCGTCACACAGAAGACTATCTGTGTTGGGGCCTTGATGCAGCGGGAAGCGAGTCATCCCTCAGGTTCAGATGCTAACGCATCACTCCTGTTTCATGTAAATAACCGAACGAGTAACGATACTCTATCGAAAATATCTTTCAGATAATATAGGGATGTTCTCAGTGGTGCAAGTATAGAGTCTAAACTGGTTCTGTTCACTTTTACGGACAGATTGCTAGGTACGTACGAGAACATACAGAACCTTACAGAAGGTCAGGCGCGTGATGAATGAAGCTTTGGCCCCAAGGAGCAAACCCAGCTTCACGAACAGCAACAATGCCCGTGAGCTAGATGTGGGGCGCGCTTCAACGGCGGTGCGGGCAGCCTGGTCGGAATCTCGTTCTCCACGAAGTGCGGTAGAGCAACTAGCAGCCGATCGTCGACGGTTGTGCGGGGGTATATTCAACTCCAATTGTTTACTCCTCGTGCCGAACGGCAGTAAACCACGACCACATAGCCTGCGACTTGATTTGTACAATGTACGGTTCACAGGGGGGGCAGTAGTCTCGTGCTGCCGGCCGCCATTCCAAAGGAGTCACCAGACACGTGTGGTTCGCTCACGCTCCCGCGCCCGTGTCTACGCTACTGCTTTTCGCTCCGGGCTTGGTTGTGCGCTGTCCAGCAGCATGTGTTTTTACAACACCGCAAAGCTCACTTTTCATCAGCTTTTAGTTCAACGCGGCGACGGCAACTCCCGCGCATCTTTTATTTTTTTTCGTGAAGCAGAATCATAGAGCAGTTGTTTTGGTGGCAAAAAGCTCTCTGCCCATTTCGGATCGGTACATATTCCGAAGATAGTTTCCCAATCCCCGAAAATGCGACAGCATTCGACATTTTCAATTACTTAAAAGAGTATATTTGCATGCCTAACAGTAGAAAGTAAAGTGTAAAACGTTGTATCACAACCGGAACTTCTCTTTTCTCCATCATGAGAGCCAGTACCTGGTATAGACAAAAACTGCATTGGTGCACTTATTGCATGCTTTACCTTGTGTGTACCCGCAGACGCATGTAACCCGAACCCCTGCCAGAACGTAGGGTCGTGCTCTCTCGACCCTGCAGGCGGGCGTCAGTGCTCATGCGCCGCTGGCTTCGGAGGCATGGACTGCCAGACAGACACCTCATGTGAGCACCATATTTGTAAAACATTTTTTTAGTGATGTATATGTGTGCTTCCAGGGTGAATTTGTGTAGAAAGAGAGGACGGAAATCATGTGTGTCTGTTCTTCAACAATAATGCCAACAAAGTCAACTGGCCAACAAACTTGCCTGAAATCCCGAATTATCAACTTATGTTTGCCTCGCCGGTGTTTGCGGATTAACTCGTATTTCCTCGCTTCGCAGCCTTGGCCCCATTCTTCATCGAACTCGAGTTTAACGGCTCGTGGACGCAGGCACGCAGGGACGTTTTCCAGTCTGCTGCTGACAGGTACAGGTCGTTACGAATCAACTGTATACGTAAGGACGCCCCCATGGACCGGAGTCGTGCGCCATTTATCGAATGAACTCTTCTGATGTCTCGTGAGTTTCCCTCGATTGCCGCCCACCGCTCACCTATACGTTAATGCAACGCCTTCAGCACGTGTTGAAATTTAACGTGTCCAAAAGAGGTTTGTTTATGCCTGCGGTTCGAGGATGCTGTTGTTGGGGTCCGGCCAACTGTTCACCTTATCGTTGGTACATGCACAGCACCCTCCATCATTACCTTTTTATTATAGCACCCAAACACTCCATCGCGCGAGCAGGTGGTCTGAGGTTGTTACCCATGTACCATGTGGAGGTTCTGCTCTATCGCCCCCTGGCCGTCTCTTGATCAGCTCTACCTTGGAAGAAATCGACGGTGCCGGAAACGATGAAAGAAACGTACTCGGTTTCGCAGGTCCGACCTCTATATGGAGTGATTGCCGAACCGTTAGTTTCACCGGGGCGATGACGTTTGACATTTTCGACATAGACGTCGTTGAGGAAGAAGGCAATCTCGAAGGACTCATCCTCCACGAAATGGGGCATGTCATCGGTGTCGGGTAAGTGAAACAATACATTTTAGCGATGGGCTTTGCGTTGGCAATCATACCGGTAATCCTTCTCAGACAATTTGAGATGGGAACAGCGAGTATATAAGATGGCAGTGCTGTCGTGTCCTTGCATCGGCCGCGATGGCTCTTTTTTCATCAAGAATAGAAATATTCGTCCGATCTACACAAAAACAGATTGCCAGGAAACCATGCACGTCTTTGTTCAATTTTTGGTTGGTGCTTGAAGTGCCCTCTCGACGTACAGTAGACGCGTACGTGTATCCAAAGGAACAGCTGCCAGGACCATACATAGCATGCAGAACCCATTACCGGCATACGCCCTCAAAGAGGGAAGCATGTCACACGGGTCCATGTTCGGTAACTTGGTCGCAATGGATACTTTGACCATTCTAAGAGAGGGACATACCTTGAGCTGTCAGAGTATATCGCCGTGACAAAGCTAGCAAGCACACCGCACCTTCGTCAACGCTCGCACCGTCTTCGGACATGAGTCAAAGCTCGCTACCCCACACAAAGTTCACATGTGACGACAAATCCGAAATTCATCAGCAACTCGGATGATAAAATCAATACTCGAGCCCCTGTAGTGTTCCGGAATGGATGTCTGAGTGCCAATCGTTTCTTGTACATCAAGTGGCCCTAGTTGGGGGGGCCACAATGTTGCATTATTTTTTATGTTCTACGTATTTCCTCTCGGCAGAGATTTTCGATTCTTTCGTTGAGAGTAGATAGTGTACTGTACGCCAAGGATTATATAGTAATGAACACTCGACATGTTGTGCGGTCGCCGATCGAACAATGTGGAAGATAACTTCCTGTCTGCCTCGTCAATCCATGTTTTCATCGCTTTATCGCTCAGAACCATGTGGGGGGAAGGTTATGGCGAGTGCTCAACATGCCGCACAAACGGAAGCCCCACTTGGATGTGCCCCTCCGCTGTGAGCACCTATGCCGATATTGGAGGTTCTGATGCCGACATCGTTCAGATTGATTCAGTAGGAGGTGAGTGAAAGCATTTGGCTACGCACGCAACGAGCATGACCCAACCTCGCCTTTCCGCAGTATGGTTCTCATTCAAAGTTACGTGTTGACAACGCATGGTTGGTTTGTGCTCTTGGTACGCGCCCAGACATCTGAACATGACGTTGCCAGTCTTGTTGAGATTCGGACAGCAGCTTGCACTTGAGTGCAGTAACCCCAATCATTTCCAATATGTTGACTTCGACATCGCGACATCCCGTCAACGATGAATCCTTTGAAAATAAAACGTTTCCTCGCAGGGTCAAGCTGCGGTCATCTGGACGAAACTATTTTCGACGATGAGCTGATGACGCCATTTATCGACGATGTAAGACGTTGGCGTAAATAAAAAAACGTTTGGTGTCATAACTGTAGAGCTTAGCCTACATTTTGGAGATGTTAGGCATTATAGTTTCACCGCTGCAGTTGCAACAGGATAAATACTTTTTCCACGTCGCTATGCGCAGTAGAATCCATTATGTCGTGGTGCATATGTCACTGACGGTAAACGATCAAAAGGGTTGGGGTCAAGCTGCATTCATCCGGACGAAACCCTTTTTCACGATTCGTCGATGACTCCATCGATCGTAAATGTGAAATGTTGGCTTGACAAGCGAATAGGCATATGTTTGAAGTGTGATTTAATACACGGTTCGACAATGCGCGCAGTATGCACCTCGACAGTAGTTCCCACAAGGAAAGCTGCGAGTGTATCTTAGTTTCTATTTTCTCGTGTGACATTTGTTGCTGCGTTTGAATAGGCACTAAAACTAACGCTTGCTTTTCGCTATGGTCCCTTTATATTGCAGATCATGTTCCTGTCCAAGATGACAGCCGCCACTCTCGACGACATGAATTACGTCGTTGACCCAAGCGCGGTAAGCTTCGACGGTACTTTAGTAGGCTTGTTTTGCCCAGACATGTTTAAGACGACTAACGATGCTTTTCACTCAGATAACTCGCGACCTGGTGTCACCGAAGCAATTTAGCAGAGGCCGACGTCTCTCCTTTAAACCGAAATGTAGAACTATCTGTCGCAATGTACCTGACACGCATACGTATGTTGCTAGGACCATCGTGTCAACACGTCACGGTACTATTAATACCATAAGCTGTACCAGCGACGTATTTACCATACACGTGCAATAGGAACAGTAATCTAGTTTGGTGCGCACAAAACATGCTTCTATGTCAATTGAACCTCACTCTTACTTCTTCTATCTCTCGTCCCCTCGCCACGTGCACTGCCTCGTACGTACCATACTACCTTCAGACGGATGCATACGCGCTACCTTCCATGCCTGGTAAGTCTCGCCCGAGCGAGTTCGGCTCAAACCATATTCCGCCGGCATGTGCGGCACAACCTATTGTTCTTTGACGCATCATATTGATGCAATGACACAGCTCGTTCGATAGAAAGTTTCTGAGGCGTGACAGCCAACGTAGCACCGTAGTCTCCCCACGCTCCTCTTATGGCGTTTATTTTGTATACGAGCATCGTAGGGGTTAAATGAGCATATTGAACGCGAAGGTGCGGGGTCGTGTATGATCTGGGCGGATCGTGAAAATTCACCTTTGTTTCAGGTGGTCATGGCCGAAGCACGCTGGGAGCAAATATCATGACGACTAGTCATTGCGCACATCCTCTCCTTTTGGCTTTCGTCTGTACGTTACAGGTGCATCGATTGAGGCTGAGTCAGGGTCGTCCATGGCCATCAGCGACATTGCCGTGGAGGCCATGATCCTTGTCGCCGACAGTGATGGCAACATTATCGAGGAACGATCCGGTTTCAAAATGCAGTTTTGAGCGGCATGCACGAACATCAACACTGCCTCTGCAGCACATGCCGCCATGTGTTCTACAGACATGACGCCGGCAACATATTATTACCACCGCACAGTGTGTCAGGACCGTTGGTCGAGTGTTCGGCGCAGGGGTTAGTAGGCATGACGGTAGTCGCTTTCAGGCCCGCGCCCTAGATAGCGTTGGATGTTTCGTGGACCACGATATTAACCACCTCAGTGGATGTTTGCTGTGTAAAGTGACTTGACGACGGCACACGGGTCGAGGCAAGCGGACCAAAAAGAGCCGGCTACAATGGGAAGTGAGACATGTCACCCCAGCCACATAGAGTGTAATTTTAAAATCGAACCAAGGTAGGTGCTTCTTTTGGATATTTCAGTTGCAGGTTGTCTACTTTTCGTGCATATTTCTTGCATTAGGTAGCATCGTCCAACTGATGTACGAAATGGAAACACTCGCGGTTTAAACTGCCATGTAGGCTGTACTCGGTAGGTATGTGTACGATAGCGTTCAGCCCTTACAACGCAGAATATCATCAAGTCCTAGTGAATGGAAAGTAAACGAAGGATGGATTTCAAGAAAATGTTAATGAAGTCTTTGGGTTCAGAACGCCTTTCGTCGTCAGCAGATGTTTTGGTGAGAGGACTTGGACCAAAGGTGGTTGCTACATCTGCGCGATATTTGTATGATCGCATAAGTTTGCTTTTAGCTATTGGCAGGTGTTCGTGGTACTCGTTCATCGAATCCGCAACACCCTTGTGTACTAGACGACATCTTGTATCAATATCGGGCGTGTAACTGGTGATGGAAAGAGTACAAACCAGGTTCAGAGGAAAATTATGGGGAAAGAT
>JBDWQI010000171.1:0-5215 GCA_039986635.1 Sulfitobacter sp.
AGGAAGGTATTGCGGAATACATGTGTGCTCACTATATGGTCGCAGGACCGCCTGAAGCCGAAGCGAGTGGTCATGCTAAGGCCGATGCCTGGAATACCGCAATTATGTCTAACAACTTGAATAGCTGAATTATTATACTCAGCGACGCATATCACTCTCCGTACGTACACTTCTCCCACATCATGACTTCGATGTTGACGTCAAGACGACATCTCTCGGTTCTGCAGAATATTGAACTAAGCCCGTCTTGGGCCCGTGTCCGAGCCCGTGCTGGCATTTGGTGAAGTAAGCCGGTGGACGCCAGTAGGGTAGGAGCTCCTAAGCCTATGTGCTGACTAGTCCGGAGTCTGCCGGCTGTTATGCAATGAGTGGCGAGGTAATTCCGTTTGCTCGTATGTTGGTTCGATAAAGGGTGGGTTACGTTGACACCGCACCGGTATAACTATGCGTGGGCGCGCGTCCATGCGTTGTACTAGTGCCGGCTGCCTTTGGCAGTGCTCAATCTCTGCGCACGATGTGGCCCTGCAGTAGTAAGTTCGGTGACAGGTGACCGTCTCTAAACGTTTCAACATATTGAACACATGTGGCCGAAACGACACCCTTTCACAAAACGGAAGTGAAAACATGTTTGCGGGAACATCAAATATCGCAGCAAACTGGTCGAACTGTCAACGGCTTCTCGACTTGGCACACCTCTGCGCATGAGCACTGTATTGAAGTCGACCAACCGTGATTTGGCGTTGCAGAAATGTTTTTGGTATGAGGTTACCGTCTCTAAAGGTTTCATCGTATCGGCACATGTGGCCGAGCCCAACACCCTGCACAACGGGGATGTATAAACATGCTTGTGGAGACAATGAACGTCGCAGCAAACTCCACACGCACCTAACAACCTCTCGAGTTGGAACACCTATTGGTGTGCTACTTTGGTAGAGGTATCCACTCTGACTAGTGTTTCACTGTATTGTGCCCCCGAGGGGGTCTCTTTCATCCGTGAGGGCGTTTGTGTGAGCATGAGGCCTTCCGACTGCATTATATGTTTTGTGGGTTTTCCACTTAAATACCCCTGCACAAGGCTTCGGGCGTCATGTTGATGGCGTTTGCCAGGTGCTAGGTCGCTTGTCGGATGCGTTCTTCACTTTCGTTTGTTCCCGACAAGGTGTATATATCCCTTTCATGATTGTAATGTTCAGCATATGAGCGGAAACAACCTGCCCATTCTCTCATCCCGTACATCTCTGTATAAATGAGCTTTAGACCGAGTTTCCAGCAGGACTAATACGAATGAATGTCTTTGATACTGTCAACGAGGCAGGTTGTGTATCTTTTTAGTGACCTTCGCGTGCTGCGAAAGAGGTAGATCGTTTTAGGCGAACGGGTTTCTGACTGAGATGTCGCCTTAGTTGAGAATCTAGGAAACAACGCTGCAAACCCACTTTCCCTTCGTTACCTCGGCAACGGGGTTGGTCATTTTGTTGAGCTTGCACGTCGTTAGGGCTTCGAAACTCAGTTCTAGGGGACACACGCAGCTCCCGACGATAGGAGCCTCACAGCAGCATGGCGCCACGCTTACCGTAGCACGGGTCAATCATCCAATTTTGCAGATGAGACTGCACAAATTTCTCTTGCTTAAAGGGAAAAATTGAAAACTCTACTTCGAGGTCGTGCCAACTTTTCAACCTGATTCCTGACGGATTGATCCCAAATTTACGTGATCCCACCCGGACTTGATCCCACCCATCTGGTGATGGCATATATAAAGCTCTCCAGATGAGCCGCCCGAGGCCCACCGGTCACCTTCTTCTCGTGTTCACCTTACACCGATATTCCAACCGAACGAACACACCGCATCTGTTTTTACTTTGTTTTCTACACGGAGAGACAAAATATTTGTTCATAGACCGCAATGACGTGTGCATCAAACCGGCGAATCTACCCAGCGACATCAACATACCCACTGCCTTTGCGGAGTCTTTATTCTCAAGAGATGCATGTATGTGGTCACCAAACGTCCACGCACATAGTTTTCATCGCATTTGTAAAAAGGGGGTTTAGGCAACCAAACGACACGGCAACCGAACCAAAACCTTTTTTTTTGCGGTCTTCGCTTTCTTTGATTGCCGTCTATGTCTGTGTTACAGGCGTGTCTGTTTTGTGCTTGCCGTAGCCAGTACGACGACAGGACGTCCGTTCTCCTAGTGCGTATGCCAGAGTAGAACACACTGTACGTGCAGCGTGGTTTTGTGGCGACATAACTTGTTTCTTTCTAGGATGGAGAGTAGGGGCGGACGCCGGGTGTGCTGGACGTCTTCGAGTAAACCTAATAAACACACATGTTTTACCACATACGACAAGCACCAGAAACACACACCAGTGTACCAGACGGATAATAAATCACATACGAAACGCATAACCGTACCATCAGATATGTAAGCAATTTTTCGAACACCTGGTATATATAAGGAGCAAGTGTCAATACGCGTAAACCATATGGATAGGAAATCAACGAGAGACCGGAAGACAACACTTCGGGAAGGAGGTAGACATTACACACGTGTTTCCCAGTAGGATGGGGAGGCATTCTCCAAACCCAAAGGTGTGATGAACAACAAAAAAAATAAAACTAAATATACAAAGATGGAGAGACTAAAATCTTAGAGCCAAGCAAACCGCAAATAGGCTCAACCTAGCAACCGGCATGAGTACCAACGGCGTCGGGATGTTTTTAAACTTTCGATACGATCACGGAGTCCATCTTGTTTTCGTTACGATCCTATCGACATCTAAACTTTCAAAACGAAACCAGGTAAATCAAAATGATAGTAGATATAGCTAAGATGGCCACAACGACAAACCCGCGTGCCGGTAACACCTACTCCGAAGGACGTGCAGCACGAGATTTAGTCGAACATCGCGAGCTGACGGGCATCAGTGGCCGGGATCCTCCTTTTCCGTAGTGTGGGTGCATCAAGGTCATGGCGAAACATTGAATATTGTAGCAAATCAATACCAGACGTACCGAACGCAGAGGGTATCGGCGCTTTGTGACGTTCTTTCACTACATTGCTCTTGTTTCCCATTGTGCGAGTTGGCCTGGGAGGGCGGTGCAGGTTGCACATGACAACGTCACAGTCCCTCACCGTGACTGGGCATTTTTCTCGGCCGGATGAATAATACCTCCTTCGACAAAGATGCACCTGAACGTTTGTTGACGCAACTCGTCTGACATGCTCTATCCCCCACCCACACTCTGGCCTCAAGAAAACTGAGAATATAACCCGCTGGACAATGGAAGCATACAACGGTATTCACCTTTCTGAGAGTCTTCCCTTGAGAACCCCCATTCCTCACGCTGAACCGAGTTTTAACTAGTGTTCACAATTTCGTTGGCTTCATTAGGTGCCATCGAACACAGTCGTGTATCACACACGGGGCAGATACCGAGCTAGTACACGGTTGGACTGCGCCCCCTGTGATCAAGGTCGCATCCGCAAAACGCGCCACGTGAGTCATAACACGCGTCACTAATGCCACGGTTAGGGTGTGCACTGAAAAATAGTGAAAACAATTTACATAAAACCCGGAATCGAGAGCTCCTCTGTTGGAGAGCCCGGTTGGTCAGAAAAAGTTTGAGCAATGTTGCTCTAGCTACCATCCAAATCAAGCGATAGTATCTAGCACGCCGAGATAAAAACATGTACGCGGTGGACATAGTAAAACACACTCCACCGCGGTGATCACCATGTCTACTAAAGCCCCTTGAGTCGGACTGGCGCTAGAGCAGCAGCCATGGGGGTACTCGTGGCATGCATGGCGGCAGTTTTAAGGCCATAATCCCTCCCGTCCCTCTTTTGCCAGGACTGAGCGGGTAGGGTTTTGACCGAGCGGGCACATATTGATTGCAACGAGCGCAAAAAGCCGCCGGGTCTTGGGGCGATTCGCCTTAAACATGTGGTGCACCCTGCCCCGAACCATTTGTGAGGCAGGCTTGCAGCTGATAACAGCTTCGAATAAATCAACGTCTCGGGGGTTTTAATGTGGACCTTCAGCATCAGCCGGTCAAAGCCACTTGGACGAGTTACTACCCTAGTAAATTGCAGTCTTACCCCATTGTGCCTGTGGTGTTCACGAAAATAACGGATATTATTCGGGTATCGATTTGTTACACCTATGGCAGGTGGTGGCACAGGCTTGTGTTGGCAGTTTTCATACTCGCTGGGTCGCGTTCGGAACTCAAAGACTGCTGCTTGCGGTTGGACGACAGAAAAAGTTTAACGAAGAGAGTAAACAACAGTATAAGGTTGTGCGCTTTCATGTCCGTCTTCGATCAACACACATCTGTTGCTGCGTCGACTGTGTCTTGTGCGTGGTTGGACAGGCTGACCTACATAATCGCTCCTCGATACTTAAGCATGGAAGCTTACCAATAAATACGACTCGACGACCAACCAAACACCCTATTTTCGTAATGCTTAAAAGTATGTACGCCATGGGTATTCTGCACAACATACGTTTAACTTATAGTGATACTCCATACCTCGTACGTAGTTTTTCCGCAAAGTAGTTGCCAGTACTCGAGCATAACTATACCGCATCGCGCTTCCGCGTACCGTATCTAAAAAGTAGATACTGCGGTAGATTCAACGCACAACAAGAACGGCGATGCTTCTGAATATATTCAGCTGTACTCTATGAGCCTGGGCAATGGCCAGATAGTCTGTTGTGCTGCAGTCGCAAATGAACATTGATCCCAACGATTAGCTGATACTACATAATATTTAAAACTCCACCAGAATGAGAGTCGAGTCCGAAAATGCTGATTGTGTCGTAGACAAATCCCAGTGGTATTCGAAGACCCTCTTCCGGAGTTACCTCAACTGTAACCTTGTGCTTTTAAGTGTCGTTGCAACCGATGTCGTGTTTCACTTTATAGCTCGTATATCTTCACGTAAAGCTTGTGCACCGAAACTATCCTCGCAAGTGGGTTCTTATTTCACCGTTGAACTCGTGAACTCAATCGAAATGCATGGTAATGAATGTGCGCACTATTGAGGTACTTTGAAGTAATAGAATATCAATAGAACAACATCGATGCCTCACGAAGACAAACCACATTGTATTGACTGCTACATAAACGTCAACCGCAGGTTTCAAAGTTTACCATGTGTTGAACTGAACTTAAACATAGGCAGAGCGACTCCTAGTTCACGCCACA
>JBDWQI010000172.1:0-10007 GCA_039986635.1 Sulfitobacter sp.
AGGCGCGATCTTCCAATATATCAACGGGTTCTACAATCCAAGACGGCGTCATTCATCGCTAGGTGGCAAAAGCCCCTTGGCCTTCGAACGAAAGGCTGCCTAAATGAGTTGAGAGACCGGAACGCAAACGGGACAAGACCAGGTTCTGCAGATCGGGTCATGCGTTCACGCCTTTCATGCCTTCTTCAGTGTAGCGCTGTCCTTTGATTTCGACATTGCTCAGATCACCTTCGAGTTGTTGGATTTCTGCACTAGTCAGGACGAGATCCGCAGCAGCGACATTTTCTTCCAAGTATTTAATGCGCCTAGTGCCAGGAATAGGGACGACATTGTCGCCTTTTGATAGGACCCAAGCCAAAGCAAGTTGTGCGGGTGTGCAGTTCTTTTCTTGTGCCAGCTTTTTCAGGACGTGGACCATACCTGTGTTTTGCTCGATGTTGTCGGGTGCAAATCTTGGCAAACCAGCGCGGAAGTCACCTTCGGCGAACGGTGTCGTCTTGTCGAAAGTACCTGTCAGAAACCCCCGGCCGAGAGGGGAGTAGGGAACAAACCCGATCCCAATTTCTGTGCAAGTTGGCAAAATAGTTTCTTCGACATCGCGGCTCCAAAGTGAGTATTCTGTTTGTAGAGCCGTAACAGGGTGTATCTCATGCGCGCGCCGCAAGGTATCAGCACTGACCTCGCATAGCCCGATATGGCCAATTTTCCCCTCCTCCACGAGTAAGGACAGTTCGCCCATGACGTCCTCAACAGGCTGAGATTGATCCAATCTGTGCACATAGAAAAGGTCGATATGCTCACGACCCAACCTTTTTAAAGAAGCCTCACAAGACGCGCGTGCATATGCAGGACTGTTGTCCAGAGATCGCGCGTATTGCCCTGGGTTTCGCCTGATCCCAAATTTAGTTGCGATAACGATATCGGACGCGTTCTCGGCTAGAAACTTGCCCAAGAGCTCTTCGTTGTGACCAGAGCCGTACATGTCTGCGGTATCAAAAAAGTTGACGCCAAGATCAACCGCACGGTGTAAGACTTTCAGAGAGTCCTCGTCATTTCGCGGACCGTAGAACTCGCTCATACCCATGCAACCCAAACCTGTTGCGCTGACGGTCAGTGAGTTTGGAAGTGTTCTGATTTGCATAGTATTCTCCTTATTTTTTGGAACACTACGATTTTCAAAAACGGTAAATAAATAGCGTTTAACCGAAGAGCATTTTTCATTTATGAGAGATGGATGGAAAGACTCAATTTGGATGATGCACCTGTGTTTCTAGCGATTGCCCGCACAGGGACGTTAACAGCTGCGGCGAAGCAACTGGGCACCGGTATAGCAACTGTGTCCCGCAAGATAGAACGACTGGAACATACGTTGGGAGTGCCCCTCTTCTTGCGGCATCAAACTGGCTATAAACTAACGGATGAGGGCCAAGCCCTACTCCCACGCGCTGAGAATCTTGAAGAAGCCGCGCAGAGCTTTCGCATGAACGCCGCTTTCGAAGCGGAAGCGATTGGGCATGTGCGCATTGCGACTGCCGAGAACCTTGCGAACGTATTGATTATTCCCAGCCTCGGTGAGCTTATGCAGTCTCACCCAGACCTTACCGTTGAAGTGCTGACTGACATCACAACGTCCAACCTTCACCGTCAGGACGCTGATCTCGCCGTTAGAATGGTGAGGCCTGAACGCGGGAACTTGACTGTTAAGAAGATCGGCATTCTTGGATACGGTCTGTACGGATCACAGGCATATTTAGCCACGCGCGAAACAGTTGAGGCCAATCCAATTTCAAGTGATCGCTTTATCGGGTGGGCAGAACGTCAGCAAATGTTGCCAGCCGCACAATGGGTAGAACGTATGTTGAAAGGAGACGCGCCGTCGGTCGCGACGTCTTCATTGTTGGGGCAGATATCTGCTGCAAAAGCTGGTCTTGGCTTGGCAGTACTGCCGCACTTCCTTGCGGCTGATGCTGGCCTTATCCCAGTTTCTCTAGAAATCGGTTTGGATCAACCGATCTGGCTCGTAGTTCATAGTGATTTGGCCGCATCCCGTCGGATCAAGATCGTAGCGGATCATCTTTCTGCTGTTATCGCGAAAAACGCAGGGCGTCTGGCGGGACGGGAATTGCACTCCTAATTTAGGGCCAAGGCAAACAGAGCAACCCACCGGCATGCAACTCATTTTCCACTTTTGAAAAACAGACTTCCGAGATTCGCCGTTTTCTTCGGATTATGAACGGCTGCATGATCTATCTGAGGATGCTGCAACGCCGTCGGATTCATTATCTCTTCGCGTTGTCTGCAAAACAAATGGATCTGGGAGGACCCGCGATGCTCGACACGCCAGCAGACGCAATTCGTGATTTCAAAATGTTGATCGGTGGAAATTGGGTGCCTGCTCAATCAGGTAAAATATTTCCGTCCGAGAACCCTTATGTTGGCAAAGTTTGGGCCAATGTACCTGACGGTGGTGCAGAGGATATTGATGCCGCCGTCGTTGCTGCGAGGTCGGCATTTGAAGGCGAATGGGGTGCATTGAGCGCTCAGGCGCGTGGCAAACTGATGCGCAGGCTTGGTGATCTGATTGCCGATAACGCGGAAGAAATTGCCCGTGTTGAAAGCACCGATAACGGCAAGCTCTACAAGGAAATGTTGGCGCAAGCGCAGTATTTACCAGAATGGTTGTACTACTTCGCTGGCGCCGCAGACAAATTTGGTGGCGAAGTTATCCCGTCAGAGCGTCCCAACTTCCACATCTATACACGACATGAACCGATTGGTGTTATCGGTGCGATCACACCTTGGAATTCGCCCGTCCTGTTGCTTGGCTTTAAACTCGCTCCCGCATTGGCGGCTGGTTGTACGATGGTTGTAAAACCGTCAGAGCATACGCCAGCGTCCACCTTGCGGTTCGCACAACTTTTCGAAGAAGCTGGTTTTCCACCAGGTGTGTTCAACGTCGTAACAGGTGGTCGCGATGCGGGGGAGGCGCTGTCAAAGCATCCCGGTATTAACAAAATTGCTTTCACGGGATCAGACGTCACTGGAAAGCGGGTGATGCAGGCGGGAGCTGAGAATTTCACGCGCGTGACGTTGGAACTCGGCGGTAAATCTCCGAATATTGTATTTGAAGATGCCGATATGGAAGCTGCCGCCAATGGCGTCATCGCTGGTATATTCGGGGCAACAGGACAGACTTGCATGGCCGGTTCGCGGCTTCTGGTTCAGTCATCGATCAAGGAAGAACTGCTCGAAAAGGTGGCAGCCAGAGCCAAGACAATCAAACTCGGTGATCCGATGAACATGGCGACCGAGATGGGACCGATGGCGACCCGACCACAGTTCGAGAAAGTCATGGGTATCCTAGAGCGTGCCAAGTCAAGCGGCGCTCGCTTCGTATCCGGTGGTCGTGCAAGTCCAGATCATGATGGGTTTTTCATCGAGGCCACCATTGTCGACGATATCACCGCAGACATGGAAATCGCGAAGGACGAGATATTCGGCCCAGTTTTGTCGGTACTGACCTTTGACACCGAAGAAGAAGCAATCCAATTGGCAAACGATACACGGTTCGGGCTTGCTGCTGGTATTTGGACCCAATCAGGTCAGCGCGGAACACGGGTCGCACATAAAGTGCGGGCAGGGACGGTGTGGATTAATGCGTACCGCGTTGTCGCGCCGAACGTGCCCTTTGGTGGTTTTGGTCATTCTGGGATCGGCCGCGAGAATGGCTTCGATGCGATCCGAGGATACACAGAAACCAAGGCCGTCTGGGTCGAACTGACCGGTGCCACCCGTGATCCGTTCAATATCGGATGATCAGGGGTCATTGTGATGAACTGGTTTTCCAATCGCATGCAGTCTGGGGAGGGCATTTTGGTGCTTCCCGGCGCCTATGATGCGCTGAGTGCCCGATTACTCGCACGCGCTGATACCGAAGCGGTCTATTGCGGCGGTTTCGCCGCAACTGCGGCTCAGTACGGGCTTCCCGATCTTGGACTGCTCAATCTAACCGATATGGCAAGCCTTTACACCCGTATGGGTGCAGCCTGTAACGGAAAACCATTGATCGTGGACGCGGACGCAGGGCACGGGGGGCTTCTAAATGTTGAGCGTACAGTTGCAGTATTCGCGTCTGCAGGTGTTTCAGCGTTTCATATCGAAGATCAGGTCATGCCGAAGCGTTGTGGGCACCTCGCGGGCAAGGATGTTGTTTCTAGGGATGAGGCTGTGGGGCGGGTTCGGACAGCTGTTGAGTGCAGCAGAGCGCTTGAAATAGGCGTCATTGCCCGCACTGACGCCATCGCTGTGAACGGGTTTGATGAGGCGATCTGGCGGGCAAATGCCTTCATCGAAGCCGGGGCGGATGCAGCGTTTATCGACGCCCCTCAGGATATGGATCAGATATCTGCGATCCCGCAGTTGGTCAAAGGTCCGGTGATTTTTAACGCCGCTCCGACAGGCATCACGGCAGCGCCCGATGACAAGACACTGCAAAACATTGGCTATTCGGCGGTCCTGCATCCGCTCGCCACAATCATGGCCGCAAGTGAAGCCATCATTGCGCGTTATCCAGCTTCAGGTGCCCCGGCAGAAAGCACTGCTAAAGTTAACTTCGCACTTCTAAACGAAATTCTCGAAACGGACCAATTTCTGGACCGAGAACAAGCGTGGTTCATGTCAGCCACAGCAAAATAACGCAATAAAACGACCATCGAAAAACTCTGGGAGGAGAAAACATGACGAAATTAATTTCCCTAGTGACGGGGGTTGCCATCACATTGGCACCCGCCGCCTTCGCACAAAGTGAAGACATCAGTGCAGCGGGAGTGGCGCTGGCAGGCCCACCTGTGGCCATGCCAGAACACACTATTGGTATTCTGCAACTCAACGCGCAAGCAGAGGTCGCGTTTCGTATTGCAGAAGGTGCGCGCATCCCAGCAGAGCGTCTCGGATGGAACGTCATCGTATGTGATAGCCTCGGCGATCCGGCCCAAATGGCAAGCTGTTCTGAAAGCCTCTTAAACCAAGGTGTAGATGCAATCCTCACAGTCGCCATCGAACCAGCACCTGTTATGGCGCAGCTGCGCCGTGCAAATGAAGCCGGTGTGCCTTGGCTCACTCTGGGTGGTGGAACGACGCCCAACGAGTTGATCTCGGCACAATATGCGCCTTTGGAAACAGAGATGTCCGATTTGCTGCACGCGTACTTGATCGCGCAACTTGCTGATCGCCCCGGCGACGAACATACGATGGCGATTTCAACGTTTAGCCAAGTATGGGCGGGCAAAGAACGGTCTGATGATCTTTATGCGGATCTCGAAGGCACAAACATTTCTGTTGTGGATGAGCATGTCAGCGATTTGGCAAACCAGATTGCTGACGCACGACAGTCGATTACAAGCCAGTTGACCGCCTATCCGAATGTGGATGCGTTGCTTGGAACGGCAAACTACACCGTGCCCGTTATGGGCCAGCTTGTTGCTCAACGTTTCCCTGGGAAGGACTTTCCTGACCGCCCCCTAGTCGTTGGCTATCTCGATGATTTGGTAAACCTGAATTCTGTGCGCTTGGGCGAAGTGGATGCTATCGCGACGATGCGGCTTGACGCAGCAAGCTATGTTGCGATTGATCAGCTGGCTCAATTGTTTGCGCGCGGCACTCCCCTGAATGCGGATGCATACCTGCAAAGCGAAGATGCTTACGGGATCGACTTGCGCGAGGCCACCTTGGTGACAGCTGACAATCTGCCGCCTGAGGGCGAGTATGTTGAACCGGCAGCGGACTTCATCTCTTTCTTCAATGCCAAATGGCAGGCTGAATTTGGGGTAGGAGGCTGAAACCATGGCCATAACACAAGATGATTTGCCACACTCTCCCGGCAAGTCGTCTGGGTCTGGCGATCGAGGGACGACGTCCCTCGGTCGCACCAGCTCAGATAGACTTGTTGAATTTCTACAAAAGTACGGGCTACTTGTCGCTCTTATCGTCGCAATTGCTTTGTTTAGCGCGCTGCGCCCAGACGCATTTTTCTCAGCAACAAACGCGCGCTCCGTTCTAACTCTCGCAGCGCCGCTGCTGATCGCAGCAATTGGTTTGACGATCGCTTTGTCAGTCAATGAAATTGACTTGTCCGTTGGCTCGATGATTGGCCTCGGAGGCGCTCTCGCAGTGTGTCTAATGTCGTTCTACGACATCCCTTGGGTTTTAGCGATTGTCGCGGCACTTCTTCTTGGCGCAAGCGTTGGTCTGACAATCGGCGCACTGGTGTCCATAGGTGGGGCAAACTCGTTAATCATTACGCTGGGGATGGCAACATTCCTAACTGGGATAGAGTTCTCGATGACGGACCAAAGAACGATCTATACCAATCTTGATCCTGCATATGTGGCAATTGGCCAGTCGTATTTGCTGGGAATGAGTCTGCAGGTATGGATCGCAGGCGCTATCGCACTCTTTGCTTGGGTCCTTCTTGAAAAGACCGAAACGGGACGGTTCATCTATGCGGTTGGCGCTAACCCTAACGCGGCCTACCTCGCCGGGGTGCCGGTGCGCTGGCTGCGTATCTTTGGGTTCGTATGTGTTGCTGTCTGCGCCACCATCTCTGGAATTTTGCTCACATCACAATCAGCCTCCGCTTTCTCGAATGCAGGTCAACCTTATTTGCTTCCTGCATTTGCTTCAGCGTTCCTCGGATCGACCATGTCGCCAGACGGCCGGTTTACTGTCGTCGGGACAGTTGTCGCCGTGCTCTTCATTGGGGTGATCCAGACAGGACTGACGATGCTTCAGCTTTCTAATGGTGCCATCAATTTGGCGCAGGGAGGGCTTTTGATCGTGGCCGTCATGCTTAGTCGTCTCGGTAAGTCGAAGGGTCAATCATAATGGCATTGCTTTCCCTTCATGACATTTCAAAATCCTACCCGGGTGTTGTGGCCGCTTCTTCTGTCGATCTCCCTTTGGCAGCAGGGGAGGTTTTGGGTCTGGTGGGAAAGAATGGCGCTGGAAAGAGCACCATCATCAGGATCATCGCAGGGGTTGAGCAGCCTGACTCTGGGCATATCGAGATTGACGGGGAGCCGGTGAATTTTGTTCGCGCGATGGACGCAACCCGTGCAGGCATAGCAGTGGTCCACCAGGAATTAGGGGATATTCCGTCGCTGTCTGTGGGCGAAAACATCATGCTCGGCCTCGGGTATCCAAGGAGGGTCGGGTTGATCGACAAAAGACGCCTACGCGACAAGGCGCGGGCAGCGCTTAACGCGATGCAATTGAAACTAGATATCGATAGAGCCGTCGCAAGCCTCAGTATCGCACAACGTCGAATGGTCATGATTGCACGGGGCATCGCGGCTGATGCGAAAGTCGTTGTCCTTGATGAACCGACCGCGTCGCTCACAGAAACAGAGATAATTGATCTCTTTGCCGTAATCAAACGGATGCAAGCTGACGGTGTTGGAGTGATTTACGTCTCTCATAGATTGGGCGAGGTACTCGAGCTAACGTCTAGAGTGGCCGTGATGCGGGATGGTCAGCTTATTGGTGATCGGGCAACGAGTGAACTTGATGAGGCTTCGCTCGTAGAGCTCATCTCGGGCAAAAGTGCTCACGCTGAGACCCCCACAAAGGCTAATCCCAAGAAGGTTTTAGGAGATGTTATCCTAAATGTTACAGGGCTCATCCCTTTAACAGGGCGCCCTCCCATCACATTGACGGCCCGGAGGGGGGAGATCGTCGGTCTCGCGGGTTTGGCTGGTTCTGGCAGGAGTGAAATCCTTCGCCAGATAATGGGCGCAGATGCCAATCCAGATGTGACCCATGAAATTGGCGGCGCATCTGTGAAGATTTGTAATCCGCGCGATGCTTGGTCACATGGGATCGCGCTTGTGCCTGAGGACAGGCGAACTCAAGGGGCAATCCTACAGTTTACGATTGCACGCAATGTAACGCTGGCTTCGTTAAGGAAGCACCGTTTGTCGCGATTTGGAAGCTTCCCGTCAAAGACAAAGGAAAATTCTGTTACGCGACAATTGATCAAAGAACTCAAGATCAAGGTCAGCAACACAGAGACCAAGATTGGAACCCTATCTGGCGGCAACCAGCAGAAGGCAATTCTAGCGAGGTGCCTCGCAGCTGATGCTGACATCCTGCTTTTAGATGAGCCGACGCATGGGGTTGATGTTGACGCAAAACAAGAAATTTATCGTGTTATCCGGGAACTTGCCGCAAACGGAAAAGCAATCGTCGTCGTATCATCGGAACTTCGGGAAATCGAAGGACTGGTGGATCGCGCACTTGTTATGCGAGACGGACATCATATCGCAACGCTCGAGGGCGACGAAGTTACCGAAAAAGCAGTTCTAATGCACTGCTTCGCGAGTGGTGCAGCATGACACAAACTGCCCCGATCCCACCTAACAGCGATCTTGGTCCTCAAATTCTACATGGTGTCGCCGTAGCATTTCCCAGTATCAACATTGATACGGACGCGATTTTCCCAAAACAGTTTTTAAAGACGATCAAACGTACAGGCCTTGAGGATGCTCTTTTCGCCGACTGGCGTCTTGACCAAGCAGGGGAGCCGAACCAATCGTTTGTCTTGAACAAGCCCGGTTTTACAGATGCAAAGATCCTGATTGCTGGCGATAACTTCGGCTGCGGGTCATCACGGGAACATGCAGTCTGGGCGTTGAAGGACTTTGGCATCAAGGCTCTCATCTCGACCAGCTTCGGGAGTATTTTCCAGAGTAATTGTGTGAAAAACATGATCTGGCCTCTTACTGTAAGTCTTGACGACCTGAAGGTTCTCACCGACCTTACACACCACGATCAACCTCAGGCGCTGACAGTGAACCTAAGAAAAATGGCCATCTTTCCGGGAGATGGCACAACAGTTAGGGCCTCCGTTTCAGTCGATGATTTCAGAAGCCTATTGAGCGGGCTTGATGAGATCGACCAAACTCTGTTGAAACACAAAACCATTGACGCGTTCGAAGCAGAGCATCAGAGACGGTTTCCGTGGCTCACTTAGAGACCTTGAGGTGCCCCTAGTTTCCTAGACACCTGCCCCGTTCATTTTCCTTTGTTTGATTTCATAGTCAACCGGCGACAGCATGCCATTGTTGGTGTGCTTGCGTGTTGGGTTGTAAAACATCTCGATGTAATCGAACACGTCCTGCCTTGCTGCGTCGCGTGTCAGATATGTTCGCCGCCTGATCCGTTCTCGTTTTAGGAGCTGAAAGAAGCTCTCAGCAACGGCGTTGTCATGGCAATTTCTACGACGGCTCATGCTGGCGACCAAGTTGTGTTTGCTAAGGAACGATTGCCACTCCCCGCCGGTAAATTGGGAACCTTGGTCGGAGTGGATCGTGACCTTTTGCTTCGGTTTGCGTTGCCAAACAGCAGCCAATAATGCCTGTAGAGCACCCGCGTCAGTTCGCGCTTCAATCGCCTGATCTCTACAGCCTGATCCAAAACCTCAGCTCTTACATGCGGCGGCTTTGAAAACTGAGCCTTCCAAGTGTACAGCGACTTCGTGCTGATACCCAATCGTTCGGCCACCTCGCTAACCGCATATCCACGCTCAACAACCTGCGCCACAGCGTCCTTTTTGAACTCATCTGTAAATCGAATGCCTTTGCTCATATCCGTCTCTCCTTGGTTCCAAAATTACCAAGCAAAGCGTCTACAAATCTAGGGGCACCTCAAGTCCACGCCTAAAATATGTATATTTTCCATTGTCTTGTCCTCCTTTTCCGCAACACCTTCTGGGCCGCCCCGGTTCAACTATAAACCGACAGGAGGGGCATCCAATCCATCACCCTATACGTCCTCACTTTATTTAACATAAGATAGATTATGCGTATTTCATCAATAATATATTTCGAGTTGCAATAATATACTAACGGAGTCATGCTGCGTACACCCTACCCGCTAGGATACTTCACATGCTTCGCACATTTCAAAAATACTCAATTGTGGCCATACTTGCACTTGTTGGTTCGTCCGCA
>JBDWQI010000173.1:0-5158 GCA_039986635.1 Sulfitobacter sp.
GGAGTTATGCGCAGTGTGTGTGTGGGAGCTACAGGTATTGGTATGACGTATCCATGTGGCTCTTCGCTTTGTCCTGGGATCTCAGGGGGGTAGAAACGGACGGCCTCTGCGCACGAGTATATATACTCGCGCTGATACCTGGCACTTAAGTCGCAGCACAAGGATAACGGTGGCACACGTCGGCCAGAACGAGGTTCGCGCGACAGTACGCGGGTGTTGGAGGGTACTACGCGTCATGCCATACGTACGTACATACGTACATACATACCGACGTACATGTCAGTCGTGAACACGACTACTGCTGTACCTGTATAGCTCTCGTACAACACGGCCTTCTGCCCAATGACAGCCGCCGGAGTGACACGAAGAAAAGCGATCGAGTCAAACATCACTGCTTGCTGTGTGCTGTCGTGTTGTCTGCAATTAGTTCTTTAGACACACATTTGTAGGGTCCACGAAAACACGACAGACTCTCATCACGACCACAAGCAATTGCTTTCTGCCCGAACATCGCTACTAACAACGCAGCTGCAACAAAACTTCATTCGGGGAGCAGATATCGCGATAGCAGGAAAAGGAGGCGCAGTAAAAACCATCAGCGTGTTTCCTGCCCAAGCGACCAATGACCGCTTGGCTCGAAATTTCCGGCTTTGTAGCCAGTGGCTAAAACACAAACAATTCCAGTCGATACTAAGAGCAAATATCACCCATCAATCTATGTCATCGCTCGATGAAGTCACCATTTTACGAAGATGGGGCACCTATGCATCCGTTCACTACATCCATAACACGTGTACATAAACGCAGTGGTAGGGAAAGCAGCAGCAAAACGTACCACACGGCAGGGACAGCAGCAGCAGCTTGCACAAGATCAAACGGGCACGTACCCACGGGTTTCAGAAGGTTTCAGCTCGCCTTTCCCCTTAGGCGACATATACCATACATATGCTACGGTCGCCAAGGTATACAAAGCAGTCAACGCGATGAGCCTGCGATATAATGAGCTAGGGAGACCAGCCCAGCAGCACCAGCACAATGGAAAATTCTTGTGACGTCTGAAATCGGTGTTTCCACGACATTGAATTGCCCAAAGGAAGAAGAAAATCGTTTATCCGCCCAGCGTACACTATTGATAACGAAGAAGCTGATAACGTGGATGACCATGCGGTACATACACGTGATAGACTTGCCTCGCGTTCAGGAGCGCCCTGCACTTTGAACAGTGCGCAGGGTGCGGGTGTTATTGGTCAAGGATGATTTTCAGCCGCCCTGTCTTTTTCTGGAAAAACGCCACTAAACCACGCTGAGGGGCTGCGAGGCTGCTCCTGGTAACCTTGATCCCCCAATAGGGTCGGACATCGGTTTATGGTTATTGGGATGATGGTACCTGAGCGCTTCCTAGTCCCCGGGTTTCCGGATAATCTGACCTATAAATGGTCTGCCGGACAAAAACATCGCTATCTCGACACACTGCGTTTAGAGCTTGGACTTGTTCGTGCTTACAGGAGAGCTAAGTTGACTTGTTAGAGGTTCATCGCAGCAGCTAGCGTTTCCCTCCAGATTGAAATTTCTCGAGAGAGGCCTACATCTCGGTTAAGAGGTGCTCCAGTGGTCAAAATTCATCGACCTTTAGGTGGCACAGAATAAGACATAAAAACAACTCCCAACTGCACGTTTGTACTTCACTTGCGGACAGCTACAGCGTTTTACAGGAAACCACACCCCGCGGACTGTAAGGGCGTGGGGTGTGCCAAACGGCAGTCGTAGACAGTGAAAAACGGCTCACGAGGTATTTTCGTGTATTCGAAGTAACGCTGAAGTGTTTCATTTTTCGCAAGGGAGCATAGCACAATGACTACACGATGACTACATCACCGGCGAAATAATGACTTTCACCACAAGATGGCTGTTGTACGGAAGGATAATATACTTCTCCAAGAGACGTCGTCGCAGATGCTGCTGCGCCAAACACTACGTTCCCGTTATCAGTAGTGAGTTATTGGGCCCCAAAAAGTGAAAACATAGTAAAAAATATATCGGAATTCTCGTGTATTTTCCTCGCCCTTTCTGCAATCACGAAATACGGATCTTAGTGGCTAATATATCACTCTAATTTCAAGTCGTATGCATATGTTGCCGAAACGTCTACGTGCGGGTACTTGACAACGTATTCCCGAGCGTGCTAGCATCCCGTTACGAACGGGAGAAGACCTCGGATCGTGATGGTCCGGGCCGACGTGAAAGTTTGAAATTGAAGAAAAAATCTTTGTTAGAGGAGGCCCCTCCTGCAGAGGCCACGAGGGTAGTGTGTTCCGCGCGATAGGCTGGGACCAACCCCCCCACGGTTGCACACTAGGCTCGCTGCTTGTGTACGTCCGCGGTAAGCGATAGAAGGGTGGACTCCCTTCGGCTATACAAATAAGACTCGCTTTGCTGATAGAAATGCGTCTGGATGTGGTGGTAGATGTGCGTTGGACTAAGCGTGGGGCTCGTTTCGTTCGAAACTTGCGCTTGCATGATAGTGGATTGTATGCGTTCGACTATTTTCCCCAATTCGCTAAAACTTGAAACGAGCTAAACCCAATACTGGGAAGGTGGAGGAATGTGTGCATTCGATTAGGCAAGGGGCTCGCTTTCGCAGATTCCGCTCGTTGAATAATTGACAGTTCTGCCTTCGACTACACACGAAGCTCGCTTTGCTTGCGGTCAGCGCTCGAAGCGTGATCTGGTGGTCTCGGGACCTCGCGTGGAAATGATTGGAGCCAGAACGTATGATACTCAACACATTTACGTTTCGTGAACCCATTGTTAATCCCACCCCACTGGCTTGCAATCTACGAGTATGACCATTTTGGGAGCGGTTATGTCGTTGTGTGGACCCTGGCTGTATACTTATTGTTGCCTTCTCTTCTAGTTGAACGTCGTCATAGGTCGAAAACATATAAAACCATCCAGGTCAATTGAGGCTGAGTCGCTCGTGTGCTACCATACCTCCGCACGAAGTCCTATGCTCTCGTTCGTTCGCACGATACGACCCAGGCCTATCATATACCTGCTATCTCATACCTAATACTAGTTTCTGCAGATGACGTCTCCGGTTGAACGAAGCGGCCGTGTCATTAGCCACATCAGGCAGCGCCTCCTAATTATTGGTATCTGTCGAAAAAAGTGGAGGAATATCTTTGTGCAGTTGAAGCTAAATATTATCCACAACAAGTATGACCTGAAAGAGACATTGACACGGCAAACGTGCTAATCGCCCACCAACGTCGTTAGACGATTTACGCGGCACGATTTAGCTTGCATTTAACCACGATAAGTAATTATAAGTTTGTGGTGGAAGTTTTGTCTAACACATGTTGGGAGGCTTGAACAGATGCGGTAGTGCGGGCATCAAAAATATGGTTTATACGTGGTAATGTTTGTAGCATAATATGATTTCACAATCGTTTTCCGATATCTCGTACACATTTTATTTTGTTTCGTTTTGTATGCGTGTGTGTTCGGCACAATAAGTGAACGTTTTGAATAGTACGCTCGGTAGGGTGCGTGGTCATGCGAAATCGGGGAATTTGCTAGGTATAAATACCCTACTGAACCTGGCAGGAGTGCTCGAAACGGTCACAGTATCCTACCCAACGCTAACCGAGTGTTTGGTACGGCCGCAATGCCCTATCAAACACTTCCGCAATGTCGTGTGCTTGCTATCTGTGCCCGACACTTTTTCTGCGTTCGTTACGACATTACCTACGGGAACCATAGCCTTCAGTGAGGGTATTTTCGGTGACTATCGGGCATATTTACTATGCCGAAAGGGTTCGATACGGGCTCCAATACACTACCGAACAATATCACAGTTTTTGGGTTTGGCCAAAATATCCTACCAAATGTTCTGGTAGGGTTCCGTATGGTTGGTTCGACCTCAACACCGACACCCGATAGTGTCTGATAAGCCCAACGATAATTTCTAAACACCTAGCGTACCGATATACCCCACCCATCATACCCTTGGTTCTCTATGTTCTTCGATGTTCGGCACACTCAGTGCCCGTGCAGCTCAGCCGCCTTCAGTGAGATGGACACCTTCTTTGCTTTTAGATATGATATTTCTTAACAGGGTTGGATATTTAACAGAAACTTGTTTTCAAGACAAAAAATGCCGTATTCAGTAACCATCGTAGCGGTAAAAGTATCAACACAATTGAAAGGGTCAAAACCACGAGTTAAACTTCAATATCTCTCACCTGCCTGTGCGGTTTAGTTCACGGTTCAATGTTCAAGGATTACCCGGTTATTTGCTCTTCCTTAATATTTTCCAGCATGATCCTATTCGGACCTTCCCACACGAAGCCATACTTGCACCGAACCCACAACCGACATACCTGGGAGATCGCCTAAAGAATTCGACCAACTTCGTACCTCTTTACAATCGTCGCAAAGATTTTCCTCTCGTTTGGCTGCCCCCCCCTCCCCCGAACGCCAATATAGGAATAACAGCGACCACAGCGCAAACAAGACAGTGCCATGCATTCTAACATTCACGGCTGGCGATGTTTAACCGTCATTTCATAAGCCAGTGTTCATTTCTCTCTGTACATACCTTGCACGCGTTACGGTACGTTAACGCCCAAACATGATGAGCTTCGTAGAACGTGTATGAGCTTTACATATAACCGCGCGAAAATGAATCAGAGACGATGTATACACAAAATCCGATGCCTACTCTAATGACCTACGGCCGACATACATAAGAAAGAACGTTACACGCGTCAGATAGGTCACCATAGGGGTAGCGCAGATCTTCTTCTGGGGTGAAGGTATGTCGCCGGAGAAATAAAGTGCAGGCCCTACACGAGAGAAACGTGCAACAAAACACGTCCTAGAACATGCAGATGCCCACCCGCTAGTGACGATGTTTTGTTGGCGGAAAGGTGCCACCGATGTCGTAGCATACTGCGCTCTCAAAGCAAGAGGTCGTTTTGGGAGACGTCGTGCGGCATCTTACCTACCTCTGATGAACGTAGTCTTTTGGGACTGCTGGATTAAGCGAAGTATATATACATACAGTTACGTTGTAAGCTATGTTTGCATGATCGTTCGGTGTTTGACTTTGGTCGAGTCGTTCCATGAGACCTATGACTTTGGTCGAAACGAGTGA
>JBDWQI010000174.1:0-2692 GCA_039986635.1 Sulfitobacter sp.
TTAGATCCTCATATGTGTGGGCATCAAAAGCTCAATGCTGTCGATGATATCCAACAGGTATTCCAGCGGTGCCTCCGGTACGGCAATGGTGGATGACACTATGCACGCGCACACTCGGCGGGGATTCCGCCCTCTGTCTCCTACCGACACCCCCGCCACATTTTCCTAACACAACCGCCGTGCTTACGGACACATCTCCTCAGTCACTATAGTTCTTTCACTATAGCTAGAAATTTGCACGGTATGCCTCGGCGATACGAATAGGTTCCGTGGAATTTACCATACTCAAGTACATGTCAGTTCTGACTGAAAACCTTGCCATGACAGTGCCGCGTTTCTCCCCACCAAACGTTAAATCGATGCGTAAAGTGTAGCGCTCGTTTGGTGTACACTGGCGTCTTGCAGCCGACGAAATTTCCATTTCACTGTTCACCAACCCCAACCCCTACACATCCACACGTCGAATATAGAGAGTGCAGATACCCTAACACGTCGACTGTAGGTACGCCGTTGAGTGCACCCCCGTGATGAAATATATCGTCGTTCAGATTAGCACGTCATATCCAAGGCTGTATATTCTGCACACTGACGATCCAAGCAGGCTGTTGCGAAACACGAAACAAGGACGTACAATGTAAGAAATGCCAACACGTAGCGTCCCAGCTAAACGGCATCCAGTCCTTGAAGAATAATGAGAAGTGTTACTCCACCCAGAACTGCACCTGAACAACGAAACGCGGTTTGTAGAGGCACACACGGAGGCAATACTCGGGTAAATACACAGGCGGACAAAGAGGGGTAGATCTCTAGCTGACATGTTGCACAGAATGGACGATAGTTAGCGTTGTTATAGCACATTGATCCCCCCCCCTCCCCACCAGACGAGCTGTACTCCAACAAACTGTGATAGGTGAGATGGGAGGCAAACCAACAATTTTCGTATAGGCACACACGTATCTACAATCATGCGCTTCAATTTGTTTTGTTAACCTAGGTCGCTGTGCGGCAAGAGCGATGCGTACTACTGTCGGTAACGTATGTTAATTATGAAATGTCACGCACTGATAATTATGTTAATGCTACATATATACCATAACTACTGAGTTCATAGCTACCTTGGCGGGCATAGTGTATTTCTACCAATATCACAGCCGGGTGTCCGTCTCGCTGGTCATGCCGAACCTCGGGTTTTGCTCATAGGTTGCAACATCTCTCTAGTCAGAACTTCCTCATGTACGGGGGGACATAATGGTTATAGTGGCCAGGAAACGTTGGCCGTGACGTTCAGGAGGGTGCAATGACCTCGCGTGTATACTCATTTACCCGTCATAGCGTTCACTTACATATAGCGAGTAGCGCGAATGAATGCATTCGTAATGTTAGCTAATGCCCGGCGAAAAAACCGATGTGGTCAATATTTACGCCGTGTCTTATCGCCACAGGTACACTTCTGCTGTGATGCGTTGGGAGAAACATATTTTGCCTCTGTTGAACGTATATGGGAACATTCCGCTAGTGTTGCCGACGGCTCTTTCCACACAACACTGGCCTGGAGGTCCGAAAATACTGCCAGGTCAATCTCATCGTCATGTACTATAGAAATATTCAGGACATCAGCATCATATTACATCACAATATCTCCAGCGTGCACGGTGAAACATAACTAACACACAAGGATCGGTAATTATGGCAGGAAACGTACAGCCGCGTGGTCCCAGTAGACTTTCCAAACCACGACGGAAACCTTCACCTTACTGGCGTGGGTACTAACGGCGTTTGATGCTATATAAACCTTGCCCGAGACAGATCTGTGTACCTGGCAGTCGCTGAGGCTCTTAGAACTACGTAATCGATAAAGAGGCATACATTGCCTATCGACTGTGACACTTGCGCCCCTCCTTCGCGAGGCACCTACGCGTGCTTGGTGCATCAGTGAACGACTCCAGTAGACCACCGCCGAACCTTATTTTCAAGCTGGATTGCATCGGGACCATTCGTGCACAGGGATACTTCTTTGACAGTGTTCTCGTCCGCTGTATGTGCTGATAATGGTTGAATTGAAATACATAAGACAACCTTTCGCAGTTATTATTGTTTCGAATGATGCCCTGCCCAGGATAGACAAGAGGCTTTCCCACCTAAACGGCGTATTGTTTTACCATTTCAGTGGTATGCACAGGATTGCACTCAGGCGCGGATTCCACATACCTATCTGTGAATTTAAGCATTGTTTTCAACAGCGAATAAGACCTTGTGAATACAATGCTCATGCTTCCGGTTAAACCACCTGGTGCCCTCAGGTACACGATCAGTCCAACTTGTTTTAGTGGAGTCTAAACGTTAAAGCCTTGACGGAATTTACCGTGTACCTAATATATTCTCTATAAATATCGTAGGAGTTTTTTACTGAAAGCAATTTCTAATCATGCCAGGACGTCGTTCTTCTTCGGGAAATGATTTAACAAATATGTAGGATATTTTCTCAAAACTCTGCTGTTGTTCGACCCCGACCCACCTCGGTAATGCTCAGCCAGACGTCCGTGTACCATCTAGGGTCGTCGAGGCAAAGCTTGAGGTCCTTGGTTTCGTCGGTGTAAAGGTTGAAGTACTGGTAGTCAAGCGTCTTGCCGCTGGACGTAATGGTGCTGTGGTGCTTGCCATTGTCGAACACATCCAGCGTCCGGGTGTTCTC
>JBDWQI010000175.1:0-3474 GCA_039986635.1 Sulfitobacter sp.
GTTGTCGGCGGGAGATCGAGCCCAAAAGTACTTCTTTGGTTCGAAATATATAGGATAGACCACTGAGGGGGCTACTTAGTCAGCGCTGACTGACTATAGCTCAGTGGTTTAAGTTAAATGTTTCGAACAGAGAACCGACATGAGGATGCCTGCCGCGTTAAGCGGTAGAGCCTGTCGTGTGGCGGCCGTGTGTCGTGATAGTACTGAGTGATGTCCGCAGTAGGATAAGAGGCAAATCCTCCTCATCTGGTGGTGTTCTTTTTGTTGCCTCCAGGCCACCCACCGACTGCTGCAAGTCAGTATCACGCCCTACGTCCATAGACCCCCATGAGACAGTACCACTACTGTAGCTGCGGATGTGGTCGAGACTATTCCCCAACGCGCCTTAGCTTATATGAAGTAGTGTGATATCTTGTGTCGTGAGGACGCGTCGATGGCTTCTGTTCGAGTCAGCTTCGGTCCGTCCCGAAACCGAAAAAACAGAAAAATAAAAGATCTGAAGCTTGAGGCAAATCCCTACGTACGGAACCAATCGAAAACTCGAAATTCGAACGCTAAAAAGAATCAAGCTAAAATAATATCAATATTTCATTGGGTGAGTGACAATGAAAGATAGCCCATTCTAGCCAACCCCCCTCGCCGAGCTCTTGACCGCTTGCCATGAAACTGGTGACAGATTGTTCTTCCTATGTTTCCCCTTCGTCCAACCCCAGGTGTATCGCAATCGATGGAGTAGGCATCGTGAAATACATGCTTCAATATTTTTTGTCGGCGCATACATACATACATACATACAGATGGAGATGAATAAATAACTGGACCCTTAGGACAGAGTTGGTTTCAGGGTCAAAACACTCTCTTCGCAGGCGTATCTATACTGCTGCGTGCGACCCAATTAGGGCGTTGATGCCCCATTAATATGCAGTATTGTCGCATGTTGTAGAATTTCCAAGTAGATATTAACAGTATTGCGTGTACCACCACTCATCACTGGGAACGATTACCATCCAAGAAGCGGTACATGTCTGGTCTGCAATCAGACTGACTTTGATTGCACCTTCGTGATATTGGGCCTGGTCCTATCAGTCCCGACGAATAGGGTATGGTTCCAGGCGTTTGCCAGGTTACTTAAGAGTAGGGGTGCCATGAAGAGCTCTGTCGCTCTGTCTGCCCCGTCCAAAAGCCGACCTTGAAAAAAGATCGTACGCGCGACCGCACATTTTGCCGCGGGCTAGACACTCACTATTACAGGGTAATATAGTGATCAGAATCCATGACGGACCCGAAAACCACATATCCCCCTGTTAACTCATTTTGGGTTGTGAAATTTACTACTCCATATGTTCCCCCGTCATAGAATAAAAGGCAGTATAAACAACAAATCGATAGCAAAGCTACCGTAGTACAGCAGTACGTGGGAAATATGTTGCGCCCTAACCTATCCTTTCTACGTATCGAGTAAATTGTCATGGCGAGCACCGCGCCCCCCTGCTATGCTTGTGACTTCTTTGGGTATCAGCCATAATAGCAAGTTTCACCTTTCGACTGTGCTGCAGGCGCACTGTGTGTGTCCCACAGCCCGTGCCGGTTCAAAGGTCATGCTCCGGTCGTGAGGAGCGGCTCCCCTCATGCGTATCCAACAGCTCTCTTCACCTGGTCACGTATGTATAAGGATTGCCAACAAGTCAGTTGAAGATGCTACAAGCATCGTCTGAGCCATGCCACGTCAAGAGGGCTACCTAGATTCAAAAGAAGGGCCTCCGTACACCCCGTCTGTGTCGAAATCGATGCTGCTTTCGTCACGTGCGGTGGCAAGACGACGAAAACGAAGTGACTGAAAGTGGCATTCGAAAAACTCGATTTGTTCAATTTCTAGTAATTTTCACATGCCTATGACGACATTTTCCTTGAAATTTCCTCACACCCGCCCCCCTACCCAACCGTAATACTACGGATACTGAACCCCTCGTCCGCTCGGCTCGCGGGCTTTCGGGCCCTTAATACTACTATTATTAGTACTACTGTACTAAAGTAGCACTACTGTAGAAGTGTGGGAATGAGGAGCGTAACGGACGCCTTTCCACACTCTTCTAATCCATCCAGAACAATGTTTAGAATCACGTCCTATGCTATAACTAATATTAAAAACGAAATTAAACATGCGAACACAATAGTCATGACTGCGAAGACAAGACTACTAGATGCTGACATGTGAAATAACTGCATGATTCCACACTAATAACGATAGATCATGCAACAAACAACAACAAAAAAGTTCCATGCCGATCGAAAAACGCCAAGCCAAAGGCAATTTCGGACAAAACCTTGGATATCCCCCGAAATACCGTATCTATCCATTTGGAAAATAAAAGGCCGCCCGCGATCGGCACTGCCGGGAGGAATTGTTTGCCGGTCATATGACGAAATCGTACCGTTGGTGTTCCCATTCTTGGGCGAAGAAAATGACCGTCCTTATACCCGTTCTGCCCATATTTCCATCCTCAATGTATTACCATTTTGAAATCTGAAGAAGCCCCACCGAGCGAACGTCTGAGACCTCTCCCAAACTGTCGTTGAGTTTGTCATTTGAAATGCATATGTCCGAAATCTGGACAAACAGGTGTGTGCAGTATTTGCAGCATCCTTCTATTTTACCGTGTTCTAGCGAACGTCTTGGTTTCAATGTTGAGCGATGCGTTTCGACGCACAAACCACTCGTTTGGTGACTAGGTGGGTTTGCGTGGGCGGGTCTGGGTTGGTAAGTGAGTTGGTTGCTGTGTGCGGCGGTTGATGAGTGGTCTGGTTGGTCCCACCAGCAACAACACCACCACCCACCGTCAAAGACAACGTTTTTATGCCAGGCCAATTAGCGACAAAACTTTCAAAGTGGGTAGGTGGTTGGGGGATGGGGGTGTAGTACATTATAATTAGTATTACGCTTGCCATCCGATAATATGCAGTATGAATGAGCTTCAACGTTGATCACTCGAATCATTCCTGAAAGAAGAAAACGACGGAAATAAAGGAAACCCGTGCTGAGGTCTAGCTACCTTCTATGTCTACGTCCCGCTATGATTTATCTACACTCTATTATTCTCCTTGCTTCTTCCCCTGTCTCAATTATTGGATGCCTAAACCACCACGTGAAAACATTAACAACAGTAAGTATAAGTGCAAAAACGATCACCAGCCACAACGCCAAGTAAGTGGGAAAAATAATCAACCACAACACAAATCAGCAACAGCACCAAATGCAAAAAAAAACATCAGCCCCATTACGGGAGGGCAACAAGCGAAGGCGAGAAGCCTAAATAACAACGACAAAAGTACACTACGGGCGTTGTTGGTAGTACAGCTGTCGTGCCCCATTGGGAGACCTGCGACAGACACTACAACAAACAGTAGCAAGAAAAAAAACATAACAGGAAAAACTCGCCACCCACCTAGACAGGCAAGGCCTCAGGTACATCATTT
>JBDWQI010000176.1:0-2817 GCA_039986635.1 Sulfitobacter sp.
TCCCGAGATGTTCAGCGCGATTTGCGTCGGTGGGCGTGTCGTAAATGTTTGGCTCCAGGTCACGACCGGGGACGTCACTTGTCAGCTGGAAGACGGTTTACGGTCGACTTCCGAAGGACTACGCACGCGTACCGCGAGACCGGTCGATTACAGTAAGCTTGGCCGGCGAAGTCGTCAAGCGTGTGTTTATATTTTTTTTTGTGTTCTCATCCACACGTCCAGCAGTGCGTGGGTGCGCGCGTGCGTGCGTGCGCGCGTGCGTACAGTCGACCGTTCCGCGATGTTTGATCGGCGAAAAGACAATGGTCGGTTGGTTTATTTTGTCGAGGCGTTAAATTCTCCGAAATATATGCGCGGTTTAACCTGTCGGCGCGGGCGGGCTTTGGCGTCCCTGCCGTCGGCGGGAGTCACGCCCGAGGATTGCAACTTTAACCGCTTTAGTATTGCGGTCCCGATATGGGGCAAACCTCTGTAATTCCAAGTGGTGTTTCCATCAAACGGGACTGCAGTACTTAGAGGGTTAGGTAAATGCGCCGCAGAGATCAACAAGGTTCATGGGTACAGTACTATGGTGTACACGTGGCGTGGCCCGCCGGTCTAGATATGCCATATATAACGCCATCCACTGGGATGTGAATGGCGTCAAAGACCGGCTCTGTTGCTGATGCTGTTGTTGTTCTTGTTGGTTGGGTCAACTGAAGGGGTTTTTAACGAAGCGAGCGGGAAAATATGTATCGACAGTACGGTCGAGGTTCTACAGTACAGTAGGTATAAGATCTCGCACGATGTGTGAGTTTTTGATCCTCTCGTGTCACCCCAATTAGGGTTTTATACGAAGTACGAGTAACAACCGCCCAAAGGGTTCAATGCCCTCAACTGCTTGTGCATGCTGGTACGTGCGATACACGAGCACTTGCGTTGTTCTTCCCTCAAACTCCATCGAACTACTGGCGCACAGTGTACTGCCGTCTCGTGAACAGTGTGTTTGCATCGATGCAATCCATCATGTACTCTATTCAGCCTGTGTACATACTTATTGTTGGGTGAGATTTGCGGATGTGGGGTTCATCATTTCTCACCGGTGTGTACCAAGCAACACCGCTAATGCTTTCCAAAATGTAAGCATATCATGTGTGGAGAAATACTATGCCATAGGTCTTTATAGATCCGGACAGTCTTGTAAACTGTGTGTACACCCCACAGCCGTGTTGTGAAGGGCTCACGCTGCAGAAAAGACCGACATGTAGTCCAGATCACCTACAAACGCGCCAGTTGTACAGGGCGTATGACATAGAAGGAAAGTGCAATGCAGAGCATCTGCAGACAGGATTCATTCGGTGGCAAAAGGAGTGTTCCATTCGAAAGGTCAAGATACCCCCATTGTACCTGTCGACTTTTTTGTGTCCTTGCACGTACAGCTATACTCCTATACTATCGAAGTGTCATATTCAGGGTATGGGTTATAACTCCATGACTGAAACTCATGGTCTCGTGTGTTGAACGTACCGTAGACTGCTGAATAAAAACACAACTTGCAGTCGACATGGAGGAGACGGCCGTCCGCCTGCAGCCCGAAATTCCTGAATATTTTTTTACACCCTAAGACCTTAGACCTATGCCGACCATGTGTAGATCGTGTGGAACAAGGCATACAATTTTCGAGGAATCCAACAGGCACCAGGTAGCCACAGACATAGTGTCTGATCATCCATCTTGCTCGACGGCCGGCCGCTTCTGACCGGTAAACGTGCCATTTGTTTTTCTCCTGGCGCCCTCATACGCAACACTGATGTTTATATCCAGAGGTGAGTAACTGTCGTGCTACTACTGTCCGTGGCGGAAAAATGTTTTCTGGTGATGATCTTGATCCTTGGGGAGTATGGGTAAGACCCGTGCGCCTTGACAGCTGTACCAGGAGGAATTCGAACAGAATAGGGGACTATGAACGAAACGGACGAAACCATTTCAAGCATCGGCTCGTACAAAGCAGATCCTACCTGCTGCTGCGTCGAGGAAAGAGTTGTCCCTTGCCGTCAATTTCCACATGAAAACACCCAACGTAAACGTCGACGTCCTGTGGGTGGTTCCGTTCCTGGACGCGTGGGTCCAAAAGGTCTGGCACTAACGAAATTTTCTACATTAGGAAGCAATGTCTTGAACACACCACACGCGGCATGTACGGCGATAGCAAAACAGACCCATGCCAACCGCACGGCGGATATAACAACGAACGTTCTGGGGATCCTTTCTCGAAGATCTCTACTGCTGTAGTATTTCAAGTTTGAGTTTCAGTGGCGTTGGGCATCAATACTGTTCCTTGGCCTGGGCGGCGCGTCATCAATGTTTGAGTTGTTTTTGGCCTACACGTACCTCCCACCGGCGGGTTTTGCGGTAGGGGTAGCATCGAATGCGTCCTGGGGCTGCTTCCCTGAGGAAATCTACACCTGCCAGGGCGGGGTGGTGCCTTGCCTTCTGAGCTCCTCACAAACGAGGAGCTCACGACACTTCAACGGAAATATGACTGCGGGGGAGGTCGTTTGCACAGCTACGGCCACCAGCGTTTGTTTGTGCTTTGTAGAGTCCCATAATACATAACGTAGATGACACGTACGGTGGAAAAGGTATCACGCTGAGCGGTATTTTCTCCGTTCTGGGAGGAGCTCAACCGACCAGGAAATGGCGAGCTAAAAATTAATGTCCCGCCCGCTTACCGTCGCATTTCTTTTGGGGGTAGCTCCGAACGTGTTCTGAATAGATGCTTTTGAGGCTCGTTGCATGAGGATCGCTGCAGTAAACCCGTCGAGTCGCTGAGATAGA
>JBDWQI010000177.1:0-5037 GCA_039986635.1 Sulfitobacter sp.
CAAAGTAATACCGATAATCAACACGAAGGCGCTCAGTCTGAGCCAAACCCCGCCCGCTGGAGTGCCGTCTGTGCCGGTCCCGACTGGTCTCTCTCGTCACTCTCACCAACTCCAAGGGCGACTTCACAAAAAAAACTCGCAAACTGAGAACAGCGCTCGAACGCATTTCTTCGAGGGCAATGTATGTATATATATGAAAAACAACATGTACCAGGTACAGAACGATCAGACAATTGACACATCGGAACAGCTATTTTTTGGAAAAAAAACAGCACGCCCCCCGGGACACGGCGCGCGAGGACGGCCGTGGCTGAGTCGGGAGGGGCGAGCAAGGTGAGGCGCGAACAGGAAACAGCGCACTGATTTATGGACCTCATTGCGACCTAGCTCGAACATGACTAAAAAAGTCAGATTATATCTAAAAAACACCTTTCCTTTTCGATCGTTCAGACCCGACCGAAACATTATTAGGCATGATCACACGTGGAACCGCGCAAATTGTATGATAACATGGCACCCATCACCGTGTCCGCCGCAAAGTGGCAGGACCTATGCAACTCGTGATAGAATCGTTAAGGATTGAGACGTGAATCATCCAGAGTCTCGTGCGGATCACGCCCCACCTAAAACAAGTGAAACAAGTTGGTGGGTTTGCCGGGCTTTGTGCGCCGGTTTTCGCTTCAATCATCGTTGTCGGTAACCTTATCGTTATCTACTTTTTAGGATTTTCGGTTCGGTAACGATACTTGTCGTTATCGTTGTCATTGCCGAAGACATGCCAGCCTTATCGTACCGAACCGCCTTTGCTCTCGATATCCAACACTATTGGGAAGGCCTTCATCAGGCTGATTGTTGTTGGAAACAAAATAATAACTTGATCTGTAATTGGTTAACCTGAATCCCCCCATCCCCAGACCTTGGGCGTCGGCTTCGGGACCTTATTGGTATATGTTTACAACCCTTAGCTTTTTTTCATAGTTTATCCTTTTATTTTAACGGTTTCCCTTGGTCCGTCTGTCTATGTCGTCTTTATGTCGGTTTTGTCGTCTTGGGCCCACCAACTGGACATACTATTACTATTAGGTATGTTCTTTGTTCGTTGTATGTTTGTAGTTTGCTCTTTATCTCTACTCGCTTCTTGTCTTCTTGCCTTCGATCTGATTTTTTTTCTAACGCCCTCATGTTGGTCCGTCAGCTGGACATCTCGTAGGACTGATCTTTCCAGCAAACAGCAACCTTGACCTCGGGACTCGGCCAGCGCCCTGAGCGCATGTTTGCCTCATTCTGCTCATTTTGTATTTTTTTTCGTTATTTTCTCTCTTCGTGCTTTGTTTTTTCTTTGTCTTTTATTTTTTTCCAGTGTACACACAGTACGACCATGGATATGTTCCTGGTATGATTCAATATAGTTGTACCGAATGCTATACAACAGCTCGTGTGTACCGTTCCCCTCGCAAACTGGTATGATACTGCCGTGCGCACTATCTCGTACCGGGTACTTGTTTGTTTTCTCCCATGGAGATGCATGTCCTTTACAGCTTGATTTTTGGTGGCCACAGGCAGGGTTTAAGGGAAGTGAGCTAATGCGAGAACATCATCATCATGGGCCAATTGGTGAGACCATGAGAGTGCGACCAAGTACAACCCTGGTCGACTTTACACGTAAAGCACCAAGCCTCTGTCAATATCCACTGTCAAGGTGTGTCCACGCCTTTGAATATAATTCATGACTGTGTATGGTAAAACTAAGGGCAGGCATTACCCAAGAAAGAAAACGTTCTTCATTGAATAAATATGAATCGAACTGAATAGAATTCGTGATAAACAATCCTTTGGGTTCAATCGAGGAACTACGCGTTGTGTCGAAATCTAATAACGCACAAGGGTACCCGAACACTCATGGACAACCAAGAAGGAGAGCGACGGCCCGCATTGTCCCCGGGGGGCCGCGGCGAGCGGCATATTATTTGTGCCGGCACCGGTTATAAGGCTGTCACTCTTGGAACGCCTTTCGTAGCTGGCTCCGTTGCTGTCACGAAAGGAAGAACTTCCTTAACGCCCGCTGTTGTGCCATGGCTGCCATATAGTAGAGCGCTTCAGGAACAGTGTCAGCATACATGGTGCACCAGCACAGCAGCAGGAGCCGAAACACAGCCAAGTAATGAGTTGTTGGAATTCCACTGTTCTTCTTGGCTGTGGGTGGGCGGAACGTCGAGACTTTGAACGCCCAGCACATGCGGCACGGAGCCCAGCCGCGAGTCACACATAACTTGCACCGTGGTGTACACGCGAGCCTCCTGTTTGCCCAAATAGGCTATGCACACGCCACGTATGATATATATATATATGTCTAGACTACATGCCCGGTGATAGTTGTACTACTTGCCTGGGGCAAGATGTACAGCAAAACTCGAAGGGTCGTCGAAACTTGTGGGGTTTTATAGACGAACGTGCCTGGCTCTAGCTGGGGGGAAGATTTCCCCATCTTTATCAGCCAGATTTCAATAACGCCCAAAGCGCGAGCCGCGTAGCCCGGCCGGGACCCACGCTTTTGCCGTGATATACACGGTCGCCTCCCTGTTGCCCCGCTGACGAGAGCGCGTATCACGATCTTCGGACGGAGGAGGAAGTGAAAGAATACCGGAAAACAATCAATTTGGGACATAATATCAACGCATCAGAGTGGTTATTTACGCTACGTAAAAGTAGCCTGATGCGTGCCTGCGACGAGAAGAAAAAAAAACGTGTAAGATGCACATCTTGAGTATCTTTTCAAACGTACTACTACTGCTGTACGTGTAATCCTTCTCTTTAGGCGGCGAAATAAGTATCTGGAATTAAAAACGAGCCATGTACGTATTAATAATAGCACTCTAAAATTCGGTCTACTAAACAAGGATGCCGGATACGTACCGGCCTCCAGGGTATTGTGAAAAAAGCATTCCAGTACCCGGGGTACTGTGCAACTACAGTCCTGACGTTACGAACAGATTTTCTGGGTACGGGTATGAATGTCGTACATAACTCACAGAATTTTCGGGTACTGTAGCACGGGCGTACATAACCCATAGAAACTCCGGACACGTCGTATACAACTGTATCGCCAGTACCTCGAGTATTGTGGCAAAGGCGTTTACAGACCTTGCAGAAGTTCCGGGTACGGGTTTGAATGTCGCACAGAACTCACTGATACCCGGGGGAAAACCTGGGTATGGTTCTGTACGTACCCTACAGAACCCATCTTGGCAACCTTGCAACCTTTGCTTGGCGCAGCCCAAATAGGAAGAAATGAGGCACGCGCAGATTTAGCGCTCTTGTGTACAAGTAATTGGCGGTGATGAGGCGAGTCCCCAGTACCTGCAGTAGCCAAACCTGCGATGCATCATGCTGGGCGAATGCAGATTATTTTTTCGAACCAACACGAACGAACATCTAGGTACTACAGCATATACACGGTTGTCTATATCCGTGACGTTTTTGTTCCTTTTTCAAGAAGAAAATATAACGTCAGCAGCAGCTGCAGCAGACGTGGCGGCAGCAGCGGCAACAGCAGCAGTAGGACACACGAGGCCAGGGTCAGCGTCGCTGTACGCTTGGGTTGTCGGTCAAACCTTAGAACCCTTTGAGCACGTGACACGCTTTCATTTTGTGAGTTTCCTGGTTCTCTGACACGAAACTCGACGCCATTGAAAACGGAAAATCTTAGCGTGAACTGTGTCCAACAAGGAGAGCTTCTCATAGAAGGTGCCACGGCTACCACTTCTGCTGTTCGACATCTACGGCAGAGTTTCTCCGTCTCCTCATCAGTAGAAAGACTGGCCTGATAATGCCACCTCCAGAATGTCTCCGTGACACTGCCGTGGAAAGACAATTCCTGGTTACGAGTACTCGTAGGGTTGCGTATCGTTTGGTAGAACCAAAAAAGCAACGAAACCGTCATGGTATCCTACGGTTGCTCTGGTCTTTTTTAACCCATGGTCCAGTCATGTGCCTTGATACACGATGCCGCACCAACTCTGAACGACTTACGACCACGCGTATTCGAAATATTTAGTGTGATCCGTACTGATTCAGTCGCTAGCGGCCTAGCCTTCGTCGCTCTTACCTCGTTGACGATTGTCAAGCGGACACCATGCGTCTTGGCTGAGCTTCCGACTCCGGCTACAAGCGACAGCAACATCATCAGGAGCCCAAGCATAGCCTTCATCGTTGCTCCCGAAGAAGAGGGTTCAGTTCGAGGCTGATGGTTTTTCAGATTCTGTTTATCTGCCAGACTTTGTTCGGAGAAGAGGTGACCTCCTAGGCAATCAAAACTCGCCAAGCACTAAGAACTGCTGGGTCCAAGAAGGCGACCCACCGCAACCAGAGAGTCAGCTGCAATCACGATGAAGGTCGGGCTCTCCTGAAGTGCACGAAAGCGTGAGGTTCTTGAGGGGCCCCGTCGACGTCGTTTTGCAATTCACAACCAAGTAATTTTCCGATTTTTTTTCGAATGATTTTAGACCGTTTTTGTTACGTTTCGCCGATCCATGAAGGCAGGCTTGCGAGGAACTAACACATCGAAAGGTCAGGAGGCATAATTTTCACCTTTTCACAGACAGCAATTTAGCCTTGACATGCCTTGACTGACACCAAACTACAAGGTTTTAGTCTGGAACTCGGCCCTACACCCTTGACAGCGCCCGTTCTGCCTTGCTTGACATGTCTCCTGGCACCTTCGGCGGGGAAAGGTATTTCTTCGGCAAATAACAAAAAACAGGTACGAGCGTACCTGGTGCCTGGTGCCCGTTCCATTTGGAGTCAAAGACAGACACAGAGAGGAAACGAGTCAAAACGTGCCCCACGAGCCATCAGGAGGGTGAGGAGAGTCAGTATTTCACCGTGGGGGAAAATTTTACTTGTTATTAGTATGTTCCCCATGAAAAAAAAAAAGTGGTCCCCAGCTGCACCTGTAACCTTTTGAACCTTCATGTCCCGAGTTCGAGCCCAGCCAAGTTCATTTACCTTTTATTTTTTGCTCGTCTTTTCCCCTATTTT
>JBDWQI010000178.1:0-36922 GCA_039986635.1 Sulfitobacter sp.
CATGCGAATTCTTGAACCCTTGACGATCAAATGGGAGGGCGAACATCGATGTAAAGACGCGCCCAACATGCATTGCGCCTATCTGGATATCGTGCAGGTTCCGACACTTTGCTTTGGTGAGACAAAGGGTGTGCGGATCGGCGACCGGACCACGGACGCGGAATGTCGCCAAATGCTGCGAACCCGCTTGTCGCGTGACTTTCGCGCCGGGCTGCATCGGTATTTCTCAGCGCAGACCAAGGCAACCCGGCTGACACCGCAGCGGGATGCTGCCTATGTTTCTCTGGCTTACAATGTTGGAGTGCGGGGCGCGGGCCGATCAACCGCAACGCGGCGGTTAAATGCGGGCGATCTGCGTGGCGGATGCGCTGCCATCGGCTGGTGGAACCGTGCGGGCGGTCGCGTGGTACGCGGCTTGGTCAACCGGCGCGCGGATGAGGTCAGCTTGTGTCGCAAAGGCTTGGGGTGATGGCCAAATATCTCACCATCGCCGCGCTGCTTGCCTGCCTTGGGTTGGCCTTGGCACTTTGGTGGCAGGGCAGGGGGATGGACGCTCTGGAGGCTGAAAACACCCGCCTGACCCGTTCTGTCGCCGCGTTAACGTTGCAAGCCGAACAATCCGCCCTTGCCCGCAATATCGAGGCGGCGCGCGCAAAGCGATTTGCCAAACGAAACACGCAATTAAACGCAGCCATCGAAGGGCTGCTTACAGGAGACATCAAAGATGCGCCACTTGATCCCCGTCTTGCTGATTTTGTTAACGGGTTGCGGGGCGCGCACTGAATACGTCTCTGTCAGCCCCGACATCCCAAGCGAAACCCTGACGCCTTGTCCAATCAGCGACAGGAAGGTCCAAACCGTCAACGAGCTTGCAGCACTTGCCACAGAACACCTGCGCAGTGCCGAATGTGCAAACGGCAAGGTGGTCGCGATTGCAGGTATTTTGGAGGATGCCCGTTAAAGGGAGGTCGAAGATGCGGACAAAGTTACTATTGCTAACACAAAAGTTTTTTGAAAGGAGGTCTCGTTAGCTTCAAATTGGTCAAAGGGTTGAAGTCATGGAAAAAAGAAAACTCACAACACTCTTCGAGATTTCGGGTTCTGTTCTTGCGATGATTTATGCGCTTCTGATCGCATCAAATACTGGCAATGAAATCATTGGGTTCACCCTACTCTTTATCTCTGCCAGCCTGTTCGCGGCTTGGGCGGTAATCGACAAGCGTTGGACGTTCTTGTTGCTTCAAGGCTTCTACGCAACATCAGCCGTCATTGGACTAGTCCGTTGGGCCTGACTTAAATCTGAAACTTTGAACCACATACACCTTGGGCTCAGACCGGTCATCCGACAGTTTAGGTCGGCATGCCAGCCACTGCCCCTCGGTGCGCGTCAGCCTGCATCGGGCGCGCTCTCCCACAGGGTGAACCTCTGAGATAGCGATCCAACATACCACCTCCGCCCGTTTTGGCGGGGGTGATGGCGCGCCAACGCCAACACCACGCAGCAATGATTTCAAAACCGCTGCGCCGACAGACCTACCAGAACATGTCGCCCGACTCTCGCGAGAGTGGGCGTTCCTTATTCTGGAATCACCAATGACGACAATGAACAAAGTAGCTCCGGCTGCGCCAATCGCGCCTTGGCTGGGTGGGAAGAAAGCCCTTCATAAGGCGATCATCCAACGCATAGATGCCATCGACCACAAGACCTATATCGAACCTTTTGTCGGGATGGGCGGTGTGTTTCTGCGCCGGACGTGGCGTCCGCAATGTGAGGTCGCCAATGATCTCAACGGTGAAATCACCAATCTTTTCCGCATCTTACAGCGCCACTATCCGCAGTTCATGGAGGTGATGCGGTTTCAGATCACCTCCCGTCGCGAGTTTGAACGGCTTCGCGCCTGTGACCCGGCGACTTTGACGGACCTAGAGCGCGCTGCGCGTTTTCTTTATATGCAACGCTTGGCGTTTGGCGGGAAACTGGGGGGCGTCTTTGGTGTCGCAAGTGAGCGACCGGCGCGCTTTAATCTGTCCAGCCTTACGCCTTTGCTTGATGCCGCCCACGCTCGGCTTGAGGGCGTGGTGTTTGAAAACCTCGACTGGCAAGACGTCTTGTCCCGCTACGATAATCCAAACAGTCTATTCTATCTAGATCCGCCCTATTTTGGGGGCGAAAACGACTATGGCAAAGATCTGTTTGATCGGTCTCTATTCGCTGTCATGGCAACGATTTTGCGCGACCTGGAGGGCGCATTCATCTTGTCCATCAACGACACGCCTGAAATCAGGCAGGTGTTCGATGGCTTCAAATTCGAGGAGGTGAAGCTGAAATATACGGTTTCCAGCGGCGTTGCGACCGACGCCGCAGAATTGATCATTTCAAATCGAGACATCAAGACAACGTTGATTTAGGAGATTCTGCTTTGCGGATATTAGAACGGAAAGCTGCGCGGCTGGACACTGTCGAGGCTTTGGCAAATGCCGTCATCGGCCAGTGATCGCATGGCGTCTGTTCAAGACATTGCCGCCACCCGCATCCCCTTCCGAAGGCCTCAGCCAGCCCGATGCGAACATGGCCAGTCTGCAGGGAAGGCGGGATCCGGACCTTCGCTGCAAGAGCGAAGTTTCAGTCTAGACAATGAAGAAACGGACCTTGGCTGTGAGGGCATCTGCAAGTTAGGGCAGCCTCACACATTCCATCTTCCATACAGTCATAGATCAGCGCTTGGGCATCTATTCATCAAACTCGAATAGTTCCAAAATCTTTGTGTAGAGTGGCTCAAAATCGGAGAAATTTTCCGCGTCGGCCCCCAGAAGTAATGCTGACATTTTTGACTTCTTGTCATCCTTGATTTTCTTGTAAGTCACCTCTCCTACGATTTGTTCCTCGGAAACAAGGTTGTTCTCCATCAAAAATTCATCAGGAAGAAGGTTTTCGATCTCAACGTAGCTATTGAATTTTCCGTCAGATACATCCGACAAGAGGTTGAGATGACGTTCTGGAACGGGAATAAGCAACGCGTAAAAGCAAGGATGCCCAATTCGCTTCTTGTGCAGGCCGGTTTTTGGTTCGCCTAAGCAATCCTTACACCAAATTTTGGCCTCATTCTTAAGGTGGTAGAACTGCTCCGTCCCTTCTTTATCGAAATCAAAAAGGCCTACGATCTTTTTGTCTTCATATCCGTCTGTATTCTTGACTCGCAGCCTTCCCGAGACGCCACCCGCACTTTCTCCTCGCCGAATTACAAACGGTGCATTCATCTTGAACTCAGATTCAAACGTCTCTTTGGTTGCGGCTATCCCCTTGAGCTTGAGGTACGCAATTTTGTAAATATGGTCGTATTTGTCTTCGACGTAGAGGATCGGCTTTAAATATTCTTCAATAGCTTCCTCGGCTTCTCCCTTCTGTTTTACCGCCTCGGCCAAACGACCATTTAATTCTTCAACAAGGCGCTTCTGAAGTTCCAGTGAAAGATCGGACGTCTCAATTTTTTTCACATGATCTTTGATAGTGTTTTGAAGACTTTCGACAATGCGGGCCTCTTGAATAAGCCCAAGATCATCACATGTTTCTTCCCAGACGCCACTCGTTTCATCGAAGCGGGTTACATGAGAACTATCTTCTTCCCCTTCGCTTTTCCAAACGCGATAAATAACAATCGAGCTGGAGGTCTTGCTCTCTGGCAGCTTCTGGAGTTGTTGCCGCTTCGCGGCCCCGCTCAGTTTCGCATTATCGTTAATCTCCAATTCATATTTTGTCCAAGCCCTTTCTGTGGATAAGAATTCTGAGGTGTGTGACGTTACAAACACCTGTTTTGTTCGGGAGTACTTGTGCAAGAAATCGTCGCGGATCTTTCTAATATTCTTCGCTTCGTATGAATTTTCGGGCTCCTCGAATCCCCAAATTACATTGCGCTTCGAACTATTGGACATTTCTTCAAGAATTTCTGGAATAAATCGAGCTTGAACCCCGTCGCCTCGTTCAAAAAGAGAGATGTTGTTTTCCGTCCTTACGGAAAGGGTTCTAAAAAAATCTACAAGCGTCGAAGGTATATGGAAGTTCGCATCAACGCCGCTACTCGCTCGGAATTTATCAAATAGCTCTTTCGTTTCGCTAGTTAATGCGTCGTTGAAGTTTTCTGAAGATTCAGAAAACTTATTCATCTTCTTCTTATCTTCTTTCTCAAATAGATATGTTTGCAGTTTTTGAAATAAGTGATTGAAGAACGTTCTGTCTTTAATTGCTGGGACGTATTCGAACTGAAAGCTGCTTAAAAATAGGCTCACCTGCGCATTGCCCTTTAAGTCCGTTTGGTAAATATATTCACCTTCGAAACCATTTTTTTGAGAGTAAGATCTCGACACCCAGAATTTCTCAGGAAGCCCGCGCTGCCTTTCAATGTTGTTGAAAAACAACTTTATTGAAATGACTTCATCGGAGCGTCGCAGATCTCTCGCCTTTACATCTTCACCCTCAGCCTGAAGCTTCGCAACGCGTGCCTTTTCCTGCCCTCGTTTTTCTACAATCGTTTGATCAAAGCGCTTCGAAACGGTCTTTGAAAAGTCTCTTTCTTTGTCAAACGGAACACCCGGCGAGATTTCATTATTGAAAAACAGGTTCAGGGCGCGGAGAACGTTAGACTTTCCGGAGTCATTAGCTCCCGAAAATACGTTTAGATCTCCCAAATTTTGAATATGAACACGTGATTGCCCTGTGCCCCCATCAAATGACCTAAAATGGCGAATCTCAACGTTTTCGATTATCTTCATTGGTTACCTACGCGGCGAGCGTTCGAGTTCCGCTCAAGGGTCTGCTTATACATGTTTTTCCTTTATGCTTCGCACACCTTGCAATTGTAAAGAACGTTGCAACCGCTATCCGTTAACCAAATTCTCAACCTTCAAAATGATGCTAGCTTCACGAGTGGCCGCTTTGAGGAACCTGCAATGCGGCATGATCTAAGTTGGCCAACGGCGGCTTCGGGCCGTCCATGGCACGGGCGGACGGGACAGTCGAGCGATATGCTGCGGTCGATCTAACGGCGGGTGAGAGCCCAGACCTACCGCTCTACAAATGCACGGCTAGAGACGGACACTGTGTTTTTTGCAGGGTCTTTCGCATTGGCGAAGCAATAGCCATCAGCGCGGTGAATGGTTCCAAACACCAACCCGTGTTCTTTTGCATTGCGACAAAACACTTCAACGTCTTCGACATCAAAAACCAATTTGACAAGCGTTTGGCCTTCCTTGCGACCTGCCGACATCGGATGCAAAAGAATATTCATTCCAGCACCTTGAGAGACTAGCTCTACTATTCGATCGCCTTCGAGCCGAAGCACTTCAAAATCAAAATGGCCGCAATAAAATGCCACTAATTCCTCAGTTCTCTTTGTGTAGATGATGATACGTCCAAGTTGCGCAGACATGTTGTACCTCACTTTGTTCTGATGGAACCCAGTTACTGTAGTTCCTCAAAATCGCCAAGGTCAGCTCAGTCCGCGAACTTTGAATTCGCCAATCCGTTGATTTTGCGGTTGCAGCGAATGGCAGGTTTGACGGGCTGCGCTGCAGCATTGCAGGTGTCTGGCGGACGGCAGCAATGGGCTGAGCGTGTCAGGCAAATCGGTGCTGACCTGGCTGATGCTGCGGTGCATCCGAGGTCGGCTTGGAGCCCAAATTCACCAATGCTGCGTGATGTATGGATGTCTGCTGTCACGAGAGGTTACAACACATTCTTCACGCTGACTCTGCAACGATTGCGTCTCCACGTTGGATCATTCCATCCTCCAGAATATCAGCACGCAGTCCTCCACGATGGACAAGGCCGCGAAGCATTCCGGCAGGTGTTGTCTTTTGTAGCCACGCGCAGGGTTCTGCCAGCCTTGAGCCTTGACATAGAAGGCCGCCAATACGGAAGCGTTTCCCCATGAGTGCGTTGAGATCGATGTCGCGGGTCACGATATTCCGGCGCGCTTGCACAATAGGCATCTCGACCCCGTGTTCGGATGCGAGCCTCTCAATGGCTTCCGCTTCGATCAATGTAAGCGCCTGACCCCAACGACCTTCACTTTGAAAATGACCTTTGCCAAGCGCATAACGGTCACCGTCAATACCAAGGCCTGCTATAAGGCGTGCGGATGGTATCAGCTCGCCTGACACCCCAGAGTCAGCGAAACGATAAATAGCCTCAACCGTTCCATGCTTTGCGTCCCGCGTGGGTAATTTCAATGCGGGGGGAGCAATGACCCAGCCTTCAATCACCTCTCCCGAACCGCCGATCACACCTTCCGGAACCCATGCAACATCGGAAGGCGTTCCCGCCATCACAACATAGCCGTCGCCTCCAGCCAATCGCCCAATCCACCATCCGGCCCATTGAAACGATGCGGGATCATGCACAGGGATCATCGCAAGGTTTTGTGCGGCCAGCCAATATCCGATCCCGTCCAAGCCAAGGCCCTTGGAGGCGGCTGGAATGTCATTAACATCTGCCCTGAGTATTTCGGCCAGACAAATCGAAAACGTTTGGTTCTCAGAAGATCGAACATTGGGGGGTATGGAAAGATTTGTCATGGTTTTTCCTCAGGTTTACGATGGCGAAATTCAAACTACGCAGTTTACTGGGTGGCTGCATTTACCAACAGAATACACGCGGGGTTCTGCCTTTGCAGTAAGTCGTTTTGACCTTATAATGGCGTAAATGCCAATATAAGGTCATATCGTGCCAATCGACCAACCTGATTCTGAAAGTCGCTTTGATACACCGCTCGTTTGCTTGCTTGCCTACGACGGGCTATGTGCGTTTGAATACGGCATAGGGCTGGAAGTGTTTGGACTCCCCAGACCTGAATTCAAACAATGGTATGAGCTGGCGACGGTCGCCGCAGAACGGGGTCCGTTGCGGGCATTGGGCGGAATCCAAGTTGTGGCTGACGAAAATCTCAGCCTGCTATCACAAGCGAATGTCATTCTAGTTCCCGGCTGGCGAAGCCCTGACGCGCCTGTGCCAAAAGAACTGGTTGAAGCCTTGAGAATGGCACACGGGAACGGCGCAAGAATTGCGTCAATCTGTTCGGGAGCATTTGTCCTTGCCGCTACGGGTTTACTGGACGGCAAGCGCGCGACGACACACTGGCGTTATGCCGAGATACTAGCACAGAAATATCCTACCATTCAGGTGGACCCAGACGTTTTATATATACAAGAAGGCTCGGTTTTAACGTCCGCCGGATCGGCTGCGGGTCTGGACCTATGCCTTCATATTGTCAGGCAAGACTTTGGCGCAGTTGTGGCAAATGCTGTTGCCAAGCGTCTCGTGCTTCCAGCCCATCGTGATGGGGGACAGCAACAGTTTTTGACCGCCCCTGTAGCGCATGAACATGGTGGACGGATAGCGCCAGTACTGGACCAAATGCGCAAACACCCTGATCAGGACTGGCCCATTGCCCGTATGTGCGACGCAGCAGGTTTGACCCGGCGTACCTTCGCGCGAAAATTTTTTGAGGCGACAGGGCAAACCCCTTTAGTGTGGCTAATTGCGACACGGGTGTCTCGCGCCACGGACTTGTTAGAAACAAGCCATCTACCGCTGAACGAGGTGGCAAAACGATCAGGATTTGGAAGCGGAGAAACCTTCCGTAGGGAATTCCGGAAACTGCGTGGCACATCCCCATCAAATTATCGAAAGATGTTCAGGCCAGCGTGATCCGATTAAACTATCTCTGTCGTTCCCAAACAAATGGCTTGTCGAACTACTTCACCGAAGCCGACATTGGAGCAACCGCCGCGAAATGGTGCTTTGTCCCGCGATCTGTGAGTTAGCCGAGCCTCAGATTTTGCGAACGCAGCCAATGTCTGCTACACGGGCTGCAACTGCAACATTCGTCGGCCGTGGTTAATGGCCGGTATGGGCCGAACGCGTCACCAATCCAAGCCATGATCGGGTGAATGCTGCGCCGCATCCGATGTCGGCTCTGAGCCCTCTTTACCGAATTGCCGTGCAGCAGCTAAAGTCTGCTTTTGGGAAACAGGAAAACTCAGCCTCGAAATTACGGGACAAATCGGCCCTTCGACCGAAGTAGTAGTGCTGGAGTATTGTTTCCCAAAAGTTGGCACACGCAGAGATCAACGCTGCGTTACATCTCTAACTCGAACTGTGCGTGCCCAAAATCTTGCCCATTTATTCTGAGTGAAACGGCATGACCTCCTGGGTAATACGTGCGCGTTGTGATTGGACGCATGGGATGTCGACGCGTCTCCTTGAGTGTCTCGTTCGGGGATAAGGTCAATTGTTTCCACTTGAACACTTTGGGAGCTAGCGTTCCATTCGCTTTGCGATGGTGGATCACATAATCAATAATGAGTTTCTGAGGCTTCGCGCTCGTGGAACTAAAGGTAACATCAAACGTCAACGTCCCTCCCAAGACGACCTTACGCGGATTGATCTCGATTAGCGGCATGCCGATCGCTGGCGGGAAAACACCAAACACGGCCAGTGTTGCGCTATGTCCCTGTTTGATCAAGCTACGGCAGGCATGACGGATCAACTTTTCCCGATCTTTCGACGCGTGCGTCATCCAGTTACGCGCAATGCTGGCCACGAAATCGGGATGATCTTTGGCGATGTCGTTGAGATGGTTCGCAACAGAGCGCCGTACATACTCAGAAGGATCATCGCGCAAGACTTCAAGAATGGGGAGCGTCTTGGTGGGATCGGCAACCAAGGCATGTAATCGCATGCCCCACGGCAAACGTGAACGGGAGCCTTCTGTTGCCAATCGCCTGACGTGTTCGTTGTCGTCTTTGGCCCAGCCAAGCATAATATTTAGCGCGCGATCAGGGTCTGCTGCAATTAAGGGGCGGACATCAAACTCAGACGTCCCCCGCATCGTGATTTCGCGGAGGGCCTCCATGGAGTGATCGAAGGCAGTTAGGCCTGAACGCCCGATCACATCCGTAAGCGGCCACACGCCCCAACCACACATACCGTCTTCTGAGCTCGTCTCACTCGCGCTCGTAAGCGTATCGGGATGCAACATGCCGACGAGTATCGCGTTACGCTCCTCAGTATTCGTAGGTAACACCGAGAGCATTTTCTCAGAAATCAGCTGCACTCGTTGTTTGAGCTCCAGCTCCTCCAAAAGAGGAACGATTGATGCGACGAAAGCCTTTCGATCAAAGCCATTCAACGACTTACCCAAATGGAGGCCAATCAAATCCACGACTTCTTCAGACATCAAATTTTTAAATGGCTCCATGGGTCAGCTTTCCTTCACATCAACCGATACCGTAACAAGCTCTACGTCACATTCAAACCGCGCGGAATGAGCCTACAAAAGAGCAATGCTCAACACCACTTTCGGCACCTTGAGCATCAAAGGACATCACAGAGAAGTACTGTCCAGCCGCCTCCGATGCTTGAGCACGCGCGAACACGGCATCGGCTTTTTCGCGGCTTTCCCAGTGGATGATATCAAGGTAGGTCCCATCTGGGCGGCGGACCAAATCACGCGACAAGAAGCCGTCTTGCCCGTTCAAGAAATCCCGCTGGAAGGTGGTTGAAGCTAAAGCCAAATCTTGTTCTGTTTTTCCGTCAGCCAATGTGATCTGTGCCAACTCGATGATTTTGTCAGTCATTCGTCTCGTCCTGTATTGCTGCATGATTGCTCGCCAAGTCTATTCACAAATATGACAAAATATGGCATATTTGTTTCATGAAAGCACAAACACGTCTCGAACGATTAGATCGTCTTGAAAGCTGGCTCAAATCCGATGAGCAGCTCATCTTACAGGATGCCGCGACGGAGCTTGGTGTGAGTATTCGCACGATCAGTCGTGACATCGACCTGTTACGCGAAAGAGGTGTGCCCGTCGAGGCGGACCGAGGCCGTGGAGGCGGTGTCCGGCTGCACAGTCAATGGGGCGTTGGCCGTGTCTCATTCACTTATAAGGAAGCGATAGACTTGCTCGTCGGAATGGCTATGAGCGAGCAAGCTGATCAATCTATGCAAATGGGGCAATCTCGTTCAATACGTCGCAAATTGATGGCGTCGTTCGCCCATTCAGATCAAGCTAGAATAAACAAGTTTCGTGATCGGATCAGAACTGGACCGGGCTCTTCGAGCACTTCGGTGAATACTTTTGTGCCTGCAACTCAACAAGTCACGGCCCATTTGAAAGAGGCCTTTTTGCTCCAAAAAACTACTCAGATCATCTACCGCGATGCACAAGATCAAGAAACCACGCGCACCATTGAGATCCATTACCTCATTCTCAACCCGCCGATTTGGTACGCCATGTGTTGGGATCATTTGCGTCAAGACATACGGAGTTTTCGATGTGACCGGATGCATCAAGCAACCTTGCAACGGGAAAATTTCGAACTACTTCCATGGTCAGATTTTCAAACCGCAATGGAAGGTAATCCAACTCACAAGATCTGAGTTTATATCCGGAATTTCACTTGCGACTACATGATGAATGCCCACTTTGACAAGTAGAACAATGGTTCCCGCAGCGAAAGACTCTCTCCGCCCTCACTGCATTCCGCTGCGCATGCAGCACGACAAAAGCAGCCATTCATCGCAATTCGATCAAGGTCGGTTTTGTCCGCGGACTGTGAGTTCGAGCAGCCCTAGATTTCGCGCACGCAGCGAATGTCTGCAAAGCGAGCGCGATCGCAGCATTGGGATCACAGGTTGGACGGCGGCTCCCGCATGAACACGAGCAGTCCTCCCCTTAGTTGAAGGCGGCTTTGTGGTTGGGATCAGTCTTTCTGCGGGTCATTATGCCGTTCCTTTATAGTCATTAAAGACTGTGCCGGGTTTTGTGCGACACGCATTACATCGCCCGTTGGACGTCTAAATTTACCGTTCGCCGCAAACGCCCATCGCCCTGTCTAGAGAACATCCAAAATTCCCCTTGAATCTCTGGGGATAACGGGCGATCAGGGACGTACAAAACGCGCTGTGCCGGGAATTGTGTGTCTGTGCCGACATTTACTGACTGCTTTGTCTGCTATGACCACCCTAAGTCAGCATCTCCCACGATGCTTTCCCCTTGTAAATCAGTGCCTTGCGGGCGTGATGGAATGGTAGACATACCAGACTTAAAATCTGTTGGGGCCTAGCCCCGTGTGGGTTCGAGTCCCACCGCCCGCACCATAAAAACCTACCGACTTCCTTTTTTATATGAACAGTCTGCATCATGCGCTCCCTTGGTCCCCCAATTGGTCCCCCAATGGATCGATGATTTTCCGAACCTCTGACATGCGCACAAAAGACATCCCTGCGTACTTCACAATGGTGATCTGGCCTTCTTTTGCCCAGTTGTAGATGGTTGAGCGCGACACCCCAACAACCGCCTTGGCGTCGGCGGGGCGGAAGTATTCAGTATTCACGGTTGCTGTCATATCATCCTCCGGTGGGGTTAGGGGGTTGCTGCACTCTGCTTTTGGGCAATCTGAACGCGAAGCTCTGCTATCTCGATGTCTTTTCGCCGCGATAGCTCCATGCGGCAGATGTCTGATTTTTTTTGGCACAGTAACTTTAGGTCTAGGAAAAACTCCCGTGCGGCCTCAATTTCAGCCGTGCTTTTTTCGCTTATTTTATCCACGTCACTGATCCAATGATCTAGCTCTCTATAGTCCATCATTCGTCTCCTATTAAACTTGGGTCAGCTGGGGCGCGTATTCTGGCGTTTTCAAAGTGGCTATGAAGGCCGCATTTTTTGCACTTCACGTAGACCATGGAGCCTGTGTTGCTGTAGCTGGGCCATACAAATCTAGTGTATCTAGCTTCCGCCGTATCCTCCCACACGTGGGCGCACCCATGCCATAGGAATTGGAACAGTCGTAGCATCACTCCCCCTCCCGTGTGGCGAGGGCGCGGAGGGCTTCACAAATCGCCTCACGCACCACGGTGTAGGATTTGTTTTGCCCAGAGAAGTCCAGCAGGTCAGAAAGCGACTGGAATTGGCCCTCATCATCATTTGCCCGACTTTCCAGCGCAGCCCTTTCCATCGCGTGGTTGGGCATTGCACACAACAACACCCGCGCAGCCTCCGCTACATCCATCGGGGCGGGTTCAAGGGCGGTGAATTGACAATCGGACAAGGCAAAGTCGCGGTAAGCCTTCTTGTCATAATCCCATGCCCTCATGATCCACTGAGGCTCAGGGTGGAATTGAGTTGCCTTTCTCTCTAGCGTACCGATTGGTAGGACGCATCGCTCCGCGACCTCTCCACGCCAATTCTTGTACGTGAACTTGATCGGCGTTTGCACGGCTTCATCTGTCATTGGGGGTCTCCTTTAGGGATCGTATGGCTTCAGCCAATCTTTCAGATTCCATTGCGCCAGCCACCCACCGCGCACGTTGGATATCGGAGACGTTAAAACTGCACTGATCGCGTCGGCGGTTGCGTTGCTTCCAGCAAAGCCGTGCGGCCTCATCCAGCGCTCTATTCCGGGCTTGCGTCACCTGCTTTTCTAGGCTGGCAATGCGGGCGTTTAGGGCGGTGATTTCGGCGGCGTGGAAGTATTCAATCTCATCCGCACCCGGCTTGCTTTTATAGCAGAACAAAATGCGGGCGCGCTTTGTCATCTTGTCATACTCGACTCTTCGGAACATCCGCTTCGGCGCATCACTCGTCGCCTTGCCGTGGCGTCTCTCATCCGCTTTCATCGTTAAAATCCATCTGCTTTATAATCTTTGCGATTTCGTCCGCGTGGTTGCGCACTTCGCCTTCGGGTTGATCACCAGTCAGCCGCGCAATTGCTTCGAAAAGGTGATCTACCGCGACTTCTATGTCATGGGGTGTCGGGGTCATGTGATCATCCCGTCATGGGTGTGCCCGTCAAGAAGGCGACCAGCTTTGGCTTTGCCTATACGCTGGAACGCGCAGTGTGATTGGCCTTGGCTTTCCAGCAATCCGTCTTGCCATTTCGGATCCAGATCCATGTCAGATGGAAACAGGCAGTTCCCATCTTCAACTGAACCGCTCTGGTTCTTCCACATGGGCACGCTATCAGGTTCCCAAGGTATCCATTCCCCCCATTGTTTGAAGTGGAATGGTGTTTCTGCCGCAGCGCATTGATCGCGCAAGGATCTAGCCCAGTCTGGGTGCATGGGGCGGGCGTTGTGGCCGCTCTCGCCGCCGCAGATTACAAGGTCGACGAACCGATCGGTCGGACTGTTCTGCCTTATCCCGGGTGTTTCCGTTGGTTCGCTTAAGTAGCCTTGCAGGCAATCAACCTTGCTTTCCCCCATCGACAGCGTAGTAAGATCAATCGGCCCCAACATCGGCTCAATGCTCAAACCTACCCACGGAATGCCAAGCCGTGCCTTCAATTCCAGTAGCTTAGGGATATCCCGGTCCGCCTCGGCTTGGTTTACGACCGTGATCATCAGGCCCACGTGCGAGGGCCATTGTGTTGCCCATAATGGTGGAACCATCTGGAAAACATTGCCGACGCGCTTGGTCAAAAGCTGGATGCGGGTAACGGAAGCCTATAAAGCTAAGGCGTCTGGCGCCCGTGCAAAGAGGGTTGCTGCGAACGAAGCCTTCACCGCACAAGCGTCTGGCAGAGATGAGGCTTACCGCCAGCTTGTCGAGGATGGGAAGGTAGAAAGCGCCACGGTTCGCTGGCAACACAATCTTTCAATCCTTCCAAGGCATGATCACGTGGATATGGAAGGCACGGTCAATCAGGTTGGTGAGGATTTTGTTTTCCCGGACGGCACCCGTATGAGCCACCCACATGACCCGCGAGGCGGGGCTGAGCACTCAAATGGTTGTCGTTGCATCGGCGTCTATCGGGTTAAACTGCCAAGGGGCTAAGCTTTTGGCCACTCAGGCGGCCTGAAACCGTTGAGCATCCAAGTTACGACTCTGGCGGCCACAGGGTTCGGACTTCTGGCGTTGGTTCCTTGGGTCGCTTCCCATTTTCGGATGGTTCTGGGATCGGTGTCTAGAATTACAGCTATTTGAGTGAGGGTGAGACCCAGCTTTTGCCGGGCCTCCTTGAATTCTTCGCTTGTCATTAAAAGAACAGTTTCACGATTGCGGCTGTACCGCCCATCAAGGCCGCAGCGGCGAGCGCAGGTGCCAAAAAGGTGTTCACGTTAATCTGCTTGGTCTCTGCAAGCATCTTGGCAATCTCTGCCCGCATCTTGTCGTCTGCGAGGGTTTGTTCCTGAAATGTCATTTGCTGTTCCTTTCAACCGGACTTCATTGTCCATACAGTCAATATAGGACCAATGGTCCTAATTTGCAAGCCTAGAATGGTGCGGAAATGACGAAAAGTTTCACGGCCCAATTGAAGGACATCGAAGATCTGGTGTTGGCTGACATGCGCTATGTCGCTGCGGAGTCCATCCAAGATGTGATGGAGGCGGCTCAGACGCCCCAGTTGGGTATCTCGAAGGGTGCAACCAGCTTTGTTGAGGGCAAAATCCCAGTCGCGGAAAGCGAACTGATCAACAGCCTGACCAGTGACGGAACTGAGGGGGCCGAAAGCTACTCTGTCGCCATCGCGGGATTTGAGATCGGCGATACCATGGAATTTGCATGGACCGCGCCACACGCGATGCGGATGGAGGTTGGTTTTACCGGGACAGACTCCCTTGGCCGAAAATTTGATCAGCCGGGCCGTCACTTCGTCGGGGCCAACGCGCGTCGCTTCTCTGAATTCGTGGAAAACCGCGTTGCTGAGGTTCGCAAATGAAAGAGGCGGACATTTCCAAAGCACTTGGTCAGCACCTCATGACGTTGGCCGATGTCCCCAGCATCGTTTGGGAGAACAAGGACAAACCTGACAGCGTCAGCCGCCCGTACCTTGTGGTTCAGATGGTGCGGGTGTCTCGCAAATCGCTTGATCTGGCAGGCGGTGGCGGGATCACGTCGCGCGGCTTTATGCAGATCACAATCGTGCATGAATTGGACAATTGGGCCAAGCCAGCGGAGGAACTGGCGGACCGGATCGCGGCTCATTTCCGCAAGGGAACAAAGCTCTCCGAAAACGGAGGCACCGTCACCGTTATGGACTCTCCGAACGTCCTCACAGCCCTGCGGGATGAGAGCGATTGGCGCGTGCCGATCCAAATCGATTACTGGGCATCATGAAAGGAACTATCGTGACTTCAACCACAAATACGACTGCAACGACCGCAACGAAGGCAAAACCGCCAAAGAAGACGAAAGCAAAGCCCAAGGCGAAGCCACAGCGCGTCAAGCTGTACAACAAATCCAAGGCCAACGGCACCGTGGGTGTGGAAGCCAGCGTCCTCACAGAAGACGTGAAGACTTGGGAAGCCAAAGGTTGGTCCAAGACCAAGTAATACCCACCGCTCGCGGGTAAGCCAGAGAAAGAGTGCGGCGAGTTTCACAAGGCAGCTCCTTTTGCGTTAGCCAAGTTTGGGGTGGTCAGCCTGATCAGCGGATTGGGCGTTAGCGTGCCGCGTTCTTGCGGGTTGGGCGCAACGAGATGGCAGTAGGGTTCGATGTTTTGCATGCCGATCTTGAGAGCGACAAAGAAGCCTAGCCCCTTCACATGAATGAGTTGCAGATGATCCCCCATCGCCATCAGTTCCGCCGGAGACATCCAGCGTTGTTTGATCAGCGACAGGTTTGTCTGCAGGCGCAGGGATTCCGTATCGCCGCCCATTCTTACGCTGTATCGTAAGGAAGAAATCGGCGCAGACACAGTGCGAATTTTGACGCTTGCCACGAAGAAACAGCAAAAGGCGTGGTTGGAATTGTACCGTAGTGATGAAGACTATGCGCCCGAAGGCTACCGTTTGAAACAATGGCTGTTTGGCGGGGCGCAAATCCCGACCTCAAACGCGCTGTTTGATCTTGAAGGCTACAAGGGCAACGTGGTTTCTGACCTCTTTGGTGAGGAAGGATATTTCGACAATCCTGATCTGTTCTGGGAAGCTCAAAACACAGCGATTGCCGAAGCCAAAGAAGCCTATCTGGTGGATGGATGGTCTGAGGTCATCATACTGGATGTGGGCGAATATTTTCCTGCCTATGAGTATGTGGGCACTGCGAAAGATAACGGCGGGAAGGTCTATGTTCGGATCGCGGAGGATGGCGAAGTCACTTTCTATGAGGGGCAGTTATCCCGCAAGGACATCAAAGCCCGCAACAAGGCGAACGAAAGCCCTGACGCGTCTGAAACACCGCAGAAGCCTGAATTGACCAAAGCTATGCAGAACTATCTTGATCTGCACCGCCATTCTGCCGTTCGAACAGAACTCCTGTCACATCAGGGTCTGGCATTGCGCCTTGCCGTGGCGCAGATCATCGCAGGGTCTAACCTATGGGCCGTCAAAGCTGACCCGCAAAAGGTGGCAACTGATGCTATTGCCGACAGCCTGACAACCAACAAAGCAGAAAACCTGTTTGGCGAGGAACGCAAGGCGGTGATGGCATTGCTTGAATTGACGAACGACAATGACGAAACGGTAGTGCCTCGCAAAGATGATTGGCAGGTGACACGTGATGCCCATGTGATCTTTGCCACGCTGACAGCACTTGCAGAAGAAGACGTAACCCGCATTTTGACCTTTGTTGTGGCAGAAACCTTACCGTGTGGGTCTGCAATGGTCGAAGGGCTTGGCGCAAAATTGGACGTTGATTTGAGCGATCATTGGTCAGCCGATCAGACCTTCTTTGATTTGTTCCGTGACAAGCAAGCCATCAACGGCATGTTGAAAGAGGTTGGTGGCAAGACAACTGCTGACGCACATGTCGCCTCTACAGCGAAGGTGCAGAAAAAGATCATCCAAGATTATCTGGACGGCACCCGCAAAGGCGGCAAGAAATACTGGCACCCGCGTTACATGGCGTTTCCGATGGCGACCTATACCAAACGCGGTGGCATTGACGCTGTTGAAAAAGGCAAAGCGGTCAAAGCCCACTATGTGTCGTAGCAATTCGAAAGGGGGGCAGTGGCGTGCTCCCTTTTCCGCCAAAGAAAAATCCGCCTGATGGCTGGGCCATCAGGCGGTTTGATTGTGGCTTCACACACAATCAGAAAGGACTAAACGCCTTCAAAATTGCGTTTCTGCGAAACACGCTATTTCTAGTTCAGATCGTCAGACCAGTTGCGCCCACCAGAGAAGATACGGAGGATAACGACGCGGTCGTCCTCGACCATGAAGGCGATTGAGGCACTGCGCTCGAACCCGATGACGCGCAGTCCTTGGCGGACATCACTGCGCTCGGTTCCGCGCTCTGAGGCCACATCCAGTGACTTGCAGGCGGCTTCGATCCGTTCGACATAAGCCATCGCCGTATCAGGCGCGCCTGCTTTTGCGATCCAGTCATAGATCGCAAACAAATCACGCCGCGCACCTTCTGAAATCTCAACTCTGCGTTTCTTCACGCATCCGCCTTGCCTGAGACATGGCGGGCGCGCAGTTCGTCAAAGACATCGCCGACTGGCATTGTCTTGGACTTTCCCGATTTGACCGCGTCGTAGGTTGACGCAACCTCATCACGCAGCCATTGCTCAACGGCCTCGTCGCGTTCCTGCAAGGCACGCAATCCGGCGCGCACCACTTCGCTGACGCTGGCATAACCGCCTGATTTGACTTTGGCGTCAATGAAGGCCGCGACTTCGGGGCCCAGACTGACTGTTCTTTTTTCAGTTCCTGACATCATGAATCTCCTTCTGATCCAGTATATCACAGTGGTATGAAATTATCATACTTTTTCTTTAGAGTGCTGTATTTACTGATTTAATGGCGCACATCTTCGCTAGCGGCTTCTTCGATTAACAGCTTTATCCTGCGCCGCAACGTCCAGGGATGCACGTCGTTTTCCGCTGCAAGTTCTGCGACCGAAGCCTCGCCGAGTTTCAGCCGCTTTTGCGCGGCAATGACTTGGCGTGCTGACAGCTTGCAAGGGCGTCCTATCCGCTTTCCACGGCGTCTGGCGGCCTCTAACCCTTGTTTCGTGCGTTCTCCTAATCGCATGCGTTCATGCTCGGCCAGAGCAGCTACGATGGTGTAGACAAGCATGCCGTCCGCCGTGGATGTATCAACTCCAAGGCTCACAATTTGAAACTCGATACCGCGCTCACGCAGCCGCTTGGCGTGATGGATGGCGTCAACCGTTGAGCGAAATGCGCGATCAGCGTCCCAGACTACCAAGGTGTCACCGCGCTTTAACTTAGCGAGAACGTTTGAAAATATGGGCCGGCTCTTCGCTATAGCCGAGCACTTCTCGATATGCAGCTCGTCGCAAAGCGGCGCTAAGCCATCAATCTGCCGATCCGGGCGCTGTTCTTCTGTGCTGACGCGTAGGTATCCGATCTTCATTTGGGTGCATGTGCCTCAACGTTCAGGGCCTGCCTACACCCGTAGGCAAAAAACCGACCCCTTTGTTGCTTGGCGGGTTTTGAGCATTTGCGATCATCGCCAAATCCCTCAAAACCTTGATATTCCTTCCATCTATTACCATTCTACCAAATCGCAAAGGCACTTTGCAAAAAGTCACATAAACGGTCCATTATGTGCGTTAGGAAATTATTAAGGTTAAGGAAATATTCACTAATTTCTGCGATAATCTTATCAGGTGGCATGATACTGTCATCAGGCGGTTCAGCGGATGCGCTGACGGCGGATGATGTACTGAACAAAATGTCGGACGAACAGCGCCATGGGTACGTGTCGGGCATGGTTGACGCGTTCGCGTTTGCAAGATGGCAAGCAAACAAGCCAGACAAGACCGGGATGCAGTGTATCTACAATTGGTATTATTCTGGCGACGCAGACACCAAACGCAAAATTTATGCGTGGTTTGAGCGCCACCTCGATAAGCATGCAGATGCATTGTTGTTTGTATTGGTCAAGAAGGAATGTGGAGAATAGATGGTTCAACTGACTGAACATTTTGCAAGTGAAGGGCCTGGGCGGACAAGCGAGTGGGCTCGGCAGCGCCAGTGGTTCATCAAGGCAAAACACGACCACCAACGCCGCGAAGGGCAGGCAGAAAAGCTGGATGATACGACTTCTGCTTTATCTGCCGCCGTAGCGTTCGCGTCCGAAGTGCAGATCGCCGAATTCAAAGTCAAGCTCGACACCTATGACAAAGCAACTGTCGAGGCTCTAATGAAGAACCAAGAATTACTCGACGAAGTACAAGCACGCCTCGAAGACCTGCGCGACCGCGCTTATGTGCTGGAAGATGGCAGGCGTGTTTTTAGGACCGAGGATGGTGCGCAAGTATTCGACGAATATGGCACAGAAGTCGGTCAGGACGAAATTGACCCAATAATGATCGGCGACGACCGCCCGTCTTGGGAAGCATTCTCCGAAGGCCTCGAGCAAGAAGCCGCATTGACCGCAGAACGTACACAGATCTTGGAATTCCAAGATGAAGTTGATGCCGCCCGAGAGCGCGTTGACGGCGGTGAAATTTCCGAAGCTGAGCTTGCCGAATTGGATGCAGAATTACTAGAAATGATGCCTGACGCAGTGCGCGGACATGCTGATCTGGCTCCGGTGAATGATGTTGCAGCGCCGGACGCAGACAACTCCGTGTCGGCACCACCAAGCGTATCAAGAGTTGTGCATCAAGGGATCGCTGCAGTGACACCAACGCCGCTCTGAAAGTGTATCAGCGGCCATTCGCTGCGACTTGAATGAAGCTACTTACCGCGGACAAGCTCCCTTTAGGCCTACCAACTTCAATGGCTGCTTTTCGAATTTGCTTTCAGGATTCGATTTGATGCTGCCTTGTGTTTAATTTTCTTTGGGCATCAGGCAACTCCAGTAACTATCGGACCATGCGGAGCGCAACAGGCCAGTCTAGGTATTGAAACACCAATTCCTTGAACCGGCGGAGGTTTCGCGGTTAATTAGCGGATAATTCACGCGCAGCAAGTAGCATAAACTCTGACTCAGCCTTATCATAAAGGCAAGAGAAATTGAACTCTCCAAGCAGATGCAGCTCGAGTGAAAACTAGGCTGCGATGAACAACTTTAAAGGGGGACAGAATGGTCTTAACAGCCGGAACACATGCAGGCACACACGCAGGCACACACGCAGGAACGCATGCAGGTACACACGCAGGAACGCATGCAGGTACACATGGGAACGGTGCTCCGGGCACGTCACCATTGTTGGCGACGGCCCTCGCAGTGACTCAGGACGCAACAGCCGGCTATTGGGAGCCGAATGCCATACTGCACAAGGCTTCGAAACCGCCTACGGATCTTGACACACTGGATTATCTCTCACCTCAGCGGCGACACCAAATCCTACTGTCCGAGCTGTCTTGTCTCTTCAATGTTAAGAAAAAAACGGGTGACAAAGGTGCTGTTGTGTCCTTAGGCACAACCCCACTTTCGAATATTGAAAAACCAGCTTGGGACTTTACCGAGCAGCTCAAGTTAGTACGGGGCTATTCGGATTTACGGACCGATCGCATCCCCGAAATATTGGTGCAGCTTGACGACATCGTCTCCTTCTTTGCGTCGGCTATGCCGATGAACCCATATCATCATCGAAAAACTATCCAGCTGATTTCAGTTGTGCACGCTCTGATCGTGCAGATTGAAATGCACGTGAAACACTATTGTTGGATGGCGCGCCCGGCTGGCTTTGCCACGCAAGTGCAGCCCGTAATCCAGACACCGGATCATTCAACCTTCCCTTCTGGCCATGCAGTCGAAGCGACAGCGCTTGCCGCTGTCCTGCATTGGGTGCGAACAGGCATACACTTAGGGGAGGTTTCTGCGACTGCCGACCGGCCGATGGAGTTGCTACTAGCGCACAGGATCGCAGTAAACAGGACTGTCGCAGGTGTTCATTTCCCTGTCGATTCAGCGGCTGGTGCCGTTCTGGGTGCCACGCTGGGCGAGGCTATTTGCAGTCTTCATGCCCCCGGCACGACGGCCAACCCGAACAAGATGAATGTTCGGCATTTCACAGCAACAGAAAACACCTTTGGTGAAGAAGAGGATTTCTTATTGAGCTGGTTGGAGAAAACGTTGAACAACACGAATGTTGGTCCTGCAGTACCCGAAACGCCTGTGTTGTTCAGAAAACTCCTTGGTGCTGCAATTGGCGAGTGGCGCTGATGGGGATCGGACCATGTACCTGGGGTGATTGGCGGCCCTATGATCTTTCGCCGGGTGTAACGCCCTATCTGGATTGGTCTATCACCGGTTCTGGTGATGACACCATCAAGCTTTTTGACGGAAACCCAAAGGCAGAAGACCTGGTTCTACAGCCGCGCGTTGAAGCGATCCGCAGGGGGGCTGCACCAAGCAACGGGAAAGGAAATTGGGTTTTTGCAGGGTTGGACACGGCGCTGCCCGTTCCTATGTTTGCGCTGAACCCAACATTTTCCTCCATGGCGCCAGGCGCTACAATCCCAACCATTGCCATCGCCGCGGGTAGACGCGAAGGGGTGGAATCAAAGCCCGAGTTGTCAGATGAAACTGTGATTGCGGGTGTCATTGATGTGGGGATGCCATTGGGTCATGACCGCTGGCGGCTCAAGAACGGCAAGACCCGCATTTTGAGCGCGTGGCAAATGGTGGCCCCTTGGGACCTAAAATCCGACGATAACCTGCCTTTTGGTGCTGAATTCTATCAGGAAGAAATCAATGCATTGTTGGCGCGCCACAGTCGCGGGCGCTACGATGGGCATCTCGACGAACAAGCCTTCAATGAAGATACGGGGCTGCTAAATTTTAGCCTTGGTAAAGCGCAATTGGATGTGGCTGGCGGCATCTCACATGGCGCGCATGTTTTGGACGTTGTCGCGGGCGCGGACCGATACGCAAGCGACGAGGAGGTTTTTCGCGACCATGTGCGTGTCATCGCTGTGAATGCGCCATCCAGCGCTACTTTTGGCGCATCCGGTACGTATTTTGACGGCTACATGTTTCACGCGATCAAGCGCATCGCTGATATAGCAGACAAGATCTGGGAGGAAAGCCGGACAAAAGCCGAGCGTGACGCATTTTTTGAAAGCAAAGGGTACAAGGGCTTTCCGATTGTGATCAATATGTCCTTTGGCAAGCAGGCAGGATCAAAAGATACGCTGGACGAATTTCCCTCAGAGCTTGACCAGTTCAAAAAATACAGAAGTAATGAGGAATTGTCGCCGGTCCACTTTGTGATGCCAGTTGGTAACGACAATCTGGCACGCTGCAACGCGTTTTTAGAACCTGAGCCGGGCAACTTGGTGACGCTGCAATGGTGCCATCAGCCGCAAGACCATACTTCGAACTTTGTGGAGGTATGGTCAGACCCTGGCACAAAAGGGGAGGCAGAGCCGATGACGGATGTCAGGCTCGTCACGCCGTGTGGAGCCCAAAGCTCAAAGCCCCCCCCGAACGATGGCACGAGCCGGTTTTGCGACGTTCATAACGCAGGTGGCGAGCTGGTGGGGCGAATGTATCAGGAATTCCCGAAACTGCCCGGAGAGGATGAGCCGCTCAAAGTGCGCTATACGTTGTGTGTCGCGGCCACCCATGCCGTAAAACGGGGACGTCCCAGCGCCCCTTCAGGCCTGTGGAAGATCACCGTTGCAAATCCGAGCAAAAAGACGGGTTTGCAATACGTTGCATCGATCCAGACCGATCAGGCGCTGACGCCGGGCGGAGGGCGCAACCTCCGATCCTATTTTGATGATCCCTACTATGAGCGGTATGACCCTGATACTGGGCGGCGGCTGGACAGCTATACGTTCAACCAAAAGACCAGCAGGTATGACAACACCGACCTTCAAGCGGCCAACAGTCTGGTGCGCCGACACGGAACGATGAACGCCTCGGCGGCCACCGGGGTGGTTACACGGGTGGCTGGGTATCGTGCCTCTGATGGATTGCATGATCCTAATTCCTCAACGGGCCGTGGGCGAGATAAAGGACAGGATGACGGAACAATTGGTAGGGGGGTGTCAGCGGACAAAAATTCAGGCGGTCCAACGGCAAGTTTCCCGACAGACGATGGGCCTGCACATTTTGGCTTTCTTGCTGCGGGCGCACATTCCGGGTCGGTCAGAGCCATGCAAGGAACGAGTTTTGCATCCTCGCAGGCAAGCCGGACCATCATCAACGCCATTCTGGACGGAACCGCTAGGAAATCGGCAAGTCAAACACTGTTTCTTGCGGGCGAAAAGGTCGAAGAGAATTCACCCTACTCATATCCAGCAACGCCCGAAGTTATCGAAACCCTTGGAGCGGGAAGGTTACCCAACCCAACACCGCGGAAGATATCGCGCATGGGGAGAGAATAGTTGACGAAAGGTAAGTGATAAAATTTGACAAGTAAGCGAAACCGCGCCTCAATACCCAGACGATAAATTTAGTGTATTGTGATGGGGTCTATTTGGTACGCGGTGATATCGCCATTGATCTGATTGGTGTTCTGCACGTTTCAGGTCCAAATGGTGAAAACCTGACGCCTAGAGGAGCCCGACTAAGGGCCCTTTTGGGCGTGCTTGCCCTATCGCCCAGAAAAACAGTATCGCGTCGCTGGCTGGAGACATTGTTATGGCCCGATCGCGGTGCTGATCAGGCATCTGGCAGCCTAAGACAGGCGTTGTCCAGCATCCGTCGTAGTCTTGGGGCGAGTGCCGATATGTTGCAAACAAATAGGCTGGATGTGTCCTTGGCGGACGAAGGCATCCAGATCGACGTGTTTGACAGGTTTGCTTTGGCCCAAGAGAAAATCCGTTCCGGTCGGGAAATGCTGGAAGGAATTGACATCCCTTCAGAGAACTTTGAAGACTGGCTGCGGCAGGAAAGGGCCGTTCTAAGCGCGCGTGTGTATGGTTCCGGGACCGAAAATGCGAGGTTGCATCCGGAAGTTAAAGATGGCGAAGATGGCCTGCGTGCTGCACGGGCCCTGAACCCAGTATTTTACACATCCTTGCAGCCGACAGGCACGAATTTGGGTGCGTTTATTGCCGAATCTATCAGTTCTCAATTGTCAAAAACAGCAACAGAATATGTGCGTACTGACGTGGTGCAACTGGATGGGCGATCGGTGCCCCTGATCAATACGCCCGGGGGGAAATGCACGATTCATGTTTCGGAATACAGGGGTAAGTTCCATGTTCTGCTGCGTATGTTTCAAGAGCCCACGCAAAAGGTTTTCTGGTCACGCCGCCTAGAGTTTGACGCCGGCGATTCGCTGGCCGCCGTCGACGCCGGGGCGTCATTAGCGTTTGAAGCGACTGAGGCCCTAAGCGCGTGTCAAGGCGCAGCTGGCGATGTCGAAAACGCCAATGCAATGGCGACCGCAGCTTTGAAACACGTGTTTAGTTTTGATCCCGTCCAGCTGGAAAAAGCGGATCGTATGTTGGAAATTGCGCATGAGTTGGATCCTCTGGCGTCGCGTCCGGCATTGCGTGCGTTAGCAAAGGCGTTCCTGTCGATGGAAGGCATCGGGCAAGACACTCTTGATTTGCAATCCGAGGCGCAATTGTTAGTCGATGAAGCGTTGCAACTTGACTCTGAGAATGCGTTAGCGTTGTCGTTTATTGCTGACGTCTATGACCTTATCTTTGAAGATGCTCACACCGCATTGTCTTTTGCAAGTAATGCGCTGCGGAAAAACCCAGGTGCGGGGTATGCATTAGCAAGCCTAGGTGGCTTGGAATTGCGACGCGGCCGGAATGTAGAGGCGTTAAACTCAGCTTGGCGGGCAAAACGGCAATTGGAAAATACCTCTTTGCAGGCTTTTGCCGAACTGCGGTATTGTGTTGCGACTATGACCACTGGCGATTTTGCTGCGGCAACACTCGCTGCTGAAACAGCGTCACTTTTGGTGCCAACCTCGCGTCCCCCTTTGCGGCATCTTTATGCGCTCAGGCTTTATGCCAATGACCACGAAGGAGCCCGGGACGCATTGATTGCATTGAAACGCTTGGAGCCTGGGTTCTCATTGAAGAGAGTCCGTGAAGATCTGGACTTTCCAGCATCAACAATTCGCAGTACCGGTTTGGACCAATTGCAGGACGTGGATATCTGAGGCGGTGTCGGGCGTTCTGATCTTGTCAAGGCCTGACCGCACGGATAAGCAAAGTCAATTCGCGCACAAAAGACTTCACCGCTAGCGACTTTCATGATCGCCGGACGAATTCACGCTAGATTCACTCGAAATTCCCGAAGGTTTCACTCACTTGATGGCACGTTCTCGCCTGAGGGTTCGAGATGCGAGCCGTCGAGAATTGGAAAGTGCCGTGGGTATCGAAATGACATATCAAAAGCGCACGGAATGTCCTTCGTTTGGTAAAAGGCTAAATCCTCTTGCGGCTGCAATGGTTGGTGTCATGACGCTAACGGGATGCTCGTTTGGTGACCAGGGTTTCGTAAACGTCACTTACACCGAAACAGATAAACTTCGTACGCGCCATGTCCTTGCCTCCGGATTACATTTCGAAACGCACGGTCCACTTGCGGGACTTTCGCTTGGTCGGTTCGAAGCGTTTCACGTCCACATCAAATTCTGTGACCGTGATGCGCCTCGTCTGCATTACCAGAACACCGTTGGGCTGCAGGTCACGGCGTCCCGTCAAGAGGTGGGGCTGACTTTGGGCGAACGCGAAATACTGTTGGCTGGTGCGGGCAGCTTCAGTGGGGCCAGCGCCGTCCAATTCACCACCGACCATCCTGAAAACACCGTCGTCACTGTTCAACAGAACCCGCGCTTCGACTGCGAAAACCAAATTTGAAGGAACACATCATCATGAAAACACTTACTGCAGTCTCGGCGGCACTTTTGTTGTGTAATTGCGCGCCAAAGCACCTTTACGTCGCCCACGAGACCGTCTTTGGCCTAAACGCCAAGGTCAACCAGGGCCGCCAGCAAGGGCAACTATTGTTGGGATACGATCGCGATTTCGTGACCGTCATTCCCACCAACGTAGCCGTCCCCGGCAAGCCGAGTGAAACTGACGCCATGGCTTTGGTGCATTGCACCCGCGTCGAAGTCGAAGGGATCCACCTTAGCGGTTACAGCGATTTCACCGCAACCGGAGATGCAGCTGAAATAATCGGAACAGACCCTGACCGGATTGCGGCGGCCACAAGCTGCAAACCACTTGGAAAAGGAGAATGATGATGGCTAAGCCATATCTTGCAATTCTTGCCACTACCTGTCTGCTCGGAGCGTGTACTGACACGTTGGTTTATGGCGAGCGGACCGGTTTGAACATCGCAATCCGTACCGACGCCGCGGAGGGCCACCCGCTTGAGGTCAATACTGGTTTACAACGCCGCATTGTAGGCTACGTGCCGCCCCGAAATGAAGCAGGCGGTGAGGCCGTGAACATGATCTCGGCCTTTAACCTCACGCGTGAAGACGGTGAAGACAAAAATCCGTTAAACAACAAGGTTACTATTGAAACCGCTTTTGCCTCCGGTGCAGCCGCGACGGTGGTCGGCAATGACACCAAATCTGTCAAAGCCATTTTTAATCGCCCCGGCGTCACCGCCAGCCCAAACATTGCGGATCAACAGCTTTCTCCCAAAATTATCACGTGGGTTGGCCAAGATGAAAAACGGGCACGTAGGTATCTGGATTTTCTGAACAACTCCGGCGGTGTAACGGGCACAAAACCCAACTTTCTCAACAACGTTAATGATGCCGCTAATAACGGCGATAACGCGAAATTGAATATCAAATTCGCTCAACAAGAAAACATAAAATAGGGGAAAAGTCATGACCGAGAGTGTAACCCACGGCGTATACGAAAGTGTTGTCGCCGCTCAAAAAGCAGCGTGCGAGGCAGGTGGTGGCACGTTCAGCGCTGAACAGGCCCCCAACGGGACATATTCTATTTCCTGTGCTTACCCAGCTCCCGCAGCAAGCGTAGCCTCAATTCCCAATAGCGATATTGTCGAAAAAATGGCCATACAGCCTCCAGTAGCAAGCATGGACACACCAACGCCCGCGCCATTGGGCGGCCCTTCGGGCTTCGTTTCAGCGCATAAAACGGCAACCAAAACCATTCTTCTGGTAGACAACGAAGGGCGTGAATTCCTGCGCGTTGGTGGCTCGAGATCTTGGCGAAACTTTAACCCCGGCAACATTCGCAAGGGGGGGTTTTCTGACAATCACGGTGCCATTGGTGACGACGGAAGTTTCGCAATCTTCCCCAGCAAAAAGGCAGGTCAACGGGCCATTGAAGCATTGTTGCGCGGCGGCAGCTACGGACCTTTAACAATTGCCGGTGCGATCAACCGGTATGCACCGCCCACTGAAAACAACACCAGCTCTTACGTGAATTTTGTTGTGCAAAAAACCGGCCTGAATCGCGACGATATTCTTGATGACCTCAAGATCGTGGACATCCGTAAGATTGTGAGGGCAATCGAGCAGATGGAAGGCTGGACTGCAGGTGAGCAGCGACCGCATTTTTCCTCCAGTGGCTTCGATGGCGCGGTGACTTTGGGTGACGAGGATACAACTGGAATTAGCGCCGCGATTGGTGCGTCATCCGACTGGATGGAGATCGCGCAACGTGAAGCGGCCTTGCCAGCGAGCCAGCGCAGCGAAGTTCCCGGGTCAGGCAGCAACCCACGCATTCTCAATTACTTCCGCGTTGGTTCAACCTGGTTCGATCCCAACAACAGCGACGAGACCGATTGGTGTGCTGTTTTCGTAAACTATTGCTTGGAAATGAGCGGTTACGTCGGCACCAACCACCCCGGCGCACGGTCGTTTTTCTGGAACAAGAAGGGTCAATTTATCAAATTGGACGCGCCAAGGAAGTTTTGCATCGCGGTTCGCAGATACGCCCCTTTTGGTGACCAAGATTGGACAAGCGGTCCAGGACATGTGGGGTTTGCCGTGGGTTATTCCGATACCCACGTCACCCTGCTTGGTGGCAATCAGGGCAATACCGTTCAGGCAAAAACCTATTCACGCAGGGTCGAATCCTCGGATGGGACACTGAAATCTGAGTTCGTGGCATTCCTAATGCCCGTCATGAACTAGGGTGCTGCGCCTAACGCCCTACTGGGAAACTCCCCTGTGAATAGCCGAATTTTAAGGAGTAAATGACAATGAAAAGTTGCTCTCAAGCTGCTCTTATTGAAAGAATAATCGACGCAAATATGCTGATTCCCGCAAAGGGGTGCAGGGCACAGCACGCGGTTCACGGCGGGCACTACATCGCTACATTCAAGGTCCATGATCTAAGTGGTTCGCTTGCCGATCTGGCGCAGGGTCTCTTTGCTAAAGTATCGAATTATCCCGCAATCATTCGATACTCCAATGGCAAAGAAACCGATCCCACCAAACCCGATGCACATGGGATGGCGATGAAGGTTTTTGGACCTGCGGGAGATCGATTGCTGACGGATCCAGGCGATCCCAGAGCGATAGATTTTGTTTTAGTTGATGTTGATACCTTTTTTTCTGACGATTTGGACGACTACACAGTCGTCAACGAAAAGCTGGCCCCCTTGCTTCAACGCAAGCAGTCTTCCGACAACGCATTTTCATTCTGGGAAGCAATACGTGGTCTCGCGGGTGCGGCTTTCTCGATATTCACATTCGATGATGTTGTGCGCTTGCGTCGATTTCGTGGTAAAAAAGAGCCGGTTGATGGCGTTGAACGCTGGGATTTGGAATATTCCAGCGCAACGCCTTACCGGTTAGGAAACGCCGGTCCGGTCAAATACAAGGTCTTGCCTGCCAAAACATCGTTGGGGGCCGCCGAGATCGCGCTCGATTTCTGTGTTGAAAAACCGCTTGATCCGACGGACGTGGATATCGAGAAACCCTCGAAATCCTGGGCTGAATCTTCTGATTTGGTAACGATAGCGACTGTCTTGATTGACATCACTCCAATCAATCCTTCGGAGATTGATGTGGAACAATTGCGTTTTAACCCATGGCACGCCCCGCCCGAGCACGAACCGTTAGGCGCAATAAACGCTGCACGAAAGAAGGTTTATGAAACGCTCGCTGACCGGCGGCTGCAGCAGAAAAATGAGCTTTGATTCCAATAATTAGTAGGGTGGTGAATTCCGGCGCACGAACACGACCATTTGTCTTAAGGCGTTCAGTGCAAGAGACAAAAAAGACGTAAATATCCATATCAATTTGAAAGGAAAACAGGAATGGAGTATTTTGGAAATGCTAAGGGTGTATTGATTGGCGCTGTACTGGCCTTGCTGGTTGTTGATCCGATACCGGCGAAGGCCCGGCAGGGGGATTTTCCTCCATGTGATCCTGTAATTTTGGGCCAATCGAATGTGATTTTTGATTTCTCAATTACACATAATGCAGGGCAGGTAAATCAGGATGCCTGTGCGTCGGCCGAGGGGTACTTTGGGGTTGAAAATCAAAGTCAGTGTTACGTATTTTCAGGCGAGGATTTCGAAAGCGTAACTGATGAAATGCGCGCCTCGCACACGCCGTTCGGAGGCATCGTTGTCAGGGCACCTGATGCGTCCATCCTTGGTGACGGCAAGTTGTTTATGGGTGCCGGTCGCCCACTCTCGGACACGATGTTCATCGAGATCAGTCCCGACTTTGTTCCAAAAGGGTTTTGATTATGTCTATGTTTAGCGGGGATTTTTCTGCAGGTGATCAAAAGCGATTTTCCTTCATATTCGGTGTTCTCGCAATAGCGTTTGTCTTGGTCGTCCTGGTGTTGACCTTTTGGATGAAAATGCACGAGGTGCAAAAGGTGTGGGCGTTGGTGGAGTTTTTCATGCGAACTGTGATTGCTTTATGCGCAGGGGGGATAGCCTCCTGCTTGCCAGGTTTTCTTGATTTGGATTGGCGAGAACGATCAGGAATACGAGCTGGCGGAGCGGTGGGCGTTTTTGTTCTCGTTTTTCTTGTGAATCCTCCAAACCTGATGGCGGAGGCCGCAAGTTCCAGAGAGGTGACCACTACCTACGATTTTTGCAAAGAGGGCATCAAGTTTGATAAAGACATGGGCGAAGACGTCATTTCGATTTGCGAGGGAATGGAAGCTGCTTTCCCTGACCACCATTTGACTGAATTGGTTCAGGCAAAACTTGCGTTAGTGCGCGGCGAAGAAAGCGCGGCATATCACATTGCTCGGGCTGCGATGATCCTTTCAATTCGTAACGCGGGCGATCCACCTGTGAATCCAGAGCTTCAGTACGAGGTGAAAGCTGTGCTTCATACCATGCACAATGTTGCGAACGCTTATCCGTCGCCAGCGTGGGCGCGGGCTATCCAAGACAACTTGCGAAAGGAAGTGGGGCTTCAACCCGAGCAAAAAAGTCGGGTTAGTGAAGTTTTTGATACGCTTTTCAACCTGAACAATACAGCAGCCTGGCTCAAAAAAGAACTGGAAGGGATCGAGGCAATGGCCGACGAGGGTGATCAACTCTTCAAGGCAAAAAACGCGAACAGATCCAAACCGCTTTTTGTTTCTTTTTGCGCGCGGTCCTGGAGCGATTTTATGCACAACCGAGCAGTCAGAAGTGACCTGTATCAAGGGAAGATGGATGCAATTTTTCAGGAACTAGACCGGCAAACCGGCACGCAAGGAACTAAGAGAAGAATTACCTGTCTCAATTCCAACCAAGTTTGTGAAAATTATGCATTAGCTGTGCAATGGTGCCCGGGTTTGAACTGGGTTGAACTACCTATCTAAAAATTGACGAAGTCGGGCAATCTTGCGCCTTTATCTTTATCCCGCCCAGCGAAAGACCGGAGGAAGCGTATCATAGCCGTGAGTATCGCCCCCTTAGCTTTGGACGATACTATGGCCAACCAAAGATCCCAGAGCGAATGATACTTTCTCTTCGGTCATCGAAGTTCCGCCGGAACTATTCCGATCCAAACCGTGGCCCGACCGGCAAAGGTGTCGCCAAGTATCAAGCCCTCTGCGCCCCTGCGTGATCTGTCTGAACAGGACGCCGGGCTGGCCATGGACATTCCACCTGTGCAAGCCCCGGTGATGGTGCGGCGTCTTGCTGATCGGGAATGGCAGATTGAGATTGCGGGCATCGCAACTGATGTGGGTCACGATCCGTCAAACAGCGATGTGCATGTGATCCGCCTGCTCGATCAAGCGCCGTTGGTCTCTCAGGGGGTGCTCAAAAGCGATCACGCCTTTGCACTGCACAGTCATGCGCTAAAGGCGATGGGCATGGGGCGGTTTGATTATGCGGCCCTTACCTCGCAAGAGATCAGCGGCGGCAGTTTTGATGGCATCCAACCCTCAACAGCCGAGGGCGCAATGCGGGTTGGTTTGATGTCAGAGCCAAACGTCAATGACCCAACGGTGCATGACTTTGTCGGCTTGGGTCATGGTCTGATCAAGAACCTGTCCTGTGAGATATCGGGCGAGTATTTGACTGTTGGTGGCACCTATCTGACCCGCTCGGATTTGCTGACTGCGATCACATTGGGCAAGGCGCTGCGGTTTCGCGAGGTCACCGTGACCTGCGTTTATGACATCTACCGCCCGCCAAGATCAGCCCCCCTTAAATGCGGCCAGATGAGCGTCACACATACCTTCACAAGTGCAGGTGTTCAGTGCCACAGCCGTTGGAAGGTTGGGCGCGCATTGGGATATAGCGCGGGCAACGCGCCCCTGTCCGAAGGCGATGTCATCACGGGAGCCACCAGCGGCGCAACGGCTGAACTTGTGGTGGTACCCGACAGCGATACCACCGGGACCTGGGCGGGGGGGGATCGCGCTGGCTTGCTGTTTGTCAAAGACGCCAGCGGGGCGTTTCAGGATGGCGAGGTGATCACCGTGGGCGGGCAGAACCGCGCCAGCGTCAGCGGCACCCTTGGCCCGGCGCTTTCCATGCAGAACAGCTATGGCAACATGGCCCCCTGCACGGTTGTGAACCGGATCAAACCCCGTGGCCTGCCCGCAATTGAAATCGGATCACAGGATGGCAGTCAGCGCCCCTCTGATGCCGTGGACGGTGTCGGCAATGGCGCGATCTGGAACGATGGCGCATCCCGCATCGCCCATTGGCACAGCCGCGCCCCTGAGGTCTTGTTCGAGATGATCTTGCAGAAATGGGATGGCTCGGACTGGGTAGAAGCGCCATGCCCCATCGATCCGCCCGGCGACTTTTCCGAGGCCACCACCAGTGTTTTGTTCGCCCAAGACCGCATTGAAGGTCTGCGCAAAACCTATCCCAACGCCCGATCCGGCACCGCGCCCCAGCTTTGGGAGGGGGTTTTTGACGCCTCCGCCCTGATGGCGTTCCGCATCGGCACCCCGCTTTAAACAGGAGTTTAAACCATGACCAAAGAGACCATTCTTGCAGATGTGCAAAGCCTGATCGGACGCGACCTAAACCCGACGCGCGCCCAGCTCAACCAGCTCGACACCCCGCAAGCCGATGTCGACGCCATTATGCGCGGCCTGCCCCTGCAGCTCGCTGACCTGCGCCACGAGGCCGCCCAAGCCATCACCGGACTGGACGCCGCTGACATCCACCCCCACGAGGTCGCCCCCCTGCTGGTACTCGACCGCCACGTCACCGGCTTCTCCTCAAACCGCGAAGACTTCATCCTCAAACAACTCGACCCCATGACGATCTACCAAATCGGGCTGCGCAAAGGTCAACAGAGCGCTGCAAGAGACGGGTTCTGGTCCGATCTCTACATGCGCCATCTTGGGCGGTTGCCCGATGCCAAGGGACTGGCGTGGTGGAAAGCTCAGGTTGAGGCCTTGTTCGCCAAAGGGATTGAGGTGGATTGATGGACCAAGATTTGCAGTGGGTGATAGGTGCCTCTTTGACCACCTTGTTGTTTATCATCGGCACCTGCATTGCGGCGTTTCGGAGCCTTGCGGCGCGTATTTCCAGATGCACGGGGGAATTGCACGGCCGCATTGATGAGGTGAAAGACAAATACGTGCGGCGGGATGATCTGGATAATCACCTCAGGCGGTTGGATGAAAGCATTGTCGAGCTTCGCCGTGAAGTCCGTGACGGTCAGATCAAGGTGATCGAAGCCATCCGCACAAGTAAACCCTGACTTAAATCACACCCTTAGAAACTTGCCCCGCCTGCGGGGTTTTTAGCATTGGAGACACGACATGTTTGATCTTAATTGGCGCGCAATTGCGCTTCGTTCTTATACCGCCTGGGCGTTCTACGTTCTGGCCTTAATCACGGTGGCCCCGGATATCATCTATCTTGCCGTTGGGGTGGATACGAACCCGGCGGTGTGGTCCAGCCTGCAGATTTGGGTCATTCTTCTTGGGCTGGCGGGGCGATTGGTCTTACAGCCGCGCGAGAACGCGGGGCGGCGGGCGGTGATTGTGATCGCGATTATTCTGGGCACCGTCCTCTTTGGGGCGCAGGCCATGGCGCAGACCACAGAACGCCAGACGATGCAGGTGCTTACGCCGCTGGTGATAAAATGGGAGGGCGCGCATCGATGTCCGGACGCGCCAGCGATGCATTGCGCCTATCTCGATATCGTGCAGGTTCCCACGCTTTGTTTTGGCGAGACCAAGGGCGTGCGGATCGGCGACCGGGCCACGGACGCGGAATGCCGCCAAATGCTGCAGAACCGCTTGTCGCGTGACTTTCGCGCCGGGCTACATCGGTACTTCACAGCGCAGACCAAGGCGACACGGCTGACGCCGCAGCGCGATTCAGCCTATGTGTCGCTTGCCTATAATGTTGGTGTGCGGGGCGCGGGCCGATCAACCGCAACGCGGCGGCTGAATGCGGGGGATCTGCGCGGCGGATGTGCTGCCATCGGCTGGTGGAACCGGGCAGGCGGTCGCGTGGTGCGCGGCTTGGTCAACCGGCGCGCGGATGAGGTCGGGCTGTGTCTTAAGGGGCTGAACTGATGGCCAAATATCTCACCATCGCGGCATTGCTGGCCTGCCTTGGGTTGGCCGCAGCACTTTGGTGGCAGGGCAGGGGGATGGACGCTCTGGAGGCCGAAAACGCCCGTCTGACCCGTTCTGTTGCGGCGCTGAGTTTGCAGGCCAAACAATCCGCCCGTGCCCGCGACATTGAGGCGGCGCGCGCCCAAAGATTTGCCAACCGAAACACGGAATTGAACGCGGCCATCGAAGGCTTGCTCACAGGAGACATCAAAGATGCGCCACTTGATCCCCGTCTTGCTGATTTTGTTAACGGGTTGCGGGGTGCGCACTGAATACGTCTCCGTCAAACCCGACATCCCAAACGAAACCCTGACCCCATGCCCGATCAGCGACAGAAGGGTCCAAACCGTCAATGAACTTGCCGCACTCGCCACAGAACACCTGCTCAGCGCGGAATGCGCAAACGGAAAGGTCACCGCAATTGCGGATATTTTGAGGGGGGAGGGTTAGGGGAGGTCCGGTGTGTGGACAAAGCGACCGTTAGGTGCCTCAAATCTATCCGTGCTGTTCGAGCGGCTAACTTTCTCATATGCTCAAAACCTAGCTTTTGGAGAAGCCCGTGGTCAGATTTTTTCAGCGGTACAAATGGTCGCCCATATTTTGGTCATTACTGTGTGTCTTACCGACTGGCGCAATTCTCCCAGTTCTAGCAGCTAACCTTCTTGGGTATTGTGTTGGCGCTATGGGTTCTGGGGTTTCCTGTGATCTTGGAGCGTTCAGTAGCTATGCTGAAAATTTGCAACTTATGTTCGAGCTCGGGCTACTGCTATTCTTGATTTCATTTGCTTGGCTAGCGTTTGCTGCCGGTGCATGGATTATGTTGGCACTAAGTCTCGTGCGCTCATTGTACACTCTTACGATCCGACGAAAGAGGTGAGCGACTGGCCGCAGCAACCATAGTGGAGCCATGTAGGTTTGAGCTCAAACCGTTCATCCGACTTTTTCTATCGGAATGCCAGCCACTGACCCTCTGAAATAACGATCTAACATTCCACCTCCGCCCGTTTTGGCGGGGGTGATGGCGCTTCCAACGCCAACACCACGCAGCAATGCTTTCAAAACAGCTGCGCCGACAGACCTACCAGAACATGTCGCCCGACTCTCGCGAGAGTGGGCGTTCCTTATTCTGGAATCACCAATGACGACAATGAACAAAGTAGCCCCAGCCGCGCCGATTGCGCCTTGGTTGGGGGGCAAGAAAGCACTTCACAGGGCGATCATCCAGCGGATCGAGGCCATCGCGCACAAGACCTATATCGAACCTTTTGTCGGGATGGGGGGCGTGTTTTTGCGCCGCAGTTGGCGCCCGCAATCCGAGGTTGCCAATGACCTGAATGGCGAAATCACCAATCTTTTCCGAATTTTACAGCGCCACTATCCGCAGTTCATGGAGGTCATGCGGTTTCAGATCACATCCCGTCGCGAGTTTGAACGGCTTCGCGCCTGTGACCCCGCGACCTTGACCGATCTGGAGCGCGCGGCGCGGTTTTTGTATCTGCAGCGATTGGCCTTTGGCGGGAAGCTGGGCGGCGTCTTTGGCGTGGCAAATGAGCGACCGGCGCGCTTTAATCTGTCCAGCCTTGCGCCCTTGCTTGATGCCGCCCACACGCGACTTGAGGGGGTGGTTTTTGAGAACCTCGACTGGCAAGACGTCCTGTCACGCTATGACAATTCTACCAGCCTGTTCTACCTCGATCCCCCGTATTTTGGTGGTGAAAACGATTATGGTAAGGGGCTGTTTGATCGGTCTCAATTTGCTGTCATGCGGCGATTTTGAAGGATCTGCAGGGCGCGTTTATCTTGTCCATCAACGACACGCCGGAAATCAGACAGGTGTTCGACGGTTTTATTTTTGAGGAAGTGACGCTGAAATACACGGTTTCCAACGGCGCGGCCACGGATGCGGCTGAGTTGATCATTTCCAATCGTGAAATCAAGACAACGTTAATTTGAGGGGGGGGTAACGTGCGAAAATCAGACCGAAATGGCGCGCGATTTGACGCCTTGGAAGCCTTGGCAAATGCCGTCATCGGCCTGCTGATCTCATGGTCCGCAACGGTTTTTGTCCTGGGCTACACCGGGGCAGAAAGTGCTGCGATCACCGGGATGTTCTTTGTCCTGTCCTTTGGACGGGCATGGATCATCAGACGGCTGTTTCGGGCGCTTGTTGGTGGGTGAGGGGGCAGCGTTAAGCTGTTGCCATCGGCCAGTGAGCGCATGTCGTCTGTTCAATACATTGCCGCCACCCGCATCCCCTTCCGAAGGCCTCAGCCAGCCCGAAGCAGCCGTTGCGCCCAGCACTATTTGATGCGGTCTTAGATCACTTTCTTAAAACGGTGCCACGGTACGACGAGAATGCAGCAGACCACTATGAGGTCCATTGCAAGATGGAAAACTCGATAAATGACGGTGTCCATCGGCTCAAGGCTAGCCTTCAAATCAGCGGGAAAATCGGGTGAAAGAACGTTCGATAGCGCCAACCTCTGCTCAATCAACGACATTAGAGCGCTATAATTTGAGACCGCAAAACCGCTGAAAGCCAAAACCAAGATGGCCTTCAGAGCGGAACTGGATGCAAACTCTTTACCGGAAGCCATGATGCCAACGACCGCAGAGGCCACGACGATATAGAAATTCCAGTAGGTGTTCATATACGAACCGCGTTCAATCAGTATTTTTAGAACTTCTTGATCCTGCGGAGATAATTCAATCAATTCCAGCGTCATCAATACCTCCGTAATCTGGCGGCGCTTTAGCTCGATCAATGTGCTTTTAATATGGGAGGCACCCTACTAGGTAAGACGATGTGTCTCAAGGTCTACTTAAGCAGCGTAGCAAGGCCTATTTGACGCTGGCGTAACTGGTCAATCTGGGTTTGACACTTTCATCTGATTGTCTTGGTTGATTGACCGTTGCCAGCCCGAAGGGGACATGGCCAGTCTGCAGGGAGGGCGGGAAGCATGCGTAATTGGGCTGACCCTGCACTTAGGTCGAGCTCCCGATAGGATCGCAGCATAGCTGTGAACAAGGGAGACAAAAATGGAATATTATGTTGGATTAGATGTGTCGCTTCGGTCGTGTGCG
>JBDWQI010000179.1:0-3518 GCA_039986635.1 Sulfitobacter sp.
GAAGCGGCAATACACCTCAGTATGATGGCAAGTGCGCGTGGTGGCAAAAGGGTCGACAACTAAAGAAACGACACGGGCAAGAATGGGTGTCGACAACTGAGTTAGTGTTTGGTTTTGAACCAGCGTGGCATCTCATTCTAACGCAATCCTGCTGGTGATGGTGAACCCCTTACCGACAAGAAGTAATTAACACAAAAACTTGCCGCTTTACTGTGATGTCGCGAAATGGTTTCTGTGGGCATGAATTAGCGTTTGCGATGGCGGTTGAAACGCATTGGTGGTTCGCTCAACAGGAGTTCGAAGACGTGTTCTACAACCCAGAAGGAGGTGTCGCGCCGAGCAACAGTTTTGGTCGCAAAACCCTGTCGGACACATTATTCCTACCGGAGGCTAAAAACGTTTTTGAGGCACCTTGTTTTCGTTTGTGCTCCAAAACGGTTTGAGGCTTTTGAACACATTTAGTTAAATTTGTTGCTCGAGGTTAAATTAAGGCTTTTGTATCATTTAACTTAGGGTCCAGTGGCCTTCGGGAAAACGCTGCAGGAGAGCTTTAGTCCTGCGGTGCGTGAGCACAACACGCGTTCCAGATCGGGCTGTGTTTCACGGAACAGGCACTGTATTCCTAAATACCGAATGCTCTGGTTTCAGTAGTATCATGGGAATTGCCTGATGTCACAATTGTCCAACAGTTTTCCTCATAGACATGCTACAATGACGCGCGACACGTCCAACGATTGCCCACAACCCTACTACCGACGCGGGTGGCTGGGATGAAAGCTGAATGTTTAAGAGTAGACGCCATGTGGTGCATTTTGGAGTTAGAAGCTGTTTTCAGACGCACGTCCGTAGATGGTGTGGTGTCTGATGTACCATCAGGGATAGAGTGACGACCATGTAACCAGCCGAAAACGGCATCACCGGTGTGTCGATGTGGGCGGGGAGAGGTGTCTACTATGGAGGGTATACTATCTTCCGTCTTATACAGTGCGTTTGGAAAACGTAAATCTGCTGCCAATATAGTCATGTCGACCTTGTCAGTAAATTTTCCACAATCCGTGATTGTTGATGGATGGAATACGAGGAATTATTCCGGATCGACCTGCAACATTCGGAAATGCTCAGTCGCGCTCGCATTGTTTCCTCGGGATATATTCTCTTCGATGTCAGGCGATCCTCTACGTGATGAAGTTAACGGCTACTTCAAACACAGAATACCAAGGCCACCACAAAGCACAGACCTCTTCTGTTGTGTCACATGTTGTTGGCGGCGTTCAAAGGTGTATATGTGTTGACATATTGTTGCACCGACAGCGACAGCCTCAACGCCGTTTCGTGTACCTAGGCACGAGCGTCCATGGAGACAAGGCTGACATATCCCACGGTCGGAGTTGCACGTCTTGGCTCAACATTGTCTCACCAGTTGACCTTGCTTGAGAAATTATAGGTTACTCTAGTATTGTTACTACCATAATAGTGTTGGTTGGTTTGGGACTGGTGTTCATATTAAAAGCTCATAAACAAATTGGTCGGACTAGGCGAACAATGGTCTTCACGGTTCGGTTGTGAGGCACCGAGTTTATCATATGAGAAGCTTTGAGATCCGGCACCACCCCCACCGTGACATTGCCGTGGGTTGTTGGACGAAGTCAAGAAACAGAAAAACATAACAGTTTACTCTGCTTAGGACCACATTGCAATGTTTACCCAGGTTCTTGTTGAAATACTTGATTCGGCAACGACGCATTCGCAGGCCGCGGGATACCCGTGTGTAAACGGCCTTCGATCATGTACAGCACGACCTAATGTTTCCGGCACATTGCACGTGTAAGCCCACGGAAACTGCATCACGATCAAACAACGAACATGTGGGGGTATTGCGCGTCATTGGTGCCTGAAAAAGACTGTGTTAGGTTAAGGCAGCGTACATAGACTCCTTTGTAAGAACGAATGATGACGACAGCATCAAAACTAGAAACTATTCGGCTAAGGTGTGTAACTTCTGTAATTGTGATGTTTCTTGGATTAGTCGCACATTCATACGCATGTCATGTAATAATCGGTAGAGTGTGCGTCTCTCGACGGCGAGCTTTATTATGGCACGTCGAGCAAGTGTCAGCCGATGCTACTGTACGAACTACATCAAATATAGCCGCTTTTGACCCAAATTCAGATGTTGCCACGGTAGTACGGACGACGTAGACGTCATGTAATATTCCCGTTCAACATAAACAAAGTTCGTCAGTTTGAAGACCGCTATATAGGATATTTAATTTCCAGCGCTCCCCCCATTACGGGATGTATATCGCTGCAAGTGGAGTTACTGATTCGGCAGCCCTCCGCGGTAGTGAATATTTCGGGATGTAATTGAGTAAAGCTTCCATCGCCACGTTCCACACGATGCACATTGGTATATATATTGAAGGTATTTGTAGTCGGCAGCAAAAGTCAAATATAGGTAGATTCCGCAATGTCTAGTTTCTTGGCAACCTATTTCGCCAGAGCACTCTCAACTATCGCCCGTCGTTGTGATCCATTGAATAAGACAAACATCCAGTGATACATGTCAAAGTTTGGTTTTGTCGGCTGTTACTCTGTGAGAACTCGCGGTTCCCCTTTCTTTCTCGTAGGTTCGAGTGTGGAGATCGAGTCAACGTCATCCTTATATGGAGCTGAAACACATTGGTTAATACCCACCACATCTTCCGGAGGTGAGAACGACAAAAACGGCTTTCAAAATATGTATAGGGCGTATGGAAATGCGGTGCCAGAGATACGCGTTGGCTGAATGGGGTGCAAGCGCCCGATTGGTTCGCAACTTGGCCCGTGGCCTGCAACGATATTCAAGCTCTGCTCGTACCGAATGGCAGTGCACTTAACCTAATATAGTTGTTTAGACGTGATGCTACCGTGGTAGTTGTGCCCAGACTACTTCCCGTTGGCTCTCATGTAGCTTGAGACGTGTGCGGTAGTCCCTGTTTGAACAACCACACCTACCGTCATATGTTAGATAGATGGTTGACCACCACCTTGCTTATCGTCAATTTACAGTTGGTGTGGACCTGTTGACCTGCGTTTACGTTGTCGTCGGTGTTTGGTGTAGACCCTCGCACGAGTGTGTTGCTCACGTTGTCCCTTCGACCGAAGCCAGTAAATGGATCGCGGTAGGCATTGCCGCCAGCTGGATAATGTTTTTCCTTGTACCTGTACATTGGCAGCACGCGACAAATACATGTCTACTAGATACTCTCAACCAATAAGCTTCCATTGTTCGTTAGAACCGCTGTCACCAACCTCTGCACATTCCAGAACATTGGCGTAGGTGGTCGAGATCGAGTGCAGCCAACGCTGCATGCCCGCCATCTCTGATCCAACTCATGAAACCTACGCGAAAAGGTGCATATTCCTTTGGTTCGATTTCGTCAATGGTTTGTACCATGAAGACGTGTTTTGCGAGAGGTACGTGCATTCACCTTAAGGTAGCGGGATTCCCACGATACACGAAGCCAATATCGACAACC
>JBDWQI010000180.1:0-5569 GCA_039986635.1 Sulfitobacter sp.
GTAGAGTGCGAGCAAAGTGGGGACACCTACTAGGCGGTTGGGGATGGTGAGTGAAAGCTGCTACGAGTCGCCGATGCTGCCGTCGCCTCTGTTGTTGTCGTTAGTGTTGTCGCCGCTGGTGGTGCGGCAGCAAAACAAAAATGCAACTGATGCTGCTGCTGCTCCTGCCGCTGCCGTCGGCGTTCAACTATCAGCACCGACGAGAGGCCTTCTTGCGTCAAGAACATCTGCAGATGTTGCTACCGTTGTTGTTATTGTCCTGTGTTGGTATCCGTAGGCTCCATGGTGTGCTCTTCTAGACGGTTTTCTTGGACTCTGGCGCTTCTCTCTTGGTCGCGCGAAAACATTGCGTTCCTTCAGCATGCACATCTTGTCGCTTTGACTTCCCATTCGAATCACACGATTTTCAGCGACAAAAGTCCCAAAGACGTTTTGTCGAATGTAATGTTTTCGATTGCAGGTGACCCTAACGTCTGCTTGGTGATATACTTTTTGACCGATGAGATGTCATTTATTCGACCGATGAGATGCTATCTAAATCGAACGAATAGAATGGCGGAATATCATAAATTATGTTAATACACGCCCTAACACCTTAAAGATTGTTGAAGGGTTCAGTGTAGTGTCGGGCATTACGCCCTAACATAGCGCAAACAGCGAGTGCATTCTGCCTGACGCTTTCCCAAAGTCGAAATATCCGACTCAAAATCCTTCAGATATCATGCGGACCTGGTCGCGATGTACCGCAGACTTAAGGTGTTACGAATTGCCCAGAACTGTGCAAAATCAGATGAACATTTTACTCGCATTGATGACCTGATTGTAATGTTACGCTACCACCGTACCATGCGTTACGCTACCTTTCCATAAATGACAACTGAACGTAACACTCCACCACGACGTTACGGTTGGACTTGTCCTTGCTGCGACATAATGTTGCTTTGTTACTGTGTCGGGGACATGGGTACGTAACATGTACTACCATCGTTACGGTCGGACCAAACAATGCTGTAGAATAATGTTGCTATGTTTGACCGTTTTGAGGGCTTGAGTATGGAACATTTGTTAGCAGCGATAAGGTCGGATCTGTGATTGCGCTAACGCAATGTTGTTTTGGTACGATTTTGAACTTCTGTGTACAAAACATCTCGTACCAGTGTTGCACTTAATCCGGAGTCGCGGAGCTACCCCATGACCGTTTTTTCTGGATTTCATTTGACCATCCTGCACACGGGGATGTCTACAACAATATCTCCGGGAGGGGAATAAGCCATGGCATCCCTGGTAACAAACGCCTCTATATTTTTTAAACTCCAAACAGGGGATATTCGTCCAATAGAGACTTCAGCAAAGTCGGGAAATATTTTTCGGGATCGGGAACCGATATGAATGAGTAGAATTCCGTAGTTTCTTGGCGTAGAGAATTCGGCATTATTATTGATATTCATGGGCGGGATTTTAGTATGCAGCTCACGTTGACAGAAGCAACTAGCCTTGTTATGTTGACCGCGCTTGTGGAAATACCTAGTGTATACCGCACAGAACGGTGCTGTCAACTGGTAGCACACGTGAACATTTAGGGTTGTTTCTTGCAGCTGGACAACGGTTGCTCGCGCTAGATACTTCGTGATTTCCAGGTATTGTACGAGGTCTTTGCCTTAAGAACTTGCTGAGGAATTCCATCATATCGGTGTTTGAGTGCATCATACCGAGAGCAGGCAGCGAGCACAGAAGCCTAAAAATCGTCCATGGCGAAACTGCTGGTATGTTGGGTAATTAAACGGGAACCATTTAAGTAAGTTTAGGACAGTCATGGTGTCGATGTTGGTATCGAGTTTTCAATCACTCCGCTGTTGATCATTAGTGTGTTGCAAGGTTTCTCGCGATCGCATTCGTTGACGGAAACATGCCCACTGGTTCGACTCTGTATTTGGTGGGATATGTTGATAAGGGCGCAGGAACTCATACTTTCCTGAGGTTTTGGGTTAAAGTGCTTTGGATACCGTTGAGCATGAGCCTTTATATCATCGTTTGGTCAAAATAGGTATTACGGTGGTCCATAGTTAATAGGACCTACGGTACACACAAAGCCTTATATATTTCCCTATTTTCACTAACAATATTTGGTCCTATAAACTATGATCTCCGGTAATACCAGGCATTGTGTATGGGCTCAGGCGTGGCCCACCCACCACCTCTGTCTCACGCAAAGTGATGTTGGGTTATTTACTGGCGATAGCCGTTCAATGCGTGGTAACTGGTGGAGTGATGCCGACCGTGTTGACGTGTGATTCCGCGGCCATAAAGGCTACCAGGTTCACGTTGGTAGCGTCGTTGTACGTACACGGAGCGAGACCCGGGGCCCGTGTTCTAAGCTTGGTGAGGATGGCGGAGCCACCGATATTACGGTGGCACGACTGAAATGCCAGGCACCGGTACCCGAACGCGCACTACTTGCCCCATACAGTTGAGAAGGGGAACGTAAGAGTGCGGGGATATAGTCAGGCGTTGCGAACTCAGGGAGAGGTAGTTGAAAAATCGGGGCGTAATCTCGAAGAGTAATTCCTCCACTCGTGGAGGATAGGAAACGCCTCGACACTTGCGGCTACAGTTGACGGGTCGGCACGAGTCATACAGCGAGAAAGAAGGTAGAATCTCGAAGCATGTAAAGCGTACAAGCGGATTAACGCGGACGACGCGGAACACCTGTGTAGCAAATTATAAGCTGGCAATTACTTGCAGATCAAGATACTGCATGGGGTAGAAATCTCAGCGTAACCCCGGTTGTGGAGACCAATAATGTCGTTGGACCGTCGGATGTCTCCGTCGTCCGAGAGCTCGTACAGTAGAACCCATACAGTGTAAGGGGCGAGATGCGTTCATGAGCAAAGACATGTCGGTATGATACGGAGGTGGATGCTGCGGTAGACACGTCATCCAAGCTGCTCTCCCTCCCAAGCCACGAAAATATTAAGAAGAACGCAATTCAAAATATAGCTACAACAAACTCTACATTTATTTCAGGAAACAACGCCAGTACATTTCCACCCAGAGCATATTTTCAACGTCACGAAACAGCTTTCCTGGACTTCAATTTCCTGCCCCGCAATGTACATGAAACCCTTGTTCTACACGCAGCAGGCAGTGGAGACCATGGAGCCAACAGGTATGAGAATAACTAGAAGACGTCGATCTATATATCCAACGACTCCGTCAAGAAACCTGAACCGGACGCGCTGGTAAGGCTCTCCGACCCACCAGAAAGTCACGGTGCTCACACCTCGGTCCGGGATATGTCGCGTGGGCCGGCCAGGCGTCTGATAATGGTTTGGCGCTAGTCTGTAGACAACAGAAGACTAAAACTCTCGAGCCCTCTCCGACGGCAGGGAATAAACCATTTATTAGGTTTGGCATCGTTCGACAAAACCAACGAATGCGAGACGACCTCTGAACGAAGCGCGCTGGTAAGGGCTGGACCCACGCTAGTGTCACAGGGCTCTCACCGCGGTCGTTGATGCTTAGCGTGGGTGGGCCAGGCGTATACTAAAAGGATATTTGGCAGCTGGTGTGTAGAAAACAGACGACAAAAACTCTTGATTCCGCTGGAACGAGTACGTTTTTGAATGTTTAGACGAAGAGCGTAGGACGCCGCGGCCAACCTATTGCCCCCTAGACCACGGTTTTCAATACCTTCGAGGCCATCATTACACTCGTTGACTTTGCCCGCTTCGAAGATCGTTACCTTGGATTGACTACATGTCGAGATCGAAGGTCAATCGCCGTGTGACTGCTTGTGTGCGAGCTGCGAATTGTGTCTGACACTGTCTGTGTCCTCCTTGCTTGTTTGCGGCGTATTTCGCGTTTCGCGTTATAATAGTACAGCAACTTATCTTAGAGTTAGGGTTAGGGTTAGGGTTAACCCTAACCCTATCCCTAGGCACTCATACAGCGGTATGATTGGTAGATACCTGGCGTCAACTGCGCCTCGTGTTATTTTATACTTGTCCTTTGCATCTAGAACGCGAGTACATTCTCCATACATAATATGTTATTACAAGTTCTTGTGCATACCGTATGGGCCCGCCAACAAGAAACACGTGGTCTAGACAAGCCTGAGATTCTTATCGGGGCGCCATCTTCAAACAACCTTGTGTGTAGGCTATTCTATTGAATTTATTGTAGAGTTCACCACTGAGCCTTTTTTCTTGACCCAATGTTCTTGGCGTTGCCCAAAACGTGAGTCTTTTGTTTTTATTAGGCTTTTACTCAATAGTGGGCCTACGCTGTGCGATCACGAATGAGTCAACACAGCAGTTTAAAAATGTCAATGTCAGAGCGGGCTTGGACGTTGACTGATACCTCACGATTAACATGCGAGCTACCACATTAAAATATAGTTGGTGTTTCATCGATCACGTATGTTATTTACGAAACGTTTTACGATGAAATCAACTCGGCAATCATTTCTTCATGATTCTGGCAATGAGCCACATACTGCAACGAAGTAACTCTATACTGCTGTTGCTACTTTAGTACGGAATCTACGTTAAACGCTAACGTTGCGTAAGGCACTCGCCCGTCAACATCGTAACCTACTCAAACTATGTCAACACAATGTATAAAGCGCAGGAAAACGAGGTAAACCAACGTACAAAAAACGTCCGCTGAACGGTAACACTGATGTGGAAGGTTGCTTGTTCCGTTATTCGGGGTGTTCGAGAATACCACCCTCGCACCACGTATGAACAGAGTAAGACTACAGTCAGTAAGATCGAATGAAAATTACAGGCAAGCTGAAGTAGCATAAACCAAAACACCCTCCAGGCAGCTGCATCAATTTGTGGTACGGGCAATGCAGACAGGTGCTACCTAACATTTACAGTCGGTATTGTACCTTGCTACGCTGCTTTACTTATGCTCGATGATTTGACATCCATGCCCCACCCCCGGCGAGGATGCGTCTGCACATACAAATCAAAATCATTCGTACTGACGGTACATACACGTGGAAGTACCTAAATATATATGGTCTATATATACAAGAGGGGCTTCGCACATGTTCGTGAAGGCGAACCAGAATGCAACTCAACGCTGTTAGCGTGACAGTACTGCCACGAGATTCTTACAGTGTTTTTTTTGGGTGAACAGAAAGAAACGCTGGAAACACAAGGAAAAGAAGCATTGCTATCCAACATCTGACAAAACAACACATAACTCTTTCGTACAGCGAGCAACACTACAAAGTTCTACGTACGAGACGCTCGGGTCCGTAAATATAGACACCAAAAGGCTTGTTCAGCAGCATTTGATCAAGCAAATCGACAGTAGGAAGCATCGTCGACTACGTTGGTGCGGCGACCTTAGCAGCAGCATACCGTACAGGTACGTATCGTACAAAACCTTCGCTGGCACGAGACCTCCGCCGACGCGCCAAGCACATGTCAATTGCGAGGCGGCACTCGTACAGCTTCCGGAGCAGATAAACACGTCTTTCGTTTTGATGCAGAGACGCATCACTGAGAGGGGCTAACTTGCGACAACAATGCTCACGGCGGTCAGCACAGGCATC
>JBDWQI010000181.1:0-31356 GCA_039986635.1 Sulfitobacter sp.
CGGCGCATTTCAGAAAAAATAGATCGAAGAGGCTCTTTCGTTGTCGGTTCCTCCAAAGGCACCTCCAACAACGAAGAGACCCTTTCGCCGATTTTTCCTTCCATTTGCACCCCCACTCTCGGCGAGGGCCAAGGGTTGCAGGCGCAACCCCTCCCCAACGGAGGAAAAAGGAAGGAAGACACCATGACGATTCAATTACACGCACAGCCCTATGACCTGACCGCAACAGGTTTTTATTTTGAGACTTATGAAGACTATGCAGCAAGAGCCGTAAAACTTCGCAACGACTACGGCGAACGCGTTGAGGAATTTGAAATCCAATTCATTGACGGAGAGCACATTGATTGCGATCTGGCGAAAGCCATCGGTATCAATCAAGCCAATCTCAAGCAGTATCTGGATGCAGTTGACGCATGGGAAGATGAAGACAAGACGCGGGTCATTTTGGCGGTGGGTGAGTGCGGGTATCGCTTTGAAGACACCACGCAGCCCAGTGACTTCGATTTAGATATCTACCACATAAACACGATGCGCGAGCTTGCTGAGCAGTTTGTCGAAGAGGGGTTGTTTGGTGACATCCCCGAACGTCTGCAATTCTACCTCGATTATGATGCCATCGCCCGTGATCTGAGCATGGATTACAGCGAGGCCGAAGTCGCAGGCCAAAACCTCATTTATCGCAGCGCGTGAGAGGAGTGCAGCCCCAAACCGCCTGTTTGGGCGGTTTCAGGGTGCAATTCTGCGCTGATATTAGAAAAGGAAAATGACCCATGACACTCCAATTTATTGAACTTGAAAACCTCACCGTTTCACCGTTGAACGTGCGCAAATACGGGGCAAAAGATTGCACCGATCTGGTAACCAGCATCCGCGCTCTTGGTATCCTACAGCCGCTCTTGGTGCGCGAGATTGCCGATGGCTATGAAGTCATCGCTGGGCAACGCCGCTTGAATGCGTGCCGCATCATTGCCGAAGACAGCGAGATTGAGCCACTGCCCTGCATGGTGATGAGCGCAGGAGATGACGCAACCGCGATTGAGGCCAGTTTGGCAGAGAATATTGAGCGTTTGCCCATGGACGAGATTGACCAATACAAGGCCTTTGCCAAGCTATTGAAAGAAGGGCGCACGCCCGAAGATGTTGCGCAGACCTTTGGCATCACAGAGCGCATGGTGTCACAGCGCCTTGCCTTAGGGCGGCTTTATGCGCCAATCCTGACAGCCTATCGCAACGATGATCTGAATGTCTGTGACATCCGCATTTTGACAATGGCGACCATTAAGCAGCAAAAAGCATGGTGGGCGTTAGTCAAGGATGAGAATGAATATGCACCCACAGGTCAGCGTCTCAAGGCGTGGCTCTTTGGCGGCGCACATATACCAACAAGTCATGCACTGTTTGATGTTGATGCGTCTGGCCTTGCCGTGGTGTCCGATCTTTTTGGTGAGGATGCGTATTTTGCGGATAGTGAGGCGTTTTGGGTGCTGCAAAATGCTGAAGTTGCCAACACTGTCGAAGCATACAAAGTCGATGGTTGGTCAGAAGTGGTTGTGACAGATGTGGGCGCGTATTTTGCCGCATGGGATTACCGCGCCGCCGAAAAGGACGAGGGCGGCAGGGTCTATGTGGTTTGCACGAACAAGGGGGAAGTGTCGTTTCATGAGGGATACATCACGAACGCTGAAGCAAAGCGCCGTGACAAGGCTGAGAGCGGGGCAACCCCAGCCCCGAAACCCGAACTCACCAAGGCGGCACAAAACTACGTTGATCTGCACCGTCACGCCGCTGTGAGGGCTGATCTGTTAGGACAGGGCGCAACTGCGTTGCGCCTGATCGCAGCGCATATGATCGCGGGTTCATCGCTTTGGCAGGTGGAGGCCGATCCGCAGAAAGTTGCAAAGCCAGAAATTGCTGAAAGTTTGGAGAACAACACAGGGCATCAGGCCATGGAGGCCGAAAGAGCAGCAATCAAGGAACTGCTGGGATTGGCGGATGAAGACGGTTTGCTTGGGAGCCGCGCAGTCTATACGCCGCGTCCCTGCATCACCGACGTCTTCGCAAAGCTGCAATCCGTCAAGGATGCGGACGTCCTGCGCGTCCTGACGTTCCTGATGGCGGATAGCCTGTCAGTGCGCAGCCCCTTGATTAACTCGCTTGGCGCAGAGTTGGAAACCGAAATGGCAGCGCATTGGCAACCCGATGTCACATTCATTGATCTGATCCGCGATAAACAGGTCTTGAATGCGATGGTTGGTGAGTTGGCAGGGGAGAATGCCGCAAAAGAGCATGTGACCGCTACGGCAAAGACGCAAAAGGCTATTCTCAACGCCTGTCTGGACGGCACGCGCAAGGCAGCAACCGAGAACTGGATGCCGCGCTGTATGGCGTTTCCGCAAGGGTCGTATCGTGCAGTTGCCGAACGAAGCGTCACAGATGAAACTGTGGATGTACCTAAGGTGCAGCAAGCAGCTTAACAGCTATCAAAAAAGCGCGGACAGCCCATCCGGTCTGTCCGCGCTTCATTTGCAAAATGGCGGGTGTGATTGGAAATGCAGTCCAGCCAAACTTGTCGGTTGACTTCAAAGATGGCGTGCGGGGTCCATGCTTTTGTAGAGAATGCGTAAGATCAGAATGCCATTCTTGTCCCCCTGATAGTAAATTGAGTGGGCCATGCTTTCCGCGCGGCGCAAGGTTTCGCGGATATCGCTGTAATCTGATCCAAAGCTCGGGTTTTCAGCGAGTGTGCTAAGTTTTGACGCTAGCACATCCTGATAATGTTCGGCCTGACGCAGCCCGTATTGTTCCAGACCATCAAGGTAAATATCGATCACATCCCGCTCGGCCTCGCGTGTGAGGCTGTATTTACTCACTCAACAGCCCTTTTTGGCGCGCCTGTGCGCGTGCCGTTTCACGAATCTCTTCAAGGCTTCGGTCACTGATCCCGCTGGCCTCGGCCTGATCGAGCAGGGCACGGAGTTCTTGCACGGATGTATCGCGTTTTTCCTGATCCCGTCGCACCAGGTCGCGGAAATACTCACTGACATTGCCATAGCGCCCAGTGGCGATCTGGGCTTCGACCCAATCATTCATTTGGTCAGGCATGGATATGGTTAAACGGCTCATAAGCAAGCTCCTTTCATATCTAATCATACCAGATCATACAATTTTCTGCAAATGAACCCGTTGATCTAGGTCATCGACGGTTAGCGCTGGTCACAGTGTTTTCTCTACGTGGACCTTGCTACGCTGTTGAAATCGCCTTTGTCGCGAATTTTCAGAATGTGGCAAGGCGTCAGCGGCGATCTACCGTATCAACTTGCCGCTTCCTGACCTTCGCCGCGGCCTTTATCAACAGGGAACATGCGGACAAACCCGACTTTGGGTCTTCGCGCTTTGCTGACGCAGCATCCATTCGCAAGCGTGGCACGTTCAACGCTATGTCGCCGCCAATTTCTTTAAGCCGGACGTTCGGGAACGGTAATTTCGGATAAACGAAGACCAAACTTTCGCAACACGCCCTGAAGGTACTAAAGACTGGCGACAAGGCCGCCATTGAACCCTCGAGCTTCGCGAGTGCAGCATCGGCTCGCACCTGCAGTACTCTAGTCGTTGCAGCGTTTATTAAGGCTCGAAAAATGAACGAGACAGCATGCAAGTCCAAGGATCTTGACCTTGGGTTTGAAATTCAAGTACCAATTAGCAACGTGAGTTGTTTCGTGGGAGAAGACTTATGTCTAATCGAAAAAAGAAGTCGGTTGCAGTAGCGTTGATTTGCGTGAGTGTAACTTTAGCTGCAATTGCTGCGTATGCAGGGGGCTGTCCGCCTTGTGTGCTTCAATAGCGAGCAAGCTCATAGGAAGAACTTGATTTGAAAGAATACTTTTCCATTCTCGGTTTCAAGATTGAGAAGACAACCTCGTTTACGTCGCTTGCTGCATTTGTACTGGCTATATGGGCTGCTGCTTATACAGTAGTTTCATTCATGCAAGGTCCAAGGCTCGATTTGATACAGCCTGAAGCCATAGTGGCTTACAAGGACTATTGTGAGCACCAAAGGCATCCGACCGTAGCGTTTGTTGTGCGCGTTTCTGTGATAAACAGTGCTCCGAAAGACTATGCAAGCGTGCTACACGACTTCCGGCTGCGGTTCAACGATGGCTCAGGTGACGGGAAAATATATGAATTTTACGCTGAGAAGTTTGCGCAATTTGGTGATGCGACTGATGCAAAAAAGGGGCGCGTTGGGTGCGAGAACGAAGAGTACGATGATGCAATTTATTACGTGGAAACATCTTCATTTACAAACGATGTTTTAGTCGAAGGATCGAGCTTGTTTTCATCAGAGCTCCTATTTCTTCCATTTGTTCCTCCTTGCGAAAACGGCCAAATGAGTTGTTATTCACAAAACTATCTTGAATACGAGAAATTTGTGGAGCTGGTTAAGCGCAATTCTCAAAACGTCGTTAGCAAACTACCCTTCACGATTCACATCCTACACGATTACTCCAACAGTCAACAGAAAGGTTGTTCAGTGCATACTAATCAATCAGTTGTCTGGGCTTTGGAAGAGTTTATGCACTTCGATGTCAACTGCGTTGAAAGACTGTCATTATAGTCATTCTCAATCACCTGTGGCTCGGATTGCCGAAGGCTATGCTAAACCATCTGTCCGCACTGTTCTCAAAATGGCGAGTTCCGCCGTCGTATCGAACCTAGGCTTTTAAGTTGGTTGCTGCCCTCCCAGCACGAGCGTGGAGTAGCTGCAAGGTCTACGACCTATGAATTGGCCAATACGTCTTCGCTACGACCAGCAGTAACGACCGGTATTCTCGCCGCGAAGCAGCGCATGCAATCGCGCAGATGCAGCGCTTTTCATGCGGCGAGCGCGTGCAGTGAGAAAAAGCAATGGCTGGGTCGGGCTCTGAGTCAGCTTTCGCTATGCGCCGTACGAACGACCGCAGTGTCTGAATCTCCACATCACCCCATCGTTGGCCCGTCACGATTGTGGCGTCTGGCTAGGGTTTCACGATCAAGCTGATCTTTTGCCCAAGTCGGGCGGTCGTTCTCGTTGATAAAAACGCGCATTTCATCGCGGTGCCTTGTCATTGCTACATAGGACAAGTGACGATCCATTGAGCGTGAAGCCAGAACATATGCTTGATCCACGGTCGCACCTTGAGATTTGTGGATTGTAACGGCGTATCCATGGTCGAAGCTCTGGAAGTCACGCGGGTCAAAACTGACGACGCGTTCAGCATCGCCATCAAGAGCGACCTGTAGCTCAGTATTGTCAATCGAGATCACAATGCCCAACATGCCATTTTTCACGCCGACGTCTTTGTCGTTGCGGGTAAATGCAATCCGGTCATTCACTGCAAAGGCGCGTGGGCCAGTGTCTGTTGCGAATAGCATCTCTGGTTCAGTATTGGTATCTGAGCGTAGGGCGTCACGAATGCCCTGATTGAGCGCATGAACATCTTTGCGGCGGTGGGCAAATGCAAGGCGTGTTGTATGTGAACCATTGGCTGCAACATCCATGGCATAGGTTTCAACTAAGGCTTCTATCGCGGAACTGCGATCATCGCACTGGTTGACCGCATCGCGCGCGCGATAACGCTCAATTGCTTTAGTCATTTCACCTACAGCCAATTCCCGCGAAGCCCGCTTTTGCCAATAGACGCGCTGGCGGTGGATTTCAGTCAGTTTGGCTGCGCCATGCTCTTCCACAATCCTGCGGAACGGGGTGCCTGCTTCAATGGGTTGCAACTGATCTGGATCACCGACTAGAACCAGTTTTGCCCCAATATCGTTGATCTTTGTCGCAACACGCGCCATCTGCCGCGTTCCGACCATGCCCACTTCGTCGATGATCAGAACATCACCTGCGGCAATCGGTTCGTATCCATTTTTCCAAGACAGTTCCAATGACGCCAGCGTTCGGCTGGAAACACCTGAAGCCCTTTCAAGCTCCTCGGCTGCTTTCCCAGCCAGCGCTGCACCATGCACCTTTACCCCCTGACGCTCCCAAGCATCCTTCGCCGTGGACAACATGGTACTCTTGCCCGCACCAGCAAGACCAACGACAGAAGCCAGTTGCCTGTCATTCAGCACATGTTTCAACGCGGCAGTCTGCTCACCGCTTAACTCTCCACCAAAGGCACGGTGCATCTGCTTGTTTTGATCCGTAATAGCGCGGCGAACTTGGTTTTGCTCGACAAAAAAACCAGTAGATGAAGACATCGCGCGCGCCGCGTCATCAAGATTGCGCTCGGCATCGTGGTAATCTTTTGTCGTAAATGTCGGAGCAGCAGAATTGCCTTGAAGGGGCAGCAGATCAACTGACCTCATCGCCGCATCAGTTGCCCTTCGCAAAGTAACTGGATCATCAATGCGTTTGGCCAGCGCGCGCATGATATCAGCGCGGATGAATGTCGCCCTCTTCTCGGAGATATGCCCCAGAATAAGCTCCGGCGTTTTGATCAATTGCGCCTTTGAATAGGGGAGCCCGTCGTCTTTCTGCAGAAGCCTTTGGCGTAGATCAAGCCGACCCTTGCTCAATATCGCAGCGGACAGACCTCGCCATTCGGCATCCCGCGTCAGGGCTTGCCGCTGCGCCAAATGTTTGGTGACCAACGCTTGTTGGGCGTTGCGGTCGCGCTGCTCCGCTACCCGAGCCTCATCCTCAAGCCTGCGCAACATAGTTTGGTATTGCCCAGTAGCACGCGCCAGCAACCCTCGCAGCCCTTTAGGCAGGCGTGCCTGACGCGCCTTGATATCGCGAATGCGTTGCTTTTCCTGCGCCTTCAGAAGCGCATCCCGTTCAGTACGCTGACGCGCAACCAGCTTGGCGCGGCGCGCTTCAAACACAGCATTGCGGGGATCAGTGGGTTGGGTCGACAAGTCACTAAGATGTGCCGACAAATCATCCACCGAGGGCAAGTTCATCTCGGACCCCAGCCGAACGCGCATGTCTTTGGGTTTGACGCCGCACCATCGGGACAGTGAGTAAATCTCGCCGTCCGCATCAACGGCAACAAAACCACGACGATCCCCTCGCGCCAGCAGGAAGCCTTGTTCACTCAGCGCTGCCTCAAAGGCCGCTCGTGAATCGGACGTCTCCCAGCATTGGCGGAACATGGCTTTGAGTGCCTTGGGGGCGCGTTTGTGTCGCTTGGCCTGACCTGCTTCTTCCCGGCTGTAATTCAGCGGATCGCAATCTTTTGGATTTTTGAAACCATCAGGCATTTCCCAATCATGGGTTTGATAGAGTTCCCGAGACAGGCCAAAGAGCTTGCGTTTGTAGTGGGAGATATTGATCGCCTTCAATCGCTGGCCATCAATCCGCGACCAGACACAATGGGCGTGGCGGCGTCCGTCCTTTTCATGAAAGACGATGGCGCGAGGTTGGCCAGATAAGCCTAACTCCTTTTCGATTTGTACAATTGTGGTCTCGAAGGTTTCGACTGAGACTTCAGCGCCTGGCGGTGGGTTGAGCGACAACGAGAAAAGATACTTTTGGCATTGCGTGGCACCAGAAATCGCTTCTGTCTCCGCAAACGCACCATAGAGATCATCAGCAACAAATCCATCCACGGCATGCACCGTGACATGGTCATTGTCGCGCGGATTCATCAAATGCCGCGCGAGTTCAGCGCCGTATCCACGTTCATTGCCTTCAAGGATCATGGCTTACCCCTGCGACTTTCCGAGAGCTTGCATCAGCAAAGTTCGGATCGCGGCGAGATGCGCATTGGCTTCAGCGATCTGCGCTTTTTCCGCCTCACCAACGATCAATGCGCCGACATTCGCATGATAAGCGAGCTGGTTGAGATTGCTGGCAATGCGGGATTGACCCAGCAGCGCCAGAGCTTCGGCGGTGGCCTTCTTATCCTCGATAACATTCTTCGGGCGTTTCTTGCGCCGTTTGGTTTCCTCAGCAAACACGCAAGCGCGAATGTACGCGCTGAGCGTCATACCATCGGCCAGCTCTTCCAGCTTCGTACGTTCCTCTGGCGTGACCCGCAATGTAACGGGTGATGGTCTGGATGATGACTTTGGCCGTTCTGATGCTGCATTGCTAAACGTGGCCGCCAACTGACCCTTCGGCAACTGCCTCGCGTTCCTCATGGCGAAGGCTCCGCAAGGGGCGCATCTTCTACGAGACTAGCATCATCCTCAGACATCTCTGCAAATGCTGCCAATCTGTGGATAACTTCAGGCTCAGCCTTGAGAATTTCCGTCCAACTCTCTAATTCTTCAAGAATAGATGCACATTCTGAGGGTTCTAGGTTGTTCTCCTCCGGTGCACCATAAAATCCCACTGACTTCCTTTTTTATATGAACAATCTGCATCATGCGCTCCCTTGGTCCCCCAATTGGTCCCCCAATGGGTCGATAATTTTTCGAACCTCTGACATGCGCACAAAAGACATCCCCGCGCACTTCACAATGGTAATCCGGCCTTCTTTTGCCCAGTTGTAGATGGTTGAGCGCGACACCCCAACAACCGCCTTGGCGTCGGCGGGGCGGAAGTATTCAGTATTCACGGTTGCTGTCATATCATCCTCCGGTGGGGTTAGGGGGTGTTAAATGGACTTCACTGTGAAGCGCATGTCTTCTAGACCTTCGACAAAGCCGATGGGCTGTAATTTTTCGACATAGTGCGCACCGTAGTGAGTGACGCCTGTGGCAATGCCATCTCGCGTGATGGTCAACAGATAGCAGTGGTCATCGTCCTTGCGTATGCGCCAGAATAACCATATCGCCGGGCTGCCGCTGGCTCATTGGTCGCACCCGCCACGCACGATAACCACGCGATGTGACCTGCATAATGCGGCAGAGAAATTCCACCGGCCATTCTTCTTTCCAGGCATCAATGAAGGCGAACCTCATCGGTTTTGGCCTGCAAAGAAGATGGTGGCCTTTTTTAACACTTCCCTCTCCTCGCGAAGCAGCCGGACTTCCTTGCGAAGGCGTTCGTTCTCTTTCTCGACGTCTTCGTGAGGACCCGACATCAGGTCATCATACTGATGCTTTTGGACCCACTTGTTCAGCGTCGAAAGCCCAACCCCCAAATCAGAGGCCGCTTGTGGTCGTGTCAGTCCACTAGTCGTTGCGATGCGCACTGCATCACGGCGAAACTCGTCTGTGTATCTCGTTGCCATTCTCAATCTCCTTCATAGCAAACATTGCTCGAAAGAGACCGGAACTAAACCCCGACAAGACCACCGCAGGATATTGTCATGATTGATTGGCTACCTTCGAAATCAGACCTGAAACACCCGCGCTATCGGTCTCTGGCGCTACTAATCGAAGCCGCAATCAAAACCGGAGAACTCAGGCCCGGGCAACGTCTTCCGACCCACCGCGAGTTAGCATACCAACTAGACTTGAGCATCCAGACAGTCAGCCGTGCCTATTCCCGCCTTGTAGAGTCGGGCAAGATCATTGGTGAAGTCGGGCGCGGCAGTTTAGTGCGTCCTCTGGAAGCCGCTGCACTTATGCCTTTTCCTGCACAAAGAGCGATGCGCGGGACGCTTGATCTGTCACTGCTTAAGCCAGTGTCCCGGGAGTCCGTACATATCTACACTGACATTGTTCGATGTGACTAAGGACTATTTTGCGCGCTGGTTGTCGGCGCTTGTGTCATTCGCGATTTATCCGATCGTCGTGGCCGGAGTGTTCGCAACGATAACGGGAGTTTCTTCAGCGCTTATCGGGGAGCTTGGTGATCCCGAGGGTGCGACAAACATCGGGGCGCTGATTCCGTTCTTTATGATGGTGCTGAAGGCGAAAGGGTTCATCGTTGCGACCCCGTTTATTGTACGAGCGATCTCGGGGAATATTATGATGCCTGCTTTGTCTGGTGGACTTGGAGGAAGTTATGGATTTGCCCGTGCGGCCATGGGAAATCAGCAGGCCTATAGGCCTGAGGTCGAAGATCATTTGCACGGCGGTTGTAGGTGTCCGAGCCTTGCAGCATTTCTGAACGACCCGCTCTATGCTCTGTGCCCGATAAATTGGACCTGTCGCGGTTTGATGCCGTCCCTTTGATAGCATTTACTGCAACAAAGGAGACGAGCTATGGGACTGAAACGGACGGACGAATTTCGCGCTGATGCTGTGCGGATTGCGCTGACGAACGGGCTTTCACGTAAGCAGGTGGCATCAGATTTGGGTGTCGGGTTATCGACGCTGAACAAATGGGTCACGGCGCATCGTGACACTGAGCTGGTGCCTGACAAAGATCTGGACCTTGCCCGTGAGAATGAACGACTTCGACGCGAGAACCGCATTCTTAAGGAGGAGAGGGAGATTCTAAAAAAGGCAACACAGTTCTTCGCGGGCCAAAAGCCATGAGGTTCAGATTCATCGAAGAACACCGTGGCGCCTTCTGCGCCAAGAGAATGTGTGGTGTGCTGGGCGTTAGTAGTCGCGGCCTGCGTGCCTAACTGAATTGGGTGGACACTATTGCGGCTTAGTAACCTTTTTCCCGACTCACACTGAGTGGGATCTGACCTGTTTTGTAGTATGAGTTGATGTTCCCTGCTACGATCTCAGAAGCGGTTTCCATGTTTGTAGGAGCAGATACGTGGGGCAGGATTGTCAGGTTGGCGGTTGTCCAGAGAGGATCACAAGTCGGCAATGGCTCGGTCTCGAACACATCCAAAACTACGTGCTTGAGGTGCCCAGCATTGAGCATGCCCAACATTGCATCAATCTCAATGATTTGAGCACGGCCAAGGTTGATGATGCTAGCGCCGGGCTTAATCTGCAACAATCTCTTTTTGTCTAGGAGGCCATTCGTCTCGGCTGTTAAAGGAAGTAACACGACAACAATGTCAGAAGTCCCAAGCAGATTTATCAAGCCCTCTTTACCTGAATGACATTGGATGTTTGCAATCGATTTGGGCGACCTGCTCCAACCCAAGACGTTGAACCCGTTTTGGGTCAGTTTAGCGCCGGCTGCGCGGCCCAACTCGCCCAGTCCCAAGATGCCAATGTTACGGTCTTGAGGCAAATGAACTGGATGCTGTTGCCAGATACTCGCAGCTTGGTGATCTGCGTATGATGGCAGGTTTCGATGTAGAAATAGAGTCATCGTCAGGGCCGCTTCGGCCATTGTTTTTGCAAGATTCGGGTCGACCATCCGCACGATATCAATATCATTTGGCAGTGTTTGAACCAGGTTTTCAACACCGGCCCAAAGGCTTTGCACCCATTTGAGATTTGGCAACTGCATAAAGCTCCTGGGGTCAGGATTTGCGACAATGGCAACTTCTGCGGCACCATAGTCATGTTGAGTGCCAAGTGGCGCGATCTGAAACTCTGGCAGGGCGATTTGTAAGTGATCGAGCCACATATTGCGCGACGTCTCAGAAATATTGCCAAAAAAAGGAATGATGTTCGGTTCCTTCATGATGAAAATACTCTCGTCATATCCCGAAAGCCTTTCACCTCTATTGGATTACCCGAGGGATCACGAAAAAACATGGTGGCTTGCTCGCCCGGCTCGCCCTCAAACCTCAGGCTTGGCGGAATGACGAACTCAACTTCATGTTCTTCGAGCCGATTTGCCAAAACGTTCCATTGATCAAGTTCCAATACGACACCAAAGTGGGGCATCGGAACAAGGTGGTTGCCGACCTTGCCCTCAGTCTCTGTCTTGAAAGGGTCCCCTAGATGAAGAGAAATCTGGTGGCCAAAGAAATTGAAATCAATCCAAGTTTCGCTCGAACGACCTTCACTACACCCTAGGATACTGCCGTAGAAGTGTCGCGATGTGTTCAGCTGGCAAACGTTGAAAGCAAGGTGGAATGGGGTAAGCATGAGTATCTCCATCGTTAGTTTCAAGACACTATTAGCAACTTCCAATAAAAAGGAATAATGAGTATATATTTGGTAAATCGAAAGAAATAATTTGGATATAAGATACCTGAAAACCCTGTTGGAAGTCGTCAATGGTGGCTCGTTAGCAGAGGCTGCGCGTCGTCAGAACCTGACCGCTGCCGCTGTCGGGCAACGCCTCAAAGTGTTGGAAAATGAACTTGGCACACGTCTGGTACGTCGTTCTGGCCTAACAGTTCGCCCCACCCCAGCCTGCATTCGAATGATACCGCGCCTGCGGTCCATCATCGCGGATACTTCCCTGATTTGGAGAGATATTGCTGACGATGGTTTGGCGGGGCCATATCGATTGGGTGTGATCTCAACAGCGCTTGCGGATCATGTTCCGTCGCTTGTGGCTTATCTGCGCAGGATGGCGCCCCACGTCGAATTGAGCGTCAAACCGGGGGCCTCTGCTCATCTTTTTGATCTTCTGTCTCGTAATGAGCTAGATGCTGCAATCTTTGTGGAGCCCAGCTTTCAACTTCCAAAACATTTGAAGAGCGAGGTTCTGGAAAGGCAGCAGTTCGCCTGGTTGAACCCGATCGAGTCAACCTCAATAGATTTGCCTTTGGTAATATACGACAAAACTTCTTGGGGTGGTGAGCTAGCATGGCGTTGGATCGAGCAGAATCTTGAGTCCCCAAAAGTGCTTTGCGAAATGGATTCACCGGAAACCATGGCTAGTCTCGTGGCGGCCGGTGCGGGACGCGCGATCTTACCCATTTGGGGTGGCCTGTCAAAAATGACAGGTATCCAAACAGAGACTATTCATGATTTGCCCAAACGATCTTTGGTCTTTGTGCATACAGGGTCCCCGATCGATCATGCCTGCCTTGAATTTTTCACTGCGTGATTTGTCAAAACCGCTATTCGTTTTGCTTTCTGAGATAACGGCCTTGTCTGCGTCGATGATTTACACAATTCCAAATTCGGTGTTCTCTTCGAGCGGAGAGGGGCCAAAACGAGCACGCGGGTGACCCGATAGCGTGACAAGTGCAAAAGCACAGCGCCTTTCGTGTAGCTTGATGGGAAGTACGTCAAACAAAATGAGCGGAAAGCGCTCGTGAATTTGACCTTGTACGCTTGACGCTCCGGTTTAAGCCAGACACCGTGCTCAATGAGCAAAGGCATGACCATGTGGCAGAATTTTTCGAAACTGAACTTGGCGCGACGCTACCTTTGGGGCGCCTTGATAGCTGCGCTGATACCTCTCATCCTTATTGCGGTCATTTATGACAGGTACAGTGCAAGCCTCCTAAACACATTGGTGACAAACAGACTCAACAGCGATGTTGAAGCTGTCGCTGCTCGGATGAGCAATTATCTCGCCTCTCATCGCAACCGCCTCAAGAACATCGCAGACCTTCGAGACGTCACCCTGTTCTTCCAAAACAGCCAGCAAACCTTATCCCCGCAACTAGCTGATCTAATGTTTTTGGAGGTCGGCAGCCCGGATATTTACGCAATTGAGTTTTCAAATTCCGCAGACGAAATTATTTTTACTGTCCCCACTTCGCGGAGCAGAGAGCGGCCCAAAAATTTTACGACACTTCCATTCGTTGAAATAGGTGGGACTGAAATCATCGGGCCTGTCTTGCCGGATAACGGGCGCCCGGGGTGGATTCTGATCCGGCAACCTGTTTTGCGAGAACAGCAGCTGTTGGGATACGTTGCTATACGAGCAAGGCTGTCGTCTCTGACAGAACTTGCAAGCGACCTTGCTCAGCCGGGGGTTCACATTCCTCAGCTCACTATATTTGATCGCATTAAACTTTCTGTCGTCGGCACAGAAATGGAGGCAGGTAAACTGCTCGCCAGATCATCGCAAATACTACCCGGGTGGCGGCTGACCCTTATCGAAGGAGACAGTGACCTTAATGAGCCAAGGCGAAGAATTAGGTATTTGTTGCTGTTTGTGGCAACCCTTTCAGCGCTTGGCCTCGTGTTTCTTTTTCTAAGAATGTCCCAACGGCTCTCAGGATATTTGTTGCCGCTCAATACTGCCGCACAGGCAATTTCCAATGGGGACTTCACGGTCACCGTAAGTGAAGGCGGGCCTGGCGAGCTAGGAACGCTGGCAAGATCTTACAACAAAATGAGGGAGCAACTGGAAGAGTTGATCGCCTCACGGGTTGATATGGAACGCCGCGCGACACTGGGCAATATGGCCGCAGGCATCGCGCATGAAATTCGAAACCCGCTCACAACTGTCTCCGCAACCTTACATGGTTTGAGCGGCGCCGAAGAGGACCCAGAACGAAAAGAAATGTATGATCTTGTGTCCTCAGAGATCACGCGTGTTGATCAGACGATCTCAGAGTTTGTGAATTTTGCAAAACCTAGGAAACCGGAACAGGAGGTCGCTTATATCAGAGATGCCCTCAAAAGCGTGAAAACCCTTATCAGTGCTACGGCCCGCGAAAGATCAATTTCTGTTAGCCTATCCGGAGATTCCAGCCTCAAGGCCTACGTCGACCCCGCGCAGCTGCGCCAAATTATACTAAACCTATCTCTCAATGCGATGGAGGCAATGCCCGACGGCGGGCAATTGCGGTTTCGCACGTATGAAGATAGCGGCAAAGCAAAAGTTGTTGTTGCGGACAATGGAATCGGAATGGACGACGCTGTGAAGGAGAAACTGCTCAGGCCGTTCTTTACAACGCGCTCTGGCGGCACGGGCCTCGGGTTATCTATCACAAACCAGCTCGTTGACGCGAATGGAGGAACAATGGTTTTCGACAGCGTCGCGGGCGAGGGCACAACAGTCAGCCTTCGCTTTCCCCTCCCTGTGCAGAAAGCCAAAAAATGAAATCGACCAATATACTGATCATCGATGACGAGATTAATCTCACGCGGTCTTTGGCCTTCACGTTGCGACAAGCGGGGATGGAATGCTCCGAAACTCACAATGGGCGAATGGGATGCGAAATGGCGAAGGACATCCAGCCTGACATCATTCTGCTGGACATTCGGATGCCGGGAATGACCGGGCTGGAAGTGCTGGAGTGGGTGCAGAATGAACTTCCTGACATCCCTGTAGTCATGATGTCGGCATACGATGATACTCAAGATGCTGTAACCGCGATGAAAATGGGAGCGGTCGACTATTTATCCAAACCTTTTGATGTCGATGAACTAATACTTTTGATCAAAGAGACTGACGCAAAACGCCGCCTTCAATCCGAAGTCCGGTATCTTCGTGAAAAGAACACGTCGAGCGAGGTATTTATAGGCAACAGCCCTGTCGTGAAATCCCTGAAGACAGAGCTCGAAGCCATTTCCAAGAGCAAAACAAAGACCATGCTATTGCTTGGGGAAACCGGCGTTGGCAAAGCGATTGTTGCCCGTGAAATCCACGTCAAAACTGTTGGGCCTGACAGCCCGTTTGTGGAGGTGAACTGCGCAACACTGGTGGAGGGCCAGATCGAAGCAGAGCTGTTCGGCGCAGAGCGCGGTGCGCTACCCGGGCTGGTTGCAAAGCGAAAAGGTCTGATCGAGATTGCAGATGGAGGAACTTTGTTCCTTGACGAGATCGGCGAATTGCCACTCTCAGTTCAAGCAAAGCTGTTGACGTTTCTTGAGACCCGCTCGTTTCGCGGTCTGGGCACGGGGCGCGATATGTTTGCTGACGTCCGAGTAATCGCCGCCACCAACCGTGATCTCAAGCTGGAGGTTGAGAAAGGAAACTACCGACAGGATTTGTATTTCAGGTTGAATGTTGTGCCAATCCACATTCCGCCTCTCAAAGAGCGAGACGCAGATGTGGAACTTTTGAGTAATTACTTCGCTCAACGTTTTGCCGAAATCAGCAATGTCCGTGCCATCAAATTCGAGAAATCTGTTGGCGAATATTTGCGCGCGTATTCATGGCCGGGAAACGTCAGGGAGTTGAGGAACTTGGTTGAACGGCTGACCATCCTACATGCGGGCCAGACCATCTCTGTGGATCAACTTCCAACAGAGATCCGCCAAGCTGAATTAGTCGCCACTTTGAGCATCGAGGATTCGATACTTGCTGTTGAGAAAAACCTGGTTTTGGATGCGCTTCGCAAAAGTGGCGGCAAAAAAGGTGTCACGGCTGACCTTCTCGGGATCTCCCGCCATGCACTCAAACGAAAGCTACAGAAATTGGGGTTGTCATAGTGTTTCAGTCGCTGAGAACTGGTTTATCACTTTGTTTTTGGGCTGCGGTTCATGCAACTGCCGCCGTGGCAGAGCCTGTGAAAATCGGATGTCTATACCCCTTAACCGGGCCAGGTGGTCTTTATGGGCGTGACAGTGCAATTGGCATCGAATTGGCATTGGAAGATCTGGCCAAGCATGAGGGTTATCCCGACTTGGAAATCATGATCGAAGATTCCCGCTCAAAGACACTTCGTTCGTTACAAATAGCACGGCAATTCATCGAAGAAGATGAAGTGGATTTTTTATGTGGGGTGGTCAGTTCCAGTATCGCGCTCACCGTTACGCAAGTTGTCCAAGGCACAGATGTATTCTTCATCGGGACCGATCATGCTTCGCCAAGCCTGACCACATATGCTCTGCACGAAAACTATTTCAGAGTCACAAATGGCAGCCGACAGTCCATGTTGGCGGGGGCACAATACATCCACCGGCACTTTAGCACGACCCAAGAGGCCGTAAGCATAGCGTTCATCGGTCCTGATTACGAATATGGGTATCAAAGTTGGGATGATCTGCGCAAATTTCTCGAAATCAACAACGTCAGTTTCACTGTCGCAGGAACATACTGGCCAAAGCTATTCGAGACAGATTATTCCAGTTACATTGATGCGATCAACGAGACAAAACCCGATATCATCGTGAATGGACATTGGGGTCTGGATCTCGTGACGTTCATTCGGCAGGCCAACCAAACCAATCTGTTTGAAACGTCGGCCTTCATGAATTTCGACGCTGGTGGAAACTTTGAAGTTTTGGCCGAGCTCGGGAGTGAAATGCCACTCGGTATCACATTGTCGTCGCGCCATCACGTTAACTGGCCGCCTACCTCTGTGAACCATGAATTTGTAGAAAGGTTTTTCGAACATTCTGGACGTTACCCAAGCTATGCCGCTCAGGGTGCATATTCCGGTATCATGGTGATTGCTAAGGCAGTCAAAGTGGCAGGTGGAACAGATGATTCAAGCGCGCTGCGCGCCGCCCTTGAAGGTATAGAAATCCACCTACCAGAAGATCCATCTGGTTTCAGATCAAGAATGGATCCCCTCCATCACCAGATGCTCCAAGTTCAAGCGATAGGCCGGACCGTTCAGAACAGCAGTTACGCGCCCGCAACGGTTCAACTGGGTGACTGGGAGGTGTTTTACCCTCCCGAAAATTGGCCCAACTTAGTCGAAAGCGAATAGAACTGCGGCTTCGAGCGGATTTCGCTCGAAAGAACGACAGGTTGAGCGCCCTTCGCTCATGAAACTTTTTTACACAAATTGAACCATGTGTAGCGGTCTACATAATCTCCATTTAGCACCGACACGTTGGTGCTGGGGGGAACCGGAAAATTGACGCATTCTAAGCGTTATGGTGCCGAGGCACTTACGGCCCTCTCTTGGATTAAATGGGAGGACACCATGACCACGAAAAATTCGCGCATCGGCGCCATTTTGAAAACACCAACCGCACTCACTCTGGCTGTTGGCGTTTCAGTATTTGCAACAAGCACGACATCTGTCGCCGCTCAGGAAGTCGAAACCGTTAAGGTGGGCTTTGTAACCTTCCTGTCAGGTGGAGCCGCTGGACCTTTTGGTGTTCCGGCGCGCAACGCGGCGGAGCTGATGATCGAAGCGATCAATGGGGGCACAATCCCAAACCAGTATAGCGAACCGGGTTTTGCCGGCTTCATGATCGACCCTGTTTTTGTGGACGAGAACTCAAAGCAAAAGACAGCCGACTTTCAACGTCTCGTTCAACGTGACGAAGTCGATATGGTTGTTGGGTACATCTCGTCTGGAAGCTGTAAAGCCATTGCCCCAGAGGCAGAAGCGCTGGAAGTTTTAACAGTTCTCTTTGACTGCGGGACACCGCAAATCTTTGAAGAGATCGTGACCGAACCGCGCTATACCTTCCGGACCGGCGCTCATGCGACAATGGATAATGTGGCTGCTGCGCTTTATCTAGAGCACGCTGGTAAGGACACCAATTCGATTGCGGGTATCAATCAAAACTATGCTTGGGGCCAAGATTCTTGGCGAGATTTTTCCGCGTCTGTCGCCCAACTTTACCCAGACTCCGAAGTTGTCACCGAACAGTTCCCAAAGATCTACGCAGGTCAGTATGGCGCGGAAGTTTCGGCGCTTCTGACTAACACTCCGGACGTGATCCACTCTAGTTTTTGGGGTGGCGATATGGAGGCGTTCATCATTCAGGGTGCGGGCCGCGGCATCTTTGAACGTTCGAGCGTTGTTCTAACGACCGGCGAAACGGCGATCCATCGCCTGGGGCCCCAAATGCCAGACGGCACCATTATCGGCGCGCGTGGTCCGCACGGTGAACTGGCTGCAGAATCTGAACTAAACACATGGTTCAGAGAGGCCTACTTTGATCGTTTCGGTACATTGCCAACCTATCCATCCTATAAAATGGCACAGGCATTGTTGGGCATTAAATCCGCCGCTGAACTCGCTGGAGGTGTCGATCGCGATGCATTGATTGACGCACTTACTGGTCTGGAGTGGGAAGGCCCAAGTGGCATGGTTTCTATGGCGCTTGCCAATGGCCACCAGGCCATACAGGGCACGGCCTACGGCACGTACCGCTATGACGCCGACACCAATTCCGCGACATTGGTTGATATCGTTCGCTTCGATGCTGAATGCGTTAACCCGCCAGCCGACGTCAATTCCATTGACTGGATCAATGGTGGTTTTGAAGGCGCAAACTGCGAGTAATCCCATTCTCCCTAGTTGGCGGTGGTGACTGCATCTCAGCATCATCGATGATCACATCCCTGAAGTGCCCCACATTCGACTCTTGGGGCACTTCACCCTTAGCACAACAATAGCTGATCATATGTGGTTCTGCGGGAACCACGCGAGACAGTTGCAACCACTCACTTGGAGTTCTTGATGCTGAACGCAGTCGCAATCGCAGTAGATGGGCTAGGCTTTGCCGCTTGGCTTTTTCTTTCTTCGGTGGGCCTTACGCTGATCTACGGCGTGATGCGCATTCTCAACATTGCGCACGGAGGGTTCTACGCCCTTGGTGCATATTCGTCCGCTTGGGCAATCGGCCTGTACACACAGACTGGTAATACCATAGCGCTCACTTACCTCATTATCCCGATCGCCGCCCTCGTCGCTGGCGTTGCGTCGGGCTTGCTGATCGAGCGGGGAATCCTGAAATTTATGTATGGGCGAGACGAAGTGCTAATGGTGCTTGTCACCTATGCAATCTTCTTGATCCTCGAAGATGTAACGAAGTTGATTTGGGGAACGGAATCTTACATTTCTTATCAACCCGCTTATTGGCTCGGGACTATCGATGTCTTCGGGATTCCCTACACGATATATAAATTCCTGATAATCGGGGTCGCCTTGATTGTTGGGCTGACGCTTTTCTTGGTTTTGAACAAGACGCGGACAGGCAAGCTGTTGTTGGTCGTTATCGAAGACCGCGAAGTTAGCTCGGCGCTCGGGATCAATGTGACGAAATTCTTCACTGTTACATTTGTTGTGGGGGCGACTCTGGGTGCTTTGGGCGGTGCGCTAACGGCACCGGAAATCTCGGTATCACCAGGCATCAGCGCCGAAATTATTGTCATGGCGTTCGCCGTTATCGTAATCGGCGGAATGGGCAGCATCGGCGGCGCAATGATTGGCGCGCTCATCGTGGGATTGGCCCGCGCAGCATCTGTTCATATCTACCCGCCCGCTGAACTTTTCTCAATCTACCTCGTAATGGCCGCGGTTCTCGCCGTGAAACCTTACGGCCTCTTCGCTTTGGCAGAAGGACGAAAGATATGATCCGCGACCTTGATAAAACTGAACTCACTTTACTTGTAGGTGTCCCCGTTCTCATCGCGTGTGGGTTCATTCTCCCGCAATGGATCGTCAACTACATTCAGGTTTCACTGGGCACCGGTTTGGTTGCCTTGGGTGTCATGATCCAGATGCGCGCAGGCTTGGTTTCATTTGGCCAGGGACTCTATTTCTGCATTGGCGGTTACACCGCTGGTATGGCCGGAAAATTCCTCGGCATATCAGACTTTATCGTGCTTATCCTCCTGGGATTGCTCGCCAGCCTCTTGGTGTCGGCTGTTTTGGGCATCCTAATCCGTCGCTATCGCGAGATCTTTTTCGCGATGCTGACTTTGGCCATCTCGATGATTTTGTTTGGCATGTTGTCCAGCAGCGAAGAGCTCGGTAGTACAGATGGGTTCAATCTTCTTCCACCTACCTATCTAGGCTGGTCGCCAAGAAGTGAGATTGCAGGCCATGTCCTCTACATTGCAACTGTTCTGCCAGTCACCTTCTGCGCATTTCTTCTCAACCGCTTCCTGCGCAGCCCAATAGGTTTCGTAAATGAAGCTATTCGTGAGAACGAATTGCGCGTCGAGTATCTGGGGACATCCGCACATACTGCTGTTCACATCACCTATATGATCGCGGCATCTGTGTCTTCAATCGGGGGCGTCTTATGGGCACTGTCACTGGGACATGTCGACCCTGAGATGACCAATTGGACCACGTCTGGCCAATTCGTATTTATCGCGATCTTGTCGGGAACCGGCAGTATCATTGCACCGCTTTTTGGTACATTTTTGCTTGAGATTTTGCGCGTCTACGCGGTGGATATATCGCCAAACACTTGGCAAATGATCCTTGGCACCGTGATGTTGCTGATCATCATTTTCTTGCCAAAAGGTTTGTGGTCGCTTGTTGAACGCAAACGCAATTCCAGAAGCTCACATCAATCCGACCAGTCCTCAAACGTTCTCGGGGAGTAGGAACATGACAACAATTCTTGAAACAAAAAACTTAGAGCGCACCTTTGGTGCCGTTGTCGCCGCATCCGATATCAACATCACCATCAATGAAGGTGAAATTCTTGGTGTCATCGGATCGAACGGGGCAGGCAAGACAACTTTCGTGAACATGGTCACGGGCTATCTCACTCCAAGTGCGGGGCAAATTCTCTATCGAGGTCAGAACATTACCGGGAAACCAACGCGTGAAATTACCAAGCTTGGGATTTGCCGGTCTTTCCAGATACCTCAGTTGTTCTTGGATCTAACGGTGATCGATAACACGCTCATTGCGCTGGCGATCGCGAAACAAACCAAACCTGTCTTGTTTCGCCCTGTTATCGACGAAAGCCTGAAAAGCGATGCATTGGAGATCCTTGCACGGTTCGGAATCGAACAATGGGCGGATCAGGAAATTACAACCCTACCGCAAGGCGTGCGAAAACTCGTCGACATTGCCATGGCGACCGTTTCCAAACCAGATCTGTTGTTTTTGGACGAGCCAACAAGCGGCGTAAGTGCTGACGAAAAAATGGACATCATGCGCGTCTTACTTGATGCGTTGAAGTCCACCAACACAGCCGTCCTGTTCATCGAACACGATATGGAAATCGTTGAGACATTTTCGCCACGTGTTGCTGCCTTCTACGAAGGCACAATCCTTGCTGACGGGCCAACAACCAATGTGTTGGCGAACGACAAGGTGCGGGAATACGTGATCGGCGGCGAATTCCATAGGAAAGTGACTTCAGAGGAGACTGCATCCTAATGTTAACGATTGAAAATATTGGACTGTCCATTCAACGGGTCCCAATCTTGCGTGATGTATCACTAGAGATCAGCGAACGGACCACTTGTGGTCTTATTGGTAGAAATGGCGCAGGAAAAACCACACTCATGCGCGCAATTATGGGTCTATTGCCTGTCGAATCCGGATCGATCCGGTTTGGCGGACATGTCTTGTCGGACCTAAAGGCACACGAACGTGCAGGTATCGGTATAGGGTATTTGCCCGAAGATCGCCGCCTGATCCCTCATTTTACGGTTGAGGAGAACATAAAGGTCCCTCTTTGGGCCAGCAACAACACAGACGAAACCCGCGTCAAATGGGTTTACGATATGATGCCCGAAATCGGGCGCTTTGCAGATCGCAAGGCATTAACCCTCAGCGGGGGGCAGCAAAAACTGGTGGCCCTTGCCCGCGCCATGGTAGCAGGGCGTGATCTACTTCTTTTGGATGAACCATTCGAGGGTGTTGCGCCTGCACTGGCCCAACGCCTCATGGAGGTCATCTCAAATCTAAAGTCCGAAAAACTGTCTGTGCTGATCTCTGAGTCCGATTACAGCCATTCGGAAAAGGTTGTGGACAAAGTCTATTCAATCGAACGCGGCCAAATTAGCATCATGAACGCAAGCAATGCGGCTCTGGAGGTCGTATGACAGAGTTCACTTTCAACACGACCCCGTCCATTCAGCAAGTTTTTGGCGGTGCGGCGCAGCTCGGGGCAATTCTCGGAAATCTGCCATTCGCATCGCTCAGAACGGAAGTTTTTTTCGTTACAGATCCCGGCATTGTGAAGCTTGGGCTGTGTGACAGCGCCATTGAAAGCATGAAAAACTACGGTTTCGAGGTCACTGTCTTTGATGCTGTAGAACCGGACCCCAAAGCGACAACCGTGCTCGACGCGGTGAAGATTGCAAAGGACAAAAAGACTGCCTGCGTTGTCGGGTTTGGGGGCGGTAGCTCAATGGATGTTGCGAAGGTGATCGCGCTCCTTTCCAACTCTGATCAGCCCATTGATGCAGCATATGGGGTAAATCAGGTGACCGGCCAACGACTGCCCTTGGTTTTAATTCCAACGACCGCAGGAACGGGCTCGGAAGTCACTCCGGTTTCAATCCTTACGACAGGCCTAGAAGAAAAAAAAGGCATCGTCTCTCCTGTCATTTTACCGGATGTCGCGCTTTTGGACGCTGAACTCACCCTAGGTTTGCCACCTCATATTACTGCAGCCACAGGCGTAGATGCGATGGTTCACGCGATAGAGGCCTTCACTTCAAAAAGCGCGAACAACAATCCAATCTCCAAAACCCTCGCTTTGCGAGCCTTGGATCTATTGGGGGCCAACATCCGCGAAGCGGTGAACAACGGCGCCAACATCGAAGCGCGAAGCAATATGATGCTTGGGTCGATGCTTGCAGGACAAGCGTTTGCAAACTCGCCCGTGGCTGCGGTTCATGCTTTGGCTTATCCCGTCGGCAGTCTTTTCCACGTGCCGCATGGTCTTTCCAACGCATTGGTTTTGGCCGAGGTGATGCGCTTCAACACCCCATCTTGCGGGGCAGAATATGCGGAGTTGGCGCCGCATATTTTTCCGGACATCGATACGGATTGTACAATCGACGAGGTCTGCGACGACTTTATCGAGCGCCTTGTGCAACTGAATATCGCGCTGGGTCTGGAAAGCGGTCTGCGCCAAGTTGGGATCGAAGAAGCGGATATCGACCGTTTGGCATCAGACGCAATGAAGCAGTCGCGATTGTTGGTGAACAACCCACGTGAATTCAAACACGAGGACGCGCTGCGCATTTATCGAGCCTCACTCTGAGTTAACCGACAGCTTGAGGTGATGCCGCGGCTGTCATCTCGGCTCACTTATTGCCGCACGAATTCCTTGGGAGGGAAACAAAATGAAGATGATCGCAATTTCGGCAGCTGTTGCTGCCTGTCTTGCCACAGGAGCCGCAGGACAAGAATGGACAAATTCACAATGGGGGCCGGACGATGAAATCGGCGCAGCCAACCGGATTACACCAGAAAGCGTCTTAGCTGCGTCCCAGATGATCACGACCGGCAAGACCTATAATCTTGGCATTGTGGTAGATTCCAATACACCCGCGTTTTCCCCACGCAGCATGAGCGTAACAGTGCTTCAGCCCAACCAAATCGATACCGCAGGGCTGGGTACAAACGAGATGACCTATAACGATGACATGTTCACGGGTTGGCTCGGAATTGGGCCACAAATTGACGGGCTCGGACATATCGGGGTCAACCACACCTACTACAATGGTTTCCACGACTCCGAATTTGCGAAGGCTGACGGGCTAACCAAATTGGGAATTGAAAAGCTACCTCCCATTGTTACACGCGGTGTCTTGCTCAACATGGCGTCCCACTATGATCAAGAAATAGTCGATGAAGGAACAGCCTACACAAAAGAAGATATCCAAGCGGCAGCTTTGGCGCAGGGTGTAGACATCAGGGAAGGGGACACCGTTCTTTTCCACTCCGGATGGCTAGACCTTTTGGACGGGGCAAATCCAGATCACGCCCGCTATGTTTCGGTTGAACCTGGTTTGGGGATTTCTGGGGCGGAATACCTCGCTGAAATTGGTGTTGTCGCCGTTGGAGCAGATACTTGGGGTCTCGAAGCACTTCCCTTCGAAAAAGGTGCTGATGGCGTATTCAAGGTTCACCAAATCCTGATCCCCCAGAACGGAATCTTCATTCTGGAAAACATGGAAACCAGAGAGCTCGTTGCCGATGGGGTCACCGAGTTCATGTTCGTTCTTGGTGCGACACGCATGCGCGGTGCTGTGCAAATGATGATTAACCCAACAGCAATTCGCTAAGATCCCAATCCCGGCGCGCATCTGCGCGCTGGGAAGAACCACCAGCAGAAAAGACTCCAAAATGCCAATGTTCTTCGAAACGCACCCCGAACGATTGAAAAACCATGACTTGCTAAAACAGGCGGCCTTTGTTGCTGGAAAGTGGCTTCCAAAAGCGAGCGATGCTCAAACATTCACCGTTTCAAACCCTTCCACTAGTGAGAAAATTGCGGAATTGCCGGATTTAGGCGTTGCCGAAACGCGGACAGCGATCGATGCGGCACATGTTGCTCAAGTTGGTTGGGCTAAGCGAACAGGTAAAGAGAGAGCTGGCATAATGCGCAGATGGCATGACCTCATGATCCAAAACGCTGATGACTTAGCCGCCATTCTTTGTGCAGAAATGGGCAAACCTCTTGCGGAGGCGAAAGGGGAAATTCTTTATGGTGCCAGCTACATTGAATGGTTTGCAGAGGAAGCCAAGCGGATCTACGGGGATACCATTCCAGGCCACCAGCCTGACAAACGTATCATGGTTATTCGTCAACCCGTAGGTGTCGTCGCTTCCATAACGCCCTGGAACTTCCCAAATGCGATGATCGCGCGCAAAGTAGCGCCTGCGCTTGCCGTTGGATGTGCCTTCGTTGCAAAACCTGCCGCCGAGACACCGCTCTCTGCATTGGCAATGGCCGCCCTCGCTGAAAAAGCTGGTCTACCAAGCGGCCTATTTAGCGTTGTCACATCCAGAATGGGCTCGGAGATTGGCAAAGAATTTTGTTCAAACCCAAAAGTTCGAAAATTGACATTCACCGGCTCAACCGAGGTGGGTCGCATTTTGATGCGTCAATCAGCGGATCAGGTCATGAAAACGTCTATGGAACTTGGGGGCAACGCGCCATTCATTGTGTTTGACGATGCCGACATTGACGCAGCCGTCGAAGGCGCAATGATTTCAAAATATCGCAACAATGGTCAGACATGTGTTTGTGCGAACCGGATTTACGTCCAAGCATCCGTTTATGACGTGTTCGCAGAGAAATTGACCGCAGCGGTAAATGCAATCTCGGTAGGAGATGGATTTGAGGAAGGTGTATCAGCGGGCCCGTTGATCGATGCCAAAGCAGTTGAGAAAGTCGAAGAACATATCGCCAATGCTGTACAGCTTGGCGCGCGGGTCAAAGCCGGCGGCAAAACCCACAAACGGGGAGGAACGTTTTTTGAACCGACCATTCTGGCAAATGTGACTAAAAAGATGAAAATCGCTTCAGAGGAAACTTTTGGCCCTGTCGCGGCTCTTTTCAAGTTTGACACAGTTGATGACGTCATTGTTCAGGCCAATGACACCATTTTTGGACTGGCTTCTTATTTTTATGCCAACGACCTCTCGCGTGTTTGGAAGGTCGCCGAAGCGCTTGAGTATGGAATGGTAGGTGTGAACACCGGTCTGATCTCCACAGAAGTTGCGCCCTTTGGAGGCGTAAAGCAATCCGGCCAAGGTAGAGAAGGGTCCAGGTATGGAACCGAAGATTATCTCGAGATGAAATACATTTGCATGGGAGGTATCGGAGAAAACCAGAAGTGATCCATGCAAACAAAGGCGCTGTAAAACGAGGCGATTGTTGCACCCTGATGTGGCCTCGCTATCAAAATTCAACTGCGAGATGTGGCGTCTAAACCATAGCTGAATCTAGTTACTAAAAAATAAGAGGATATTTTGAAGATGAAGGAAGTGAAGGAACAGGTCAGTGATCGGAGTAAGGAGATTGTAGTACGGCCAGTGAAGATATCTGATAGAGCGAGTTGGGATGATCTGTATCACGGCTACGCTGCATTCTACATGGTAGAGCAATCAACGGAGATGCGTGATCGCGTTTGGTCGTGGATCCATGATGCAACTGCGGAAAGTGAAGGCCTTGTAGCCGAATCCGCTAGCGGAAAATTGCTTGGTCTTGCGCATTTCCGCTCATTTGCGCGGCCGCTGTCGGCAACGACAGGCGGTTTTCTCGATGACCTGTTCGTTTCACCTGACGCAAGAGGTATGGGAGTCGCCGACGCTCTAATTGATAGTGTTCGGGTGATCTCTTTGGAACGAGGTTGGTCGGTTCTACGTTGGATAACTGCGGACAACAACTACCGTGGACGCGGCGTTTATGATCGCATCGCCAGTAAGACCGATTGGGTAACTTACGACATCAAGCTCTAGTTGTGGTCCGCTAGCGGATGGGGCGCTCAACCAGTCAGAATGGCGTAAAGGATGTTCAATAGGTGACAAGTTATGTCCTGTAGGGTGAAGCCTTCGATAACAGCTTGCGCGGGTTCATCATCCAAAGACTTGGTTGGGCCAATGTCGATTTCCCCTTTGGTTCTGCTAATTTGGGTTCGTTCTGTTCAAGTTCTGGTCTTTCATTGACCAGTCAGCCTATTCCGTTGGTGCCGTGCCAGCGAGACTGGAATGTGGCCGGTGGTTGTTGAAGTCTTTGCTTCATCCCTCCAGCAAGTGACCAGCATGGCCCAGGCAGTCGAGCAAGCTTACCTGTCCAGCGAGCGTAATTCGCGCATTCGCACCAAAGTTTGAGCGGTAGGCGCTCGACTGAATTGATCCTTCAACTTCTTTTGTCAGGAAAGATCGTATTTCCTCCCATGAGGCAATCAATGCAACATAGGAGTTCTAAGATGCCCTATCTCAACCTGAAAACAGGTATTACAATGCACTACCGCGATGGCGGTAATGGGAAACCGATCCTGTTTATTCCTGGGCTTTCAGCAACCCTGGATACTTGGAATTATCAAGTGCTTGATCTGCACAAAGACTTCCGCTGCGTCTGTGTTGATCTCAGAGGACATGGGGAAAGTGACAAACCCTATACCGAATACACGTATGCTGAAATGTGTGCTGACATCGCCGACGTCTTAGAACAGCTCGATCTGAACGACGTTACTCTAGTGGGATGGTCTATGGGCGCAGGCGTGGCTTTGAAATATGCAACAGACTTCAATCACAACAAACGAGTCACTAAAATAGCTATGGCTGGGGCCGCGACGCCGCGATTTATGCCAACCGAAGAAGAACCTTTCGGCATGGATGAAGAGACAGCTCAGGCATCATTGGAAGGTATTCGGGCTGCGCTTCCAGAAACGATGAGCGCCTTTGGCGGAGCTAACTTTTACCGAAACGACTTGGCCGCAACGAACCAATGGTTCCTTTCCATGTGGTTGAAGATGCCTGCATATGTTGGGTACAAGTACTTTAATACTTTGCTCCAGGAAGACTTGCGCGAAAACCTCACTCGGCTGGACTTGCCGTTGCGCTTGTTGCATGGGCGCCACGACCAAGTTAGCCATCCGGGCTGGGCTGAATACATGGCTGCACGCAAGCCCGACACTCAACTTGTTTGGTTTGAAAACAGCGGCCATGCGTTGATGGTTGAAGAGCCTACGAAATTCTCGAGCGAAGTTGCAGCTTTCGTTGAGGAGTAACAAGATTAATTGAGGGCGTTGTGAACCAACGCTTTCAATTCTGACCGCAAAGGGTGGGCGCTGGATGGAATGAGTTGGGTGAAGAAGATGCAAGTCACTTGTGTCACCGGGTCAATCCAAAAATAGGTGCCGGCCATACCACCCCAACCGAAATCTCCCACGTTCCCGACCATTTTGCTTCGCTTAGGATCCAAGATGACCGCACCACCCAAGCCAAACCCGACGCCAGCCATTGGCATTTCAGCAAAAGACGTCGGCCCCATTTCAGCAATTTCGCAACTCAGTTGGTTCCGCTTTATAGACTGCACAAGTCTTGACGGCAGAATCTCGGCGCCATCCAGTGATCCATCCAAGCGCAGCATTTCGGCGAAACGGAAATAGTCGTGTAAGGTCGAAACCAATCCTCCGCCGCCGGCCAACATACGATTGCCCCTAGGGCCGAAAATACTGTCTTTTCCACTATCAAAGAGCTCTAGAAGCCCATCTTTCCCAAGAGTGTAGCAATCGGCGAGTTCTGCCAACCTGCTTTCTGGCACCTCAAAAAAGGTGTTTTTCATACCCAGCGGATCAAAAATGCGCTTCTGCAAAACTTGATCCAATGTTTGCCCAGTAACGCATTCAATCACGGCTCCCAAGATGTCCACTCCAATCGAGTACTCCCAGCGAGTTCCCGGTTGAAAGGCCAAGGGTTGCGCAGCTACACGTTTAACCATTAGGCGCAGTCCACCGCTTCCAGGTTCAAAAGCGATACTGTTTTTGCGATAGTGGTCCGGTAGTAAACCTTTGTTGAAACCATATGTCAGGCCAGAGGTGTGCACTAGCAATTGGAACAGATTTGGAGAAGAGGCGGGCTCTGTTTGAGCTACACTGATTGAATCTTTGAGGAGCGCTTCGCACAGTGAAAATTCTGCCAAGAAATCAGAGACCGGTTGCTCAAGCGCCAGAATCCCTTCATTCACAAGTTGCATCACAGCGATTGCGGTTATGGGCTTAGTCATCGAATAAATGCGCGTTAAAGTATCGATCTTGAATGACAGGTTAAGCGGTAAGGATCGTTTCCCCTCGGCGTGTAGTAATGCGATATGCCCGTTCTGAGCGACTAGAACTGATGACCCTGCGATACGACCATTCTTGACGTTAGACCGCATCCACCACTTGATGGGTTCCAGTTTTTTCTCGTCAAGTATCTGCATAGTGTGCCTTTCCATGCGCGAAGATGCGCTACCCGTCGATCTGCGTCAAACCTTGGTGAAAATGGCAGCGGGCGAATTTCGCTCACTTTTTCCCAAAACTGAGCGGATGTCGCTCTAGTCAATTGAGCGTGCGCTTTGACAAGGAACGCGCCTACCTTCGAAATAGACAGGCGAGACATACATGTTCGTGGGAGGAGAATGATATGAAACTAATTTGTAAATCCAAAGGGGCGCGGACCTTTCTGAGTTGTGTGATAGCGTCCACAGTGATGGCGACGTCGGTCGAAGCCGAAGACGTCGTAAAGCTTGGCCTTGTAACGTTCCTGTCGGGCCCGGCGGCAGGTCCAGCGGGTGTTCCCGCGCGCAACGGAGCAGAGTTGATCATTGATGCGATCAATGAAGGCCGGATGCCAAAGCCTTATGATCAGATTGGGATTGGCGGGTATGCTGTCGAACCAATATTCATAGACGAAAACAGCAAACAGAAGGTGGCAGACTTTAAGAGACTGACCAGCAAGCAGGAAGTGGATGCAGTCATAGGCTACATCTCTTCTGGTAGCTGTAAAGCGATCGCACCCGTAGCCGAGGAAGAGAAAGTACTAACGATATTTGTTAGCTGCGGTACACCTCAAATTTTTGAAGAGATCGTAGTTGACCCGGTGTACACTTTTCGATCAACAGGCCACGCCACTAGCGGAGCTGTAGGTGCCGCACGCTATATATTGGAAACGCAACCTGAATTAACGGCCATTTCGGGAATGAACCAAAACTATGCATGGGGTCATGACAGCTGGAGGGATTTCTCTCATTCTATTGAGCAATTGAACGCGAATGTCGGGATCGCCAACGAACAGTTCCCAAAGATCTTTGCCGGACAGTATGGTGCTGAGATCACATCTCTTTTGACCAATAAAACTGACGTTATTCATTCCAGCTTCTGGGGTGGGGATTTGGAAGCTTTTGTTATTCAAGCGTCAAGCCGAGGCCTATTTGACAAGAGCCGTGTTGTGCTGACGGCTGACGTACCAATGAAACAGTTAGGAAAACGCCTTCCGGATGGGACAGTGATGGGTGCGAGAGGCCCTCACAACCCGTTCAACGCGAGTACCGAACTCGGCAATTGGTTCCATAAAGAATATGTAGATCGTTTCGGCAGCGAGCCCATCGGGGCTTCTTATCAAATGGTTCAAGGTATTCTCGCGATGAAAGCAGCAGCTGACGCCGTGGGCGCGATCGATGCGAAAAGTGTTTCAGCTTCGCTAACAGGACTGAAATTCCCGTCACCGGAGGGAGAAGTCAGAATGGTTTTGTCCGAAGGACACCAAGCCATCATAGACATCGCCTATGGTGAATTCAAATGGGATGAGGAACAAGGGAAAGGCAAGCTCGTAAACGTGAAATCTTTTGCCGCTGAATGCGTAAACCCTCCAGCGGGCATTGCAAGTTTGGAATGGATCCAGAGTGGATTCGAGGGAAATTCCTGCTAGCCAGCTTAGGATATTTACTCTTGGAGAGAGAGCAGAGTTTGGCTTTGCTCTCTCTAACGTTCCGACTGAGCCGTCGCTTCTTTTCCATGCACCGCCGTTTCCGGGCAAACGGCTTATTCCGTCACCTGTTTGAGATCGCCTTGCAATGCTGCATTGATGAAGGACTCGTTGGTGGTCACAGCTTTGGTGCCGATGCTCGCTTGATCCCAACAAATACGAACCAGAGGCGCTGACGGGAACTGCGCCTTGAACTGGCGCAGGACAGATTTGCAGTGAGCGAACATGCCCGAAGGATCGCCGCGCTCCTTCAGTTTTGCGGAATAAGCGATCTCAATGCTTTTAAAGGCTTGCAGCAGTTCATCCTGCGTGAACTCAGTAGATGAATGATCAGTCATAGTGCGTACTTACCAACAGGGCCAAAAACAACAAACCCACTTTAATCGCTTCAGCCCCGCAAGGCTTTTCAGCCCTACGATATTTGAGGTCTCCGGGCTGCTAAGCCTTGCTTCCATTGCGCCCTGTGGTGACACTTCTGCTTTGCAAACTCGGTGACATTTCTACTTGGTTGCAACATATCAATAATATATTTCGAGTTGCAATAATATACTAACGGAGTCATGCTGCGTACACCCTACCCGCTAGGATACTTCACATGCTTCGCACATTTCAAAAATACTCAATTGTGGCCATACTTGCACTTGTTGGTTCGTCCGCA
>JBDWQI010000182.1:0-2995 GCA_039986635.1 Sulfitobacter sp.
CCCTCTTCAGGTAAAACCACGCATGGAGCGGCGCCGCAAGAAACCTATTTCAACATCATTCCGAACTGTGTGTCACCGACTGTGCGACAACTAGTGGCAGAACCTTGCGCGCTGCCCGTATATGACGACCACCAGGGTAGGATCCCCTTTTTCTCCGCGTTCCATTTCCACCACAAACGTACTCAACGGATTTCAATATATGCGGACCAACGCACCGCGTGAACCCAGTGTCAGGTCTTTTCCCTAGCATGACACACAAATAGCAGTGCACATTCTCCTACATGGTTTGTTGTGGAACTGATACTGAGAGTTTTGGCCCTTCCAGAAAACACAAAAACAAACAAAGTACTCCGAAAAGTGGTCGTGTCAAAATACTGACTGGAAGTTGCCAGTTGTGTGGTGACCGCTGTGGTGGATTGCAGACGCTATCGATCGTCTTCCACTGGTTTGTCCATGTACAGCACTTGTCGTGTCATTACTAGATCCATGAAGCAACGAAACGCAAATAAGAAGCGTATTCCATGCTGTCGGGCTTCGTTTACCATTGATCGCCTATTGTTACGACGTTGCTTTCCTGCAAGGAAGTACTATTGTAAGCCTCATTTCAGGCCAAGCACCACGTAGGCCCTTTCGTACCTCCATCGCTCAAAGCCGAGTTATTTATGAAGACGGCGTTACCGTGGATGTTGACCTCCGAGAACCCACCATAGATAGCACCTAGACGAAACCGAAATATGGCAACGGTGGTGTCACATTCGAAAAAGACTTTGATGACGTGGCCGGCAGTGTACGACCTGGTTCACAACCACGGGAAGCCCCTTTATGAGCGACCGAAACAAACAAGGAGCTTTCGTCGAAACGTAAACGATTGAGACCTATTTCAAGTCACGATACGTCGATGAAAAGAGCAGCCAAGCATTCCACCAAGCATGCTGAATAATGCAACATACTCCTTGCAAACATGTGGATACCACACACGATTTAATGAAACCCATATACATCTGAACGGACGACGAGTGAGACGTTCTCCGGCCTGGGGTTTGACAAATAATATTATGTCACACTTGGCTTGTGGTAGATTCAGCTGCCGAAAGCTGCATACACTATATAGTTCTCTCGGGAGCATTAATGTCGGCAACATCATCTCATCCAAGTTCCGTCACGAGGGAGGATTATGCCATTGTATGCTGTGTATACGGTATAACTAGAACACTACTTTTTGCTTGTACGACTTTGTGTTAGGAACTTGGGCCACGCCTCGCGTATTTGGAAGTATCGAGAATATCGAGTGAAAGAATTGTGAGTAGGTCGAAGGGAAACGACGCCGGGTAAACATCTGGAAACGTATGAACAGGGGGTGAACTACATATGTGGGGGATGTCTATTCTGTTCAACGAAGATACAGCAACAGGACATGGCAGACGCCGTTGTTCATGTAACGGAACAAACGAAAAAGAAAACCGCTTGACGTTCCGCTCTGTTCGTTGTCGAAGCCATGCAGTAGGATGCCCCTGTCTGGCGCGCTTCGTCGCTGCGGACTGGTAAAAGCCCTCAAACGATTGATTCGTTCCGTCTGATGATGACCAGTTCGGCCGAACAACAAATCTTCAGGCGATGACCCTGGCGCGGTGCATATGGAACCCATCACAGATCATACTATGACCATTCTGATACATCAACGTTTGTGGAGGGCAATAATGATGTCGACTGCGAAGGCGGTGGTACGAACCCCGGGACCGGAAACGTTTTTCAAAAGGGTCCTGGTAAGCACATTCTAGGACAAATAAACCCATAAATGTTCAATGTTCTTCGTCTATTCCCCGCGTAGTAAATCTCGCAGCAAAGCTAGAAGCACCGTCTCAATTCAGCTTGTAGCTGAACACAAAATATTTGACCAGCAGTCAGTCCCTTCATGAAGTAGGGCAAAAACAGAACATTGCGATGGCGACAAGCAGTTTTGACTCGGACCACCGTAGCTATACAAAACAAATGAGGCGCTAGGTAGCATGGTTCGGGAGGTTCGTTGACGAGATATTATGGCTAGGCGTTTTTCTTGGCTCATGCTCATCGCACAAGGTGATCCTAGCTGGCCACGTTTAAAAAGGCACGGGTGTTGTTCAACGAACGTATAGGTACTGTCTCTTCACGGTGAGAGGAAGATGCTCAGTATATGCCCCCTAATAGAGTTTGATCCTATAAAAAACGTTGGCATTGTCCTGTCAAGCAGATGCCATGCAAGTGTCAGGCAGGAGGAGAAAATCGACCGCAGGGAAGTCTTTCCACTCGATATAATCAAACGTTGCCGCCGTTATAGCAAAGGGCCGGGGACACGACGAAATTCGCGGTAAACAACGGTGGCGCGCGGGCACATGTTCGATCGCATCAAGTAGGTGCCAAGGTGGCGGGGGCCACCAATTATGTCACTACACGCTCTGCAAAGACGTAGTCGAGAGTCCTTTCGTTCGAGCGTGGCGACTGCAGTCGTTGCGGTTCGATGGACGGGGAAATTGGTTCACCCTAGCGTTCAAAGTATGTGTTTATTTCCCGAAACCCCAAGGTTTCCACGGTCGGGAAAATACGACATGGAAACAAGAATGTGTACCGTTTTAGCCGAGCACGTCACAAAGGCGTTCGAACAATTTTGAATTACCCGGGAAGATGCATGTATATTTGGAAGGGGAGTTGTGAAGGTGAGAATGTTTTCGCCGCACATCAGACGCGCGCAACGGTGGATGTATTGAGTAGTACGCCATTTACATGACAAGCCTTTGTTTGGAAGATGTTTAACGTACGCAACAAACGAGGTGTATATAAAAGAGCAAATTTATGCCCGATGCAGAATGTGTAAATGCACCATTCGTATCCAAACACGCTGGTTAGCTACCCGGCTGAAGGCATCACCCAGATATGTTGCTAGGGCGGAAATACTCATCCCTTCCTGCATAAGAACGAATCATTGAAAACACCATAGAGGTGCTGGTACTTCGTCGCATCG
>JBDWQI010000183.1:0-1967 GCA_039986635.1 Sulfitobacter sp.
TGAGTCAGGCAGAACCAGCGGCTTCCTCCAACCAAGTTCGTGAAATTTGTGGCCAGACATATATCGTTTGTTCAGCTGCAAGATATGACTACGGTAGAAACAGGATCGTGCTTTCGAGAACACGACATTCAGGAACCGAGATGGACTGCGGGGCGTGTCTATCCGGCAGTACTGTGAACGTTGAATCACCGATATATTGGTAAGCGCTGCGTTGGCAAAAAATTCTATTTGTTGCCTGGGTCGGAGCATATTCATAAACTCACACAAGTCTATACGTACATCGGGCGGGCTTGCCAGCCCCGGCTTCGCGATCGCTTGGGGCGGTCTACCTTTTATACCATACGAGGTCTGTGTTACGCCCCAAACAACTTCTAGTTTACTTAGCACCAGGGCAGCACAGGATCATTTCAATAATGTTGAACCGATGTACTGCCGTTATACTTCGGATCGTACAGACAACTATAGTATGAAACGTAGTGAGTAGTTCCAGACAAACCCTTGTTGGTAGTGCTGTTTTCGCATTCGGCTTCGCCTAGAAGAATTAACGAGGAAGTGAGCCCTTTTTGAACACACGTTTCTGATGCGCACCACTGAACCTCGAAGCTGTACGACAAAGACGGGAAGTATACCTGGCCCGACGCTTCCTGACTGGTAGGGCTCCCCGACTCAGGAACTATCGAGCGTACGGGTGACCTCATTCTGTTTCTACTCGTGCAATATCCTCCCTGCTGTACGTATATCGACATACAATACAGAGGTAAAGGCCAATGGTGAAGCGTGGATGGTGGCCAGTTAAGTAACAGACCGCATGGTGATAAAGGCTGGTTTTCCTCTCGTTCTACTAAAGGTGACGAGGGTAGTGCATCGCAGTGGACGAGTAGTGATTCAGTTGAAGATGAGCTATACTCGATTTGAAAGCGAGCCCAAATGCCGCTTGTTCATCTGAAACCCATACGCATGTAATAGCGCTCGGACAACTACCTCAGTCCGTAGTACACCTATCGGTTGACTTATGGTAAGAAGGAAGTGTTCGGCATACCCGTATGCGGAAACCGATCAACTTTCTGGTTCGACGTTTCGGCGTTAGACTACACTGGTGTAACATTATCCTACGGACATGGTACTGTATACCTCAGGTGTGAATTCGACCGATTGAGGGGTTGTTTATCCCCTCTGCGAACGATATTGCTGCCGTGATTTCACGACGGTAAGAACCAAGGGATTGAGCACACGGTTGAAAATTGGTGTTTTTCTCGTTGACTCATTACCTCTCGTCAGGCTGTAGAGAGCTTCCCAACTACAACTTAAATTGGCAAGTACGATAAAAATATACCGCAGGTGCTACAGAAGCTATTAACATGTTCACTGTGGCTACGGTGACACGATCATAATAACGTCTACATTCGATGGGTGTATGCTTCACGGTAGCCACACTGGGCTGGCTAGAAAATCGTTACTGCTAACACGGACATTGAGAAGGAACTCGTACTGTCCATTAGCGCAGACCAAGGTGCTTTTCTTCGCGGTTCAAAAAGCGGTCAAGAGGGCCACATACTCTAGCACGTCCGTGTAATTGTCGACGGATACGAAGCGAAATCAATGCGGTAATGAACAAACTACTAAAGCAGTACCGCAACAACTCCCTGTCAGCACGCACGGCGGAACAAATGAACCGTGTTCCGTTTGGTCTCTAGATTGCATACGAATTGTGTCCGCGCCCGTGACATCCAGCACAAATGCGAATAAAGATACCCCGGTACCTAACTGAAGTGATGGAAAACGTTACGGTGGCCTTCTGCTGTCGTGGTTAATGTTCGGTAGATATTTCAGTGCAGCAGCCTATCGTCAAATACTCGGTAGTATGGGAGCACTATGGAAGCAGAAATGAATTTTGCCGTACTTTAGCTTGCGTTCGTTTTACGCGTACTTGTAATTTCGGCTGTTTCACGACTGGCTCCGACGCTCGA
>JBDWQI010000184.1:0-4319 GCA_039986635.1 Sulfitobacter sp.
CGAGTCACACGCGACGCCTAGCCACGAAACCGGCGACCACGCTCCTTGCAATCCCCTCTCTACCGGCCACCATCCGTCGACACCCCCGACGGCGCCGGGTTCGCCCGCGATGCCGTGCTCCGAGTACACGAACGCACACGAAACAACAGATGAAAAAAGGAAAGAAGGACTGAAAGTGCCAAGAGAAATGGAGAAAACAATGACCCGCTGGAAAGGTCCGGCAAGTGATAAGGGAGGCGATTCCCAAGTGGGAGCTCTGAGAGGCCAGGGATGTACCAACAGAGCACGCTCAGAGCTTGAGATATATATAAATTGTTCTATATAGCACTTTTGTTTGAAGAATTTTTCCCCAAGGAATTATTATTGTGGTCCAGAGGCATAGGAAACCATTTTAACACTTCGAACTACACAATACGAAAATAGATGTAATGAGTCTTTTTCTCATGCCGCCGAAACCATGTAAGCATATCATACGCAGAGAGCGTTTTCCATAATGGTAGCGAACATAGGGTAGTTTTTTATAACGACAAATATGTACACTATACACCAGAAAATGTATTGGGTCTACGTCCGCGTTGAAACAGGACACGGTTGAAAATTATCGAAAGGATGGTAATATGCTCGGCTATTAGACGTGTGGAGTCCTACGGAAAGAAGTCATGGTGGATGCAAGTGGATGTCAACTACGTCTAGCCCCACTCGTTAATCGTTGTTTTGTCTCCGGGAGATGTTATGAGTACTATAGTGGTGAATCTTTGACGTTGGTGGAGTGGGATGATGTTGCCGTGCGACCCCAGCCGGGCTTATCTTCAAACCGCGAGAGCCCAACCAGGGGCATAAATCAAAACTACCCTCGGAAATTATGGATAACATGTCCGCTGACCAACGAGCCGCTCTTTTTAGGTTGTGGTCTAAAATGCCGCCCAACCTCTACATGACATTCGATTCGGTATCCACCACGACGTGCGGGTAGCGCCCGAGATCGATGAATTAGCAAATGTTTTATCCACCTACGCGCACCGGTTTTCGAAGGATAAAACTGATTTAGGCCAATGCACAGCGTTACCTTTTCAAATCGAGTTAAAACGGGGACTCGCCCCATCAAGTAATGTGCGTACCGACGCAATCCCGTCATCAACGAAAAAGTGCAGATTGAGGTTGACAAACTGTTAGCTGCTGGAGTTTTGCGTCAATCGAACTTCAATTGGGCTTCGCCGTTAGTAGTAATATAGAAATACGGTAACATTCGTTCCACGTGCAACTGCCAACGTTTTTAAACGACGCGGCAATAATTCCAGTTTTACATTTGTCGTCCATACACGAACTGCTTGATTCTTCGGGTGGTTCTAAAGTATTTTCTGTTTTGGATTTAGCGAGTGGATTTTCCCAAGCTGCGATTGAGCCGGATAGCATTCCATTGACTGCCGTATGCACGCAAACAGGATTGTATGAGTGGTTGCGTATGCCTGTGGGTACCAGTGGTAGTCCCGGGTGTTCCAGCGCCTGACGACCCAGGTGTGTGCAGGGTTGCAGCGGGTCCAGTAAGCAGAACAGACAATGCAATGCCATGTTCATCGTACTGGACACGGCATGCACAACATATACAACTAGCGATCCAGATACGAACGCAAACAAATAGAATTAACAAGAAGAGAAAACGAACAGCAACAAAAATAAAAAGGATGTGTCGTGCTCCCGCGGAGGAGATGCGATAGACAACACAAAACCCCGAAAAGCAAACAAAAGGATCAATACAACATAACAGCAGAAAAAGAAGCACACCAAACCTTCGAGGCAGCCGTCGTAGCAGTTTGTGGTGCAAGTAGCATAGGCAGGCTCTACCTTTTATTATTGCTACCCTTCCTGCCATCTCCTTCCCACTTTCGTCAACCGCGATTTCCCGAGTAGCATAGGCAGGCTCTACCTACTATAGTATATTATTGTTACCCTTTCGGCCGTCTCCTTCCCGCTTCGGTCAACCGCGGTTTCCGTACGAGCGTTACCGCCCCTTCCCATTCCCTTGGACGCCACTCATATCGGCTGTGTGGCGATTCCTACCTAATTTTGCCTTACCTTCGAGCCAATCACATAGTCAAAAAAACTAAAGAACACGAAGCATAAACAAGGTGTTATGACACTGCCTTGAAGGAGGCTGAAAGCCCGGTAGTTACCTGGGTTCAAGTATTAGGAACGTATTTTATAGCACTTGGGAGGCGTATCGTAGATGGAAAATCAGGGGTTTTCCAAGCGAGGCACGAGCTCGGCTCTTAATCTCCGCGTGCACGAAAATAATAAAGCTGCTCTTATTCTGTCACTGAGCGAACATCACATGTGAGCACCAACGAGCACCGACTCAAGGTAAAGCTGTCCAAGGATACAAGGTGTCCCGAGCTTGATTTTTGCGAACGGTTCCGCATGGGTACCGGCGTTCCATGCTTCGGATAGGAACAATTACCTCAGTGTCATCTGTTGGGTACTCCCAAGTATTTTCATATCTATCAATTACGACAATGACGGAGCTCGCTAGTCTTTCGATATCTGATACGCACATAATCAAGTCAAGGCTTAGTGTTGCAGGAAGACGGCAATGCTACTGTGACTAGTTGTTGATACTCAGCTATCATGCTCATTTCTTAATGTCAGTCGTCAGAAATCCATTCCTGTTAATAGATTCGTTTCAGTTCGTGCTACTCCCTTGCTACATAGTCTATTGCAGTATAGGACACCAAAAAAAATACGATAAATATGAAAGCTAGGGTGGGAGTCTTCAAGATTCCAGCTCATGACGCCTACACCTCCTTGCATTCGCTGTCTCCTTTTTCGTCGATCCCGATTTTACTATGATACGTGATTTGTTTCGAAGATTGCTGCCGCTCATCACCCCGGGCGAGGCCCTCCGGCTTGACGGTGGTTCCTCTTCAATACTTACTTTGAATGATATAAAAAAGAATACTACCTGGTATGGAGATTACGCGGTTGTGTTTCGTAGGAAACACAGGTTTTCTGGCGGTGATTCAACAGGTAACATTCGCCTCCCAACAATATTTAAGAATGAAACATGCCCCACGTAGTTGGACCTGTCGATTAATGTTCATGTCAATTACAGTTGTTTTCGTCGAGTATTCCCGAACCAAAACAAAATGCTGGGCTCGCTGTCAGGGACTGTAATACGAAACGTCCGTCAACTTGGCATTGTCTTTAACTCGACGGTTTGGCGTTCAAACACTAACATCTCCCAAGTTGCTATCGCCCCCCTCCCCTCCCTTTCCCGGAGCATGTGCGCGCACGGATCCTTGTACATGTAGGTTGAATATTTGTGTGATTTTGTGGTAGTCGACATCCGAAGTTCGACACGTTTGATTGCAATGTGAACATCCTACTGCCTGACTGGCACAGACTGACCCGGCGAGTGATTATGTGTCTAGAGCTGTAGTGCCTCCTGGTCCCATCTAGGATGCACATGTGATGTACAATATACGCATACTCGTAGAGCCAGACAGATAAATAAGGGGGTCGAGGATCAAGTCCCGGTTCAACCGCCTAGTTTGCCTCTGTGCAATCTGTTGTATGTAGTGTTACGTATATCACAACCTAAATACTTCCGCAAAATTCATCCCAGCCAAGTCTAACGATTCACACTGACCTTAACCTCCACCAGCAGGTCGGAAGCGTTCCCAACGCTCTGCGCGAGTGGTCATGGGTAGACTCCAAGCACGCTATGGAGGCGAAGAGGATGGAACCCTCCCTACATTGGGCACGTGCACAGAACGTATAGTTATCGAGCAGGGTGCCTCCGCAAAGTGGACTACCAGACGCGGCGTCGCACTTCTACGGATTTTGGCTACTGTGACGGGAATTCGAGGCGTTTCCGCACAAAACGGGGTTGAAACTGCACGCGATCTCTGCATCCAAGCGATCCAAACGGCAATAATAAACCGCACCAGTGATCTATTTCAGGACATATATTTGCCCAATCGACATCAGGTATGCTCATGAGATATTTTGATGCAAGGTAGATGTGAGTAGGCTCTACTCGTCGTTTTAGCTGGTGGTGTGGTTCACTCGTGGTACGGTTGGGGAGAGCTGTGTTGAATGTGTTTAGAGTCCTTAGCTGGTAGTAAAAGGTCAACCGACTGCACACCTATTATTTATAGATTGACCTTATAGAACATACCGGAAAAATACCGTGTAACTCTCGAGATAACACATCCCCTCGGACGATTTTCAAAGCTGGGATTCTCGACAACTGGGAGGGCATACACGCCGAGCGATTCGTCGATGTAACCTTCTCGATGAAATATTTCAGAAGCAATATTTTC
>JBDWQI010000185.1:0-1082 GCA_039986635.1 Sulfitobacter sp.
AAACCGGATTGAGATCATGTTTGGCCGTTTGAAAGATTGGAGGCGTGTAGCAACCCGGTATGATCGATGTCCAAAGGTGTTCCTGTCGGCCATCGCTCTCGCTGCAACCGTGATATTCTGGTTATGAGTCCTGAGCCTAGCTATGATGACATCGATCGGATCAAACCCGTTGGCGAAACCGCAGGACATCCGCTTGCGGGGCAACCGCAAACGAGTTGGCACAATACAATCGCGACCGAATATCAGGCTTACAAAGCAGCCGAAGACACAATCATGGCCACAATGCTGTTGCGTTATGGGGTGCCGGTTCGCCGTTCTGATGCGACCTTGCCGGGGTGGGGTTTGAACCAATCAACGCGGGCATTCTTTGCTCATAACTCAGACTTCGCCAAACTCTATGTATCTGCGACATCCAGCCAGTTCGGCTTTCCTCGTACGGCAAACCTGTTGGGGGTTGGTGATGTCTATCAGTGGCAGAATGATCTGCGCACAAAATTCAAATCAGGAGGTCCGACATGACCAAGCAAACGATCATTGACGCTGTTGAGGAGCTGGTAAGTGGGGTGTTCGAACCGCCACCAACGCAGGAAAGGCAGTTGGATAATCCGCAAACGGATGTCGCTCGCATTTTAGAAGGGTTGCCGCTGCAACTTGATGACTTGCGCAAAGAGGTTTCTGACCCGCTGGCCGGATTCGAGGTAGGCGATATCGAGCCACGCCATGTGACTTCTTTGTTAGTGCTGGACCGCTACGTCACCGGCTGGTCCTCGAACAGCGAAGATTTCATGGTCAAGCGATTGTCGCACAAAGTGCTAGTTGAGATTGGATTGAACAAAGGGAGGCGAAGTGCAACGGATGACGGGTTTTGGTCTGATCTCTACATGCGCCATCTTGGGCGGTTACCGGATGAAACGGGGTTGGCGTGGTGGAAACTTGAGGTCGAGCGGCAATTTGTGGCGGGAATCGAGGCGCACAAAGGGCAGGGTGAGGTAGGTTGATGGACCAAGATTTAAGATGGGTGGTCGGCTTGATCCTCACCGGATCGATATTCGTTGTCGGGACATTGATTGCAGCGTTCCGCA
>JBDWQI010000186.1:0-13277 GCA_039986635.1 Sulfitobacter sp.
GTGCAAATGGAAGGAAAAATCGGCGAAAGGGTCTCTTCGTTGTTGGAGGTGCCTTTGGAGGAACCGACAACGAAAGAGCCTCTTCGATCTATTTTTTCTGAAATGCGCCGGGGGCGAAGCCCTAAGACTTACTGGCGTGGCAACGCCTAAGCCGCGTCAGGGATCAAAGCCCGAAGGGCCAAGACGCACACAGAGCGGCTTGGCTTGCGCGAGCCCGACAGCGAAGCTGGGACGCAAAGGCAGATCGACGAACGGTGATCAGCAGCACGATGCAACCCTAATTGCGCAAAATGACCGTCGTACGGTCTGATCTTGTATCGGTTATTCTCAACCTAATTCCGGCTTTACGCAGTTCTGGAAAGCCGTATTGGGGAAAAGTTGCGCCCCCTTTTGCCTCAAGTTGCATCGTCCGGCATTCTGTTAAGTTATCTTTGAATAGGGTCACCAACAAAAATATGAGGGCCTCACCTTTGTAAATTGATCTTAAGACCATGACCCGCAAGGAACTGGAAAAATTGCGCGGCGATGTTGACCGGGAATTGGCACGCACCATTGAGCGCGACAAGAAAGCGGCGATGGCGGCGGCAAAGAAAGCTGCGCGTGAGCATGGCTTTGACCTATCCGATTTCACTGAAGAGCCGAAACCCAAGAAAGCCCGGAAGAAGGCCGCAAAGAAACCGTCAGCGGCCCCGAAATACGCCAATCCTGCCGACAAGAGCCAAAAGTGGACAGGCAAAGGCAGACAACCCCAGTGGTTCAAAGACGCCATCGCAGCAGGCAAAAAGCCAGAAGATCTGGCGATCTAACAGCGACGACAGTTAGTGGATTCCATCCTCTCGCTTGCTATCAAAACATCAATGATGCGACTGCTTTCTGCAGGTCTATTATGACGTTTCACATGAAGCGATGGCGGGAAGGAGACATTCGCTGCACCCGCCAAACTTATAGGTGGCGCAGATCAAAGCGGACATTCCGATACCGCAGATCAGCTAACATGTTCACCGACAAATGAGCTTCCGAGATAGCCCTAAAGCGTGAACGATCTAGCGCGCTGACGCCTACAATGCCAAGTCCAGCGTGTCGGTCACGTCCTCAGCGCCGCGCGGCGATACATTTAGAGGTTGCGATGCTCTTTCATGGTAAGGGTTGTTTTTGGCGGCAGCACCGCCCTCTTCATTCGAAATTTTGCTCTGTGACTGCAGCGGCAATGTGGCGGTTACGGTTCTCAGTAAGCAACCGTTGGATGAATGATCGTTGTGATGTCGGCGCTGAAAATTTGTATCTATACAAACGATATATTTGACGTAAGCTGATGCTCCTGAACAGAGATGAAAACTGCGTTCATCTCACTTCGATTATCTAGCGAAGGCGAGGTTTTTTTGACCAGAAGTCTCGCCTTGCGGGGAAGTTGTGACTGGTGGGGGACTGAAAATGGAGGCGCTGCAGTGAAATATATCATTGATACTGACCCTGGGCATGATGATTTCTTTGCCATCCTTTATGCCGCGCGCCGCCTTGACGTGATTGGATTGACGACGGTATTCGGCAATTCGACGGTTGAGAACACAACCCAAAATGCGCTGCGTATTTGCGATTTGGCCTGGCTCGATATTCCGGTTGTTATGGGCGCGGGTAAACCAATTGTTGGCGACTATGTGGTGTCTCCAATCCACGGCAAAGACGGTCTGGAAGGGGGCAGGTCCATTCCTTCGACACATCGCGCCATGGACCCCCGCGAGGCTGTGAACTACCTGATCGAAATGGGTCGCGCCCATGCCGGAAACCTATCTTTGATCGTGCTTGGGCCGATGACGAATATCGCACTAGCCCTTCGTATTGAACCCAAACTTGCCGAGTGGGTTTCGGAAATATCGTTTATGGGCGGGTCCACAGGAACCGGTAATGTGACCGCATTTGCAGAGGCCAATGTCTGGAAAGACCCCGAAGCCGCGCAAATGGTTCTATCCTCTGGTGTCCCTTTGCGCATGGCGGGGCTGAACCTGACCGGACAAGCACGTTTGACGCAAACTCATGCCGACCGCATGGCCAAGGTAGGGACGGAAATTGGCTCGCACGCGGCTCAGATACTGTCTTTTTACCTAAAACAGCATTCTGCGCGCTACAAACGCCCTGATGCGCCGATGCATGACCCGTCAGCGGTCATTTGTCTGGTTCGTCCAGATTTATTTGAGTTTCGCGACACGAATGTGTCGGTTGAATTGGTCAGTCCCGCGCTGCGCGGGATGACTATATGTGACATGCGCGAAGTCGATCCCTTTCCGGGAGAGGTATTACCCAAACCGAATGTAAAAGTCGGTGTGCATGTTGATGGCCCAGCTTGTGTTGAGGCCATGATCGAGGCCATTCTTGAATATGAATAGGCCTATTCGTTCCAAATAAGCGCCCCACAGAAGGGCCTGCTCCCGCGCAGATCGCGGTCTACCAACATGGAGTAAAAATGAAACATCTAAGAAATCTAACCTTTGTATTGGCGGCTTCGACCTTTACCGCCGGTGCGGTCGCCGCTGAAGATGCCGAGCTGAGTGCAATCGGCCTGTCCTTTTCGGATGGGGCTTTGACAAACCTCTTAAACGATGCTGCCAAAAATGTTGACGGTATTTCCGTTGACACCGAACTGCTGCCTTTTGGCCAGTTGTTTTCTGGCCTCGAAGTTCGCCTGCAAGCGCGCAACGAAACCCCTGATCTTTATTATGTAGATGGCCCATTGACCGCCTCTTATACGGCGCGCGGACACTTGGCGCCTCTTGATGATATCCTGCCAAATGCATCCGAAATTTACACGTCAGCTGCTTTGCAACAGGGTACGGTCGACGGTCAATTGATGTCTGTTCCTCTTGAAAGCAGCACCGTTGTCATGCTGGTGAACAACGCTTTGTTTGAACAAGCAGGGATCAGCCCACCGACGAACGATCCGGAAAACCGGTGGACATGGGAACAAGTCGCGGACGCAGGAAAGAAAATTTCTGCTTTGGGCGAAGATACTTGGGGGTTCAATTTCCACTTCGGTGACAGCCCGTACATGGCTCTTGTTATGCCACAATCCAAAGGTGCGACGCTGATCGGCGAAGACGGTGTGACCGCCACGGGTTACGTCAATAGCCCCGAGTTCATCGAAGCGATCTCAGCCTATTCCGCGCTGTACACTGATGGCATCGCACCAGCTGGCATGTATGATTACAGCCTTGCACTGGAGCTGTTCCTGAATGGCAAAGTCGGCATGTTCGCGGGCGTTGTGTCTGATGCGGTTACTGCTGGTAAGCGTGACGGTTTGGACCTTACGATTGCACCCCTGCCATATTTTGAAGGCGGCACCCCTGTGACGCCAACCGGCAGCTGGCACCTTGGTGTAAACCCACGTTCCAAGAACCCAGAAAAAGCCGCGCAGTTGGTCCAAGCTTTGGCACAACCAGAATTCGTATCGGCCTATTTCGGCGCACGCGCCAACCCGCCGGTTCTGAAATCAGCTTGGGAAAGCCTTGGCGATCAATTGGATGGCGAGCTGTGGACACTGGCACGTTACGAGATCAACAACACCGCCGTGGCGCGTCCGTCCATTGGTGGCTGGCTTGAGTACGATTCAATCTTGCGCAACGCGTTGCGTGAAGTTCAGGGCGGTGCTGATGTCACAGAGCGACTGAATGCAGCTGCGGCTGAAATGGATCGCGAACTTCTCAAGTACAAGAAGTGAGATAACAGATGACTGACTCGCCAGTAGAAACTTTAGCGGCCAAATCGGTCGCGAAAGCATCCAAAAAACGCGCAATTCTTGATCCGCAACGACCAAGCTGGGCGACGCTTTTGATGTTCCTTCTTCCGGCGATCAGTCTTCTTATTGTCTTTAGACTGGCCCCGATCGCAATCTCGATCGGGGGCAGTTTTACCAGCCAATCCTTGCTGGGTGAAACGACGTTTCATGGATTGGGCAACTACAGCAGTTTGTTCAACGATGAGGGGTTTTGGAACTCCGTTCGTGTGACCTTGTTATTCAACATTATCATCAACCCGCTTCAGATTTTTGTGGCGTTTGTCATGGCGCTTCTTGTCTTTGCGCCGGGGCGGTTTTTGACGTTTTTCCGCGTTTCATTCTTCCTGCCAATGACGATGTCGACCGCACTGGTCGCCGTCATGTGGAACCTTTTGTTTGATCCGAACTTGGGTCTTGTGAACTCGATCCTTGCGCAGACACCATTGGGCCGGCAGGGGTTCTTTTTCGACGAGGATCAAGCGCTTGGCTCTATGATCTGGATTTCAACATGGAAAGGGGCGGGTTATTATATGATCTTCCTCTTGGCCGGTTTGTTCCGTATTTCCGAAGAACTGTACGAGGCAGCCCACGTTGATGGCGCAAGCCCGTGGCAGCAACTGCGGCTGATCACGTTGCCGCAAATGAAACGCACGTTCTTGTTTGTTTTTGTGGCCGATACGACCGTTAACCTGCTGTTCTTTGCACCTGTTTTTATCATCACACGCGGTGGACCAAACGGGGCGACCGATACGCTGATGTACCGCGCCTATGAAAGCTCTTTCGCGTTTATTGATTGGGGGCGTGCGCTGTCATTGTCATGCATCCTACTGGCGCTTGTCGTCATTGTGGCCAGCGCGCAGATGTTATTCTTTAAACCCGGGGAAGGCGAATGAGCGATACACTCCGTCCTGGCACGCACAGTCCCCTTAAACATGTCGGTCGCTATGCGCTGATGTCCGCCTTGGCCTTTCTTGCGCTGACCCCACTGGTTTGGATGTTCCTGTCGTCATTGCGCCCGACCCAAGAAATGTTCGCCCACGCGGGTAGTTTCTCGTGGCACACCATCTGGCCCGAGACATTTACCTTCTCAAACTACACCGGCCTGCTCGAGACGGGTTTCCCTCGTGCGATGGGGAATTCGTTGTTCGTGGCTGGGGTGACGATGGTGATCGGTGTGCTGGTCAATGCGGCTGCGGCCTTTGCCTTTGCGACGTTTGAATTCCGGTTCCGCGGGCCACTGTTCCTGTTGGTTCTTATGACGGCGATGATGCCTTTTGAGGCAATCGTGCTGCCCCTCTATATGCTGGTGAACAAGCTGGGGATGGTCGATACCTATTCGGTGCTTATCGTGCCCGAACTCGCCAACGGCTTTGTTATCTTGATGTTCCGCCAGTTCTTTTCGGCAATCCCCCGCGAACTCTACGAGGCCGGGCGGATTGATGGCGCGTCTTGGTTGCGCATTTTCTTCACGATTGCCTTGCCGGTGTCTTGGCCGGTTATCCTGACAGGGTCGATCATGATTTTCATCACACAGTTCGAAGCATTTTTCTGGCCGCTTGTGGCCGCTCCGTCAGCAGAGCTGACCGTGGCGCAGGTGGAAATTGCAAAGAACATCAGTCTTGAAGGCGCGAACTGGGGGTTGTTGTTCTCTTCGATGAGCATCGTTTGCTTGATCGCAGCACTACCGTTCCTCGTGTTCCAGCGTTTTTACATCCGCAACGTCGCATCCAGCGGCATCAAATAATCAAAGGGCTTATCCCAAATGGCTCAGGTCAAAATCGCGCAGGTCGGAAAAAAATACGGCACCAACGAAGTTCTTCACGGTATCGACATTGATATCCCCGATGGCAGCTTTTCGGTCCTCGTCGGGCCGTCTGGCTGCGGGAAATCCACCTTGTTGCGGATGATTGCAGGGCTGGAGGTTATCACCAGCGGTGAAGTTATCATCGGCGATAAGATTGTGAACGATCTGTCCTCGCCCAAGCGTGACATCGCGATGGTTTTCCAAAACTATGCGCTCTATCCACACTTGACCGTCGCACAGAACATGGGCTTTTCGCTTAAAGTTGCAGGGTTTCCCAAAGCGACGATCACCGCAAAGGTCAAAGACGCCGCAGAAATGCTGGGTTTGACCGAATACCTTGGTCGCCGTCCTCAGAAACTCTCTGGCGGGCAACGGCAACGGGTTGCCATGGGGCGGGCAATTGTCCGTGATCCTTCGGTGTTCTTGTTTGATGAGCCGCTTTCGAACCTTGACGCGAAAATGCGGGGTCAAATGCGGTCGGAATTGCGTGCAATGCACCGCCGTCTGGGTTCGACCATGATTTACGTGACGCATGATCAGATTGAGGCCATGACGATGGCGGATCAGATCATTGTGATGAATGGTGGCCATGTACAGCAGATTGGCGCACCGCTTGAGCTATACGATCATCCAGCCAATTTGTTCGTAGCGGGTTTCATCGGTGCCCCTGCCATGAATTTCCTGTCGGCCAAAGCTACGAATGGTCAGGTACGTCTGGCGGATGGAATAGGCGTGCACATACAGATCACGGATGATTTTGAGGGCGATGTGATTGTCGGAATTCGCCCTGAGCACCTGATCTTAGTTCCCAACGGGCCGCTCAAAATCACCGTGAATGAGATCGAGCCAACCGGTTCTGAAACCCATATTTCAGCGACCACACAGCAGGGAATGCCGGTTAAAATGGTGACATCCGACCGCGTGGCGGCAAAATCGGGTGAGACGTTGACGGTAGGCTTTGAAGTAGAGAAATTGCACTTATTTGATGCAAAATCTACGGACAGGATCCGGACCGCAACCCAATAGGTCACCACAGGGCAATTCAAACGAGACAGCGAGCAAGGGCCGATTTGGGTTTGGACCTGTCCCGTTTTAATGCCGCTACAGGTCCCCGTTTAAGCCACCTTGCGCTCGAAAGCGACCGGGCTTTTTCTGTGGTAAATGCTATCAAAGGAGCGGCGTCAAACCGCGACGGGTCAGCGCCAAGATGGCCAGCGGCTCTGCTACCCAATGAATTGCGACATTCAACGGGTGGCGATGGCTTTCATCGTATTCGTCTAGCAACCTATCGAGTTTACTCATCCCCGGACCTTCAAGTGTAATGTAGTGAAGTACAAGGTCTGAACCGCCCCGGTTTTACCGGAGACTGTTAAGCTCGTATTTCAAGCTGCAATGTCGTCTGTTTTCAAGTGTTGATAGTATGCTTCCTCTGCTTCTTGCGGTGTGATGTATCCTAATGGCTCCAGGAGCCGCTTGGTGTTGAACCAATCGACCCATTTCAGTGTTTCCCATTCAACCTGATCTTTGGACTTCCATGGGCCTAAACGGTTGATGACTTCGGTCTTGAACAAGCCGATCATCGTTTCAGCAAGCGCGTTGTCATATGAATCGCCGGCACTGCCGACCGATGGTTCCAGCCCAGCATCGACCAACCGTTCTGTGTATTTGATTGATACGTATTGAGATCCCCGATCAGAATGATGGATCAGGTTCTCGGCAGGACTGCGCGCATGAAGAGCCTGTTCCAAAGCGTCCAGCACGAACTGAGTTTCCTGAGATGTCGAGGCCTTCCACCCGACAATCTTGTTCGCAAAAGTGTCGATGACAAAGGCAACGTAGACAAAGCCCCTCCAAGTCGACACGAAGGTAAAGTCCGACACCCAGAGCTGGTTGGGCTGAGTGGCCCGGAATTGCCTGTTCACTTTGTCCAGAGGGCACAGTTCGGCAGGCTGGCCATAGGTTGTTTTGACCTTCTTTCCGCGCCGAACGCCTTCAATTCCTATATCACGCATCAGCCGCTCAACCGTGCAACGTGCGATATCAAACTTCTCTCGTTTCATGGCATGCCACAGCTTGCGTGCGCCATAGACCGAACGGTTCTCCTGCCAAACACGCAACAGTTCAGGGCGCAACTCTTCGTCCCGCTTAGCACGATCTGATGCGCGATCCGGATCACGCGCGATGGCCTGATGTTCATAGAAAGTCGAAGGGGCGATCTGCAGAACACGGCATATCGGCTCGACCCCATGTTGATCTCGGTGGTCCTGAATGAACGCAATCATTTCCGAAACGGGCGGTCGAGCTCCGCCTGGGCAAAATAAGCAGATGCCTTCTTCAATATCTCATTGGCTTGGCGCAACTGTCGGTTCTCGCGCTCAAGCTCCTTGATGCGATCCCGCTCTGCCGTGGTCATCCCACCACGCAAACCACTGTCCGTCTCATGCTGCTTTATCCAACCTCTCGGGACATTGCTACGCAATGCCCTGCCGGTCAGCGGATACGCAGGCTATCCCGGCTGCATCCGACCTTCTGTGCAACTGATGAAATTGCCGCCGAACGGCTGCGATACTCGCTCTCGTGATCCAGAACCATGCGCACAGCACGTGCACGCAATTCGTCTGGATATCTCTTGCCAAAGTTCTTCTTTTCCATAACCCAGTATCCTTACTTCTGGGTCTCCGGCAAACAAGGGGCGGTTCAGTCCGTTAGGTTCGCGATGCAGTTATTCAGTACGTCAAAATGCTGTGCTAACGGGCAATGTCTGCTACAGGGAAGCTGCGATGCAGCCATTGGACAACTGATCAATGGCGGCTCTGGGCCGTCCTCAACTAATTCTTTTAGACTTCGAAATCTTCTGCATCCTCGGACAAGGCACTGGGTGACACATCGCCACCACTTGTCCGATCCGACCTGATTTGCGGTGCCCTTTTTACCCAAGCAGCTAATTGGGCGCCTGTCTCTCCATAGAATTTTGGAACGATCCGTTCAAGTTCGGCTATGAAGTTGGTCTGTTGGGTGAACTTGGTTCCTAATGGTTCCGAAAGAAAGATATAAAATCCGTGTGGCGCAAGATGTTCTTTGCCCTCTGAAGCGAGATCAGGATCGGCTCTCAAGTCTTCGACTGCATGTTGGGTTGGTTCGCTTGCTCCCGGCCAGAGCAAGCGAATAAACAGCCCTTCGACGACTTCACGCTTAACTTGTCGCAAAAGCCAGTTGACCCTCGCCTTCGTTGATTTCTTGTCCTCAGGCGCTTTGAGCGTCATTCCAACGTCGAGCGACCGGCGTGCTAAATCGGCTGAAACATTAATGTGGGCAGCGGCGTCTGGAACCACTAACGTACATGATAGACACTGGCCGTCTCTCAAATGAATTAGTTCATCTTTCTGACGTTGCGCTGGATCGCCAACATGCTTGCGCGGAAGTTTTTCCGATACCAAATTTCCTGTCATGCGGCTGAGGATCATAGAGAGGTCGCGAGTTTCTTGATGCCAAGCTTCAATAACTGTTTGGGCAGCCTGTGACTTGGTCGGGATCACGCCGCCTGAAGACACAAGTTTATTGAGCTCGGACCATTCCTTGGGCATGCGATCAAACCCTTTAACACCCGCACTCTCGTGCGTTAGAAATCTCCGCAATTCATTGATTAAGACTAACTGGTCGACGTCGGCGATTTGGTCGCCCGAAATCAGAAGGTCGGCTGTAGTTAAGATGTGCATCCACGACCAGTGATACACAGGCACTTTCGAGCGGCTCTTACGGACTTGCTCTACTGGATGGCTATCAGGCGAAGTTGCAAACTGATTTGAAAGCGTAATCACGCAATCGATGCCGTTCTCTCTTGCCAACGTCCGGTAACGTTCGATTTGATCAGCATCAAGTTCATTGTTGCCAACCTTCGCTTCAATCAGTGCTCGCCATTCGCGGTTGCCTATTCGTACGACAATCAAACCATCGGGGCGGTCTTTGATCGCGGCGCTCTGCTTTTGGAACACCACTTCTGTGTAAGCATCAAGGCTTGCGCGAGCGCCTACGCGTTGGCCTACGGAAGATAACAAGTTCGCGCCAAACTCATCAATCTTGCAAAGACACGCTAAGACTATTGAAGTCGTTCTCCCTTCCTTTGAAGTAGTAGAAAGTACCGGGAACAGCCGAGCCGCCTCACCTTGCTTTAGATAATCGGGCAATTGCTCGCTTTTCATGGTAGATCCTCTCGCTCATACAATGCCTTAGAGTTGATCAGACCTTCGGATACCTAGTCAACCCCCGCTTGAAATGCGCGACTGGTTTGATCTTCGACCATTTAGGATTCCCAAAGATTTACTTCCGTAAAAGCCACTTCTGAATGTCCGGTTTGGTGAGCTGCAATGCAGCAAATGTGTTACATGGTTGACGGCAGCTTTGGGCCGTCAGGTACTATCTTGAAGCGGAGGCGAAACAGCTGGAGTCATTCGTGATTAAGGGACATCGTCGAATGCGCGTCTGTCCCTAAAACGACGCTGGATCGATAGGCTGAGAATTGGACGGCACCGACACCACAGAAATGACAGGTGTGACGGTTTTCTTTATCGCCCTAGTTGAAAGCTTCCACTAGGGTCGGTTGGATCACCGTCTGAATATGACGCACCTTGTTTGGTGTCGTTGGAATTCACCGCCTTAAGTAGCCGCAAAAGGGGCCGAGTTGCCTTCAAACATGTCCACCTCCCCCAGGTCGCGGGCATATCATGCTGCGCCCAACAATTTGCGAGGCCTGTTGATGATGGGGCTCGGTTTCCTGTTGTTTTCCGTGGCCGATACGCAAGCAAAGTTGCTCACAGAGTTCTTCCATCCAGTCCAGATCGTTTGGATGCGCCAGTTCGGGCTACTAGCAGGTGTCGTTGTTGCTTTCGCGATTCTTGGCCCGTCAATCTTTGCGACACGTCATCTTGCACTGCAGTTCGGACGCGGGTTGTTGGCGGTGACCTCAGCTGTATGTTTTATTTTCGCGGTGAAGTTTGTTCCGCTGGCGGATGCAGTTGCGATCAGTTTTGTAGCGCCTTTTTTGGTCACTGCTATGGGCGCACTTTTTCTGGGAGAGACTGTCGGCCCAAGACGATGGGCCGCCGTACTCGTCGGGTTTTGCGGGGCCCTGATCGTCATCCGGCCGGGTATGGGTGTTATGCATCCAGCTGGATTCTTGGTCATTGTTGCCGCAACCGCCTTTGCGGCACGGCAAGTTTTGTCGCGCCATCTAGCAAAGGACGACCGCACAGTCACAACTGTTGCGTACACGGCGCTCGTCAGTACCGTTGTATTGACTTTGCCACTGCCACTTTTCTGGAAAACGCCCGAGGTTGGTTTGCAATGGGCGCTGTTGTTTGGCATGGCTGTTTTTGCTGCACTTGGCGAGTTGCTGATCATCAAATCATTAGAAATCGCGCACGCGTCAGTCCTTGCACCGGTTCACTACAGCCTTCTGATCTGGGGCACCTTTTGGGGCTGGCTGGTCTTTGACCAGTTACCGGACATTTGGACCTGGGTCGGTGCTGGGGTGATTGTCGCCACCGGTCTCTACATCATCCGTCGTGAGCAAAGAACGAAGAGTAGTAAGTGATTGGATCTCCTATCTGAGATCAGCGCATGCAAGTTCAAAAACCTGGTGGAGGACAAACTTCAAAAGCAGTCATTGGTGCAACAGCTGCGACGGCGCGCTATGTTTGCGACCTGGTCACAGACAAAGTGAGAATGCTGCGCACTGCTCCAATGGCAGCAATGCGGGCTGCGTCTGCGGCATCGAGGAACCAGGACGAGAGTCCGCTTTGGGCCGTCTTTGTCGATATTGGCGCGTGCCCGATGTGGACATGATGTGACGCATCGGATGACCGGAATGAGCCTCTAGTGTTAAATGTCTAAAACGTCTCCAAGAGTAGTCAAATTTGGATAGCGGTCGTTGCTGACACAGTCTAGTTTGATCGAGATAGGTACCCTCAAGCTGTGAGCAGCCAGAAATAAAGAATGCTGCGAAGGACTTCGGAATGATAGATGAAACCAAGAAGTGCATTTATTGTGACGAACACAAACAGTCGAGTGAATTTTCCCTAGAACATATCTGGCCAGATGCATTGGGGGGAGATTATCTATCTGAATTCTGGCAGACACGTGATGTATGCGGCAAATGTAACAGTGTATCTGGTGTGTTTGTGGATGGCGCATTCATCAAGCAGCATTTGGTTGCAGCCGAGAGAATGCGCGATGGGCTGGAATATTTATCTTCGGAGAGTTCGACCGAAACAATCCCTCTAGGTTTCTGTAGCACAGTTCAGAATATTGAAGCTCCTGATGGTGAAGTGGTAGATTTCTGGGTTTGCGCTCCAGGAGCCAATGTTTTGCATTTCCGTGCAAAAAGTGAGATCACTTTTGACACCTATGTCGGCGGGGATCCACGTAGGTCTTCGAAGCGTTCGAAGGCAGGACGAGTCGTTGTCAGTTTCACCACAGAAGAGCCTTTCTGGATTAAAGTTGCACTACGCTCTATCAAACGGCATTTCTCGAAGGCCCAGCTATTTTTGGAGCCCTCAGGCTCGCCTGACGAACACGAGGGATTTTCAGCACTATCACCGAAAAATCCCGAGCATGCTTTCTATTTAGAATCTGTCAGAAAACTGTATCAACATACCGATGTAGGTGGACAGATACACGGTCAAATTACCCTTCAGTTGCATGCGGATGCTCGTTTCCTGTCGAAATTGGCATTAGCGGTTGGGTACAAAGTCTTCGGCCAAAGTTTCATGACCTCAGATGATGCTCGTTTGCATCGAAGGTCGTTTCGCGAAGCTGACCCTTTGAAGAGAGAGGACCTGAAAATAAAGGGCAGCGGGTTCCTGAAAGAGAACAGTTCACCGGAGCTTTCCGAGTTTCTAAAGTGGCCCGGTGCATGGCAACTACTGTTACAGCAAGTAAATGGAGCACTTGCTCTTGTCGTTACTGCGCCATCTGGGCGAATAATGGTTGTGCAGATCACAGATGACCGCGAGTTATTGGAACAGCTCGATCATGACTACCGTGAGGGCAAACATTGGCTAGTCGTTCCGCAAGTTCAAAAAGGAGTAGGCCCAACTCCATATCCAAAGTATCTTGCCCATATTCTAGGTTCCCAGTCCTTGGTTGAGTTGGAGGAGCTGGCAGCACTAAGAACGGACCCTTCTACTCTACCGTCGGCGAACATCAGATTTGACGTCGGCACTTAAGTAACAAGTTTGTCCCCGCAAGAGCTCTTTGGGTTGAAACCGGCCTTTGGTAAGTCAAAGGCGAAACGCAGTTTTGTCCCGCAGTGTGTGAGTTCAAGTCGGCTGAAATGCTACGCGCTGCACGAATGTCCGCAATGTGGGCTGCGGGCGCAGCATTCGAGAACTTTCGTGAACGGCTGCAATGGGCCGTCTTCACCCTTCAAATGGAGGTCAGTCCTGTTCACTTGCTCTAAGCAAGGGGGATGAAACGGGGGTGCGCAGCGACCCCCTTTCCAAGTGGTAGAAGTGTCATACACTTCTACACATCTTGCAGTATCCATCTTTTTCCCGCTAACGCTCCTAAATGTGAGCGATACGTGAACCGCGACTCCTATTGCCTCTGAGGGTAGGGTGATCGGCCCATTTCTTCCATCATCTTTTCGCGGAAGACCTCGGCGGGCGTCTTCCACCCGAGACATTTGCGGGGCGTGTTGTTGAGGCGATC
>JBDWQI010000187.1:0-1969 GCA_039986635.1 Sulfitobacter sp.
CCAGATTTTCGTATTTTTACGGATAATAAAGCGGCGTAACCTCGAGATGTCTTTTTTTGTCCCAGACGACGATCTTCGCGACGTTTTTTTTTCACGGGGAAACCCTCTACTGTGTACCAGGTATCATAGCAGCGGGAATACATACGTCAATACTGACGCTAACATGAAGCGTCAGTAGCGGCCGCAAAAGCTGGGGTTGCTGCCGAACGGTGGTGGTGCAGTCATACACAAGGCTGCGCATGTCTGCCGTCGATCACCGGCACAGATGCTACGGGAGGGTGCGAAGGGGCTGAGGGGTTGAGACGGGTCTTGAGACATACCATCTTTACATACTCTTGTTGTCGTGGGTGGTAGGGATAAAGACAATGCCAAGTGTTCGAAAGTCGAAGGCGCACCTGCTCCAGAGAAGAGAAGGAGGAGTGGTTGTAGATCATATATTGCGAAATCGAACTATCAAACAATGCCTCAGCAGTACTAGTCATAACCTGAAATGTAGAGTGCTGTACATCGTTTTTTCATAACGCGTCACGGCTCTCCGCAGAACAAGAAGCACACAGCACACCAAGCACGCAGCACCCGGCAGGCTATACACACAGCACGTACTTACTACGGTATCAGAAGTAATTATTAATAGTGGTAATGACGCGCGACCTCAGCACCTACCTGCAGTAGTGAAATATGCGAATCATCATGCACGGCGATTACCGGCTTGTTGCGCCAAACAAACACGACCGAACATCTACGTTCGCGATCGAATGTTTTAGTTCATTATTTCAAGAAACCAAATCGTCAACTGCTTCAGCAGCAGTAGTAGGACACACGAGGCGAGGGTGAGCGTCGCTGTACGCCTGGCATGTCGGTCTAGCCCTTGAACCGTACCTGGTACTCGATTTTGTCGTGATATTCCTGGTTCCCGACTCCAAATTCGGCATTATTCGAAGACGACAAATCTTCACCTGATATGTAATATCCAGCGGAGAGAGCTTCTAGTAGGAGGTGCCTCCACTACTACTGCTGTACGACATCTACCGCAGAGCTTTCCCAGCAACAAAACAGCAGGACAGCAGCAGCAGCAACGTCAGTAGGAAACACGAGGCCAGGGTCGGCGTCGCCGTACGCTCGATTTGTGGGTTGAACACTTGAACCTTAAACCCTTGTGCACGTACCCGATTTAATTGCGTGTTTCTTGGTTCCCCAACTCGAAATTGGATGTAGGGCCAAGGTACAAACACTCCTGTGCTTTCGCTCGTGGATTCTTTTCCCTCTTCATCGTGCAGTAGCCTGGCTTGAGGAAAGGTGACATTACTATCCGGGGAGAGCTACCATGCTACATCTAATGCGGCGATTTGCTCTGTGGGTGAGCTCCGTTGCCGTGTGGTTCAAGGTGTCACAAGCCCAGTGTGACGTTTCACTAGCCCAGCGTGACGTTTCTGCCAACAACAACGGAGTGGACGGGTGTTGCGCGCCGGGAAAAGCTCAAGGGCTTGGATTCAGCCCGCCATTGCGGCCGTCTCAATCAAGATAACCTCGCGGTCGGGTACCCCGTTGAGTTGGGGACTGTCGCCCGTCGTGAAATCTTGTTTGATAGCTCTTGATCTACACAGGTCTCCAAGCCCTCCCGGCGGAACTCGCCACCCACATGACAACGGACGAATACCACCATATATGGGACATCGTCCGCACAAGAATCCACGAGCAGCGACTCGAACGATTCCGCGGTGTCCGACTTGTGGCGCATAAAGGACACCAACGTACACCGTGCAAAAGTGTCGCGCACGATGCGAGTATACCGCTTCCACCCGAAAGACTCTACAACCTGAGGTCCACTGAAATCCACGAAAACATCCTGAGTTCCGTATCAGCTCGTGTGTGCGTGGAATGCTGGATACATTTGCGAAGACCCTTGGCCATGTAACACACGTTGCACTCCAGCGCCCCCCCCTCGAGAATGACGCCTTGCTGCTCCACC
>JBDWQI010000188.1:0-3622 GCA_039986635.1 Sulfitobacter sp.
TATTGTACATTGATACCTTTTGGCAGCCGCGCGCTTCCCACCTAAGTCTTTGCGGGTCCACCAGGTACTCTTCCTCTTTGTGGCTCCATATCCAACCAGATAGGCCCGATTGTTTCTCTTGCGTGAGCCCTCCCTACGCGTCCTCGCTTCTGCGGACCCGGTTACCGATCGTTGGTGGTGGAGCGCTGCGCGCCCCCTTAACCTTGCGTTCCCCGCTCCTTCTGGTACCATTCCCGGCACTGGGTGCTTGTGTCCTTGGTCGTTGCCCCGGTGTTCTACCTCGCCTTCCCCTTCAAGTTACCCGCCCCACCTATTCCCCATCTATACCATAAGCCCTCAGTTTCGGTGCAACCAGAGCGTTTTCTAGTCGCGCCAAGGCAACCCCTACGCTCTGTAGCTGCAACTGCGCATTCCTCTCTTCTCCAGCGGCTTGATGGCCGCCTGTGCTCCCTCTTGTCGTTTCGCCATGGCCCCGGGGGGTTTTCCTTACCGGGTTGTTGGTCAACTCAAGGCCATCCGCATTTCACCGGGCAGGCTCGACGATCGGAGATCGAGGAAGTGCCCTCCCTCTGTTCACCGCGCCTCCTGAGTCAACCCACCATCTCGTTAAGCGCCCCTCTCGAACAGCGTCCAGGTGCGCAAGGAACTGTTGTACGTGCTGGGCGACATAGGGCCGCCTTTCCTGAAAGCGCAAAATACCGTCATAGGTGCTGTCGTTGTATGCACCGATCAATCCGTAGTATCGGGCAACCACCTGTGCCCAGCATAATGCGCGAGGGTCCTCAACGAAGACGTAATAAATCGCAAGACACGGTACACATGAGGAACGATGTTGGCTCGCAGTGTACCTGGGTTCGCAACAAGCCCTCGAACATGTTATAAACACCGGTGCTCTAATGCCCGGCTAGGTCCAGCTGCAAGAGCTCACGGCCTATTGTCGTCGACAGACGTGGGACCTAAAAGGCTGTCGGCCATCTCAGGTCTTCTCGTTCCTGTATGCCAGCTTTTCATCTGTCAAATTCCGCCCGGTGGGGAGGTTTCGTCCCGTCGTCATTCCGAGTGGCATGCGAGGGACGGCCGCGAGCCTGCTTTCCCGAGTGTCATACGGTCTGCGCATTCCAGCTTGAAATATACCCGCCATCCACGGTTGCACGATATTCGGACCGGTGCATTACCGCCCTCCAGACCCTCTTTCGAATCATCCGGGGCCACGCCCGCAGTATGGGAATTGCTAATTCTCCGCCAATATCATCGTACTCGCCATCCCCCGTCTCGTTCATTTCCTTCGTTACCTCCCTCAAACTGGGAGTCCTCCCACAGAAGCATTTTTCGGGGCTGCTGGCCGCCCCCGCCACTGGATCACCGTCAACCAATCCTCATACGGAGCCGCGTTATGATTTCCACAGTGTGAAATGCGACCCACCTGGGTGGTCTCGTCTTGCCAATCAGTGCTATCCCGAACCTGTCCTGGCCTCGGCAGTGTCCAGCGCGCACATCAGACGTACGATCCGGAACGAGACGGCTATCCAGTCAAGTAGCTCCATGCTCTCACCGCACACCTCACATGTCATTCGTATGGACCTCGGCGGAGCAGACCCACCTCGGCCGTCCTGGTCTGCGCCCGCTTCCCCTGTCCCAAGTCGTGCCAAGCCTACATGAACTGTGGTCACCTCTGGATATAGTGGAGAATGTTGTAGGATTATTCCTGTCATAGGAACTCTATCCGCCAGAATCGAAACGTTTAACGTGATGCGTATCTCGGTCCCGATGGAACCCAAATCAACGTGTTTGCGCCCCGTGATTAAGGTGGGCTTCGGGAATGTGTTCGTGGTCAACCCAGGTTGCCATTGGCTGAACCCTCCAGGAACCCAAGCCCTCAGGAGAGGTGAAAGCAGCACAAACAGGCCGCCCGCGCAAAGCTCCAGTCATTCACCACCCCTTTGCACATGCTGGATTAACGCTATTGTGAACATTTTAGAATTAAACCTACTGGCATATATTATAATGTAGAGTGAAGGAGATTCCACGAAGTAGTACCGGAGTTTGGTTCGAGTCGCCTTCAGTATCAGATCTTCGAACATCGAATAACTCGAGGATACGTTCATCATTTTGAGCGCTGTAATCTACCTTTAACTTCACCTCCCGCCCCTTTGACGTTTCGAGGGTTACCTCGCGATCAAAACGCACGCGCGCTGAGAGGAACACGCTCGAAACAGGTGTGCCTGTTGGATCTTAGGTGGTAGCTTTTCATCTTGTATGCCTCCGAATTCGATACCTTCAACAGTTAAAAATATATGTTCTGTAGTCCGGATCAAACGACACGTTCGAGAACTAATTTTCGAAACTATGCGCAAGCAAAGCTGCAACAGTTTGCCAACCTTTATACAAACAACACCGTGCGCCTTCAATCCTTGCGAAAGACCCATTCGTGCACTCCACGTCAAATATGCTTGAATGTTGTATCCGTGTTGAACGTTTGAGGTGATGTGAAACTTCGTCCGTGTCTCTTGTACCCCTCGTGTTGAACGCGCTTTAACTTCCAGCGAAGATCCTTGTAGCTTTTCCGCGACCAGGAACGAGCGCATCGCGTCCCTCAGGCCAGGATTGGAGGTATAATAGGAGCACCAATAGAGCAACAGGGGTGCACGATCGATCGATTACCCAGCTCGGGGTAATCCTTGGGACACTTTCCCCCACTCTGAACAGCGGGAGTTTGGGGCGTCGTATCGTATGCGACCGTATGCTCCCGTATTAATTTCGTCTCACTACCGGAAGAACCAGGGCGATATGACTTTAAGGACTTACGCGCAGGTGTTTCTACCAAGACAGCGTTCGAAGTGGTATTCATGTCTTCGACTATGCCTAATGTGAAACTGTTTCCATCTATACGTATATACATTCGATCGACTACCCAGCCTAAGGAAAACCTTACAACATTCAGCCACAGTAGAACTAAACATGCTCAAATCACACAACAAGATTTGCGCTCTGTCGCCTTTGCTGCAGCAGCTGCGGCCAATGCTGCTGTGGTTACTTCCTCACGCAGTCAGGGGGAGAGTGGTGGATTTCCGCATAGATTCGCTTTGGGTACAACGACAGCCGCTGCTGCGTATACCTGGTACCGGTAAGTGTTTCGAGATTTCAGTATTCGCCACTCCCAGCGCTCTTCATCTGAACCGCCTTCCGCGGTGATGCTCAGGCTTGCAGTCTCAACGTTTGGTTTTCTTTCTTGTTTGCCTACTTCCGTATGCTGTAGGTTGACAATTTCCTCGGGTCGACCATGGAACATATGGTCCGCTTTATTAGTGCTCTCCATTTAACGAGTTCAGTATGAGCAAACATATTCGTCAAGGATGCTTTCTGCGTGAATCTTAGTCTGTCAAACAGGCATATCATCTGCACGTTGATATCCGCAGAGTCCAGTGGCATAGAGATGATCATATTAAAGCTTTGAACTGAAAACTCAAATCGAAGGATTCACAAAAAGCGTGCATTGGTTCAGCTTTCAGCGTGCTGCGCCTCTGTCGTACAGGTCCCTGGGTTGTAATTCAGGCACTTTTGTCGCTACTGACAACAGAAGTTTATGTCATTTTTTTTCGCCCTCTGAAGCCCGAACCAAGAT
>JBDWQI010000189.1:0-3141 GCA_039986635.1 Sulfitobacter sp.
AAGGTGTGCGCTTGATGACTTCACGATGGACGTAATGCACCCCCCACGTACGTCAAAGTACCGTCACGAGCATGCTCACACACCGCTGAAAGACGGGAGGCGGGTCCCACCTGTGTCACCGAGAGTGAGCAAACTTCGTATCAAGGGAAGAAACTGCACCATTTATTATGTGATGTACGAATTAATAACACCTCAAAGGTAGAATGTTGTTGATTTTAGACAGGAAAACACGAACATCAAAGAGGAATACCAGCACAACCAAGCGAATGTTTTACCAGCCAGCTAAATATGTCGCCAAAATGTGTATCAGATGCGTATACGAAGCAAATCTAGATTGAAAGCTGTTTCCGGCTGGACTTGTTCGCGACTGGCTTGAAACGTTGCTACTGTAGCTGCGAACTGTGTGGCTGCATACGCGGCCTTGCTCGGGCATGACGGCCTTGCACTACGTCTATAGAAAACCGGGTCAAACCACTCGACCACAGACAATAAGTTGAAAATGCGTTTAACGGTGGGACGTTAGTGCAAGACATGCCACTGTTCTACGTTAATATCTTCAAAGCGACTCCGTCTGTGGACGATAGCGTCTAAACATTCGTTGACATCTTTACGTTACTGGACCACGAGGACTACTCGTATCATCCGATATCTCCGACCGCAAGCGACGTGCTCAAGCAGAACCGACAAACGCGGTGGTAACGATGGCCATGTCCCATAGGTTAGACGTACTTGCGGTGGATTGGACACGTGCGTGCACGTACCCCATTTCATATTAGCGCATGCTCACGTTTCGATAAATTCAAAGTATATTCAACTGCAGAGACCGAATACAAGGTATGCATGAAATAAAATTATCTTGCAAAGGTCTTATAAGGCTGGTGCGTTTTCGTCGAGAGTGTATATTTCTGCCGTGTGTCGTAAACGTGGAACTAGCGTGTGACTCTACGTGGGGAAGGTTAGTTAAGACCAAACGGTCTGATATCAAACGGGTTAGCCACAGAGATCAGATCAGCCAACGCAAAGCTCGCAACGGTAGCCTGCAATTCGTGAATACAAATCACGAGGTTTCCAGCTACTTTAGGTTTAAAGTCTGCAAGGTCGCGGTTAATTCCCTTGCATTTTCATCCACGTGTATCGTACGTGGCTAGCCAATCAACTGTCCACCATAAACACCGGTCCATCACACATCTGGCTACACCATGTACAGATTGCCAGTCGCGTTTCGCCATCATTTTGACGGCACATGTTCCGTTCGACAGATGCATAGACTGCTGGTATTGTCGGCAATTACTATTTGTACTGTACCGAAACATATATTTGACGCTGTCTGGGTACAGTTACGCTCCGAAGCACATGTTCAGGAAGTGCATATCGAAGTAATAATTGGTACCCACGCAGGGAGCCACTTGGCATAGAGACACGAAAATTATGCATAAGCGCCGCTAATCGATTGTATCGGTTGTGCATAACGAACTGTTGGGGAATGATCGAATACGTCGTGCTAGTCTGTTTTGATTGTTGAATCTTCCGGACGGTGTTCTATTGTGGACAAACGGAACGAACGTTACGATGAACTCCAATATATACACTTCAACCTTCGACGCTGCTGTATTCAGGTGTCGGCAACAGTGTGTTTGGACTCCGTTCGACACTCAGTCAGACCATGAGACGATAGATTCCGTTAAGTATAGCCGTCTGCGATCGAGAGCTCGTTTCGAATTCGCGTCCGCATGATATAATATTTACCTGGTGCCATATGGTCGAGAACATACATTATCTCCACAATTGATCGGTCGAACGCGGCTATGCTTCGACATTTGCTGATCAGGTTTGGGATGTGGTTAAGGGATGAGGTTAGTCGACAAGTTGAAGCGTACACAGTGCCTGTCAACCATTCGACAAATGTTCTTTATCAAATCGGGACTTGTTCCACTACTATTCGATACGCGCCCCTACGCTTCAGCATGTCCGCAGGTGTGGTGTGCTCTTCATTCCAAACTGCGGAGTGCAGTTGAAGCTCTGCGCCCCACAGAAGGAAGGAAGAAAGAATTATCGTTGTTAAACAGCTGGTTAGTATGGAAGGACACTCAATCACTGGTGCATTTATCAACATGGTGGGCAGTCTGTGGTTTCATATGTATTACATTTCATATGCAGATGATACCCCACACCTCACAACCCTACATTCAATTAAGGAGTTCTCAATGTCAGGTTGGTATGGGTTTATCCTTTAAGTTGTCCGTGTTTTCTCGATGGTATGTATTGCCTGCGGACAGGATCAACAAACGTGTGCCCGAACATACACGCGGGACACATGTTTATCGTCACGTCTACACCCGCGGCGAGAGTCTATTCGAAACGACTATGTTCTGAAGGTTTGGTCGTACCCAAGATACTGCCAGCAACCATGTTGTATGCATCCATGCGTGTTAAGGTATGCCTGTTGGCTAGCATAATGTTTAGTATTTACATTGTATATATTGTTGGTGTAGCTGCGTCGCAACGCCTTACAATCCGAAGTAGTACTTAAGACACGAAGATCTATAGATCGCCGTTCATTGTGGGAAGAAACTCATCAGGTCGTGCATGTACTCATGCTTAGTGCAGCACAATGACCCACAACCCTTATATCTCGACATAGTGATGCCCGCTAGGTTGGACCAGGGCCACCAACAAGTTGAGGCCAGACGCGCATGATCAAGTTGCGTGAATACCAGAAATTTTAGGAACATAATCCGGCCTAGTCAGGTGTTCACAATATATTATGATGTGTTGTTGCTATCACCTTTTCTCCGTGGTTGCAACATTTGCGTGTGACCAGACTTTCGGATGAATGGTGCCTTAATGTATCGGCGTTATTCGGATATAAAATTGATGTATTCATAGTCAAGCGTTTACCTTCGCTCGTGGCCCACCTCGGGCTGTACCCCACGAACAAAAAGCATGTTCCGTGCGAATTATCCATCGGAACCTTCAGCGAGAGCAAGTGTTTGGAAGCTGACGAACTCTCACCAACAAGCAAAGTGTTTTACCTTATTCACGTTGCCTACAATGATGAAACCCTGCAGATATTTTACACTTACTGCAGTGCGTCTAAGTCATACGCCCTTTTTTTGAGTGACGTCTAGGCTACCGCAAGAC
>JBDWQI010000190.1:0-7260 GCA_039986635.1 Sulfitobacter sp.
CAGTCACGTCCATTTTCGACTGGCTGCTGGAAGACTCCGTAATGATTGCCCCGCCGTGGTGCGTAAGGTACCTCGAAGAGCTCAATGGCGATGTGACCGCCCTTGCCGGGGTTCAGTCCAACCATGCCGTGCTACGGATCGAGTCGCCTAACCTGTCCCTTCGTGTGAACGTGGGCATCAACAGCGAGGAGGCGCAGACTCTGCAGGATGGCCGTGTCGTGCCCACTGCCTCCTTCTGGCAGATGGACGTGCGCGTCGAGAATGCCGAAGGCATTGCAACCGCCAAGGGAATGCTCGGCGAGACCGCCCGTCCCGTCCATGACAAGCAGACCGGAAAAGCTGTGATGTCGGGTCTCGGTGTTCTTCGAGGCGATGTGGAGGACTACAGGGTCATGCACCCGCTCGGAACTGAGTTCAAGCAGCTGTTCGTTCCGGAGGAGTGACTTCGACAGTCAACAGCACCAACGTTTAAAGAGCTTGATGGCTGACACTTGGCAATGTAGCTGGTATGTTGCTACGCTCTACCCATCCCCGTCCGGTGGGGAAGATAACAATTGTTGTCGACGACTTCTGATGTTGCTCTGATCAAGATGCTGGCTAAATATGTATCATACTTGGACAGCGCATACACTAACAACGTTGATATTGACTTGAGACAATAACCGCCGGACAAGGCTTGAGTATGCCACGAACGGGGCGTTGGTGGTCACGCGGGGACGAGTTCAACTTGGTATCAAACAGCTAGACGAATGAGAGCTCCGAGGTGATTATGCCTCACACTTTGACGGCACATATACTGACGACATTATTAAACAGCACTTCGAAGGCATGCCGAGGGTTGAGTACGCAAGTAAGATAGCGTGGGCGGACGAGAAAGCAGGTCAAACATGTCTCACGACAGGTAGACATGGGACGGCCCACCGCCGAGCAATCATGAGGAAGCAGCGTCCAGCGTCCATTTTGCGGCCGCGAATGCTCGGTTGGGCCGCCAACGGGAGACGTGTTGGCTTAGCAACTCGATGGGGCGTTAGGTGGAGGTATCATTCGATTTTTACGGCGTGAAACTGGTTCAGATACGCACGTTGGTGTGATGAGCTAGACATTTCGATTGCTTATTCGCGGTTTTGTATAATACATCTGGTACATGTTTGCACGTTACCCCCAGGGTATTTTTGAATGAATCTATCTTCTATGTTATAGCCTTTTTTCGGCAATGGAGTACAGTGTATCGAAGCTATTTCTGTGGGCTGCGATACATCAACCCTTACGATCAAGGCGTAGGGAGCTCGCCGACATGACGATACGCTTGTGTCGATTGAGCGTCTACGTCGTGGGGCGCCGATTTCTCGAGCCAAACCGTGTCTGCTGCTGGTGCAGTCGACGGCATGCTTCAACTGCGGGCACACGGTAGATTCGCGGTATTTGTATAATATATTCTCCAGCGAAAGGCGACGGCAAGGAAAACGTTGTCAACAACACATGTGGTCATTCCAAGCGCGTAGACGGTCAATGACGTATTGCAATGGACGTGGTCGTTAGTTGTACACGAAGCATTGAATTTCGTTGAAAGGCCATTTGCTGCTTGCGGAGATGCGTCGTAACTGGATGATTCGTTTTGGTAGGTATATATAGACGAAGGCACACCGCTCGGCCACCTATTAGTAGTGTGGTTTCGTTGCTTTTTACCACGAGAGGTATTTACTGATGTTGACGCCTCGCACAGCACGGAGTAGGGTCTAAACACGTGCCTTGCGTCTTTGGGTAGTTTTCATATGTACGTCTTGGAATAGGCGTTTTAGAACATGGGGCATTCATGCTTGAATATCAGCCAGGTACAACATGTGGGTAGGCTTGTCAGGAGCACCTTCATTGAAACGGCACTAGAAATATCTTATCTAGGAAGTTCCATGCAGGTAACAAAATACCTGCTAAGTCAGTAGCCAGCCGGAAACGTACTATTCATAGTGGCGAGGAACAGAGGTGTTACTTATAAAAGGAATCTAGCCTGAAGTACACGCCCCTCTCGGTTTCTCTTCTGTAACGTCCGCTTTGTTCTACGTAATATATCTGCATAATAAACCACTCGTTTCCCACGCCCCGTTGCTCTACTTGTGAGCTGGGGACGTCATTGTCGAAACATACCCTACTCCATGACTATGGAAAAATATCACGTTTATTCCACTTGTCATCGACTATGGAAAAATATCACTTTTATTCCACTTGTCATCGGCCTTTGGGTCGGGGCCGCCACTATTGAATGTGTTGAACATTTTCGTTTCTGTTTGGATGTTGCTCGTGTTTTGTTCCGGAATGAAGAATTCTGAGCATTACCCTTTGTTGTCTCTGTTCAATTTCTTTACTCGAGATGCTTTTCCTGTTTCCATTGTCAACAGTTGTGTCTTCAAGTCAGATTCATGGAATAGAGCAAAAAAACAGAATTTAGAATTTAGTACCAAGTTCTTCAACAATAACGTCCCCTTGAGTGCCGTTTTGATCTATAATACACAGCAGTACGCACCCCCCATGGACCACGCTTCGTTTCCCTCTTTTTCCTAGAAACGTCGTTTCATCTCAGGCGTTTGGAGCTTCATGGGACAAAACATATTAACACTATACCATATGGCATTACGCTGATACGGTACATGAACCGAGCCGCTCCCAGACATGTAACGCCAAACAATATTTGCCATAGCGAGGTGCCGGCGAGGCTGGTGGTGATGACGGTCGTCGCAACGATCACACCCTGTCATATGCTGGTCGCACAGAAAGCTCTAGAAAGAAAACGTAGGCAGGCGCTGTTTTAGTTGTTTTGTTGCTTGTTCGATTCTCCCGGGTGGAGGTGCGGCGGTCGCTGATTTCGTGATGTGGGGCAGTGTGCTACGAATCACGGCGCGTACGCTTTGTGCAGAAAAACGGGGAAGAGTAGAGCGCACAACAGGAAAAAAAAAGGTTGATGAGGGTACGGCAGAACGGCCGCGACGCTCCTGATACACAAATATCTCTGTAGCCGCGTCATACAAGTAGCTCTGACAATCAAGAGGCGCAGCTGACAAGCGATTTTGTTGGGAATCCCTCCCACCACCGCCCGTCTTGTCGCGTTGTTTCTTGACCAAGGCACGCCCCCCAAGGGTGCAAACGCCGGTACCATACATACTACCGATATCGCAAGAGGTAGTCCCTCTGTTGGCAAGTATCAGGTAAATGCCATGGATGGGTTTGATCAAATGTTGCGGGAGTACAAGCAGCGAAATGCCACCACTTTTCACCAAGGCCGCAGAAGCTCCCGCCGGGTAGATAGAAGGCATTTTCCTACAGCCGTATTCAGTTCACAACAGGTTTTGCTTTCAGGTACTGCCAGTCGGTAGATATTAAAATATCACGGGAAAAAACTTCAACCGCGGTTCCTCTCTAACGATGCCTTGAATAAACATAAAAAATGGCATTCCGGACGATTTTTACTGTGATGGTCTTCGCCTTAGTGCAATCTTTAGAATAGCCCGTCCAATAGTTTTTCCAATCACCCTTTCCATGGTAAACAAATCTCACGAACTCGGAAAAGCACTTGGTGTTGATAGACTCGGTACTAGACTGTATGAACATATTTTTTAAGAGTGCCAAATACTAGTTTTCGATTGCATTGAAAGGTTTGTATTGTCTGGTATCCTGTACTTTCTCGTCCCCAACCAACGCTCTAATCCACGTTGCCTCGAACGATCGAAGTTTCAAATGACAGTAAACCATTGGCACTCTCCAACTCGGAGGTCGCCTCGATACCACGTACGGTGTTCGGCGGCTTACAGTACCCTGGCATGCTCGCCTCTGCTCCATCTTGCCAGTCCCTGCTACTTTATGAGGTGATGCACTCACGTCGGTCCTGCCTTAAATTGCTGATGAAAGCCTTGGATAACCCTTTGTGGTACTTACCCATCGGCCGCCAGCGGTAGTGTCTGCACCGACACGCGACGAACGAAGGGAGACTTCGACGGGATAATCTCGGGCCTTTTCAACCTGGCGATGTCACCCGAAGGCCTCCGCGTACCTCCATTCCCCACCTCCATCACCGTACCGATACATACCGCGACAGCGGGGTGCTATCTGCCAGTGCCGGGAGCCTCGATAACAACTGCTCCATATGAGCTAGAACACCGTCGCCTGCTCCCAATACTAGCGAATGAAAACCCCCTAGAAACCCCTCAAGTGGAAATTATTCCTCCCCTCATGGGCGATCACTTAAGACTACCCAAGTGCGGCCTACTCATCATATCTACTTATTGTTTCGAGTACGTGCGTACACGTGAAAAAGTGAATATTAAGCCTTGTCAACGTACATGACGAGCGTCTTCAGTATTCTGCTTGTTCGATTTGATGTTGCTCTGTGGATCAAATCAGGGCGTGCGTTGAAATCACAGCAGACGAGATTGCGCTTTCTTTGCTAAGGTATATCTCGTAGGGTTTTCACACAGCGATGTATGCGTCCTTCTTTCACTTTTCTTATGCTCGTATCAAGCACTTCTTCTCCGGGCGGTATTCGTATGAGTACGTACAAACGTAAATACTGGACACCGGACACACGTCTCATTTTTCTCAATTTCCTCATCAACTATCCTCCGCCGAGGGCTGGACATTTAGGAGTGCTTACGCTTGCTTCCTTCTTGGCCTTCTGGATCCGACTGGAGGAGAGTACCGGTACCCGGCACTTCGTGCCCGATACCGGTATCCGGAACATGGGTGCTGCCTTGCTCGTGGTGCGCTGTCCTCGTCACGCCGACGGACATTTCACCTCATACTCGTAGGCTATGTTCCCCGCGGCCTTCTAGGCTTATGACAACGATGAAGCTCCGATGCGCCAAGGGTGGGCTCCGTAGTATGGGGGGTAGAAATGACAGGAGCTCATACGTGAATCAGCAACCTACAGGACAGGATATAAGCAGAAGTGGCGGATAGGGCGTGCTGCACCCGACACGTCCGAAGAAAAGCAAACACCCAAGTAGGCGGAGTGTTCGATGGTTGAAAGCTGCTCACAGAAAATATGATGGGGGGCCAAAAACCGCGGAAGGCTCGTCCAGGGGTATCTAGGGCCGCTATTACGGGGGTCCATAGTTAACGGGACCAAATTTTGTTATTAAAAATAGGTAAATAAATAGTTTTTTTTGTATAGCACAGGTCCTATTGACTATGGACCCCCGTAAATAGATTAAAGCCTCGAGATGGTAAGTTGACCATGGTCTCATTCAGCGTCCGTACTCTGAACGTCAACGGCGGTCTTGGCCATACCGAGGAGATTATGGACTTCTGCGGGCAAAGCCAGCGCTATGTTGGTGGCAGGAGACGAGACGAGAAGAGTCGGTTGTGTTCCCCAGCAGCGGGTCCATTGTGTACTTCAGCAGAGCTGGCGGAGGTGGTACGGAGGCCAAAGGTCTACACATGTTGGGATAACAATCATGGACCCCATCTCGCTGGATGTAGAAAGTGATGGACTGGCTGTGGAGTGCATCAGTGCTCGATTCGAGAAGGTGCGACCAGATATCAAGGGGAAGTCTAATGCGAACTCCTCTGTGTCTGCGTACGCTCCGACTATAGTCACAAATCAGCCCGTGACAAATACCTTGTTTCGGCTACGCTAACCCGCACATCTGCTGAAGTGCATAGAGTAGAGCAGTAGCTTGTCATGATGGATATTAACGCTCGCACTAGCGCAAGGGGGAAGGTTGCGTCCATTACAAGGTGCTGAGTGCATTCGGGCGGGGTACGCTGGATGACAAAGACGACGTTTGCTGGTATTCTCAGCAGAAAACCAAATTTCGTTTGTCAATACGCTTTTCAGCACCCCCAAGCGTAGATTGTCATGCACCTTACAACGTCCAGATGGTGGGTAAGGATTCTGCCGCCTGGGTTTGGTCCTTTCGTAGCAGTCACGCAGATGCCTCGTACGAAATGTCACTGTGCGTGGACCCCCTCTAGTTAACCCTGAAACATATCACAACTTGGCCACAGCAGACATCCGGCTGCTTGGGTGCTTTGCCCCAAACCACCGCAAGCGAGAGATGACGGGCAGACAGGAAATCGAATTCCAACAACTGATGGGCAACCTCGAGCTGTGGAGAGCCTTCACCGAGAAGTTCACACCCCTACCCCCTGGTACGGATGTGGATGGCATGGAAACGGTGCTCGCTGAAATTATTCTGTCGGCTGCCGCTAAGATCGCGCCAAGCCGCGACAAAGCTTTTGCGCACCGATCCAAGCAACAGCAACCTCAACGAGGCCTTGAAAGCAGCTGGGAAACGCCTTAAGCGCGTGAATATCAAGGCTGTGCAGAGCTTCTTTGAGGAATTCGTCAGTCATCTTGAGGTGCGCATCAAAGATCGCGACCAATCCTTTTTCGACAAGCCCCTCAAGGGGATGGAGGTCAAGAAATCGTGCAGCTCTCAAAACATCAAGGAGGCCGAGAGCAAGATGCTTCGTATCATGGGGCTCATTCGCGATCGGTGGGTACAGTGGTTCAGCTCTAGTCCAACGGTGAGCCGCCAGCGCTCGACCCGAGTATCGTCGAAGAGCTCAGGGTATGGCCGCCGTGTACATTTCTCAACGATTTCCTTTCGAACTTTGAGGTGGACGAAACCATCAAGAGCATGTGAAACCGAAGGGCTTCGGATCCGATGGGCTTCCTGCTGAACTGCGTAAACTCACCTGAGATGAAGATCGCGATGGTAACTGCCGTATACTATTACGGGGGTCCATAGTTAACGGGACCATGTTTTGTTAGTAAAAATAGGTAAATATATAGGTTTTTATGTATACCGTAGGTCCTATTAACTATGGACCCCCGTAATAGATCAGTTCCACGCCATTGTGATCACCATATGACAGGGTGGGGGGGTACCTGTGGCGAGGAACGAAGCCACGATCATAGCGCTGCACAAGAAGAGCGACTGGACGGAGTGCGGTGACTATCGGGCATCTTGTTCGTGGCACACGCTGGCAAAGGTCTCGTCGCGGAAATCGACAATTGCCTCAGCTATTCCTGCGAACAGCTGTTCCTGCGAATGGGAGGATATCTTACCAAAGGGGCAGTGCGGCTTCAGACCGCAACGGCGGACGATTGATATGACCTTCATAGTTCGAAGACACCAAACGGCACGAAAGGAGGGCACCCGTCTTTACATGTGTTATGTCGACCTCGCGAAGGCATACAATTTAGTCGACCGAACTCTCTTGTGGATCGTGTTCCCTCGGTTTGACGTACCACGAAAGATGCTCGTA
>JBDWQI010000191.1:0-137751 GCA_039986635.1 Sulfitobacter sp.
CCAGCTCTTCCACTGACCTCCGCAAGGCTTTTCAGCCCTTCGATATGTGGGGTCTACGGGCTCAAAAGCCTTGCTCACGGTGCACCCAGGGTGACACTTCTGCTTTGCAAACCCGGTGACATTTCTGAATGGTGTTTACAAATCGCTCACAAAACCAAGTCGATTTTCCTCTACCTCGATCCATTTGCATACATTTTGCATCCACCCCCTGACCATGTTCATATCGCAACTTTCCTTTGCGCTCAGGTAATCGCTATGGTGAACGCAACCGAAACCAAAGCGAGCAAGCACAAACATGCAAAACCTCACAACTGCTCCCATACTAACGACCGAGCGGTTGGTTCTGCGAGGACCTGAACAAGAAGACTTACCAGAATTCACGCGCTTCATGACAAGTGCCCCCTCTATGGTGGCCCAAGGAGAAACAATTTCCGCACAGCAAGCTTGGTTCGGGTTTCTGTCTGGCATTGGTCACTGGCAATGGCACGGCTTCGGCTTTTTCACACTTGTAGAACGGCAAACCGGACGACCAGTTGGCCGCGTGGGCTTGATCAAGCATTCGGGCTGGCCAGACATTGAACTTGCATGGCATCTGTTTGAGGGCGCTGAAGGACAAGGCTTTGCCACCGAAGCAGCACTGGCCGTTAAAAAATGGGCCTCTCAGGATCTGGGTTTAAAGACGCTGTATAGTTACATCGATCAGAGCAATATACGCTCACAGGCCGTGGCAAAGCGGCTTGGCGCGGTCACCGACGGTACGCGCGCGCCCCATGAACCCGAAGCTCACGTGTGGGTTCATTCTGTGGAATGCAATTGAACGAGGCTGGCGAGCCCCCTATGCGCGACACCTACAAGGTTTCGGGCCACGCAACACACCGCGTAAAACCATAAAGTTCAATATCTTACCTAAGGACGCTGCATAACTCCCTTGCTGCTCAAGCCAAGCAAATACCCCCTCCTCAAGGTCTTTCCTAAGGCACTCAGGGCGCACTTTGAAACCCGGGCTGAAATTTAGGCGGCGCCGTCAATATCTTATTGCGCTCCACATGGCACAGCTTCGCTTGTATCTTAGTGCAATGCTGGACAGTCCGCAGGCCGACACATTACGTTACGAATACCTAAGTAAAGAGAGCACCATGTCGTCGATTTTGATTCTAAATGGCCCGAACCTAAATCTGCTGGGCACTCGGCAACCCGAGGTCTATGGCTCCACGACGCTTGCCGATATTGAAACGATGTGTATTGAGGCCGGAAAATCCCGTGGATTGGATGTGTCCTTTGCGCAAAGCAACCACGAAGGAGTTCTTGTAGATCAAATACATGCGGCAAAAACTTCACACAAGGGAATTGTCCTGAACGCCGGCGCATATACCCATACGTCGATCGCCCTGATGGATGCCATTGCATCGGTTGAATTGCCTGTTGTCGAAGTTCATTTGAGTAACATTCATGCCCGCGAGAGCTTTCGACATACATCCTACATTGCCCCTGTTGCTTTGGGTCAAATTTGTGGTTTCGGTGCACATGGTTACGTTATGGCTTTGGATGCACTTTCAAAACACCTGGCAACCATATGAATTTGCTAGATTACCTCAAAAATGTAACGCATTGCCCCAGTATTGAAGAACTCTGGGAAGGGCATTGCGAAAAAATGTCTAAATTTGGCTTTGATCGGCTGCTGTATGGCTTTACGCGATACCGAACATCGACATCATTGGGGGATCCAGAAGATTTTGTGATCCTGACCAATCATAGCCTTGAATACACAGATGAATTTCTGGGCAATGGTCTTTATTACCATGCGCCAATGGTGCGTTGGGCTTTGACCCATGATGGCGCCTGCAGCTGGACTGTGCTGCACAAAATGTCGGAAAAATCTGCGATGTCACCTGCTGAGGAACGTGTCGTGGCCTTTAACCGCAAAATGAATGTGCGCGCAGGCTATACGGTGAGCTTTAAGTCGATTTCGGCCCGGTCCAAAGGCGCAATCGCATTAACAGCGCGGCCAGAAATCTCCCAACAAGAGGTGGATGAGATTTGGGCAGAGCATGGCGATGACATCACATTGATGAATGACATTGTGCACCTCAAGATTCTGACCCTGCCTTATTCCGCTCCAAACCGGTCCCTGACCCGGCGACAACGCGAAGCGCTGGAATGGGTTGGAGACGGTAAGACAATGCAGGACATTGCGCTGCTTATGGGCCTCACTTCAGCAACGGTTGAAAAACATCTCAGGCTGGCGCGCGAAGCCTTGTCTGTGGAGACGACAGCCCAAGCCGTGTTGAAAGCAGCCTTTGCAAATCAGATATTCATCCTCGACGCCTGATTTTCGTCAACATCGACAGTTTCCGAAATTTTCTCCCCTTGTTTTTGTCAAAGGTAAGGAATCCCCTACTCGCCACTCTTGTTAATTTGACGCAAGGTAAGCCAGTTGCCATATATTGGTTAAACCAAGGGAACAAATGCTCCGAACTCCTTGTGATTGCAGGGCTAATTGGGGTACCGGAAAGAGTTGGGGTGTATTGATCCGCTCAGGCTTTCCGGGCAGTAATGTGACCCTCGGCTGCACCTTGGGAACGGAGGGCGGATCACGTGGCAGCGTGTTCCGCTCTTTTCATTTGACCCTTTCGGAAAGCCCAAGAAACGCCAAAAATCCGCCAAGAGAGGTATTTCGCGATAGTGGCAAAGAACGATATCCATGATGGAAAGCCCTGCCCCCTGGCACAGAAAAAGGGCGGCACATCCAAATGCACCGCCCTTTTCCTAATTCTCTAGCAGAAGGCTTAGCCTTGGGCCGCTTTCGCAACTTCAGCAGCAAAGTCTTCTTTGACGACTTCAATGCCTTCACCAACTTCCAGACGCACAAAACCAGTGATGGTTGCGCCCGCATCTGTGGCCGCTTGGGCTACAGTCACGTCAGGGTTCACCACAAACTGCTGGTTCACCAAGGTCACTTCGGACATGTATTTCTTCATACGACCGATGATCATTTTCTCGATGACCTGCTCTGGCTTGCCAGATTCGCGTGCGATGTCCATCTGCACCTGCTTTTCTTTCTCGACAACCGCCGGGTCCAGATCATCCTCGGACAAGGACGCCGGGTTGGTCGCAGCGATGTGCATTGCGACCTGCTTGCCAAATGCTTCGTCGCCACCCGTCAGCGCCACCAGAACGCCGATGTTACCCATGCCTGGCGCTGCTGCGTTGTGCACATAAGACACGACAACGTCACCATCGATGGCCGACATCCGACGCACGGACATGTTTTCACCGATCACAGCAACCGCGTCTGTCACAGTCTGTTCCACAGATTTACCATCCATGTCAGCCGCTTTCAGCGCGTCAACATCACCAGCTGACAATGCGACCTCGGCGATACCGCCAACCATTTTCTGGAAATCGGCGTTCTTACCAACAAAGTCAGTTTCAGAGTTCACTTCAACCGCAACGCCATGGCCACCAGCAACTTTAACCGCAACCAGACCTTCTGCCGCTGTTCGGCCGGATTTCTTGGCCGCTTTGGCAAGGCCCTTGGTGCGCAGCCAATCAACGGCGGCTTCCATGTCGCCATCGTTTTCGGTCAACGCCTTTTTGGCGTCCATCATGCCTGCGCCGGTGTTGTCGCGCAGTTCTTTCACCATAGATGCTGTAATCGCCATCTCTTGGGTCTCCTCATGTTCAGATCGTTGGAGGCAAGTCCCCCTGCCCCCGTTTCAAGCCGCGTGACCGTGGCAGATTACTCAGCAGGCGTTTCTGCTGGTGCCTCTGCTGGCGCTTCTTCGGCCAATGCTTCCTCAACCGGAGCTTCGTCCATTGCGCCAAGGTCAACGCCTGCCGCACCCAATTGCGCAGACATACCATCAAGCGCTGCACGTGCTGCCAGATCGGTATAAAGACCAATCGCGCGGGCCGCATCATCGTTGCCCGGGATGATGTAATCAATCCCGTCAGGGGAACAATTGGTGTCAACCACAGCCACAACCGGAATGCCCAGTTTGTTCGCTTCGGCAATCGCCAAGGCTTCTTTTTTCACGTCAATGACAAAAATCAGGTCAGGACGACCGCCCATTTCACGGATACCACCCAAAGACGCCTGAAGCTTGCCTTGGTCACGTTCCATGCCCAAACGCTCTTTCTTGGTCAGACCTTCAAAGCCGCGCTCGGATTGTTCATCAATATTCTTAAGACGCTGGATCGATTTGGACACGGTCTGCCAGTTGGTCAGCGTGCCCCCCAACCAACGGTGGTTCATGTAATATTGCGCGCATTTCTCTGCCGCGTCTGCGATGGGCGATGCCGCCTGACGCTTTGTGCCAACAAACAAGATGCTGCCGCCTTTGGCGACGGTGTCGCGGATGACTTTCAGCGCTTCGTCCAACATTGGGACGGTCTGTGTCAGGTCCATGATGTGAATGCCGTTGCGCGCGCCATAAATATATGGACCCATACGTGGGTTCCAGCGCTGCGTCTGGTGGCCAAAGTGTACGCCTGCTTCAAGCAGCTGACGCATGGAGAACTCAGGAAGAGCCATGTCGATATACCTTTCCGGTTTAGCCTCATCGGGGGTATGACAGGGGATCCTGCCAACCGGCGGACATTCTGGGATTTCTCCCCAAAAGGCCCAACCCCGACTGCGGGTTTAAGTGACGGCCATATAGGACAGTGCCGCAGATGACGCAAGGGGCAAACGTCGTGGACCTAGGGGATGCGGTTTTTATTAGACAGATAGCCCCAAGTTAGTCCAAACTCTGCGCAGAATACTTATGATCTCAAGGAAAGATACATGTCTGTGCGAACACTATCTATCGCAGCCGTCTTGCTGGCGGCCCCGGCTTTTGCCGATACATTAACGTTAACGCCCGCTGACCCTCAACCTGAGGCAGGTGATCTGGCTCAGGGATTGGCGGTATCCTATGCTTACCCAAGCAAACTGCGCACCCTAGAAGACGCCACCGACGCCCTGCGCAAGGGTCGTGATGGCCCCGCGCTTCGTGGCCTGTCCTATGAGGACAACACCGAAGGTGACTTGGCATTGACCTCACGCAAGGCCCAGAAGGTTGCCGCAGAAATCCACGGGTTTATTCAGTTTGAAACCGCTGGAACATACACCCTTGATGTGATCAGCAATGATGGTGTCTCGGTCAGCATCGGCGGCCAGCAAGTCGCGCTTTATGATGGTGTGCATGCCTGTGAACCCGCCGGAGAGCAGGAAGTCGAAGTGCCGCAAGCCGGTTGGTATGACATCAATGTCACCTATTTTCAGCGCAAAGGCTCGGCCTGTCTGATCATGGATTGGGACGTTGACGGCGAAATGGGTCCAGTGCCTGACGCGGCTTTTGCCTACGCAGAATAATCTACATTATTTGCGGCTGAATAGCCCGACCTGACCGCGCCTTCACAGGCGCGGGCAAGCGCTTTGCGGTCTTGGTAATCTGCAACGGCCAAAGGTGGATGATAAATCACATCCACACGCCCTTGGCGCCAAGATGCCAAAGTAACCAACAGATGCGGCGCAAATGCGGTGTCCCCCCACCAGCAATAATGCCTGCGGTCCGCGCCTTTTGGGGCGTGATAGACAACCGAAACCGGTTGAAGCACAAGCATGTCGCGAAGCTCATCACTCAAGAATGGCTGAAAAAGCGTTGTTTTAAAAGGTAAAACCTGCATTCCATCAGTACTTGTTCCTTCGGGAAAAAACAGCAATTTATGCCCGGCCAACAGCCGTTCCTCGAAAACCTGAGTGTGCTTGCGTGCCTGTGCCCGTTTACGTTCCAAAAACACCGTCCCTGTTGCACGCGCAAGCCAGCCGATACCGGGCCAATTCGCGACTTCGGACTTAGAGACAAAATAGACCCGTTGCGCCGCATTCAGCGTGAAAATATCCATCCAAGACGTATGGTTGGCCACAATCGCACCCCGTCCCGTGATCGGCGTTCCGCTGACAGAATACCCAATCCCCAGCAGGCGCAGCGCATTGCGGCAAACAAACTGTGTGATGTGAGGTGTGACCGGGCGCTTCACCCCACATATCGGACGTTCGATCATCCGCACCGCCAACAGCACCAGCAATCCACCAAACACCAGCACAATCAACAAAGCAGCGCGAAGAAAGACAACCGGCCATTGATATGTTTTGACAGATGGCAATTGCTGTGGTTCGGGGCTTTCCCAGGTTGCGCTCATCCCGCGGCCCTTCCATACATGCGCGCTTGCCGCTCTGACATCTGCGCAGTGTCCATGATCAGACAGACATCCGTTGTGTTAAATGTATGGTCAATAAATGCCCCTTCACCAACAGTCCCCCCCAGCCTCAGATAGGCTTTGATCAAGCTGGGGATTTGCATCATCGCTGCTTTGCGGTCGAGTTGATCAGCGTCAATCAGATCCATCCGTTGAAAAGCGCCTTCTTGCGCTTTGACCCGCAGCGCCTTTGGCGCAAGGTGGCGGTGATGCAACAAGGACAACGGCTGTGTCAGCCGCGAGATGTCTGTCCCGTGAAAACTGGCAACACCAAACAATATTTCGATCCTGTGTTCTGCAACATAGGTCGCAAGACCGGACCAAAGATGATGCATCCCCGTCCCGCCGCGATAAGCAGGATGCAGGCACGACCTGCCCAATTCCAAGATCCGCCGCCCGGATCGCAAGAGCGGCGTCAAATCATATTCCGATTGCGAATAATACCGCCCCGCCTCCTGCGCTTTTTCGGGCCTCAAGACACGATAGACCCCCACAACCGCATCGCTATTGTCATCCCTTAGCACAAGATGATCGAAAAACGGATCCAGCGCATCCTGCTCAAGCCCTTGCGCGTGGTCTACCATGTCCCCGCCGCCACCAAGCTCACGCACAAAAACGTCGTACCGTAACCGCTGGGCCGCTCTCAGAGTCTCCGGCGTATCGGCCAGTTCGACACGAAAATCTGCCTTGATCGCTTGGATCATTAAGTGCTCCACACCCGTCTCGCTGCTTTGCCCGGTGATAGGAAAATTGACACATCTGTGCAATGCTTGCACGTATTGCGATTTTGTCGCATCTTAAAATTGTTTAACCGTCAAGAGATCAGGGTTAACCATTTGGCAATCATGTTTGATCATCAAAGACAGGCAATAACCCAACCCGAAAGCTATCTATGACGACTTTACCTTCATCCCTGAAATTGACCGTCACTTTGCCATCGATGTTGCTTTGTACCTGCCCGACACCCCAATTTGGCTGGGCCGGATGGCGCACGAGCATCCCGGGCGTCAAAATAGCATTCAGATCGTCCACGTTAACTCCTTTTGGCCAAGCGAGGTCCCTATGACTGCAATGAACACCAGCCTTGCCGCGCTGATTGGCAGCCGTATTTGTCATGATCTGATATCGCCTATTGGCGCAATCAACAATGGCTTGGAGTTGCTGACAATGTCCGGGGATGCTGCGGGCCCCGAAATCGGGCTCATTGGCGAAAGCGTCGGAAACGCCAGCGCGCGCATCCGGTTTTTCCGCATCGCATTTGGTGCAGCTGGCGATCAGATGGTTGGCCACTCCGAAGTGGAATCGATCCTGCGTGACCTATATGGCAACGGACGTTTGACGGTGAATTGGGTCACCGAAACGCCCGTGCAACGCGAGAAAGTGCGATTGGCATTTCTTGCCATCCTGTGTGCTGAAACGGCCATGCCCTATGGCGGACGGGTCGAAGTTGGCCCAATTGGCAAAAACTGGCGATTGCGCGGTACAGCGGATCGGATCAATATTGATCCGTCCCTGTGGGAAGTTCTTTCTGGTGGTGCCTCAGTTGCCGGGCTTCAACCGTCGCAGGTTCAATTCGCCCTGTTGCCTATCATCGCCCAAGATGCCGGACGTCGCGTGACCTGTCAGTCAGACGAAAAATCCATAACCGTTGAGTTCTAGACTTGGCGGCAGGGCCCTAGCCGCGCACAACTCCGTCACCCGTCACCTGATATTGAAAGCTGGTAAGCTGGGCCGCACCAACAGGCCCGCGCGCATGCATCTTGCCAGTCGCAATCCCAATCTCCGCCCCCATGCCAAATTCGCCGCCATCCGCGAATTGAGTTGAAACGTTATGCATCAAAATTGCGGAATCAAGCGTGTTGAGAAAGGTCTGCGCCACCTCTGCATCCTCTGTCACAACACAATCCGTGTGGCTTGATCCATACTGGCGAATGTGGGCAATGGCTTCATCCACATTTGCCACGGTTTTTGCCGCGATGATCATATCAAGGTATTCGCGCCCCCAATCATCAGGACTGGCTTTGGTCACACCTGAAACCGCTTCCAGTGTTGTATCGCCCCGCACCTCAACGCCAACGTCAATCAGGCTGCGCAACACCCCCTGACCAATCGTCTTGGCGATTGTCTCGTGGATCAACAGGCATTCCGCCGCCCCGCAAATCCCTGTGCGTCGGGTTTTGGCATTCAACACAATCTTTAGCGCCTTTTCAGGATCGGCGTGTTCATCAATATAGATGTGTACAATACCTTCGAGATGGGCAAATACCGGCACCCGCGCCTCGCGCTGAACCAAACCAACCAATCCCTTGCCGCCACGCGGCACGATCACGTCGATGGTGTCCGTCATGGTGAGCATTTCATTCACAGCCGCCCGGTCACGTGTTGGGATCAACTGGACCGCATCTTCTGGTAAATTGGCATCGCGCAACCCTTGTTGCAGACAGGCATGAATGGCACTGGAAGAATGAAACCCTTCTGATCCCCCCCGCAAGATCACCGCATTGCCCGCCTTAAGACAAAGCGCACCAGCATCCGCTGTCACATTGGGTCGGCTTTCATAGATCACCCCAATCACACCCAAAGGCGTGCGTACACGTTTGATGTGCAGCCCGGATGGTTGATCCCATTCCGTGATCACTTCACCAACGGGATCAGGCTGTTCGGCAACACTGCGCAGCCCGTCGACCATGCCCTGAATGCGCGCCTCATCCAGCATAAGCCGGTCCATCATCGCATCGGACAGACCCTTGTCACGACCATAATCAAGATCCTTGGCATTGGCCTCAAGGATTTGGGCCCGGTTCTGCCAAACCGTATCTGCCGCACTGACAAGAGCCGCATGTTTCCGCTCCGCAGAAGCCCCCGCAAGCGCGGCAGCAGCCGCTTTCGCCCGCGCGCCGATATCTGCCATCAATTCGGGTATGTTATTCATATCTTTCATGATCTTACACCTGCGTTTTCTTCTATCTCTATCATTGGTAGCTGGGTCAAAGTGCCATATCATCACGGTGAATCAAAGCCGCGCGCCCGGGATAGCCCAAAAGCCGCTCAATCTCGGCACTTTGATGGCCCGCAATTTGCCGCGCTTCTGGCGCTGAGTAACGCGACAACCCATGTCCGATTGTCCGCCCTTTGGTGTCCAGCAAAGCAACACTGTCGCCCCGCCCAAACCGCCCGGTCACCTGCGTGATTCCCGCTGGCAACAGCGACTTACCCCGGCCCAACGCATCCACGGCACCGGCATCCAACGTGACAGAACCGCGTGGTTTCATCGCTGCAATCCAACGTTTTCGGGCCGCCTGAGGGTCCGTCTGTGGAGTGAACCATGTTGCTTGCGCGCCCTCATGCAGGGCCCGCAATGGCCGCGGAATTGACCCTTCGGTGATCGCCATTGCACAGCCGGCCGCCGTTGCTGTTTTCGCGGCCATTAGCTTGGTTTTCATGCCGCCCTTGCTTAATCCCGATCCCGCATCACCAGCCATCGCCTCAATCTCGGGTGTGATGGCCTCAATGACGTCAAAACGTGTCGCATCAGGATCGTCACTGGGGTTGGCCGAATAGAATCCATCCACGTCCGATAACAAGATCAACTGATCCGCGCCAACGGTCACTGCAATTTGGGCCGCAAGCCTGTCGTTGTCTCCAAACCGGATTTCATCGGTCGCAACCGTATCATTTTCATTCACAATCGGCACCACATCCAGCCCCAAAAGCTGCTCCAACGTGGCACGGCTGTTCAAATAACGGCGTCTGTCAGCGCTGTCTTCAAGGGTAACCAGAACCTGTGCGGTGACAATACCATGTGGTGCCAAAGCTTCCTCATAGGCGCGGGCCAGCCGGATTTGCCCCACAGCGGCCGCCGCCTGTGATTGTTCCAACGCAAGTGATGTATCCGGCAGCCCAAGGACCCGCCGCCCCAAAGCGATCGACCCCGAAGACACCAGCACCACATCCGCCCCAAGTCCTTGCAACCAGCGCACATCATCCGCCAACCCGCGCAACCATGTGGCGCGCAATTCGCCGGTTGACCGGTCCACCAACAAGGCAGAACCGATCTTGATCACAATCCGTTTGGCCGCGCTCAGGGATGCCATTGTTCAACATCTTGTTCAGGTTTGTGGCGCAGGCGATCCTCATCAATCTGACCCCGCAATCTGCGCAAAACTTCTGTGACACCTTCCCGCGCGACCCCGGACATCATCATCACCGGCCCACCAGAGGCTTTTTCCAATTCTTTTCGGGCTTCTACGCGCTCATCTTCATCCAATGCATCAATTTTATTAAGCACGGTCACACGTGGTTTTTCAGCCAAATCGCCCCCATAGGCCTCAAGCTCAGTGATAATTGTCTGATAATCCTCTGCAACCGTTTCAGACGTGCCATCCACCAGATGCAACAAAACCGCACAGCGTTCGACGTGACCCAAAAACAAATCACCAAGGCCGCGCCCTTCCGAGGCCCCCTCAATCAGACCCGGAATATCCGCAACAACAAATTCAGTGTTGTCTACCCCCACAACACCCAAGTTGGGATGCAAGGTTGTAAATGGATAATCCGCAATTTTCGGTCGCGCATTGGAGGTCGCTGACAGAAACGTTGATTTCCCGGCATTGGGCAGGCCCAATAACCCCACATCAGCAATCAGCTTGAGCCGCATCCACAAGGTCCGCTCAACACCATCCTGACCGGGGTTGGACCGGCGTGGTGCTTGGTTTGTCGCGGATTTAAAATGCAGGTTGCCCCAGCCGCCATTTCCGCCACGGGCCAATTCCACCCGCTGACCAACTTCGGTGATATCACAGATCACCGTTTCCTGATCTTCATCAAGAATCTCGGTGCCCACAGGCACGCGCAGCACAATGTCATCACCATCTTTTCCCGTGCGCTGCTTGCCCATGCCCGGCTGCCCGTTCTTGGCGAAAAAATGCTGCTGATAACGAAAATCGATCAACGTGTTCAATCCATCCACCGCTTCGGCCCAGACAGAACCACCACCGCCCCCATCACCCCCATCAGGGCCGCCATACTCAATGTACTTTTCCCGCCGGAACGAAATGCATCCGCCCCCGCCCGCACCAGAACGGATGTAGACTTTGCACAGGTCGAGGAATTTCATCAGACAGGCCTTTCAGAGGCTGGAACTAAAGTTTGCAGCTATATGTCCAGGTGGGTACGGCAGCGTCACGCGCCAGACAATAGGTTTCGGCATCGCCAAGATAGACAAAGCCCGAATTAATCAGCACACGGGCAGAGGCAGGGTTATCATGAAAGACCGAGGCAAACATCGCGTCATTGCGCAACGGGTTGGCCTGAACCAAGGCGGCCACAGCATCGGTCGCCAGATGAGTGTTCCAGAATGCAGGCGCAACCCAATATCCGACCTCGGATTGATTCCGATCCAACCCAGACAAAGATATGACACCCATCACCTCAGCCCCTTGTGATTTGCTGCCATCCATCACCCAGACATTTTCGTCGCGCTGCTCTGCCATGCCGCGGGTGACAAAAGCTTCAATCACGCCGGGGGGCAACGGATGCGGTATCGTGGTGGTGGTCATCGCCACACGGGCGTCACCCGCATACATCTCGATCAATCCTTGATCCGAGCGGCGCAAAGGGCGCAGATCAAAGCGGGCCGTTTCGATCGTTGGCTGATTTATGATCGGTTCCATTTGCATGACTTATCCTCCTCCGAATAATACAAACAACACGGACGCCACGGTAAGCACCGCCAATGTCCACATCAGGTAAGGTTCTGCGCTTGTCCCTGCAACCGTTCGTGCAATGGCATCCCCCGCCAAAGCCCAAATCGGATGCATAACGCATTGGCAGGCCAACAACACCGCCGCAATTGTTGCAGTCGCAATCAACCCGGGCGTGCCGGGCGTGGCAAAGGCTGTAAAACTGCCGATGATCATCGCCCAGGCTTTGGGGTTCAACGGATGCACAACAAGGCCTGCCTTGAAGCCCGGCGCATCGCCGATCTCACGTCCCTGCCCCAATCGCAGATTGGCGACTTTCCACGCCAACCAAATGATATAAGCCGCTGAGAAATATTTTAATATTTCGAACACCCAAGGTGCCCGATCTGACAGTTCCATCAGGCCAAAGCCAATTGGCCAAATGATCAATTGCTTGCCAAGAACCACCCCCGCCACAAACGGTAACACTGCGCGAAACCCATAGCGCGCGCCTGTTGCCATCAACGTCAGGTTCGCCGGACCGGGCGTGCCAATTTGCGTGGCTGCAAATATCGCAAGTGGGGCAAGAGCGATGCTCATGATCGGGCCTGCCAATCTTGGGCATTGAGTGACATTATCTGCTGCCTGCGCAACTCTCCGGTAATCTGATGTGCGCGGTCAACTTCTTCGACGTCAACAAACCCCATCTTGAGCAAAACCCGTCGAGAGCGTAGATTCTCCAGTGCGTGGCCGCTGATCAAATCGTCACTGCTCTGCGCAAAGTGCCAGGCAAGGACAGCATCAGCCGCCTCCGTCATGATCCCCTGCCCCCAATGCGCGCGACTGAGCCAATAGCCAAACTCGCCAACGGTCCCAATACAGCCGATCACCTTACTGTTGTGACAAATCATAAATGTTTTGCCAGAGGTCTGACGGGAGAGGAAATCTTCGGCATCTTTGCGCGTGTAAGGGAACGGCAACTGCGACAGCCACCGCGTAACCTCAATGTCATTCACCGCCTGCACGATGTCGTCTGCGTCTGACATGAGAGGCATACGCAGGCAAAGACGTTCTGTTGTAATCTCCTGAGACATCAAGACCTCCCATGTAAACAAGAAAGGGACCGGCGTTTCCGCCGATCCCTTTGAATTTCATCAAATTTTCTGGATGCGGCTTACTCTGCGGCCTCCGCCGCCGGCAGGACAGAAATGAACGTGCGGTTTTTCAGGCCCTTGTGGAACTGAACATTACCATCGACAGTTGCAAAGATTGTATGGTCTTTGCCCATGCCTACACCTTCGGCTGGCCAAAATTTGGTGCCGCGTTGACGAACGATGATGTTGCCAGGAATAACAACTTCGCCGCCGTATTTTTTGACGCCAAGACGACGACCAGCTGAGTCGCGTCCGTTACGGGATGAGCCGCCTGCTTTTTTATGTGCCATTTGGTCTCTCCTTAGCCTTTAGCCAGCTCTTTGGCTTGCTTGATCCATTCTTCGCGGCCGACACGGCCCTTGAATGACAGTTTCTCTTCAATAGCTTCGACATCTGCGTCTGTCCATGCTGCGATCTGCGCAAAGGTTGTGATGCCTTCTGCATGCAGTTTGCCAACAATTACAGGACCAACACCAGAGATCGTGGACAGATCATCGCCATCAGACTTTGCAGCTTTCTTAGGGGCTGCCTCTTTCTTTTCTGCTTTGGGCGCTTCGGCTTTCGCCTCTGCCTTCGGCGCGGCTTTCTTCTCAGCTTTTGGTGCGGCGGCTTTCTTGGCTTTCGCAGGTTTGGCTGGCGCATCGCCTTCGGCCTTGCCGGTGATTGCAGCAACCGCAGCTGCGGATACCGATCCGGTTCCAACGGCGGCCATCACTTTGGATTTGCCAGCGCCTGTTGCCAGAATTTCGCCGATCTTCACCAAGGTCAGCTTTTGACGGTGACCCTTCGTCCGCTTGGAAGAGTGCTTACGACGGCGCTTGACGAAATTGATGACCTTGTCACCTTTGATCTGATCAACAACCTCGGCTTGGACAGCCGCATCTTCGATCAGGGGCGCGCCAACCTGTGGCGTGTCGCCCCCCAGCATCAGCACTTCATTGAATTGAACGGTTTCACCAGCGTTTGCCGCAATACGTTCCACCCGAAGCATATCGCCTGGGGCTACCTTGTATTGTTTACCGCCAGTCTTGATGACTGCGAACATCGCGTCTTCCTTTGTCTTGCCGCGTCTTTTGGTCCCCATCTCTGGGCGTTTTGGACCGGTCCGTAACCGCATCCACCTCAAACAGCGCGCCCTTGGGGCGTCATTAAAAATGGTCCCGAGATCAGGTATTCCTGTCGGGATGCGGGCTTATCAAAGTATTGCGGTCATATGTCAAGCAACTATGCACTTAAAACTGAATATGTCCGCCCGGGTCAGCCGCTAAAGTTCCTCCGCGGTCATATTCAGCCCCACAGCCCGTCCCAAAGCATATGAGATATCTTCGTAGGCTTTACCGAATCCCGTGAAAAGCGCGCGATTAAGCGCCTCACCAGCCGGGGATTCAGAGAACGCAATGTAAGAACGCAAATCATCATCGCTTAGCGGGTGGTACGCCATCAGCAGATACCCAAACAACCATCCCGTTGTGTCCAAGGTGCTCTCTTCGATGTCTGAGGACACATCCTTGAGGATTTCTTCCTCTGTCATTTCAATCACACCGCTGTCCACCAACCCGCGCATAAACTGAAAATTGGAATTCATCGCTGAAGTCACATTGCGGCTGATCATGTCGCCGCTGCGAACATACTCCGTGATCAGCTTCAGCCGCGCATCATCGCTGCCTTCCAGCGCCGCAAATCTGTCGCGGGCGGCCTGTTCCACGTCCGGGGCCTGAATGGCCACCCGGGCAGCATTTTCAAGCGCGATGATCTGTGTCCCTTTGGAACTTGCGAAAAACTCAATGACCTGTTCAAGCTCTTCGCCATTGAGTTCTTTTTCCAGCTCAGCCCGAACCAATTCAACCATCAACGCGGGCGCATAAATCCGTTCAACTTGAAGCTGCCATCCCGCACCGCCCTGCCCGTCCAACATGCTGGTATTCAAATCTTGCGCATGGGTCAGTCCTTCATCACTGAGGATGACCGCCACCTCAGGAAGTTTGAGCACATCAACAAGAACCGTTATCCGCGCATCAGCCAAAGCCCCAAGAGCACTGAGCAAAACGATGAACGGCCAAAGGATAAATGCGCGCATTACAGATCCTGACTGGGCTGCATGGCGGACAAACGTTGCGCAACCTTTTCAAATCGGTTCGCCATGATCTCATATTGGACGGCATTCATCAGCGCATAAACCTTTTGCATTTTCGGGTTTGCCAGCGCATCCGCATAAGCAGAAACCTCGTCATCCGAAAATGCCTGATAGGTATAGGCAGCACTGGCCAGCGCGTTGGCTTTGATGGAGGCCCGCATGTCCGCCTCCTGATTGCGCAATGCTTCGCGCAGATCGGGCTCATCCATGCGCAATTCAATGACACCAGCAGATGCCGCGGCCATCAAGAACCTTACCTGCACTTCCTGAATGGCCTGAATGGAGCTGTCTTCTACATCGCTGGCCGCATTCAACCGTGTCAGGATATCAACCCGAGGCGAGCCGATACGCACCAACCCTTCAATGATTGATACGCCACTTTCCGATTTCAGATCATCATCCTCATGCATGTGCGAGGCATTTTCCACCGCCACAAGCCGCGCCCCAAGGTCACCGGCATAAAATTCCGCTGCGTGGTCCAGCAAATCATCGTCCAAGGTCTGTGCAAGGATGTCCAGCGCCATGTCATGCATCAGCTCTGTCTTAAACACCTCCTGTACCAGCCGTGACCATTCCGACCCAAAATCCTGTGCTTGCAGACCCAACATCTGCGGCGCTGAATCCGCTGATAATCGGATGCTTTCCAGCGCAACGTCAAAACCAGTCACCTCCAGAAATGCTTCAAGACGTTCAGGATCAGCGGCGCGCGCGCTTGTCGACAGCACACTAAAGACTATCAGCGTGATCGTAAAAAATACCGCCAATGGGGCACGCAAGACTGTCAGCATAAATTTGATCCTTCAGGTTATAACCGTCGCTCGAACATATCAGCGCTGCTTCCCCCCCAGTAAAACCGCGGTCGTGAGGCCCCAATGATGTGGTCAATTACATATATGGCATCAGATTACGCCATCCACCCTTCTCTGCAATGAATTTTGACAGAGATGTTCACAGCTCTGTGCGTGGGCCCACTTTGGGGCCAATTCACCAGACGATATTGGCCTGGTGAACCCCAAAACCCCGCCGACATATCAACTTTTACTGGTATTTCGCCTCATGTGTTAAGTAATTTTCACATATTCAATGGCATCCCCGTTCCATCATTTTTTATGGATCAGGTTGATGCCCGGATATATTTCTGAATTCAAAGCCTTCGGCTTTACAGACGTAGAATTCATTGAAGTCGCCCTGCCAGAGGGAACAGACCCCTCTGGCTACACCATTCAAATATATGACGGCTTTGGCGGACATTTTGCGACATTCCCTTTGGGTGTATCCACCAACACCATGGCTGGGCATGATGTTTATGTTGTGGATGCCGCAACCCTCGGCTTTGACGATGGTGGGACAAGCGTTGCGGGAAATTTAGACCCTGAAACCGCCATTGCTTTGGTGGACGACAACGGCGACGTGCTGCAATTTATCTCCTATTTGGGAAATACCGTTGTGGGCACCAGTGGGCCGGTTAATGGCCTGACCAGTGTTGAGGTTGGTGACGCGAACGAAGGCATGTCTCAGCAATCAGATGATGGCGGGTTAACCTATTATGCACAATCGTCACTCAACCCGGGAACTATTCCTGCGTGCTATGCCGCTGGCAGCTTGATCAAAACCCCAACGGGAAACAAACCAATTGAAAACCTGCGTGTCGGGGATCTCGTTCTTAACAATGAGGGCAAGCCCTGTTCCATCCGATGGGCCTGGTCAGGAACCCAGCCGCTAGAAGACACCGCGCTGAGCGAAAAGCCTGTCTTAATCCGTACAGGAGCGCTTGGTCACAACCGGCCATCCAGAGATTTGATTGTATCGGGGCAACACAGGATTGTGGTTGGCTGCTGCGGGCAGTTAGAGGATATTTTTGATCAGCCTTATATGTTGCCTGCGAAAGCTCTGACCTGCCTGAAGGGAATTCGTTTCATGGCTGGGAAGAAATCGATTGTCTGGCATCATCTCCTCTGTGACCAGCATAGTATTATTCTTGCGAACAATCTTGCCAGCGAAACATTGCTCCTTGGGCCTATGATCCTAACAGCAATGAGCAAGAATCAACTCGAAGCGCTCGCCATTGCCCTTGGTCGGCCAGTAGCAGCCTCAACGATTGATTTGCCGGTTCTGCCCTGTTTGGCTGTTGGTGAAGCGCGACGCCAATTGAGAAACCAATCTAACGCAACAACGCGCCCCACCGCATATGGAAAAGTCAACTCATCTCACCAAGCTCAGGCGTCATAAGCAGACCATCATCCCTGCAACGCCAAGAACCGCCAACAGGGGCGATTTTCGGGCAACAGGCACGGAAAAGCGCAAACCGCTTTCAATCACTCACGCGCCACATCAAATTTCAATGCGCAAAGATCCGCTCTTGTTGGACAATCGGACTTTTCAGACATCCCCTTACTGCGCGCCCAGTTTTTGAAAAACGCGGGCCCATCCCCCCGAACGTCTAGACCGCCGGGCCGGTCACGACGAGATTGTGCCGTCGTGCAATCTATGCCGTTGGTTCCAAGCGAAACCAAGGATGCACCGGGGGGTGTACGCAGGGTGTACCGCAGGTGCACGCGGGGTGACACGCAGAAAAACCTCAGAAAGATGTCACTCTGCGGCGACTCTCGCGCGTTTCTCAAGCATCGGTTTGAGGTACTTTCCGGTATAGCTGCCGTCGACCTCCGCTACCTTTTCCGGTGTGCCGCTGGCGACGATCTGCCCGCCGCCATCCCCCCCCTCAGGTCCAATATCAATGATATGATCGGCGGTTTTGACAACATCAAGATTGTGTTCAATCACAATCACCGAATTCCCTTGATCGACCAATTCATGCAGCACTTCCAACAACTTACGCACGTCCTCAAAATGCAGGCCAGTGGTCGGTTCATCCAATATATACAATGTCCGGCCGGTAGAACGTTTGCTAAGTTCCTTAGACAATTTCACCCTCTGCGCTTCACCGCCTGATAGGGTTGTGGCTTGCTGACCTACCTTAATATACCCCAGACCAACCCGCATCAGCGCGTCCATCTTTTCGCGGATCGACGGCACTGCCTGAAAGAATGTCTGCGCATCCTCCACTGTCATATCCAAAACGTCCGCAATCGACTTTCCCTTAAACCTAATCTCCAAGGTTTCGCGGTTATAACGCGCGCCTTTGCAGGTCTCACATTCGACATACACATCAGGCAAAAAGTGCATCTCAATCTTGATCACCCCGTCGCCTTGACAGGCCTCGCAGCGTCCGCCTTTTACGTTGAACGAAAAGCGCCCCGGCTTGTAACCCCTTGCTTTCGCTTCGGGAAGTCCGGCAAACCAGTCACGGATCGGCGTAAACGCACCTGTATAGGTCGCCGGGTTGGAGCGGGGTGTGCGACCAATGGGCCGCTGGTCGATATCAATCACCTTATCAAGATGTTCTAACCCTTTGATCGTCTCACACGGTGCGGGTGTCTGGCGTGCGCCATTCAGGTTCATCGAGGCGGTCTTAAACAAGGTCTCAATCGTCAATGTTGACTTACCGCCGCCGCTAACCCCTGTTACACAAACGAATTTTCCCAATGGGAAATCCACCGTGATGTTCTGAAGATTGTTGCCTGTGGCTTTGACAACTTGGATCTTTTTCTTGTTCCCTTTGCGCCGCTTGGCGGGAACGGCAATTTCTTTGACACCCGTCAAATATTGCCCGGTAATAGAGTTCGCATCCGCAGCAATCGCTTCTGGTTTACCATGACTGACCACCTGTCCGCCATGCACACCGGCGCCCGGACCAATGTCAAAAACGTAATCGGCTTCACGGATCGCCTCTTCGTCGTGTTCCACGACAATCACCGTGTTGCCTTGATCCCGTAGGTTTTTCAGCGTCAGCAACAATCGGTCATTGTCACGCTGATGCAGGCCGATGGAGGGTTCATCAAGCACATAGAGAACACCCGTTAAACCAGACCCAATTTGCGATGCCAAACGGATACGCTGGCTCTCACCTCCGCTTAAAGTACCACTTGAACGTGCAAGCGTAAGATACTCTAATCCAACATTATTCAGAAAACCAAGGCGTTCCCTGATCTCTTTCAAAATTGCCTTCGCAATCTCATTTCTCTGCGCTGTCAAACTGGTTGGAACGTCTTCGCACCAAGCCAATGCATCACGAATTGACATCTGCACCACTTGGCCTGCATGCAGCCCCGCAATCTTCACGGCAAGCGCCTCAGCCCGCAGCCGATACCCCTCACAGGTCCCGCACGGCCGGTTGTTTTGATAGCGCTCAAACTCTTCACGAATCCAATTGCTGTCAGTCTCGCGATAGCGCCGCTCCATGTTGGGTATGACCCCTTCAAACACGCGGCTGACCTCATACACCCGCCCCCCCTCGTCGTATCGGAACAGGATCTCTTCTTTGCCAGAGCCACGCAGAAAGACCTTTTGAACCTTAGGATCCAGATCCTTCCATTTGGCATTTTGGTTAAAGCCGTAGTGATTGGCAATTGCCTCAATCGTCTGTTTGAAATAGGGGCTTTTGCCCTTGCGCCACGGCGCCAACGCCCCATCATACACCTTTAGGTTCTGGTCAGGTACGACCAAGCGTTCATCAAAAAACAGCTCTTTTCCCAGCCCATCACAATCCGGGCAAGCGCCAAACGGCGCGTTAAAGGAAAACAAACGTGGTTCAATCTCGGGGATGGTGAAACCACTGACCGGGCAGGCAAATTTTTCCGAAAACGTGAACCGCTCGGGGTCACCTTCGCTTACTGCGGTTTCAAGCACCGCGATTCCATCAGCAAGATCCAAGGCTGTGCGCAAGGAATCCGCCAGCCGGGTTTCCAAGCCTTCGCGCACCACAATCCGATCCACAACCACATCAATGTCATGGCGGAATTTCTTATCCAGCGTTGGCGGTTCATCAAGTTCGTGAAAGTCGCCGTTCACCTTGACCCGCTGAAACCCTTGTTTGCGTAACTCTATGAATTCCTTTTTGTATTCACCTTTGCGGTCCCGAACAATCGGCGCCAAAAGATAGGCGCGTGTGCCCTCTTCCATTTTCATGATCCGGTCGACCATGTCTTGTACCTGTTGCGCTTCAATCGGTTTGCCGGTGGCAGGCGAATACGGCGTTCCAACCCGCGCGAACAGCAGGCGCATATAGTCATAAATCTCGGTGACTGTGCCAACGGTTGAGCGTGGATTCTTGGAGGTTGTCTTTTGTTCAATCGAAATTGCCGGACTTAGGCCGGAAATATGATCCACATCCGGTTTTTGCATCATATCCAAGAATTGCCGCGCATAGGCGGAAAGAGATTCCACATAGCGCCGTTGCCCTTCGGCATAGATTGTATCAAAGGCCAGCGATGACTTGCCCGACCCAGAAAGCCCTGTAATCACAACAAGTTGGTCACGCGGAATATCCACATCAATGCTTTTTAGATTGTGCTCGCGCGCGCCGCGCACCTCAATATTTTTCAGCTCTGCCATGATACACCCCTGTTCACCCCTTCGACATATGCCGCCACGTCGGATTCTCCAATCAAAAAATGAGAACTAAAGGGGAACGAACGTATATTTGCGCAGTTTACGAAGTCAATAACACGCAGAATTTCACAAATCGCGGAACCAAAAAGGGATTTTACAAATCAACCGGCGTTGGACAGGTGCACATGCCGTAACCGTCCCAAGATCAGATGGACCAGCAACCCAAGCACAAATGCGGCTCCGGCCAACAACGGTAGTGCCGCATACCCTTGCGCCACAAGCGCAAAGGCCATCACCGGCGTGCCAAGCGTGTTGCCAATATTGCCCATCTGCGCCATCGCACCGTTTGCTTTTGCCTGCGTGTCTGGTGTGTCATTCAGCTGTGGCACCGCGGCGAAACTGGCCCCCTGGATCAAACCCATCGCACCAGCAAGGCTTAGACACGCCAGCGGCGACCCCGGCGCAATCCATAGCCAGATCATACAAAGCGCAGATGTGATAAACCCAAGCTGCACAATCCGCACGGCACTCATGTAAGCAAGCAGCCTGACACCCAAGGTCATTGAGATGACAATGCTCATCAGCGGCATCGACGTCATCACAATCGCGCGCCATTCCGGCGCTATGAACGGTGGTATGACTGTCAAGATCGACACAAAACTGAAGGTATAAAACAACCATCCTGCAGCAGGCGCTGATAAAAACGGTGATTGATACAGCGTTTTGTGATCCCGCAGTATCTGTACAAACGAAAAGGCTGGTTGCGCCTCTTCCTGAGGTAAGGCGCGCAACCGCGCGTTCAGGATCACTGCAAATGCGGCAAGGTAGGCCCCATGCGCCAAAAACAATGCGGGCAATCCAAGGTTCAGCGCCAAGGGCCGCCCGACCGCGGCCAGAACCGCAAAGGCCACGCCAAAGAAAGTTCCCCATAACGTGAGCGCAAAACCGCGATCTTTGGGCGCACAAAGCTGAGCAATCAGCGTTGGTGTCGCAACAACAATCCCAAGATGGGACGCCCCTTCGATCACCCGCAGCCCCAACATCCATGGCAAAGGTAACATCAGTGCCTGCGCCAATGACACTGCGGCACCGACCCAAAGCGCGCCCAACAAGGCCCTTCGATACCGGATGCGCGCCACAAGCACGCCCGCAGCCACACCAAAGAGAATGCCAACAAATCCGACCAAAGACACCAGCCAACCAACTGCTGCACCCGCCTCTGGATAGGCGCCCGGCAACAGGTCGAAAACAACCGACATCTTACCGTATTGCGCAGCCGCCCCAAGACCCGCGCCCCATAACAGCAAGACCAACCCTATCGGTGTGCGTTGTTCCATTCAGATCTTCTGCGCCAGGGCCCAGGCACAGATTGGCATCTCAGGATCATTTTTGATGTCATCTTCACCTTCAATGTACTGAGGGGGCCAAATCTGTTCGAGGTTGCGCTGCGCGACATGCCGGTTGCCCCATTGCTCCGCATAAATGGCATCTGCATCAAAGCCACCTTCGATCAGCAGGTTCTTCAACCCCCGCGCACTCCAGCGCGAACAATCCTGCGGGGCCGCGTGCAAAGGCGCAAAAAACGGCACAGCAACCCAGAAATATCCCCCCGGTCGCAACATGGCATGAACATTGCGTGTTGCAGCATATGGACGGTCCAGATGTTCCCACACCTGATTGGCAAGGATCAGATCAAAGTCCAGCGGCACATTCTGATCATCAGCAATTGGGCCCGCGCAAATATCAAATGCGGGATAGCGAAACTGAGTATAGCTTTTAAAGTCAAAACGCTGCCCCCATTTCCCGGAGATTTCAGCGGTATCAAGGTCTTGTGGACCAAGAGCATTGATCATCCGGCGGCTCGACGGCTGCATTACGACACGATTGAGTGAGACCATGTGCACAATATGTCAGCAGGACCAAACCGGGTCCAGCGCCAAATCCATCGCGGTTAAACGGTAAAGGGTCCCATAGAAATACCAGAGACTGAATGTCCTTAAGGCGGGCTCACACCCGCCTCGGAAACCCAAGAATATAATCGCGCGCAGCGCGGCCTTTGGATCAGCGCCACGCCCTACATATGAATGACGCGGTCATAGGCATCCAATACGGATTCGTGCATCATTTCGCTCAGCGTTGGATGCGGGAAAACCGTGTTCATCAGATCTTCTTCCGTGGTTTCCAGCTGACGGCCAACGACATACCCTTGAATAAGTTCGGTCACTTCTGCACCAATCATATGCGCGCCCAAAAGCTCGCCAGTCTTGGCGTCAAAGATCGTCTTGATCATGCCGTTCTCTTCGCCAAGCGCAATTGCCTTGCCATTGCCAATAAAGGGGAACCGACCCACTTTGATTTCAAATCCCAGCTCTTTTGCTTTGGCTTCTGTATATCCGACACTCGCGACTTGCGGATGGCAATAAGTGCAGCCCGCAATTGATTCCGGCTTTACGGGATGTGCGTGTTTGCCCGCGATCAGATCAGAAACCATGACACCTTCATGGCTTGCTTTATGGGCCAGCCACGGGGCGCCTGCGATATCACCAATCGCATAAAGCCCATCAACCCCGGTGCGGCAGAATTCATCCGTAACAACATGGGTCCTGTCGATTTTGACACCCAAAGCCTCCAGCCCAAGCCCTTCGACATTCCCAACAATTCCAACAGCCGAGATCACCGTATCAAATTCATGCGTTTCAACTTTGCCGCCCACTTCGATATGCGCAGTGACTTTTCCTTTGCCACGGTCCAGCTTTTTGACCATCGCTTTTTGCATGATCTTCATACCCTGTTTCTCAAAGGCTTTTTTGGCAAAGGCAGAAATCTCTGCGTCTTCCACAGGCAACACGCGATCCATCACTTCAACCACGGTCGTATCAGCACCCAAAGTGTTGTAAAAGCTGGCAAATTCGATCCCGATGGCACCGGATCCGATCACCAGCAATTTCTTCGGCATATGGCTTGGTTGTAGGGCATGGCGGTAGGTCCACACGAGGTCGCCATCTGCTTCCAGACCGGGCAATTCGCGCGCCCGCGCACCTGTCGCCAACACGATATTCTTGGCCACCAGTTCTTCGGTGCCTTTGGCGGTCTTGACGCTCACCTTGCCTTTGGCCGGAATTGTCGCATCCCCCATGACGACGGTGATTTTGTTCTTTTTCATCAGATGGCCGATGCCGCCTGACAATTGCCCGGCCACTTTGCGTGATCTTTTGACAACCGCGTCCAGATCATAATCAATGCCGGTCGCTTTCAGGCCAAACTCTTTTGCCCGATGCATCAGGTGAAACACCTCAGAAGAACGCAACATCGCTTTGGTCGGGATACATCCCCAATTCAGGCAAATACCACCCAGATTTTCGCGTTCCACAATGGCGACACTCATCCCCAGTTGCGCGCCCCGTATTGCCGCGACATAGCCGCCTGGGCCTGCTCCGATAACAACCAGATCAAAGGATTTTGCAGCCATGTCTCGCACCTCACATTTGGGCGTTGAAAATATAGTTTACCATTAAACTACATTTTCAATTGCCACAACCGTGACAATGACTGCGGATCAATGATCACGCAGCTTCGTTACAAGACCCACGCCGCTCGCTCAAGCCACTTTTACAAAAGCTAAGCCGCACTTTCAGGCCGCTTTGGCGTTTTCCTGTAATTCCCGCACGGTTAATCCATACCCACCAGCCGCGACATAGGCCGTTTCGGAGGGGGTAAAGCTGCGCGACAAGGCGTCATTACGATAGGGAAAACGTCCAAACTGCCGGATCACCTGACGGTGCGCGCGCGCATGTAACAGCGAACTGTTGCCATCTTGAGACAATCGTTCACACATCAGCCGGACACAGCGGTCCTGATCACACAGATTTTCAGAATGCATCAGTGGCATATAAAAGAACTGCCGGGCCGGTTCGTCGATCTTGAGATCCCAGCCCCGTTCGATTGCAGATTTAGCCGCCGCAACTGCCGCGCGGTCACTGGCAAAAGCCGCGCCTTGTCCGCGGAACATATTGCGAGAAAACTGATCCATCAGGATAATATAGGCCAAAACGCCAGACGGATAAGTTAGCCAAAGCGAGAATTGCCCCTCGCAGGCGGCTTTCCATGTTTCTTCGAATTGGTCACGGATCTGCGCGTCTAACGTATCACTTGCCTCGTACCAGCCTTTTGGGCCTACCTCATCAAGCCAGAATGCTAAAACCTCTTGCGGGTTCTTCATGTCACTAGTCCTTTAACGTTTAGCGTAACATAATCAGGTTATGAACAATTCAGACTGAAAACCCAGTCACGATTTGTATCAAAACCGTCATGCTTGCAAAGATGTCTCATCGTTCTCCGCTTCTTCCGCGGCCTCTATGGCAACTTCCTGCGCATACTCAACCGCAATCGCAGTCGCTGAGGCGGTGATCGGCACGTAATCGCCTGTCTCTTCTATTGGAACACCTTTGCGCTGCGTCGCGCGATATCCGGCATATCCAGCAAGAAAAACGAACAATACACCGGTAAACAGATAAAATCCCCCCGGCCCCAAGGATGTCCCCATCATCCACCCGGTAATGATCGGCCCCAAAATCGCGCCAAGCCCATTGATAAAGACCAGCCCGCTTGACGCGGCGGCCATATCCTCGCGCTCCAGATAGTCATTGGTATGCGCAATCAGCAAGGAATAAAGCGGATTTGACATGCCCCCAATCACAAAGGCAGACAACAGCAAGATGGTATAGACATGCCCCATCATCATCCCAATGCCAGAGCCAATCACGCCGACAATAGCGACAATCACAATCAGCCCACGCCGGTCCAGACGATCCGAGATCCAGCCAATTGGATATTGCAGCACCACCGACCCGACAAAGAATGTCGCAACAAACATCGAAATTTGCCCGACGCTCAATCCGGCCTCAGCACCATAAACCGGCGCCATGCCAAACTGCGCCGAAAATACGCCCCCCAACAAAAACATGCCCACACAGCCAAGTGGGGAATATCCTGCCAATTCACGTAGGCTCATTGGTTTTGTGGTTTCAAACGCCGGGGTTGGGCTGATCGAAAGCAAGATCGGTGTAATCGCAAGGCTCACCAGAATGGACGGGATGACAAACAGGATAAACCCGGACGGGTCCGCCGTCAGCAAAAGCGCCTGTGCGGCGACAATGCCCAACGTCTGCACGATCATGTAAAGTGACAACGCCTGACCCCGATTGGAATTGTCAGCCGCATTGTTGAGCCAGCTTTCCGCAGTGACGTAAACGGCAGAGAAACAGAATCCGATCAACACGCGCCCAAAAGACCACAAGATCACATTGGGAAAAGTTGGATACAGGATCATCACCGCTGAAATCATCGAGGCAAGTGCGGCGAAGACCCGAACATGCCCAACTCTGCGGATCATACCCGGCGCCGTGCGCGACCCTCCCAAAAATCCTACAAAGTAGGATGACATTACAATCGACATTTCAAATGTGGTGAACCCTTCAAGAGCCCCGCGAATGCCCAGCAACGTGCCCTGCATCCCATTGCCGACCATCAGCAGACACATACCAAACAACAGCGCCCATGCGCTTGTGAGAACCTGAAACATTGCGCCAACTCCTTGGGGCTATATTTCCGGCTTGAACCTGTTCAAAGCCCACGTCCGTCAATTGTGCGACATTTTGAAGTCGTCAACTGACATTTACCGCTTAGGGAGCAACAAAGACGCATCGCCATAAGAAAAGAAGCGGTATTCCGCCGTGATGGCATGGGCATAGATTGCCCGAATACGGTCCGGTTGCATCAGGGCCGAGACCAGCATCATCAGTGTCGATTTAGGAAGATGAAAGTTTGTCATCAACCCGTCTGCGACATTGAACTCAAAACCCGGCGTGATGAAAATATCGGTGTCACCTTCCCATGGACGGATGGTGCCGTCGCGCGCTGCGGTTTCAATCAGGCGTAACGCCGTGGTCCCCACCGGAATGATCCGACCACCCGCCGCCCTGGTCTGCGCAATTTGTGTGGCGGCTGTGTCGCTGACTTTGCCCCATTCGGCGTGCATTTTGTGATCTGATATGTCGTCCACCTTGACCGGCAGGAACGTCCCCGCGCCAACATGCAGGGTCACATAGCTAAAAGTCACACCCTTGTCTGTTAACGCCCTCAACAGCGCCTCATCAAAGTGCAAAGAAGCCGTAGGGGCTGCAACCGCACCGGTTGTTTTGGCCCAAACGGTCTGATAATCGGTGCGGTCTTGCTGATCAGCTGGCCGTTTCGCTGCGATATAGGGCGGCAGGGGCATGGCTCCGGCGGCATTCAGGGCCGCGTCAAAGTCGTCACCGGCGCAATTAAAGCGTAAGTGCCCCTGCCCGCCGCTGACCCCGTCAAGCGTTGCACTCAGATCGTCACTAAAGACCACGGTTTCGCCGGGTTTCAGTTTGCGCAGCGGTTTGATGAGCGCAGCCCATGTCCCGTCACTGCGTGGTTCCAACAAGGTAACCTCAATTTTGGCACGCACCTCGCCTTGAGCAGAAGCACGGGTGCGTGTGCCAAACAGGCGGGCAGGAATGACACGCGTGTCGTTTAACACCAGCCGGTCCCCTGCGCGCAGCCAGTGTATCAGGTCCGTGACTCGTTGATCATGGATGTCATCCCCCTGCGCCACCAGCATGCGGGCCGAAGACCGTGGCACAGCGGGACGCACAGCAATCAGCGTTTCGGGCAGGTCGAAATCAAAATCAGAAAGTTTCATAACACGCGCTTTAGCGTTCCTCGTCCTCCTGAACAACGCGTCTTCTGGGTTTGACCTCGCGCAGCGGCAATGTGCTTTCGCTCACCCCGTCGACAACTGGCAAATCAGGCGGCGGCGCGCGGAATATTTCCCGGAACATCGCAGGTGTCAAAGCCGACAGCGGATTAACCCCTACCTTGGGGGCTTTGGCGCTTCCCGTGAGAGTATAATTGAATCCGATCAACCCTTCGCCCCTTCGGGTGAACAGCGATCCAATCCCATTAAGCAGATAGACGGGGCTGATGACGCCGCGCATGCCCAACTGGCCATTGTCCAGCCCATAGGTGCCATCCATCGACAATCCCATTGATGCCCCCACCGCGCTCGCTTCGGTGAGCGTCAAACGGTTTGAGGTCAATCGAAAGGACGCCTCAACATCATCGAAATAAATACCATCGCCGTTCAGTTCATTGACCAGACCAACAACAGACACCGCATTCAACAAAGCTGCAATGCCGGGCGCATCCTTGACCCGAACATTGGCTATTTCCAAACGCCCGTCAAAGGCGCCCCCCGATCCAACCGGCAACAGCACAAGCGACAGTTCTCCACCGACAATTTGTTTCAATAGCCCCGTTGCGCGCAACACATCGCCCGCATCAGACGAAATCAACCGCACCGCAGAGCGCCCCCCCTGCGGGAGCAGCCGCCCTTCAATTGCGGCCAGACCGTTCAACTTCGCCTGAAACCCACCGTCCAACCCGCCACCCGTCGCAAAGCGGCCGCGCATATTGGTCAGGGCGATCGTATCGGTGATTTGCAGCCGGTCGAGCGCCACCTGCATCGGCGGTCCCCCCGAGCTGGCAGTTGAGGCGCCAAATTCTGCGCGCCGCAGATCAAGGCTGCCGCCCCGCAACGCCAATTGCACTGGCTTGCCAGCACCCTGCCCCAGCAGATCAAGTGGTACATTCAACCAATTGCCAACCTCGACCTGATCAAACCGGACCCGTTCCAGCGTTCGATCCGCATTCAGCAGAACATTCCCGCGCGCCTTGAGCCCCGGGGCTGACAGGTCAAGCCTATCAATTCTGGGCACATCGCCAAGGTCACCTTCAACCCGCAAGGCACCCTGCTGCGCCGCTGATTTGGCCCATGATACCTGCGGCACAGCCACCCTAAGACCACGCAAATCTGACGTAAGGGAAAATCGCGGCGGCACATTTTTGGCAAGCGTGATATCAATTTGCCCCTCTCCGCGGCCAGATATGGCCCCCTCAGGCAGGGTAACGCCAAAGGTTTTGAGCGCGTCCTGCGTCAACGCAACCTGACCGCTTAGCGTGCTGGGCCCGACATCGCGCCCGATCGGTTGTGCAAAGACCACATCAAAAGGCACATCATCAATGGTTCCCTCCCCGCTTAACGTCAGCCCGCGATTGTCCACAGCAACCGCCAATTGATCGGATTGAATGGTGCGGTTCTTAACCACCACATCAGTCTGCATCCCGGTCAGGTTGCCTTGGGCATGGTAGATGACTTTGGGTTTGACCCCGGGTTTCAAAGGAATGGCAAGCGTCCCCGTCAGCGCTGCAGTGCCTTCAGCCAATTCGACAGGCAATTTGACTTTATCCATGACCGATAAGGGCGCTATGTTCAAAATAGACAACACAGAGACGATGCTTGATGTTGTTTCAAAGCGCACAATAGAGGGCGTTCCCGTCTCACTTTTTGCGCGCACGTCGGGGATGATAAAAGACGACCCATTGATAGAAATTGCCCCCCCTTCCGGCGGGGTGATGATCGCGTCGTCCACAACAACAACCAATCGATTTTGATCAATGGTCAGGTGGCCGCTGGCATTTGTGACAAAGGGCAGAGTCTTGGAATACCGCACGGTCCCGTTATCATAATCAAATGCCAAATAGGTCTGCGGGTCGGTCTTTGGGCTGTCTCGAAACGCAAGATCGATGTTTTTAACCTGCCCTGCCTTGAGGTTGGTCTTGAGCCATTTACGCGTCGAAGCAACGGCACGTTCGGGCCATAGCGCCAGTAACCGATCTGGATCAATCGCATCCATCGCGCCGTCCAAGGACAACGCCCATCCCTCAGCCGCGGCAGAAACCGATCCTTTGACATGCAGCGTCTGATCCTGATCATTGATCTGGACCTGTCCCAAGGTGACTTCAAACGGGTCAAGCCGAAGACGAAAATCAGCAAGGGCGCCATCAATCCTGATCGGCGTTTCATAGAGATCATTAGGGTTGGCCGAGACATCTGTGATGCTGATTTGGCCCACAAGATCGTGCAGTTTGCCAGTGGCTGGATCAAGCCCAAGTGCCGCGCTGCCGGTTGCATCTGCGGTAATCCATTTGCTGCGCACAGAGAGCGCATCAAACGTCAGCAACATCTCATCTGGATCATAGCTGAAATAGCTGCGCGCACCGTCAAAATGGATTGGAGTGGTGCCCGGGTTTGGCTGTACGACCCCAGCGCCAATTTGCAAAGTTGCTGCAAGAGGTTCAAAGCGGCCATCACCGCGCAGTCCTGATCGCACTGCCCCGGATATCGGTGCGCGCAGCACACCAAGCCAAGCGAAAGCCGGGCTTTGCGCTGCAATGTCTCCGGCGGGGAGGTCCTCAAATTGCACGCCAAAGTCAGCCGCCGTTTGGCCGATCTTACTGCTGTATGTGGCTGAAAGGGTTGCCACCCCAGCACCGCCACTTAACACAGCCAGATCCGCAGCCAAGGTCAGATCGTCCTGATCCCGGTCCAACCTCAAACGACCGCCATCCACTGTCCAGGCCCGTGCAGAAGCGACATCTTCATACCGCAAGGTCAGCGCCTGAACATCTACCGTTTCCAGCGCGCGAAACGCTGGTGATGCCATCACCCCGTCCAATTGGCCAATCAACGCAGGCAAAGTTGCCGCGCGCCCGGTTGGCGCTGTTTCACCGGCCCCGGTCTGCACCGAAAAGCTACCATCGGCCGCGCGTTTGAGCTGAGCCACTATCCCGGAGAGCGATATGCTTGTCGGGCGGACTTCTCTTTGCGCCAAAGCAGCCGCAGAAAAGGCGGCATGAACTTCATTAAATCGGACCAATTCGCGCCGCTCCGCCGCAAAGATGGCAACGTCGCGCAATCGCAAACGGGGTCGCCAGCCTTCGTCCATTAAAATGGCCAAATCAGCAAATTCGATCTCTGCCTGCGGCAAAATCTCAGAGAGGCGGGTTTCGATCATGCTGCGCGCCCAGCCGGGCAAGGAAAGCGGGTTGTTTTTAAAATGCAGCGTTGCCGCCCCCAGCACCAAGACCAAAACAACCACCAGCCCAAGCGATGCATTCAGACACCATGCAAAGCAACGCCGCAAAAGCCGTTTGCGGGGCTTTGAGGCGGGCTTTCCTGTCGGCTCTGATGGACTTACGTCGCTCATCTTTATCCGCATGCAGTTGTGGTCTTGGCTTACGCCATTTGTGAGCTAGTATGTCAGGCCAACATCGACCTTCCAAGTGAAAGACACGTGAACTTATGCCCGAGATATCTGATATTGCGCCTGACTTCACCCTGCCCGTGACGGGTGGCGGTGATGTGACGCTGAGTAAACTAAGTGATGCGCCCGTTGTTCTGTTCTTTTATCCACGGGATGATACGCCGGGCTGCACAACCGAAAGCATCGGGTTTTCCGCATCTCTGGCTGATTTTGAGACCGCAGGTGCAAAAGTTTTTGGCATTTCCCGCGACACCATGGCCAAGCATGATAAATTTGTGGCCAAGCATGATCTGACGGTTCCATTGCTGTCCGACGAAGAAGGCGCTGTGACGCAGGCCTATGGCGTTTGGGTTGAAAAGAACATGTACGGCAAGAAATCAATGGGGATAGAGCGCGCCACCTTTTTGATCGGCGCGGATGGGAAAATTGCGCAGGTCTGGCGCAAAGTGAAGGTCCCCGGGCATGTCGAGGCCGTCCTTGAGGCGGTGCGCGCGCTGTGATGGCGCTTGCCCAAATGGCCGATGCGGTTCTGCGATGTGCCGATGGCCGTGAAAAGACAGCAATGTCGCGCCGGTTCGCAGCAGAGTGGCAAGCTGCACGCGCAAGCGGCGAGACGCTTGAGATTGGCCGTGCTGACCCGCCGCTGCACCCCGGCAGGCCACAGGCCCCCGAGCTTTTGAGCCCCCGCGATGTTCCCCGCCGCCGCCCCGGCACGCCGGAAGGGCGTATCGCATTGCTGCATGCTGTCGCCCACATTGAACTGAATGCGGTAGATCTGCATTGGGACATCATCGCACGTTTTACCGACACAAAGATGCCCATGGGGTTTTATGATGATTGGGTCAAAGCTGCGGACGAAGAATCCAAACATTTCAATCTGATGGCCGATTGCTTAGAAGAATTGGGAAGCCATTATGGGGCCTTGCCTGCCCATGCTGGTATGTGGCGAGCTGCTGAGGACACAACGGATGACCTGATGGGGCGGCTTGCCGTTGTGCCCATGGTGCTGGAGGCGCGCGGGCTTGATGTGACACCGGGTATGATCAAGATCTTCAAACAAGCCAAAGCCACCAGCGCGGTTGCCGCGCTTGAAGTGATCTATGCCGAAGAAGTGGCCCATGTCGCATATGGCAGCAAATGGTTCCATTTCTTATGTGGCCGCCATGACCTTGACCCCAAAGAAAGATTTCACGCTTTGGTCCGACAGTATTTTCACAGTGACCTGAAACCACCATTCAATGAGGAAAAGCGCGCCGAAGCGGGTATTCCTCCCGACTTTTATTGGCCTTTGGCGGCGGAATACCGCTAAACGCTGTAGCGTGAAGCACGCAACACAAGGCATTGGTATCGGCGATTTTTTGCCAATCTGCATCAATCCGCCGCTATCAGGGCAAGCCGACGGCCTACAGGCTTGCCCGGTCGGATCGGGTTGGGTATGAAACCGCTACTCAATGTCCCAAAAGCGGACAGTAGTCTGGGACGGTAAGAGGGAAATAGACGTGCGCACAAGGCTCGCCATTAAAATTCATGCTTTATTAGAGCACCATTTTCCCGAACGCCGCGTCTTTCTAAAATCAGACAACGACACCCGATTTATTCGCTTGCGTCCCGGCACACAGATTGTCGCCTTTGCGGGCAGTGCGCTGTTGGTAGCCTGGGCGATTATAGCGACAGCCGTGATACTGATGGACAGCATCGGGTCCGGGAATTTTCGCGAACAAGCGAAACGGGACCAGCGGACCTATCAGGCACGATTAAATGACCTCTCGGCACAACGTGACACACGCGCCGAAGAAGCTCTGGCCGCACAACAACGGTTCAACGCTGCCTTAACGCAGATTTCAGTCATGCAATCGGAATTGCTGCAATCCGAAACCCGCCGCCGCGAGCTGGAAACCGGAATCGACGTGATCCAAAATACGCTGCGCACAACCATGAAAGACCGTGAGCAGGCCCGTTCACAACTGGCCGAGCTTGAAGGTAGCATAGAAAATGGCAACGGCGGCGCGATCCAAACCGCCGGCAGTGCCGCGCCGCTGGGGTTTTTGGCCGAAGCTTTGGAGCGGACGGCGAAAGAGCGTGATCAGGTGATTGAAGACGCTCAGATCGCCCTGCTTGAAGCGGATCGGATGCAGCAAAAAATTGAATTGATGCAAGATCAGAACGACACGATTTTCCGTCAGTTAGAAGAGGCAATGTCTGTTTCTGTGGCCCCGCTGGACAAAATGTTCCGCAACGCAGGCATGCCGACGGACCGCATTCTTGAAACAGTGCGACGTGGGTATTCCGGTCAGGGTGGCCCGATGACACCGCTCAGCTTTACCACCCGCGGCGAAGAGCCAAGTGTGGACACGCTGCGGGCCAACCGGCTTTTGAACCAGATGGATCGCCTGAATCTGTATCGGATTGCAGCCGAAAAAGCACCCTTTGCGAATCCTGTACAAAATGCTTTCCGATTCACATCCAAGTTTGGCTACCGTCGAGACCCAAAAACCGGGGGGCGGCGCATGCATTCAGGTGTTGATTTTGCCGCCGGTCTGGGGACACCGCTTTATGCAACAGCGGACGGTGTTGTGACTCATTCGGGCTGGCAATCAGGATATGGTAGGCTTGTCAAAATACAGCATGAATTCGGCATCGAAACACGTTACGCTCACCTGTCACGACTTCGCGTAAAAGTGGGACAAAGGGTCTCGCGCGGGCAACGAATTGGTGATATGGGAGCTTCTGGACGAGTGACCGGTGTGCACCTGCATTACGAAGTGCGTGTAGGTGGCAAGGCCGTGAACCCGATGATCTATATCAAGGCAGCAAACGATGTTTTCTAAAAGCAAAATCAACGACCCAGCACCATCCGCAGACGGCGACGCACCCAAGACATCCGCGCCTGCCGCCCCTGCACCCCAGGCAACGGCACAAGCCAAGCCGAGCGAATTCAAAGCCTCTGCCCCAAAGGCAAAGCCGCCCGCCTCTCTGTTGTCTCCAGACCTGCATGTGACTGGCAACATGAAAACAACCGGCGACATTCAAGTTGAAGGCACTGTTGAGGGCGATATCCGCGCCCACCTTTTGACCATCGGCGAAAGCGCCACAATCAAAGGTGAGGTGGTTGCAGATGACGTTGTCATCAATGGTCGGATCGTTGGCCGTGTACGTGGCCTTAAGGTGCGCCTGACGTCCACAGCGCGGGTAGAAGGTGACATCATCCACAAGACCATCGCAATCGAGAGCGGCGCGCACTTTGAAGGTTCCGTGCAACGTCAGGACGATCCGCTGAACCCCGGTGCAAAACCCTCACCCGTAGCCAAAGCGAACCCTGCCGCTGGCTAAAGGCTCCACCGGTTGACCCATTCACAGGCGCCAGAGGTTTCTCCTCAGGCGCCTGTTTTTGTTTCTGAGTTTTGCACACCCCACGCGCGGCCTTTTGTTTTGTTTGCTGCCATCTTGGCCACAGCGCTGGGGTTGATTGACGGTCATGTTGTGGCCATCGCTTTGCCAGCGATGCGCGGATCTCTTGATGCCAGTTTGATTGAAGCACAGTGGATCCATAGCGCCTATATGCTCACGCTTTCGGCGCTGATCCTTGTGGGCGGCGCATTGGGAGATCGGTTTGGATTGTCCCGGATTTTTAGCGGCGGAATCACGTTGTTTGTTGTGGCCTCGGTGTTTTGTGCGCTTGCACCCACTGCTCCCATGATGATCGCAGCGCGCACCGTGCAGGGGGTCGGCGCGGCCATCATGGTCCCGGGGTCGCTGGCAATCATCGCTCGGGCCTACCCCAAGCAAGAACGCGGGCAAGCCATCGCCATCTGGGCAGCCGCAGCGGCGATCACCACAGCACTTGGTCCAATCCTTGGCGGTTTGACGATCACCTTTGGCGGACCAGAGATGTGGCGCATTATTTTTGCGATCAATCTGCCGCTGGGGGGGCTGGCGCTTCGGGTGTTATGGCGCAAGGTCGGACCTGCCCCTGCCCCTGCCCCTGCCCCTGCCCGCGACAGCGTTTGCATTGATCTTATCGGGGCAAGTACCGCCACTGTTGCCTTGTTGATGTTGACATGGGGGTTAACGCAAACCGGGCAAAAAGACGGCTACGCTGGTTTGTGGATCATCGGAGGCATCCTCATGTTTGCAGGTTTCCTTTGGACGCAGAAACATGCCGCTCATCCGATGATGCCCCTGACCTTGTTTACAAACCGGCATTTTGCTGCGGCAAACCTGATGACCTTTTTTCAGTTTGGGGCGATTGGCATGATGTTTTTCTTTATGCCGATGGTCTTCATCGCGGGCTGGGGACTTAGCGCAATCGAAGCCAGCGTTGTCTTTGCGCCAATGTCAGTGTTCATCTCTTCGTTGTCGACCCGTGCCGGGCGGCTGGCTGACAAGATTGGACTGGCTCCGATCTTGGCGGGTGGCAGCGCGCTGACTGCATTGGGGTATGGGTTGATCGGTTTTCTCGCCCCGGCGCAAAACCTCTGGGGTCACATATTGCCAGCGATGTGCATCGTGGGTTTGGGTATGGCAGCGGTGGTCACCCCGCTTTCGACCGCCGTCATGGGGGCTGTGAGCGAAGACCAGTCAGGCATCGCATCCGGTATCAATAACGCGGTGGCCCGCATGGGAGCCTTGATTGCAGTTGCCGCGACGGCCGGTCTTATGGCCTATCTTTATGACCGCTCAGGGGGCACGGGGAGCTTTGGTGTCCCCTCTGATACGTCAAGCCACGCGGGAGCCATGACAGCGGCCTTTCGCCGGCTTGCCTTTATTGCCACTGGGCTGTGCCTGTTGTCCACCGGTATCGCTGCGGTCTTTATGCGTGAACCTCAGCGCTGAAATTGGGATCATCCCGGCTTAAAAGCGCGGGGTGGGTCATTTGCCCAACATCCATTTCCCATCCGGCCAAAACGCATCAAACGCAAAGGCAAACATCACATCATGGGGCAAATTGCGCCCCTGCCCGTCTTTTACGCGCACAGAACCAACATCGCGCCCTTTGCCAATCTTTGCCGTATCAAGCGCAGAGGCCTGGCCTTTTTGCCAGCTGAGCGTCACCCCTGCTTCGGTCACTTCGCCCAGTTCAGCAAGTCGGGTCAACGGCCAAACACGTTCTCCGACGCGCACCACACGTGCAAGTGCAGGCACCCCATGTGGCGGCGGCGCGCCGTCATACAGGAAGGGCTGACGAGAGCTGTCATAATTGCGATACGGGTTGCTGCCATAACTGCGGTTAAAGTCAGGTTCTGCCATCACCAGGCCTTTGGGATTTCGGGCTTTGAATTCGGCCCAGCTTTCCATCCATGTCGGCAATTGTTTAAGAGTGACACCATTCATCACCCCCACAATCCCTAGGCCCTCGGCCTGCTGCCACCAGCTTTGCGTCTCGCGGTCATACATGACCATATCGGATCGGCGCAGCTTGCCCGTCACACCAAAGCTCAGCACCTTGCCCCGGACCCGTCGATCAAAGGTCATCCCGGAATTGCACAACGGACAGAAGGTGACTGCAACAGGCACCCCACCAACGCTGTCATTTACGATCTCATGCCACATCAAATAGCGGATAGGATATGCCCGTGGCTGTGCCCCAGCCACCTCAACCGTGATCACCGGTTCACGCGCATCAATCAGACGTTCATTTGCAACATGGCGAAACTTGGGGCTGTCAATGGCGGGAATACCATCCTTGGGAGGGCCACCTGATTGGATTTCACTCCAAGCGCCCACTGAATTCTTGGCAAAATTGGTGTCGGGCCATTCGCCACGCCACACATCAGGGTTCGCGGCGGCGCTCAAAGACCACACAGAAAGGAGTACTGAGATCACAATGTGTTTCATGACCCAAGCCTAGATGCAAAATGGGCGCGCCATCCAGCGCGCCCACGAAAATTTGATCAGAGGTGATCCGCAGTCAGTCGATGACTGTGACGGTTTTCATCACATCCGGATCCCCAATAACGGCACCATTACCCCCTGTGCCCAGCTTGATCGCATCAACGATATCTTGCCCCGCCGTGACACGGCCCACGACCGTGTATTGACCGTTCAGGAAATGCCCCGCGTCAAACATGATAAAGAACTGGCTGTTTGCGGAATTTGGATTTTGAGAACGCGCCATCCCAACGACACCTCGGTCAAACGGCTCCGCTGAGAATTCGGCAGGTACATCAGGCAGATCAGAGCCGCCCATGCCAGCGCGACGGGTATCGCCCCCTTCCTTGCCAAATTGCACATCGCCGGTTTGCGCCATGAACCCTTCAATCACTCGGTGAAAGACCACACCGTCATAGGCGCCCTGGGCAGCAAGCGTGGTAATCCGTTCGACATGTTGAGGTGCGACGTCCTCAAGAAGATCGATGGTGATGACGCCATTGGCTTCGCCCGCGACCTCGATCTGAAGCCCGGAGGCGGCCGCGGAACTGCCAATGAGCGCAGCGAAGAGGCCCGTTGTTAAAACACCCTTAAACATCTGCGGCAACCTTAACGCTGATCATCCGGTCAGGCTCCGCTGGTGGCTCGCCCCGCACAATCGCATCCACATGTTCCATACCTGAGCTGACCTGCCCATAAACTGTGTACTGACCATTCAGGAAATCATTGTCCTTAAAGTTAATAAAGAACTGGCTGTTGGCCGAATCCGGATTTGCTGACCGCGCCGCGCCGATGGACCCACGGGCATGGGGTATTTTGGAAAACTCTGCCGGCACATTGTCCAGATCAGAACCGCCCGTGCCCGCCATCCGCAGGTTAAAGCCGTCTTCCATGTTGCCGTGTTCCACATCACCGGTTTGGGCCATGAAACCGTCAATCACCCGGTGAAAGCAAACGTTGTCGTATTTGCCAGCCCGCGCCAGCTCTTTCATACGCGCCACATGCTTTGGGGCTACATCGGGCAACAGGTTTATGGTGACGGTGCCATCCTTCAGTTCCATCAGAATGGTGTTTTCCGGGTCGTTAATCTCGGCCATGCCGCGCTCCTTTATAGGTTCTTGGCCTTAACTAGGCCGCTTAGGCCCAATTGCCAAGCAGGTGCATTGACCATTCCGCCCAGAAAGGCAAAACACCAGCAGGCAAATGCAGCAACAAGGATGTGACAATGGGCTGGAAAACACTTGATGACATGGCGTTGGCGGGCAAACGTGTGCTGGTCCGGGTTGATATTAACGTACCGGTGGAAAATGGCGCAGTGACCGATGCCACGCGCATTGAACGGATTGTGCCGACAGTTGCTGATATTCTTACACGGGGGGGCAAGCCGATTTTGCTGGCTCATTTTGGCCGCCCCAAAGGCAAAGTAAATCCCGAGATGAGCCTCTCGGTGGTTCTTGAAACCTTGCAAGAAAAAATCGGGCGTTCGGTTGCATTGCTCGAAACACTCGAAGCCGCAGAGGCTCTGAGCGATGCGGCGGCACAGGCTGATGTGCTCTTGCTTGAAAACGTGCGTTTTCATCCCGGCGAAGAGGCCAATGATCCGGCATTTGCCAAACGTCTGGCTGGTCTTGGTGATATTTATTGCAACGATGCTTTTTCCGCAGCACATCGCGCCCATGCCTCAACAACCGCGCTCGCTCAGCTGTTGCCTGCCTGTGCGGGCCGGTTGATGCAAGCGGAGCTGAGCGCGCTTGAGGCTGCGTTATCCACGCCAGAACGCCCCGTGGGCGCGGTTGTTGGGGGTGCAAAAGTGTCGACCAAGATTGCCCTTCTGGAAAACCTGGTGAACCGGCTGGATGTCCTGGTGATCGGGGGCGGCATGGCCAACACATTCTTGGGTGCGATGGGCGCTGATTTGGGTGCGTCATTGTCTGAACCGGATTTTTACGACACTGCACGCGACATCATGGCACAGGCTGACAAAGCTGGATGCCGGGTGATTTTGCCCGAAGACGGTTTGGTATCCCGAGACTTCAAAGCCGGGGCCGCCCATGAGGTGCACCGGCTTTCCGACACAACCAAACTGGCGGCGGATCAAATGGTTCTTGATGCCGGCCCCGACAGTGTCAAAGTGGTGCGCGCCGCCTTTGACGGGTTAAAAACACTGATCTGGAACGGGCCCTTGGGTGCTTTTGAGATTGAGCCTTTTGACATTGCCACAACAGCGGCTGCGCAGATTGCTGCGGCCCGCACCAAAGAAGGCGCATTGATCTCTGTTGCAGGTGGGGGAGACACGGTTGCCGCGCTGAACAAAGCGGGTGTTGCTGACGATTTCACCTACATTTCAACCGCCGGTGGTGCGTTTCTGGAGTGGATGGAGGGCAAAACCCTGCCCGGTGTTGCAGCCCTTGAAGGGCGCGGCGTTTAAATCGACGAAATATGCCGCAAACCTGCTAAATAATTGGGAAAATACGCTTTTGTGTTCGAATAAGGATTCACAGGTCGAATCGTATCTGTCATACTCCCGTTACGTCCACCAAGAGACGATATGAGGCAGAACAGATGAACCGCACCGCACGGCCCGCTTTTGGCACATTCGTGTTTTTCGCCATCGCTTTCGCGTTGAGCCTCTATTTTACGTTTGCCGCTGTTCAGGGCGATTTTGGACTTTTCCGGCGGGCAGAAATTGTCGCGGAAAGTCAGGATTTGCGGCAGCAGCTGACGGAGGTGCGCATTGAAGTGGCACGAATGGACAATCTGACCAAACGGATGTCTGATGACTACCTTGATCTTGATCTGTTGGATGAACAGGCGCGGCTGGTCTTGGGTATGGTCCGCACAGATGAGATTGTCATTCCTTAATACCGTTGCTGGAAACTTCGATGTTTCGGGGCGCCTGTCTATAGGTTTCGACCTTGTGACGGGCACGCCTGCTTTGGTCCGGCGGGCCTGATCCAAATCATCTCACAAATTGTGGTATATGGGTCGGCGCGATGGCAATGTTCAAATGTCACTACCCTTTCGCCGACGAATCCGGTAAGAGATAGTTTAACACTAAACTACTTTTGATGCGCGCATTGTCATTATCGGAGGAAATGCCCCATGGCGGCCAAGAAAACCACCAAAAAAACCAATGTCTCAGCTGAAGAGCTGAAGGCCTTTTACAAAGACATGTTGCTGATCCGGCGGTTTGAGGAAAAAGCAGGGCAGTTATATGGAATGGGGTTGATTGGCGGATTTTGCCATCTCTATATCGGACAAGAGGCCGTTGTGGTGGGCCTTGAGGCCGCCGCCGAAGAAGGCGACAAACGCATCACCTCTTACCGGGATCACGGACATATGCTGGCCTGCGGCATGGATCCAAATGGTGTGATGGCAGAACTGACGGGCCGTGAGGGGGGATACTCCAAGGGCAAAGGCGGTTCCATGCATATGTTCTCAAAGGAAAAGCACTTTTATGGGGGGCACGGAATTGTCGCCGCTCAGGTGCCGTTGGGGGCGGGCTTGGCCTTTGCGGACAAGTACAAAGACAATGGCCGCGTCACGTTCACCTATTTTGGCGACGGTGCTGCGAACCAAGGTCAGGTTTACGAAGCCTTTAACATGGCAGCACTTTGGGATCTGCCTTGTGTGTTTGTGATTGAAAACAACCAATATGCCATGGGCACATCTCAACAACGCTCTACTTCTTCAGCTGAAATTTATGAACGTGGCAAGGCTTTCGGCATCGCTGGAGAAGCGGTTGATGGCATGGATGTTCTGGCTGTCAAAGCCGCTGGGGAGACTGCTGTGGCGCACTGCCGGTCCGGCAAAGGTCCCTATATTCTTGAGATCAAAACCTACCGCTATCGCGGCCACTCTATGTCGGACCCCGCCAAATACCGGACCCGTGAAGAAGTGCAGAAAATGCGCGACGAACGTGATCCTATCGAAGCAGTCCGCACGATGTTGCTGACAGGCAAACACGCCACAGAAGACGACCTGAAAGCCATCGACAAGGATATCAAAAAGGTTGTGAACGCGAGCGCTGATTTTGCCAAAGAAAGCCCTGAACCCGCTCTTAATGAGCTTTGGACTGATATTTATGCTGACGTGCAGGAGGCTGTATAATGGCGACTGAAATTTTGATGCCCGCATTGAGCCCGACCATGGAAGAAGGCACGCTGGCCAAATGGCTGGTCAAGGAGGGCGATACGGTTTCCTCTGGTGACATTATGGCCGAAATTGAAACGGACAAGGCGACGATGGAATTCGAAGCCGTGGACGAAGGTGTGATCGGTAAGATCCTGATTGCCGAAGGCACCGAGGGAGTGCCGGTGAATACGGCCATTGCTGTGCTGTTGGAAGACGGAGAAGATGCCTCCGCCGCGGAAAACCTGTCAAGCGCTGCCGCCCCAACAACCGAAGCGGCCCCTGCCCCGCAAGCGGCAGCTGCTGTTGAAACTGCGCCAGCCACGCCTCAGACAGACAACTCTCCTGATTGGCCCGAAGGCACAGCACTCAAACAACAAACCGTCCGCGAAGCACTGCGTGACGGTATGGCCGAGGAAATGCGTCTTGATGAAGACGTATTCATCATGGGCGAAGAGGTTGCTGAATATCAGGGCGCGTATAAAATCACCCAAGGTATGTTGGATGAATTTGGCGCCAAGCGGGTGATTGACACGCCCATCACAGAACATGGTTTTGCTGGGATTGGTGTGGGCGCGGCTTTTGGCGGTCTCAAACCAATCGTCGAATTCATGACCTTTAACTTTGCCATGCAGGCGATGGATCATATCATCAACTCTGCGGCCAAAACGCTTTATATGTCTGGTGGCCAAATGGGCGCCCCAATGGTGTTTCGTGGTCCCAACGGTGCTGCGGCCCGTGTCGGTGCACAGCACTCTCAGGATTACGCGGCATGGTTTATGCAGGTTCCGGGGCTGAAAGTTGTAATGCCTTATTCTGCATCTGACTATAAAGGTCTGATGAAAACAGCGATCCGCGATCCTAACCCCGTGATCTTTTTGGAAAACGAAATCCTTTATGGTCGCTCTTTCGACGTCCCTGATCTTGACGATTACACTGTCCCCTTTGGCAAAGCCCGGATTTGGCGGGAAGGTACAGATGTGACCATCGTGAGCTTTGGCATTGGCATGAGTTATGCGTTGCAAGCTGCTGACAAATTGGCCGAGGACGGCATTAGCGCTGAGGTCATTGACCTGCGCACGCTGCGCCCGATGGATACGCCTGCGATCCTTAAGTCTGTGATGAAGACCAACCGTCTTGTCACTGTCGAAGAAGGCTGGCCACAAGGGTCGGTGGGCAACTACATTTCCAGTGTCGTGATGCAGGAGGCGTTTGACTATCTAGATGCGCCGGTGATCAACTGCACGGGCAAGGATGTGCCGATGCCCTATGCGGCGAACCTTGAAAAACACGCGCTGTTGACCACCGATGAGGTTGTCGCAGCCGCCAAAAAAGTCACGTACAGATAAGGAGCGGTCCATATGCCCATAGAAATTCTCATGCCCGCTTTGTCCCCTACAATGGAAGAAGGCACCCTTGCCAAATGGATGGTCAAGGAGGGAGACACAGTCGCCTCTGGTGACGTGATGTGTGAAATCGAAACCGACAAGGCAACGATGGAATTCGAAGCTGTCGACGAAGGTGTCATTGGTAAGATCCTGATCGGTGAAGGCAGCGAAGGCGTGGCGGTGAATACAGCCATTGCGGTGTTGCTGGAAGACGGTGAAACGGCTGATGATATCGGCGCGCCGACTGCCGCGGCCCCCGCCCCATCCGAAGAAGCGGCGGTCAAGCCCGCTGATGAGGCCCCGGCGTCCGCTCCCGCCGCAATGGCCGCGCCGGTCGCGTCAGGCGGCAATCGGGTTTTTGCATCCCCCCTTGCCAGGCGCATCGCGGCTGACAAAGGGTTGGACCTTGGCACGATCAAAGGCTCTGGCCCGCATGGACGCATTGTCAAAGCGGACGTTGAAGGGTTGTCCAAGCCAGAGGCAGCTGTTGCGCCCGCCGCTACTTCAGCAGCCAAGACAGCGGCCCCCGTCGCCGCTGGTCCAGGGACAGAGACGATCCTAAAGATGTACGAAGGACGCACGTACGAAGAGATCAAGCTGGATGGCATGCGCAAAACCATTGCTGCGCGTCTGACAGAGGCCAAACAGACTGTCCCACATTTCTATCTGCGACGGGATATTCAACTGGATGCGCTCATGGCATTCAGAGGCCAGTTGAACAAACAGCTTGAACCACGTGGCATCAAGCTAAGTGTGAATGACTTTATCATCAAAGCCTGTGCATTGGCCCTCCAGCAAGTACCAGAGGCTAATGCCGTTTGGGCGGGTGATCGCACCTTGCAACTCAAACCATCGGATGTGGCGGTTGCGGTTGCCATCGAAGGCGGGTTGTTCACCCCTGTGCTTCAGGATGCTGAAATGAAGTCGCTGTCAGCACTTTCCGCAGAGATGAAAGATCTGGCCACGCGCGCGCGCGACCGTAAACTCGCCCCACACGAATACCAAGGCGGCAGCTTTGCGATCTCCAATCTAGGGATGTTTGGCATCGATAATTTCGACGCGGTGATCAATCCTCCTCACGGCGCGATCCTGGCCGTTGGCGCAGGGACAAAGAAACCGGTAGTCGGGGCAGATGGGGATTTGACAGTCGCGACAGTCATGTCTGTTACGCTTTCGGTTGATCACCGTGTGATCGACGGGGCATTGGGGGCGACACTGCTGAACGCAATCAAAGACAACCTCGAAGCGCCAATGACAATGCTCGCTTAATAGAAACTGAGCAAAACCAAAATCGGCCGGAGGCAATTCCTCCGGCCGATTTTGGTTTTAAAAGCAATGCACTTACTGCTTTTGTGGACCAAACATGTGATTCATTGAGATCGCAGGCTGATCACATCCCGCTTCACCAACGATCTTGGCCGGAATGCCCGCGACGGTTTTGCATGGTGGCACTTCTTCAAGCACAACCGAGCCAGCGGCAATCCTGCTACAATGGCCAACCTTGATATTTCCCAGAACCTTTGCACCTGCACCGATCAAAACGCCGTCGTCAATTTTGGGATGACGGTCTTCTTCTTCTTTGCCAGTACCGCCAAGCGTCACAGAATGCAGCATCGATACATTGTCACCCACTACAGCGGTTTCACCGATGACAATTGAATGGGCGTGGTCAATCATGATCCCTTTGCCGATACGGGCACCGGGGTGAATATCAACACCAAAAATCTCGCTGACCCGCATCTGAACAAAATATGCCAGATCGCTCCGACCCGTGGTCCACAGATGATGGGCAACGCGATACGCTTGGATGGCCTGATACCCCTTAAAATAAAGGATAGGCTGCAAATACCGGTGGCATGCGGGATCACGTTCATAAATTGCCATCAGATCAGCACGTGCAGATTCAACTAGCTCCGGATCTGCCTGATAAGCTTGGTCAACGATCTCCCGAACAACCATCATCGACATCTCGTTTGATGCCAACTTTGCAGCGATACGGTATGAGAGAGCGCTTTCGATCGATTTGTGGTGCAAAATACACGCGTGTACAAACCCTCCGATAAGGGGTTCATCATTAACAGCTTTTTCTGCCTCATTCTGGATCCGGTCCCAGACCGGGTCTAAGGGGGAAATCTGTCTGTTTGCTTCAGCCATAGGTCACATCCTTTGTTGCGACGGTCCTATCTTAGATAAGACCATTGTGACAAACGCAAGGACGTGATGCACGAAATTTGTAATTTTGTTGTGTTAGAAATTTTTACAATTCGCCCTGACGCCGTCGATCAAGCAATGCCGTCACAACAATTCTTAAGCATGTTAGGTATTCAACATCATCGATATTGTCTTCTGCGGCCATCCCGCGCGTATGGGCTGCATCCCCTAGTGTACCACTCCCCCAACGCGGATGCCTTTTCCGTAGTTTTCGGGTAAAACGGTCTGCAATGTCGGCTTCGCCGATCATATCATCACAGACCGATTTCCTTTCACTGCAAGGCACATGTAACAAGGCACGCACAGCCGCTCGAAGGTCACTAAGGTGTAACGCGCGCATCAGTCCGAAACATACAAGACACGTTGCAATCCTGCCCCATAAGAAGCAGAAACCTGAGCAACAGAGACATAGAACGGCGCTGTAACCCCGTCCGCAAGTTGCATTGCGGCAGTGTATTGCCATTCTGCATTTGCGACAATTTCTTCGCGGACGATGTCGTCATTGTGAGCAACACGCACCAGATAACTTTCACTTTCCTCACCCAAGGGGACTTCAGGCACTTCCCAACTGTCTCCTTCGATACGGGTGCGTCGAATCCAGCTCATCTCATAATCACCGCTGCCATTGCGCGAAATCTGTAAATGGCAGGGGCTCAAAGGGCGTAACCCGTTTCCTTCAAACGCAACAGTATCCTCGCGATACGACGGATCATCGTACCCCCGCCCCCCCGGACCAACTCGGAATGTTTGTTCAACCCGCCTGAGATTCGGGCTGAGTTCGATTTGCGGCGCATTTCCGTCCAGCAACACAAATCTTGATCCGGCTGGCCACGTGTTTGGCATCAACCCATCTGTTCCAGCCTGTCCTCGTAACCTGTGTCGCAGCTGATACGTGTTTGGCGCAATCAGTTCTGCCTGAGCGAACTGAAACACCTCCCAATTATCCGAACTGCCATCCCCGATGGCAGCCATATTTGCTCCACTCAGCAACGCGCTTTCTTCAATCGTCGAAAGCGTCCCACTTAGAAGTTCGACCTCAAGCGGCGCGCCCCTGTCAATCACCCCAGAACAGGCAGCACCCATTGCTGTATGTGTGACTCCCATTGTCGCGCGAACATCCAGAACGCTATTGAGATTGAAATCCGCTTCTGTACTAGATTGAAACACGGCCACGGACCCAGGCCATGGTTGTGCCGCCCCTGCAATATGCGGCGCTGAGGGGGATTCATCACCGCGCAAGAGCGGCAAATCCATGAAGAACGTTAAAACCGGTACCGGCGCCACAAAGGAGCGAGCCTGCACCAAATCATCGAAAATATCCGCCAGATCATACACTTCTGGTTCAATCCGAACCGCTTCAATCAATTGGACATCTGATTGTTCAACCCGGTCAACGCGATATTGCGCTTTTCGCTCACCACCTTCGGCGGGCAGCTCAAAGACATCCCCGGCACCCAAATGCAGCAGGGACGGTGGCAAAGCCAAACGAACCGTTTCCCGTGCCACACGCGCTTCGGTGAGCCACCGCTCGGCAATCTGATGCCCTTCACCACGTGTAAGCGCGATATTCACCTCAGAACCGGACACCGAATGAGTTGCTTCATTTGCAAGCACGGCTTCTTCAGAAATCACTTCGAAGTCCGCATCCGCCTGCACAAATCGCAAACGCATCCGCCCGGTTACCTCTGCTTCCGCTTCTCGGCTTTGCTCTGCGGTGCCTTCTAACTCCGATGTCACCGCAAATCTCCCAGCATCAAGCGGAACCGGGTTCAATCCGTCTCGCATCCGAAAAATCAATGTGCCATCTCGTTCGATGGCATCAAAGCCAAACCGGATCATCAAAGGCTGCAAAACAGCACGTGCGTCGGTTACTTGCTCAATCGCAAACCCCCGAACGTAGCCATAAAGACCTTCGGTACTAAATGACGTCAATCCCGCGTTCAGACACACTTCTCGCACAATTGATGCAAGTGTCCTCCCAGCAGTACGCCCATTCAGCCAATGTCCTCGCGAGTAATTGTCACCGTCTGTCCACTTTTCAACATTATTGGGAAAGAACGGATAGGGCCGTGTATCAAACGCCCATACAAACGCCCGGTCCATATCCAACATCCGCCCCTCATATTCCAAAGAGACGGGATTGTTTTCCGGGTCTTTCCAATACTCCGACATCGCGGTCAGATATTGATGCTGCATCAACTCATCCCGCCCACCACTTGAGAAATACGGCAACTGGCTTTCCGAACTTTTGGGGTCGAGAAATTTGTTAGGCTGGTTCGCCCCTTTATCTACAGAAGCGCAGCCATATTCCGTAAACCAAAATGGCTTGGATTGCGGCACCCAAGACGTAGGCAAGGTTGATCGCACACCATTCAAACGGTTGTGGTGTTGGTTCTCCCACCAGCCTCGAAGATCTTTATACCGGAAAACCCACGGTTCTTGAAATGCACCATCTGTGATCGGCGTTCGGATTTGTGCGCCCCTGTCTTCCGGACTTTGGTAAAAATAATCAAACCCCTCACCACCCTCAATATTGCTCTTGAGGTAGTCAAGATCATAGATGGTATCCCAATGCTGCGCATCCAGATGCCCAGCATCGTCGCGCCAATCAGCAAGAGGCATATAATTATCGATCCCAATGAAATCGATGTTACTGTCTGCCCACAAGGGATCCAGATGAAAATAACGATCTCCGGAACCATCGTCGGGTTGATATCCAAAATACTCGGACCAATCTGCCGCATAGCTGATCTTGGTATTTGGGCCAAGAATACTGCGTACTTCTGCCGCCAATTGACGCAAGCGTTCCACCGCATAAAACGTCCCGCCAGCCGCGCGAATTTGCGTCAAACCCCGCATCTCCGAGCCGATGCAAAACGCATCAACCCCACCAGCTTGTACACAAAGGTACGCTTGATGCAGGATGAAACGGGTGAACGTCCAGTTTTCAGCCTTATCTCTGAAAACAAGTCTTGTTTCGGTCCCGCTGCTTTCAGAGCTATCACCATCTTGCTCAGTTCCGGCACCATTACCAAACGGCGTCCCCGTGACATTCCCGCCCCCTGTCCCGGCTCCATTTTGATTGCCATTATTGCCAAAGAAAGGTGTTCCCTCGTTGCCACCACTCTCGTTGCCGGTTCCCTCTTCCACTTCTTCCGTTGTCCAATCAGCGGCGTATCGGATCATCCCATCGCTCAGATCAAAACTCGCAGCCGTGGCAAAACCAAAAAACCGGTCCACTTCCTCTTGGGCGGCAAAGGTTCCATCAGGGCTGCCCTGCTGCCCCGGCGCTTTCGAAGTTGTAATCCGGCCACGCCAAGGCAAATTGGGTTGAAACAGATTGTCGGAATATGGGTCCGGGAGCAGGTTCCCCTTAAATTGATCCATCAAGATAAACGGGTAATACAATACCGATTGCCCAGCATTCTTTAGCGCTTGAATTGCCTCGACTACAGAGGCGTCGGTCGGCGTTCCGCCATATACAGGACGCCCCTCGTCCTGAACAATCACCTGAGCTTTGTCGCGCGGCAAACCCGACACAACCCAAGGCGCATCCTGCGCTTCATATGATCCGTTTTCAACTTTGGGTCGGATCGAGCATTCTCCACATCGCAAATCGTCCCCAAACCAAGACACCACCAGGGACGACGCTTTAAGGTTCGGCATCTCTTCTGTCATCGCCTCAATGGCAACCGCAACGTCAGGCTTGCCTTGCGGTGTTGAAATATTGGCGCTTTGTAATGCTCCAGCACCGCTTTCAAAATTAACAGGTGTGGTCGCCAAAGCGAATTCTCCCGTTCCAGGGATCAACGCAACACCGTTAACACCAAAAGCAGGCGTATGTTCTCGGCCCGGCGCATCAGGTTGTTCCGGGCGCAAAACTTCAAATGAAAACTGTGGAATCCGGTTCCCAAAAACGGCAAGCTCAATGTCTTCCATCACAACATAGGCTGTGCCACGATACGCAGGTACTTTGCCCACACCTTCGATGGCCTCCATTACCGGATCAGGCAACTGATCCAATGACCCCGAGTAGACCCGCATGTTAAGGTCATCACGCGCGACCTCTTCACCATCTGCCCAAACGCGACCAATACGCGAAACTTCGCCCTGACACACCGCAACCGCAATGCTTACTGAATAGCTGAACTGTGTGGTCGATGGACCGCCGCCACCTTTGCCCCCACCAGTTGTCGTCGCCGATTCAATAAAATCAGACGCCCAGATAACATGGCCACCAAGCCGCATGCGTCCATAAACCTGAGCGATCGGATCTCCTTCCCCGCCGCTGGTCAGCCGAAATCGGTCCACCTTGCCGCTTTCGATTGCGTCACCGCCCTTGCCAAGCAAGCGTTGATCCACAACACGGCCAAGCGTTGCCCCAACGGCGCGCCCGATGACGGCTGTCGACAACCCGGCAATCGTGCCCCCAACAGAGCCGCCAAGAGCCGCACCAGCGACTGAAAATAGGACCGTTGCCATGGGTTATTCTCCTTTTGGAAATTCAAATCGCGCCACGATACGGCGCTGCCAAGGCTGACTTAGCGGACTTTCGACCACACCGTGACCGGTGTAGGCATGGATAAAACTGGCTTCCTGACCAACACGTCCCTGGATGCCCAAATGTTTGGCCACGCCACGCTCACGCATCCGAAACAAGATCACATCACCGGATGCCGCGTTCTCTAACGGTTTGGGTAGCAAATGCCGTTGCGCTGCTTCCCACAACCGTTCTTGCCGCCGAGGTTCTGACCAATCCATTGAATAGGCTGGGACCGCCTCAGGTTCCTGGCCAATGACTTCTCGCCAAATGCCCCGCAACAAGCCCAAACAATCACAACCAGCACCCAATGTTGCGCTTTGATGCACATATGGCGTGCCAATCCATTCACGCGCGATTGAACAAATTTGCTCCCCACTCATCGCAAGGATCCCCCTGAGTTCAGGCCGGTTGATTTGGGCACAGCAACCACCCAATCTTCTCCGGGCAAATCAGGGAATCCTTGAAAATTCAAAATGTTGTCGAATTTAACGCGGCAGGTTTCCAGCTGTTTGTTACACCCGGCAAGCAGTTTGATCTGCGTCCCCGGTCCAACATCCCCTCTGATCGGCTCCCATAACTCAATGCTGCGGCGACCATCACGCAGCCGGTCATGTTTGATCAGACCAACTAGACCTGCCGCAGGCCCTGACAAAACATCCAACCGCCCCCTGATAAAGAAACCATCGTCAAAATCAGGGAGACTCTCCCAGGAAAAGACCCGCCCCTCTTCTTCGACATCCACCTCCAATGTCGCGGAAAACCCCGGCTTAGAGGTATCAAACCGACACTGACCATCCCCCAACACTGCTGTGCACGGTTTCTGATAGGCCCGTCCTAACGTCCGATTGAGAGCCTCAGTCAGCCCCCGCAATTCGGCTCGAAACATGCCGTCCACACGGGTAATCTCCCCAATGGTGCCGCGAAACTGCAACCACCGTTGCGACACGTCGGACCAGTTGACCCGCCATGCGATCACCTCAGCGTCATCAAACCGGCCTTGTTCAATCTCATCCTCACGAATGGCGGCATCACTCAACGCACCGATCGCTTCTGTGTTATCCACCGAAAGACCCGTCGTCTGTGACAACGCTTTGGCCGACAGACCCCCATCCGGCCGAAAAGTCGTCTCGTCAAACTCCAAAGGTAAGTCGTGATCGGTAAAGGCAAATGTCACACCATCTTTGCGTTTGATCCGCCACGCATGACAAATCGTCGTCAACCCGCCTTCAAGATGCGCCTGCAATGCTTCGCTAATTTCAGCCATCAGATCCGCACCTCAATCACTGGAACCGAAGGCACTTGCCCTGCCTGAAAGCTCTCAACGCTCGCAAGAATGCGATCCGTATCAAAGCGCACAGGCACGTCGAATTCATAACCCGCAAATATTTCCATGTTCGGATCAGGTGCATTGGAAAAGGTGATCAAGCCCGTGGCTGAATCCACGGCGTAATCCAACCCTTCTTGCAGCTCGTCTTGCTCGACACCAACCTTCACAGATCCAGCCACCGGTTTTTTGATTGGCCGGCGATAGAACTGCGCACCTGACCAATAGGTCTTGACCACTTGATACGTTGTTGTGACGCCGTCCCCATACCCAATCGTTTGATCCCCGAAAGCAGGGGCAACCGCGGCACTTCCGGACTTAAAATCGGCCCAGTCTTTCCAACGAAAGGCATGCATTTGCCCTAACCTTGCTTCGAAAAACCCGATCACAGCTTGCAAATCATCCAAAGACCGCATGCCAGCGCCGGCATCATAGGTCCGTCGCGAATGCGCCCAGGGGGTATTACGTTCTTCAAACCCATTTGCGAGCGTAACAACATCCGTACGCCGCTGCGGTCCCCCAATGGCACCAAAGCTCAACGTAGGGGGGAATCTTACCTCATGAAAAGTCATCAAACTGCTCCTGACCCGTATCGATTTAAATATTGCAACACATCAGCGATTACGGTTGCCAGACGACAACGCCCTGCTCATTTGTGCAGCGATTTGTGATTGTGAACGTTGGAAACCCTGCACATCGGGGGTTGTGATATTCAGCACAACCTGCGGCCCTCCGCCATTGCCTCCCCCCGCACGCACACCCAATTTGCCATCAGGTCCGCGGGTCAGGGGCATGATCGCCTCTGGCCCCGCCTCCCCCATCAGGCCCGTACCACCGCGCATGGGGAACGTCGTGGCACCGCTGACGACACCGCCATTCGCAAAGGGCATCACCTTGCCTTGCGAAAACGCAGCTCCATCCGCAAATGGAAGGATCCCCTGAACCAATGACCCAACACCCTGAGATAGCAGCCCGCCCAATTGATTGGTCACCGGCTTAATCGCAGCATTATAGGTTGTGTTCGCCAAAGACTGCGCGACGGTCTTGAGGGCGTCTGACATCTTCATGCCGTCAAACACCACTCCATCAAAGGCACGCCGCAAACCGGTGCTCAACCCTCGCTCGAGGGTCTGAATATCCTGTCCGGTTGCCGCCAAAGAGGCGCTCATGCGGCGCAACTCTCCGTCAAACCCCGCAACCAACGTCCCGGTGCTCGCAAGAGTTTGGTTAAGGTCATCCGCACGATCCTCAAGCCCACCAAAATCTTCAATATCAGCCATCTTCCGGCCCTTTCTTGTTATCAGGATAGGCGGCCATCAATGCGGCCAACCCGTCACTCAGCAAAGGCGCCTGCGCACTGGCAGTGCCCAACATCAACTGCAACTCTACCGGGGTCAGCACCCAGAACTCCGCTGGCTTCAACCCCAGCCCATGCAGGCCAACGCGCATCAATGCCGGCCAGTCCAGACTTTGCGGCCTACTCACTTGGGCACCACAAACGCCCGCGCCAGCAATTCCGCTGCGGCCGTTGCAGCCGCCATTGGGCCGCCTTCAATCCGTGCCGCACTCAAGGCTTCATCGCTGATATCCAAACCACCGCCACGCAGTCCCGCCCCCAAGAGCGAAATCACATCCCGGCTGGTGAAACGACTTGCCTCAAACCGTTCCACCAAGCCCACAAGAGATGCTTCCTCCAACCCCTCTTCCAATTCCGCCAAGGCACCCAAAGTCAGCCGCGCGACACAAGGTTCACCCTCGATCACCAATGCAACATCTCCCCTCCACCGATTGGCCATATTCAGACCACAACAACGTCAGGGGTGAAGATCAGAATACCTGCTGATTGCAGGCTCAACTCATAGGTCGCCTCGCCGTTCAATTGCCCAGCGTATTCAAGACTGCTCAGCTGAAAAGCTCCTTGAACTACACCAAATTCGGGGATCACAATCTGAAAATCTGGTGTTTGCCCGTTAAAGAACAACTGGCGCGCGCGCTCATCTGTCCCAGCATCGCGAAACACACCAGAACCCGAAATGTTGCAGGATCGTACACCAGCGCCAGCCAGCAACTCACGCCATCCCCCCTCACTATCGAGCGTGGTCACATCCACCGTCTCAGCATTGAAACTCACACGGGTGGCCCGCAGGCCTGCGATGGATTCAAATTGTCCATCGCCCGTCATATCCACTTTGACCAAAAGGTCCTTGCCTGCTTGAACAGCCATATCATTTCTCCAGAATGTTCATTTTGTGTCAGTCGTCCTGAACCCGCGCATTAAAACGCAGATCTATTTGCCGAGTGCTCGCACCATTGATCTGCACCGCCCGGGCACGATCAAAACGCAAAGTTACCAACTTGCCTCGGCTCAGCGTCAGATCAGCATCTTGCAACGCATCACTCACAGCGCCCGCTGCAGCTTTTGCCTGTGCAAAACCGGGGGTGGTTGTCACCACGGAAACGGTAAACCGATGCACCGCCCCATTCCCGCTGCCATCGGACGCATCCGTCACTGTCTCTGTTCCCAAAAGGACATAAATCTGCGGCAAAGCGCCTTTTGGCACAGCGTCATATACCGCCCCACCCACGATCAATCCCAAAGATGTATCCGCACGCAGTGCGTCATATACGGCCTTTTGCAAGGGCCCTGACATCGCAAAACTCATACCACGACCTCCTCTTCCGCAAAGCAGGTCAGGTACCGACATTCCCGGTCCCGCTCCGCGACCGCCTTAATCGCAAAAATCCTGTCGCCATGACGGAACCGTTGATCAGGTTGAGGCCGCTCGGGCGTACCAAAAGGCGCGCCACGCACCACAATTTTGTACGCAACCCGGCTCACCGGCGCACCGACATTGCCTGCCTCGCGGCCTGTTCGTGCCGTGACCTCAGCCCAAAGCGTGCCCAACACGACCCAACCTTCGATAAATCCGCCTGACCCATCGCTGACCCGCTCGGGGGCCTCTAAAACCAATGGATGATTGAGCTTGGGCACACTCATGATGCTGCCCCAGCGCCCAGTCGAATGTGCTTGTAACGCTCAATCAAGCTAGAGACACCAAACGGCATACATCCATCACTTAACCCTGTATCATTGCGGTACTCGTAATAATGCGCTGCCAACATCAGCACCGCTTGGCGCAAATCAGAAGGGACACCTTCCCAATCCGCAGCAAATCCCGCGACAAAGGTGATAACCACAGCACCGCCTATGGGAACGCTGGGCAATTGTGTACCCGCAGGGCGCAAGGTCGGTGTGTGGGTCTGCCGCTCTAACCACCATTCCGAACTGTCAACTTCCATTTCCAAGCCGCCACGCAAGACACGTTTGACCGCCGCAACCGCCGTGACCGGCGCCGCTGGCAACACATGTGCCTCATCATTGCGCCATTGCGTGATCGATTGCGAAAAGCTCCGCGTCATCAGGATCTTACCAGTGCGCCCTTCAACAGCAGCGATTGCGGCACGCAGAAAAGATGTCAGCACAACATCCTGCACATCATCCGAACCAAAGCCACTGCCCAGACGTAAATGAGCCTTAAGGGCCTCCACCGGCAGGGCGGCATCAAGAATGGGTGTCTCGTCGGTCAACATCATGAAATCTCCAAAATTCTGGCCCCTTTGGGCCGGATAGAACCCAGACGCGCGGCCACCTGCCCTGCTCGGTCAGAGGGGAGCAGCTAGGCAAGGCAGGCCTAACGGTCGCGCGTCCAGACCGGGGTCAAGTCACCCCGCCCCCGGTATCAGTGCAGCTTACGCCACACCAAATTTCAGCAGTTTGATCGCAGCAAAGTCGCTCACATCGCCGCCCACGCGCTTGGTCGCATAGAACAAGACATGTGGCTTGGCGCTGAAAGGATCGCGCAGAATGCGCAGATCAGGGCGCTCCGCCACGGTATACCCCGCCGCAAAATCACCAAACGCGATGGAGAAGCTGTCAGATGTCGCATCCGGCATGTCTTCAGCAACCAACACAGGATAACCCATCAACAAGGCAGGCTCGCCCGCCGCCAGACCATCAGACCACAAGAAACGGCCATCACCATCTGTCAATTTGCGAACCAGACCAGCCACCTTGGAATTCATCACAAAGGCACCGTTGGCGCGGTACTGAGCCCCCAACGCATAAACTAGGTCAATGATGGCTTCGGCAGTCACGTCACCGTCGACTTCGGTCGGCACATACCCAAGGTTACCCCAAGTCCAAACAGCATTGTCCACAGACGTATGGGTCAAGAAACCCTTGGGCTTGTCCACGCCATCGCCATTTACGAAAGCTGCGGCTTCTGCACGCGCGAATTTGTCCGCGATGCGGCCCGCAAGCCAGCCATCAATGTCAAACGCACTGTCATCCAACAACCGCTGAGAGGCCTTTGGCAGCGCAGACAGCTCATGCAACGCAATCGAAATACGGTCAATCTGTGGGCTGTCCGTTTCGGTCTGTGGACCGGCTTCTGTCGCCCAGCCAGCCCCAACATCCGTGTGGTCAACCAGCACATCATAAGAGGTTGCTTCGACCTGTACGACACTTGCAATAGCACGGATCGACGCGGTCGCGTTCAATACCGATTGAACCGTAGCAGACGTCTGCAGATCTACCAGATAACCGCCGTCTGAATTCACCGCTGTAGACAGCGATTTGCCTTCTAATTCAAGACCGCGCAGCGCATCATCATCGCCATTGCGCAGATAGGCATTAAATGCCTTCTGATGTGGTGCACCTGTATCCTGAGCACCGCCAAGTGGGGTACGCGCAGGCTTTGTCATCTTTTGATCCAACATGGTCATTCGCTCTTCTGTTTGTTGAAGTTTGGTCTCAATTTCAGCCTGAAAGCCCTTGAAGTCAGTGACAAATCCAGTCACCGCTGCGCGCACCTCTTCGGCTGGGGACGCATCCCCATTTGTCGTCTTGCTCATCCGTCACTCCCGAATTTGCCTGTTTTCGGCCCGGCCCCCCGCCGCGCCATTTCCGCTCGCGCCCCTTCAAAGGACGCTGCCATATCACGCAGAAGGTCATTCAAAGGCTGGTTATCGCCTTTTGCTGCCACCCGCGCACTGGGCAGCATTGGAAAGGTCACCAACGACACCTCCCAAAGCTCCAGTTCCGTCAAGAGCCGCTGGCCCTTGGTGTTCTTGCTGGCTTTCACCGTGCGATACCCAATCGACAATCCGTCAATCGCCCCCGCCGCAATCAATGCAGCCGCCTCGCGGCCTTTTTCGACACTGTCCAGAATGCGCCCCTTGACGAACAAGCCTCGCTCGTCCTCGCGCACCTCATCCCAAACGCCGATCGGTTGGGTCGGATCATGCTGCCACAGCATCTTGATGCTGCGACCTGCCTCGGCCACATCCAGCAATGAACAGGAATACGCCCCCGACTCCACCACATCGCCGCCCTGATCCACAGCCCCAAAAAGGCTGGCATAGCCGCTGATCTGCGTACCGCCGTCAACTTCTGCAACTTCTTCAAAAGCCATGAACTTGCGCTCCAACAGCGGCATCTCAGCAGACAGATCTTCTCCGTTCTCCGGCATAAAGCCGAAGTCATTCACGTCATGTCCCATGACAAACTCCTTGAATTTCAGACGACTACGGCGTGACCACCAAAAAGCTCTGGACAGCCTGAGCCAGGATCACAGCCACAACCCCATAAACCGTCAGCCAAAGCCGTTTCTCCATCCGCTCCATCATCTCTTCCAGCCGATCCATCCGCCGCAACATGTTCTCATGATGGATCGCACTGACGCGCTCATGTGCCTCAAGCCGCAGTCCCGGCGCACAATCAAAGCGCTCATAAAGCGGTGCATCAACCATCTGACGATACCGCAGGCAGTCCCAAAAGGCTGCGCTTCTCGGCCTGACTTAAAAAGTCAGCACCGCTCACCCGCGACCATTGCGCATCCCTCTCTGCGGACAAGGCCGGCACCTGATCCAGATCAGGTTTGACCTCCACAACCTCCCCCGAGAATCCCGCCAACCAATTCGCCAATGCCGCAGTGACCCGCGTCGCCAAAGGCAACACTGTCAGTCGATAGAACGCGCGATGCGCTTCTTGGTAGTTGGCATAGGTTGCGTCCCCCTGAATGCCCAACAACATAGGCGGCACCCCATAAGCCAAGGCGATCTCGCGAGCCGCTGCCTCTTTGGTCTTCTGGAATTCCATATCCGATGGCGAAAACCCCATCGGCTTCCAATCAAGCCCGCCTTCAAGCAACATCGGCCGCCCGGCATTTCGGGCACCCTGATGATGGCTTTCCATCTCAGCAACCAAACGATCATACTGATCGGTATCTAAATGGCCCTGCCCCTCAGCACCTTTGTAAACAATGGCCCCGGAAGGTCGTGCCGCATTATCCAACAACGCCTTAGACCACCGTGAAGCCGCATTATGCACATCCAAGGCCATCGCAGCAGCCTGCATCGGCGGAAACCCATAATGATCATCCTGTGGATGAAATGCCTTGATGTGACAAATAGGTGATGTGCCTTCGCCAACCCTAAATGCATGTTTTCGCCCACCAACGGCATATTCATAGGCGACCGGCCACCCGTCTGCGCCAGGAACCACAGACATCCGATCAGACCGCAACACATGCAGCTCCCCCGGCATGCCCTCACCCACTGCCTCTACATAGCCATTGCCCGACAACAACAGCTGCGCGTACAACGCTTCCAACAGCTCTGCCTTACCCTGCGCCCCATTTGGCCGTGCCAGCAACGACACAACCGGATGCGCATCATACCGCCGTTCGCTATCTTGCACGATCAAAGGCAATGCCGCCGCGGCCTCCGCAATCAACTTTACCGACCGGAACCCCACCGGATTGCCACAAAAACCAATCTTCGTCAGGCTCACCGCATCCCGCGGGCTCCAAGCCACACGCCCCGAAGTCTGATAAGAAACCACAGGCCCCGTCGCAGATGCCTTCTGCCCAAAGGCTTTTGCGGGCACTTTTTGCTCCGGCACACTTGCCGCTGCCGTACCGCGTCGCAGAAAATCAAAAACCATGTCCCAACTCCTATTGCCGTGTCGTCCCGATCAAATGGGCCGTCTTCATCGGCTCAAAAACAATTTGCCTTAAACTGTTTAATTCTGCGCGACCCCACCGCTCGCAGGGTCGCGCAACAGCATTTAGATGCTACGCACTGCAGGGCGCCGCCACTTGGCCGCAGGCTCAATCATCAGCTCATGTAACGCCCAGACCAACGCATCTACCCGGTCCGGAGACCCCGACCCCTCATAGCCACGCGCCGTCATGCGACACATCTGATCCTCCAACTGATCCAACCCCCGCACATGGCCAACACGTCCCTGCTCATATAGGGCGGCAACCGGCTCAGCGCGTGCTGCTTTACCACGGTATGCGTGCACAGATTTTAGCGGCACCAAAGGATCGACCTGGCGCAGCACCTCTCCCACCATGGCCCCGCCCTGATTGACCTCAGCAACCAACTTATCCGCACCAAACTGCTCCATCGCAGCAATGGCAGCACGGGCCCAACCATTTGGCGTGGCACCCTGAATGGTCGCATCCGCCAACACCACAGCGCGCCAGTCCTGCACCGGGCCCTGCGTCACAGCACCGACAACCACGATACCGCATTCATCAGCCCCCATGCCTGCCGATGCCGCAGGGTCCAACCCGACAACGATCCGATCAAAGTCAGGCAGCTTTTCGACACGCCCCTGTTCCAATCCGTCCGAAGTCCAGAACGCCCCCTCAGCATCCGCCAGCAAAACACCATCCAGCTCTTGGCGACCCAATCTTGTGCCATGATACCGCGCCTTGACTTCCTCCAGAAATGACGACGCAAGGTTTGCGGCATTCGCCTCCGTTGGCGCATGGGTCTGAACACTGGACGGAGACGCCATCAATTTCTTGAGCACATCAACGTTGCGCGGCGTGGTGGTCACACAAACCCGTGGATCATCACCCAAACGCAACGCAAACTGCAGCTGATCCCAGGTCTCCTGCCCCCGCTTCCACTTGGCCAGCTCATCGACCCATGCCGCATCGAACTGTGGCCCCCGCAAACCCTCTGGGTCATGCGCCGTATGAATCGTGGCGACCGCACCATTGGGCCAGACCAATCGTTTGCGTCCCGCCTCCCATTCCGGACGGCGATCTTCGGGAGAACAGGCCAAAATCCCGCTGTCACCAAACACCATAACCTCGCGCACTTGTTCAATGGTCTCGCCAACCAGCGCGACACGACGGCTCTTACCTTCATCAAAGGGGCGTGCCCCCTCAACCATAGACCGCACCCATTCCGCCCCGGCGCGGGTCTTGCCAGCCCCTCGTCCGCCCAGCACAATCCACGTCCGCCAACTGCCCTCAGGTGGCAATTGATGATCCATGGCCCAAAACTCAAACAAATAAGGAAGAGCCAATAACTCCCCCTCATCAAGTTCATTCAGGAATTGCTCTTGGACGACCGCATCGGCGGAGGCGATCCAATTTGCACCCGATCTCAACCCGCGCTCTGTCCAAATCGAGCGCGTATCCTCCACGTGCGATTCCTGCCTGCTTGCTTCTGCATTCATTGAGATAGATCTCCGCTTTAGTGCATTGCGTCACCAGCTCCCTAATTTTACCCAGGGACTGTTTGACTGCTGTATCGTTCGTCTGTTTCTCGGACTGAGCCTCTAGTGTCAGCCCTTCGATCTCTCGCCTGAGATCAGTTATCGCATCTCGCAAAGCATCGAGAACCTCGACGCCTAACTTGATGTCTTGCTCTTGGGTCACAGTCGTCATTGTGGCTCATACCTCTCGTATGGTCCCTCAACCGATCAGGCACAAAAAAACGGCATTGGGATCATTCCCAAAGCCGCTCACTCATGTCCTCTAGCATGTCAAAATGTATACGTCAGACCGTGCGCAAAGTCAAGGAAAAGAGAGTTAACAAAAACCTGCAAGTCAGTGCGATCAAAGGATAAAACCTGACGCAACACCCAAAATTCAGACCAATATCACGCTCTTCACGATAGGTTTCCTAGCGCCCTGATATTGAGTTTTTCTCAAGGTTTACATGTACTAACATCAAATCAATATCAGCGAATAAGATCTAGCCCCAACAGCCTCAGGACCTCACTCCGACACGTTTTCCGCATCTGCTTCAGCGCGCTCCGCTTCGATCTGGCGCCACCGCGCGACATTGGCATTATGCTCTGCCAAGGTCACCGCAAAAGCATGCCCACCCGTCCCATCAGCTACGAAAAAGATAAAATCCGTTTCCTCCGGCTGCGCTGCTGCCATCAAACTGGCCAGACCGGGGTTGGCAATTGGGGTCGGCGGCAACGCGGGAATGACATAGGTGTTCCACGGCGTTTCCCCCCGCAGCTCTGATCGGCGCAATCCACGCCCCAGCACGCCCTCACCTTTGGTGATGCCATAAATCACTGTCGGGTCAGTCTGCAGCCGCATGCCTTGGTTCAGCCGGTTCACAAATACGCTGGCAACCTGCCCGCGTTCTGCTGCCACACCTGTTTCTTTCTCTACAATAGACGCCAGCGTCAGCAATTCCGCCGGGCTTTCAATTGGCAAATCCGGATCTCGCGCGTCCCATGCTTCTGCAATTCGCCGAACTTGTGCTTCTTTCATCCGCTCAACCACAGCCGAGCGTGCATCACCCGGACGCACCTCATAGCTATCAGGCGCCAAGACCCCTTCAAGAGGCACCTCTCCCGCAGAGCCTTCCAATACGTCCACCGCATTCATTGCATTCACAACCTGCCAGCTGGTCACACCTTCAGCCAAAGCAATCCGAAACCGGGTGTCGGACTGCCCCTTGGTCTGTTCATACAGCGCCGGTGCTTCTTCCTCGTCGGGTCGAAATTCAGCTTTTTCCACAAATCTGCTTGTTGCCGGGTCAAGCTCTCGCACCTGAACCGATACGCGGTTCACACCAATGCGATAAACAACTTCGGTACCACAGGTGCTTGCACCGCCCTTGGTCACCGTCTCCACAATGTCAGCCATCGATGTACCCGGCTGCACCAAAAAGCTCCCGGCTTTCAGTTTTTGTGTCTTGTCCTCATAATCCGCACCCACACGAAAAATAGCTGCGGAACTCACCGCACCCTGATCAGCCAGCTCATTTGAAACCCGACGCATATTGCTGCCCGGTTTGACCTGCACACAGATCGCCTGTTCCAACGGCCCCGCAGAATTATACTGCGTCTGCCCCCAAAGGATCACCCCACCCAGCATGAACAACGCTACAACCAGAAACGTTACAGCGTTAGAGGCAATATGCCGCCACATTGCTTATACCTTTCCGAACAGAACGCTCGCGTTGGTACCACCAAAGCCAAAGGAATTGGAAAGCGCCACGTTTATCTCCCGTTTGACGGCTTTGTTAGGAGCCAGGTCAATCGAGGTTTCCACCGCAGGATTATCCAGATTGATCGTCGGAGGCGCAACCTGATCTCGAATGGCAAGGATTGAGAATATCGCCTCTATTGCACCCGCAGCCCCTAACAAATGACCTGTCGCGGATTTGGTAGAAGACATCGTGACGTTTGATGCATGTTCCCCCATCATCCGCTCAACCGCGCCCAGTTCAATTGTATCAGCCATTGTAGATGTGCCATGGGCGTTGATGTAATCAACATCCGCAGGCTCTTTGCCCGCGTTGCGCAGCGCATTGCGCATTGACCGCTCACCGCCTTCGCCATCCTCTGATGGTGCCGTAATGTGATAGGCATCCCCCGAAAGACCATAACCAATGACCTCAGCATAGATCTTAGCACCGCGCGCCACAGCGTGTTCGTATTCTTCCAACACAACAATGCCTGCGCCTTCGCCCATCACAAACCCATCGCGGTCAGCGTCATAGGGGCGAGACGCCTTTTGCGGATCATCGCCTCGCTTTGTGCTCAACGCTTTACAGGCATTGAACCCCGCAATCCCGATTTCGCAAATCGCAGCCTCTGCACCACCAGCAACCATCACATCCGCATCACCATGCTGGATCAACCGGGACGCATCCCCAATCGCATGAGCCCCCGTGGAACAGGCCGTCACCACCGAATGGTTCGGCCCTTTGAAACCATACTTGATTGACACCTGCCCCGAGATCAGGTTGATCAAAGCACCCGGCACAAAAAACGGGCTTACGCGACGCGGGCCTTTTTCTTTCATCATCACTGCGGTGTTCGCAATTGAATTCAGACCACCGATACCAGAGCCGATCAACACACCCGTGCGCTCAAGGCTTTCTTTGTCTTCAGGCTTCCATCCGGCATCTTCCACCGCTTGTTGAGCGGCCGCCAGACCAAACATGATGAAGGTGTCGACCTTGCGCTGCTCTTTCGGCGCCATATAAGTATCGGCGTTAAACGTACCGTTAGTTCCATCACCCAAAGGCACTTCGCAAGCGTATTGCGTGACCAACGCAGATGCATCGAATCCTGTGATTGGACCCGCGCCAGACTGCCCCGCAAGAATACGGCTCCAGCTTTCTTCAACGCCATCTGCCAAAGGCGTCACAAGCCCCAGCCCCGTCACAACTACTCTGCGCATGCTCAACCTCATTCATCGCTTTGTCCGGCTATACCTTGCCCCTGCCCTTAGGTTCAAGTGGTCAGAGTGGTCCGGGCACAACCACAAGCGGCAGCCCGCAACCGGTATCACGGCCAATTCGCACATCTGATGCTGCTTTTTACCAGGTGTCTATCCACCAACTCTATTGCGGCGGCCCATTACGGATCATCAAGACAACTGTATCTCCACCCAGTTCAGCTTCACGCAACACCCGATAGCCCAGCGATTCCGCAATCCTCAAAGACGCTGCGTTTTCCGGTGTGATGATGCAAACGGTTTTGCCCGCGATCACCCGGTCAAACCAATCATGCGCCGCCAGCACCGCATCCTTGCCCAACCCCTTGCCTTGTGCTTCGGGCGCCAACACCCAGCCTGCTTCTGGAAAAGGGTCAAAATCTTCGCCCAATCCACGTGACCCAAAAAAGAATCCAGCCTGCCCAGCCATTTCCTGTTGCCCATGCGGTTGGATCGCCCATTGCCCAAAGCCGCTGATCTGCCAATGTCCGGCATTGCGCAAAAACACATCCCACGAATGCGCTTTGGTGCGCGGTTCACCGGAAATAAATTTCACCACTGCAGGGGTCGCCCAAATATCGGCAAAGCGTTGAAAGTCCTCTGAACGCATCGCGCGCAACGTCAGACGAGAGGTATTGATTGTAGGAATTGTGCGGGACATATGAGGGGAGCCTTAAAGCGATAAACCGCCATTAGGATCATTGTGCGAAGATCACCCGCGATGAACAACCCCCTAATATCTAACGAAAAACAAAAACGGCGTCATTCCGCTTGGAACAACGCCGTTCTTAGAAGTTTCCCGCTCAGGGGGTCATCCCCCCACAGGTTTAGCTTGCTTCTTTGATGAACTTAACCGCATCGCCGAAGGTCTGAATGTTTTCAGCAGCGTCGTCAGGAATTTCAATACCGAACTCTTCTTCGAACGCCATCACCAGTTCCACAGTGTCAAGACTGTCCGCGCCCAGATCGTCGATGAACGACGCATTCTCGGCAACTTTAGCTTCTTCAACACCAAGGTGCTCCACAACGATTTTCTTCACGCGGTCTGCGACGTCGCTCATAATAAGTCCTCACTTTTTGGGCCACCGGCCCCTATTTCTGTCCTCAAGCCCATTTGCAGGCCCTTGGTCGATGCCTCTTACGAGGCGGCTATTGTCCCTGTTTGCACAAGGATCAGGGTCCGATCAAGGCCCCTCCCGTCCGATTCTGCGCCCCATTTAGCACATGCGTGCGTTTGCGCAAACGGTATCGGTTTCGGTTTACAACATGGCCATGCCACCGTTGACGTGCAAGGTGGTGCCCGTCACATACCCCGATTCAGTGCTTGCCAGATACACAACAGCACTTGCAATCTCATTTGGGGTTCCCATCCGGCCTGCCGGGATTTGTCCCATGATTCCAGCCTTTTGGTCGTCGTTCAACTTATCAGTCATCGCCGTTTCAATGAACCCCGGCGCCACCGCATTTACCGTGATCCCCCGGCTTGCGACCTCATAAGCCAGCGATTTGGACATCCCAACCATGCCAGCCTTGGACGCGGCGTAATTGGCCTGCCCCGGGTTGCCCGTGGCGCCCACAATACTTGAGATATTAACAATTCGACCCCAACGGGCCTTCATCATGCCACGCATGACGCCTTTGCACAGCTTGAATGTCGCGGTCAGATTGACATCCAAAACCGATGACCATTCCTCATCCGACATCCGCATGAACAGATTATCACGTGTGATACCGGCGTTGTTGATCAGGATATCGACCGACCCCATCGCCTCAATGGCTTGTTTGGGCAAAGCATCAACCGCGGCCATATCACTTAGATTACAAGGCAGTACATGGGCGCGTTCCCCCAATTCCGCCTTAAGTGCTTCCAATGGCTCCGTCCGTGTTCCAGATAGCCCGACAGTGGCACCATTCGCATGTAAACTGCGCGCAATATCCGCGCCAATCCCACCAGAAGCCCCTGTCACCAAGGCATTTTTACCTGTCAGATCAAACATCTATTTTCCTGTTCTTGTTCATTGTGTCAGCAAGCCGAAGCGTTTGATTTCAGCATTTGTCATAATATGTATCTCGTCCGGAGAGGCCGCCTGCAAGGTAAACCAATAAAACGCATCGTCCCCCAACATCGTCTCAAAATACGCCACATTTGCATCATGTTGCCAAGACTGCGCTGGAAAACTGCTGCCCGTGCGAACATCATCCGTCCAATCATGCACCCCAATTACAGCACAACATGTCATCGTGCGCTCAAACCCGGCCAGAAACAAATCTACTGCACCCGAATAAATCTCACTTTGTGGGGTGAGATGGGTTTTGAGCCCAACGTCACGGATAAAATAGCCCAAGGCATGCACCGCATCCTCATCAACCGACCCCGGCATATCCATCAAGACAACCGTATCCACTTGCGGATGATCATCTATCACGGCCTCAAATCCAGCCGGACTTCGGGGCGAAATTTCGCCGTCCATAAACAACTTGGTCCCCTCCACCCGATAGCTGTTTGGCTCAAAGCTGCCAAGCGGTGCATCACAGCTGATCAACGCCAGCGATACAACCCCAAAGAAAAACAGCCTGCGCATCTTAGCTGGATTTCACAGCGGCAACATCATCAGGAGACCCAAGAGCGCGGCAGCTGGTTTCCTTGGCAATCCGCCGGATCATCCCAGACAAGGCCTTGCCTGCACCAATTTCCCAAAACTCCGTAACCCCCTGGCTGGCCATCCATTCAACCGAGGACCGCCAACGCACGCGCCCGGTGACCTGTTCAACAAGCAATTCGCGGATACGATCCGGATCGCTGACGCTTTCCGCCAGCACATTCGCGACAAGCGGCACAACAGGGGCGTTCATCGTGACCTCCCCCAACGCGCGGGCCATCTCCTCGGCGGCGGGTTGCATCAATGCGCAGTGAAACGGCGCTGACACCGGCAAAGGCAAGGCACGTTTTGCCCCCGCTTCCTTGGCCAAGACCACAGCCCGTTCGATCGCCGCTTTTGATCCTGACAACACATTCTGCGTTGGGTCATTTTCATTTGCCAACTGGCACACATCCCCTTGCGCGGCCTGTTCGGCCACCTGTGCTGTGGCCTCAGCCGACAATCCCAATACTGCGGCCATCGCCCCTTGGCCCACCGGGACCGCCGCTTGCATCGCGCGCCCGCGAATGCGCAAAAGCCGCGCAGTATCAGCCAAAGACAATGTGCCAGCGGCACATAGCGCCGAATATTCTCCAAGCGAATGGCCCGCCACAAAATCAGCCCGCTCTAAGCCGATACCCTCGGCTTGCAAGGCAGCCAACGCTGCCATCGACGTGGCCATCAACGCTGGTTGCGCATTTTCAGTCAGGGTCAGCGTCTCTGCATCCCCTTCCCAAATCAGCGCAGACAAAGCTTCACCCAACGCCTCGTCGACTTCATCAAACACCGCCCGGGCCTGTGGATAGGCATCGGCCAAGGCTTTGCCCATTCCGATGGTCTGTGCCCCCTGCCCGGGAAATACAAATGCGATGCTCATACGGGTCTCCTTTAGATTTCTATCGCTGGTCTAGCGCGCTGCCCGCGCCCGGACAAGACTGCACAGATAGTGCGCACTCACAGTGATTGCAGCCCCGCTAAACAACGTTATCCTGAGCGGTGCAACGCGAAGGATGATCAAATGGCCCTCACCAATACCACAGAACGCTATGGCGGCGTCACAAAAACTCTGCACTGGCTTATGGCGCTTTTGATTCTGACGTTGATCCCTCTGGGGTGGTTTGCCAATCAACTTCCTTATGAAACAGACGCGCAGCTCACACAAAAGGCATGGCTTTTCTCGCTGCATAAAACACTTGGTGTCTGCGCCTTCTTTGTCGCTGTATTGCGCATCCTTTGGGCCCTGAGCCAACCCAAACCCGGTTTGCTTAACGCTTCCAAACGAATGGAGAGCTTTGCCGCTGAACTGGTGCATTGGCTGCTCTATGGATCTTTGGTGATCGTGCCGCTGTCCGGTTGGATATCCCATGCTGCTGCGGCTGGGTTTGCGCCGATTTGGTGGCCTTTGGGGCAAGGTTTGCCGCTGGTGTCAAAATCCACCGGGGTTGAGCATTTCTTTGGTGCGCTGCATTGGGTTGGAACCAAGGTTTTGATCATTTCGCTACTGCTCCATATTGCAGGCGCACTCAAGCACCATGTCATCGACAAAGACGCAACATTGCGCCGGATGTTGCCGGGACAGCCAGATCTCCCGCCAATGCCTCATCAACGGCACAACATCCGCCCCATTTCAGGCGCAGTATTGATCTGGACCCTTGCCATCAGCTTTGGCAGCGTGATGGCAAGCGGATCAGATCACGATCCAGCGCAACCCGCCGTTGTTTTAGAACAGGTCGCCTCGGAATGGATCGTACAAGACGGCAGCATTGCCATCACGGTGACGCAATTTGGGTCCGAGGTTACAGGAAGCTTTGCAGATTGGACCGCCGCCATCAGCTTTGATGACACCCAACTGCTCGGCGATGTTGGCCAGGTCCGCACCACCATCGCCATCTCGTCCCTAGGTCTCGGGTCTGTGACCCAGCAGGCCATGGGTGCCGATTTCTTTGATGCAGACAATCACGCAACCGCCGTTTTCGATGGGATCCTGCGGCACAGTGCTGATGGATATGAGGCGAACGGCACATTGCAGATCAAAGATGTCAGCGTGCCTGTGCTGTTGCCTTTCGCTCTGGCCATAAATGGCGATACCGCAGAAATGCGCGCAGATCTTACCTTGGACAGGCGCGACTTTGATATTGGCGCCAATGTCTCGGACGAAGCAAGCCTCGCCTTTGCCGTAAAGGTTGCAATCAAACTCACCGCAAGCCGGGCCAAACAATGACTTAGACGGCAAAAAGCCCGCTGATCACTCAACGGGCTTTTAGTGAATTGAAAAACCGCGCGGTTACTGCGCTTTCATGGCCTCAAGCGAAATCCGGATCGCGACGTCGTCGCTCACTGCGGGCGCAAACGCACCAAGAGCAAAATCAGACCGCGTAACAGTTGTGGTCGCATTGAAACCCAGCCAAGGCTGTTTTGCCATTGGATGTTCGCCAGATTTGTTAAGAACCGCGTCCAGAACAACTGATTTTGTGACGTTGTTCATTGTCAGATCACCGGTGATCAGGGCCGTATTGTCCCCCGTTACTTCGATCCCGGTTGAAGTGAAGGTGACAAGGTCGTTTTCCTCAGCATTAAAGAAATCGCCAGACAAGAAATGCGCTTCGCGCTTTTCCCAGCCAGTGAACATCGATGATACAGGCATGGATACAGCAACCGTCGAATTTGCCGGAGCATCTGCATCAAACATGATCTCGCCTTCAAAGCCGGAGAACATGCCGGTTGTTGTTGAATAACCCAGATGGTCATACTCAAACAAAACCTGAGAATGGCTGGCATCCAGCACATATTTTTCAGCGGCAGATGCGGTAGTGGCAGCCAAAGCGAGTGCGGCAGCAAGAACGAAAGGTTTCATTTGGGAAAGCTCCTGTTGAGTACGTCATGGAGCCTTTGATGTGGGATGTTTGCCCTTCTTGGCAATTCTATCTCGTTCCACAACTCCTGCGCATTTTCGAACAGAACCCTTTAAACCTAATCAGGAACTTACTTTTTTCCCGGGGTCACAATTGTTCAATAAAACGTGTTGTTACGGGATCAAGCCAGTTTGCCCTCATCACGCAAACCAGCGACCAAGCTGTTAAAAGCTGAACGTTCGCTCAGCGATACTTCTGCCAAAAACACCCCCGCCTTGTCCCACAACCGCACGCTGGCATCGGTTTGTTCAACATAGGCCAAGTCCGAAAATTCGCAACTTTGCAGGACGGTCGGCTTGGCGCCGCGAGGACGACGGACAAGGCGAATTTCACGACGGATCGTGTCGATCTCAACTTCTGGGGGCAACGGACGGCTACTTGACCCCAACATACCAAGACCGGCCAAGAAAGCGCAGATCGACAAGATCAGTTTGAACAGCAAAATGTCGGTGTCCCAGGATGCGCCCGGTGCCAACCACAACCCAATTGCAGCAATAGCAAGAGCAACACCCAAGAGCCGGAACGCGCCACGCAATATCATGCGGCCGCCATCCACCATGCTCACAGCTTCTGCTGTTGGTGTATTCTTATCCATAAATTGTGCTGTTGCAGTCATTTTTCCATTCCCTCGAGTCGTCTTATATTTATTTTGTGTTAATCAATCCTTGCCTCCCAATCGCGTCCAAAAAGGGGCAGACCCAAGGCGGGCTTGGGGTCATGTCTGGACTTTACAGTGTCTGCTGATGGCCTGCGGGCCCCCATACAATCTTGAAATTCCGGGCATTGCGCAGCACGGTCATTCCGATTACTCAGTTTATATGGTCCGACCACCAGCTGCTCGCAGGCTCACGCCTTTGGTGAAGTGTCGAATATATCCTGACCCTTTCTGACGTTCGCACGTATCAGGTCAACGCGAGCCCCTTTCTACATGCCGAACATCTTAAGAGAGGCTGAAGATGTCCCAATCAAATTCATTCACCCATGGTCCGCTTGGCCAGATTTTCCTTAAAACAGCGCTGCCCATCATCTTTGTGATGAGCATGAACGGCTTGCTCACGGTTGTTGATGCGATCTTTCTGGGCCGGTATGTCGGCGCACAGGCGCTTGGCGCGGTCACTTTGATTTTCCCGCTCTATATGCTGATCGTTGCCCTCGCGACATTGGTTTCTAACGGAATGTCGAGCATTCTGGCACGCCATCTGGGCGCCTCAGACACCCCCGCAGCCGAAGCCACATTTACAGGAGCGCACGGCTTGGCCTTGTTTGTCAGCGCGTTGCTTATCCTTGGCTACGCGGTTGCGGGTCGCGCCCTCAGCGATGCTTTGGCCTCCGGACAAACCGAACTGGCCGACATGGCCCAAACCTATCTCGCGATCACCGCGATGATGTCTCCGCTGGCTTTTGTGCTTGCGGTCAATTCGGACGCTTTGCGAAACGAAGGTCGCGTCGGTTTCATGGCGGCAATGAGCCTGTTGGTGTCATTGTCCAATATCGGGTTTAACTACGTTCTGATCGCCTTGATGGGGTTAGGGGTAGCAGGTTCAGCATATGGAACCGCCTTGGCGCAATTGCTGGCTCTCAGCATCATATTTGCCTACCGGTTTTCAGGCCATGCTGAACTGCATCCCCGTGTCTTGTTGCGCAACACATTCTTTCATGGATGGTCGCGCATACTGGCCCTTGGCGCCCCGCAAAGCCTGAATTTCATTGGCATCGCAATGGGCACAACCGCCGTGATTATTGCGCTCCAGATGATCGATACAGCAACATACGAAACCACCGTCTCCGCCTATGGGATGGTAACGCGGGTCTTGACCTTTATATTTTTGCCGCTTTTGGGTTTGACCCATGCGTTGCAATCCATTGTCGGCAATAACTATGGCGCACAAGCTTGGCATCGCTCAGATCAAAGCCTGCGGATTGGGATGGGAACCGCGTTTTTCTACTGCGCAGGCTCGCAAGCGATCCTCACAGTTTTCCCAACTGAGATTGCGGTGCTTTTTGTGTCGGACCCTGTTGTGATAGATGAATTTGCGCGCATCCTGCCGATCTCCATCATCATGTTATGGTTGGCAGGTCCGATGATCATCATCGCAACCTACTTCCAAGCCATAGGAAACGCGGCGCGTGCAGCCATTCTGGGTCTGACAAAACCCTATGCATTTGCCATGCCTATGACCTTCGCGCTGCCCCTTATCTGGGGGGAAACCGGCATCTGGCTTGCCGGTCCTGTGGCTGAGGTCTTGATGGCCATTCTGACCTTTATCGTTTTGCGCCATGCGGTGCATTCATTGAACCTGCGACATGGCCTGTATAAGGCCCCAACGCCATAACACCCAATTAGACACGCGCGGCCTCTTGCCCCGCGTGTCGAACCGTGTATATGCAGCACTTCCTTTGCAACAAATATGAACCGCGCAGTCTCTCGTGGTGGGGCCGCAAAGGAATATGCCTCGCCTATGAAATGCGCCTTGATAAAAATAGGAGTGCGCATGCCGCTATATGAGCATGTTATGATTGCGCGTCAGGATCTGTCCAACACGCAAGCCGAAGGCCTTATCGAACATTTTGGTACCGTCCTGTCCGACAACGGCGGGAAACTCGTGGATAGCGAGTATTGGGGTGTCAAAACGATGGCCTACAAAATCAACAAGAACCGCAAAGGCCATTACGCCTTTTTGCGTTCCGATGCCCCGGCACCTGCCGTGCAAGAGATGGAACGCCTGATGCGGTTGCACGACGATGTGATGCGCGTTCTGACCATCAAAGTGGATGAACATAAAGAACTGCCATCCGTCCAGATGCAAAAACGTGACGAACGGCCCGAGCGCCGTGAACGTCGCTGATTTTGGCTTGAAGAAAGGAACCTAACCCATGGCATCAAAACCATTTTTCCGCCGTCGTAAGGTCTGCCCATTCTCGGGCGATAATGCACCTGCGATCGATTACAAAGACACACGTTTGCTGCAGCGCTACATCTCTGAGCGTGGCAAAATCGTGCCGTCCCGTATCACCGCCGTCTCGGCCAAGAAGCAACGCCAACTGGCACGTGCCATCAAACGCGCCCGCTTCCTCGCCCTGCTGCCCTACGCCGTCAAGTAAGGAAAGAGCACATGCAAGTTATCCTTCTAGAACGCGTCGCAAAGCTTGGCCAAATGGGCGAAGTCGTGGACGTAAAGCCGGGTTTTGCCCGCAACTATCTGCTGCCGCAAGGCAAAGCGCTGAGCGCATCCAAATCCAATATTGAAGCATTCGAAGCGCGCAAAGCGCAACTTGAAGCGGACAACCTTGAGACCAAAAAAGAAGCCGACAAAATGGCTGAGACCCTGAACGGTCAACAGTTCGTTGTGATTCGCTCTGCTTCCGATGCTGGTGCGCTTTATGGCTCTGTCACCACCCGTGACGCTGCTGATGCTGCGACAGAGGGTGGGTTCACCGTGAACCGCAGACAGGTTGTTCTGGCCGCTCCGATCAAAGATCTGGGCCTGCACGACGTATCTGTTGTTCTGCACCCTGAGGTCGAAGCCACCATTCAGCTGAACGTTGCCCGTTCTACCGAAGAAGCTGAACTTCAGGCGTCCGGCAAATCCATTCAGGAACTCGCCGCAGAAGAAGAAGCCGCAGCAGACTTTGAGATTGCGGAACTCTTTGACGATATCGGCGCCGCGGCCTCCGAAGACGAAGATCTCGCAGGGCCTGTTGATGCACCCGCCGAGGGCAACGGCTCAGACGATGCGAGCAACACCACAGGCGGCTAAAGCCGCAGATGTTGATGTAAATTACGAAAACGCCGCGCCTTGTGTGCGGCGTTTTTTGTTTGGGTGACGGGAGGGGAAAACGCCAAACTTACCTTGCTGACGCGATTTCATCCAATCATTCCTTGGATGCCGCACGACAGGCGCGTACCCCCCAATCAGCGGGATGCCGCCATTAACGCGCTTCCTCCGATCAAGAATCCGCCACCGGTATACCCGAAACGACGCCGCGCATTGGCGCTCTGAAACGTTTTTCTGGCCTGTGAGGCAAGCAATGCATACCCCCCAAGAACGCTTCCGACAATCACAGTAGACGTCACAACCACGATCACAAACTGTGCATAAATATTCGCAGTGGGATCCAGAAACTGGGTAAGAAACGCAACATAGAAGATGATGGCTTTGGGGTTCAATACCGCGGTGAAGAAACCCGCTCTGGCGCTCTTCATCCCCCCGTTACCTGTTGTTTTTATGTGTAGATTCATCACGTCCTGTCGTGCGTCCAAAATCTGGCGACACCCTAGATAGGCCATATATAAGACGCCCGCCCATTTAACGATTTGGAACAACGCGGATGATGCGGCCAAAATAGCGCCGACACCAAACAGCGACAGCCCAATCAAAACCACGCCCCCAACAAGTTCACCCAAAATGCACATGAAAGCTGCCTTGCCGCCACCCGACAGGGCCTGTCCTGTCACAATCAAGACACTTTGGCCGGGAATGATGGAAATGACTGTATATGTCGCTACAAATGCTAACCAAAGTTCAAGGTCCATATCGATTCACCTGTGCTGCCTACGCCGTTCACGAAAACCGTACTCCCGCATCCAAGGAAAGTCATCATGGCCTCATTTCCAATATTGGACCTCTTCGCAAAGGTGCAGGACGCACAGCGGCCATCAAAGCATAACCTGACCCGGCGAAGGGCGATCGTCCTCAGTCTGAGCGCCCTGAGCGCCTGTGCAACACCCCAAGAGCCGCCTCAAGCAGCCGATCTACCGCTCTACCCGAATGAAACACCCGCCTTGCGCGCGTCGATCAACAAATGGGCTGATCACTACGACCTGCCCCGCCCGCTTGTTCACCAACTTGCCATCCGTGAAAGCACCCACAGACCCGAGGCCCGCAACGGACCTTACTATGGGCTTTTGCAAATCCTGCCCGCAACGGCCCGCATTATGGGGTTTCAGGGTCCCGCCTCCGAATTACTGAAGGCTGACGTCAATCTGGAATTTGCGCTCAAATATCTCAGGGGCGCGTGGCTGTTGTCAGACGGAGATCACGCAACCGCAATTGGCTGGTATGCACGCGGTTATTATTTCGAAGCTAAACGAAGAGGAATGTTGGTCGAAACAGGATTGCGACCGGGATGAGGGTGCAGCAGAGCTGCCCCTTACGGTAAAACGTCGCTCTGCGACGCTACTAGATCCCCTTGGCATGCAACCACGTCGCAGAGCGACGGATTACGTAAGGGGGGGCTTTGGCCCACCTTTTTTGGGAAAAACCTTTTGGGGTTCACAAAAATGCCGCGCCCCTTGTTTAGGCGCGGCAAATTGCAATCATACAACGAAGCAGCGGTTTATGCTTCGTCTTCCAGCGCTTCGACGGCCTTCTGAAGATCCTCTTTGGACACTTCTTTTTCAGTGACCTTAGCTTGTTCCGCAATGTGATCAACAACCTTGTCTTCAAACAAAGGGGCGCGCAACTGTTGCTGCATCTGCTGGTTTTGTTGAACAAATTCAAAGAACTGGCGTTCCTGACCCGGATACTGGCGCGCTTGATTCATGATCGCCTGCGTCATCTCGGCGTCTGACACCTCAACTTCGGCCTTCTGGCCAATCTCGGCCAACAACAACCCAAGACGCACACGGCGCGTCGCAAGCTTAGTGTGCTCATCCGTGGTTTCGATTTCCGGATGATCGTGGCCTTCGACATCAGGGTTGTCTTCGTGCCACAGCTGATGGGCAATCTGACCAGCCTCTGCTTCCACCAAAGACGGCGGCAAATCAAAATCCACCATCTCATCAAGCGAATCGAGCAAACCTCGTTTCATTACAGCGCGCGCGGCGCCATTGTATTCGGATTCCAGACGTTCCGAAATCTGTGTCTTCAGCCCTGCCAAATCTTCGGCACCAAACTTTGTTGCCAGCTCGTCATTGATCTCAGCAGCAACCGGCTCTTTCACCTCTTTGATGGTGCAATCAAACGTGGCTTCTTTGCCAGCCAGATGTTCCGCCTGATATTCTGCGGGGAATGTTACAACAACAGCTTTTTCCTCACCGGCTTTGAGGCCAACAAGTTGCTCTTCGAAACCGGGGATGAAGTTGCCAGATCCCAATACCAGTGGGAAATCCTCAGCAGCGCCGCCTTCAAACGCTTCGCCGTCCACTTTGCCAAGGAAATCCATGACAACCTGATCACCGTCTTTGGCTTTGGAACCTTTTTTGCGGGCTTTAAAATCCTGTGCATTTTCAGCCAGATTCGTCAATGCTTCGTCAATTGCCTCATCATCGGCCTTAACAACCAGTTTTTCCAACGCCACGCCGGACATGTCCAACTCTGGAATTTCAGGAAGCGCTTCGTAGGACATGTCAACGTTAACGTCGTCGCCCTCTTTCCAGTCTTCATTGGTCATCTTGACCTCAGGCTGCATCGCAGGGCGATCGCCAGATTTCTCAAAATGCTCAGACATGGCGCCATCAATGCTTTCCTGCATGGCTTCGCCCATGATCCGCTGACCAAACTGCTTTTTCAGCAGTGCCATTGGAACCTTGCCTTTGCGAAAGCCCTTCATCTCAACTTCGGGCTGCGCCTCTGCCAACTTTTCGTTGACCTTTGCTTCAAGTTCAGCCGCCGTCACGGTAATGGCATAGCCGCGTTTCAGACCTTCGTTCAGCGTCTCGTTGACCTGCATGTGTGCTCCATAGAAAAAAGCCGCGCGAGGGTATGCGCGGGAGAAAATTTGCATCCTTCTATGTGGGAGCGTCCCTTAGCGCAAGGGGGGTATCGGAGCCGAAGATGACCAAGCTCCAGACCCACCACAATCACGTTACATACCCAAAGCTTCTTTATACATCTCAAGCACGGCTTCTTCTTCGGCTATATCGTCTGCATCACGTTTGCGCAGCGCAATGACTTTGCGCATAACTTTGGTGTCATATCCGCGCGCCTTGGCTTCAGCCATCACCTCTTTTTGCTGCTCAGCAAGGTCCTTTTTCTCTGCATCCAACCGTTCAATGCGTTCCACGAACTGGCGCAATTCATTTGCTGTCACACGATAAGTGGCATCGCCGGGCGTTTCGACGACTTCTGGGTTTGTTGCGGTATCGCTCATGATGGGGTCCTGACATCAATTGGAGGGGACGTTTTCCTCTGACTACCCAAGCCGTGCGACCGCTGCAAGCTATGGCAACACCTGCTCTTGTCGCGCAAGGATGTTTGTCGTACCTGACGGACATGGAAGACAAAACATCATCGCTTGGCGACATCATCATCTGGTCGGGTGCTGGCCTATCTGTTTTAGGACTGGTTGGGCTGGTTTGGTGCATTTTGCGGGTGTCCCGCGCAAAGCGTGCCAAGCTTGAGGACGAAGCGATGCGTGCCGTTTTGCAAACAACGCTGCCGCTTAACCTTGGGGCGTTATTTTTGTCGGCCATTGGCCTGATGATGGTGGTTGTCGGAATCTTCCTCACCTGACATCTGATGGGTCAACGTTCTAGCGTCAGGACCCCGATCTGTCGAAATCATTGTAAACCATTGGTGACACCGCTTGGCGGATGACCAATCATCCCCTAAATTCATGGCATGCCCCACAGGAGAGTGCCATGACCCTTTCACCGTCCGTGCCTGCCCCCCTTGTCACCGCGTTTTTTGACGATGCCACCAATACGGTCAGCTATGTTGTCCAAGACCCGCATGGATCAGCCTGCGCTGTGCTTGATTCCGTGCTTGATTTTGATCACGCCTCAGGGCGGACAGATACAACATCAGCAGATAAAATCGTCACCTTTGTCAAAGATCACAACCTTACGACCCAGTGGATATTGGAAAGCCATGTTCACGCGGATCATTTATCAGCTGCCCCATATTTGCAGGAACGATTGGGCGGTAAAATAGGGATCGGGGAACAGATTACCACGATCCAAGACACCTTTGGCAAAGTGTTTAACGAAGGCACTGAGTTTCAGCGCGATGGCAGCCAATTTGATGCGCTATACAAAGATGGCGATATTTTTCACATCGGGCAAATGCGGGTTGATGTTATGCACACCCCCGGCCATACGCCAGCCTGCCTGACCTATGTTATCGGGGATGCCGCATTTGTAGGTGATACGCTTTTCATGCCTGACTTTGGCACAGCGCGCTGTGACTTTCCCGGTGGATCAGCACAAGATTTGTATCAGTCGATACAGCGCATCCTGTCCCTGCCCGATGACACAAGAATCTTTGTCGGCCATGATTACAAAGCACCCGGGCGTGACGAATTTGCTTGGGAGACAACGGTGGGCGCACAAAAGGCTGCAAATGTGCATGTTGGTGGATACAAGGATCAAGACAGCTTTGTCGATCTGCGCGAGACCCGCGATGCACAATTGTCCATGCCGAAATTGATCGTTCCGTCCCTTCAGATCAATATGCGCGCAGGTCAAATGCCCCCCGCAGAAGATGACGGCACCGTTATGTTAAAGTTACCAATCAACCGCCTGTGAGATTTGGGCCATATCCCAAAGACCCTTTATCTTAGAGGATGCTGAATCCGTTGATGATGAGGCGCAGTAATTCTATATAATACATAAAAATCAGCAGGATATAACGCCGAAAACAAAAATGCTCGCCTCTCTGACCTGCACCAGGACCGCCTGATCCCAACAGTGATCAATCACGCGCCTAACCTGCTGGACAGTTGCCACCTGCTTTCGTACATTTCGCCCATGGATATCAGACAGCTTACCCCCCGCTATTTCGTTAGCCCGCAAATCATGCCCGAAGATATGGCAGAGATCAGCGCCGCAGGAATCACCCGAATCTTGTGCAACCGCCCTGATAGCGAAGTCCCCGCCGAATGTTGTGCCCAAGCGGTGCGCACCGCGGCTGAGGCTGCAGGCCTGAGTTTTGCCGAGGTGCCTTTGACCCATCAAACCATGGTGCCAGATGTGATCGCGACAAATCGTGCCGAAGGTGTAGACACTTCGGATATCGTTTTGGCTTATTGCGCCTCGGGAACCCGTTCGACCATTGCATGGGCATTGGGGCAAGCGGGTGAAATGCCCGTGGACGAAATTGTCAGTGCCGCTGACGCACGTGGATATGACCTCAGCAATATCCGGCATGTCTTGGATACCCCTTTTGCCTAGGGTCACGACCCATCAAGCCTGCGTCGGCAGCTAGACAGTTTTTTCTTGGGCAAGGAACGTTTACACAGGAACGTCCGGGCAGGAATAATTGTTCTGTTTCAAGCAGATGTGATGTGGCTAAATGGAAAACCCCGTCAAGCCTGAATAGCGCCTTTTTCGCTTCATTTCAGTGGCTTGGCGCGCTTGCCCGTACACCCATGCGGTCGAGTCGAGGCGCCCCAAACCGCTAGAACTTTGCGAATTCGACGCTGACGGTGCAGGATTGATGGGGCGGGACTCAGATAAATTGCCCGCAAAGCTACCCAACCTCTAGCGGAGGCAGATCAAGATCTGGGAAGTCATCTGATGAACCGGACAATTCCGGCAGATCAGACATGTCAGGGAGGTCTGGCAGATCAGGCATCCCGCCCATGCTTTCTCCTTCATCCATGGATGGTAAATCAGGCATGTCTGGCAATTCATCCGTTCCTGACATCCCTGCGTCCTCAGACAGGCTTCCTAAATCTGGCAGATCCATTGACGTGTCGGCATCTTCGGACCAATCACCAAGATCTGATAGAGCCCTATCCCCCATGAGATCATCCCCACCAGTCCCTTTCGCACTAAATGCACCTTGTACCGGGTTGGCGTTGCGGACCTGTACAGCCCTTTGACCATCGGTTTGCCCCAAGACTCCACGACCGATTGTTTTCCCCTCGATGGTTTGAATCCGTACCGTATCAAAATCAACAAGCCCAATCTCAAGGAAGCTATCTTTGCCAAGCGCGCTCAGCTCACGCAAAGGCATGGTCAGTTCGCTGATTGAAATGCGTAATTCAGCGTTCAAATTCAATGCCGTTTCGGAGAAATCAGGCCGCGCTGCCGTCGTCGGTATGGTAACCTGTTCACCATCCGCGACACCCGCCTCAGCCGGGCGCATCTTTACAACGTCTTCTGGTGCCGCTGGAAAACATAATTTCAATATTCCCTGACGAATTCCACCAGCGATATCCAAGGAAAGAGTCAGAACTTCATAATCGGGAGCGTCCAACGACATCTTCAAGACGCGCGAATCCTCGACCCATGCGCCAAAGGCGAATCCCGCCATCAACTGCCGATCCGCCACGCTTTCAGGAAGCCGCGCCGCACGTTTCAGCACCGTATCCAGAAATGGCGCACAGACCGCCGCATCCGTTGGCGTCAGACGACGTTCGGCCGCCTCCGCTGTGGCAACCACCTTGCCCATGGTTTGCTGTTGTATCAACGCCCCCACAAAAGCCCCGTCCAAAATGGCCGCACCTCGTGTGCGATTTGGCCCATCAAGCAACATCAATAGCCCCGGGTCGGCGAATACCTCTTCAATGTCATCGCCAGGTTTGTCTTGCCGGTGCACACCAATCACACCAATCGACATATCCAAAAGCTCATCCGCCACCTTTGCCAATGTCAGGCGAAGCGATTTGGACAGCGACATCTCCCGGGCCTGATGCTCCGCACGGCCCACCTGAGCCTTTCGAGAAATTATTGTGCCCTTAGGAGCCGCATCCGCGACGGGCGACGTGTCAGGCGCTGCCATGAGCTGAACTGATCCCATCCAAGGTGCCCGCTTGCGCGGAGTGTCGCCGTCAGACATAGCCCAATTCAGGTTACCAGACTCTTTACAACTCGGCTGCAATTTCCTGTTTTTGCGTCTCTTCGACAACCGCAGAAATTGGAATACAAACCGAGAATGCGCCGCCTTTTCGATCGCCCAAATACTCTATTGTTCCCCCGAGCCGTACCATGATCTCGCGGCAAATCGCCAAGCCAAGGCCAGCCCCATCCCCCTGTGCCCCGGGCGCTCGGTAAAATTTCTCAAAAATACCAATTCGCTCATCCCCTGCGATGCCCTCGCCATTGTCGACAAACTCAATACAAAGTTCGGACGGGTTGATCTGGGTTGTGATCGTCAGACAAGGGGCATCAGAATTGCAGTATTTTGACGCGTTGCTGATCAGATTGATAAAGACCTGAACAAGCCGGTCCTGATCCGTATTCAACATGATGACAACATCCGTTGGAATCACCTCAACCTGCAATGGGCGCGTCGCCCCAGCCAATGCGGTTGTCACTGCCCGCGCCAGCACATCGTCTAACCGCTCGCGTCTCAGTCGCAAAGACACCTGCCCGTTTTCCAAAACCGACAGATCCAGCAGATCATCCAACAGACGGGTCAAGCGGATGGTCTCTGTGTGAATGATCGAAGCATATCGCGTCTGGTCCGCTTCATTCAAAGCACCGGCATCGCGCAATATTTCCGAAAACGACCGAATAGACGTCATTGGCGTGCGTAATTCATGACTGATCTGGCTAAGAAACGCATCCTTTTGCAGGGACAATTGGGTCAGCTTTTCATTAGCCATCCGCAATTGTGCGGCTGTCTCTGACAATTCACGCGACTTAAGCTCAAGCTGGCTGGAATATTCCAACATCTGAGCAGATTCGTCGGCCACCGCGAGGAGGTCCTGAACAGAGACCGAGGAGCCCCCCACAATCTGGCTCACCATTGCATGGGCCGTCGCAGCCCCCACAGATGCCGCCAATTCGCGTTCCAATGCCTGCACAAACGCAGGGGTTGGTTCAGGCAATTGGCCAGATATGCCCTGTGTATCCGCCCAGGTTCTGAAAAAGGCCTGTGCTTCTTTGGCCCCCAAAATCCGTTGCGCCATGATCATTAGATCTTCGCTGCCCGCCACCGAGGCTGTCCAGCCCTGTGCCGGCCCCCCATGATCCAACACATTGACAAATTGCGCGCCTTGCAGACGCTCAATGGGGTCTGGGAAACTCAGCAAGGATACGACCAAAAACACCAACAGGTTTAACGACAGGCTCCAGAACACCGCATGCACTGTTGGATCCAGCCCGGTGATCCCGAACAGCGCCTGAGGGCGGAGCCAACTCAGCCCCATAAGCCCCTGTTCAAAAACATCTTTTGAGAGTGCGGCATCGGGTCCGAAACTCGGCAAAAGCATCGTGAACATCCACAGGGCAAACCCAGTGGCAAGCCCGCATAAAGCGCCCAACCGTGTGGCACCTCGCCAGAAAATCCCCCCCATCAACGCCGGAAGGAATTGCGAAACCCCGCCAAAACTGATGGTCCCAATTGCCGCTAAGGCGCCGCTGCCACCTGACAGTCGATAATAAAAGAAACCCAGTCCAATAATGATCAGAATTGACGCGCGACGGGCAAGGATAACCACATTACGCACATCACCCGATTGCGTCGCCCCGCTTTGCCCCGTCGCAAGCCAGACCGGCATCACAATATGGTTCGATACCATTGTGCTTAGGGCCAGTGTCGCCACAATCACCATCGACGTTGCCGAGGAAAATCCGCCCAAAAAGGATAACATCGCCAATCCACTCTGATTTTGGCTGAGCGGCAGGCTCAACACAAAAAGATCAGGATTTGAGCCTGCGGGCATCAGATCAAGACCCACAACCGCAATCGGCACAACAAATAGGCTGATCAACATCAGATAGGCTGGAAACGCCCAAGACGCGATTTGCAAAAATCGTTCATCATCGTTTTCAACAACCATCACCTGAAACATGCGGGGCAGACAAAGAAACGCAGCCGCTGACAGCATCGTTAATGTGGCCCACCGGCTGCCCTGTACTTCCCATGCGCCAATTGCTGATGCATCGATGCGCGCCAGTGTTTCGCCAACGCCGCCCGCAAGGCCCCAGACCACAAATATTCCAACTGCCAACAAAGCCACCAATTTGACCACCGCCTCGACCGCAACCGCGATCACCACACCATGATGGCGTTCATTGACGTTCAGGTTTCGGGTGCCGAACAAAACCGTGAAAACGGCCAAGCCAGCCGCCACCCAAAAAGCTGCTTGCGCAGAGTTGAAAGCCCCTGGGGCTTGTCCGCTCAGCGGATCAGACCCAGCAAAAACCGACAGCGACAACACCACAGATTGCAGTTGCAAGGCGATATAGGGCGTTACACCGATCACCGCCATGATGGTCACTGCAATCGCAAGGACATTTGATTTCCCGTAGCGTGAAGAAATCAGATCCGCGATAGAAGTCACCCGCTGGCTGCGGCCAATGCGGACCAACCGACGCAAAACCCACCACCAGCTGATCATCACCAAAGACGGGCCAAGATAAATGGTCAGATATTCCAACCCGGATCGGGCGGCATAGCCAACAGCGCCATAAAACGTCCAAGCGGTGCAATAGATCGACAGGGATAACGTATAAACCAAAGGCGAGCGCAACAGCGCAGACCAACGCCCCCGCAACGCCGCCCGCTCCGCCAGAAAAGCAACACAAAAGAGGAAAACCACATAGGCCAGACAGACCAATACAAGTTGATTAAGCCCAACCATCAGCCCGGATCATCTGGCCTGAGAGCGGCTGTTGCACTCAGTTTGTCAGCCGTGCGCCGCCACAACAGCCACCCCAATAGAACCAACCCAATCCAGACGCCAAACAGATATTGCAAGGCAACACTCATGGGCATCGCCCCTGTTGACCCTTCCACCCCGCCCTCAGGAAGGGGCCACATCAAAGGCACCATCCACAACAGTATTCCCAAAAACGGCAGCAACCGGATAGCATCCAGCATCCGCCGCAATCGGTAACTTTGACGTTCCAGAAACACCGGACCTCGCGCCATGGCTCGCTCCTATCTCAGGTGGTTAATTCCCGCACCGCTTCAAGCATTTCCGCATTTGAGAACGGTTTGGTCATAAAGCGGCTGACGCCTGCTTTTTCGGCCATTTCCCGGTCCCGCGCCTGACCCCGCGCCGTTAACATCAGCACGGGCAAGCCCGCAAGATCGGGATCCGCACGCAAATCGTGTAAGATCTCAAAGCCACTCTTGCCGGGCAACATGACGTCTAACATTACAAGGTCAGGCCCGGTCTTGCGGATCACCTCCAAGGCAGATGCGCCATTGGCAAGCGTCTCTACCCGCCATCCCTCGTTTGACAACAAAAAGCGAATGGCCTCAGCGATGTTCAACTCATCCTCTACCAGCACAACATGTTTGCTCATGTGTGGTGTTCCCTCCCCCGGTGGTCCTGTTCGGCTTTGGTCTGACGCCAAATGCCCTTCAGTCGCGGCAAGATGCACCGGAAAACGGGACCTGTCAAAATGTCATATCCTAAACCCCTGCTGTCAGGATCGAAGGTTCGCGTCTGGCGAGACATGCGTCATGCGGACACACGCGGCAACTGGACCCCATCGGTGTCCCCTCACCCGCGCCCGCCTTTGTGGGCATCAGCAACATCACTGCCTGTACCAAAGGAGGCGTGTTATACCCCGTGCTGCCCAAGGTTTCGCATGTTGCAAAGCTGTCAAATTGCGCCCGCGCCCGACCGAGCTGATTGATCCGCTCCGTCACCACCACACCCGGCCTGCCCAAAACCGCAAACAACGGCCATAAAGGACAACTGGACCCATGACGGGGCACGGTGAATCCTTCGACCGATTTGCGAAAAATGACCGAGCCAGAACGATCACACACAACAAGCCCTGCGCCCAATTCCGGCAAGGCAGCCAGACGCCGCAGGATTAAAGCCACAGGGCAGTGTAAATGCTGCGCCAAGGTTAACGGATCTGTGCCAATGGCGGCAATCGTCTGCCGCAAGGTCTCCAAAGGAAGCGCATCAGCGTCTTCCACAACCTGCCGCAAGACCACTCCTGCAATGTGCTTTGCTGCCTGCGAAACAAGTTCAGGCGCTTGCGCAATGAAATCGGATATGTGATTGGGTGCATCCTCCCGCGCTTCAAGCCTGTCAAAACTGAACTGATGCGCGCTTAAAAACATGCCGACCTCTTCCTGAGGGGAGCTGGCCGCGTCTTCTGCCTCCGCATCAGTGTCAAGATAACTGACCAATGCTTGCGCGCTGTCGGACAAACGCCGGCTGTCTTCGTTGATATTGGCATGAAACCGATCCCGCCATTCCGGTTGCAGGGTCTCTGTCTCGGCCAGAATGGCCGCTGTTGATCGAATGGCCGCAGCTGTCGTGAGCAATTCATGCATCGAAGCGGCCAAATGCGGGTCATGGGCCAACCGGTCCGTCAGCGCCTCAACCGTTTGTTCAAGCGCCGTTATTCTGCGGCTGGTTCCGGCCAAGACATCGGCCCACCCCGGAAACCGCCCGGCAAATTCATCCGCCCGCTCGGCTTCGGGACCAGACAAGCCCATCTGATCTGCCGCCTCACGTAGGGTAGCGATCAAAGCAGCCTCGGCGCCATCGGTCAGCACTTGTGGCTCCACGCCCAAAGCAGCCGAAATATTGAGCAGCAACTTCCCGCCGATTCTGCGGCGGTTGTGTTCGATCAGATTCAGATAGCTGGCTGAAATGCCAATCTGTCGCGCAAGATCGGCCTGTTTGAAGCCCGCCATCACCCGTCGTTCACGAATGCGACTTCCGGTCAATGCTTCTCTGGCCACCCTGTTTCATCCCTCAATATCGCGCAATTACAACATGTTTCTGCACTGCAACATCATATTCTTTACAAATACACCCAATACGCTGCGAAGATATTTACAAAATAAGCGTGAAGTTCAAGGGCCTTATTGATCCATTTTCACTTCATGGCGGATACTGGCTTTGCACAATAGTGTCGTCATGTCCGGGAGGAAATGGACATGGCTTTTCATAATCCGGGAGGAATTCATGTCATCTTCGAAACTGACACGTCGTGGTTTGATCAAAACGGGTGCTGTCGCAGGCGCCGGTCTGGCCATTCCACAATATCTGCGTGCCGATGGGCACTCTGGTTTCACCAACGCCCCTGAGGGCAGCACGGTTACGCTGGGCTTTAACGTTCCGCAATCGGGCCCCTACGCTGACGAGGGTGCAGACGAACTGCGCGCCTATGAGCTGGCTGTTGAGCACCTGAACGGTGGCGGCGACGGCGGCTTGATGAATACGTTCTCGTCCAAAGCGTTGCAGGGCAACGGCATCTTGGGCAAGAAGGTCGAGTATGTCACAGGTGACACACAGACCAAATCTGACGCGGCCCGCGCCTCTGCCAAATCCATGATCGAAAAAGACGGCGCCGTAATGATCACCGGTGGTTCGTCCTCTGGTGTGGCTGTGGCGGTTCAGGCGCTTTGCCAAGAAGCGGGCGTCATCTTTATGGCTGGCCTGACACACTCCAATGACACAACGGGCAAAGACAAGCGGGCCAACGGTTTCCGCCACTTCTTTAACTCTTACATGTCCGGTGCGGCACTTGCCCCTGTTCTGGCGGCCAACTACGGAACAGACCGTAAGGCATACCACCTGACAGCGGACTACAACTGGGGGTACACCACAGAAGAAGCCGTCAAATCTTCAACCGAAGCAATGGGTTGGGAAACAGTAAACGCGGTCAAAACACCGCTGACACAAACCGACTTCTCTGCCTATATCGCACCTGTTCTGCAATCCGGTGCGGATACGCTGGTTCTGAACCACTACGGCGGGAACATGGTGAACTCGCTGACCAACGCGGTTCAGTTCGGTCTGCGCGACAAGCAGGTTAACGGCAAAGACTTCCAGATCGTTGTGCCTCTTTACTCTCGCCTGATGGCGAAAGGTGCGGGTGCAAACGTTAAGGGCATCTTTGGGTCCACAAACTGGCACTGGTCCTTGACCGATGAAGGCTCCAAGGCGTTTGTTAAGTCCTTTGGGACCAAGTACGGCTTCCCACCCTCACAGGCCGCGCACACATGTTATGTGCAGACCATGCTTTATGCAGATGCTGTTGAACGTGGCGGTTCGTTTAACCCATGCTCCGTTGCCGAAGCATTGGAAGACTTTGAGTTCGACGGCATGGGCAACGGCAAAACGCTGTACCGTGGCGCTGATCACCAGTGCTTCAAAGACGTGCTGGTCGTGAAGGGTAAAGAGAACCCGGATTCTGAGTTCGACCTTCTGGAAATTGTGGAAGTCACACCTGTGGATCAGGTCACATATGACCCTGATCACCCACAGATGGCTGGCGGTTCTTTGGGCACATGTAACCCAGGCGCATAAGCCTTACTTTCAACTGATCATTGGGGGGGCGGGTTTTATCCGCCCTCCTCTCTACACCCCGCAAAGGGGTCAGGCGCTGCCGGAGGTGGGACGACCATGGACGCAATTATCCTTCAAATTTTAAACGGATTGGACAAAGGTTCCGCTTATGCGCTGATTGCGCTGGGACTGACGCTGATCTTTGGCACCTTGGGTGTTGTGAACTTTGCCCATGGGGCGTTGTTCATGATCGGGGCGTTCTGTGCTGTGACCTTCAGCAAACTGCTGTCCTTCAGCCATACGGTCATCGACGAAACCAAGACGGACTTCCTTGGCAATCCGGCCAAAGTTGAGGTCCCGTATATTTACGACATTTTTGGGCAAACCACGGGGGATACGATCATCGACTGGGCGGTGCCGCTGTCCATCCTGTTCACGATCCCTGTCATGATCGCCATCGGCTTCATCATGGAGCGCGGTCTGATCAAGCACTTCTATAAACGTCCTCATGCTGACCAGATCCTCGTGACCTTTGGCCTTGCGATCGTTTTGCAAGAGGTGATCAAATATTTCTACGGCGCCAACCCGATCCCCACCCCCGCACCTGCGGCCTTTGCCGGATCGTTTGATTTTGGCGCGATGATGGGGTTTGCGGAAAACACCATCATCTATCCTTACTGGCGGTTGGTGTACTTTGCCTTTGCCGCTGTGATCATCGGGGCTGTCTTTGCCTTTTTGCAGTTCACTACCTTTGGGATGGTTGTACGTGCGGGCATGGCGGACCGGGAAACTGTCGGCCTGTTGGGCATCAATATCGACAAACGTTTCACCATCATGTTCGGGATTGCCGCCGCCGTAGCGGGCCTTGCCGGGGTGATGTACGCGCCGATCAATTCCCCCAATTACCATATGGGCATGGACTTTCTTGTGCTGAGCTTTGTGGTTGTTGTTGTGGGCGGGATGGGGTCCCTGCCCGGTGCGGTCCTGGCGGGTTTCCTGCTGGGCGTATTGGAGAGTTTCGCGTCAATGGCGGTTGTTCTGGAATTCCTGCCGGGAATTAACCAGATCATTATCTACCTTGTCGCGATCATCATTCTATTGACCCGTCCCCGTGGCCTGATGGGCCGCAAGGGCGTGATGGAGGAGTAAGGACATGTTTGGACTGAACTCAAAAGACACCGGGCTGTTGCTGATCGTCATTTTCCTGGCATTGACAGCACCCTTTATCCTCAACCCCTTCCCCGAAGGGTCAGCGATGGCACAGTTTAACGCGGGCTATCCAGACCTGATGCAGCGTCTGGTGATCTTTAGCATCTTCGCCATTGGGTTTAACATTCTGTTTGGCCTGACCGGCTACCTCAGCTTTGGTCACGCGGCCTTTCTGGGTGTGGGATCATATGCCGCGATCTGGATGATGAAGCTGTTGACCATGAATGTGGTTCCCGCGATCATCATATCGGTTCTTATTGCGGGCCTCTTTTCACTGGTGGTTGGCTGGATTTCACTGCGCCGATCCGGGATTTACTTTTCCATTCTGACATTGGCCTTTGCCCAGATGTCTTATGCGCTTGCCTATTCGGTTCTCACCCCCATCACCGGCGGTGAAACCGGCTTGCAGCCAAAGGTCAATGATCCCAGAATTTTTGACAGTGCACTGGCAGAAGGCGCTACACCGCGCGCAAATCTCTTTGGTCTTGAGATGGGCGACGGCTTTGAAATGGCGATGGGCGGTTGGGTCTTTACCTTCAATGCCGGCTATTACATCGCAGCTGTGATCATGATCATCGCCTTTTACCTGTCGATCCGCATCTTCCGGTCTCCTTTTGGGATGATGCTGCGCGCCGTAAAATCGAACCAGCAACGCATGAACTACACCGGACTGAACACCAAACCATACACGCTGGCGGCTTTTGTTATCTCTGGTATGTATGCGGGTCTGGCTGGTGGATTGCTGGTAGCGATGGACACGCAAGTGGGCGCGGAACGCATGTTCTGGACGGCCTCTGGCGAAGTTGTGCTGATGACGATCCTTGGCGGTGCAGGCACGTTGATTGGTCCTGTGCTGGGCGCTGGCTTTATCAAATACATGGAAAACATCGTCTCCAAGATCAACAAATCGATCTTGGAACAATGGTTTGCCTTCATGCCGGATGGCATAGAAGACATCATGATTGCGCTTGTCTATCCCTTCATCGGCAAAGGCTGGCACCTGACACTCGGGCTCTTGTTCATGTTGGTTGTGATCTTCTTGCCCGGCGGCCTTGTTGAGGGCGGCCAACGCATCGGCAAACTGTTCCGCGGCAAAAAAGCCGAAGACAACACCCCCGACGCGTCAAAGACACCTGCGGAATAAGGAACAGACCAATGGCTATTCTAGAAGTGCGGAATGTGGGCAAACGATTTGGCGGTCTTCAGGCGCTTGGGGACGTGAACCTAAGTGTGGCGGAAAATTCCGTCCATGCGATCATCGGCCCCAATGGTGCAGGCAAATCAACCTTGCTCAATGTGCTTGTCGGCAAGCTGATCCCTGATACCGGTTCGGTGATGTTTGACGGCCAATCAGTGCTGGGGCGCAAGCCTTATGAAATCAACCAGATGGGCATCAGCCGGGTGTTTCAAACCCCTGAAATTTTCGGCGACCTGACGGTGATGGAAAACATGATGATCCCGTGTTTTGCAAAACGCGATGGAGCCTTTCGCATGCATGCGCTTGAAAGCATCGGACAGGAAAAAGACATCATCAGCAAAGCAGAAAACATGCTTGAAGAAATGAAGCTGATCGACAAACGCGAAATGCAATCGTCGTCGATGTCGCGCGGTGACAAACGCAGACTTGAGATTGCAATGTGTCTGGCACAGGATCCTCGCCTGTTGTTGCTGGATGAACCAACCGCAGGCATGGCCCGCGCCGATACAAACAACACCATCGATTTGCTAAAGCAGATCAAAGAAGAGCGCGACATCACCATCGCCATCATTGAACACGATATGCATGTGGTGTTTTCACTGGCAGAACGGATCACTGTGCTGGCTCAAGGCACACCTTTGGTTGAAGACACGCCCGAGAACATCAAAGGCCACCCAAAAGTGCGCGAAGCCTATTTGGGCGAAAGCCAGGACGCCGCCTGATAGGTTTCACTCTGTAACGGGGGCCTCCGGCCCACCTCTTGCTGGCTCGCAGCAACTGCATGGCGGCCCGAGGCCCTAACGTAAGGTGGGGCTCTGGCCCACCCACCGACAAAGGACACAAGACATGACTGCCCAAACCCTTGAGAAAAACGCCAACCACGCAGCCACAGCCCCGGCCTATCTCTCGGTCTGGGACCTCGAAGCGTATTACGGTGAAAGCTATATCGTGCAAGGCATCAGTTTCAACGTGCATGAGGGCGAGATCCTTGCCTTGTTGGGCCGCAACGGGGCTGGCAAAACCTCGACATTGCGTGCCATAGCCCGTCTCGCCTCTCCTGAAATGGCCCATGGCGAGATTTGGCTTGATCATCAACCTTTGCACAAAATGGCCAGCCACGAAGCATCACAGGCGGGTCTGGGCCTTGTCCCCGAAGACCGCCGGATTATCCCCGGCCTCACGGTCGAGGAAAACCTTAAGCTTGCCCAGATTGCCCCCCCCATAGGCTGGTCCCTTGAGCGGCTTTATGATCTGTTCCCACGTCTTGGCGAACGCAAGTCACAGGATGGCACCACCCTGTCAGGGGGCGAACAACAGATGCTGGCCATCGCCCGGGCGCTGGCCCGCGACATCAAAGTGTTATTGCTGGATGAACCTTACGAAGGTCTTGCCCCGGTGATTGTGGATGAGATTGAGAAAACGCTTGGCATCATCAAAGAACAGGGCATCACAACAATTCTGGTTGAACAAAACGCCATTCGCGCGTTGAAATTGGCCGATCGCGCTGTGATCCTCGACACGGGCGGCATTGTGTTTGACGGCACCGCCCAAGAAGTGCTCGACAATGCCGAACTGCGTGCCGAATACCTCGCAATTTGATCTGCGCACCCTTAGCTGCGCACGCACCAAATGTTGCTGACGGCCCCTGATGATCTTGGGGGCCGGAACCTATTCCAAGCGCCGTTTCGCCGAACTGAGCGCTTTCATAAACCGCTTATGACTGCGCTCTGTGCGCGATAGCGCAACTGGCATCTTTTCATGGCCAGACCCTTGGCCTATAAGCAAAGCTGACGTCACGGCCCCGAGCAGGGCCCGACCAAGGGATATGTCGAGGAATTTATGACAAAAAACACCCATGACGCAGATGTTGCCTTTGTCCGTGCGCTGGCCGAACTGCTGAACGAAAATGATCTGACCGAACTTCAGGTCAAACGCGATTACGCCGAAGATGACAGTCTGAACGTGCGTGTCAGCCGCAAACCACCCCAACAAATTATGGCACCGGCCGCCGCTCCTCTTCAGGTCGCGCCAACCGCCGCACCAGCGGCCGCGCCCGCAGCAGCAGAAGTTGAGGTCACAGCGGATGCCCCCGTGGCAGATCCAGCAAGCCACCCCGGTGCTGTCACCTCGCCGATGGTCGGCACCGTTTATATGCAAGGGGAGCCGGGCGCACCGGCCTTCATCAGCGTTGGCGCTTCCGTGGCTGAGGGTGATACCTTGCTGATCGTCGAAGCCATGAAAACAATGAACCACATCCCTGCCCCGCGCGCAGGCACGATCAAACGGATCATGGTGGGTGATGGCGACGCCGTTGAATTTGGTGCACCGCTGGTCATCATCGAATAAGGGGCTGACCATGTTCAACAAAATTCTGGTCGCGAACCGAGGCGAGATTGCCTTGCGCGTGATCCGTGCTGCGCGTGAAATGGGCATCGGATCTGTGGCCGTGCACTCCACTGCTGATAGTGATGCGATGCATGTGCGGATGGCGGACGAATCTGTCTGTGTCGGCCCTCCGTCATCTGCACAATCGTATCTCTCGATCCCCGCAATCATCGCGGCATGCGAAATCACCGGTGCCGAAGCAATTCACCCCGGTTATGGATTCCTGTCCGAAAACGCTAATTTTGTGCAGGTAATCGAAGATCACGGGCTGACCTTTATTGGCCCCACAGCTGAACATATTCGGGTCATGGGTGACAAGATCACCGCCAAAGACACCATGAAAAAGCTTGGCGTGCCCTGCGTGCCGGGCTCCGAAGGTGGCGTTGCCAACCTTGAAGAGGCAAAGGCCCTTGGCGCTGAAATGGGGTATCCTGTCATCATCAAAGCCACGGCAGGTGGCGGCGGAAAAGGCATGAAAGTCGCCGAAACGGCTGATGACATGGAGCGCGCCTTTCAAACGGCGCGGGCCGAAGGGTTATCGAATTTCGGCAATGACGAGGTCTATATTGAAAAATACCTGACCACGCCCCGCCATATTGAAATTCAGGTTTTTGGCGATGGAAAGGGACGCGCAGTTCATTTGGGCGAACGCGATTGTTCGTTGCAACGTCGCCACCAAAAGGTTTTCGAAGAGGCCCCCGGCCCGTCGATCTCTGCACAAGAACGCGCGCGCATTGGTAAGGTTTGTGCAGATGCCATGGCCGACATCAACTATATCGGCGCGGGCACAATTGAATTTCTTTACGAAAACGGAGAGTTCTATTTTATCGAAATGAACACCCGTTTGCAGGTCGAACACCCGGTCACCGAAGCCATCTTTGGCGTTGATCTGGTCCGCGAACAAATCCGCGTTGCTGCAGGCCTTGAGATGTCTTTTGAACAAGACAGTCTGGCGATCAATGGACATGCCATTGAAGTGCGCATCAATGCTGAAAAACTGCCGAACTTTACGCCCTGCCCTGGTCGCATCAGCCAATACCACGCACCGGGTGGCTTGGGTGTGCGGATGGATTCAGCGCTCTATGATGGCTATTCGATACCGCCATTTTATGACAGTTTGATTGGCAAACTGATCGTGCATGGACGTGACCGTCCCGAGGCGCTGGCCCGTTTGAACCGCGCGTTGGGTGAATTGATCGTGGACGGTGTGGACACAACGGTGCCGCTGTTTCATGCCCTCTTGCAGGAAAAAGACATCCATACCGGAGAGTACAACATCCATTGGTTAGAACATTGGCTGGAAACGTCTCTGGGGAACGGCTGATTCCCGATGTCCGAGCTGACGCCGGAACTCTTGTTGCACGGCTATAGCATTGGGATTTTCCCGATGGCTGAACACCGCGAGGATACGGAGACCTTTTGGGTGGACCCTAAACGACGTGGCGTGCTGCCGCTGGATGGGTTTCATGTTTCGCGCTCATTGGCAAAAGCGATGCGGCGCAGCACCTTTGAATTGCGCATCAACAGTGACTTCAGCGCCGTAGTCGATGCATGTGCGGATCGCGCCGACACTTGGATCAATGCAGAAATAGCAAACCTTTACAATGCCTTGCATGACAAAGGTCATGCGCACTCAATGGAACTTTGGGATAATGAGGAGTTGGTGGGCGGGGTTTACGGCGTCACGCTGGGCGCTGCATTTTTTGGCGAAAGCATGTTTTCGCGCCGCACCAATGGGTCAAAAATGGCGCTGGCTGCCTTGGTCGATCACCTAAATCGCGCGGGTTTTGTATTGTTTGACACGCAGTTCCTGACCGAACACTTAACGACTCTTGGCGCTGTTGAAATTTCGCGCGCCACCTATCACGCCCGTCTCCAACATGCGCTGGCACATCCCCCCATGATCTTCACCAAACCCAAGCAGTTGACGCTTTATGAGGTGATGCAGCGGATGACCCAGACGTCATAGCGGCGATGTTCAAGGGATGACAATGCCGGAGACGCGGCGATCATCCACCCTGAAAATAGCATACCCTCTTTGCCATTTTCCGAAATATCCAATGCGGCAAATGCGTTGCCAGATGGGTTGCCTGCAGGATAGCGGCATTCTTTCATCACAATCTCAAGCGACCCTAACCGCCGTGATTGCCCCACAGCCATCTGGATATCAAGCGTGGTACCTGATGTCTTATCAAGCGCACGCAACACAGCGCCTTGCGCATTTGTCACGTCTTGAGCGGACAGAGGCGTTGCCAAAAACGCCAATAAAGTCAGATATTTCCGCATAGCGACGCCCAACCAAACCTATTCATTCAGGTTGCCATGCCTCATAGTCGCTGCGCTCTTTAGGAGTTTCGTTGCGGATCGATCCTGCTGGGGCATATGCCATCATAGTACCTGTCAGGTTTTCAACATGAGGCTTTTCCCAAGCCTTATGGACCAGAGGTTTGTCGGTCGGCGGTTCATCCCACGTGCGGTGCAGCCATCCATGCCAATCAGGGCTTACGCGGCTGGCCTCCATGTCTCCATTGTAGATCACCCAACGTTTAGAATCATCGCTATTGCGGTAATAGATATTGCCCTGATCATCCTCGCCAACTTTTGCCCCTTTGCGCCAGGTAAAAAGTTGGGTGTTCAAGGTTTGCCCATCCCACCACGTCAGTCCCCGGAAAATTGTGTTCAGAATGCCCATTATGCTCTCCGCTTTGGCTTGGATCGGTTATGCACCAGCCCGCCCGCCGCGTCCAGCATGCAAAGCAGCGCACCGGTGTTGCGGCAAAGACTCGACCCTATACCCAGATCCCTGAAGTCCGGTTAAATTATTGGCCCGCAAACCAATGCTCTGTAATGTTTCCAAAACGGAGACAATCCCAATGGCAAGCCCACAGAAAAAACCAACACATGCGGCTGAATGCCTTGGCGTCAAAGTGCCCGACAGCCCGCTTTTGACCCCGACCCGGATTGAGCGGATCAATGCAGCCCGCTATGAAGGTCAGGAAATCGCCGGGGCACTTGAAGTTGTACGCCCGGGCGACAAGGTACTGGAACTGGGGGCAGGAATTGGCATCGTTGGCGCAGTTGTCGCTAAAAATGCGAAACCCAAGAAAGTACTTTCATTTGAAGCAAACCCAGGTCTGATCGAACATATTCGCGCGCTCTACAAACTCAACCGCCTGAGCACGCGGATCGAAGTGCGCAACGAAGTCCTGATCAGCGCGCCTGAACGTCCCGAAACCATGGGATTTCACATTCGTAATTCCTATCTCGGTTCATCCCTGATCGACACCGACAGCCGGGCAACCACCCGCGTTGACGTCCCAACTGCCAGCTATGCCGAAGTCCACGCTGATTTCGCCCCCGACGTTTTGTTGATGGATATCGAAGGCGGGGAGCTGGATTTTCTGCGGCATGCCTCCCTTGAGGGTGTCCGGGCCATTGTGATTGAATTTCATCCCGGCGCATATGGACGTGAAGGGATGATGGAGTGCAAATCCATCCTAGAAAGCGCCGGTTTCGCCAAAGTGCCTGACCATTCAACCCGACAAGTTTGGACCTGTACGTTTGATGCCGCCAGCCGCCCCCCCGTTCCCCAAGGGGGCTGGACCAATCAGATTACAACACTCGAAAATGCCTATGTCGTGCCCCCCACCGAACAAGGGTTTGTTCAACGTGCTGGTGTCTTGGATGCAGATGGCAGCTATCATTCCGGTGGTGCGCTTTGGCGCAATGGCCGCTCGCTGACCACAAAACCACAGATGCCCCAAGAAGATATCCCCCTGCGCAAGGGCACTTGGCTTTGGGGTGGTGTTTCATGGATGCATTTTGGCCATTTTCTAACGGAAAGCATGGCGCGGCTTTGGGCGCTTGATCATCTGGACAGAGATATTGATGGCATCTTGTTCATCCCCAAACGCAGCCGGAATGGCAGCACGGTTGTCGACTTTCAGGAAGACCTGATTGCCGCGATGGGCAGTGACAAACAGATGATTTGCCTCGGCGCTCCTGAACAGGTGGAACGGCTGATCGTCCCCGGTCAAGGCTTTGGATTAGGATTAATGATCACCGCCACCAGCGAATTCCGTGATGCGGTCTCAAAGCGGTTCGGCAAAGCGATCCCGGCTGATGGCCCTAAAAAGCTATACATCAGCCGCAGTCGTCTGCCTGCCGGACGTGGTACGTTGATCGGCGAAACAGAACTGGAAGCGCATCTGGAGGCTGACGGATATACAATCTACCATCCCGAAAAACATGACATCAAACATCAGATTGCCACCTACAAGGCCGCCAAAAAGGTAATTGCCGCCGAAGGGTCCGCCCTGCACATGCTGGCGATGGTCGCGGATAAGAACACCGACGTGGCGATCATTGTGCGCCGCCCATCTGGCGCGACGCGCAACCTGGAACTGCACCTTGAGTCCTTTACCGGGAAAACGCCGTCAACAATCACTCACCTGAAACGATCCTGGAAGCCGCTTGGCCCTTCAAAACCACGCAATTGGATGGGAGAGCTTGATATGCCCGCCCTTCAAGAATCTCTTCAAAACACTGGTTTCATTGATAAAAAATCCCAACTCTGGGATCCGTTGGATCCTAACGCGGTTCAAGAAAAGCTTGGCGATAATTTTGAAGAAGTTGCTTAAGAAAAGCGGTCTAATCTGGCATGACCGCCGTCACTTCGATTTCAATGCGGTATTTCGGGTCGATAAGCCCGCATTCGATCATGGTTGCTGCGGGTGGATTTTCTCCGAACGCATCAGCCAAGATCGGAAAGCACGCTTCAAACTCTGACCGATCCGGTAACATATAGGTCACCCGGACAACATCCGCCAATCCGACGCCGGCTTTGTCCAAAGCATCCGATATGATTTCCAGCGCATTTCGGCATTGGCTGACAACATCGGTTCCCTGCCCCACAGTGCCTGCGACATGCACAAAACCACCCGCAACAACCGCGCGGCAATAGCCGACTTTGGCTTCGAATTCGCCGCCTGAATGTATCCGTTTTATAGCCATTTCTTGTTTCCTTTGGTCATTTTCTAACCTGCTTTTGACTGATCCCTATCAGCCATTTGTATCGACATTCGTCAAGATCGTTCATCTCGACACGATAGCCTCATTGCAGCGTGCTCTCGCACCAGAGTGCGCGCGTTCTCGCTCTCAATCATCCGGGCACCTGTTGATCTACAAATTTCTCAGGCCTATGAACCCGACGTGCCAAAAACAAAAAGGGCGCTGTCAAAGCGCCCCTTTCAAAAAACCGATAGCAAGAAGCTATTCGCCTACTCAACACTCACCCGGCTGTTGCCGGCTCTTTCTCAGCCTCACCATGGATCATCAAAGGCGCGGCATCAGAGGTTACAGCCTCTTCGTTCACCACAACTTCGTTTACCGAATCAAGTCCCGGCAAATCAAACATGGTATCCAGCAGGATATCTTCGAGGATGGAGCGCAGACCACGTGCACCTGTCTTACGTTCAATGGCACGTTTGGCGATGGCCGACAGCGCATCGTCGGTGAATTTAAGCTCCGTATCTTCCAGCTCAAACAACCGTTGATATTGTTTAACCAAGGCATTCTTCGGCTGTGTCAGGATCGTGACCAAGGCATCTTCGTCCAGATCTTCCAAGGTTGCCAAGACCGGCAAGCGGCCAACAAATTCGGGGATAAGACCAAATTTCAGCAGGTCCTCTGGTTCCAGATCCGTAAAGATCTCCCCCACACCGCGTTCATCATTGTCACGCACATCAGCACCAAAGCCCATTGCGGAGCCCTTGCCGCGCGCCGCGATGATCCGATCCAGCCCCGCAAAAGCGCCGCCACAAATAAACAGAATATTTGTGGTATCAACTTGCAGGAATTCCTGTTGCGGATGCTTGCGTCCACCCTGTGGCGGAACACTGGCGACAGTCCCTTCCATCAACTTCAGCAATGCTTGCTGAACCCCTTCACCGGACACATCGCGGGTGATCGAAGGGTTTTCAGATTTGCGTGTGATCTTGTCCACTTCGTCAATGTAAACAATGCCGCGTTGCGCACGCTCGACATTATATTCTGATGCCTGCAGAAGTTTGAGAATGATATTCTCAACATCTTCGCCAACATACCCTGCCTCGGTCAAGGTCGTCGCATCCGCCATGGTAAAGGGCACATCCAAAATCCGCGCCAGCGTTTGTGCCAGCAACGTTTTACCGCAGCCTGTTGGACCAATCAGCAAAATGTTGGATTTCGCGAGCTCAATGTCCCCACCTTTTTGGGCGTGGTTCAATCGTTTGTAGTGGTTATGCACCGCGACCGACAACACGCGTTTGGCCGTCGCCTGACCGATCACATAATCGTCAAGAACTTCGCAGATGTCTTTTGGCGTCGGCACACCGTCCGTCGCCTTGAGCCCGGAAGCCTTGGTCTCTTCGCGAATGATGTCCATACACAGTTCAACGCATTCATCACAGATGAACACCGTTGGCCCCGCAATCAGCTTGCGAACCTCATGCTGGCTCTTGCCACAAAAGCTACAATATAGCGTATTTTTGCTATCACTGCCCGAATTACTTGCCATGTCAGCCCTTTCAGGTCTGTCGTAAATTATGCAGTCATTACGATCAACAACTGCAGTGCTTTGCCCGATCCTAGGGCAGTGCCTCAGGCGCTACAATCGTAAAATGGAAACGCCTGAAGTCATGGTTACTTGTCGTCCTTGCCCTTAGCCGGGGTATCCGGATCGTCTTCCTTGCCACGGCTCTCAACAATCTCGTCAAGATGGCCCCATTCTTTCGCTTCTTCTGGGGACATCCAAGTATCCCGGTCAAGCGCCTGACGCACTGTATCATAGTCCTGTCCAGAGTGTTTGACATACATCTGATACATCCGTTCGCGGGTCTTTTCGATGTGGCGCGCCGAGATCAGGATATCTGCGGCCATCCCCTGTGATCCACCGGATGGTTGGTGCACCATCACTTCTGCGTTGGGCAGTGCGAACCGCATGCCCGGTTCCCCCCCGATGGCAATGGCCGACCCCATTGAAGCCGCCATCCCGCAGATCAGCGTTGATACCTTTGGACGGATATACTGCATCGTATCGTAGATCGAAAATCCGGCTGTGACTTCGCCGCCCGGTGAATTGATATAAATGCTAATCTCTTTCGAAGGATTTTCAGCCTCCAAATGCAACAATTGTGCGACCACGAGATGACTCATCCCGCTGTGAATCGGGCCATTGATAAAAATGATCCGTTCTTTCAACAGGCGTGAAAAGATATCATATGCCCGTTCGCCGCGGCTGGTTTGTTCAACCACCATTGGGACAAGGTTCATGTAGGTGTCGATAGGATCATTCATGGTGCATGCCTGTAATTTCGTTTGCGGGACCATACCCGCGAAACCGTTACCCTGAGATTAGTCCCGGGCCGAGAGACCTTCAAGGGGGGGAGTTATTGCATTAGCGCTTAGGCCTAACTGAGCCATTATGGTTAAGAATTTCGAAATTTATCCTGATTTCTGCTCAATATCTCCCACGCGTTCTGCCAAATTGCCATGTCGCAACACAGTTGTTTGACCGAAAATTCAATCCCCCCCTCAACCTGACCGATACAGGCCAACGAGGTCGCCTTGCCATTCTACAATAGCGGGAATCGCCATTCTGTGGCAAAATCTTCATAGCGCTGATAGAAAACCGCAACATTGGACCGCCACATCAGCGCCATCTGCCACCAAAAAGAGAGGGAGCTGACATGCAACGCCGCACCATCATCAACGATCCTGAGATTGGGAACAAAGCGGAGGCCTATGAGGCCTTTGATGACATTCCAACAAACCCAAACCTAAGCCGCACCATCGGCGATGTGATCAATGCCCGCTATGGGCGTCGTGACGTCCTGCGCGGCGTGTTGGGCGTTTCTGCCACAACTGCGCTCTTTGGTACCTCAGCCTTGATCGCGCCCAACAAGGCAGATGCCGCCGCTCATGCCAAAAGCCGTTACGTATTTGAGGAACTCACTGCCGGCAATGATGAGACACACCACATCGCAGATGGATATGACGCCCAGGTGTTGCTGCGTTGGGGGGACCCAATCACAGCCGATGCACCGGATTTTGATGTCATGAACCAGACGGCAGATGCGCAACTGACCCAGTTTGGATACAACAATGACTACGTCGGCTTTGTTCCGCTGAATGATGCGGGCACCCGCGGGTTACTTTGTGTGAACCATGAATACACCAACGAAGAAGTCATGTTTCCCGGTTTGGGGCGTCAGGATCGCGCGGATTTTGCAGGCATGACAGCAGAATTGGTCGCCATTGAAATGGCCGCCCATGGCGGCACCGTTGTGGAAATCGCGCAGGACGACAGCAAAGCCTGGTCTGTGGTGCGCGACAGCCCGATGAACCGCCGCATTCAGCCCCTTAACACCGCGATGGTCCTGTCAGGCCCTGCCGCAGGTCACGACCGAATGAAAACCAATGATGACCCAGAAGGTCTGAATGTCATAGGCACGCTCAACAACTGCGCGGGCGGGCTTACCCCTTGGGGGACATGGTTGATGGCAGAAGAGAACTTTCATGGCTATTATTGGAGCGATGTTGTTGATGCAGACGGCAAGCCTGACCTTTCAGGCCATGACGATGCCACCTCCAAGAAACGATATGGCGTTCCGGGCAAATGGTACGCTTGGGGAAAATATCACGATCGCTTTAACATTGACCGTGAACCCAACGCGCCAAACAAATTTGGCTGGGTGGTTGAGGTTGACCCAAAAGATCCAGAGTCCGTCCCCATCAAACGCACAGCCTTGGGGCGTTTCCGGCATGAAGGAGCGGAAACCACCACCAGCAGCGATGGTAAACTTGTTGTCTATATGGGCGACGACAATCGTTTTGATTATATGTACAAATATGTCTCTGATGGTGTTGTTTCTGAAACCGCATCCGAAAACACAAAACTCTTGGATGAAGGCACACTATACGTCGCGCGCTTTGACGAAGACGGCACGGTTACATGGATGCCGCTGGTCCATGGCAGCGGCCCCCTCACCGTTGAGAACGGTTTTGCCAGTCAGGCGGATGTGATGATCGATACCCGCCTTGCAGCGGATGCCTTGGGGGCCACGCCGATGGATCGGCCCGAAGACGCACAACCCCGTGGTGATGGCACCGCATATATTATGCTGACCAACAATAACAAACGGAAAGAAACCAATCCCGCCAACCCCCGAAACGCCTCTGATTTCGGCCACATCATTGAAATCAAAGAAGACGGCGGCGCTCATTCCGCAACAACCGGCAGTTGGTCGATCCTTGTCAAATGTGGAGACCCCGCCATTGCCGATGTCGGGGCACAATGGAACCCGGACACCTCTGAAAACGGTTGGTTTGGTTCACCCGACAATTGCGCAATAGACGCAGACGGGCGGCTTTGGGTATCCACCGATCAGGGATCCAATTGGAACAAGACCGGAAAATCTGACGGATTATACGCAGTTGAGACAGAAGGCGACGCGCGCGGCACGTCAAAATTGTTCTTCCGGTGCCCGGTTGGTGGTGAAATGTGTGGCCCGTATTTTACCGAGAATGGGGAAACATTATTCTTGGCCGTACAGCATCCCGGCACGGACGGGACCAAGGCAATCGCCGGGTTTGAACGTGATTCCACTTTTGAGGATCCTGCAACCCGGTGGCCAGACTTTGACCCCAATATGCCGCCTCGCCCCTCCGTGGTTGTCGTGACCAAACAAGGCGGCGGCAAGATTGCAAGCTAGGGTCAGAACCCAATAATCCTGCATTGCTGGCATCAAAACCGCGAAAGTTCAGAGGTCTAAGACCTGCTGCGACGACCCGTTTCGTCGCAAAGGGCTCATGCCTCTGAAACAAAGCGGTTTTGACGTCCGCAGGATCTAGCGGGCTTTCCCGTGAACTTCGTCACATCGCCATAAAATCCAACAAGATTTGCAGCGCAGCTGTGCCTTGTCACAATGAAACCCGATGGCACCAATAGCTCAGAGGTAGCGGGTGCTGACCCGAAGGCAGGGCGAGACTCCAGACCTGCTGATGTACTTTACCGCTCAGGTGACGCGGCTGCGCACTTTATATGCCGGATCGTCCCATAGATCGTTTTGGATCACATCCGCAATTACTTTGGCCGCTTTGGTCACATCACTTGCGTCAAGATACAAAGGCGTGAAGCCAAATCGCATGATATCAGGCGCGCGAAAATCACCGATCACACCGCGATCAATCACCGCCTGCATCGCGGCATATCCGTGTTCAAACCGAAAAGATACCTGCGATCCCCGAATGGCTGGATCACGGGGGCTGGCCAAAACCAGCTGCGGTACCGCCGCCTCAACCTCCTCGATAAACTGTTCCTGCAATGCGATGGATGCGCTGCGGACATCTTCCATATCCACATCCTGCCAAAGCTTCATCGCCTCATCCAAAGCCGCCATCTGCAAGACCGGCGGGGTACCCACCCGCATCCGTTCGATCCCTTGCGCCGGCGCATAGTTGAGATCAAATTCAAAAGGTGCACGGTGCCCCAACCACCCGCTCAACGCGGGTTCCACAGTGTCGGCCAAATCAGGGCGAACATAGATAAACGCTGGCGCCCCGGGTCCGCCATTGAGATATTTATAGGTGCACCCAATCGCAAATTCACACCCCGAACCAGTCAGATCCACCGGCAAAGCACCCGCAGAATGTGCCAGATCCCACACCATGACCGCACCTGCCGCATGGGCGGATTTTGTGATGGCATTCATGTCATGCTTGCGGCCCGTGCGGTAATCCACCTCCGTCAGCATAACCACCGCGACGTCCTCATCGATCGCTTGCGCGATGTCTTCGGGGGATACCGTGCGCAGCTCATACCCCTGCCCCAGCAACCCAACCAGCCCCTCCGCCATGTAAAGGTCACTTGGGAAATTCCCTTGATCACTTAGGATGATACGACGATCCGGGCGCATTTTCACACCTGCGGCCAAGGCCTGAAAAACTTTGACAGACAATGTATCGCCCATCACCACAGTCCCCGCAGGCGCGCCAATTAACGCAGCCACAGCAGTCCCCACATCAGAGGGTGCAGCCATCCAGCCAGCCTTGTTCCATCCACGGATCAACATTTGCGCCCATTCTTCATTCATCACCGTGGCCATACGAGCGGGAACGGATTTAGGCATCGGCCCAAGGGAATTTCCATCCAAATAGACGAGTCCCTCAGGCAGGATAAACGCATCCTTTTTTGCTACATTTTTCACCTAGAGCACTCCTCTGACATGCCACAACTCGGGGAACAATTCGACCTCAAGCATCTTACGTAGATACGCAACCCCGTTGGTGCCCCCCGTGCCGCGTTTGAACCCTATAATCCGCTCCACGGTGGTAACATGATTGAACCGCCAACGCCGAAAGTAGTCTTCCAGATCGACCAGCTTTTCCGCTAGTTCATACAAATCCCAATGGGATCGCGGATCAGAATAGACCCGCTGCCACAGGTCCTGCACCGCTTCATCTGCCTGCCAGGCTTGCCCGCTTGGCGGTCCTGCCAGGCCCGTCACGCCAAGCCGTTCACAGGCGACATCAATCACCACCTGATATAGACTAGGCTGCGTCAACTCCGTTTGCAGCGCCTCATATGCGCTTGCCCTATGTTCATGTAACTTCATCAACGCCGTGGTACGATTGCCCAACAGATATTCGACCAACCGATATTGATGGGATTGGAACCCTGATGAATTGCCCAAAGACGGACGAAAGGCCGTGTATTCGCTTGGCGTCATCGTGCGCAAAACATCCCAAGCCGAATTCAACTGTTCAAAAATACGCGCGACCCGCGTTAACATCTTGAACGCAGGCTCAAGCTCCCCCTTCATCATGACCGCCCGGGCCGCCTGCAACTCGTGAAGAGCCAGTCGCATCCACAATTCTGACGTCTGATGCTGTACAATGAACAACATCTCGTCATGGGCCTCGGACCGTGGGTTTTGCGCATTTAAGATGGCATCCAGCCCAAGGTAGTCACCATAAGACATATCCTTGGCGAAATCCATCTTGGCGCCTTCTGATGCTTTGTCGAAATCACTCATGATGGGGACCTTAACGCGAAACGTTGCACCTTGCCGGTGGCGGTTTTGGGCAACGCATCAATAAACTGAACCTCCCGTGGATATTTGTAAGGCGCGATCTGCGATTTGACGTGATCCTGCAAGTCTTTGATCAATGCCGCGTCCCCCTGATACCCACCAACAAGCACCACATGGGCCTGCACAATTGCGCCGCGTGCTGGATCAGGCGCACCAACGACGCCGCATTCACTGACCGCTGGATGGCTCAACAACGCCGCCTCGACCTCTGGCCCAGCGATGTTGTAGCCCGCAGAAATGATCATATCGTCATTGCGCGCAGCGAAATAGAAATATCCATCCGCATCCATGCTGAAACTGTCGCCAGTGATGTTCCAGCCGTCTTTGACATAAACCTCTTGGCGGTCATCCGCCAAATAGCGACACCCCGTAGGACCCCGCACAGCAAGCCGACCCACCTCACCCGGGCCAAGCGTATTCCCTTCTTCGTCGATGATTTTGGCCTCATAGCCCGCGACAGGCTTGCCCGTGCATCCGGCCCGGTGATCATCAAACCGGTTGGAAATAAAGATATGCAACATCTCCGTCGCACCAATCCCGTCCAGCATAGCTTTGCCAGTCTTGGCTTGCCAATCATGATAAACTGGAGCGGGAAGCGTCTCCCCCGCGCTCACAGCAGCCCGCAAAGAACTCAGGTCCGCACCATCCTCCATGGCCTGCAACATCGCGCGATAAGCTGTTGGCGCTGTAAAACACACCGTAGCTTTGAATTTCTCAATGATCTCAACCATGTTTGGAGGGCTTGCTGTCTCAAGCAAGGTTGCTGCTGCACCAAACCTCAAGGGAAAGATTGCCAAACCACCAAGCCCGAATGTAAACGCCAAAGGAGGTGATCCCACAAAGACATCCTCCGGAGTGACACCCAAAACCTCGCGGGCATACCCATCAGCAATGATCAACAAATCGCGATGAAAATGCATTGTTGCCTTGGGGTTACCCGTCGTTCCTGATGTAAACCCAAGCAAAGCCACATCATCCTGACTGGTCTGGACAGCCTCAAATTGCACCGGTTTTTCCAATGCCAGCCGGTCTAATTCAGCGTCATGGTTTGACGTGCCATCAAAACCCACAACCGTCCCCAGATGATCAGAGGCTTTTGCGCAAATTGCCATCTCGTCCATCAACCGCGTGTCACAAATCGCATGGGTGATCGCGGCTTTGTCTACAATTGCGCTCAACTCTCCGGCGCGCAACATAGGCATTGTATTGACCACAACCGCCCCCGCTTTGGCCGCAGCCAACCAGCACGCCACCATTGCCGGGTTATTCGCAGACCGGATCAAGACCCGATTGCCCGGTTTCACCCCCAGATCATCAACCAAGGCCCCCGCAAGCCGGTTGGTCCAATCGGAGAGTTCCTTATACGTTCGCCTGCGCCCATTCCCGATCAAGGCAGTATGGTCCCCATACCCCTTTTCAACCATCAAATCAGTGAGTTCCACACCGACATTCAATTTCTCTGGATAGTCGAACCGATCTAACAACAAATCAGGCCATTGTTCTACTTCTGGCAAATTATCCCGCGAGAATGTATCTTCATGCGCTGATGGCCCAAGCATCTTATCTCCCCCCAAGCGTTTGTCGTGCAATCACCACGCGTTGCACATCTGATGCACCTTCATAAATGCGCAAAGCTCGAATCTCGCGATACAAACTCTCCACCATTTGTCCGTGTCGCACCCCATCCCCGCCATGTAATTGCACAGCTGTGTCAATGACTTTTTGCGCATGATCTGTCGCGAAAAGCTTTGCCATTGCCGCCTCGCGGGTCACCCGGGCGGCTCCTGAATCCTTGGTCCAGGCGGCGCGGTAAATCAGCAAAGCAGCCGCATCGATATCCACCGCCATATCCGCAATATGCCCTTGGACCATTTGCAAATCACTCAACGGCGCCCCCTGCACATGCCGCGTTTGGACCCGCGCGATCGTTTCATCCAAGGCCCGGCGTGCAAACCCCAAAGCCGCCGCAGCCACCGTTGAGCGAAAAACATCCAGCACAGACATCGCAATGCCAAAGCCCTTGCCCCGCTCACCAATCAACGCAGACCCCGCCACCTTGACACCCTCAAACTGCAACCTCGCCAAAGGGTGCGGTGCCATCACTTCCAGCCGCTCAACAACCTTCAGCCCCGGTGTTTCGGCTGGCACAACAAAGGCCGATAACCCCTTTGCACCCGGTGCCTCACCAGTGCGGGCAAAAACCGTGTAAACATCGGCTATTCCACCATTGGAAATCCAGGTCTTATCCCCATCCAAAACAAAACCATTGCCGTCCTGAGACGCAGTCATTGTTGAGTGCGCGACATCTGAACCTGATTGCGGCTCCGTCAAGGCAAAGGCCGCAATCGCATCCCCCACCCGGGTGCGCGGCAACCATTCAGCCTGCTGTTCTGGCGTCCCAAACAATGAAATCGCACCGGTGCCCAGCCCCTGCATCGCAAATGAAAAATCCGCCAACCCATCATGACGGGCCAATGTTTCCCGGATCAGACAAAGGGACCGCACATCCAGTGTTTCATCCGCCCCGGCACCGGAATGGCGTAACCATCCTCCCTCACCCAACATCTTAACAAGACCACGACAAGCGGCATCCGTATCACCGTGGTTAAGCTGACCCAGGTTCTCAGACGCCCAAGTGTCCAACGCATCCGCCAACACCCGGTGCCTGTCTTCAAAAAACGGCCAAGCCAAAAAACTTCGGTCACTCATCTGCCACCACTTTCTTTTCTTTTTGGCCTTAAATACCGCGGAGGTCCGGAGGCAGAGCCTCCGAAATGCGCATCTCTGCCAAATTAATCACCCTCAAAAACCGGACGCGCCTTGGCAACAAACGCCTGATACGCTCGCTCAAAATCACCTGTCTGCATACAGATCGCCTGCGCTTGCGCTTCCGCCTCAATGGCCTGTTCAATCGACATGGACCATTCTTGCGCCAGCATCGTTTTGGTCATCATATGTGCAAAATTCGGACCCGCCTGAATTTTCTTTGCCAATGTCACCGTATCAGCCTCCAGCTCCTCAGATGCGACCAATCGGTTGTAAAAGCCCCAGCGTTCGCCTTCCTCTGCAGACATCGATCGCCCCGTATAAAGAAGCTCCGCCGTCCGGGTCTGCCCAATAATGCGCGGCAAGATCGCACAAGCGCCCATGTCACACCCCGCCAGCCCAACACGTGTGAACAAAAATGCCGTCTTAGCCTTGGGCGTCGCAAGTCTCAAATCAGAGGCCATCGCGATGATCGCACCTGCGCCCACACAGACCCCGTCCACCGCTGCAATTACCGGTTTGCCACAGTTTACAATCGCTTTGACCAAATCGCCGGTCATCCGGGTAAATTGCAGTAACTCTTTCATCGTCATTCGGGTCAAAGGTCCAATAATATCATGCACATCCCCCCCGGAGCTAAAGTTACCGCCGTTTGACGCAAACACCACCACATCAACGTCATCCGCATAGACCAAATCGCGAAACCAATCGCGTAACTCGGCGTAGCTGTCGAAAGTCAGAGGGTTCTTGCGATCCGGGCGGTCAAGCCGCACCGTGGCAATACGGTCTTCAATCTCACACAAAAAATGTGTCACATCACTGCGCATCAACAGATTCCTTGTCATCTAATTCGCCCGCTTGCGCAAAGGCCTGCAACCGCGCCGCCATCGCGCGCGCTTCCTCGGGGCTCACCCCCCGTAACATCTCATCAATCCAGACTTCATGCGCCTTGGCCTGCGCTTCAAATTCGGCCTGCCCCGCCGGGGTCAGCCGCAACACCGTCGCCCTCCGATCACCAGGCACCGCGACGCGTTCAACCAGACCTTCGTCTCCCAATCGATCCGCAATACCGGTCACATTGCCATTGGACACCCGCAGCACGCCACTTAATTGGCTCATCTTCAACCCATTTGGATGTCGCGACAACGCCGACATCACGTCAAACCGAGGTAACGTTGTGCTGTGTTCGCGCCGTAGCTTATCGCGCAACTCATGCTCTATGCCGCGCACAATCTTCAACAAGCGCAACCAAAGCCGGACCCGGTCCTTGGCTGCACTCATATCTCACCACCCGACACTGCCAGATCATGACCGTTGATCATTGAGGCTTCTGGAGAGGCAAGAAACCGAACCGCAGCAACCACCTCGTCACAGTGGATCATCCGCCGCATCGGATTATTGGATACAAGCATTTTTTCGGCATGTGCGCGATCCACATCCATGCGTTTCATGACATTGCGTACCGCACCATCAGCCATGGCCGTATCTACAAACCCCGGGCAGACCGCGTTACAGGTAATCCCACCTTTGGCCACCTCGATTGCCAAGGATCGCACCAACCCTAACACCCCATGTTTCGCCGCCGCATAGGCCGCGATATTGGCGCCCCCTTTCAGGCTGGCAATCGATGCCATCGCAATCAAACGCCCCCCCGGCTGCATCTCTTTCAAGGCGGCCTGAAACGTCAAAAACACCCCTGTCAGGTTCACCGCAAGGGTGTCATTCCACACCTTCAAAGGCATCTGCGCCACGGGCATCGCGTGTCCCGAACCCGCATTGGCCACAACCACATCGTACGGCTGATCAAAAAGCGCCTTTACCGAAGTTTCATCCGTGACATCCACCTGCAACTTGCGCATGGCGCCACCGACATCCGTTTCTTCCAAAGCATCCAACCGGCGACCCGCAATTGTGACCTTGTCCCCTTTCGCGGCAAAGTCTTGTGCGACAGCGCGGCCAATGCCCGATCCACCGCCCGTTACCAATACCTGTCTCATGTCTACTCCTCTTGCATTTCTGCGGCACGATCAGCCAACCGCCATGCCTGATCCCGACCCGCTTCATAAGGCTGCGGCCAAACCGCATGCCGATCACCAATCGCAGCCCCCTCACGCAAGGTCCAGTATGGGTCAGCCAGATGCGGGCGCGCAAGGCACACCAAATCCGCACGCCCCGCCATCAGGATCGAATTGACATGATCCGCTTCATAGATATTCCCGACAGCCATTGTCTTAATGCCACCTTCGTTGCGAATACGGTCCGAAAACGGCGTCTGGAACATGCGCCCATAGACCGGTTGGCCTTCTGTTGAGGTCTGCCCAGCGGAAACATCAATGATGTCTGCACCAGCGGCTTCAAACATCGCAGCAATCTGCACGGCATCTTGTGGTGTGACCCCCTCATCCCCAGCCCAATCAGACGCAGAGATCCGCACTGACATCGGCTTGTCCGCAGGCCAGACCGCACGCATTGCCGCAAAAACCTCCAGCGGATATCGCATCCGGTTCTCCAAGCTGCCGCTATAGGCATCCTCGCGCAGATTGGACAAAGGAGAGATAAAGGACGAAATGAAATACCCATGAGCCGCGTGTAATTCGATCATGTCAAAGCCCGCACGCTCTGCCATCAAAGTGGCCGCAACAAAGTGCTCGCGGATACGATCCATATCCGCCTTTGTCGCTTCTTGCGGGGTCGCATTTTCGCTGGACCATGGGATCGCTGAAGCTGAATAAATCGGCCAATTCTGATCCTTTAGCGGTTGATCCATGCCTTCCCAACCAATCCGCGTTGACCCTTTGCGCCCTGCATGGCCAATCTGACAGCAGATTTTGGCCTCCGTTTCCGCATGCACAAAATCTGTCAAACGTTTCCACGCGGTTTCATGCTCAGGCGCATAAAGTCCCGGACACCCCGGTGTGATCCGCCCGTCCGCTGAAACACAGGTCATTTCTGTATAGACCAGACCTGCGCCCCCTTTTGCGCGTTCGCCGTAGTGGATCAGGTGCCAATCTGTAGGCGCCCCATCCACCGCCTTATATTGCGCCATGGGGGAGACAACGACTCGGTTTTGCAGTCTCATTTCGCGCAGCTGGAACGGGGCAAACATCGGCGCGCGCACCGGAGCATTGGCCCTCACGCCTGCTTGCTCCATAAACCACCGTTCGGCACCTTGCAGCCATTTGGCATCCCGCGTGCGTAGATTTTCATGGCTGATCCGTTGCGAGCGGGTAAGCATCGAGTAATTCAGCTGTACAGGATCAAGATCAAGGTACCGCTCCACGTCCTCAAACCACTCAAGCGAATTGCGCGCGGCAGATTGCAAGCGCAAGACCTCCAAGCGCCGGACGTCTTCGTATTTTGCACAGGCGGTTTCGATTGTCGGTTCTGTCATGATATGATCCGCCAAAGAGATCGCGGATTCCAGCGCCAGTTTGCTTCCTGAGCCGATGGAAAAATGCGCCGTTGCCGCTGCATCCCCCATCAGAACGACATTCTTGTGTGACCATTTTTCACACATCACGCGCGGGAACCTGATCCAAGCAGAGCCTCGGATATGATTGGCATTGGTCATCAACGCATGCCCGCCAAGATGATCCTTGAACACATCTTCGCAAATCGCGATGGTCTCTTGCTGAGAGATGTCTCCAAAGCCATAGGCGTTAAAGGTTTCCTGACTGCATTCCACAATGAACGTCGCGGTGTCGTCGTCAAACTGATAAGCATGTACCCAAAGCCAACCTTTGTCGGTCTTTTCAAAGATAAAGGTAAAGGCGTCATCAAACTTTTGATGTGTTCCCAACCAGATAAACTGGCATTTGCGCACATCTATCTCGGGTTTGAAGGTGTCTGAAAATTCCGTTCGGGTTTTGGAATTCAACCCATCACAGGCCACAACAAGATCATAATCATCCATATAATCTGACGCAGGCCGCGCTTCGGTCTCAAACTCCAGATCAACCCCCAAATCACGGGCGCGGCCCTGCAATATGGTCAACAGCTTTTTGCGCCCGATGCCACAAAACCCATGTCCCGAGCTGACGGTTTTGGTGCCTTGATATAGCAACGCCATGTCATCCCAATAGGCGAAATGTTGACGGATTTCCGCAGCCGACACCGGATCGTTGGCCTCAAGATTGTCCAGCGTTTCGTCCGACAGCACAACGCCCCACCCAAACGTATCGTCTGGCTTGTTGCGCTCCAGCACAGTGATCTGCGCATCAGGGTTACGCAACTTGAGAGAAATTCCAAAATAGAGGCCAGCAGGCCCGCCGCCCAAACAAATCGCACGCATAATCTGCTCCCCCAGCGTTGACATCAATTGAGCAAAGCGTACGCCCTATCTCAAACTCCTTCAAGCAAAAACATTTTATGTATGAAGTAAATTTCGCAACCTGCCCCTGATGACAGTTTTGAGATGTCGAAATTGACCAGAAAGAGCCCCCGTTAGTCTTGCCCCCAAGGGCGTGGCCCCTGGGTCAGGACCCTTTCATCCTGCTCCATTGACGTTGGTTTTTGCAAAATTACAGGGGTTTGGTGGGCGCAGGTCACGGTTCTCTGCGGGCAAGGCCGCCAAGACGCAGTGATGCCGCAAAAACAGCGTCATACGGATTTGACGGATTTGACGGATTTTATCTCTGCCTGCGTTACATCTGCGTCAGAAAAAAATCTTTCAAACCAAAGGAGCGGGATAAAGGGCGTCTGACCCTAACGGATACGCAATTCCGATTGCGCGTCAAACACCATGGCGCGGCGCGGTTCAAAACTGATTTCGACCATATCCCCTTCGGTGGCGCGTTCGTCTCCGCGTTCTTCGCAGATGATCCGTTCATCCGTATGCGTGCCAAGGTGCAAAAAGCTGACTCCACCCAATGCTTCGGACAGCTCAGCGCGTAACTCCCCCTGCCCGATAGACACGTCAAGGTGTTCGGGCCTGATGCCAAGAATGACATCTGTGCCCTCTGCTGGCAAAGACACGTCAACCTCAACGATCCGTGCCAGCGCGGGCACATCTACCCCGCCCTCACTTACTGTTCCGTTCAAAAAATTCATCGCAGGTGATCCGATAAAGCCAGCGACAAACCGGTTGTCAGGATCGCGGTACAGTTCAAGAGGTGCGCCGACTTGTTCAATATGACCCGCGCGCAGCACCACAATTTTGTCGGCCAAAGTCATCGCTTCGACCTGATCATGGGTGACATAGATCATTGTCGCGCCGATTTCCTTGTGCAAACGCGCAATCTCGACGCGCATTTCAACGCGCAGCTCTGCATCAAGGTTCGACAATGGTTCGTCAAACAGGAACACCTCCGGTCCACGTACAATCGCCCGGCCAATGGCGACCCTTTGGCGCTGCCCACCTGACAGGTTTGCCGGTTTACGTTTCAGGTAAGTGTCGAGCTTGAGAATATCTGAGGCAGCCTGCACCTTGGATTTGATCTCGGCGGTTGGCACCCCGTTCATCTTCAGGCCAAAACCCATGTTTTGTTCAACCGTCATATGCGGATAAAGCGCGTAGGTCTGGAATACCATCGCCACGCCCCGCTCTGACGGATCAGCCCGCGTCACATCACGCGCGCCAATATTGATCGTTCCTTGTGTGGTTTCCTCAAGCCCTGCAATCATCCGAAGCAGCGTAGATTTGCCACAGCCCGACGGCCCGACAAAAACACAGAATTCGCCGTCTTCAATTTCCAGATCGATTCCATGTATGACCTGCACTTCACCGTAACGTTTGATCGCCCCTTGCAGTGTAACACCCGTCATTTGTTCATGCCCCTATCTTGTGATTTTCAGGTGTCTGACCTGATTGCTCTGCGGATACGTGACCCGACGACTCCGCCAAATGCATCGGAAAACGCCACGCCTCAGCGTCCGCCGCAATTGCTGCCGCAGCCGCGCGCAGGTCTGGCACCAATGCATCCAGCTTGTTGTAATCCGTGTCACGGGTCGCTCCGGTGATCGAGAGCCCCCCCAAGACCCGGCCCCGCGATGACAAAACCGGCACAGCGATGCAGATGATGCCTGGTTCATGTTCTTCGCGGTCATACGCATGCCCCCGCGCGACAATGTTGCGCAATTCTGCGGCCAGTTGATCGGCATCCGTCAGAGTCTGCGGTGTGAACGCATGATAGCTTTGCTGATCAAAAATTCGCTTCTGCTCAGCTTGCGGCATATGCGCCAACATCGCTTTGCCTACTCCGGTGCAATAGGCGGGCCCTATTTTCCCCGCGTCCGAGAACATCTCAACCGGATGGGCGGCATTGCGTTTATCGACATAAAGTACCTGCCCATGATCCAATTGAGCCAAATGCACTGTCAGCCCGATTTTGTGACTGAGCGCATCCAGATGTGGGCGCGCAATGGGCGCAAGGCTGGTCTGGCTCCAGGCGGCATGCGCCAGACGTACCAAACGCACACCAACCGAATAGGTCTGTGCATCAGCGTCATAAGCCAGCAGGCGTTGATTGGTCAGCGTTTGCAAAAACCGATACAGCGTTGCTTTGGGAAAGGGGCTTGCCTCTAGCAATGTGCCAAAGCGCACAGGCCGACCAAAACTGGCCACCTGATCCAGAACATCCATCGCTTTGCCCACGGTACCATCACCAGACATTCAGAACATCTCCCCCTGCTGTGGTTTCAGCCGCGCCCATCAAACCTGAGCCAAGGATCACCACTTGACAAAGGTGACACGGTGCGGTGTAGTTTTCAATATATAAAACCTAGTTTCAAATAATGGAACTAAAATCGATCTCGGGAGGATCCTCATGATGTCACTTAAAACCAAGGTACTTGGCTTTTTTGCCGGTACAACAATGCTGGCAGGTGCCGCATTTGCCGATGGCCACGCTGAACTCACTGGTGATTTGGTCATTTTCTCTGACATGTCCAACCCTGCCCCCCGCGCAGTGATGGAAGGCATGGTCGAACGCTTTGGCGCGTTGCACCCTGACCTCAAGATTGAGCTGACAGTGATCGACCGCGAAGCCTATAAAACGCAAATCCGCAACTTCCTGACGGCTGATGCGCCTGATGTTGCCAACTGGTATGCCGCCAACCGCATGCGTCCTTATGTGGATGCGGGTCTGTTTGAGGACGTGTCCGACGTCTGGGAGGGCACGCTGTCAGAAGAGCTGGCCTCGACCAAAGGCGCGATGACGCTGGACGGGAAGCAATGGGGCGTGCCCTATACGTATTATCAGTGGGGTGTCTATTATCGCAAAGATATCTATTCAGATCTGGGCCTGTCTGAGCCCACAAACTGGGAAGAGTTCAAAGCCAATTGTCAGGCCATCGTCGACAGCGGCAAAAAGTGCTTTACCCTTGGGTCCAAATTCTTGTGGACAGCGGCCGGGTGGTTTGACTACCTCAACATGCGCACCAATGGGTACCAGTTTCACGCAGACCTGACCGGCGGCCAAATCGAGTGGACGGATGACCGCGTCAAAGCAACCTTCTCCAACTGGAAAGAGCTGCTGGACATGGGAGCCTTCATCGATGACCACACTGCCTACAGCTGGCAGGAATCATTGCCGTTTATGACCAACGGCGATGCTGCGGCGATCCTCAAAGGCAACTTTGCGGTGGCCCCGCTGCGCGAAGCAGGTCTGGATGATGACAAGCTCGACTTTCACCAATTCCCAGCCATCAATGGCGAAGTACAACTGGCCGAAGACGCGCCTACGGACACGTTCCACATCCCCAGCAACGCCAAGAACAAAGACAACGCACGTGCGTTCCTGAAGTTCGTGGCATCTGCTGAGAACCAGACGCTGATCAATGCAGGTGATGCCTTGGGTCAGCTGCCGGTGAACAACAAATCCTCGGTTGATAATGACAAATTCCTGCTGGAAGGTTTTGACATGCTGTCCAACAACTCCACCGGCGGCGTTGCACAGTTCTTTGATCGGGACGCCCCTGCCGAAATGGCCAAGGTTGCGATGGAAGGCTTTCAGGAATTCATGGTCAAGCCAGACGATCTGGACCGCATTCTAGGCAAACTGGAACGCGCACGCGGTCGTATCTACAAGTAAAAACCCTTGGGGCGCGCCTTGATTTGGCGCGCCCTACAGGTGCACAGGATGTGCACCCTACACCGTTGCATTTGTGTGCTTAGGGTCCGGTTCCCAATACCCAAGCCTGAGGAAAGCCCATGTCAGACGCCACCATCGACCGCAGCTTTTGGCACCGCAATCAGCAGACGCTTGCGCCCTGGCTTTTCCTCACGCCAGCCATTCTGTTCTTTGTCTTTTATGTCATTTACCCGGTGTTTCAGTCTTTTAACCTGTCCTTGTATGAATGGGACGGTCTGGGCGCGCGCGAATACATCGGCCTGCGCAACTACGAAGACCTCTATTATGAATTCATTGACCGCGATGCCTTCTACACGGCGCTAAAGAACAACGTCATCTGGCTGTTCCTTTACCTTCTGGCGATTCCGGCGGGTTTGTTTATTGCATTGTTCTTGAATCAGACGGTCACTGGCATTCGTCTATATAAATCGTTGTTTTTCTTTCCTTTTGTCATCTCACAGGTGGTTGTTGGTCTGGTTTTCACCTGGTTCTATGACCCGGCCTTTGGATTTCTCAACATTGTACTGGGGTGGTTTGGAACTGGCCCGATCAACATGCTGGGCGATGAGAGGTTTGTGACCTATGGCGTGATTATCGCAGGGCTCTGGCCACAGACGGCCTATTGCATGATCCTCTATCTGACGGGTTTGAACGCGGTGGACCCCGAACAGATTGAAGCAGGCCGCCTTGATGGCGCAAAAGGCGCGCGCATGTTGTGGTATGTTGTTTTACCGCAGCTCAAGCCAGCGACATTCATCGCTTTTGTCGTGACAATCATCGGCGCCTTAAGGTCTTTCGATCTGATATCGATCATGACAAGTGGCGGGCCTTTTGGATCATCACGAGTGCTGGCCTACTACATGTTCGAAGTCGCCCTGAGCGAATATGGCTTTAGGATGGGGTACGGCGCGGCCATTGCCGTGATCCTGTTTGCCATCATGATGGTCTTTATCGCTTACTTCTTGTGGTCGATGTATCGTGAGGAGAAACGCTAATGTTCCCCACACCACTGGAAAAACGTCCCCCCGCCGCCAAGACCGTTTATCAGTCCGTATTGCCACTGGCCTTGATTGCATGGCTGTTGCCGTTGATTGCGGTTGCGATTTTTTCGGTCAAACCGGGGGCTGATTTCACCAATGCTAACTATTGGGGTGTGCCCTCTTCGTTCAACTTCATCGAAAACTATGGACAGGTGTTCTTCAACTCGGACATGCCGCGCTATCTGTTGAATTCATTCATGATCACCATTCCCACCGTCATCGGCGCTGTTGCGCTCTCGGCGATGGCGGGATTTGCGCTGGGGATTTATCGGTTCAAGGCGAACATCTGGATTTTTTTTATGTTTGTGGCTGGTAATTTTGTACCCTTCCAAATCTTGATGGTACCTGTGCGGGACCTGACACTGAACATGGGGCTATATAATACCAAGCTGGGATTGGTGTTGTTTCACATCGCCTTTCAAACCGGTTTTTGCACCCTTTTCATGCGCAACTTTATCCGGGCCCTGCCCTTTGAGTTGATCGAGGCCGCGCGGGTAGAAGGTATCTCTGAAATTCGCATTTTCTGGTATGTGGTGCTGCCTTTGATGAAACCCGCATTGGCGGCGTTATCGGTGCTGATTTTCACCTTTATCTGGAATGATTATTTTTGGGCGGTTGTGTTGACCCAAGGACCTGAAAGCCAACCTGTGACAGCTGGTATCACGGCCTTCAACTCTCAATTCCGTGCCATGTATCACCTGATGAGCGCGGGCAGTATTGTTGCGGCTCTGCCACCTGTTGCGATGTTCTTTTTGATGCAAAAACACTTTATTGCCGGGCTGACGCTGGGTGCTGTGAAGTGATCAAAACGTGGCGGTTGGATGATGCGTGCCAAACCTTGGCACTGGCGTCGGTTGCTGGACGTTGTCCGATGGTGATCTATTGGGGCCCGCCTTTGCCATCCAACGAAGACCTGAGTGCGCTGGCCGCTGCAACGCGGTTGGATGTGACGGGTGGCATGTTGGACGAAACCCCTGACCTGTCGATCTGTCCCGAGGCCGCGCGCAGCTTTCAGGGGCAACCCGGGCTGATCATGCAAGGTCCTGACGGCGCCCCCATCCTGCCCAAATTCGACATGGCGGATGCGGTGCAGAGCGGTGACAATCTGCAATTGACCTGTACAGACTTGGCCCATGGTCTGACGTATACCGCCTCCTTTGGGATTGATCTGCAAACCCATGTCATCACCGCCACAGCCCAGCTGCGCGCTGACACGCCGATTTATGTGCAGTGGCTGGCCGCCCCGGTCGTACCTGCCTCTCAGATGGCGGATGAGATGATCGATTTTGCCGGGCGATGGTGTGGTGAATTCCAACCCATTCACACGCCTTGGTCCCCCGGCATCCGGGTCCGTGACAATCGTACCGGGCGCACCGGGCATGAACATTTCCCCGGTCTGATCCTACCCAACCGAGGGGCAACAAATACCCAAGGCGGGGCTTTTGGCTTTCATTACGGCTGGTCTGGGGGGCACCGGATGGTTGCTGAGGAACTGCCTGATGGCCGCCGTCAGGTTCAGTTTGGCCATGCCCCCCAAACAGAGCTGGCGCTGGGCACCCACTTCATCACCGCCCCGCTCTATATCGTTTATTCTGCAGAGGGCTTGAATGGATGCGCTGTGCCCTTTCAACGTCACCTGCGCGACCGGATTGTCACGTGGCCCAAGCCCGGGGTTGCGCGCCCGGTGCATTACAATTGTTGGGAGGCTGTCTATTTTGACCACAGCCTCGACAAGCTCAAGGACATCGCAAACCGCGCGGCTGATCTTGGGGCGGAACGGTTTGTGTTGGATGATGGGTGGTTCGGACAGCGCGATGATGACACGTCGTCGCTGTCGGATTGGGAGGTTGATCCGCGCAAATACCCGGATGGGTTGGGACCGCTGATCGATCATGTGCGCGGCCTTGGCCTGTCCTTTGGCATCTGGTTTGAACCCGAAATGATCAACCCAAACAGCGCCACCTACCGCGCCCATCCCAGCTGGGCACTTGGGGAAACGGATCAGATATTGGGGCGACAGCAAATGGCCCTGGATATGGCCAACCCGGAGGTGCGCGATTATCTCTTTGATCGTCTGGCAGCGCTGCTGTCAGAATATGAGATCGAATATATCAAATGGGACCACAATCGGGTGCTTCCAACCCCGGATGCGACCCAAACCCGCGGCACCTATGCCTTGCTTGACCGGCTGCGTCAAAACTTTCCTGACGTTGAAATTGAAAGCTGTGCGTCAGGCGGAGGGCGTATCGATTTTGGCATCCTTAGTCATACGCAACGGGTTTGGTTAAGTGACAGCAACGATGCTTTGGAACGGTTGGCAATACAACACAACGCCGCCCTTTTCCTACCCGCAGCGGTCACCGGTAGCCATGTGGGACCCCGCAGGTGTCACACATCAGGTCGGACGCTGGACATCGAATTTCGCGCATGGGTCGCAGCCCAACGGCATATGGGGTTCGAAATGGACCCCAGAGAGCTGGACAAACGCGAAGAACAGGTATTGCGGGAGGTCACACAATGGTGGAAAGACAATCGCGACTGGATGTATCACGCCGATATTCTGCGTTTGGATACGGCGGACCCAACAGTGATTGCAGAACAACAATTGGCGCAAGATGGAGAACGATTTGTGGTCTTTGCCGGAAAAAATGGCACCTCAGCACAGATCGCCCCCCGTCCACTCCAAATGTGCCGGCTTGACCCAAAGGCGCGCTACCGCCTGACCTTACGCAACCGCGCGTCTGCACCTGCGCTGTCGCGCAGCGACCATCTGTTCAAGAATGGGCCGGTAACCTTGTCCGGTGCGGCGCTGATGCACAGCGGCGTGACTTTGCCCTGGCATTTCCCTGAAACAATCTGGGTCGTTGAAGGCCAACGCCTGCCCCCATCGGAGACGACAATATGACCAACCCTGCAACCTTCCATGACCTTGCTGGCAAATCCGTCTATATTACTGGCGGTGGCTCTGGTATTGGGGCGGCCCTTACCGATGGTTTTATGAACCAAGGCGCAAAGGTTGCCTTTATTGGCCGCTCTGACGCGGCTGAATTTGTCGCTGAAATGCATGCCAAACACGGCGTCGCGCCTTTGTTTATTCAAGGCGACATCACGGATACCGAGGGGCTCCAAAACAGCATCAAAAAAGCCGGTGATGCCCATGGCGCACCTGACATTTTGATCAACAATGCCGCGAATGATCAACGCCATACCACAGCTGAGCTGACATCCGAAACTTGGGACCAATTGCAGGCCATCAACCTCAAGGCCTATTTCTTTGCCACGCAAGCCATTGTACCGGGCATGATGGCCAAAGGTGGTGGGTCAATCATCAATTTCAGCTCCATCAGCTATATGATGGGTCAGGCAGAGTATCCGGCATATGTTGCGGCAAATGGCGCGATCACATCCCTAAGCCGAGGCCACGCGCGCGAGTTTGGCCCTAAGGGCATTCGTGTAAATGCGCTGGCGCCGGGATGGGTTTTGACACAACGACAACTGGACACATGGGCAACCCCAGAAGGATTGGAAGCACATTTGAAAAATCAATGCCTCAAGACCCATCTTGTTCCGCAAGATATTGTAGACGCTGTGCTTTTCCTTGCTTCAGACGCCAGCCGCATGATGACCGGGCAATGCATGGTTGTTGATGGCGGCGTGGTCACCACAGGCTAGATATGAACGGAACCATTTCACCAGATTGGATAGCGATCGACTGGGGCACCAGTAACCTGCGTGGCTGGGCCATGCAGGGGGGCCGTGCATTGGCGAGCGCGCAATCCGACGATGGCATGAGCAGTCTTACGCGAGATCGATTTGAACCTGCTTTGCAGGCCTTGACCGCGCCCTGGAATCTGACTGCACAAACACCGGTCATTGCCTGTGGCATGGTCGGTTCGCGACAAGGTTGGGTGGAAGCGCCTTATCGGGCGGTCCCCTGTACACCTTTGTCAGCAATGATGATCAAGGTCCCGAATACAAACCTGAACGTCTATGTCCTTCCGGGATTACGCCAAAGCACGCCTTCGGATGTGATGCGCGGTGAAGAGACCCAAATTGCGGGTTTCCTTGCGCTCAACCCCGAATGGGACGGGGTGATCTGTTTGCCCGGAACCCATACCAAATGGGTACAGATATCGGCTGGTGAAGTTGTCAGTTTCCAAACCTATATGACGGGCGAAATGTTCGCATTGCTGAGCGACAGCTCCGTTTTGCGCCATTCGGTGCTGGGTGAGGGTTGGGACGATGCCACCTTTGACTTCGCCATCGAGGAAGCCCTGAGCAAACCGGAAAAGCTTGCCGCGCGGCTCTTTTCCATCCGTGCCGGGGATTTGTTGGACGCAACGCCGCCAGAGGTCAGCCGGGCGCGCCTGTCAGGTCTGCTTTTGGGCGCCGAACTTGCTGCTGCGCGGCCCTATTGGCTTGGCATGAACATCGCCATCCTGGGCGCAAATGCGCTTTCTGCCCCCTATGCACGGGCGTTGAAAACCCAAGGCGCGCCTGCAACCATTGCTGATGCGGAGCGCATGACCCTTGCTGGTCTAACCGCTGCATATCGACAGCTAAAGGAAACATCATGACCCTGCCTCTGATCGCTATTTTGCGCGGCATTACTCCGGCCGAAGCCCCCGCAATTGCCGAGGCCTTGGTGACAGCGGGCATCACCACAATCGAGGTGCCTTTAAATTCTCCCGATCCTTTGCAAAGTATCGGGGATCTGGTGCGCCATCTGGGGGACAGGGCCACTATTGGTGCGGGAACTGTGTTAACCGTTGATCAGGTTAATGCCGTTGCAGACGTGGGGGGGCAGATCATTGTCTCTCCTAATTGCAATGCCGATGTCATCCGCCACACCAAAGCGCGCGGATTGCAAAGCTGGCCGGGGGTCTTTACCCCAACGGAGGCGTTTGTTGCATTGGACGCGGGCGCAGATGGTCTGAAACTTTTCCCCGGCTCCATGGCGGGCCCGACAGGCCTTGCGGCGATCCGGGCAATTTTGCCAACCGGCACTCAGGTTTATGCCGTCGGAGGTGCAGATGCGAGTAATTTCGCGGATTGGATCAAAGCCAGCGCTGACGGCTTTGGTCTTGGCTCGGCTCTTTATAAACCGGGGCTCTCGGCCTTGGACGTTGGCAAACGTGCCACCGAAATTGTCGCCGCCTATCACAAGGTAACTGCATGAACGCCTTTGATACCCGCCTTTGCGCTCTTGGCGAAGGGCCGCTTTGGCATCCGACCCGCAAACAATTGTTCTGGTTTGATATTTTGGGAATGAAATTACTTTCTCGATCTGGCGGAGACATGCTGAGCTGGCAATTTGATGAACATTTCTCAGCGGCAGGTTGGGTGGATGAGGCCACGTTGCTCATGGCTTCGGAAACCGCATTATGGCGGTTTGATATTGCCAGTGGTCACACAGAAAAGCTCTGTCCATTGGATGCCGACAACCCGAACACTCGGTCAAATGACGGGCGCGCGGACCCGTGGGGAGGATTTTGGATCGGGACCATGGGCAAAGCGGCCGAAGCCGGTGCCGGTGCGATCTATCGGTACTTTCGCGGCGCGATCCGTCAAGTGGTGAGCGATGTGTCCATCAGCAACGCCATTTGTTTCGCCCCGGATCGCCAGTGTGCATACTATACTGACACATTGACCCAACAAATCATGCAACAGCCACTGGCACGCGACACCGGGTGGCCAGAGGGCGCACCGTCGGTTTTTGTGGACCTCAAGGACGCCCGCCTGAACCCCGACGGGGCAGTGACGGATGCGGCGGGTAATCTGTGGTGTGCGATGTGGGGCGCGGGATGTGTGGTGTGTTTTTCGCCAGATGGGAAAGAACGGCAACGCATTGACGTCCCGGCCCGCCAACCCACCTGCCCGGCTTTTGGCGGATCAGACCTGCGGGACCTCATGATCACCTCAGCCGCCCATGGGCTGCGCGAAGCCGAAGGGATTGAACGCCCACAAAACGGCGCAACCTTTGTGATCAAAGACGTCGCGCAGGGGCGCGCTGAACCGCAGGTGATTTTATGAAACGAACACTTGGCGTTTGTTACTACCCTGAACATTGGCCCGAAGACATGTGGCAAGCCGATGCCAAACGCATGGCCCAAGCCGGCATCACATGGGTGCGCATTGGTGAATTTGCATGGTCACGCCTAGAACCTGTAGCCGGGCAATGTGAATGGGACTGGCTGGACCGTGCCATTGCGGTCTTGGCGCAAGCCAGGCTCAAGATTGTCCTTGGAACACCCTCAGCAACACCGCCGCGATGGATGCTTGATCAATACCCTGACATGCTTGCTGTTGATGGGGAGGGCCGAGCGCGCAAATTTGGATCGCGCCGCCATTATTGCCATAGCCATCTGCCCTACCGAAACGCCGCTGCTCAAATGGCCGCTGCCATGGGAAAACGCTATGGCCGCGACCCCCGCATCGCAGCATGGCAAATCGACAATGAATACGGATGTCACGAAACCACGTTAAGCTTTTCTGATGCGGCGCGTGACGGTTTTCGCGAATGGCTGGCACAACAATACCAAAGTATTGATGCCTTGAACCGCGCCTGGGGTAACGTTTTCTGGTCCATGGAATATGACCGGTTTGATGCAATTGATCTGCCCAATCTTACAGTCACCCAAGCCAACCCCGCCCATGAAATGGCGTTTCGTCGGTACGCCTCGGATCAGGTTGTCGCGTGGAATGCGGCGCAGGTTGCAGCACTGCGGCATTTGACAAACGCGCCGCTCATTCACAACTACATGGGCCGAGAGCTCGCCTTTGATCATTTTGCCCTAGCGCGAGACCTCGATATCGCCTCATGGGACAGTTATCCCATCGGCTTCTTGTCCGATCGCCTTGAGGGAGACAGCGCCCACAAGGCGCGCTACCTGCAACAGGGCGACCCAGATATGCAGGCGTTCCACCATGACCTTTACCGCGCAATGAACAACGGACGGTGGTGGGTGATGGAGCAACAGCCCGGACCGGTGAATTGGGCCCCGTATAATCCAGCCCCCCTGCCCGGCATGGTGCGTCTGTGGTCATGGGAGGCCTTCGCGCACGGCGCAGAAGTCGTCAGCTATTTTCGCTGGCGCCAGACACCCTTTGCCCAAGAGCAACTGCATGCCGGATTGCGGCGTGCCGATGATCAGCCCGCATCAGGGCTGGAAGAGGTGATGCAGATCGCACAGGAGCTAAAGGACATGCCGGATGTGGCACCTGTGCAGGCCCCTGTTGCATTGATCTTTGATTATGCGTCCGATTGGGCCTGGAAAATTCTGCCACAGGGCGCGGATTTTGATTATTTTCGGCTGGTTTTCGACGCCTATTGTGCGTTGCGCAGGCAGGGGCTTTCGGTGGATATTTTACCGCCAGATTGCACCGCTGACGACGTGTCAGGTTATCAGGCCATTCTTGCGCCCGGCATTGCCCAGATGCCATCAAGCCTGATCACAGCCCTTGCCGATTGTGGTACGCCTTGCCTGATCGGTCCGCGCAGCAACCTCATGAGCCGTGAAATGTCTACCGCCGTCCCGTTTGGCCCGGCCTTGCCAGGCCTTGACGTACAGGTCACCCGCGTAGAAAGCCTGCCACCCGGTACATCCCGCGCTGTTAACGGTGGCGGCAAGATCTTGCATTGGGCGGAAACTCTGGAAGGCGATGTCCCCCCCACCTTGAGCACCCATGAGAGTGCACCGGTTTTGGTGGCGCAAGGTCCGTGGCATTATCTTTCCGCCTGGCCCGATGCAACGCTTTGGGACCGTTTGGTAACTCTGATCTGTGAGAAAATCCCGCGTGTCGATCTGCCCGATGGCTTGCGCCTACGCGATACTGCGACGCATCGGTTTGCGTTCAACTACGCGCCAGAACCGGTAACTTGGCAGGGGCAAACAATTGACACCGCAGGTGTCGCCTGGTGGCTGCGGGATTGAATTTCGAATTGAGCCCCTAAGGCGCGATCAACGTGACACCGGGCAACCGCTGGATGGCCAATAGATCTTCGTCGTAAATCTCGGTCAATTCTTCTACCAAATCATCTGTCCAACCGGGCATATCCAATTCTTCTTCGATTTGGTCTTCCAACGCAAATTTGTCCAAAAACGCGGCAATAACCCTACGCCGTTGAATCACGGACATCTCAGGGTGGCCGTGCAAATAGCTGCGCAGCCTTTCCATCCCCTCTTTGCTGATGATTGTAGAAAGCAGGTCAAAACCACCCACAATCTTCTCATGATGTTCAACGCCCCCCATCTCGCGGATGATTTCGGCCCAGATCAGCGGCAGATCTTCACTGCACCACACGGTCATCGGAATATTAGGTGCAGCAGCCCTTATTTCGGCAATCACATCCGACCACAGAATATCTTGTGGCACGGTCCCGTCCCAAAACGCCTCTTCTGATTGATCAATCGATTTGTCATACAAAATAGGAATCAACGTTGCCGGATTCCGGATGCCCAGAAAAATCTCTAATTCATCATTTGGAAAAAGCGCCGCCATATGCGCCATCCGTTCTGCCGCCGCAGGATACAACATGCCATGCTGTATCGCGGTTCCGGCTGTGCGAAAGAAATTCGCATCCGACAAAATCACCCGATCCGCAGCCGCATCATCCAAGATCACATCAAGCAGCACATCACGCGCATCCGGCGATGCAGCTGTGCGATGCATCGCATTAAGTGTATCTCGCACAAGCGAACGGTAACTGCTCGGCCCCGGCACAGTTACGCCCCGGCTGGCAAAACCATCCTTGTTGCGCAAGACTGATTTGATCAGGCGTTCTTGTTCGGTGTAATGGGCCCCGGTGTGCAAAACCAGCTGCATAATCGCTCACTTATGACATAGATCGATGCTCGGTTTGATACAGGTTCAGAGCCCACGTGTAAAACGCCAAAATCAGTTTGATGCGGCCACAAAATCGTCTCGCAAAAAATCATGCAAATTGGGTTTGAGAGTGCTTGCATCCATCCAGATCATCTTTTAAAGAACGCCAACACGCTGAAGTGCATTCGCCAAATTCGACGTGAACAACGCAGACCTGCGTTGGCCCCTATAGCTCAGCTGGTAGAGCAATTGATTTGTAATCAATAGGTCCGCGGTTCGAGTCCGTGTGGGGGCACCATTAATTACTTGATTTTTCTACCTTTTATTCGCCGCAACTACTCTCAGCGTCCATGCGTCCATATGCGTCCATCATGGACGCTGCAGTTTCTTTCATTTTTGCTGATGCTGGAGCCAGTCCGTTGCTTACCAAAACCAGAGCCATAGCGCGCACTTCTGCGTCGGTAACTCTCCAGGCACCCGCTAGGTCTTGAAGGTCAATTTTGACAGCTGCTTGGTTTGCCAACCCTACTATGTCTTGTTTCTCGGGATTGGTCATAGGTCAGCGCCTCGATGCTGGGCGTTGCACGGCATTCACCGCGCGACTGATCTTTTGACAAGAAACGTCACATTTAGGCTTACTTAGTGTATTGTGCATGTCGCCAGCAACGCCGATGCTGCACAGATGGACACCGAAATCGAGTTCTCTTTTGCAGCCTTGAATGAGACAGCGCGACGGCACATTCGTGTGTTTCAGGTACATCAGTTCCTTGATCGGTTCGCGATGGGGCTGACAGTGGCTGTTGTCGCTCTGGCATTGACTGACCGTGGCATGGACCTCTTTCAAATCTCGCTTCTCTTCGGAATTTACGCGCTCACGACGATGGCGATGGAGCTTCCGTTCGGCGGTCTCGCTGACAGCATTGGCCGCAAACCGGTCTTTTTGACAGCGGTTGTTGCCAGCCTGATTTCGCTCGTACTCTTTCTCTCCACACGTGATTTCTATGTTCTGGCTCTATCCTTTGCCTTCATTGGATTTGGACGCGCCCTTCGATCGGGCACGCTTGATGCCTGGTTTGTCGAAACTTTCAAGGCCGCCGCGCCGCATGTGGATGTTCAACCCGCGTTGGCCAAAGCGCAATGGGCCAATGCCGTCGGGTTGGCCATTGGCGCCGTCCTAGGTGGCCTGCTGCCCGATATTTTTGGCGAGGTCGCAAAAAACCTCGGGTTCAGCATCTATGATGTGTCCTATTTGGCAAGTTTTGGTGTGATGTTCGTCGTGTTCATTTTCACGATGTTGGCTATTGTCGAAAACCCACGTCCGATGAAGGTCGCCACTCTCTGGCACGGTTTCGCCAATGTCCCAACGGTGGTAAAGGACGCAAGCGTTTTGGCTCTTAAACATCCGACGCTATCGATACTTCTGGCAGCATTGGCGTTTTTCCTGATGGCAACGAACCCTGTCGAGGTGGTCTGGCCGACCCATGTAAAGCCGATGTTGGACGCAGGTTATGCAAACACAATCATCGGGTCCATGACTGCGGCCTATTTCTTCTCCATCGCTTTTGGCGCATTTTTGTCCCCCCACATCAGCCGGATGTTCAAAAGGCAGCACGCCATGGCACTGGCGGCGACCTTTGCTTGCCTCGCTGGCGTTCAGATCGCATTGGCGTTGCAAGGCAGCCTCATTGGCTTTGCGACGGTATTCGTCCTGTTTTCCGTGATCCTTGGTATCAGCGAAACGCCAGCCAGCAACATTCTGCATCGCTGTGTAGAAGATCACCAACGCTCGACCATGCTATCTATGAGGTCGCTGATCCAACAACTAGGGGCCGCATTGGGTTTGATTTTGGCCGGATTTGTCGCGGAAATCCACTCTACGCCCATCGCATGGATTGTCAGCTCGGGGTTTTTATTGATTGCTGCGTTACTGATCTTGGTATTGGTCAGACGACTGGCCATCCCTACCGAATAGCTGATTTTCGTCCGCTGCGCTGCTCTTGCCACTTGGTGCGGAATTTGCTGAAAAACTCTGCCTTGATTGGTGCCTGATCTGTTGATCCTGAACTTCTCAACCCGCATATTGTAGGTGTTCGCAATCCGGAAAAGCATTGGGGATGTGTTTTGCTGGAGGTTCCTTGACAGTTACGAGGCGGCCACATTGTCGTCTGGTCTGATTGATAAGCCTTCGGACTGTGACCTTGTCCTCAAGTATTGGCCGCGCTGATGCTTTGTGCTGATTGACGCCAGGAAAATGAGCGAGAGGATTTTGCGCGCCATCTGGAACGTACAGGCTTTCTGTCGCGGTTCCCTCTGCAAAGAGAATCTCATGCTTATTCAGCCATAAATGGTAGTATCTGATCGTCGTTTTGCTGCGATCTATCTGAACACCGGCTTGCGGAAGCAGTTTTATTGCCGGGATCAGAACTTTACCATGTGGGTAGGTTTTATTGAGAAGAGATGACTGAATGAACATCCGATGCTGACGGCTCACACGAAGCTCACGGATTGGGATGTTTTCACCCAGTGACCCCGGCTTGAAAAGGATCGGCCTGGTCGTTGGGTCTGCGGCCAGTTTTGAAGGCGAAATGGACCTGACAACGCATGACAATACAGGTTGTAGGCCATGATCCAGCGTTTCAACCAAATCACCTGGTTGGATATCTTCCACTGCCCTCTGACCTTCGGCGGTGGTGATCAGGGTTCCGGCACAGAAACACGCAAGAAAGCCGCTGTAATCCAGCCCGTCTTCAAGGTTTCCCGATGTTGTCCCAATGGAGCCATTTGTGAGCAAATGGTTCTGTGCTGCCTCAGCTTCATTCCCCCAGAAAGCATAATATTGCGTATAGTTTGCCGGATCCGTGGTGCTGCCACTGCCATTAAAGATCGCGATTTTGACAATGGAGGATTCAAAGCCGCTTGGTGTTGTGGGATAGGTCAGTTCATCATTGTTAGAGCCGTTAAAGTTCTCATTTATGTTATCAAGATCGCCGAGGAAAATCGTCTTGCCGGCCAGTCCGGCATTTGATGACGATGTAATCGTAGCGTCCGCAAAGGTTTCATTACCCAAGAAAACATCTGATCTTTCAAGATCGGAATCGTCGTCACTGATGGAGACGAAATCAAGGTCTCCAGCGGTAACCCCCGCAGCAAGCGTCCATGTGGCGTTGCCCGGTCCATAACTAGGCGTCAATTGCGCCGCAGAGAACAATATCAATGTTGCCTACCTCTTTTGTAAGCAAAGACCTATCTCTTAAATAATAATTTTTTGTTTTCGCTCCAAAGGATTGGCCGTCTTGGTAGATCTAAAATGCATGCCAGCGCCTGATTGACCTTTGCGCCAGTGTGACGATGTTTTTCGGAACTGATGGGGCAGTATTGTTGTATCTTTGATCAGGATTAACAGGGCCTGCCCCTAAAGCATGCGCGCAAATTTTTGCTGGTTCACTGCGGAGTTTATGTGCTTAGAAATTGAATTCCCGCAGATGTCGGAGCAAAGATTACTCAAATTATGGCGGTTCGGCCGAAACAGCGCTAATGTCTTGCAAAGATCGGAGACACCATGAAGTTTAACCTATCAGTAATCGTCGCTCTTGCTCTTACGGTCGGATCAGCTACGGCTGAGGAGCTGCCCATATTTGATGCACATTTGCACTACAGCCACGATGCCGTGGGTTTTGTGTCTCCTGCAGAAGTAGTTGAAATTCTGCAAAAAGCTGGGGTACGAAAAGCGTTAGTCTCAAGCTCGGATGACCGCGGCACTCAATTGCTAAAGGCCGCAGCGCCAGACATCATTGTACCCGCTCTTCGCCCCTATCGGCGTCGCGGCGCAATTGGCACCTGGATGCATGACCCCGCAGTTATCGACTATCTGAATGAGAAATTGGCGAAATTTGAATACGAAGCCATCGGCGAATTTCACGCCTTTGGTGACGACATCCAGACGGACGTGATCCAGACCATGATCGGCATGGCCAGAGATCGGAACCTGCTTTTGCATCACCATGGGGATCGCGAAGCGCTCGACCAAATCCTAGAGAGCTGGCCCGAAGCGCGTGTGCTTTGGGCGCATTCTGGTTTCGCGCCCCCCAATGAAGTCGCGGACGCTTTGCGCGCCCATCCGAGAGTGTGGGCAGATCTGGCCTATCGCTCTGACATGGCCGCAGGAAGCGGGGTCGATGCGGACTGGCGCAAGGTCTTTGAGGAATTCCCGGACCGCTTCATGCTGGGCACCGATACCTTTGCGCCCGAACGCTGGCATTATGTCGGTCGTCACGCAGAATTTTCGCGGTCTTGGATCTCAGAATTGCCAAACGATATTGCGCGCAAGATCGCTTTTGAAAATGCAGATGCGATGTTTGCAACCAAATGATCCGTGCAGCTATTCTGTTGAGCCTTGCGATGGCATCGGGTGCTACGGCCTGTCCGATGCCATCTGGGGCAATCCCGTTAACATCCCAAACTCCGCATGCGCCGGTGGCTTTTGCCCAGATGGACGCCCTCCCCTTATCCGCGCCCTTTGCGCTGACAATCAGCATTTGTGACGCAACAACGAAAGCTAACTCATTGGCTTTTGATGCCCACATGCCCGCGCATCAACATGGGATGAACTTTACCGTTGATGTGGCAAAAATTGCGAACAATCGGTTCGAAGTGTCGAACGTGGTGTTCCATATGCCGGGTCTGTGGGAAATTCGGGTGATCATTGAAGTTTCAGGGCATAGATATGCCTATGTGGCTGACGTGCCTTTGGGATGACCTTGTTCGCTCGATCATTTGGGGTTCTGGCAATGATGCTGTTGGCACTGCCCTCCGCTGAGGCTGAAGTGATCCTGAGCGAAGCTGAGGTTGCGCAGGTTTTGCGTCATGGGCCCTGGCCCTTGGACACCCAATCAGACGCCAGCAACCGTGTTTCGGGTAACCCGCGCGCAATCACCTTGGGAGAGCGGTTGTTTTCAGACCCGATATTGTCGCAGGATCGTACTCTGGCTTGCGCCACGTGTCATCAACCGGCCCGGGATTTCACAGATGGGCTGTCGCGCGCCAAGGGGCGCAAGACACTGGACAGGAACACGCAGGCGCTTTGGAACCTCGGTGGGCAACGCTGGTTTGGTTGGTCTGGCGACAGTGACAGTCTTTGGGCGCAAAACCTGACGCCGCTTTTGAACCCGGACGAAATGGGGCAGGATACACAGTCCTTACAGAAAGCCCTTTTGCAAAGCCCGCATCGAAGCTCTTATGAGGTGTTGTTCGGCGGTATCAAAACCGAGGCGTCAGTAGAGACTACGGTGAATATCTCAAAGGTTCTTGCCGCTTATATCGAAACGTTGAAAACCGGTAAGACGTCATTTGATGTTTTCCGCGATGCATTGGCTGTTGGCGACATGACAATTGCCTCGGGCTACCCTTTATCGGCGCAACGCGGCTTACAGATCTTCATTGGTCGCGGCAATTGCAGCTTTTGCCATTCGGGCCCGGCCTTTACGAATGGCGAATTTCACAATGCAGGGGTTCGTTATTTTCTGGAAAAAGGTCGCGTTGATCCGGGACGAGCCGAAGGGATCGAAAAACTCAAGGGGAGCCCCTTCACATTGGATGGCGATTTCAATGATGATCCGGACAAAACCGGGGCGTGGGCCGTACAAAACGTGCGATTTCAGCACGGGAATTTTGGTATCTTTCGGGTACCATCGCTGCGCCGCGCCGCCCGCACCGCCCCTTTTATGCACGATGGCAGCCTCACAGATTTGGCCGCAGTTGTGCAGCACTACAACACGATAGACATGGAACGGTTGCACAGTGATGGCGAAGCAATTTTGCGCCCCCTAGGCTTGACAGCATTGGAGGCCGCAGACCTTGAAACGTTCCTGAATACACTTTCCGACGACTGATGCCTCCCACCAAACGCCTGTTTCGCTTCAGTAATTAAGGAGCAGATCTGGTGCGGTGCGTATAAACCATGACCAAAGAGACTATAGCCGTTGTGTGCGGCCCAAGGGCCGCACTGTTTTCCATACTTTGGGATCACTTTGCTTGGACAACTCCGCAAACAATACGCGGACCTGCGCCACCTATCGGCTGTGTCACCTGATCATCCGGATTCGCTTGATTACAATTGCTGTCCCATCACGATCAAGAAGCGGTAAATCGCCAGAATCGAGGAAAGCGCCTGCCTTGAAGAATTGCATTTCGCCCACGCCGTCTTGACCGACATAGATGTTCCCTAGATCACCTTTGCCCGGCCCTTGAGCGTTCAAGAGGCCATGCTCACCTTCCCCCTCTCCGTGGTGGCCCAAGGAAGATTTAAAGCTGGTATCCGCACTACAATTGGCCATGGAGTGCAAATGAATGCCTTTGGCACCAGGCGGAAGATCGGAGACTTTGACTTGTACCAGAATCCCATGTGGTGTTTGCGTAAGATGCGCCATGCCCACTGACGTTCCATCTAGATTCTTAAGGTCTACAATAGCATTGAGGGAGACATCAGAAGGGTTGGTCGTGGCATCGGCGGCTCCAAGGCCAAGAGCACCGGCAATTGTAACGCTCAAGAGCACGTTTTTTACTGTGTGTTTCATCGTGTTTTCCTTAAAGTTATGGGTTTCACGTTGAGAAAACACGCAGGGGCGAAACCTTATTCGACAAAATCACTCGGTCATTCTGCCGCAGCCTCACGTTTAAAACCGATAATTATGACCCAACTTTCAAGTCATCGACGCAAACCTTGGCGCACGGGCAAGGAAGAGCGGCCTTATCTGGATATTTAGGAATGATAACTCCTTACTTTAATCAATGCATTAAATGAAATTTGAGTTGCGTCGACATTTGAACGCCTCGCCACAAGATACCGGTCGTTCGGGCAAAGTGTCCAGCAACAGGGCTAACAAGGTGACACCAATCGCTATCATCGACACCCATGTTGCCACCTATTGCGGGTCGTTCCAGATCGTCGGCATTAGTCGAAAACCGCACATCGCCTTGCGATCGTTTGTGCCCCTAAAAGACATTGTCAATCGTGCCAAAAGAGCTCAGCCCAATGGCATGCACTACAGGAAAAAATGCAAACATCACCGACAGCGTAAGAAATGCTGACAACAGCGCACAAACAGATCGCACAATTGGCCTGTTGAAGAATATTCGCAAAAATATCATTCGCGCACAAACAAAAATCATTTGACAGCTAACGGATTCTATCGCTGAATGTTTGGAAGCTAGATAGGGGCCAGCGAAATGAGTTTTGTTCGGAACAGTTGGTATGTTGCGGGGTGGTCACATGATTTCGCACAAGGGCTTTTTCCTTTGGAAATCACGGGCCAGCGGATCGTATTGTTTCGTGCCAAAAGCGGCAAGCTCTCTGCTCTTGAGGATCGCTGTCCGCACCGTTTGCTGCCGCTGTCCAAAGGCAAACAGGTCGGTGATACGATCCAATGTGGCTATCACGGGATGACGTTTAACGGCGCCGGGACCTGCGTGCGCGTCCCGGGCCAAGACAACACGCCAGATCGGGCGAATGTCCACGCCTTTCCTGTTGAAGAACAACACGGCGTTGTTTGGGTATGGATGGGCGATCCCGGCCTGGCGGACACATCCAAGATTTTTGATATCCCGGAAATGTCCGACCCATCATGGCACATGCATCATGGGGGACATTTGCACATCAATGCACATTATCTGAACGTCACCGAGAACCTCGTAGATCCTGCGCATGTGAGCTTTGTGCACCCAACGACCTTGGGCAATGCAGCGTCCGAAAATGTGCCGGTACACGTCACAACTGAGGGCGAGGTCATTCGGGCCTGGCGCTGGATCCGAAATTCGCCGCCCATTGGGTTTTTCAAAGAATTTGGTGGTTTTTCCGGCGATGTTGATCGCTGGCATTACTATGATCTGCATTTACCTTCGACGGCTGTCATTGATTTTGGCAGCATCGACAGCGCGGAAAATTGCCCCGAGGAAGAACGCAACAGGGGTGTGCGTGTCTTTGCCATCCACTTTGTCACGCCCATCAACGAAGATGAGACAGTCGACCACTGGATGCATATTCGCAACACAGCTGCGGAACAGAGTGCAAATGCCAAGATTGACGGCCTCCTTGAGGTCGCCTTTGCTGAGGACAAGGCAATCCTTGAAGCTGTTCATGAAGAAGAGAAGCGACCGCAAACGCGCCGTCCAGTGCGTATTGCGATCGATAAAGGACCTACGGTTTACCGAAAAAGAATTCGCGAAATGATCGAAGCGGAAACCGTGGATCATCTGGGAGAACCGACGGCACCGGTTTTCGTGGATGCAGATAAAAAAACCAACGGAGAGAAGACCTATGAAACGTAAGACCTTTTTGAAATCTCTGCTCGGCGTGACCATTGCAGCAGCCCTTCCGTTTACGACGCCTGCGGTCGCTGAGGACGCCATCAAGATTGGCGAGATCAACCACTACAAGCGTCTGGCTGCGTTTGCAGGTCCTTATAAACAAGGGATCGAACTCGCGCTTGAAGAAACAAATGCCGCGGGCGGCGTATTGGGGCGCCCCTTGGAATTCATCTTCCGTGACGATCAGGGCGAACCGGGTGAAGCGGTCAAAATTGCCGAAGAGCTGATGACCTCTGAAGGCACGGCCATGATCACGGGGACAATCCTCTCCAATGTCGGTTTGGCAATTTCAAGCCACGCTGCCGAAAAGGGCTATGTTTATCTTGCGGCCGAGCCATTGGCAGATGCGCTCGTCTGGTCTGCGGGTAACCCATATACCTTCCGTCTTCGCGCCTCGACATACATGCAGGCCGCCATGCTCGCCGAAGAAGCCGCGAAAACGGATGCACTGAAATACGCAACAATCGCACCGAACTATGCCTACGGTAAGGATGCTGTCGCAGCCTTCAAGGCCGCATTGACCGCCCTGAAACCAGAAGTGGAATTCGTTGCCGAACAGTGGCCGGGTGTCTTCAAAATCGACGCAGGCGCCGAGGTTCAGGCGCTTGAGCGTGCCAAGCCTGATGCGATCTACAACGTAACTTTTGGTCCTGATCTGGCAAAGTTTGTTCGTGAAGGTGGTGATCGTGGATTGTTTGACGGTCGGAATGTCTATGGCCTGCTGTCAGGCGAGCCGGAGTACATTGATCCACTGGGCGATGAAGCCCCAGAAGGTTGGACCGTGACCGGATACCCTTGGTATGATCTGAACGATGGTGTCGAGGGCGCATTTGTTAAGGCTTATATGGGCAAGTATGATGAGCGTCCCGGTATCGGTTCGCTGGTTGGTTACATGACTGTTCAATCTATTGTTGCAGCGCTGGAAAAAGCTGGGTCGACTGAGACCGAAGCGATCCGTGCAGCGTTCGAAGATCTGCAGGTTGCAACCCCGATGGGTGACATCACGTACCGTTCTATCGACAACCAATCTACAGCTGGTGCCTATGTCGGTAAGACAACCGTTGTTGACGGAAAAGGCATCATGGTGGACTGGGAGTTCAAAAACGGCAGTGACTACCTGCCGTCGGACGAAGAAGTATCTGCTTTGCGTCCTGCTGAGTAATTTTAGACACATGAGTTGCAGGGCTGGCATGCCCTGCAACTTTTGATGTTCACTTACCCCCCAATTTGAAAGCCTTTCTTGATGGAATTCTTCGTCGCTCAATTGCTGACGGGCCTCGCCAATGCCAGTTCACTGTTTCTCGTTGCCTGTGGCTTATCGTTGATTTTCGGGGTGACCCGGATCGTCAATTTTGCCCATGGATCACTTTATATGATTGGTGCCTATACGGGCTATTCCTTGATGCAAATCTTGCCCGGTGGATTTGGTTTTTGGGGGTCGATTTTACTAGCTGCCGTGGTTGTCGGGCTTGTTGGTGTCCTGATCGAAATGCTCGTTCTGCGGCCGGTCTATAAAGCACCTGAGCTGTTTCAACTGGTTGCGACGTTTGGGGTGATCTTGGTGATCCAAGATCTGGCTTTGTTGATTTGGGGCGCAGAAGACCTGCTGGGCCCAAGAGCGCCCGGTCTTCGCGGCGTTTATCGCATTATGGGCGAACCTATTCCGAAATATGACATTGTTCTTTTGCTGATCACACCGGTTGTCGCAATGGGGCTCTGGTATCTCATGACAAAAACACGGCTTGGCGTATTGGTACGCGCCGCAACGCAAGACCGTGAGATGGTCAGCGCACTGGGCGTCAACCAAGCGTGGCTTTTCACTGGTGTGTTTGCTTTGGGTTCAGCCCTTGCAGGCTTGGGTGGTGCGCTACAACTGCCCAAAGGCGGTGCTGACCTGCTGATGGATTTCAGCATTCTGACACCCGTCTTTGTCGTGGTGGTTATCGGCGGCATGGGCTCCCTGCCCGGCGCATATATCGCCGCCGTGCTGATCTCTGTTGTCAACGTGTTCGGCGTTACATACTTGCCGCAATCAACGCTGGTGTTGATCTTTATTGTGATGATCCTGGTGTTGATGGTGCGCCCCTACGGGTTATTTGGACGCGAAGAGGTTGCGGGCGAACATGGGCAGGTCGGCGAGCCTGAACGTCCCGTAAAACCTGCCAGCAACACCACCCGATTGATTGTTCTGGCCGGGCTCGCGATTTTGGCTTTCTTACCGCTTTTTGGCAGCGCTTATTCGCTGGTGCTGGCGACCGATATACTGATCTTCTGCCTCTTCGCGGCGTCCTTGCACTTTATGCTGGGGACTGGTGGCCTCGTCAGTTTTGGCCACGCGGCGTACTATGGCGGCGGTGCCTACGTGGCGGCCTTGCTGGTGACACATGTCAACAGCCCGATGGAAATCGCCTTTCTATTAGCGCCATTTGGGGCCGGATTGGCAGCTTTGGCCATTGGCTGGGTATGTTTGCGTCTGACCGGAGTTTATTTTGCGATGTTGACGCTGGCGTTTTCCCAGTTGCTTTGGAGCCTCGCGTTCCAATGGGGAGACGTCACCGGCGGTGACGACGGGTTGGTCAACATCTGGCCCGCCGATTGGCTAAATGGAAATACCGTCTATTTCTATTTTACCCTTATTCTATCTGTGGCAGGCATCGTGATCCTGCGGCACATTATCCATTCCCCCTTTGGCTATGCCCTGCGCGCTGCGCGCGACAGCCAACGCCAAGCGGAGGCGATGGGCATCGATACCCGTAAAATCAAGCTGATCGCCTTTGGGTTCGCCGGTTTCATGGGCGGGCTTGCAGGGGCGCTTTTCGTATTTTCCAAAGGGTCCGTCTTCCCGAACGAACTAGAGATCGCACGCAGCTTTGATGCTTTGATTGTGGTCTTCCTTGGTGGCGTGAAAACACTGGCAGGCGGTGTCGTTGGGGCGGGCTTTTTCAAAGGCATTGAAGAGGCGTTGCTCAAGTTCGAATACTGGCGCCTGTTGATGGGGCTTTTGATCATCTTTGTGGTGATCGCCGCACCAAATGGCGTTGTTGGCAGCCTGCGCAGTGGATTAGAGCGCATTGGCCTCCTGAAAGTGAGGGATCAATAATGACTGCAGTGTTGGAAATAAAAGGTCTGACAAAGACGTTTGGTGCGATTGTCGCGGTTAACGAAGTGTCATTCAACCTGAACCAAGGTGAATTGCTGGCGCTGATCGGACCAAATGGCGCAGGCAAGAGCACCTGTTTCAATATGCTAATGGGCCAGCTAAGGCCAACCAGTGGTGATGTTTTTCTGGACGGAGAAAAAATCACCGGCATGCAGCCAAGGGATGTTTGGCGCAAAGGCGTTGGGCGCACCTTCCAAATCACGGCGACCTATGCATCGATGACCGTAATCGAAAATGTGCAGATGGCGCTTATCTCGCACCACCGCGAGATCATGCGCTTTCTTCCTTTCGCTCATACGAGATACCGTGCCGAGGCTTTAGAACTTCTCGACCTTGTGAATATGGCGGATCAGGCGGATCGTCACTGCGCGGTTCTTGCATATGGGGATCTCAAGCGGATGGAACTGGCAATTGCACTTGCCCATAATCCCAAGGTCTTGCTCATGGACGAACCGACCGCCGGGATGGCCCCAAAGGAACGGGTCGCCTTAATGAAGCTCACCGCGGACATCGTGGCAGACAAAGGCGTTAGCGTGCTGTTTACAGAACATGACATGGACGTGGTCTTTGCGCATTCCCATCGGATCATGGTGCTAAACCGTGGTCAGTTGATTGCGGAAGGGAACGCGGCTGAAATCCGCAACAACGAAAAGGTGCAAGAGGTGTACTTGGGCGGTGGAACCGTCTTTGGAGATGAGGAAACTGCCAATGCTTGAGGTCCAAGGAATCAACAGCTTTTATGGAAAGGCGCATGTCCTCCGGGATCTAAGCTTTGAAGTGCCCCGAGGAGAAGTCGTTGCTTTGCTCGGACGCAACGGCGCTGGTAAATCAACAACCATGAAATCAGTAATGCAGATGGTTAAAACAACCACTGGTTCAGTCACATTTCAAGAGGAAGAAATCGCCGGATTTCCCACGCATAAGATTGCCAAGCTTGGAATTGGTTACGTACCTGAGGATCGCCGTGTCTTTACTGACCTGACCGTTGCCGAAAACCTTGTTGTCGGGCAACAGCCCAAACGAGAAGGCGCCGTAACATGGACCCGCGACATGCTTTTCGATCTATTTCCGAACTTGGCCGAACGACGGAACAATCGCGGCAAAGCGCTTTCTGGTGGTGAACAACAAATGCTGACCATTGCCCGCACTCTGATGGGCAATCCGCTTCTTGTGCTACTGGACGAGCCAAGCGAAGGCGTGGCACCAGTGATCGTAGAACAGATGGCAAAGGTTATCAGCCAGTTAAAATCAGAAGGGCTGACGATACTTTTGTCCGAACAAAACCTTCATTTTGCTCAGGTTGTCGCCGATCGCGCGGTGATCATAGAAAGTGGCGAACAGAAATTCGTCGGAACGTTGGAAGAACTGAGCGCGCAGCCCGACATTCGAGACACCTATTTGGCGGCATAACTCCTGTGCAGCCCCCCATAATCGCCAGTGGGGCATTCGACCGAACCAAATTGCACAAGCAGATATAATCCGCAGCGCGTTATTCAAAGAGGTCTGAGCTCACAACAAACATCTGACAGTTTCGATCCAGAACGGCGTTTGCGGATTGCATGCCGGTCCGTCAAACTGAGGCATGCGGGCTTGGTTCCTGGCCAGACAAGAACGACTTCAGACTGTTTTTGAAGAAATGGGTCGGCGATGTTTGCAACAGCAGTAAGCATGGCGGTTTGCTGCACACTCCTGCACTCTCACCGTTCATACAATGGCCCAATATCAGAGTACGCCTTTCAATAGATAGATTTACAACTCAACCCGTCCACAAAACCGTCTGCGGATGGAACTGCGACCACGCAAACCAGAACGATTGATGACTCCCCAAGTCTGCACCATCTGATCGCACCGCACGGAGGCCGCCAGCTGATATCTCTAACCGTACGTCCTCAAACGCAACTTCTTGACCTGCCGTCAATGCAGCCATGGCTAGAGCGCGCGGAAAGGCTATGGGTTTACCGCCTGAAGTGAAGGCACCGATTACGTCTTCATGCACTGGTAAGCGAGGGTCAACGTCGCCCACAGGGAAAATAGGACCATTTGCTTCGCGGGTTTCACGGAAGTTATAGTCGCGCCCCAGAGCCAAGGCTTCCACAAGAACTGTCGTGTCAGGGTGCGCCGCCTTCCATGCCGCCCAGTTTGACGTGATCACGGTGGCTTGCTTTAACTGCAACCCAATCTCAGCCAAAGGGCCCGTGACTGCTTTGCCAAGGAAGGTGTCAAAGACCGATTGCGTTTCAAGATCATACATCACTTTGTTCGAACGGATCAGCAAACCGGATGTACGCAAGATGGGTCGTTTTACACCGCTGGGTAAGTGATCGGTGAAATAGGCCTGCGCGGCCCCACAAAGCGAGCAGTATGGAATGCCAAGATCACGCCCGCCCAGCGTATCGTTCACCATTTCTCGCACTTCCATGATCCGGCGGGGATAAGCGCGTGCCTCCCCGTTGATAACGATACCAAAAACGATATCGTTATCCTTCAACCATGTGGCATCCGCTGCAGAACTGACCTCAGGGTTATCGGCAGCCGGAATGCAATTGCAGACCTCGTCGGTTGTACCATAAGGCCGCGCATCGATGTTAACGCCCCCCCAATCCACGAGATGCCACGCGATATCACCTTCAACGAAAATATTCTCCCACCCCTGAATGTAGTTGGTGAAGATGCTGCGTTTATGGCCGAGGTATCCGGGATAGTCAGGCATGTCCCAGGCCATCAGTTTATTGATAATATCCGCACGCTGAGTTCCGCTGCGAAAAGAGGTGCCAAGGATTGCCTCGGCGACATCGGCTAAGGCCGCGCGAAATTCGGGATGCCACGCAAAACGCAGCATATCTGTCAGCGTCCAAACCAATCGTGGGTCTTGGGCCTGTGCAATTGTATCAAAGGCAATCGTGTTTGAAGGGGTCCAGTCTGCCTGGTTCACCGCAAAAACGAGGACCTCCTCCAGTGCGTCAGCCACAGGTTTGGACAGCGGCCCAGTTGGAATTATCGGTGGCGTGCCAAATTCGGCAACGACATAGTCAGGCAACGGCGCACGGGCCTGCCCCCAAAGCATGTTTGACGAAACGCAAAGTGCGACCGCAATAAAAAAGAGGGGGCGAAACATTTTGGCTCCTGTGCCATGCGGCTGTTAGACCGAAACTACGCCATATTGCAGTATTTCCGCAACCGCGCTGGAACTGCAAGAACCGGTTGAACGGGCCTCGGCAAGTGGGTTGGCATTTGCCATCATCCCCACCCAAGGGCTCAATCTGGTGGTGCGTCAAAAGATTGATGATGTGCTTGCGATTTTCCGGGGGGTTCTGGACAATTTTGCCCTTGGCGTCTTTGCGCTCTGGCAGGCACAGGGCAGCAATGAACAAGGCACAATCGCCGATTTCCTCAACGCCCTCAAAGGGGACCCCGGCACCCCCGGTGATCCCGGCCCAGCCGGGCCAACCACCATCGTGCCCTGTGTGCCAGATGGCAATGCCAATGCCATCACACTGGCGCCTCAAACCGGCTATGCGCTCACCTCAGAAGACCAGCTTTTGACGTGGCAGGCCATCGGGACCAACAATGGCAATGTGACCGTCAACGTGGCCGGTGCAGGTGCCTTGCCGGTGGTCATGCCAGACACCGGGAAAGATGTGCCCTCAGGTGCGATCCGGGTTGGCCATGTCGCGGTGATCCGGCTGAACACTGCAGGCACCCGGTATGACCTCATTGCGCCGTCTTTTGCCGCGCAGCCGACCCATGTTCAGCTGGTGCAAATCAACACCTCGGGCGATGCATTGCAGGCGCGGATCGCACAGCCCGGTGTGAAGCTGCCAGCCGCGTTTAACAACGTTGAATTTGTTCTTGAGGTTGCCGGGGATCGGGGTGCAGCCGGGGCATCTATCCGGTTGTTTGAATATGATGGCGTCACCCCTGTTGCAGGCATTGGCGCGATGCCGCTGCGCCTCGGAAATGGCACAGACATCATTCCAGCGGGGTTTTGGCTCACGGGTGATACCATCAGGTTTCGCCGATCCGGCACCACCGGCCTTGCCCGCCTGATGCAGGCGTCCTCTGCGCCCCTGCGTGATCTG
>JBDWQI010000192.1:0-3824 GCA_039986635.1 Sulfitobacter sp.
GGGGTGGTTCGGTTGGATAGGTGGGATGTTTTCTCGCTGCATAACGTTCCAGCAGGAAGGGTGGGCGGAAAGCGAAAATAATCAAAAGCATGATGAGTAGGCATCGGAACGTCGGTGACTTGGGTATACACGTATACCGGCCCCGCTGGCGTGGCAACGATCGTACCATTAGTACAGCAGTAAGCATCAAGACGTCGGTAGGTAAGTAGGCGGGCTAGTTCGAAAATATATATGGCGATGACACCCTCATCCGCTTGTCATGACTGTCAGTAAGATGCGAAAAATGCGACAACAGAAAAAATATATGGGTACAATAAATACGACCCACCTTGCGTCACTGGCAATCCTCTCCCGATTTCTCCGTGCGACGGTATTCTTGTTCCGAATATCAGTTCTGGTGGTGGAATATATACAAGAGACAAAACGAAACAATTGCACACATGAGAAAAAATAGAGATACCACAGAGGATTTCAGTCAGTATTAACGCGGCATGGCAGACTAGACTACTACAGCAAAGCAGATATTGAGGTCGTGCCTGATCACCACGAAATACTATACCTGGCATTAGTAGTAGTTATTCGCAACCAAACATCACACGGTCTGGTCGCAGGGTGTGTAGTAACAAGCAAAGGAGATTTTAGCGGGGACCTATGGTTGACGGATGAGAGCAACAGCGCAACACAGGGCCAAGTATGGGAGAGATAACTCACGAGGGTTCAATCTTTGCTAACGCAGCATGGCAGACTAGACTACAAAGTACTGCAGGTAATGAGAGTATACGCCTCATACCCACCAACTACTACTGGAGTTTCATGCAAGCAAAATGACAGGGAGTGTGGCAACAAGAGAGGGGGATTTACGGGGACTCGTTAACTATGGCCGACGGACGAGAGAATCAGCGCAAATCTGCTGAAACCCTTCCGACGCTTGTTGACTACGATTACGGGTAACGGTTAAAGTGGGCACTTAACACACTTTCTCTCCGCAGCAGCCTCCTTTCGACACTTGCTGCGCGCGGCGTGCTTCCGACAGGATCTTTGTGCCCGTGCTTCAGCAACTCTTTGCGCGCGGGCTTCCGGCCTTGCAAGTCTTTCGGATCGGGCAGCAATTGTTCTGGGATCCTGCACGATCCCAAGAACTTCCAAAGTGCTGTGACGGTGCTCCTGCCGCATTCCTGCTGCTGTTGCTGTTGTTGTTGCCTGTTTGATAATGAATCAGATGAACTGTTCAGCAGAAAGCTACCCTACCAAAACCTGCCACTGAGTATATCGCAAACCCCATAGTGTCAAGACTTGCAGCCACAAGCAGCTCTGCGCCACCCTTGTCGAGCAGCGGGTAGCCACCTCATTGACCCCCACAGTCAATCCTGCTGGGCGAACAGTGCTTCCATAAGGTGATCCCACGTTTGTGACGATTGATGCGCTACAGCAAATTTGGGAAATATTTACTGCTCGTGAGGTCGGGACACTTTGTATCCCTGGACAGGCTTTTGGTGAAGCAGTACACCACGGACGCGAGACACGCGCGTGGTGTGGCTGCTGCTGCTTATCTTGCTACAGTTGGCGGGGTTATATCATCGTTTATATTATTTGAATGTCATCCGATGTTTAGATCGCTTGAGTTTGCCACGGCGAAGAAACACCAAACGTCGGTTATATAAGGACACAGTTGAGATGCTCATATTCAATCTAAACGGTCTTCAAATTTACGTCCAAAGTGCGCGTGGTTCTGTCACACACAGTAGCAACGATGGATATATGGTGGACTACGGACCGTAGGATCTGATACACACAAGTAGCCACACTAGTACAGCGCAGATGGGTGTGTCACGCACGCACGGTGTCGCCTAACCTCGACTATTGTCTCTGGTCAGGCTTTTCGTGTCGGGGTACTTAGGGTCTTGCCCTATCATGTTTTGTACGAAGAGAAAAGCTGATAAAAGTTAGAGTACAAAGATTTCACAAACATACTTACAAATATTACGCACACGATCGGCAGTAAATAGGTTACATGCAGTGACGAAAAAACGTGTCACAATCAAACCACATACATAATTATTTCAATCATATGTTTCCGAGCGCACCCTACGGAAAAACCTCCGTCTACACGCAAAATAAGTTTATCTCGTTTTAGTTTTTTTTCTATGCATGGGTTTGTTTTTTAGCATTTTTGCTTTGGATGTATTTTGTCGTATTTCTATCCTTTCGTCGTTCTACTGTGTGTGTAATATGGAACGGAGGAATCTGGGGTTCTGGACAGGTAAATATTATTTGGCCTGTGAACGGACGGGGCGGGCAAGAGGGCCATAAAACTAGACACACACTGGAGAAAGTGGTTTACGATGGGGTTCAAGTACGGTAGGTTATAGGGTAGAAGTTAGAGCTCTATATATATTGCGTGTGTGTTGCACATGCTAGATTAGTGGTGGATGAGGCCCAACATTTATGTATATTAATTCCGGGTTCATGAGCGAAACAAAGAATGAATGGATGAACCTGGGGTATTTGGGGAGGTATTGAATCGTTGACATGTTCGAAACGAGGGGACGGGCGAAAGGTCGCAGGGTCGAAGACAGGAGCAGTTGGTTGAGGTGAGAAGACACGGTGGGACGGACTGAGACAGAAAAGAAAAATACCATCCACTACGGGGCGATACTCGCGAGTGTGGATGAGCAGGGGTATGGGACCAGGTAAGAAGTTATCGAGTTGATTAAGAACTCGCCCGCCTTTCTTGGGGCTTAAAGTGCGGTGGGTTTTACAGTCAATGTTGGTAGTCTATGTGGGGCATGTGTAAATACATGCTGGGTTAAGTGTGGATAAGGTCCAGCACATGATAACGACAATTTCAGATTAAGGAGCGAAGCAAAATACGTCTTTCTCAATATCTCGCTTCTTATAGCTTAGAGCAATGTAATACACCTTTCAACGCCAAGTTCCAAAGTATTTAAATTACAGTTCGATTTTAGCTTGTATACGTTTGTCATTTTTGCCGACATCTAATCGTGAAAGCTATCCGCCGATTATCTTTGCGTTCCTACTCTTATTTCGTGCTTCCCGACGGACTGAAGATTCGGTTCAATTGCTCCTTGCAGCTGCATGTGGCAGGGTAGGTGCATAGGCGTGGTCACAGTCACATACACGTACGTATAGGATTAGGAAAGAGGGAGGTGGGTAGAAGTGATTGCAATGTTACTAACGGGGGTTTCCATTTTTCTAGTTCCTCTAAGTCTTCGTATCTGTTGGGTAACATCTACATCTGAAGTCAGTGGAAAGTAGATTCTTCGCTGTTTGTTGATGGAAGTTAGCACAAAGGAATTCTGGGGTATGTGGAGAGAGATTGAATACTAGGCATGTTTAAACGGAGGGGATGAGGGAAGTGGGCCATCAAGTTGATGATGAGTGACGTTGAGCGAATACAAAGGAAGCAGACAATCTACTCTGGCACACTGGACTCTAGTTGTGGGTGAGAGGGAACAGGGGTCTGGCTGCTCTCAGAGTCTGGGTGGAGGTGGCCGGGTTCAAAGCAGAAGAGGGATTCCGTTAGAAGGTATAATGGCTAACCACGTTAGAAGCACCATAAGCTAGGGCAGCTCTTGCCGAACCCTGGAAAATGGCATACGGCAAATTATCTGGCAACAACGGAACTATTGTGGAGTCGCCGTTGCTTCTTCTGCCTTCGTTGCGACCGCAACATCCGCGGGAAAGGCGGATGTCATAGCAGCAGCTGCTGCGGATTCGGCAAATGCTGCTGCCTTCAGTTGGTTGACGACCGAGGCGCCTTTTTGATGTGAATACCTGAGGTGTTAAATGAATGCAGTTATAAG
>JBDWQI010000193.1:0-1550 GCA_039986635.1 Sulfitobacter sp.
CGCCCGATCAGGCTTTGAACGTCTGCAAGAATGGTTTCTTTGGTCATGGTTTAAACTCCTGTTTAAAGCGGGGTGCCGATGCGGAACGCCATCAGGGCGGAGGCGTCAAAAACCCCCTCCCAAAGCTGGGGCGCGGTGCCGGATCGGGCGTTGGGATAGGTTTTGCGCACACCTTCAATACGGTCTTGGGCGAACAAAACACTGGTGGTGGCTTCGGAAAAGTCGCCGGGAGGATCGATTGGGCAAGGCGCTTCGATCCAGCTTGACCCATCCCATTTCTGCAAGATCATTTCGAACAACACATCAGGGGCGCGGCTGTGCCAATGGGCGATGCGGGATGCGCCATCGTTCCAGATCGCGCCATTGCCGACACCGTCCACGGCATCAGAGGGGCGCTGACTGCCATCCTGTGATCCGATTTCAATTGCGGGCAGACCACGCGGTTTGACCCGGTTCACAACCGTGCAGGGGGCCATGTTGCCATAGCTGTTCTGCATGGACAGCGCCGGGCCAAGGGTGCCGTTGACACTGGCGCGGTTCTGCCCGCCCACGGTGATCACCTCACCATCCTGAAACGCCCCGCTGGCGTCTTTGACAAACAGCAAGCCAGCGCGATCACCCCCCGCCCAGGTCCCGGTGGTATCGCTGTCTGGCACCACCACAAGTTCAGCCGTTGCGCCGCTGGTTTCCCCCGTGATGACGTCGCCTTCGGACAAGGCCACACTGCCCGTGTCATACGCCAATGCGCGGCCGACTTTCCAACGGCTGTGGCACTGAACACCTGCACCTGTAAAGGTATGTGTGACGATCATCTGGCCGCATTTGATCGGCGCTGATCTTGGCGGGCGGTAGATGTCATAAACACAAGTCACGGTGACCTCGCGAAACCGCAGCGCCTTGCCCAATGTGATCGCAGTCAGCAAATCCGAGCGGGTTACATAGGTGCCACCAACGGTTAGATATTCGCCCGATATCTCACAGGACAGGTTCTTGATCAGACCATGGCCCAAGCCCACAAAGTCATGCACCGTTGGGTCATTGACGTTTGGCTCTGACATCAAACCAACCCGCATTGCGCCCTCGGCTGTTGAGGGTTGGATGCCATCAAAGCTGCCGCCGCTGATCTCTTGCGAGGTAAGGGCCGCATAATCAAACCGCCCCATGCCCATCGCCTTTAGCGCATGACTGTGCAACGCAAAGGCGTGATCGCTTTTGAGCACCCCCTGAGAGACCAGCGGCGCTTGATCCAGCAAGCGGATCACATGCACATCGCTGTTTGATGGATCGTGACCCACATCTGTGGCGATGCCCGCAATCTCAATCTGCCATTCCCGATCGGCAAGACGCCGCACCATCACCGGGGCTTGCACAGGCGGAATGTCCATGGCCAGCCCGGCGTCCTGTTCAGACAGATCACGCAGGGGCGCAGAGGACGCCTGCATCAGGCGGGCAAGGCCGGTGGTGCCGGATCGGCGAAACCTGATGGTATCACCCGTGAGCCAAAACCCCGCTGGAATGATGTCTGTGCCATTTCCGAGGCGCAGCGGCAT
>JBDWQI010000194.1:0-2386 GCA_039986635.1 Sulfitobacter sp.
TCCTATCAAATTGATAACACGCCGTGACAGGAACCATCACCGCCGGTAGGACTACAGGACACAAGGGACGTTTATGTCGTGCTCATGTATGGTGTCATCTCTTGACACTGTACGGTAGGTGAATCTTTCATATACTTCACAGCCGGGTCACGAAGACGTGTGTTAGCCCTCTCCTATTATGACTGAGCGATCGAGTACCGTAGTATTGCCGCACGTACGCCTGTTAAAATACAAGTCAAGGTGTTCTTATGATTTACCAGGTACGCTTTCAGAGCCGAGTGACGTTTAAGTGCGCCTTCGGGTCACCGTGGGTGCGATGCCGTGGCAAACAGTCAAACTGTATATATATATATTTGTTCGCTATTCTATCGGCGTACATCGGAAGACACATAGCTTTTGCAACTGTGTAGTACTGCGCATACATTCTTTTTCCATCCACACATTGTTGTCAGCAAACATCGCGCTGCCACTGCGACATTACCGTTACAGCAGAACAACGTTTTGAACCATTGTATATCGTCGATTTCCTCCCGCTTGGTGCCGAATGCTCTGTATACAGATTTTTGGCAAACACGAAATTCACTCTACCTTCCCATTTTTGGTCCCTATTCATCTTTGAAGACAAACTTCAATGTGTTTGGCCTACTCTCGTGCAATAATCGATGAATGGTTGCAGTTCGAGTGCGAAAGAACACTGCACAAGCGAAAACGCGATGCAAAATGGACAAATCGCTGATCGTAGTGTAGAAGAAGGTACCTTTGGAGAGGTACGGATGCATCAACGCTGGTAGCTTGTTCAAGAAGCCAACCAAACCAGGTATCAGGCGATATTAGTGTTCATGTTCATACCGAGTTACGGCAAATAGACCATTGAATACAGTTGCTAATTGTCTGTTTGACGATCAGACGTGTCTTACATCAGGCAAAAACTCGCATTGGTCATTGTCTAAATAATCCGGGACGACTATTGAAATAAATATATCCCGGTCCCGCAACTTCGCAAGTGCGAGACACGCCATGCCGCAGGTTAAAACCAAATACATTATCCCAGCCGCTGGTAATTCGTTCGTACTGGTCACGGAAGTACATTTATAGCTCTGTTACCACCTACTAAAAGAATATCCAACGTTAGCTCATTTGCTTACCGGGACTCAACTCAAAAGAGCTAAATCACCTTGGCTGTCATCGGGTTACTTGGCGCAAAGAGACCCAGTGTGTCCGAACTCACACGAAAATACCCCTGGCTGCGTACAAGCGAGCCAAAAAACTTAAGTGACGAAATCACTGAGCCATGTAGTCGTGTGAGTTCCCATTTCCGAAACAAAAATTCTTCTACTCTTGAGCTCTTTCCTTTACGTAGTTAAGATAGAGGCCACAGCATCACCAAACTCGCCCCTCTCCCCCCATCGTAGGTAACCGTCTTCGCCTTGACCGCGACCATACCTCAGCTGGTGGATGTCCTCGTCGATGGCTTTTGGAATTGCCTATACACACGCTAGGTTTCTTTGGCGGAAAATGTTCGAATAACTAACCATCATTCGGGGAGGCTTAATCCCGCGAGTTGGACCTCAACAGTCGTGAGGTTCACCACTAGAACGCCGGGCACGTGCGCCAATGTCGTATAGCGTAATAGGCACCAATGCGTCAATGTGGTACGTTTGCGTAATAAACGTTTACATCTTTTAAGATACCCGAATTCAATATTGTATAATTCACCGCGGGTTAGACTTGCAACATGGTGTGTTGCGCGTCATTGCAACGTCTCACTTCTCAACCCGGTACTTACTGCATTTTTTCATTTCAGGCGCTATCGTTATTACACCTTTATGATAGTCGTATATATTGTCTCATTGGCCTCTAATACCCTACCACGTTCGTATAATCTCTATCTCGTGTCCTAATACGTACTGGCCGATCCGTCACGCTACCGCTCGGGTGCAGGAATACACCCCACATATTTACACGCAGGTCTCAAATCAAGCAACTGATTAGCAGCTCGGACATTGCCAGAGGCCGAGGAACAAGAAACGTGGGAAGCACGGTGCTGGGAAACGAAGGAAAGGCACAGCCGCTAACCCCAACTCGTGAGAGTCCTCTGCGCTCGGACGGCAAAGGGGTCGTATAGACCATGCTGGACAATGCCACCTAGGGGTTTGGCTGAGAGGTTTGCACCGGTGGTCCTCGGACTTTTCATGGTTTTTGACCCAGTAGCGGTATGGGTAAGTAGATCAGGTGGACCAGTTAAAGAACCTTTTCGAGCGGGGGAACATTGTTATCTACTGGAGCCTTTGTTACATCAGCCCTACGAATGACGCGGAGACTACCCGTCAGGGCCACATATCAGTGTACCGTTCTCATTTTCCCGGAACGACTCAATGATCGTTTT
>JBDWQI010000195.1:0-3066 GCA_039986635.1 Sulfitobacter sp.
CTCTTCTTTTTGTTGGTGAGGGAGAGACGGTTTGTCTTGTGCTCCAAGCTTACAGAATCCCCTGAAGTGCTTTCATTTAATCGTACACACGCGTCTATTGTCAATTCGACCATTTGGGTGGTTGAAACTTAACCTTTGCGAGCTGCATGACACGCCAGATATGTCGTTTTAATTATTTTGAAATACCTCATAAGTGTTTGGCGTGCCTTGCAAGTATTGGAGCAAGTATTTGACGTCCTTGTCCACGTTGAGGAATGGTGTGCCAAAGTGGCAAATGGAACAAGTGTAAACTTCACAGGTGGCACGCGGAGCCGGCAGAACAGTTTTCAGTGCGAGGCGTAGCACCGTACCGATAATTCATCACATAATTATGAGACTTCTCGATACTTGAGGATTTCTACAGATCACAGAAAAGCAATTTTTGATCCAACGAATATGTGAAAAACCCGATGCAGACGGGTGCCTCCTGTTCTAGTATCTCTTACATTCCGAAGGTTTTTTTTGGACGAGGGACTTTATAGTACCGTCAAACAACAAAACACGTCGAGCAATAGAGTAAGATACAGTACCCCCATCCGCCACAAGAAAACGAGCGTGCAGTAAGTTACTGGTTGTGCAACACCACACCGAACTCAAACGAATCGTGTTACTCCGCATTTTTGCGGCGCCCGGTCGGTTCGGGGTTGTTTTATCCTGTGATCGCGCGAGGGCTCTACAATACTACGTAGGCCCCTCACGTTAATCATGTACGACCCATATCGTTGTAGGAGTTCACATTCTGCCGACCGGGTCAGAATCAAGAGGGTAGGTTCTCTGACCAAGCGTTCAGCCAATGTGATGCACATTTTTAACACAGAAATAGTTACAACCCACGAACCTATGCGACGGTGAAGGAGTGTACATAAATATGTTATCGTGGGGCTCCCCAATTTGACGAACTCTCTACCTCACTGCATAAACACTGACAACATCTTGAATAAAAAAATGCTGAAGCCAGATCCTACGCGTGCAACGAATTAGTGTTGTCACACTTGAATAGCCTTGCACCGGTGTTGTGCCCGATATATTTTCGATTAATACGCCCATAAAGCAATGTGGTGGAACCACCTTCCGACTTGTGTCCTTCCACCCGTCGCATATTTCAAATCGCTGATGAGCAGGCCTTTCAAAGATGAGTTCGAAAGGATGCTGAAGCTGTACGGAAATGACAAGGACTCTCAAAAACACTTTGCATCTTCGATCAAGGTAAAAGCTTATCTTAATCTGTTACGTGGGTCGTTCTACGATACAGGTCTCATCTGTGTGAAAATATGTTTCTGAGCCACCACAGCGTCCTTACCGGGGATATATGCATGTATGTATTGAACGTGCGCACCCCACACATCCCAGGCGTCAGACGTACTTATACGTTCGTCCCCGTTGAACTCCGCAATAGACCATAGGAAGACGCAGCCTCACAAACGTGAAGGTGAACCCCTACCGTAGAACGCCCAGCGTACATCTCGGAGACCCTAGAGAAAGGGCACAATAAGTTGACGTTTTTTAGAGTGCACTCCTTCGGGTTTGTATATATCGTTTGTTGCCTTGGTTGTGCACGTAGCCATAAGGAGGCAAAACGGATTCGGATGATACTTCCACGAAAGGATAAGTCGACACCGAAAACCGACAAAGGACGGGAATGTTCTTGGAAGCCCGTGAGCGTACTGTGGGGTTGGGTCTTGCAACGACTACGCCTAACGATTTGCCGTAACGGAAGAGTCATGTTTAGCCATGCCTTCGCTGTAATATTCGTTTGCCTTCATGGTGTGCCAGGTATTGGCGTATGGGCCGTGTGATTGTCTATCTGGTGTTGAATACACGGTCGGTTATCCTGTGGGGTATAGAGCGTTCAGTGTGAATATAATGGGAGTGGGTTCCATATATGCGGTAGGAAGGCTGTGTCGGTTTTCAAATGTTTCTGCGTTCTCTTATGTCTAATTTTTTGTTTGTTTGTTTTATCCTCCGGCGGATCGGTAAAAACAAAGCTTACGATCACCACACTTCAACGATCCAACTTCGTGTCGTGCAAATTTAGCCCATAACTCCCATTGCAACATTAGAAAAGGCTGCTGTTACCTTGGCCTTTAGGCATGTTGATCGACCTGACTCCATGGAAGAGCAGGTGCAGTGAAGATTGCCACCTGGGAGAGTCATCTCCTCCGGGTAGTGTGGAAGTTGTTCGAACTCACCCACTAACGAAAACCAAGGCTATGAGAACTTACCGCCGGACTTGGTCCAGTTACGGTCTACCCTACCCGCTGGGGCGCTGGTCTTGTGTTTGTTGGTTACTGGACAATATCGTCGGCAGGTACGCGTGGGACAACGCACAGGCACTGTCCTGACAGTGTATCCGTACGGCAGTAGGACTCTGAAATGCTGCAATTATATATCACGCACGAAAAACATTCCTGTATTATTCTCCTATCTAGCCACGGCGGAATGAGTCTTAACACAAATCTCATGCCGAATTAGCGTATAGTGCGTTCGACGCGACGAACTCCTAATTTGATTGCAGCTAGAGATTATATCGTCTGAGTCGACGACACTGCGGGGCACGCTTCATATGTATTATCGTAAATACACAAGGAAACAAATAGGGTCAAATCAGCCATTCCACAACTCCCAAACCCGCGTCCTGAGATCGACTACCCCAGACGTTGAGACATTGCAACGTTTGAGATAGTCAACATACGTTTAGTGCCAGACAGGTACGCTTCTAACAGTACTCGTCGTGTCTTTTGCGCTGATCGTATGGGTCGGCCCCTTTCCCTCACAGAATATCTCTGCTACCTTTTCGTACACTGGATCATTCCTGTTGGTGGTGGTGTGGGCTGTGGGTGGGGCCAACGTCAGCTCGCTTCATGATGATAACGTGTGGGGGACCGCGAGCGATGCCGGAAACACACTCTACAGGTGTCTTACGACCTGCGCCTCCATCATGTGAGTATGCAGGTTCTACAATGAGTCGTGGAGCAACCAATAGCATGACTCTGTGGTGGGCATCCGACGGATTATACGAAAATTCTT
>JBDWQI010000196.1:0-2743 GCA_039986635.1 Sulfitobacter sp.
ACTAGAGGCATGCTCTTGCGACACCAGGCTTATGAATGGGTATCTGGAATACAGGTAGACTTGTGCCTTTATTTACTTTCCTCTTTATATCGTACACTTCTCCCTGTTCTGCAAACCACATCCATCATGGGCACCTTGCTCCGCGACGTTCCACGCGGTTCGTGTCAATCGTCGACGTCCGTGTTATTGACAGGCGCATATCAGTACAGATGGCGCATTTCCATCTGCGTCTCAGAAGAAGGCGATGCCGAAATCAGCAAACGATAAACCTGTATTGATGAATCCGTTGCCATGAGATCTTGCTTGGTGTGCCCCGAGTACGGTCACCGAGCAGCTCTGAAGAAATATCGTTTGACTGATACAACTGCATGACGACACAAACATTATCAAAACCACTTCAAAACTGCCACCAGACAAGCTGCCTTCCAATGGAACCTCATATCCACAACGCTCACCTAATTCAAAGGGATATGTGTGCAACGAAACCCCCACTGGACCGCACGAGGACACAACAAGCGTCCGACCATGTTATAATTACCGGGCGTATCTCTACGTGAACCTACATGCATCAACACCGTATGAATTAAGCTCCACATTTGTATCGGCAACCGAACCCGGGTCCATGGACCGCTCCTACTTCTGTGGGGACACAGATGTCATCGATAGGGGTGACCCCCACCCGTCAAGTATGTGTCTTTGTGTTTAACGACAAAAAATGTCTACAAGATACTCCACCAGAATCACGTTGACTCCTACGCATAGCAAAGCCTATTACTGTGTGCGATCGTTAGGCTACACCTCGACAGACTGAAACCGCAAAGTCGTGTCTTGCGCTGATTGCGAAACTATTCACGAAGTTTCGTTGCCGATTTCCGGAAAGCTTGCATTTCTGTTATTGGATGAAACATTCACACACCATCGAACCTACAGTTGCTCTAAAGTAACCTACACCGCAGCGACAGGGCCGCGTGGACACGAACCATGCGTACTACAGACGAACAGCACCACGGGTATAAAACTGTACTACACCTCTTTCGGGCGGAAACATGAAACGAAGCTAGAAGACAAATCAACCAATCGGACCAATCCCACCACTATAAGATACCTCTGTCTACATATAAACTGCCGTAGGCAAACGCCTCCATGCGTTCGCCCTACAGCCAACAACAACACGTTACGAGTCCAACGCTACCACTTCTGTAACCGATTAACAATGTGCAGGAAAAAAGAAAATGCCTAAAACAAAACAAAACAAGTTCGGGAGGCAAAACACAGTAAACCCATGGTCACTCCCTCGCTGCTTAGTCATACGAGCCGATGCATATGCCATCGTGTGATAGAGCTATCATAACTTCGACCCTCATCATATATATATATATATCGCCCAGCTGCTACACTCCCCCCACGCTTCTACTCTTCGTCCAGGGCATGTCTGACGGGAGATGTGCAGGGAGAACGGCTTTTCGCCCATAAGATATGCGACAAGACTCGCGCCCGCTTTGACCTGCTCTCGAGGATATCGCTCATCGAACGACCCTTGGTTGTCTTCGCAGCATCCGCGCCATTGATAGAGACTAATTGGCCAAGCCCACAGCCGAACACGCCGACAACGCACCAGAGAAGCGTCGCCCGTGGGAGGTATGGGACCAACATTTGTAACAACGTATGTGGTGGACAAACTCCTCCTAGAAAGGAGTTCACGCTTCCCTCTCCAAAGGGGGTTGGGTGTGCTATTGTAGGCCAAATGAACGTTCCGCAAGCCACTACGACAGCAGCAGTAGTTTACGTCTTCTTATAAAGTATATGCAGTGAGCTGCTTCATCTAGGTAGTCCCATAGCCCTGCATACTGCGTCGTTTCCTATACCACGCATGGATAGGTTTTCTTCTTTGTTCTATTCGTGGAATATCTGGAACTCATCTAGGTTGAAGGTTCGGACGGGACTTTGCGGAAACACGGAGAGTAGCATTCGTTTCTCTCAAGACAATCGGCCCCGTCCCAGCAGCACGTCGGTCCGTCCCAGTGTATCTCGCCGCACTGCCCTAACCCCTCTGAGCAGCCACTTTCGACGGACCGGCACTGTCAACAGAGCACCCGAAACGACGAGAGGAACCAATCGTTGGAGGAGTTGAAGAATGTCGGAAGGTGGATGCCCTTGAACCTCAACCTTGTACGGTGCGCCTATATACCAGGGTAAATCCCACACATTTCGCGGACTGCGGATCGTCACAGGTCCATTCACGAATCATATCCGGTGTATATTGCGTCAGGCTTGTACATCTGGTTAGCGGAGAGTTTGAAGCGGTTACTCAAGGCTTGTCGGGTCTGTTTATTAATCGGATCCAGTGTACGTACATAATTGCGTCAGACTTATGCATCTGGTTCGCGGAGGGTTTGAAGAAGTCACTCGAGGCGTTTTGACCGCCAGGAATACCACGCAGTCTTTACCATAGCTACGAGTTCCTTCGCGACCGATAGAATCGGCATAGGGGTGGCAATCATCTTCTTAGCGCTAATCTATTCATACCCGGAGATGCTGCGCTCGTACGTCGCAGATTCTGACCTCCAAACCATTAATTGAAAATAACGGCCACGATCTAGGGAGTACGTCCCAACCATTTAACCACAAACAATAACGCCAAGTGCGGGACCCGATTCTGCACAAACGCACCTCAAAGTAACATTGCCGAGCACTCGTACCCGTTACGGAAGCAGGTGTAGCCGTCATAGTCATCGCTTCCACA
>JBDWQI010000197.1:0-17212 GCA_039986635.1 Sulfitobacter sp.
CCAGCTCTTCCACTGACCTCCGCAAGGCTTTTCAGCCCTTCGATATGTGGGGTCTACGGGCTCAAAAGCCTTGCTCACGGTGCACCCAGGGTGACACTTCTGCTTTGCAAACCCGGTGACATTTCTGAATGGTGTTTACATATACTTAGTGTTGCGATATTATATTATCGTATGTATGCTGGGCTCCTCTCATAGAGGTTTCACAGTATGCACTATCTGATCAAGAAGTTCCTCCCCTCGATCGCTGTCGCTTTGACTGTGACAAGCTTTTCGCTGCCGTCACCCGCCCGCGCGCAGACCTACCCGATCGATTGCGCGATCCTCTTGTGTCTGTCTGGCGGCTGGCCCGCTTCCGTCCCTTGCGCCCGAGCCCGCGCCGAGTTCATCCGGCGGATTACGCCTTGGCCAGTGGAACCGCCGCTGCAAATCTGGCGCTGTCCCATGGGCGCCTCCTATGAGAGCGACCAGCTATCAAACAACGCTGACCGCATCTTTGAAGCCTTGTACCGGCCCAACAACCGCAGACCACTCCAATCCTTGCCAGTCGACGATCTCATTCCCAGCGACCGGCTCCGCCGGCTCATTCAGGACCGCGCCGACATCGATATCAGTGGGCCAGAGTTCAATTTCGTACGATCCATCCGTGTCTTTGATGTTCGTTACGCGCGGCAATACGAAGCAGGAAGCGAAGGAGACTGCGAACGCAACGCCACTGTAGTCCTCGGCACTTATGGAACCCAAGGCGATTTCTCCTGGCACCGATCTTCCATAACTGCCCTGCCCGAAGCCCATCTGGGACTTGAACGTTGGGGCCAGAATTGCCCGGGTATCTATCACCGATCTGTCTTCGTCGATTGGCGTGACTATGAGGGCAACTACGGCTTCGAACAGGTGAATTACTAGCGCTGACAATAACAGCGGTGCTATCAAACTGCGGAAACTTGAGCGTGCTCAGTTACTCAGATACCAGCCGTTCGCTGCTGTCGGCGGCAAGGGCCGGAGAGCGGGACAAACCGGACTTATGCAGGCGCGGCTGTTGCTGACGCAGCATTAGTTCGCACGCGCGGCGCGTTCATCGCTGTGTCGCAGCTGATGTCGCCATACCGGTCGATCAGGGGCCCCGATTGTGCCTGAGCCAAGACCGAACTTTCGCCGTACGCTTCGCCAATATGAAAGATGGTGGGACAGAGATACCGTTCGCGAAACTCAAGCTAACGGCTGCTTTACTCGTGTAGGCTGCCGCCAAAGCCATCCTTCATCAATGCGTCCAACATAGGACAAGCCGCAGAGCCATCGTCGCAGTTCTTGGAAAGGCTCAAGAGCGCGTCTTGGAGGCGCACTAAGTTCTCAATCTTGGCGGTGATCTCACCCAGATGGTTCTCAGCCATTGCTTTCACCTCGCCACAGGATCGGTCACTCAGCTCGGTCAGGGATAGAAAGGTCTGAATAATCGAGATCGGGAAGCCCAAATCGCGACACCGGCGCACGAACCTGAGTTTGGCAATTTCATCGGACGAGTATAGCCGACGCCCGCCTGCCGAGCGCCCCGGTTTCGGAACCACACCCTCACGTTCATAATACCGGATCGTTTCGATGTTCACGCCGCTTTGTTCTGACGCTTTGCCGATGGTGAACATTTTGCTTGCTCCTGTAGTGGCTACAGGAAGTAGAAGTGCAAAATGGACATGAATGCAAATCAACAACCCGTGGTAGACACCGGCATCGCTGCCCGCCTAGTGATGCCCTTCGCAGCGCTTTTGGCGCTATTGTCGGCGTCATGTTGTGTTTTGCCTATCGGCCTTTCGATACTGGGCCTTGGCGGTGCATGGCTCACCATGCTTGGGCCATTCATCGCTTATCGAGGGTTCATTCTTGCAGGTGTCGCGATTGCCCTCGTTTGGGCTTGGTATCGAGTGCTGCGTCGCAGGCCATGCTTAACGCGCAGGCGCTCTGCAATCGCATGGACTTCACTCGCATCTATCGCCTTTTTGATCGCGCTGTCTTCGCCACTCTGGGAGGCGTCAGCGCAGCGTTTCATGTGGGATTTGTGGAGATCGACACGATGAAAAACAAACTACTGGCGCTCGGGGTGGGCGGCACGATCTTGGCGATCCTCTGTTGCTTCACGCCGCTCTTGCCGGTCGTGCTAACAGCGCTTGGCCTGACAGGGTTACTTGGTGTCGTCTACAGCGATGCTGTCTTGCTGCCGATTTTGGCAGGTTTTCTAATACTGACGGGGTACGCGATATGGCGACAGAAGACGCAAAAGTAGTCTTGGAATCTACGCTCACGTGTCCGTCTTGTGGACACGTTGAAACCGAAACGATGCCGACGGATGCGTGCCAGTGGTTTTATGAATGCAAGTCATGTCAGACTCTCTTGAAGCCACTTGAGGGGGATTGCTGCGTCTATTGTTCCTACGCAACGGTTCCGTGTCCACCAATCCAAGAAGGAAAGTCCTGCTGCTAAGATCGTTTTTTTTGCCAATTCAATGTTGGCGGTTACAAAGCTTATGATCAGCGAGTGACGCCAGAACATAACAATCCTCGGCTACGCCATCACCTTCACATCCCTTGGACATTCGAACGAGTTCTTTCTCCAAAGCGCGCAACCGTTTGATTTTGGCGCGCACATCCGTGAGCTGCGATGTCGCAATCTCCGTAGCAGCTTGGCAAGAACGATCCGGGTGTTCCTGGAGCTCGATGAGGGACAGAATAGCTTCAATCGAAAAGCCCAGATCGCGGGCGTGTCGAATGAAGCTCAACCGTTCTAGCCCGGCTTTGTCGTAGCGTCTTTGGTTGCCGCCCGTGCGCTCTGCTTCTGCCAGGAGTCCCATTTCCTCGTAGTAGCGAATGGTTGGAACCTTGACCTTTGTACGCTTTGAAAGCTCGCCGATAGAAAACATGAAGAAACCTCTTGAACCTCTAGTCACTAGAGACATTACACTATCATCAATCTAGGATGAAAGAGGATCCCCCATGGCAGGTTGCTGCGGACATGACGCCAAGTTTGACGGCGTATCAGACGACTACAAACGCAGGCTGTGGATCGTCATTGCATTGAACGCGACGATGTTCGCGGTTGAAATGACTGCGGGCCACTTGGCAAAGTCACAGGCCTTGCAAGCCGATGCTCTCGACTTTGCGGGTGATGCAATGACCTACGGCATCTCTCTGGCAGTCATAGGCGCCTCACTTCGCGCCCGTACCAATGCCGCGCTGTTCAAGGGTTTCAGCCTCTTGTTGATGGGGCTTTGGGTCTTCGGATCGACCGTCTACCGTGTCTTTTATGTCGGGGTTCCCACGGCTGAGATCATGGGCGCTGTTGGCTTTCTGGCTTTGCTCACGAACCTTGCCAGTGTGTTCTTACTGGTGCGCTACAAAGACGGGGACGCCAACGTGCGTTCAGTCTGGCTATGCTCGCGCAATGACGCCATCGGCAACGTCGCTGTTATGTTCGCGGCCTTGGGTGTCTGGGGCACTGCAACGGGTTGGCCTGACCTGACCGTTGCAACGATCATGGCGGGGCTGTTTTTATCATCGGCTTTCCAAATTGTGCGCCAAGCACTCGCAGAGCGACGGGAAATAATCGACCACAAACACGCGGAGGCATGAAGCAGAGTTTTCTCATTTGTTTGGGTCTTGGGGTTGCTGCTATAACTTTAGCTGCGATCCTCTGGTCGATTGCCTTTCCTGATCGGCGAATATGGCCGCCGAAACGCTACACGACACTCACGCCTTTCCTTGTCTGGGTGCCGACATTCACATTGTTCGGGGTTCTCATCCTGCTTGGGGTCTGGGGCTGGGGTGATCTGGCCATTCCAAATTGGGTGCGGTTTGGCGTCGGCCTGCCACTCATCCTGATCGGCAACATCGTCGTTTGGATGGAAGTCTCACATTTCGGGGTGCCGCAGACAGGTGGAGCCAAAGGCACCCTGCGCACTGAGGGCATGTATCGTTACTCGCGGAACCCGCAGTATATGGCTGACATTGGTATCGTCGGTGGCTGGATGATCTTGTCAGCGGCGCTGTGGGCAATGGTAGTCGGATTGGCTGGAATAGCAGTGCTTATTGCCGCACCGTTTTCCGAGGAGCCATGGCTCAAAGATCAGTACGGAAGCGCGTTTGAACAGTACGCGTCACGTGTGGGGAGGTTCTTCTGAGGTACGCAACGAGCCAAAGTCGGATTGCGACTGACACCAAAAATGTAACAACGCTAAAAAGCTAGGCAGGCATTCCATCAGCTTTCGGGAGACTGGGGTCCATTTGATCCCAAGGCTGTGCGCTCTTCACGTAAATGTCACGGCTTGGCTGGTACCAACTCGGATCATCCAAACTTCCCGCGAACAAGATCATTGCTCCTTCGCTTGCCTTGTTGATCAGAAACAGCGGTGATCCACATTCAGAGCAGAAACCGCGAAGCATTGCATGGCCGCGATCAGCTTGACGCTCGAACCACTTTGGTTCACCTTTCTCAAGCCTGAAATCAGTCTGTTTCACTAGCACAGCTGGAAAATAGGCACTTCCAGTGGCCTGCTGGCAATCGCGGCAATGGCAGTTACCCATGTAGCGGGCAACACCTTCGGATTTGTATCGGACTGCTCCACACGAGCACCCACCGGAAAACTGCTCAGGCAACATGATCTTTCCTCTCCAGTTCATTTTGGGAAGGAGAACCAACTTCGCAACAATTTATAGTCCTTACCTACCTGGTTCCTGCCGGGCAACGAAAGTCCGCTATCTGAAAATGGGTATTTGCGTCTAGGTTTATGTCTCATCGTCCCGTCGACGCTTCGCAAGTTCGCGATAAAGAGCGGGTGGCGTCACCCCAATCCAATCGGCGACGTGCACCCACCCGCCTTCTTTTGGAGGTCCATTAAGTTCGAGATAGGCATCCAACCGATCTGTTACCTTTCGAAAACGCATGATCTCAATGCGCGTCCGGAGTGCCTGAAGTTCTTTGGTCGTTCGCTCCAATGCCCTCACTGAAAGTTGTTTCCCCGAAGAACCGTTCTCAAAGTCCTTCAGAAGCTGCGCCTTAGGTATGGCCGAAACCTTTGTCGTCCGATCCGTGACCGCATCGCAGTGGTACTGATCTGCAAACAAGGACGCTTCGGTGACCAGATCGCCCGCATTGGCGATATGCAATGTGAGAAGCCCGCCATCTTTCAGAGCACGGCGAAGGAGAACATGGCCTTCTCTTACAAGGAAGGCCATTTCAACCTTGTCGTTACGCCGAAAAAGATACTCGCCTGCGTCTAGTGTTCGAATAGATGCGCCTTCGAATGATGTGAGCCAATGATCTAACATGATTTATATCATGTTTCATGTTGCTCATCATATGCAATGTCTTTGCGCAAATCCCGGATCATACAAGGATATCAAACATGACAACCAAGCGCTTCGCATTTCTCATGCTGATCTTGCCCACTGTTACCTTTGCTCAAAACCACTCTGGAAACCACGGCTCAGCCCCATCGGTCTATGCAGGGCAAGAAACGCGCCTTATCAAATCCCTTTCCGAGGACGACTTGGAAGAGATCGCACGTGGCGGCGGTTGGGGTCTTGCACGCGCCGCCGAGCTAAATGGCGTTCCAGGGCCAACGCATCTCCTTGAGCTTGCCGATGAAATCGGTCTGACCGAACAGCAGCGCGACGACATCGAGGTGATCCAGGCGCAGATGCGGGCAGACGCCATAACTGCTGGGGAGCGGTTCGTCGCGGCGGAACAATCGCTGGACGAAGCTTTTCAACTTGGTGCGCCGGATGCGGGGACACTTGAGCGGCTCGTCGTGGAAGCAGGTGAGGCGCGGGCAGACTTGCGTATGGTTCACCTCAACGCGCACCTGCTGACTTTGCCATTGCTGACTGACACTCAGGTGACCCAGTATTCGGTGCTGCGTGGCTACTCAGATGATCCCTGCGCCTCTGTCCCAGACGGGCATGATCCGGACATGTGGCGTAGCCATAACGGATGCAACTAGGCTCGGTAGCGGCGACACACCCTCGTGACTTGTCAAAACCATATACCCCCAGTAGGTATTTGGTATGTTTCGCTTAGTCTTGTCGATCTGTCTTGTTGTTGCATTCGCCGGTGCGTCCACCGCGTCAGTAATGCATGGATTGAACCATGGACCCGATCACGCTGACCACCACGCTGAAATGACAGAAAACGATCTGGTGGCTGATGCAGAGAAGGCGCTTGCGGACTGCTGTGATACGACGGGCGGCATGGGATCAACGCCCTGTTTTGGTGATCTTGTAGTCACGACGGCGATTTTGCCAGTTAGTCCCTCACGCGAAATGGTCATTGGTGTGCTTGATGCTGATTTCGAGTTCTCGAACTTAACACGGGCTGTTCCGACAGGTCCTCCGAAAGTTTGAACGGCAACGGGCGCTTGTCCGCAATCCATTCAACTTTCAAATCAAAGGACCGACAGACATGATCACACGTCGTCACTTCACTAATCTTTCCGCAGCGGCACTTGTCGTGGCCGCTCTTCCTGCGCGCGCAAGCACGCCTATGCGCGTTCTCGCCTCACCCGGTTGCGGATGCTGTCACGCTTGGGCCGACTTGGCCCGTGCGCGCGGCTACGCTGTCACTGTCGCGGAGCTGACCGACCCCGAGGCGCAGAAATCAGAACGCGGCATTCCGCTTGAACTGGCATCCTGTCACACCATTGAAGCGGATGGATATGTCTTCGAAGGGCATGTTCCGTTTGAAGCATTGGAAACTGTTCTGCAGGATCGCCCAGACATCACCGGACTTGCTGTTCCGGGCATGCCGATGGGTTCCCCCGGCATGGGGGATGATCCTTCTGCCCGTTACGACGTCATCGCATTTGGCGGAGAGGCGGGCACCGGAACGGTGTACTACCGAGCTGGTACAGCACAGCCCTTTGACACGTGATGGCAAGTCGCAAAGCAATTCTGATGACCGGCGGGCTCGCGCTCGCCGGTTTCGCGGCGGCGTTCGTTCTGGCCCAACCCTCCGCAGCCGTCGGTCTGTTGTCACCTGATGACGCTGAAGTGGTCGCTCTTGGTCAGGGCATCTACATGGCTCAATGTGCTGCGTGCCACGGGGCGCGCCTCGAAGGGCAACCGAACTGGCGGATGCGGGGCGAAGATGGTTTGCTACCAGCACCGCCGCATAACGCGACCGGGCACACGTGGCACCACAACGATGAAACGCTCTTCACCCTGACCAAATATGGGCTTGCCGGACTGATGGAGAATGCACCCCCATCCGCTATGCCAGTCTATGAAGAAGTGCTCAGCGATGAAGAAATCATTGCCGTGCTATCCTTCATTAAATCAACCTGGCCCAGTGAAATCCGAGAGCATCACGACGCACTCAACGCCCAGTCCGAATAAAGGAAAATTCAGATGATCAAACAATTTCTTCTTTGCTTGGGCGTCGCAATTGCTCCAATGGTTGCTGCGGCGCATTCCAAGTCCGAAGCAACGACACCTGCTGATGGTGCGACTGTCACAGAAGTGCCAGAGCTTTCAATGCGGTTCGATGATCCGATGCGCATCATTTCCGTCATGCTGACTGCAACCGATGATGACATCGAAATCGAACGCGAGACCGGTATGGAACCAACAACGGAATTCCGGGCAGTGCCATTGGAAGCGCTTGCACCTGGAAGCTACCGTTTCGACTGGCGCGGCATGGCCTCAGACGGTCACCCGATGCAGGGTAGCTTCTCCTTCACGGTCGCGGAGTGACCGGACTGGCTCCAATCGACGGTCTTGCCGTCTTGGCCATTGTGGCAAAAGCGATTGGCTATAGCGCGGCTCTTCTCGCGATTGGGGGCGTGCTGTTTTCCTTCGTCTTTGCGAAGCGCGCTGAGGTGTCTGTCTTACGCCTTGCTCGGCAGCTTGCGGTCGGTGCGGCACTGGTTGGCCTCGCGGTCTTGGCTGCACGTTTCGGCATTCGTGCGGCACGCATATCCGGGATGGGTTTTGAGGGAGCAACGGACCCAATGATGCTCGGGTTTGTTTGGGAAAGCCCACTTGGCACCGCCGCGATTTGGCGTGGATTTGGCGAACTTGCGATACTGACGGTGTTGGTGCCTCGTATTGGGCAATGGATAGCTCTGGCGGGGTGCCTTTCCGTCGCGATATCCTTTTCGCAAGTGGGCCACACTCTTGGAGAGCCGAGGGCGGTATTAGCAGTTCTGCTTGTTCTTCACCTCCTGACCGCAGCTTTATGGGTTGGTGCGCTTTTGCCTTTGCGCCGCGCGGCGCTTGCTCCCTCTGGCGTTGATGTGTTGCACCACTTTGGCAATGTCGCTGCTTTCGGAGTGGCCGCCCTGATCCTTGCGGGTACAGCGCTCGCGTGGCTCCTTTCAGATTCCGTCGCTGCCCTGTTCGGAACAGCCTATGGCTTAGGGCTGTTGCTCAAAGTCGCGATTGTTGCGGTACTGCTCGGCTTTGCGGCTTTCAATAAGGTGAGGCTGGTCCCTGCTTTGCGCGCCGAGAAACCTGGCGCGGCACTTGCATTGCGACGATCTATCTTTATGGAAATGCTGGCCGTCGTTGTGATCCTGTTGGCAACAGCAACGATTACCAGTGTAACGACGCCACCCGCTAATCTCTGACGGCTTAGCCGCGAGCCTTGTCGAGCAATTCGAGCAGCTCAGTAAATTTCGCCCTTTGATCATCCCGATCACCTGATGCTAGCGCATCTTCGATGCAATGGGATGCATGATCATCGATCACGAGCTTCTCAACGCCTTTCAGCGCCGCCCGCACCGCCGCGATCTGCGTCAACACATCAACGCAATAGCGATCCTCTTCAACCATTCGGGCGATCCCTCGGACCTGCCCTTCAAGGCGATTGAGGCGTTTTAGAGTGGCTTCGCGATTGTTGTGCATGGCCTTCTTTTCGCATGGTAGCCGAGAAAAAGTCGAGAGAGTACGGGATCAAATCTCTCGGTCTTGATTGTATACCCTAGGGGGGTATATAAAGCTAGGCAGTGCAAACGCAAGCACCGCACCTGCATACGAAGCACGGAAACGGAGAAACTAATGCCTAAAGACACACGCGATGTCGCTGAAATCGATACATATCCGGCTGAAGAAGCGGTCGGCAATACTGCTGTGCTTTACCGAATGGCCTTGCCAGATCATCTGTGCCCATCCGGGCAAAAGGCGCGTTGGCTTCTCGAACGTCAGGGATATGATGTGGATGACCGGCTTTTCCGAACCCGTGCTGAAGTTGACGCTTTTAAGGCCGAGCACGCCGTCAAGACGACGCCCCAAGCATGGATCGAAGGCGAACGCGTTGGCGGCTACACAGACCTGCGCGAGAAATTAACCGGCTGGGATCCTACAGCAACAACCTATCGACCTGTGTTGTATTTGTTCGCTGTTGCAGCGCTTACCGCAGTGGCACTTTCCATTGGGTTTCTCGGCGCAATCACATGGCAGACACTTGGCTGGTTCATCTCGGTGTCGATGATCCTTCTCGGCATGCAGAAACTGCGCGACATCGAAGGTTTCACCACGATGTTCCTCAACTACGATTTACTCGCGCGGAAATGGGTGCCTTACGCCTATATCTATCCGTTCGTAGAAACCGGCGCGGGTATCCTCATGACTGGCATGATCCTGACCTGGGTGTCCGCTCCCGCAGCGCTCCTGGTTGCGAGCATCGGAGCCATCAGCGTCTTCAAAGCCGTCTACATCGACAAACGCGAGCTGAAATGCGCGTGCGTTGGAGGAAACTCCAACGTCCCGCTAGGGTTTGTCAGCCTCACAGAAAACCTCATGATGGTGGGAATGGCCGTCGTGATGCTTTGGTTGATGATTTGAAACTAGCGATCAGCAATCAAAGCGGGCCTTAGGATGCAGATCTGGAACGGCATCAATATCCCGCGACCTGCAATTTCGGCTCCTAAACCATGCTGCGGCATCCTCGAATGGCGGTTTCTCCCGCCGCGCGACAGCATGAGGTTTTTCGCTCATGCCGCATTTTCCTTGCTGCGAGCGCACGCAGCACAAAATCATAATGGCCGAGTCGGGCTCCTTCGAGACCTTCGCTGCCATCTGCTCCAATGACCGGTACGCTCGCAGACCCTTTCCATCAATATGAACTGGCGGCTGCCTGAGAAGCCTATCCACTGTCACTTTTTCGAATCCACATGAGCGCGTCGAAGTCGATTTCTTGCTTCTGTTCGTCACTTATATCCGGCCAGGTTTCCGATACCGGCTGGGGCCCTTGGACGTCCCACATCACCGCATGTGAGCCTGTACTCCAGCGATAAACCCAACCAACAACACTGCACCCATCGGTCCCGATCAGATTGGCGATCGCGACGCCCTCACCCTTATCTTCGTTCACTGTTTACTGACTTCCTGCACTGCGGCGCTGCGAATTGCGGCGTGGGGTTGCAGAGCGTTCACTACGACCGCGCGCCGGGCTTCTTTGATGTTGGCTAACTGGTCCTCGATGAGGGAATGATCATCAAACCGAGAAAATGGGTTCCCGTGTTCTCAACAATTCATTTGGTTCAAATCCTGTGGTCGGGCTCCGTGGCGGCTTCAACAATCGACAGGACTTCATCTTTGTCAAAACCAATGACCCTCGCCAGAACTGTAAACTCCACGACGTCGATACGACGCTCGCCACTTTCGAGACGTGCCACAAACGACTGGTGGCGTTTGAGCTTCGCCGCCAACTGCTGCTGGCTGAGACCCGCATTCTGACGTGCATCAACCAACGCACGGACGAGCGCCAACTGGCCATTTGTTCTGATTGTCTTTGCCACGCGTCACATACCTTTTGTGACGTCGCTAGCGGATGAAATCTGTTATCTAAAAAGTAGATATTTGAGGGTGTTATCGGCGTCTGGTTTCCATGGGCTGCAAGTCCGATGCTCCCGAGGCTGCCCATCAATCTCCTACCAATTGTAGAAATCGGCCGTAGTCCTCACTGACCTCCCTCGCTTCCTCGAAGGCACGGGCCCGTTCACCGTCGAGGCAACGGAAGTAGCTCTGGATATCCTGAATGTAATCTTCGAAATCGCCGCGGATGATGTCCGTATAGTCCCGCGCCGCCTGCGAATCGCTTGGCAGGAAAGGCCGGGCCGGGGCGAAGCAGGATTCCGCCAAAACCTGCCCGGGAACGCAGATTAGAAGGGCTATAGCTTGCAATGGGAGCAGGCATGTCAACCTTGGGTTTCTCAAAGCTGTTATCTCCTTGATCGCAGGCACTGGCCGTGACTAGTGTTAGTGTAACTAAATTATAGCCAGATCGCGATATTACATCTTGCGGTTGATAATATACTATCGTAACTCTGGGCTTCAAGTAGGAATGCCCGGGCGTTGCGTCTTTGCAGAAAGCGTGAGCCGGGCCATGAACTGGGACATCGAAGCACCAAATGTGGTTACGGAAGCGCGTTTCCGCGAACTCGTGGAAAGCGGCTATAGCGCAGAAATCCTGTGCCAGGAGTCAGCACATAAGAAAGGCCCCAGCTATTACGGGGTCTGGATCATGCGCGTTGTCTCTGATGAGGGCGTGGAAAAGCTCCTCGTCACCGCCCGCACGCGGACGACCTACAACGATATCAAGATCCGTGAGTTCAAGACGATCTCCGGCGTGGTGTCTTTCTTCATTGGCCTTGGCTTTGCGCATGTCGACGTGCCGCTTGAAGCGGGGACAAGCCGGACCCACAAACTCGCGCCGTCAGACAAAGCCCCATCAGACAAGGGCGCTGGCAGCTAACCTCGTCTGTCTCTGGCTGGTCGCAGCACCTGCCTCAGCGCAAATGGTCCTGGTCATGGAGAGCGACGGCTCTCTGACCCCGTCCCGCTCCCAAAGCAGCTTTGCTCGAAACTACGATGACGGCATCGGTCAGGGTTCGGCCTCCGATGGGATCGCGATCCTCGGCGAGGTAGAGGCCGAGCAAGAGGGCGTCCAAGTCGCGGCCCTTGCCCGCCCGACTCCCCTGCCCCGCGCCGATGTTCTCTCCGGGATTCAGACCACGGCCTTGCGCTATGCCGGCCATCCCGGCCTGCGTCGCGCGGGGCTTTCCGTGACGGATTGGCTGGCTCTCTATCGAGCCAATATCGAGGTTGAGAGCGCCTATCGGCAGGATGCGATTTCAAGTGCAGGTGCCATTGGCCTTGGTCAATTGATGCCAGCGACGGCGCGTGATCTGGGCGTCGACCCGCGTGATCCGCTGCAGAACCTCGACGGCTCCGCCCGCTACCTCGCGATGATGCTGGAGACGTTCGGCGATCCGCATCTGGCGCTGGCGGCCTACAACGCCGGACCCGATGCGGTCCGCCAGTATGGCGGCGTTCCCCCCTACCGAGAAACCCAGAACCACGTGGCCCGCGTCATGGCCGTCGTGGCCCGATTGGAAGGATCAAATTCATGAAACAGATTTCAAACCTCTTTGTCGCCTCGCTGGCGCTATTCTTGTTCATTGCCGAGCCCGCCCTTGCACAGAGCATCGATCTCTCCCCGATCCAGAGCTTGTTGCAGGGCATTGTCGATGCGCTGACCGGACCTCTTGGTGTGGTCATCGCCACACTCGCGGTCCTCGGCGTTTTTTTGAGCTGGTTCTTCAACATCATCGACCTGCGCCAAGCGCTTTGGGTCCTCGTGGGCATCGCCGGTGTCGCCGCCGCTCCCACCATCGTTGCCGCGGTCTTCGCCGGTGGCTGAGCGCGCGCCTCTCTTTCTGGGCCTCGTGCGGCCGCCCAAGCTCCTGGGCCTGCCCATCATGTACGCAATGGTCTGGCTCTTTGGCTCGGTGCTCTTGTTCGTCTGGGTCCAGCACATCGCGGTGCTGGGCGTGGCCGCCCTTCTCTATCCGGTGCTGTGGAAGGCCGCAGATTGGGACCCGCGTTTCATCGACGTGATGATGACGGCCATGCAGGAGACGCCACCCACGCGGAACCGCTCCATCCATGGCGGGGACAGCTATGCCCCGTGATGACGCCCGTGATGCTGCGCTCGATGCCCGCACAATGACGCCGGACTGGTATGCGCGCGAGACCCGCCTCGCGCATATGCTGCCCTATGTGAGCCTCGTCGACGACCAGACCGTGCGGACCCGGGTGAACGAACTCTTCCGCTGCATTCGGCTCGAGGGGATCAACAGCTACACGACCGACGATGCCTATCTCGACAAGGTGACGGCGCTTTTTGCCCGCATCGTCGCGCAGCTCGGGCCGGAATTCAGCTATTACGTCCACAAGGTCTCCAAGGCCATCAAACCTGATCTCGACCCGATCCGTGAGGACAGCTTCGCAGGCGAGGTGGACCGGCGCTGGCGCGCAAAACTCGAGACCAGCGGGCTGCGCGACAAGACGCTGACGCTCACCGTCATTCACCGTCCGCCCCCGAAAAGCCTCCTGCCGTTCCTGAGCCGCAGCGCGCCGGACCGACTGAAGGAGGAGACCCGCAAACGCCTGCAGCGCCTCGGTGAGGCCGTGAACGTCTTCCTCTCGGGCCTCACCGAGCTCAAGCCGCGCCTGCTGTCGGCTGCATCGGGGGAATTGGTGGGGTTTTTGGGCGCGCTGAACACGGGGCAAGAGCTGCCGCTCTACCCGGCCAACACCTACGGCTTTTTGTCCTTCAACGTCGCCAATACCCGCGTGACGTTTCACGGCGACCATTTCGAGCTTTCCGAGGGCGTCGTGGGCCACCGCTACGGCAAGAGCTTCACCATCGGAGAATACTCGGAAGGCACCTCCTGCACCATGTTCGACATGCTGAACCTGCCGGTCGACATGATCGTGACGCAGTCCTTCACGCCGATCAATTCGAACCTCATGGCGGGCCGCATCAAGCGGCAAAAGCGCCAGATGCAGGCCAGCCAGGACGCAGCCCTCTCGCTCCTGGAAGCCCTCGACATCGCCGCCGATGATCTCGAGGCCAAGCGCCAAAGCTTCGGCGAGCATCACATGGTCGTGACGCTCTTTTGCGACACGCTCGAAGAACTGCAAACCCTCAGCGCCGAGATCGTGAACGCCGCCGCAACCGAAGGCGTGAAGATGATTGGCGAGCGGGTCGCGGCCAAGGCGCATTACCTCAGCCAGCACCCCGGCAACCAGCCAAAGCGCGTCCGCGCCAGCGCCGTCACCAACCGCAACTTCGCGGATTTTGCGGCCTTCCACCGGACACAGCTCGGCAAACCTGCAGCACTTACCCCCTGGGGCCGGGTCGTCACCTATCTGCCCACGCCGGAGCAAAGCGCCTACCGGTTTTCCTATCACGAGCAGGGCGCGCCCGACAAAGAACCGACCAGCGGCCATACCCTGATCATGGGGCGGCCCGGGTCGGGCAAATCGGTGCTCTCGGCCTTCCTGATGACCCAGGCCCGTCGCGCGGGCGCCCGGATCTTCGTTTTCGACTACCGCCTCGGGATGGAAATGGCGGTCCGCGCGAATGGCGGGCGCTACGCCTCCCTGAACGCCGGTCAGCCCACGGGCCTCAACCCACTCTGGACCGAGACCGATGCGCGCGGCACCGCCTGGCTCTCGGACTGGCTTGCCACGCTTCTTTACCGCGCTGACAAGCCGCTGACCCCGGCGCAGACCAACCGCATCCAGGAAGTCGTGCGCCAGAATGCCCAGGCCACCAACCCGGCCCTGCGGAACTGGCGGGATTTCGCGTCGCTTTTTGTGTCCACCGATGATGGCGGCGATCTGCACCAGCGCCTGCTCGAGTGGACCGAAGACGGCCGCTATGGCTGGATCTTCGGCCAAAGCCTCGAGGACACGTTCTCGCTCAAGGGCGATGTGGTGGGCTTCGATCTCACCGGCATTCTCGACAGCGAGGCCGACAAGGAGCGGATGGCGGTTCTCTCCTATCTTTTCCGCCGGGTCGAGCGCGAGATCGAGGACCGCCGCCCCACCATCATCGTGATCGACGAGGCCTGGAAGGCGCTCGACAACGCATATTTCGCCGAGCGGCTGTCGAACTGGTTGGTGACAGCGCGCAAGCAGAACACGGTCGCGGTGATGATGACGCAATACGCAAGCCAGCTCGAACGTACCCGGATCGGCAAGACCATCGTCGAGGCCGTGCCGACGCAGATCCTGCTGCCCAATATCCGCGCCAGTGCCTCGGATTACGCCATGCTGAACCTCACGGAGAAGGAAGTCGACGTCCTTCTCAACACGGGCAGCAACAGCCGCCTCGCACTGATCCGCGACGATCAGGGCTCGATCGTCGTCGATGCCGATCTGAGCGCGCTTGGACCCAATCTCACCATCCTTGGCGGCATGGAAAAGGGCGAAGCGCTTGTCGGCGCCGATTACCGCGACCGCCCATATTTTTGGAGACTTTCATGATCCGTATTCTTATCGCTTTGGCTGCGCTCGGCGCGCTGGCCTCCTGCACCCAGTACCGGGAGCCGCAGGCGAACTGCTTCACATTCCTTGCGTCCACGGCACCCGTCGCGCCTGATTGCGATTTCACGCCCCTTGGCACCCCGGAGGGGGACATTGAAGTCTAGCCTGCCTCATATCCTAGCGCTTTGCCTGCTGCCAGGTCTCGCCTTGTCTCAGGGCGTGCCGACCAATGACAGTGGGCTGACCGCGCGTGACATCGTCGAGACTGGCGATCGCGAGGCTGACTTGGCCGTTCAGGCGGAGAAGCTTGCCGTGCGCGAACTCATCGCCGAGATCGAACGGGAGCAGCTGGAAACCCTGCAACGCATCCTCGATGCCCAGACCAGCTTCGGCGGTCAGGGCCTGCCCGCCATGGTCTCGGGGCTGGAAAGCGGCAGCGGCGATCCCGACCGCGCCGTGGCGGCGGTCTATGGCACGGGCGAGATCGATCCCAATCCCGGCGGTGCGCAGATGTTCAGGGACGCCGCCGAGAACATCGAGCAGCTCATCATCCGCGTGGCTCAGGAGACCAGCGACTTTGCGGGTGTTGGACGCGCAGGACTCTCCCCCGTCCAATGGCGCGCGCTGCTGCAAGCGCTCATCTGGCAGGAAAGCCGGTTTACGATTGGGGCACGGTCTCCCCGTCGGCGCCTATGGTCTCACACAGATCATGCCTGGCACGGCCAGCGATCTCGGCATCAACCCGGAATATTATGACAGCCCCTACCTACAGGTGCATGGCGGCGCGCGCTATCTCGCGACCCAGCTCAACACATTCGATGGCAACATCATCAACGCCCTCGCGGCCTATAACGCCGGACCCGGCCGGGTTTCCGAGTATGGCGGCGTGCCACCCTTCCGCGAGACCCAACATTACGTCCAGGTTATCCCGGAGCGCTACAATCTCTATCTGAGCCGTATCGGCGGGATCGACGCACTTGGCACGATCGATCCGGCGCTTCTCGCCAATGCCAACCTCTCGCTCACTGGGCACGGCGCGGCCTTCTATGGCAACAACTCACCCGCCGCGATCAGGCAAGCCGCCCTGCGTATTGCGGATATCGTCGAACAGATTTCCGAGACCGAGGATGTGCAGGAGAGCCTTGCGCTCAACACTTATGCCCGCGCCGAACTCGTGCGTCTCGTGGCCGCCCGCACCCGCGTGCTCTCCGCCGAAGAGCTGGCCCAGGCCAGCGCCCGCATGGCCGAAGGCGCGTTCATGGATTTTACGATCAGGGAGATTGAATGATGGGACATCTGCTCTTGAGGACAGCTTTGGCCACGACATTTGGCGTTGGCTTGCAGTTCAGCGTCCTACCCCCTGCCGCAGCACAAGGTGTACCGGTCGTCGACACCCAGAACATCGCGCAAAACATCCAGCAGCTGCGGCAGATGATCGAAGACGAGATTTTGCAGAACGAGCAGCTGACGCAGCTCCGCGAACAGCTTGCCACACTCACGGATCAACTCGCGGAGCTGCAAAGAACCTATGAAGCGCTCACCCGACTTGCCGAGCTTCCAGAAATCATCCGCACCGAGATGGAAGACGAGTTGAACGGTCTACTCGACCAGGAGTTCGGGGACATCCTCGCCACGATTGAGGCGATCAAGACTGGGGATTTCTCCGGCCTGTCCGGTTCTGGCGCAGGCGAGATCGAAACCCAGATGGACCGGGTGCTGGCCGATCTCGGATTTGACGATGACACCCTCTCGGAAATGGCCACGAGCGGCAATCCCGGGGCCAACCGCGTGGCGACGCAGGCCACCACCGGTGCCCTTGTCTCGGCGGCGGCCCAGAACAGCTATGAGGATGCCGGCCAATCGCTCGAGCGGGTAGACCGCCTTGTCGGGCTCAT
>JBDWQI010000198.1:0-3228 GCA_039986635.1 Sulfitobacter sp.
CATATCGAGGTATGATGACATCAACGGCTAATTGCGACGAGGACGTAGATATCGCGTCCTCACTCGCTTGATGAGTCTGCCTTTCCTGACGACAGAGGCTGAACTCCCCAACTACGGCAGTATCTGTTCGTGCCGACCAAACGATACCCGACAGTTCGGTCACAAGGACAGGCGTGGTAGTTCCTTGGGTGACGACATGTTGGTGTTGTCGTTGCTCTACCGGCGCCCTTCCGGGCTCACTCACAGTTCGCGTAGTGACGTCAAACCTTCGAAGACACCAGCTGGCAGGGCTCCGATTACGTTACCTTCCAAAGTCCTGCCGTGGTTGATCCCCACGACGGCGGTAACGGCAGCAACGAAGTTGTGGAGAGGCGCAGAGCGGGTAAATATGGCGTGGGTGAGGCAAGGTGAGACAGGGGTGCACCTACACATTCTGAGAGCCTGCACCTAAGGGTGAACGTTCTCCATCCAACCTCGGATGTCGACCTTCCAATGCTCTACTGTAGCTACTAAAGGATCCATGATGGGAAGTGAAATCGAAGACCAACGGTATTTGGGTTGTTCTTCAGGTCAAGGGCTGGGTCAGTCTGGAACATGGTGGCAATAGTGTGATATCCCTATCACAGCACAAGCCTCGTATACGGCCCCAGTCGGACATCATGAGGCTCACAGCTCATCGAGCGGTGTTGTCATTCTGAAAAAAACCCGCCAAACAAAGCACCCAGCAATGAAGACCACTGAAGAAAACCGGTTCAATTACAGCACGTTCAGTACCGTTACATGATTCATGTTGCAAACCAACAGGAGGACCGAAGTACGAGTCGGATCAATTGAAAGCATTGCCAAGTTCAACGACAACTCCTCTGTGCGACAAAAGTCTTTCGGAGTCGAAATAGCATTGCCTGGCCGACGAGAAAAACGTCATGAACATTATTCACTCACAGGGCTTCTACAGATGTGGCACCCCTAAAGGTTCCAGGCTGCAGAGTGAGCTCTTCAAAATCAGACGATAGGTCCCTGTGGCCCGGGGACAGACGCGGAGTTTGCGAGATAGTTGGGAAAGCGTGTCATTTAGGTGACCTTTCAGCTGGACACGTCAGGAAGGTGCGATAAGTCGACATACCAGGACAGGACAAAGAGAGCCAGCAACAGAAGCCTCAAGTACCAGACCCAAACCTCGGCGTATACTATGGTGGAACCCTGAATCCACCGAAACGTCGAGTCACGCCCGACGATATCTCGATACTGCCATGCTGTACGCCTATCTCGCGCTTCAACTTAGCGGTCAGGATACCATCCTGCCCGTACCACAAAAACTTAAAAAGCAAGAACATGTTCACGCCATGTACACGGTAGGAAAGAGGACGAGTACAACGAAAAAAGTGTGGCTCTCCCTTAGCAAAAGTCCAGACTATCGTAGGCAGCAGTACCACCTATGTACTACAACACCTTCACGACGTTCCCCAGCAAGTTAATAGCCGAAGGGTTATAGGTAACAACAACACCATGCCGTTGTGGAATATCATATCACCAAGGGTTGGGTGCGTCAAGCACGTCGACATAGCTCGTTGGCATGCGAACACCGTCAGACATTGCGTGATCCCCGAGTGGCAAGCGGTTGCTCTATAGCATTCCTTGCCCTGCGTAAATATTGTCTCAGGACCACGGAAGCCCGTGGTCGTGCCGGTCAAATATTTTGGGCTGATGGCGCTTCTGGAATGAATAACTACCCAACATCGATGGTTTTGGCAATAATTTTCGTGAAACACCCGGGCCATTGGACTGACCGTCGGGTTCACCCCTTCGGTTGCCGAGATAGTGACCGAATCAGGGACAACTTTCGTATTTCCAACCGTCTACGAGCAGCGTGTTCACTCAAAAGTACGGGAAGGGTCACGATGCGTCGGTGCCGTACGACACCTTGCAACTGCAAAACTCGAGCTCCAATTATGTATTCCTCTCCAACTACTCAGGTAGCGCTGCTAAAATCGTCACGTTTTGCTGTCTATTTCCCTCTCTGAATTCCCGACAGCGACAAGCACACTATTTGTGACGGTGTTTGGATGAGATACAAAGCTCTTTAATCATGGAGCCTCAGAAAAGCGCAGGTGCACCGCGACCGTAGCACGCTCCGCGTAGAGGAAATATATATATGGATAGGCGGCAAGTTAACGCTTGCCTTTTTCCTCGTGGCGCCCCCTCAGGGCTCACTCACAGTTCGCGTAAAGACGTCAAGCCTTCGAAGGCACCAATTGGCAGAGTCCCGAAGTTGTTATCGGCCAAAAGTCTGCATAGATTAATCCCCGCGATATCAGAACAGCAACGGCAACGCAGTCGTAGAGGGGGGTGGAGGGGATTAGCGGGTCGATTTTCTTCCGCCACAGGTTTAGAACATGATACGGATAAAACTTGTGTGACAATGCCGATCTGACAACCGATCACCCTGTTTGACTGACCCGTATTTATCTATTACGACCTTTCGTTCAAAGAAGACGGTGGAAGCCAATCACTCACCTACAATTGCCGACCGGTAACATTTTGAGACCTCGGATATATTACGACGCCAATCGTTGGTTGGCATTCCGAACCGCGGCTTCTTCCATACCGCGGTGTATACCCGATGCCTACTGCCTAAATCAGACGAATGCGCGAAACGGTGAGCAACTTGGTACAAACTACTTCATTGGCGTCAGCAGCAACAACAAATTGAAATTTTATACGAACATAACACACTGCCTCGCTTACAGGAATTCCAAAGCCGTGGCACCATTGAAGTTTCCTGACTGGAGGATAAGATTGTTCACACGGAGATCCCTGTGGCACCGTATCCAAGGAAAAACATGGTCAGACAACGGCGCGATTGTGGTGCGGGGCGTGAGCCAGACCCGCAAGAGATGAAACAAAAAGCATATTTCTAACCCACTCAGCAGGACGCATCAAAGACCAGGCAATCAGGCCAGCAATAGCTTGTGCCTATCGATGCACACTTACTCCCGGCGTGTGTGTTGAGAAAAAAACAATCCGCGAAAAACACTCCAGCTGCGTTCGAATAAAAATTGTTTTTTAATGGATGTCGTGCTTCGAAGTACCGATGGGAATTCCTGTGTATAAATACTTCGAGGTACTACTGCTACTGTTGCATATTCTCATCAAACTTAGGACGTGGTCGAAAATTCAGTCTGACGTCCATTTGGGAAACCAAACGCAACACAGCAGTACCGCGGAAGG
>JBDWQI010000199.1:0-3342 GCA_039986635.1 Sulfitobacter sp.
GATTGGTCACATCCCTCCGGTACTATGGGGTGTACTATGGGAACACCCTCCACAGGCTTTTTTTGGTATTCCTATCATTGGTCAAGAAAAAACAAATTGAACGCTGATTCGTCTGTACTATGGGGCTCCACTTAAGACCATGGGCGTGCCGCCCTTTCGTCTGGCGCCGGGTAAGGACGCCGTGTGGTGACTCGTTTTTTGTTTCCCGCATCGTGACACCAGAGAGTCGTCTAACGTCCCACATAGCTTTTCTGTTCTACGGTACAATAGATGAATATTGAGCAATGTCCCGATACCAATGGTGACCTAAGCAAAATATCTGAGCCCCTCACATCAAGAGCTCAATATCTCGCCCGAAACGTGACTTGTACGCAAAACGTTTTTCGCCCATCCCGGCCAACATTTCTGTACAACATGTGCTAGTCAAAGGTATCATACCAACAAGTCGTTGCACATTATAGGAACGTCACCAGCTAGAAATATTGAGTTACAAGAATGCAACCAGTCCGTGGAATGAGTGAAGACGACGTCGGGGAACTGGCCGTCCCCGTGAGCGTTTTGAAAGTTGGAGATGCCCGTGTTGCAGGACGGATGGATGTGTTGAGGTAGGGTTTCGTAACGTGCACAATTTAAACAAGGATGGACTCCCTTCGATCCATCCGCAATCGGCTTCGAGTTGAGGCCGCAAAAAAACAGAGGATTGAGTCCGCAAACAGTATTTTTTTTATGCCGTGATCGCATTATCGGAATAACGGCGAGAAACACATATTTGAAGCTCACGGGAGAGGCATTCACGCAGAAAGGAATGGCCCACGGGAACTCCGTGGATTGCGGAAAGAGATGAGGTCGTCCTTGTATTTTCACTCGCATCGTTTGCATTTAAGAATATGGTTGCGCTGAGCTATTTTGTTCAAGAAAGAACTGCCTGAGAACATTATGTTGTCTTCAAGGCCATATCCGGGTGATCCTAGTGGTTCGGTGGCCTGCCGCTATGGGCGTTGACTGCGTGCACGTGGATGTTTTTCGCTGCGGATGCTTAGAAGATGCATTTACTTACCAGACACCCCGGCCACTTTTCTTAATCTTCTTCAGATAGCAAAAACAAGAGAAGTTCTAACCACGAGCACCAACCACGAACCAATTAAACGACGACCCAAGGAGAGCAGATGACGTCCTCAAGGAGAAGAATAAAATCCGCGCTGAATTTGCGTTATTATTCGTAAAGTGCTTAACGTGGCTATTACGAGGGGCCACAGTAAATAGGACCATATGTTGTAATTTAAATTGCGACATATAATGGTTTTTGTGTGTACCGTAGGTCCTATTTAATGTGGTTCCCCGCAGTACATTCTTCTTGTGTATGTATTGCGTTTTTTTCGACGAAGTGCCTGGTACACCGGTATAGTTGTTACGGCTGAAAATTCATTCGTCAAGACCGACTGTGCGTGAAGGGCGCTACGTACATGCTTCCAAGTTTAAGCGACAGCTGGGTTGAGGCCACCATCACCATCACCAGAAAATGTCGATACGGTCATCAGACTCACCGTGCTTCCCCACAGAAACTGTTTGCACTGAATTATATCTTGATTTTGCATTAACTTCAAAAAGAGCTTGCTAAAATTCCCTCGCTGTGTGTGCAAAAACACATTTGGTAGAGGTGGCACTAACTGTGACCCGGTCAAGGGGTGCAGTGTCCACGTTGTGTATACACGTTTGGTAGTTACGTGTGCTTTTAATGCTCAACAGCTGTTGGACGTATGGTCACCACCAGTAAAATACGAGACGACCAACAACAGACATAACTGTGACGTCCCGTACAAGAACACCGACATCGGATATCCGCAATTTGCATGCATTTCCGTTCTGCAGAAAATAGAATATTGTAGCTGCATTCCTTCCCGTCATGTGATCTATCTGGAGGAATGAGGGAAAAATGTACAGACTTTTCGTCCGGGGGCTGAAATACCGGCTGGGTTTGCTGTGTTTGGTTGACTTTCGAGCGAAACTGCTGCTGTGTGCACCACTGGTGCCTACAAGACACAAAACAATGGCAATTCCTGAGCCAAAACGTAGGCGGGGTGGAACCCGCAAGCCCCACCAGAAATCAATAACACGATTCATTGACAAGCGATGACGTCGGGAAAAAGACGAACGCGGCATACAATATTTGACACGATATACTCTGTCTACATACCAGGTATTATGAAGTACCAGGTATGTTTTACCTACATACATAGTATCTCTAGTTACTCTGTCCAGTGTGGTAGTGGTAGTTGGGGAAACCACCAAATCGTATTCAAGAGCAAACGGGTACCGCTGGGTTGTGGTCGCGGATCTGGTTGTAGTGATTTGTCCAGAACGCACCGTGTCTTGGAGACGATTGATTGAGGGTGACCACACTACTGCTGTGATTTATTGCGATATTGTACGACGAATGGTAGTTAAAACTCGCACCAGGTATACCTAATTGCACAGGGTCCGTAGCAGGAATACAACAACATAAACTAATGCTTGTCAAATCTACAACAGTTATTAATGTTAGTCCGCGGTGGTTTCGTAGGTGGTCCGCCTGCCTATCAAGATCAATTTCATGGGTTCAAGTCTCACCGAGTGAGTGCATGCTCCAAGGGACTTTTTCTTGCATACATAATCGATTAGCGGAAAGCGCGAGAGCCTGAGTTGGCTACATTCGATGAAAATCGACGAGCAGTGGGAAAGCTGAATCCTATGTGCGCCATAACTAAAAGGCGCGTACCGGGGGGGGAAAGGGACGACACCTGTGACCACGGCTTGTCTAGAACATCGCTGAGGGTAAAACCTCCTACGAGTTAGGCTGGAGAGTAAAATTGATGATTAAGAAGAAAAAAAAAAAAAAAACGCTGGCAACACCTGAGACCATTTAGGTGTGTTTGCGGTATGTATATATATTGCACAAGGTAGCACACTCACTCGGACGAATTCCAAACGCTAAAATTCTCGATCACGGGGGGTTGTTCACACGTTGAGTGAGGTGTGTACGGAAAGCAAAACGATATTCGTTGTGCTTGCCCTCCTATTAACGCGAAAACTTGTCCCTGAAACTTGTCCAACAGAAGTTGTGCTATGTTGCGTGTTCTCGTACGGTTTAAAGATGTATGTACGTATGTATGCGCACTGCAGCATCTACCTGCTCCGGTGTGCACGAATAAACAAACTCTACGGAGTAATACCTATGGAATAGAGGCCTGTACGCATCCCGGTATAAAGAGTTGGTATGCGCCCTCTTTTTTTCCTGTGTTATTGAGTAACTATACTGGCTTGGCCTGCATGAAAATATAGCACAACCTTAGACAGGAACCCCTA
>JBDWQI010000200.1:0-4850 GCA_039986635.1 Sulfitobacter sp.
CCGTGCGTGGGCGCGCACGCAGAGAAACCTGGCTCAACAGATGGAGACAGTAGCAGATCGCGCGTGATCGGGTATTAGTGGTACCGTTTCCTCTTTGACGGTCGGACCTGAGTGCAAGTGGTCGATCCCATGTAGCAATTCGCTTCGTTCTCCGACTTACACCTCCCGATCTTCTGGATCTGGTCAACGGTCGTGCCCGCCAATGACTGGCTCTCCATGACGTGGAAGGGGCTCCATGGTGGTCGGGCATCCCCACCGCTCACAGGTGAACCTCAACTCCGCCTTGTTGTCTCCATTGTCATCGCTTGCGCTCGTCGCAAGCCAGCGGGAAGACGCGTATCGATGTACCGTAGACATAACGCGTAGTCGGTGGTTTTCTCCTTTCATCGTGAGAAATTTCAAGCTTAGCACCCAAATGAGTATTCCATAAAATAAGAATTGTAAAACATTAGGCGCAGTCCGTAAACGCGTGACGCAATATAGGTTTTGCAGTTCTTTCGCACTGCTGCTGTGCGCTGCCGTTGTCGGCCACCCGCCGTCCTTATGAAACCTCTGCCGCTGGTTGTTGCTGCGGTTGCTCGCCGCTGGAGTATGGCTGCGAGGAGGAAATACGTCTCGGGTTGAAAGTTACTCTATTGATAATAGAGGAGAGAAAAATAATGTACGTACACCGCGGCGTACCTTCCGGCAATAAACAGGTAAACCAAGTACGTGTATGAATCACCTCGAATATGCTTGCTGTTCTTGCCACAGCTTACCCGGCACCTCCCGTCCTCCGGTCAAGCTCGAACGTTGATACACAGCGTTGTTTGATTGTAATCTAACTCATGTGTGCTCTATTACCGTGACGCAGTAATTAAAGCGATAGGGTAAAAATGACGCTGCTAGCCCCAACCAACCCTCGGAAAAACGTAAAGTGTCCGCGCAGGCCCCAGTATGACTACAACCCGTGCTACCGATGTAACTCTGATGCTGTATACAATGTGCGGTCGGCAATCTGTGTTTTGCTTCATCCATCGCGTACCAGGTATTCGTTTGGGCATGCAAATATGACACATAATATATACTCTTAATATGTTAAACTATAAACGTCGAACATTGTGCAGTAAACGAGAAAGGCATCACTGTTGCTTCGCGTTTCTGCTGCACGCTGCAGTCATGACCCAGTCGCCCCTGTTTAGACGATAATTGGGTGTGTATTTTTTGTCTGGAACGGTAGACGGTACGATCTCGTACTCGTAAGGGTCTCCGTTGATTTACCAGTTTCTGTTTGGTTTTTTTCTTGATGCCGTCCTGAAGGTTAGTGGAAATTTTCGGTCTAGGCAGGAATGGCATGAGCGTGAAACAACTTAGGTGAGTACGATCTCGTACTCGTGAGGATTGCCCTTAATAAAAAGTAAGACAAATTTATTTTCTCATGATTCAAGTACGATATCGGACTCGTAACGGTCGCCCGTAAAACCAAAACAAACAAACAAAAAAACACGATTCAAGTACGATATCGTACTCGTAAGGGTCGCCCTTAATAAAAATAAGACAAACAAAATCACGATTCAAGTACGATATCGCACTCGTAAGGGTCGCCCTCAATAAAAATTAAGGCAAAAAAAAAGTATCATGACTCAAGTACGATATCGTACTCGTAAGGGTCGCCCTTAAAACCAAAACATATATGTTTATATCATGACTCAAGTACGATCTCGTACTCGTAACGGTCGCCCTTGATAACAAGTAAAACAAAAAAGAAATATCATAACTCACGGCCAGCAGCTCTTTTTAGAATTTTGATACGTTAGCCCGGTGATGCACCACTCATTTTCTAAAATGTGATCCACTAAGCCAGGGATCCACCACTCATTTTCCAAATGTGATCCACTAAACATGGTGATCCACCACCAATTTTTGAAATAGTGATCCACTAACTCGGTGATCCATCACCCATTTTTGACAATGTGATCCACTAAACCAGGGGATCCACTAACGCACCACAACAGTTTCGTTGTTTTGCTCAAGGTTAGCGTTGTGTGTGGGCAATTAGGCATTGGGTCAGCAAAAGAGCTTCTTCAGTCAGGCTCCCAAAACACTACTGCTTCCGCTCCTATCGTGGCACTAATTGAGAACCCAGAAAAAAGGAATAGGTGCGTCCCTCTCGTAACATACGTCCCTTAGGACAATGAAGTCGCCTTATCGATATAATTATCCCTAACACTGGCAACCGCTGCCTTCCGTTCCATCCGTTGCCCCCCCTTATAATCGGCAACAAACATGCAAACCCAGGCCCTGGTGTGTTGGTGTTCCAGATGTTCCAAGCCTTGCCCGGAAAATGGAAGCTTTTGGTGGATCTACTGAAACTGGCCGGTGCTGCGGTACAGGGTATAGTCCCTGTTTAGTCCGCATTGATTGCTGGGGGATCTGCACCGCCGTGAGATTAAATACTGGTGTCTGCCAACGAAATACTGCTAAAAGCCATCTACGGTTTTAGTGAGGTACAGAGAAACTCGTTGTGGCGGAGTACAACTTCGATCGTGAAACTGCTGGCATCTTGGACCCCGTCCCCTTGCCTATAGCACCAGCCTACTACAGAGAAGTGAATCGAGAATTTACTAATACAAGCGCTCAGACAGAATCATCAGTGGTAGCTCGCACACAATTTGCGTCGTCACCGCCCGGGTGTCAGCAAACAAATGAAAACCAAATACTCGGAATACCAGGGAGTAAATGCCTGAGGTTGAGACAGGCGAGATGGCCTAAAAACAGCCAAACCGTTGCTCAACATATACTCCGACGATCTTGAACCTCATACGTCTATAGTTGGGGTCCAGTTGCGTTTGCAGCCGTACATACCGCTATCAATAGGCAACAAAATTGCACCCGCAAACAATAATTAACAAGTTATCTTCAGCACTGAGCCAACAACAGGAACGGACGCATCCTGCCTCCTCTGTGCCGTAAACAAGGAACGACGAGAGCCTTCTTGGGGCTCAACTGCGAATGGGAGTCCTGGCAACATGGCAACTCTGGACCAGCACGTATCTCTCTTTCCCGCTCATCAAATCGATCGAGGCGCTTAAGGGCTCTAGGGAACACCGAGTAAGGCTCATGTGAAGGATGTAGACAAAAGCAAACGAGTGAGGGCTCGCAAGAAGGAAACGGGAAAAACACAAACCCAATCCAAATATCTTGCGAGCCGTGCATACTCCACGCGACACCATTGAGACTACGCCCTCATGGACAAACGTAAGTCCCTAAAGCAGACGGTACACGATAAAATCCTCCGCTTTACACTGCCGGTTGACAATACTCTAAACAAAAGCTAAAACCTCGAGTTCTCCTGCTGCAGCCTGCGCTACTCCAGACTACCTCTTCCTGCCGTCCTCGATGAAAACGTGAAAGTCGTGTAAACCTACGAAAATCAATCGTTGGTCATGTGATCGAAGTTTCGAGTGAATGGAAATCGAAGAAGGAGAACAAAAACTGAAGTCTTCTCGCGATGAGCAAAAGGGCTAGACGCCAAACGTACAAAGAGCGGGGAGAAAGAACCTAAGCAAAAACAAAACATGAGATGATGAAAACACGAAGTTCCTTCGAAACGAAGGAGGAAGCTATGTGACAATATCGAGTCACCGGAATTCCCTACTTGCCTCTCTATCGCCATGATTGAATTTTTTACGGATTTGTTTGGATTCCTACACTTTCTTTGCCGAACGACCTCGTCCTACAACAGTGTGTCAGGCGTACTATTGTGTTGCTATGCTACGACAGAAAAACGTGTTACGCCCCGCTTATAGACCAGCCACAGGCGGCGATAGGGGGCCAATTGTTCGTCCACATTTCTCGGCGCTTTAGACCAACTGGCGCGAGAGCCTACCCCGCCTTAAAACGCAACCACACCCAGTATACTCTCAGACGCCGTGCAGCGCGACCGGAGCTTTCTGGTCGATTTCACCTTCTCTCGGTGTAACACGTAGGGGGTGAAATACCTCCGTGGTAGATCGCCTCCAACAGTCGAGGTGATCGAAACTACACTTACATCTCACCGGCCAAAAATTGAAACAAACGATAACAGGGGCATATGTCGGCATCCGCGCTTAGTTGTAACAAACCATTCCCGTCCAAAACACGTCGCCGTGTCCTCTGAAATGCTGACTGTGTCGCCACCACAACAGTTTCACAGCAACAGCATGCAGTACCCCTGGCTTACAGTACTGCTAAAAATGTCGGAACCGTTCCACTGTGTCCGTCCACGGTGATCCCGATTTACCGTAGCCTGGCGACACCAATGTCGCAGTATGGACAAAACGACAACACTTTTTCCTGTCTGGGTCTGTTGGAACGAGACCCCATTCCGGAAAACGCTGCGCGCACAGCCACGACGAAATCCACCATGACCACAACCACCACCACCACCACAATGTTCCCATTCCCCCCTCGCGCGACCTTCACGACCTTGTAAATAGCAGCTCTCTTGACGCCCTCGCTTCACCTTGGTGCCGGCGTTCTTGCCTTCAGCGTCAACAGGAAACATGCTCAGATAGAGGCGCACCACTTTTGGCCTGAGGCTCATCGCTTTAGGAACTTCATACCATCAGTGAGTCACCCAAAAAAACAGAATGTTGACGCTTTTGAATGTGAAATATGATGAACCATCCCATATACAGCCTACAGCACGAGGCGTATGTGTAAAAACACACTTATGTTCCATAGAAAGACATGCTTAAGACGAGTTCGGGTTTAGGATCCCCGTCCATCAAACTCTGTTTCGTGGACCCAACGTGCCAACCATGCCTGTAGCTCCAACATTTTCTGAACGTTATGGGCCTGAGGAGCTCTCTACTCTCTGCCACCCCCCA
>JBDWQI010000201.1:0-2346 GCA_039986635.1 Sulfitobacter sp.
TACTCTACAGCAATTTCACCCCACCACTCGACACCTTGTCTTGCCGTGGAGTTTACGGAAAATAGCCTGAGCGTGGATGAGTCTATGTTGCTCTATGTGCCTTCCGTTTTACTCCTGTTGCTGCGTTCGACAGGAGGTAAAGCTTAACGGTACAGAAAAAACGATATAGGTTTCTGAAGTTTCGATAACGCCGAGGAGGAAACTACCTGCACAAACCCGTACTGTCGTCCATCCTATATAGTGCAAAATTTGTGGCGAAAGTAATTAGGACTGGCCGGGCTCCTGACCGAAATATCGTTGGAATACCGCGAGGTCTACAGTAGTTTTTTTCAAGTTATTTACAATGCGTTTTGTTACATATCTATTGTTCTAGGTCAAGGTCTAGGATTTCCTCATCGGGTTGCACTTTCAGCTTCTATCAATACCAGCTCTCGGGGTGATACATTGAGCTGTTCAAGACTAGTATAGGGCTTAAGTGACGTGGTTCGTTGTAGCTGCTGTCGTCGCACGTGGTGGATCACATGAGGATTCATTGCCAGACAGGTAAATTCGTTCGTGCGCGTGCCTTCTGTGTGGGGTACGAAGATGTCTTGGCGTTTGTCGCCATCCTTTTACGTCACCTTTAAGCGACAATTTCTACAAAATACGTGCATAAATAGGAAAAGACGGGACACAGGCTCCTTGAACTCGTTGTTTCGTCTATTCAACAAGCTTGAGCCTACATTCGACCTGATTACGAGTAGCATTTATCATGGTACTACTTGGTCGGGTCAGCAGAGGCAGCTGGATATCGCTCGGACCGAACGTCGTGCACGGTTGCAGAGGCGAGTGCGGTGTATTATACATGTGTATCTCCAGGAAGATATAACTAAGATTGTGAAGAAGTGAAGAGTGTTCGTGCTCGCGCCTTCCCCGCGGGGCAGAGGGAAAAATTGACATTTTGTTGGCATCCGTACACGCCATCTCTCAGCGAACCGTATCACGATATATTTGTATGGGAGGGAAAGGACTGGGCACATTTCCTGGGGCTATTTGCTGGTTCATTTATTAAGTTTGCGCCGACACTCGATATTCGGAGTGCTCCCGTACGCGGTGCAGAGATTCTTTTGAAACGGTATTTGGACGTTTCACACACGGAGATATGCGTGTCTGTGTGTGGTTCATTCAACGGGTTGCGACACGTTTTGTCCGGCACCCTTCCTTCTGTTACTTGTCGTGGGTAATACATATATGCCCTGAGACTTCGATGGACTGACTCGGGCTCTGCCCAACATTTCCGTGTGTGTATCGAACACGCTAGCGTCTTTTCCAAGTGCACGCACTTGCGCACTAGCTGGTTGGGGCTACGTAGGTAGAGCAACTATCTGCTCGAGGACGAGCGAGAGATTCACGGTTTTTCGGAAGCAGGGTCCAGGATTTCTTCAGCCGATCTGAGGCACTGCCGGTTACGAGGTCGATAGGACGAGGGCAGCTGCAGAAGTGGCGATTACAGCGACAGCAGAGGCAGTCAGCATCGCCGCGGCAGAGGCCGCGGAAATGGCTAGTGGGGAAAGAGCACGAAGCCCTGTTCCACCAGAGGGCGGAACTTCCCGCCAGAGAGCAGACAACAAACGGGCGGAAGAGACGTGGCTTTGCCGGAGGGCGGAGTTGTATGTCGCGACGATGAGATCGCCCGCCTGAAACAAGAGATGGCCGAGATGTCGCTCCGGCAAGAGATCAGAGAAGAGGAACGAACGATGATGGAGAGCCTACAGCAGGGCTCCGGAAGAGGGATGCACCCGCCGGAGCCACATGGTCAGCCAGTCACATTCCTAGTTGGCGTTGGAAGGCCCTCACCGAAATCTGACAGCAGTAAGGAGGGAAGATACTTTTAATGGTTGCAGCAAGTTTGGTCATGCGCTCCAATAAACACCCGCGACAATGTTTTGAAGGAGACTATCGACCCGACAGTCTTGCAGGGCTCAAACAGAAGCATTCAACAGGGCAGGACCTCGATTTCCGTTTCGGACCGGCGAGGGTAGCCGTCGCTCGCAGGGCAGACGAAGGCATCACTATCGCACTGACGAAATCGTCTTCGTTCTACACGATATAATACATGTGCAGCCTAGCCTTCCGTTGGCCGCGGTACTTCGGCACCACGTCCCGAACGACGCCCTCGACACGCAAGAATACCAGAAGGAATATATCAATGCCCATATGAAAGAGGGGGAGGACCCCATCCTTATTCTTGAGAGCATGAGCATCACCCGAGTGAAGCTCTCTCGAGCAGGGATCCCAAACTCCGATCAGAATGCCAAGCTCCACCTACTGCAACGCCTGACAAAGCGATCCTGCAGTACGCCCCAA
>JBDWQI010000202.1:0-3152 GCA_039986635.1 Sulfitobacter sp.
CCACGAGATTCCGCGGCAAGCGGATGCACGGCAAGACATGATACTACTGTCGGCATCTTATCGGTAGAAGAGGGCAGCCCGAGATTTTTCAAAGTCGCTCGGTGTACGTCTACATCATATAAACGGAATTAAGATGGCAGCCCGAGGTCATCTTGTGGTCATCAGTTTATCAGCGCGTTGGCTGTTGTGTGCCGCAATTACATGCAGCTCATTAAGCGCAACATTTTACGTCTTCATTTTATGCCTCTACCTACAACAAGGGGTATTAGATTTCTCTCAACGTCGAACTCAGCGTTTGAACCGATAGCATTGCACCCTTTTTGAAACATAAACAAGCGAATCGTCGACAATACACTACATCCAATGTGGTATATCCCCAACAGAAGTTTCCCACATTCATAAGCCGTAATGAGCGGAGTATCATCGCCTACCTCCTGGCCGTCGCAAGTCAGCGAGCCCTTCTACGTCTTACTGTTGTGATGGGATTGACCATGCGGACAGACATCATTTTCCACGAAGTCACGGACACGGGCTTGCTCAGTACATTGTCTTGTAGGTGGGAAACTGGTGCCGTCGACTGTGGCATGTCAAAGTCGATCTTAAATAACACATATATGAACTACAACTCCGGACAAAACACCCACGACCCAAATATCATATCAACATAAGTGTATCCATTGTTATTTTCCCTCGTGAAATTCTACGTGCAGACATCCACACTAGATCATAGGAAATTTTGTATATATGTTCCGATACTATTGGCGCTATGTTACCGATAGTACACGAGTACCCAGGATAATTTCTAAACTCCATACACCTTAAGTGACTGCAAGGCTGAAGTAGTTCTTGTTAAAAACAAAATATTTTGCTGACTTCGCGGACGGTTAACACAAGAAAACATTCCGGTAAATATTGGTGCTTAAAATGGGTCATTTAACAAAAAACCACGGAGCAACTTTGGTCAAATGCATACGTCCGACATATCGTTACAGGTATCATAAAAGAGGTCTTGTACACTATCGTCAAGTGGTTTCGGACAAACGACAGTCCATATTGTTTAGACTGATTCGTTGTATCGGGAGGTTGCGTCTAGCTGAAAAAAAGCATATATTTAGCCTGATAATTATTTCTGGTCGATAATAGGCGGCTAACTGTAGATTCAAACACTGCATTTCAAACAAATGGTTCAATCGAGCAGCGGGCGTCGTGTTGTAACGTTGAGAAGTTATTTTGCGTGAAATTGGTGACCCCCTCGGAGCTACGGCTGCAGTGCTTCTCGCTCCCGAGTGCCTCCGGCGCCAAGGATCCCATCTCGCTTGCGAACCCAAGCTGCTAAAAGGGCTTTATCGTGCGATATACCCGTTTGGGGTGAGCAACCTGGTTACACTGGGTCACCGCGCATGTAAAGTAGTCTGAAACGGGCCAGCGAGTCGTGATTGGCCTCGGAAAAGCTCCAAGATCTTGCTAGCGAAGTTGTCATGGTCGCCGAGGCCTCAGTTTAGGGCGTTCGCCGCAGAAGCCCTTCGCTCATCGCATTAGTGAGTATTTGTGCAGATCCCGCCCGACGGGTGGTGAGCAAGGGCGAATTCGATTGCTTCCGGGGTTGGGTTGCTGAGACCAAGAAGGTAATCGACGCCGTTATGTGCCTCTTGCCTCTCGGCATGTGCTACGGTAGGGGTTGCACCTTTGACCTTTAATATCGTCTGAATAACGGGAAATTTTAGCATACCAAACCCGGAACCCCATTTGTATTCGCGATACAATTGCTCCTGCACGTCGACAATGAGAGTTTTCATCAGTTCGCGCTTTCTGTTATTGTTACGTCTCGGGATGCGTTTTAGTGTGTTGTTATATCTGTTATCAGATGGGGTGACGAATGCAGTTTATCACATCAGAAGCCTCACACACAAATTGGTGCACCTATATATTTCTTTGTGTCTTACAAGAACATGTAATGTCCCAGCTCACGCACAACTAAGCACGAAATTTGAGTTTACTACTTTACTCTTTAAACACGGCGATTACATGGCTCCGGAGGCATCGCTGCACAAATGCAATCTACGCCTCCCCCCCCCCAACGGTTGAGAGTAGTCGTTGCGCAGTCTATACCTCGAAATACTCTAGTACGTTCTGCACCTTGAGGATGAAGGCCTCGTGGAAATTATGTCCCGAATCACATTTGTCCAGCCAGAACTTTCTCGGAGCAACTAAGGTAGCCGGTCCAAGGTATTGCGACGGGAATGGGTATACGAGCTGACCCGTGCTCCGCGCTAGAAATACTTGCAACACGTTCGGTCAACCCGTTCGATTTCGTCGAAATCCAATCGTCCATAATTCTGAATCGAAATACCCATTCAGCGACGTATAGTCATCATCATTCGAGCACAGGAGATAGCCGCAAGAACTCGGATATCGCGGACTCGATCGCAACGGTTAATGGCATACCCTTCCGCGAACATGAAGGCACTTTATTCTGCACTGACAACCATGTTTCCCCCGATACTTGGTGCTCGGCACCCCGCGTTTCCGTGCAGAGAAGCGCACCGGTTTCATTGAGTTGGCTGATCGCCGTGATTGTACCCACACCGCTGGTACTTCACCATCAGGGCGGTGAGATTTGTGTAAGATGTACTGTTCCCTCGGTTAAACGTCCCGCAATCACGTTGTTTCAGACCTCGGTCTGTCGATGCCGTCGCCCTCCACCGGCGGGTGCGATAGGTTGTTGACACCCATGGTGTGTACCATGTTCTTGAGACCGACAGGTAGTTCTTCAAAACTTGTCATTGTCACCCTGCACATCAGTCAGGAAAATAGTGGAGTATAGTAGTATCGTGTCGCTCGATGTACACGATTTGCTTCATGTCCGCGATGGGGTTGCGGTGGTTATTAGAAACGAATATCAACTCGTCTTGTTGATGGCCTCGATTACGCGTTGGCGTCGACTACCTTCTAATGGCAGGAACGTATATTCTCTTTGGTGGTCCCGTCATACGTTCCAGTCACAGTCCTTCATACCACGTTTCCGTGCGCCGCTCCATGTTTTGCCTTTTTTTAGTTTGAACTCATTGATGACGTTGTTAGCAGAGCCATATATGATGAGTAGTACAACACTCCAATAATCCCGTTTCGTTCGAATTGTTGCCATCCCATCA
>JBDWQI010000203.1:0-3675 GCA_039986635.1 Sulfitobacter sp.
AGTGGAACATTGATGTCTGGCTGAGCATCACGGAGATGTAACCACACTTGAAATGATCCTACACAAAAGGCTGGGTCAACTAGTACCAGTATAAAGGACACCAAGTCATGCATTCCGAGTCGTGCATGCTGCGACGTTTAGTGTATTTGGCACGTATGGCGCCATTCATCAAAATCATCAACGGGTACGGGTGCCTGCCTACCCTGACACCTTTTTTCAAGAGAAACTACGGCTATCGAGAAATGCAGGCGTTTGTGGTATTACAGTGGGTGCGTTTTGTGAACAAGCCGTGCATGAACACGTGTGGGAAAGGGTCTTACTGGTTACGTCGACGAAGGGGTGCCATGGTATCGATGGCGAGGCTATTAGAGGCTCTAGGGTATTCTGGAAAAGAACACCAGATCGAGCAAATAAGCCATTTTTCAACGGCCCAAGCCCAACGTACATAGTCATGGGTTATACCAGTGTTCCGTGGGCTTGCTTCACGGAATGGTTCGTCCTCCTGCCTATCCCGTGGGACGCCTCGACACGATGGAACTGTTGTTCCACTTGATCTGATCTGTGTTACACGGCTGCACTAAACACTATCACGGTGAGTGAGCTGTTCTACAAAAGAGTTCCGTCCTAACATTTCTAAGGCTCCTCCCTTGCAGAGCTCCATGCTTCACCCTAAAACTGACTACAGCGAACCTCAAATTGCATCTCAATAAATAATCCCATATCCCAAGTATACGAAAATATCGTTTTTCGAAACAATATTGGCACTCCGACGATTTTGGGTCAAGGAGCCCCGTCATTCAGATTCATTTTAGCTGAACCGTGCTACCTCTGTCGTAGAACGCTTCGAGTTTAGTTATTTGTTAGCGGAAACGAGTTGCCGAGTACAGTCTTTAGACGTGGACGTCAGCCCCACTACAATACCTTCACATTCACTCCGTCCTGGATGTTTATTCGACCATGTTATCTAGTAGTATTTTCCCTGCCGATGAACCAACGACACGCTTTAGGCTTTTTATGATTCTACATCCCTCTTGTAATTGATCAGGTGCAATTATCGGCGAACTAAATCTTGCATAGATGAGTATATCAGAACCTAGCCGTCAAGCTACGAACGACCAAGTGTCGTATATCGTCTAGTGGGTTTAGTCTAACGGGTCGTCATCCAGTGGTGAGGTCTGTCACCGTAGGAGTGACGTTGTCTACTGTTTCGGGCACGTCTTCAGAAGTCGCCGTCGCTCTACTCTGTCGAGCTAACGTCCACCAAAAGTCCCAGAAACGAAACGTTCATCGTATAGATGCCTTCAAGTAAACCGGTGTATGGGTTGTGTGAGTGCTTGTGGCGTCTCACATTAGGTGGATTAGTTGACCCCCGTTAGAATATAAGTTGTAAGGAGTTCAATAATAGCTTTCTGGTCGATGCATATGCTTTGGAACATCAAAGTGCCATCGAGGTGTCCTCAAGACGGTTTCCCTATAGGTTGTGAGCTAGGTTAATACGTCCAGAATATGCCCAAGGGAATCTACAACTACAATATACACCGCTACCGCCTACCGCTTGAATCGGTACTTGTCGCGATTAGTGCGGTATGACGAGGTTGTGCTTGGAAAATATTTGAGCTTGTGCGGTTAGGCAGAAGCAGCCTACGTCAAGCAGGGCCGCAATAGCGTAGGGGTTTTCCCCTTGTTATACTGTGGCCTGGTAAAATCAAGAGAGGGAGGCTGCGGAGTACGTGGTCGGGAAACCTCGATCTCCACGGGATTTTAGATTTACATGAAACTTGTGCTGAAGGAGACACATCAATTGGCGGCGGTTGTCTACCCCGACTAATAGGTCTCTTCAAACCCCGCTTTTGGAAGGTTGGATCGTCTTCATGATGTTGGACAGGTGTTTTATATCTGTGTCCAGTTCCATCGTTTTCTCGATGCCGATGTGCCTCTGGTTGTCGCGAGGTTAGTACGAAACTCCTACTACGTTCACACGTATCACTAGTTTATCATGGTCTCAGCTCCGGTTGCGCGCAAAACTAACAGTGGGTTCCCCCGTATGTCGGCGCCAGGCTTGGCGCTAACTCTGTCACGTGTATTTGGTTACTCGCTATCACCCCTGTCATGCTCAAATGTTTCGAAGCATGGACACGTTAATGGCGTATCCTTCTCTGTACGCCGTCACATAACACCTATCGTAGCACTGGCGCAGTTAATCACGTAGGGTTTCATTGTGGAAGAAATCCTCAATTTTTTCCATTCATATTTACCCTCCCATAGCTTTGACGCTACCTTTAAACCAGTCCAGAACGATACAGATGCGTTTGCACGTCAGACGAGATTGGTGTGATAACGGTGGCCGTGGTCAGGTTTCAGTGACACCCAATGCGGTCTGAACGTTGTGCATGCGGGAATTGGTTTGGGGCCCAATATGTTTCTCGCTCACCTCTCTTGGTCACGAGAGATGCCGAATCAACGGTAGCCTCACTACCGAAAAAGCTCAATCATCCCTTCGACAATATTTTTAAAGCGGAGGATTGACGAATCATCTCGGGATCGAACAGCACTCTGTAAGGCGATGGACGATAATGTTGTCGGTATCTGTAGTCACATGAAACATACTAGCCGCGTGAGAAACGTATCGACGGGATTACATCGGATGTAGCGTCAGCTTGTCTGGTCATCAACGTACAGACAGCATTTGACGAATACGGGGCACTGCATGCGGGGTCGAAACCTCGATTGTGGAAATCACCAGTGTCGCATTACTACTCAATTTCTTTCGTTGGCAATGCAGGAGAAGCCTTTTTTTTATACCATCATTACGATATTTCAACGAGCGGTTAATACTCGTCTTAATCGCCTGCATTAGTACTCGATGGATAAAGCAGCCGTAGTCAGTGCGGCAGTGATTACGACATCTTTCACGAACGAGGGCAGATAATCTACCAGGGTATATTTTTCTTCTCTTCATAGAGTCGGTTGACACACTAGCTTAACCGCTACCAGGTACGTACGGACAACAACCGGTCGCCTCGGTGGTCCACACGGCAACCGTGTAAATTGTTTGTATATATTCAGTCGATGACACGTTCTTTCATTGCATACACAACAATTTGTCGCCCAGGTTGTCTAGTGTGGACCTTCAAATGCTACTTGAAGTGAATTGTTGAGGTTGAATCACACTGTGGTGATTTTTGAGCTAATTAAATGGAATCGACCGCTGAGAACGAATAGCTAGGCGGGTACAATTCTAAGCGAGTCGACGAGGGAATAATGGGTTGAATGGGTTGACTTCGACTCGCGATAATCGTAAAACATCAACCGTTATAGAAAAAGTGCGTTGGGATCTCGTGGTGTGCCCCAACATATATATGTACAAGGCTTTCCTTCGGAGTGGGTATTCCGTCGTTTCTTGTACTCGTACATATAACTCCAATTAAATGGCGTCAAAGCCCAAAGCCAACCAAACTAAATGTATTTGTGTAAGAAACGGTGAAGGATGTAATAATCGCGTTTATTTATGAATGTAATGTGAAACGTAAGACGCAAGAGTAAGAATGACATTCGTCTAATAAAAATAATAATAACATATTTCATCAGTGTGGGGAGAGAGTGGAGTAGTGCTTGGCATGTGGATGATATACAACATACAGGCTGTTGTTTAAAGGAAGGTTTGGGACAGGAGAG
>JBDWQI010000204.1:0-1978 GCA_039986635.1 Sulfitobacter sp.
CTCCGAATATCGAGTGTCGGCGCAAACTTAATAAATGAACCAGCAAATAGCCCCAGGAAATGTGCCCAGTCCTTTCCCTCCCATACAAATATATCGTGAAACGGTTGGCTGAGAGATGGCGTGTACGGATGCCAACGAAACGTCAAGCTTTCCCATTGCCCCGCGGGGAAGGCGCGAGCACGAACACTGTTCACTTGTTTACAATCTTAGCTATATCTTTCTGGAGATGCACATGTATAATATACCGAACTCGCCTCTGCAACCGTGCCCGACGTTCGGTCCGAGCGGTATCCAGCTGCGTCTACTGACCCGACCAAGTAGTACCATGATAAATGCCAATCATGTCGAATGTAGGCACAAGCTTGTTGAATAGACGAAACAACGAGTTCAAGGAACCTGTGTCCCGTCTTTTCTTATTTGTGCACGTATTTTGTAGAAATTGTCGCTTAAAGGTGACGCAAAAGGATGGCGACAAACGTCAAGTCATCTTCGTACCCCACACAGAAGGAACGCGCACGAACGAACTTGCCTGTCTGGCAATGAAGCCTCATGTGATCCACCACGTGCTACGACAGCAGCTACAACGAACCACGTCACTTAAGCCACTAGTCTTGAACAGCTCAATGTATGACACCGAGAGCTGGTATTGATAAAAGCTGAAAGTGCAACCCGATGAGGAAATTCTAGACCTTGACATAGAACAATAGATATGTAACAAAACGCATTGTAAACAACTTGAAAAAAACTACTGTAGACCTCGCGGTATTCCAACGATATTTCGGTCAGGAGCCCGGCCAGTCCTAATCAGTTTCGCCACAAACTTTACACAATATAGGATGGACGACAGTACGGGTTTGTGCAGGTAGTTTCCTCCCCGGCGTTCTCGAAACTTCAGAAACCTTTATCGTTTATTGTGTACCGTTAAGCTTTACTTCCTGTCGATCGCAGGAACAGGAGTAGAATGCAACGCACATAGAGCAACATAGACACATCCACGCTCAGGCTATTTTCCGTAAACTCCACGGCAAGACAAGGTGTCGAGTGGTGGGGTGAAATTGCTGTAGAGTATAGGATCCCTATATGCCTGATGTATACCAGTTAGTAAAGCACGTCAGCGCCAATCTCGTCGTCGGTCACTCGTAGTGAACGATTTCGTGCGCACTTGAGTCAGTCACAAGCCTCACCGGGTTGAACATACTCGTACGTGTAAAATGTGCACATGCTTGTACGGTTGGTCGTACTTCGTAGCGATAGATAACACACATTGTTGCTCCATCGGCGTAACGTATGTTGCACCGAGCGTCGACGAAATAGTAAAGCTGTACCATAGTCTCCATGTTATTAGGCTTGGTCACGACGCCAGTCTCCTGCTCTTACCTTCTACTAATGTTCTGCTGGGCCTGATACCGGTACGCGCTGTGTGATATATCCAGTACGAGCAACAGGAATCGTACCCGTGTGGGATTTTGACCGTGATGATACGCAAGCAGGATTTGTTCTTCCATGTTAGAAAACAGAGACCTTACTTTGTTGTTCCGCGAGCGCCGACCATGCTTGGTCTTGTGAGTGGCTCTTCTGTATCAAACCTTGTTGAAAGATTTGGTAGACACCACTTCGTCCGAAATGCAGTAGGTATCTCGCCCCTGCTGACTTTATGGAGGGATTCCTTCGTCAAAGACGCTGAAACACATGAACGCACAGTGCAAGCAGTAATTTACCGTACTATACTCTAACTGTACCTTGAAACATACAGCGAGTGAACAAGTCGCACCCCAACGATTGTTGCCTAGATGGTCATGGTAGTGGGAAAAGAGCACAGCATATGACCCGGTTATACGTGAGGAGAGCTCTGAAAGCCCTCTGCGCTCTGAAAGAACCCAAATGTATACCATGATTAACATATTTCAAGTATCAGCCACCGTTATTAAACAGATCAAAGGCCACGTCGTCTGACCCTCGTGAGGTCACATCATACAAC
>JBDWQI010000205.1:0-701168 GCA_039986635.1 Sulfitobacter sp.
CTCAGCCGCGTCTTGGTCGGGTCCAGCACCAGCCAAGTCCCGTCCTCCCTGTCGATCCGCGTCAGGCCCAGTTCGGTCATCTCCGAGCTGGTCAACATCAACGTCCAGAGCAAACTCGCGGCCATCATCGAGACGATCCCCGCCAAGAATGCCCCCGTGATCAGCCAGGGCGAGATCGTCAGCCAGCTCTTGTTCTGTTGCAGAAAGGTGCGGGTATCGGTCTCGATTGTACGCTGCGCGTTGGTCGCAATGCTGCTCAAATCGGTCCTGAATCTCTCCAGCTGGGATGCCATCGAGGCGGCGTAGTCCTGCCGGATCGTGTCCAGTTCCGCGTTCAGCTTCTCGCTCAGTCGGGTCGGCTTGCCAATCTTCATGGAAAATCTCTCCTTTCAAACGCCAGCGCTCGCCGGTGTCCGGGTCTTGGGCGGTCAGGTAGGCTTTGCCTGCGCGGGGAATGTCGAAGCCAGCATCGGTAGGGGCGTCGAGCATGCTCCCACGGTCAGTGATTAGGCCAACGTTGGCTTGGTCCAAAATCCACGCGTGCAGCTCGTCGCGGCCTTGGGCGCGGGTTGGGGTCTCGATGGTGTCGCGGACCTCTTGGGTGCGCTCCAGCTCCATCGGATCGGCCCAGCCGTAGCGCTGGTTCATCACGTCTCGCAAGCAGTCGAAGGCGTTTTGATATCCGGGCGGTGCGATGTTCAAGCTCCGCCCCGAGGTCAGCTCCAGGCGCGGGGTGCAGAAGTGAAGCTCGACGCGGTCTTCGTGGGTATGTCGGACCCAGAGCACGTCATATTGCGTCGGGTCCAGCCCCGCGAAGGCCAGCCTTTCGAAGTGGTCCATGACCTCGGCCTGCTGTTCCTCGGTCGGGGCGTCGGTGGCGGCAAAGCTGATCACGCCCGCGCGGTAGGTCCACTGGTGGCGGCTGGCGTCGATCAGGGCTTCGGTGCGCTCGGGATTCCCGCGCAGGACCTCGGGCAATGGGTCGCGGGTCACATTGATCGGCTGGCCGTCTGCATCGCGGATCAGGTCGCGGTTGTCGTCATAGGCGAGCACCTTGCCCGCGACGAGGTAGCCGACCGGCCCCGCGCCCGCGCCTTTGCCGTTCCGGAAGAACTTGATCAACATCGGCGCGCGGCCTCGACGATCTGGGCAAGCTGGCGTTCGATGGTCAGCAAGCGGCGGGCGACGGTGAGCGCGTCAAGATCAACGCGCCCCGCCAGCATCGCGCGGTTCAGCCAGCGTGCGATCTGGTTGAGGTTGCCGCCGATGCGACCGACGGCCAGCACCAGCGCCGGATCGACGCGGGGGATCGGCTTGCGACGGCGAGCTTCGGTCAGGCCAAGCGCCTCGCGCAGCAGGGTCGCTGCGGGCAGTCCAGCGGCCTCGGCCTTGGCGCGGAGCTCGGCCTTCTCTGCCACAGTGCACCGGAAGACGAAAGTCTCGGTCAGCGGCTCTTTGGTGCGGGCTTTGCCTGCGCCGGTGGGGTTCGAAGGGGAGGCTTGCCGCCCCTCGCAAGGTCCCGTGTCAGCAGCGCCAGCGTATGACATGGGTCGCCTTGCTGTTTGCTCTTCGGTGGGATCAGTTGCGGTCATGATCTGAGGCCTGCGGCTTGGATTTGGGCCTCGGAAACCATCTTCGAAGCAAGCAACGCCGTCACTTGTGGTGCCGTGATGTGTTTGCACATCGGGCTGCGATCACTGATCCAGCAGGCCAGCCGCACATGGTGATCAGCCTCCAACGCTGCTGTCTTTTCTCGGTCTTCGGCTTGCTTCTCGACATAGGCCTGCCAACGCCGCGACTGAAACCAGTTGTCGGAAAAGCAGACCTTGGAGCGGGTGAAACCCGCGCTGTCGATGGCGTAGGTTTGGACGGCCCGCAGCAAGTCCTCCGGCGGGATCCCTCCCTTCATGGCTCCTTCGATCTGGGCAAGACAGGCCGCTTTGCCACGTAACCGATCCGGCGGATAGGCCGCCAAAATCTTCTCAGCCTCCCCCACCTCGCGCCTGCGCGAAGGAGGTTCTTTCTTAGTTTCAATGGTAAGGTTCCTGTCCCGATTTGAGACTACCCCCGTCTCACCCTTGAGACTTTTCCCCCGCTTTTTTGAGACGTTTCCCCCGGTCTCATTTTGAGACTCAACCCCATTTGGACCGTTGTCCCCACCCTTTGAGCCCGAACTTGGGCCAAGAGCAATATCAAGGTGCAATTCATATTGGTTGGACCCGCGCCCGCCATCACCGTCACCGCGAGCATGACGGGTGATAAGACCGCATTCCTCCAAGATGGTCATGTGCCGAAACAGCGTGGCCCGCCCCATCTCGCACTCGTCCGCCAACCGCTGTGCGCTTGGATTGCACTGGCCCGTTTCCTTGTTGTGAAAGTCCGCCAGTTGGATCAGCACAATCTTGGCGGCTGGTTTAAGGCCTTTGACGTTCGCGGCCCAGATCAACGCCATGCCGCTCATGACGCCACCTGACCTGCCAAGACTAGGCTGAGTGCGTGAAGCCTGCCACCCGATTCTGCGGCTCGGTGTTGCGGAACAAAACAAGATTTCCTTGTGTCAGATTTGTGCCAATAGGAAACATGCGTTCCTGCATCGTTCTGCAAAAAGCTACATTTACATGCGAGACAAGTATCTTTGCCTGTTGCTGTTTTTACTGGGGTTCCGTATGTCCGTCGGTGGGACACCCTTCCCCAACGAAGGGCGCATATCTGAGAGGGTAGCATTAATGGCTATTACGACACCGGCAACGCGGCCGGCAAATCCGCGTTTTTCATCTGGCCCTTGCGCCAAACCTCCCACTTTTGACCTGAACAAACTTTCCGACGCGCCTTTGGGGCGGTCGCATCGTGCGGCTGTGGGCAAGGCCAAACTGCTTGAAGCGATCGAAACCACCCGTGATGTCCTTGGCATACCGGCGGATTACCGCATCGGCATTGTACCCGCCTCGGACACGGGTGCCTTTGAAATGGCAATGTGGACCATGCTGGGCGAACGACCAGTCCAGATGGTTGCATGGGAGAGCTTTGGCGCGGGTTGGGTCACAGATGTGGTCAAGCAGCTTAAGATTGAGGCGACAAGCCATACAGCGGATTACGGCGACATCGTCGATATGGCTGCGCTGGATTATGACAAGGACGTCTGTTTCACCTGGAACGGCACAACCTCCGGCGTGCGGATGCCACATGGCAATATGATTCCGACGGACCGGGCCGGTTTGACGCTCTGCGATGCCACTTCGGCTGCATTTGCGATGGAACTGCCTTGGGACAAGCTGGATGTAACCACGTTTTCTTGGCAGAAGGTGCTGGGCGGAGAAGCCGCACATGGGATGCTTATTCTTAGCCCGCGTGCTGTTGCGCGATTGGAAAGCTACACACCTGCATGGCCCTTGCCCAAGATTTTTCGTCTCACCAAGGGTGGTAAACTGAACGAAGGTATTTTCCGGGGCGAGACAATCAACACGCCATCAATGCTTTGCGTTGAGGATTACTTGCAGGCACTGGAATGGGCAAAATCTGTCGGTGGGCTCAAGGGTATGATTGCCCGAGCTGACGCCAACGCACAGGCGATTGCCGAATTTGTTGCGGCTCATGACTGGATTGATTTTCTAGCTTCTGATCCTGCAACGCGCTCTAACACGTCGGTCTGCCTAAAGTTCAACGATGACCGGATCACCGATGGTGCATCTTTTGCCAAAGCCATCGCCAAACGGCTGGCAGATGAGAACGTAGCGCTTGATATCGGTGCCTATCGCGACGCCCCTGCGGGGTTGCGCATCTGGTGCGGTGGAACGGTTGAGACATCCGATATCGCGGCCATGCTGCCTTGGCTTGCCTGGGCGTTTGAGGCTGAAATCTCCTGATCACGGAGCTGGGCAAATTGCCCGGCTTACCTCTTCTATCGCAATCTGCAGATCTTCTGCATCCCCCTTGTAAGGTGGACCTACGGGCCACCCCCGACATCAAAGGACCAAATTCATGGCCCCCAAAGTACTCATCTCCGACAAACTCAGCGACGCTGCTGTTCAGATTTTCAAAGACCGCGGCATCGATGTAGATTTTCAGCCCGACTTGGGCAAAGACAAGGACAAATTAGCCGAAGTGATCGGCAATTATGATGGCCTTGCCATCCGGTCCGCAACCAAAGTAACCGAGAAAATTCTCGCCAATGCACCAAACCTCAAGGTCATCGGACGCGCGGGCATCGGGACGGATAACATCGACAAAGAAGAGGCCTCCAAAAAGGGGGTCATCGTGATGAACACGCCATTCGGCAACATGATCACAACCGCAGAGCACGCCATTGCGATGATGTTTGCAGTTGCGCGCCAAGTGCCTGAGGCCTCTGCCTCCACCCATGCTGGCAAATGGGAAAAATCCAAGTTTATGGGAGTTGAACTGACCGGTAAGACACTTGGTGTGATCGGGGCGGGCAACATCGGTGGCATCGTTTGCGATCGCGCCAGAGGCCTAAAGATGAAGGTCGTGGCCTTTGACCCATTCCTCGGGGAAGAAAAAGCTGAGAAAATGGGAGTGGAGAAGGTCGAGCTTGAAGAATTGCTCAACCGCGCTGATTTCATCACGTTACATGTTCCCTTTACCGAACAGACAGCAAACATTCTGAGCCGCGAAAACCTTGCCAAGACCAAGAAAGGCGTGCGGATCATCAATTGCGCCCGCGGCGGTTTGGTGGACGAAGAAGCTTTGGCTGATTTGTTGAAATCGGGGCATATTGCCGGGGCGGCCTTTGACGTGTTCCAAGTTGAACCGGCAACAGAGAACCCCTTGTTCAACCTGCCAAATGTTGTGTGCACCCCCCACCTTGGTGCCGCGACCTCTGAAGCACAGGAAAACGTGGCCTTGCAGGTCGCAGAACAAATGTCAGATTACCTTTTGACAGGCGCGGTCAGCAACGCGTTGAACATGCCCTCCGTCACAGCCGAAGAAGCGAAAGTCATGGGGCCATGGATCACCCTTGCAGGGCACCTAGGCGCGTTCATCGGTCAGATGACGGACGAGCCGATCAAGGCAATCAACATTCTTTATGACGGTACGGTCGCCGACATGAACCTAGAAGCGCTGAATTGTGGCGCTGTGGCAGGTATCATGAAACGGGCCAACCCGGACGTGAATATGGTTTCCGCACCGGTTGTCGCACGTGAAAAAGGCATCCAGATCAGCACAACCAATCAAGATAAATCAGGCGTTTTTGATGGGTATATCAAAGTCACCGTGGTTACGGACAAACGCGAACGGTCCGTTGCGGGGACAGTATTCTCTGACGGTAAACCGCGCTTTATCCAAATCAAGGGCATCAACATCGACGCTGAGATTGGCGCGCATATGGTCTACACAACAAACGAAGACGTGCCCGGCATTATCGGTACTTTGGGTCGCACCATGGGGGAAAACGGCGTGAACATTGCAAACTTTACGCTTGGACGTGCTGAAGTGAAGGGCGAAGCGATTGCGCTTTTGTATGTCGATGAAGCGGTGCCTGCTGATGTCGTCGACAAGCTTTGCGATACTGGCCTGTTCACTCAGGTCAAACCATTGCAATTCGACGTGGCTTGAAACCCACCAGAATGTTAGAGGCAAAGCGCCCGCCCCACACCGAGGGCGGGCGTTTGATTTCAGGAGCTCAAAACATGCCTGCACCAATTTATGCCATCGGCGACATTCACGGACAGTTAGAAGAGCTGCAACGTGTGCTCGACCTGATTGAAGCTGACGGCGGGCCAGTGGCCAACGTGGTTTTTCTGGGCGATTATACGGACCGTGGCGCCCAGAGCCGCGCCGTGATCGATGTGCTGATCGACGGTCTTGCGATGGGGCGTAACTGGCACATGATCAAGGGCAATCATGACAGGATGTTCAGCTGGTTCATGAGGGACTACCCACAGCACGAAGCCTACCTGCCTGTCGAAATTTACTGGTTGCATGCTCGTTTGGGCGGCGACACGACCTTGGCGTCTTATGGTGTCGAGTTCACCGAAAAGTCCCGCATGTTAGATGTTCATGCACAGGCGCGCTCATTGGTTCCTCAATCCCACATTGATTTTCTGAACAATCTGCAATTGAGCTATGAGACCGATGATCTTTTCTTTGTGCATGCAGGGATCAAACCCGGTGTACCGCTTGCCGAGCAAGACGAAGAAGACCTGCTCTGGATTCGAAAAGAGTTTCACGAGGATACCCGCCAACACCCAAAACTGATCGTTCATGGACATACGCCAGTGGCCGAACCGATGCATTACGGCAACCGGATCAATCTGGATGCGGGTGCAGGATACGGCAAACCTCTCGGCGTTGCCGTGTTTGAGGGGACACAATGCTGGCTCTTGACCAAGCAAGGACGCGTGGCACTTGCACCGGACACCTGAGGGCCAAACCTCAGGTAAAGTCGCGACTGTCTAAATGCCCGCGCATTGGTACTTTGCCCAGAATATCCATGCCGGTCCAAGACGCAAATTCTGTCAATGTGGCGGCATGATCACCGGGGACCAGAATAAAGTGATGCTCCAATCCGTGCGCCATCACTGTTGCAACGACGTCTTCGAGTGATGCATTTTCTGCGTCGATCCGAAAATCCTGCAACCATCCCCGACATCCGGTAAAACCGCTTGGATCACGTCCAGAAACGTTTGCAGTCATCCCAAAAAATGCGCTGGCATTTCGGGCAATCCGGAACACAGTTGTTTCGCCATCTGCAAACACAAGATCGCTTATCGCCCCAAAAATCGGGCCCGCCTCGGTACCGCGCCCAATCATTGGATGATTGATCCAGCGCGCGCCTTGCGCATCCGCCAGATACAGAGGCCCACCACCGCCATGCCACATCAGCAATTGACCCGCATCAAGATCTGGCTCTGTCATATCAAGCACATAACCGACTTTCCCCGTCACAGCGCGGGCGACCAATTGAGTGACGGCGCCCAGCACATCCCCTTCCGAAGCGATAGCGAGGTTTTGTGTTTCCTCCAGCCATGTGAACGCAGCCCCCGGATGCATGCCGGGATCAGCTTGCAACGCGGGCCAATCGCTGACCGCGAGCGCATCATAACTGCCTTCCTTGGCCATATCTGACAGCGCAAGGGCCGCACGGGCCGTCAACAGCATTTGTTCATCTGAAACGCCATCAACCTGTGCCGCGGTCGCCATGGCCGTAACCTCCGCCGCGGCGCGGTTGCCATCGATGGCAGCCATGCGATTGGTCAATTCGTGGATGTCGTGATGTGCGACCTCTACTCCGAGCCGGGAGCGCAGATCCGAGGTTGAGACTTCCATGTTATAGAACGTCATCGCCAAACCACCGATCACCGCAATCCGCGCACCCTCAAGCGCTTTGGCTGCTTTGATTGCACGGATGGTGGACCGCATCCGGGTTTGCAACACAGGGCTATCCGGCGCGCCATGATACCATTGCGCGGGGTTTAAAGTTAAATTCCGAACTTGCCGTGCGATCGACATCGACATGTTCAGGGACACAAAATTATTGAGCTGAACGTCACCTGTCCGCTGAGGTTCAGGGACAGACCAAAACCCACATCGAAACGCGGATGCTGCAACCGTTCGGGCAACATCGCCCATGCTAAATCCGCCATGCAAAAGCAGCACAAAGTCAACGCCGCTGGCTTCGAGATCATTCAGCACCGTCTGCGTCTCGCGTGCATCCATTGGGATCGTCGGCGACACAACCAACTCCGCCCCTTCTGCACTACACATCTGATGCAAGGCGGCTTCTGCCTGTACCCAGACATTGTGTTTTTCAGGAAAATAGCTGGGCAGTGACGCCCGGATCAGGCCAAGTTTCATATGCGTAGGTATCCCCCATCGACCACCAATGATGTGCCCATAACGTATTTTGCAAGGTCAGATGCCAAATAGACACAAGCATCCGCAACTTCTTCGGGTTCGCCCCATCGCCGGGCGGGGATCATATCAAGATATCCTTCGCCTGTCTTAGTTCCGATAACCGGGTCATCTTGGACATTCATCTGCGTGCGCATTATTCCGGGATTGACGTTATTGACCCGGATCCCCATTGGCCCAAGTTCGTCAGCCAGGGCATAGGTCAGCAATCGCACTGCGCCTTTGGATTGGTTGTAATGCGAAAAGCCGGCGCTGCCGCGCATACCAGCAATAGAACACATGTTGATAATCACCCCACTTTGGCGTTTGGCCATCGCACGAGCCGCCATTTGCGACCCAAAGAATACCGATTTCACGTTCACGTCTATCATCTTGTCAAACGTCGCTTCGGTCGCTTCCAAAAAAGGTTCCTTTTGAAGGATACCCGCATTGTTGACCATGATATCGAGCCCGCCCCAATCTTCTGCGACGTCAACAAGCCCCTCCAATTCCCCTACTTTTCTGACATCGCAACGGACAAATTTTGCCATGCCTGGGGTTTCTGCATTGATCAACTCAGCTGTCGGTGGCCCCCCTTCGCGACCCTGCGGTGTCAGATCAGCGATCACAACCTTGGCCCCTTGGCTGACAAAACTCTTTGCAATGGACCGGCCATTCCCGCTTGAGCCCCCGGTCACAATTGCAATCTTGTCTTTTAGCAGCATCGCATTCCCCCTACCCCAAGGCGGCAATCAATCGGATCAATCGCTTTTTGCCAGTGTCGCTTAACCAAGCGCGCAAAGCGTCTTCGCCTTGTTCCCCAAAAATTGCGACCGCATCAGACCAAATGGCGCGACCACACATGAATCCTCGGAAGTTAACCCCGGCCTCTCCGGCCATTTTCAAAGAGGCCTCAAACCAATCAAACGCCACGCCCGCGCTCAGATAGACCAGATCCACATCTCCTGCGGCAGCGGCGGCCATCCTAAACGCCGCCAAGGCCTCTGACCGGGACATCAGGGGCTCACCGAACCCTTCGACAAAATTCAGATCGACCGGAATTTCGACCTTTAGCACGTCAACCTGAAACCGCGGGTCCGCAAACACCTCTGTAGCACTGCGGACGAGCTCTGGTTTGAGCGCGGCATATTCAGCAGTACCCGGTGTAATTTTCGGATGGTAAACCAGCGGTTCCATCAAAAATTGAATACCGGCGTCCCGGCATTGCTGCCCAATGTCTGCAACAAGGTCCTGTTTGCGCGCGTTCAAGGCAGGATCGTCGTCCGGGGCATAGTAGATAAAGAACTTCAGCAGCGGTACGCCCATGCCGGGATAATCGGAAACCGTGAAATTATCTGGCAAAACGGTAATCCGATCTGCACCGGAGATGTGATAAACATCGGCCTCAAAAGCCAACATTCTTGTGCACCCTTCCGGATAGTGGGTGATCAGATCAGGACCGCAATTCGCATCAACAAGCACAGTGGAGGCATGAGGACCGAGCGTCTCCAAGACGGCTTGCTTGAATACCAGCAAATCATCGTCTTGCGCCCGAGGGCCCCGCGCCTCTTTGATATTCGCGGCAAGCCCGCTGCCTGCATCTACTGCGACACCGTGTATAAGGTCTGCCATTGTTTATGCCCCTTGCTTATCGATATGTGGGAAATGCGGTGCCTTGTGCGGCGCGCGCCAAAAGCGCAGCATCTCATCGTTCGGCGTAAAGAGCGAAATCGAGAATCCGCCCATTTCCTGAGTCGTTGAATAAGATCCAACCATTGGAGATATGGCCGCAATGCCCCTGTCCGAAAGCTGAGCAGCAACCTCACCATAGATGGTCAACAATTCCATCATGGTTGTACCGCCACTCCCGTTCACCAGAACAACAGTTGGTGTACCCGGCGCAATGGCTCTGTCTTCCAGCAAAGCCTCCAGCATATAGGCGACAAGTTCTTTGACCGGACCAACTTTGCGACGTCCGACACCGGGTTCGCCGTGCACCCCCATGCCAATGAAAACCTCGTCATCCGGCAGCGCAAACATTTCCTGGCCTGTCAGCGGTGAGACACCCGGAGAGACGGCAACACCCAATGTCCGCGTCGCACTTCGCACATCCGCGCCAAGCGACATCAGATCATCCAATGCCATGCCCGTTTCTGCAGCGGCCCCCAAGATCTTGTAAATGAACATGGTACCTGCCGCACCGCGACGATCTTCTTCTTTCCCTTTCGGTGCAGACGAAATGTCATCGTACATCAGCAAAGGTTGCACATTTAGGTCGTCATCCTGAGCCATCATCGCGGCGGCATTTCCATTGATCACATCACCTTCGTGACGTGAGATCAGCAGCACGGCACCTGCATCACCAGTGACCTCTTCTATCCCCTCAAGAATCGCATCCGGGGACGGCGCGGCAAAAACATCACCCACCACATTGGCGTCCAACAGCCCCTCACCAACAAAGCCCATTGCAATGGGTTCGTGCCCGCAACCATTCCCAATCAAGATCGCGACTTTACCATCTTTGGTCCGCAACGTTTTGCGCCGTACAACGCGCGCGCTGTCGCCGCGCCTGACAATATCGGGATAGGCAGCAACGAAGCCGTCAATCATGTCATCGGGCATTCGGTCCTGGGTGTTAAAAAGCTTTTTCATCCATCCCTCCATGTCGCATAAACATCAAGCAATACAGCCACTGAGGTAGCGCCAGCGTCGATATGACCGACTCCGGCGCCCTCAACAAAACGGGCCCTACCGCGTTTGGCTGCCATATCCTTGGTTGCCAAACGACCCTGTTCAGCGGCGTCAGCAGCGGCACGGGGGCTGGCCGTTTTTGCAGCTGGGATCAATGCATCAAGCATCGTTTTATCGCCTGCCTGTGCTTGGCCCAACATGGCGATACGCGTGATCGCTTCTTCTAATGCCTTGCCTAGCGGTTGTTCGCTCTGCGCCTTAGCCAATGCTGCAATAACCAGCGCAAAAAGCGATCCTGACGCGCCACCTGCTGCTTTGCGAAAGGCTTTGTCGGGCTTTGCATCGGCTTGCGCGGCCGCCCGCAATCCTTTCATGATCGTCGCACCATGGTCTCCGTCACCCGTTGCAGCATCAAGCGCATTTAGCTCCTGTTCCAGCTCTGAAAAACGGATAACGCAAAGGGCAAGGAAATCTTTCATCCGAAGGTCGCCTGCATAAAGGAAAGCGCCCGCCGCGCCGCATCGGTGGCATCCGGTTCGATATGGCGCCAGATGTTCAAGTCGGCGCTTGCAGGGTTTCCTGCGATCACAAACATCTCAGCGACAATCCAGCCATCGTATTTGGCATCCGTCAGGCCCGCCTTGACACTATCCCAAGGGATGTGGCCAGACCCCGGTACGCCACGATCATTGTCTGAAACATGGAAATGGAACAGCTTGTCAGCAGAAGCCGCGATGCTGGCCTGCATGTCTTTTTCTTCCATATTCAAATGGAATGTATCAAGCAGCGCGCCCACGCGATCAGAACCTGAAGTGCGCGCAATCGCGCAGGCTTGATCAGCGGTATTTACCAGATCCGTTTCGAAGCGATTCAATGCCTCAATCCCAAGGGTTACATCATTGGCATTCAGAACGCCGTCCAATGCTCCCAGAGCTTCGGCAGAGCGGGCCGCGCGCGTGGGTATATTAAGCGGATCAAAGACGCCCCATGGTGCAAAAACCACCCCGGCAAGACCACGTGAGCCGATCTTGGCTGTTGTTTCAACCGCCCACTTTAAATACGCGACACCAGCCGCGCGGACATCGGGATCATCGGATGTAATGTCCTTGTCCGGGGCCAACCCGTCAGAACAGGTGACTTCCAATCCATGATCTTTCACCGCTTTGCCCAAAGCTGTGGCTTTGTCATCCGTCATACCCAGCAACGACACTTCGACGCCGTCAAAACCCAGATCTGCAACTGTGCGCAAGATCGGGACAATTTCGTCGGTCCATTTTGCCTGCCACAACCCCGCGTGAATGCCATATTTCATATCGTCTGTTCCGCCAATTCGAGTGCCGCAGCAAAGACCGCACTATTGCTGATTTCAAGCTCTTTCATGTCTTCCTTGGACATCGGGTCCATAAAACGGCGTCCCGCTGTAAGCTCATCCCAAACAACCACCATTGCGACCCCCGGGACATTGTAACGGGCTGCAACCGAAATTGAGGTTGCGGCTTCCATCTCAACGCTCATCAAACCCTCAGCATGCCACGCCTCATACATGGCGACGGTTTCCGCAAACAACGAGGAAAAGGTAACATGTGGCCCAATGTGGACGTTTCTGTCATGCCCCTGCAACGCGATCTGTGCCTGTGCCACCCAATGAGGTGACGCGTTAATCACATGATCAGAGGTATAATGTTCCGCGACACCATCTTGGCAATGGATCTTGTCCGGAACAATTATTTCGCCGGGCCGCAGATGTGATTGCAATCCACCACAGGTGCCAATCTGAATCACCAACTTGCACCCAAGACTTGCAAAAATCTGACTGACTTCGGCTGCCCTTGGTGCGCCATAGGCCATGCAAAAGACAATCTTTTTGTCCTTCCAACGCCCCCAGAAAACATCAGGGAAGCCCAGTTCGCGAACATCACTCAGATCGGCAAGCCGCATGGCCTGGCGCTCTTCACGCCACCAGGACCCCTCCAGGATCACAACATCTGGTATGTCATCTTCGGCCAACTTCAAACCGCTTAGCCATTCCTCCTGCGTCACTTCAGCGATGGAACGGAACGTGGGTTTCATTTGATCACCCAAAGTGTTGATACGGGCAAATGCACCGGTAGCGCATCTCCCACCTGATACCCTTCGATCTCATGCGGGTTTACGACAGCTTCGATCGGGGTGTCACCGATCGTCAGCTTAAGGCGGGTTTGTGTGCCAAGGTAAATGATATCCGCGATCTGGGTGTTAAGCGTATTCATGCCATCAGGAGCATCGCCTACACGCACGTTTTCAGGGCGGAATGTAAGTTTGCCGTCCCCAACTGTCGCACCTGAAGGAAGCATCAATTTCCCCAGCGCACAGTCAAAATTTTGCCCATCCGATGTGCCTTGAACAAAGTTGTGCCCGCCAAAGAACCGGGCGACAGCCTCATCAACCGGGCGCTTATAGAACACGTCCGCTTTGTCGTATTGCTTCATCTGGCCATCAAGGATCAAAGCAACGCGGTCAGCCAGAACCACAGCTTCTTCTTGGTCATGGGTCACGAAAATTGTGGTAATCCCCATTTCCTGTTGCAAGGACCGGATCAGGTCACGCATTTCAAAACGCAGGTGTGCATCAAGGTTTGACAGAGGTTCATCCAGCAACAACACGTTGGGTTGAACAATCAACGCCCGCGCCAATGCCACACGTTGTTGTTGTCCACCCGAAAGCGCCGATGGTTTTCGATCTCCGAGATCAGGTAATTTCACCAACTCAAGCATCTCGCCAACGCGTCGCTTGATCTCGGCCGGGTCGATCTTGCGCATCTTCAGGCCAAACCCAACGTTGTCCGCGACGCTCATGTAAGGAAACAGAAGGTAGTTCTGAAACACCATAACAACGCCCCGGTTTTCCGGCTTGTCTTTCAGCACTGAGCGACCATCAAAGGTCACATCCCCCGATGTCGGCTCCAAGAGTCCCGCGATCATTTTCATCGTGGTGGTCTTGCCGCAACCCGATGGGCCCAACAAAGCCGTCAGTTCGCCCGTTGGGATCTCTAGCGAAAGACGATCCAAGGATGGAACGGTTGATCCAGGATAAACCTTGGTTAGCTCTTTGATCGAAACATGTGTCAAATCTGGCCGAAGCCTCCGACTGCGCCGCTGCGCCCTGACAGGTGCTTGGCTGTGAGAAGTAGAATGATGATACCGGGCAGGATATAGATCATGCCAATAGCACCGGTGATGTCATTGCGCCCGGCAGTTGCAAAATTGAACAACAACAGCGGCAAGGTTTCCACGCGACCGCCCCCGATCAGCAGCGTCAGGATGTACTGGCTCCACGATACAAGAAAGGCGAACAGGCCGCCGACAATAATACCGGGGCGAATGGCGGGAAAAGTCACGTACCAAAAGGTCTTCCACGGGCTCGCCCCCAGACTTCGCGCTTGAGCTTCAAACGCGGGATCATAATTGGCAAAAATGCCGGACATCACCAAGACCATGTAGGGCAATGTCGGGATCAGGTGCACAAGGATAACACCGTGGACTGAATTGTTCAGACCCATGGAAATAAAGATCGAATGAATACCCAAGACAACGGCAATGCCCGGGACAATGGTTGGAGCAAGGATCATCAGTTCGATGATCTCTTTGCCGCGAAACTTGTACATCCCCAAGGCGCGACCCGCAGGGACACCCACAAGGATGGACAACAGCGTTGCCACGAGAGAAATCCAGATCGTCAACCAGAGGCTGTCAAGGACGCCGGCGGTGTCAGACATGGCATATTCCCACGCCCGCATTGACCAATTGCGTGGCAACAGATCAGGATAAAACCAGCCTTTTGCAAAGGACCATATCGCAAGCGGGATCAGCGGCAGAACCAACCAGGTGATCAAAAACGCCCCTGTCAGAACCCGAAAACTACGTATGCCAAAACTTTCACGTGTGCTCATGGGGTTATCCTCTGATCCGGCGCCGCGAGTAACGCACATAGAAATAGATCATCACGGCAGACAACAGCGCGATGACAATGGCCATCGCCATTGCTTCGGGGCGCGCGGCCAAATCGACATCTGTGTACTTGCGGTATGCCAAGACAGGCAACGCCGCCGGAAAATTCGCCCCCAGAATCGCCGGGATTTCATAAGCACCAAAGGTAAAGGCAAACACCATGACGCTGGCTGACAACACACCGGGAAAGATCAGGGGTAAAAGGACATGCCGAAACGTCTGTAACTTGCTTGCCCCCAGCGATCGCGCGACGCTTTCGTAATCTTCACCAATTGATTGCATGTTCGCGAGGACGATCACGCCAATAAACGGCACCTCCTTCCACACATATTGCAGAATGATACCAATGGCATACGGATCAAAGACCAAAGCAGGAAAATCGCTGGTTTTCTGGATCATCCCAAATTCATTCGCCAAGCGCGCAAACGTACCCGATTGCGAAAACAAATACAGCATACCGATGGCCCCAACCAGATGAGGCACAGTCAGGTTTAACTGAAACAGAAAGTTGACGATGCCACGCCCCACAAAGGACCGTCTGAGCAACAAAGCAGCCCCAATCGCCAGGATCGATGAGATCACAGTTGATGTGAAGGCGATGTGGAAGGTCAGCAGGAAGGAAAGATAAAACTCGCGATCCGTAAAGACCGACACATACGCACTGAAATCAGGATCGGTGAGCCCAATCACAGGCATATAATTGAAGCTGCGCATCAATCCGATGGCCAGTCCACCAAAGAACAGCACCACAATGATGAACATCGCCGGAAGCAACAGCAAAAAGATTTTCATGCGGTCCGACAATTGCGTCTCGCTCCATGTATTCAGAAATTTCAAGAATGGCCTCCGTAGCGCGCACTAGACGCCACGGAGGTTAGGTCAGGGAGAGTTTACTGACCGACGTTTGCAAGCCAGCCTTGCTCAATCGCGGAAATCCACGACGCTTGCAATTCTGGCAATGCGGCTTTGGCCAATTCATCCGCTGGCACCACATTCGGGTGCTTTACGATCTTGGCAAAATCGGCCTGAACAGCATCGCTCGTGCGGCTCATTTCGATCGCAGGGGCTGCGCCCCAAACGCTGGGCAGTGCTTTTTGGTATTGCGCTTCACCGGACAACAAGACGTTTTGCAAAACCAGCGCTGCAGCTTTGTTTGGTGAATTGAAGGGGATGATCGTGTAATTGGTATTACCGATTGTCCCATCCGTCAGACCATACCCTTGGGTGGTAGGTGGAAAGACCCCGTTCTCGATGTTCAGTCCAACACCGGAGGGCTCATAGTTAAAGGTCAGATCAACTTCGGAGTTCGCATAAAGCTGCTCCATCGCTGAAATCGACGCAGGATAGGTGGCACCTTCGCGCCACAGGAACGGTTCGAGATCATTCAGGATCTTCCACGTTTTTGCCGCGACTTCATCGAATTTGGCCTGATCAAAATCACCCAAGAGATTATCAACACCCCCTGCCGCATGATAAAAGACGTGGCGCACAAAAACTGAACCGTTAAAATCTGGCGGCGCTGGATAGGTAAAGCGACCCGGGTTCGCTTCAGCCCATTCAATCAACTCTCCGATAGAACGAGGCGGATTTTCGGTGCGGTTTGTGTCATAGGCAAAGGCAAATTGCGCTTTGGACCAAGGTACTTCGCATCCCTCAACAGGCACGCCGAAATCATTCGCAATCGCTGGGTTGTCCCAGTTTACGAAGGCATTGTTTGGCAAAACGTCAGTGTATCCGCAATAGGCCAGACCACCCTGTTTCATGGTGCGGAAGTTTTCGCCGTTGATCCAGATCATGTCGACAGAACCAGCATCTGTCACACCGGATTCTTTCTCGCCCAACACAATATTCACAGCCTCAACCGTATCGCTCAATCCGACACGATTTAGCGTGATATCATAGTCGTCCTTTAGGCGTCCGCCGATATATTCGGTAACATATTGGTTGATGTTGTCTGAACCACCCCAAAGGAACCAGTTCACCTCGCCCCCTTTTGCCGTTTCGACAACTTGATCCCATGTCATCTTGTTGAGCGCGTCACCGTCAGCAGTATCGGCGGACACTAAAACGGGCGACAGCGCAACTGCCGAAGCCATCACGCCTATCTGAAACATTTTTTGCATTTTACTCTCCCTTTTTGCCAGTCAACGCCATCAAACGACATCTTGCGATGTTCTGATAGTGAGCAATCCGCGTTACCTGATCTGATGAACTCCTCCGCTCAAGTCAGGTACGTCTAGGAGATCTCGGCGGCAGTCTCATGCGTGACTAATTTGTATCTACAACTTGATAGTAATCATTTTTGGTTGTCAATACCCGATTACCCAAACGCTCTCCGATACAATTCGGCCCGGCACAAAACGCTTTGCAAGAGCAGGTAGTTCAATGGGCCACAGGAGAATAGATTAGGCAAGGCCACATGAGGGCGTCCAGAAGAGTTTCGCCAAACCTCTATGCCATTGGAGTCAAGACCCTAAACCAACAGGCAAAGCACCGGATACCTTCATTTGCCTCAGAATAAACGCCGTTGTCGTGGTACGTACCACGCCCAACTGCAAAAGCTGGTGCATGATAAACTGTTCCAACGCTTCCGGGTCGGTTGCAGCGACCTTGAGGATATAATCAAAATCGCCCGTGATGGATGCACACTCGAGCACTTGCTCGCTTGCTTGGACAAAGGTCTGAAATTGATCAATTGACGACTTGTTATGATCAATGAGCGAAACTTGAACATGGGCAAGCGCATGAAGCCCTACTTTCTTGCTGTCCAAAATGGCGGCATAACGTTTTATGTAGCCGTCTTTCTCCAACCGTTTGACCCGACGCCAACAAGGGGAAGGTGACAACCCCACAGCAGCAGAAAGGTCCTGTGTACTTGCACGTCCGTCACGTTGGAGCGCTTTGAGGATACGGATCTCATGCTCATCAAGCATAAATTCACCTGTTTTTGGTTATTTTAGCACAATACTTGTTTGCGAATTTCATAAACTGACTGTGTTAGGCAATATTTGCCCTCAATTTCGTGATATTTTGCCTCACAAGACGTAATTTTGCACATATACGCCCATTGATCCAAGACGCCTCATGAAAAGGTTACTGTGATGAATTCCAAAAAGCCGGTCTTTCAATCCATTGCACACGCAATCCATGACCACGAAACCAAGGCGGTCTTCGGGCTCATGGGCGATGCGAATTTGTTTATGGTTGACAGTTTCGTGCGTGATTTTGGCGGAAAGTTTGTTCCGGCTGCACATGAAGGCAGCTCCGTTTTGATGGCGGCGGCCTATGCTCATGTGTCCGGTAGAGTGGGCGTTGCAACAGTCACTCATGGGCCTGGCCTGACCAATTGTGTGACCGCACTCACCGAAGCGGTGCGAGGGCGGATTCCACTGGTTTTATGCGCAGGAGACACCCCCGCGAACAACCCGCGCCACCTGCAGAGCATTGATCAACGGGAGCTGGTAAATGTCACTGGCGCGGGGTTCGAGCTGCTAAGGAGCCCCACTACTGTTGGCGAAGACATCGCCCGTGCATTCTATCGGGCTCAGGTGGAAAGACGCCCCATTGTCCTAAACATGCCCGCCGATTTCATGTGGGAAGAAGCGACTTACGACATGCAGGTACTTGACCTTTTTATGTCCCCTGGGGGCGTTGCTCAGAATGACATTCTTGATAATGCCATTGGGATGATCGCGGCAGCACGTCGACCTTTGATCCTTGCCGGTGCTGGGGCTATCCCGGCGCGGGCGCAATTGATCCAGCTTGCCAATCGTCTAGAAGCCCCCCTTGCAACAACGCTAAAAGCCAAAGGACTGTTCAACGATCATCCCTATAACATCGATATCTTCGGTACGCTTTCGACGCCGGCAGCCTATGAATTGATCGCCCAATCCGATTGCATCATCTGCTTTGGTACGGCTTTGCATGACTTTACCACGGACCGTGGCAAATTGATGAAGGACAAACGGATCATCCAAATTGATATCGAGCCCGCAGCGATTGGCGGTGGGTTGCACCCTGATGCAGCACTGGTTGCTGACGCGGGGTTGACCGCTGAAAACATCCTGTATTGGCTGGACGAGGCCGAGGTCTCCTCAAGCGGATTTACCCGCGAGTTGGATATTGCCACCCTTACCGCACACCCATCGGGAACGGGGAAATCTTCGGACGGAACTGTGAACTATGTCCACGCCTTGCAACGGCTAGAAGAAACCCTGCCCAAAGACCGTATTCTGGTGACCGATGGTGGGCGTTTTATGACAGAGGTCTGGTGCCGTCTTTCCATTTCCAACCCCCAGAGTTTTGTCGGAACTGTCAATTTCGGGGCCATCGGATTGGGCCTGCAAGAAGCCATTGGCGCAGGAGTAGCCGCGCCAAATCAACCGATTGTGTTGTTCAGTGGTGATGGCGGTTTCATGATGGGAGGCATCAATGAATTCAACACAGCTGTGCGTCTTGGGCTTGATCTGATTGTGATCATCGCCAACGATTCTGCCTATGGTGCAGAACACATCCAATTCGTAGATCGCAAAATGGATCCAAGCCTGACCCAATTCCATTGGCCTTCCTTTGCCGATCTTGCGAAATCTTTGGGCGGAGAGGGCGTTGAGGTCCGCTCAAACGAACAGCTCGAAGACGCTCTTTCCGCCTTAAAAACCCGCAAAGGTCCTTTTTTGATAGATCTGCGACTGGACCCTATGGATGTACCGCGTATGCGTATTTAGCGGCAGGACCCATTTGTCCTGTCCCATTGTTGCTCTTCAATTGGCGCAGGTGGCCATCACTCCGCGTAATTCTGCCAACCCCCGCATACGCCCAATCAACGGATACCCCGGCGTGCTGTGTCCTCCCAGATCGCTTAGTAATTCTTGACCATGATCAGGGCGCATAGGTATTTGCCAATCCACGCGGCCTTCCGCCTTTCGACGGCTTTGTTCTGCCATCAACGCTTGCACCGTACCGACCATATCCGTGTCTCCGTCAAGATGAGGTGCTTCAAAGAAATCCGGTTTGTTAGGGTCTGTTTCTGCGATCCGCGAGGTATTTCGCAAATGTGCAAAATGAATGCGCGGCCCCAGCGCGCGCACAAATGCAGGGCCATCAAAATCAGCAGCAACACCAAGTGAACCGGTGCAAAGCGTTGCGCCGTTTGCCGGCACATCAACTGCATTCAGCACCGCTGCGTAATCTGATTGGGTCGACATAACCCGGGGCAATCCCAGCAACGAAAACGGAGGATCGTCGGGATGGCAACACAGACGCACACCAAGTTCTTGCGCCAATGGCGCGACTTCGCTCAGGAAATCGATCAAGTTGGCCCGTAACCGCTCAGGCGTGATGCCATCATAAGTCGCAAGCAGCCGCCGCACATCATCAAGGCTCCAATGGTCATTTGCTCCGGGCAACCCGGCAGTGATGTTGTGTTGCAAAGTGGTTTTTGCGTCATCTGACATACCATCAAACCGGTCCTGCGCCTTTGCCAGAACAGTTGCGCTGTAATCTGCGCCTGCATCAGATCGTTTCAGAATATGCACGTCAAACACAGCAAAATCGACAAGATCAAAAAGCATCGCAGCGCCGCCATGTGGTTGGGGCGCTCGCAGGGAGGTGCGTGTCCAATCAAGGATCGGCATAAAGTTATAGCAGATCACATTCACATTCTGTGCGGCCAACGCCCGCATACTTTGCCGGTATGCATCCAGGTGAGGGTGCATATCTGAGGATTGCGTTTTGATAGCTTCGGAAACCGGCAGACTTTCCACAACGTCCCAATTGTACCCATTCGCCTCCAGATCAGCCTTGCGGATTTGAATGCTCTTATCATCCCATACTGTACCCGGTGGGATATGGTGCAACGCTGTCACAATACCCTCGACGCCAACCTGATGTAGTGTGGACAAAGCGATAGGATCGTCAGGGCCAAACCAGCGCCAACATTGTTTCATGGTTGCCATCCTTCATGGTGCAGGTGATCTGGGAGTAACGGCAGCGCGACACGCCCGCCATTTAGGGCAGCATAATAGATCGCTGTGACAAGGGCCACCGCGTTTGCACCACAAAATACCGTGCCACATTACCCCCTGAACCGGTGTGGTTATGAACTGCGACGCACAGCCCCAACCCGCTCGCCGTGGAATTCGTGAACCCGACACATCGACACCTCCTTTGAGACGTTGCTTTGCCAAGATGCAGGCTGCATTAAGGACCCGCAATGCACAGGGAACGTATCATGACACGCAATTTGCTCGGAACTGCGGAAACGCTATATCAAGGCATCAAGGATCTGCCGATTGTCTCACCACATGGTCATTGTGACCCAGCGTGGTTTGCGCAGAACTCGCCTTTTGCGAACCCCGCAGAATTGTTGGTGATCCCTGATCATTACGTGTTCCGAATGCTCTATTCGCAGGGTGTTCCATTGCAGGATCTCGGTATTGGCGCCCCAGGAAAAGGAGCAGACCCGCGTTCGGTGTTCCGGTTATTTGCTGCCCATTGGCATCTGTTTCTAGGAACCCCATCGCGGATTTGGATGGAGTTTGTGTTGCGCGAAACGCTAGGCATAGAGACTGAATTGTCTAGTGAAACCTCTGACAATATTTACGATCAAATCGCAGACCTGTTACAGCGCCCCGATCATCTTCCCCGGGCGCTTTTTGAACGCTTTGATATTGAGGTTCTGGCAACAACTGACAGTGCTTTGGATGATCTGCACCACCACCAATCAATTTCTCAAAATGGTTGGGCTGGCCGAGTCATTCCGACCTTTCGACCCGATGGGGTGCTTGATGGTGATGACCCTGAGTTCATCGCCAACCTCGCTGAATTAGAGACAAAAACCGACTGCGACATAAGCTCTTTCGCTGGATATCTTGCGGCCCTTCGTAAACGGCGCACATACTTCATCGAACAAGGGGCAACCGCGACAGATCACGGCATTGAAACCGTGCAGACGATTTGGCTTGATGACCCTGATGAGATCTACCAAAAGCTGCGCACCGGGACCGGGACACCGCAAGAATCCCGTCAGTTTTACGGCCATATGTTGATTGAAATGGCACAAATGTCTGTTGAAGATGGCCTGACAATGCAGATCCATGCAGGGAGCAGGCGAAACACCAATTCGGCTCTGTTAAAAGACTTTGGCAAAGACAAAGGCGCGGATATCCCCGGCGCGTCTGATTGGGTGCGCGGACTTGGCCCATTGTTGAACAGGGTTGGCAACACCGCGGATCTGCGCATTCTGCTGTTCACCCTTGATGAAACAACCTATGCCCGAGAACTGGCGCCAATGGCGGGCCATTGGCCCTGTTTGCGCATTGGGCCACCTTGGTGGTTCCACGACAGCCCGGCAGGCATCGCACGTTACTTTGATCAAGTGGTTGAGACAGCGGGCTATTATAATCTTGCCGGATTTAATGACGATACCCGTGCGTTTTTGTCGATACCGGCCCGTCACGATCTGTGGCGGCGTGGCGTCGCAGAGCATTTGTCCCAACAAATGGCACGCGGATATTTTGGGCAGGCGGATGCAGAGCGATTGGCACAATTGCTCGCAGTTGATCTGGCCCGTGATGCTTATGGATTGAGTGTTTAAATGGATCACATCGTACACTTTGGATTGGGCAATTTCGCCCGCGCGCATTTGCTGGATTACACATCAGATGCAGGCGGTTGGGACGTGATTGGTGTCAGCCTGCGCTCGACTTCGATACGGGATGGACTGGCAAAACAAGGGTTTGAATATGATCTGTGCGTGCAAGGTAAAGGCGTTAAAAAAATCAAGGTGATCCGCGATGTTCTGGTTGCTCCCCAAGACCCGACAGCGGTCTTGCGCGCGATGGATGACGCGCAAATCATTTCAGCCACAGTTACCGAAAAAGGGTATCATTTGGATGCGATGGGCCAGTTGGATTTGGAAGACCCCGCGATAAAACGTGATTTGCAAGGGATCGGCCCGACAACTTTGATTGGGTTTCTGGCGCATGGTTTGGCGCAACGCCAACGGCCCGTCACGATCATGAGCTGTGATAACCGGGTGGAAAACGGGGCTGCCTTGCGTGCTGCCGTGCGCAGTTTTGCAACAGCAGCGGGTCTGACAATTGACTGGGACATTGTCAGTTTCCCGAACGCAATGGTTGACCGGATCACACCCGCGACAACGGATGCGGTGCGCAGCATAAGCGGTGATCCGATGGCCGTCCCTACAGAAGCGTTTCGCGAGTGGGTGATTGAGGATAAATTTGCCGGGCCGCGCCCTGATTGGCCGGATGTACAGTTTGTCAGCGATGTTGCCCCGCACGAATTGCGCAAATTGCGTTTGTTAAACGGAGCGCATTCGTTGCTGGCTTATGCTGGTCTGGCCCGTGGGTTTGTTTATGTGCATGAAGCGATTGCAGATGCGGACTTGCGCCAAAATGTGTCTGATTTGATGGCACAAGCAGGCGCGACATTGCCCCAAAGCGTTCAGGGACAGGTAACCGCTTATTCACAAGCGCTCCTCGCGCGGTTTGATAACCCCGATCTGGCGCATAGATTGGACCAGATCGCCATGGATGGATCACAAAAGGTCGCGTACCGATTTATTGGGACGTTGCGCGATGGCACAGCCCCAGCTGTTGTTGCCGGCGTCAAAGCATGGATCGCCTACTGTCAATCAGAGACCAAACAGGACCGGCCTCTGAACGACCCAAAGGCTGCTGAAATAGCACAGGCCGTTAACGGGGGCGATCCTATTGGTGCACTCATGGAATTGGTTGGCGCCAGCGATCTTGCACCGCTCATTCGGGCATAACCAAATCATATCCCAAACGGTCAAGAATAAGCGAACGGGCGGTATTCTTAGACTTAACTGTCCAGCTCTTCGTCCATGTAAACCGCGATGATCTCATCAAAGCTGCTCTCGGCCTCAAAGCCCAGCGCGATTGCTCTATCGGGTGCAAAATTGCGCGGCCAACCGTCAACGATACCAATTATCGTCTCGTCCGGTTGCGGTTTGATCAGATCAACCGCCGCTTGACCAGCGGCGCGGCGCAAGGCTTCGATTTGTTCAGCAACAGTACAGCTGAACCCCGGCAAGTTAAGCGCCCTTCGCCCGTTCAAAAGATCTGTATCCAACATTGCCGCATGCGTCAAAAACCGCGTCGCTGCGCGCGGGCTGGCATGCCAGTGACGCACCGTATCTGCCACCGGCAATATGGCCTGCACCCCATTCAGCGGTTCGCGAATAATTCCTGAGAAAAACGAAGACGCCGCCGCATTTGCCTTGCCGGGTCGCACGCAGATTGTAGGAAGGCGCAAGGACAGCCCATCAAGATAGCCCTTGCGGCTAAAGTCGGTCAGCAATAGTTCACATGCCGCCTTTTGCGCCCCATAGCTGGTTTGCGGAGCAGACAGGAATTCATCATCAATCTTTTCGGGAAAAGGTCCGCCAAAGACCGCGATGGATGAGGTGAAAACCATCCGCGGTACATAAGCACCAGTTGAGGCCTCATGTTCAGCTTTTAACGCGTTCAAAAGATGCCACATCGCCATCATGTTGATGTCCCAACCCAAAGCAAACTCTGCCTCAGCTTGACCGGAAACAATCGCAGCCAAATGGAAAATCACATCGGGGCGGGTTGCTGCTAACTTTTGCGCTGTTGCCGGGTCCGCGACATTTCCGGCGACCATCGTCGCGTTCGCTCCATCCACCGGAAAGGCGCGGTCAAACAATGTGAGTTCAACGTCTGGGAAAGTGGATTCAGCCAGAATGTGCTTTGCCAGTTTCTGGCCAATCATACCGCCGCCGCCAAGGATAAGTACTTTTGTCATGTCAGGCCGTTCCGTTTTTTGAGTTCCAAATAAAGCCCTGAATGATCAAGATCAGCACCACCCATGTCTTCACAGAATGTCGCAAACCGATCCCGGACTGCTTGCGTGGAAGGTAGCGACAAATCAAAGCTCGCCGCCTCGGCCAGAGTGTTGTCCAAATCTTTGAGCTGGAATTTTGACAGGCCACCGGGTGCGAAATCACCCTCAGACATCCGCGCGCCATGTTGTTGCAAGATCACGCTATCCGCAAAGCCCCCGCTCAAAGCAGCCCGCAAGGCGGCAGGATCAGCACCGCCTTTTTCAGCCAACAATGTGGCCTCTGCCACCGCCGAAATCGTCACGGCAACAATGGTCTGGTTGGCCAGCTTGCATAATTGTCCAGCCCCTGACGGACCAACGTGCACCGGGCGGCCCATTGCCTCAAGAACAGAAGCAACCTGATCAAAGGTTTCCTGTTTACCGCCCGCCATAATGGCAAGGCTGCCCGCAACAGCCCCTTTTGTGCCACCGGATACAGGCGCATCCAGATGTGCCACACCAAGCGCCAGTAGTTCCGCTGATTGGATACGCGCATGCTCTGGTTTGGCGCTCGACATATCGATCCAAATCATCCCTGCCGCCAACGCTGCGCGAAAAGCATCGTCCGCCAGCAACGCTGCCGTTGCAAAACCATCCGACAACATCGTGATTATGATCTCAGCGCCAGCGATTGCCTCCGCTGCTGTAGGCGCTGTCTTGGCCCCTTCTGTCACCAAATCCGAAGCCTTGTGCGCGCTTCGATTCCAGACGGTCAGGTCATGCCCTGCCCCCATTAGGTTTCGTGCCATTGGCGCGCCCATGAGGCCGGTTCCGATCAATGTTATTTTGCGCTGTGCCGACATCTGTGTTTCCTGAGTGTTGGAGGTTATGGTCAAATCGAATTCTCTGTCATACGCTAACGTTTCAGATCAAAAGGGCCAGAGGGCCTGTTTGATGGGTGGCCAGATTTATACAAACACAAGGCAGATCGCCACAACAGGCGTGGGAATTACTGCGGGCAAATGAGGAGGAATTTACATTATGAGTCAAAGACTTACTGGTAAGCGCGTGTTGGTAACGGCAGCGGCGCAAGGGATCGGGCGTGCCAGTGCAATCGCGATGGCAAAAGAGGGTGCTCAGGTCTTTGCAACAGATGTAAACGCCGAAGCATTATCCACGATTCGGGAGGCGAATCTCGAAAATATCGAAATTTTCGAACTAAATGTGAGGGATGATGCAAGCGTCACAGAGGGTGTACTCAAGGCCAAACCTGACGTGCTTTTCAATTGTGCTGGTTTTGTACATCACGGCAACGTTCTTGATGCGCAAGATGACGAATTTGACTTTGCAATGGACCTCAATATCCGATCCATGGTGCGCACAATTCGCGCCGCTTTGCCGGGGATGGTGGAACGCGGGACCGGCTCTATTATCAACATGTCATCGGCCGCTGGGTCCGTCATTGGTGCCCCGAACAGATTTATCTATGGCACCACCAAAGCCGCCGTGGTCGGGCTAACAAAATCAGTTGCAGTCGACTTTGTGGATAAGGGCGTGCGGTGCAACTGCATTTGCCCCGGAACGGTAGAAAGCCCCAGTTGGCATGAGCGTGTCGATGCATTGGGCAAACAGATCGGCAGCCGGGAAGAGGCGATGGCGCAATTTGTAGCGCGCCAACCCATGGGACGTGTTGCAACGGCCGAAGAGATAGCAGCACTGGTGGTTTATCTGGCCAGCGATGAGAGCGCCTTTACCACAGGACATCCCCATGTGATTGACGGAGGGTGGTCGGGCCAATGACAAAACGCATCACAAAAGACGACTTGCGATCACGTAAATGGTTCATGAATCCTGACAACCTAGAAATGACGGCTCTCTATCTGGAACGCTACCTCAATTATGGGCTGACCCGAGAGGAACTGCAATCAGGCAAACCGATCATTGGGATTGCCCAGACCGGCAGTGACCTGTCACCCTGCAATCGCCACCATCTGGAGCTGACAAAACGGGTGCGGGATGGGATCATCGCGGCAGGTGGTACATGTATTGAAGTGCCTGTTCATCCGATTCAGGAAACCGGCAAACGCCCCACGGCTTCGCTTGATCGAAATTTGGCTTATTTGTCCTTGGTAGAGACGCTTTTTGGTTATCCATTAGACGGCGTTGTCTTGAACATTGGCTGTGACAAAACCACGCCTGCGCTTTTGATGGCAGCTGCTACAGTCAATATTCCCGCAATCGCCCTATCGGTTGGCCCAATGCTCAATGGCTGGTGGAAAGGCGAACGCGCCGGGTCTGGAACGGTGGTTTGGAAAGCCCGCGAACAGCTCGCCGCCGGAGAAATAACCACAGACGATTTTATGGAGATCGCCGCCGCTTCCGCCCCATCGGTTGGATATTGTAATACCATGGGGACCGCGACAACGATGAATTCTCTGGCCGAAGCTTTGGGGATGCAATTGCCCGGTTCCGCTGCCATCCCGGCGCCTTACCGCGAACGCGGGCAGATCAGCTATGAAACCGGCAAACGGATTGTCGACATGGTGTGGGAAGACATGCGTCCAACCGACATTATGACACGGGAAGCTTTTGAAAATGCGATTGTGGTCAATTCCGCGATTGGCGGATCTACAAATGCACCAATCCATTTGAACGGCATCGCCCGGCATCTGGGTGTGTCGCTTGACAATGATGATTGGCAGAAACACGGGCATGAAATCCCGCTGCTTGTTAATATGCAGCCCGCCGGTGAATATCTGGGAGAAGACTATCAACGCGCAGGCGGTGTGCCCGCTGTGGTTGGTGAATTGATCGCAGGCGGGCTCCTGCCTCATCCAGATGCGTTGACAGTGAACGGTCAGAGCATGGGAGCAAACTGCAAAGAACAGCGGTCCCAGAATTCCGATGTGATCAAATCAACAAATGATCCGATGAAAGAGCAGGCAGGCTTTATCAACTTGTCTGGCAACCTCTTTGAATCTGCGATCATGAAGACGTCGGTTATCTCTCCTGCGTTCCGCCAGACATATCTATCCAACCCTGACGACCCCAATGCGTTCGAAGGCCGCGCAGTGGTGTTTGACGGCCCCGAAGATTTCCACCACCGGATCGACGATCCGGCAGAGAACATTGATGCCAACTGTGTGCTCTTTATGCGCGGGGCCGGACCAAAGGGATATCCCGGCGCCGCAGAAGTTGTGAACATGCGTCCGCCTTCTTATTTGATCAAGGAAGGTGTTGAGGCACTACCGTGTATCGGCGACGGGCGACAGTCAGGGACATCCGGATCTCCGTCGATCCTCAACGCCTCGCCCGAAGCGGCAGATGGTGGCGGGTTGGCGTTGCTGCAAAATGGCGATCGGGTGCGTATCGATCTTGGTAAAGGCACCGCAGATATGCTTGTCCCCTTGGATGAGCTCAATGACCGCGCCCGGGCTTTGGTTGCCAATGGGGGATATGACATGCCCGCCAGCCAATCCCCATGGCAAGAGATTTTCCGCGAGAAAGTAGGGCGGCTGGATCATGGCATGACGCTTCAGGGTGCCGACAAATTTCAAGACATCGCGCGCAAATTCATGCCGCGAGACAATCACTAAAAGGACGAAACGATGAAACTGCTTCGCTATGGCCCTGCGGGTGCTGAAAAACCCGGTCTATTGGATAACGCAGGCCTGTTGCGCGATCTATCTGCCCATGTGAGCGACATCACTGGTGACACGCTTGATGATGCGACCCTTGCGCGCCTCAAAGCGCTTGATCCGGCGGATTTGCCTATTGTCGAAGGCGAACAGCGCATTGGCGCCTGTGTTGGCAACATTGGCAAATTTTTGTGTATCGGGCTAAACTACTCTGATCACGCCGCCGAAACCGGTGCCGCAATTCCTGAACATCCTATTTTGTTCTTCAAAGCCAACTCAGCCGTTGTGGGCCCCTACGATGACGTTGTGATGCCACGTGGATCAACTCAGACCGACTGGGAGGTTGAACTGGGTGTGGTGATTGGCAAAACCGCCAAATATGTCACAGCAGCCGATGCTCTGGATCACGTTGCAGGATATTGCGTTATCAACGATGTGTCCGAACGCCACTTTCAGGCCAACCTGACCGGACAATGGACCAAAGGAAAATCCTGCGACACATTTGGGCCAACCGGCCCTTGGCTTGTGACCCGCGATGAGGTCGCAGACCCACAGAACCTTGATATGAGTTTGGATGTGAACGGCAAGCGGATGCAAACCGGCAACACATCCACGATGATCTTTACAGTGGCTGAGATCATCGAACACTTGAGCAGCCTGTTCACCCTGCATCCCGGAGACGTCATCACCACAGGCACACCACCCGGTGTTGGTCTGGGCATGAAACCAGAACCGGTGTTTCTCAAAAAAGGCGACGTGATGGAGCTTACCATTCAAGGGTTAGGTCACCAGCGGCAAAAGGTAGATGCTGATGCCTGATCTCCTCCAGATCGGTGGAATCACCGACAATATGCGGGACCGGTTGGCCAAAGCCTTTACCATCCATCAGACCGACCGTTTTGATGCGGACAAGATCACACATGTGGTGACCAACGGTCATGATGGCGTAAATCCAGAATTGATGGCATCCCTGACCAATCTACAGGTGATCAGTGGTTATGGCGTTGGGTATGATGCGATCGATGCCGTCGAAGCGGCGCGGCGCGGAATCGTCGTGACCCATACGCCAAACGTTTTGAACCAAGAGGTCGCCTCTACGGCAATCCTGTTGATTCTGGCCTGTTACCGCGAAATCCTGCGTGATGATGCCTATGTGCGATCAGGAACATGGGAGGCAAAAGGCAACGCGCCGTTGACCCGCTCATTCGATGGTCAGACTGTCGGCATTCTGGGGTTAGGTCGCATTGGTCAGGCTATCGCAGACAAGCTTGCCCCGTGGGATGCGAAAATCCTGTACCATTCCCGCAGCAAAAAAGATGTCCCTTATACATACTATGACAACCTGACAGCTATGGCGCATGATTGTGATGTGCTGATCTGTATCACCCCCGGCGGTCCAGCAACGAACAAGATCGTTAATGCCGACGTTTTGGAAGCCTTGGGGCCGCAAGGCACATTAATCAATGTCAGCCGGGGGTCCGTGGTGGACGAAACCGCTTTGATTGACGCGCTTTCGTCCGGCAAGTTGGGATGGGCTGGGCTTGATGTGTTTGAAGGTGAACCACATGTGCCTCAGGCACTGTGCGATCTGCCCAACACCGTTCTTTTGCCCCATGTCGGAAGCGCCACCGTGGAAACACGCGCCGCAATGGGTGCGCTGACGGTCGACAACCTGTTGCAGCATCTCAAAGACGGTACGGTGATCAGCGCCGTGCCGGAATGTGCAAACCTGTGACCAAGAGGCGATGACAGATGATTGAATTTGTCATCGCCGTTTTCTTTCTGTTGATCACCCCCGGTCCGGGGGTTTTGACCACCGCCGGGATTGGTGCCGCTTTTGGTTACCGGGCCGGATTGGGGTTTATCGGCGGTTTAGGAGTTGGCGGGTTCATCAACATGATGCTGGTGGTCTCTGGGCTTGCGGCGATTGTTCTGGCCGTGCCATCGCTGCGCGCTGTGTTCCTTTTTGCCTCAGTGGCTTATCTTTTGTACCTCGCCTTTCGTATCGCAAGTGCGGGAGCCAAGATTGGCTTTGCGCCGGCCACCAAGCCACTGGGTTTTCGAAACGGGTTGATGCTGCAGTTCATCAATCCCAAAGCCTATGTCGTCAGCACCACGCTTTTTTCCGGCTTTGCTTTTTTGCCAGACTCCCCAATATCAGAGGTCGTGATAAAGATCGTGTTGTTTAATGCAGTTTGGGTACCTGTTCATTTGATCTGGTTAGGGGCGGGCGCACGGGTTGGCCGTCTGGATTTGAGCCATGGCGCCCAACGGTTTATAAACATCTGCATGGCACTGGCGATGTTGATCGTCATTGCGATTGCCTTGATGGCGTCACGTTAAACTGTAGGGCCTCTGCACAGGTTGAGCAGACCTCCAGACGGTAAGGACGCATATAAAACCTTCATCGCGGCCCTCCTTAATAGCTGCACTAAAGCGGCCAACCACTACATCCTTCCCTTGATCAAACTGCCGAATTCATATGACGCGCCGCGTGGCGCTGAATACGAACCCCAAGCATCAATGGGGCAAACCTTGGGTTGGTCAAAAGCAATCCAAACGGCTGAATAGCTCAAAGAGTGGGGGCCTCAGCCCGGAATACTATTCGTCCAAATTGTACTTTTTTATCTTATTAAACAAAGTTCGTGTCGACATCCCCAGCTCCTCTGCGGCATTGGCACGCCGCCAACCATGGCGTGCCAATGCCGCAGAAATCCACTCTTTTTCCGTTGCCGGGGTATGTGTGTTCAGGTCTGCTTGCGTCGGTTCGGAGAGAACCAAAGCAGGACGCGAAGGCGCGAAAAACTGAAGGTCGCTGCGCACGATTTTCTGTCGATTAGACTTGCGAATTGCCCGTGCGACCACATTTTGAAGCTCCCGGACATTTCCAGGCCATGAATAATCCATGATCGCCTTCAAGGCGGAGTTGGTGAAACTCACATCCTCTCCACCAGTCAATTGCGCTGCAATGTAATCCACCAGTTCCGGCACGTCTTCGATCCGGTCCCGGAGTGGCGGGATCAAAAGCTGATGAACCGCAAGCCGGTAGTACAAATCAGCTCGGAACGTATGCGCAGCAACGTCATCTAAAAGAGTTGGTGCAGCGGTTGCAACGATACGTGCGGACACAATCCGCGGTTCGGGATCCCCAAGGCGCTGCACGGTCCCATCCTCTGCAAAACGAAGAATTTGCCCCTGATGTTCGGACTTCAATGAATCGATACCATCAAAAAGCACGGTCCCTCGCGTTGCCGCTTCGAGCGCCCCCCGACTACTGGAAAGTCCTGTCTTTAACGCACCACCAGCCGCCCCCATTAACAAAATACGCCCGGTTTCAAGCTCAAGCCCCGGACAATCGACAATGGACAGCCTTTGCCGTTTGCGGGCAGAAAGCTGATGTAACAACCGCGCTGCTTTTGATTTCCCTGTTCCGGTTTCTCCCAGAATAAGAACAGGCGCGTCCTCCTTGGCAAGTTGTTCGATATCCCTGTTGAAATCAGTAATCTGAGCCGAAGACCCGATCATGCGCAATCCGTCACCTTCATGGGCAATTTTGGTGCGGGACAATTGCGATATCACCCGAAAGCCGCTTGCGACGTCTTCTAGTGTTTGCTCAATCGGCAAACGATCTAATGACGAACCGGTAATATACCCTTGGACGTTTGATGTCCGCCAAACGGCCATCGCATCTTCGGGTGTAATGATCGGCCCTCCTGCACATAACGTCGGCATATCAGCGGGAAGACCATCCAATACCTGATCAATCTTTTGGGATGCGGACGCCATACTAAGATCGGAATCAACGCCCGTTGGACCGCTGGTAAACCCCAAGTTCACACATATGGTCGTGGCCCCTGCAGCGTGCATGTCGTGCGCCTGCGCATTTGAAACGACATAGACCAACGCGTCTAGTCCGACGGCCTTGGCGCATCGAACAAGGTCGATCTCTCGGCTGTAGCCCAGCCCTTCGGACTCCAGCAACTTTTGCATACGTCCTTCAAGCAAAGCGTTTGAAGGAAAGTTGCAAACCCCTTGAAAACCGAGGTCTCGCACCTGCCTGACCAGTTCCTTCAAATCCGTGTTTGGGTCTGAAACGCTCAAACCTGCATATATCGGGGCTTTGACGCGGCCTAATATTTCGCGCTCGGCAAATTCAAACACCCATTTGTTAGCGTCTCGGATGGGTAAGAAACAGGCCAGCGAAGAGGCTCCCTGAACCCTAAATCGGCCTGCATTCAGAACCAGCAGGTAATCCGCCCCCGACCTGTCTGCGACTTGCGCTGTCATGCCCGACCCGACAACAGCGCCAAACAGGAATTGATCAGAGGATTTTGTCATTGGCCATTTTCTTCGAACCGGACAAACCCGTCACAGGCAACGTCACTCAAGCCAATCATCTGATCATGCCAATTGGACGTATAAAGCCGTACCGTCGCGTTTTTGTCGCTGCGTTTCACCGAGGTGATGATCGATGTCATCGCACCGCGGATCATTGCGGCAACCGCGTTATCGACATCCATCAAAATCCCCGGATGCAGCACCAAGTCACGGACACCAACGGCAAGCGCGTTTGCCGCATGATCCGGCGTGAGAATAAAGCCTAGGGTCCTCAGGCCAATTTGCTGTGCCTTAGCCAAATAGGCATATTCGGCTGCTGGCGTCGCGGGGATTGTTGACATCTGTTGTTGGGTCTGACCCTCCAGCAAGATCGAAGACGGCCAGTTTACAACCCCGGCATACCCTGCTTCTGCCAGCGCATTGAAATGAGCGTTGGTTGAGCCAAAAGGATCAGCCGCAAGCGCAGCCGCCCAATGCCCATGCCCGTTGGTGTCTTTGACGTGCTGGTTTTGATCAATGCGCGGCATCAAAAACGTAGCATCCGCCAACCGGGCAGTCAGCCCCGTCATGCTAGGACAATAGATATGCTGGTGCGGCATCTCTGGCACCGGAGTGGCTCCGCCGATCGTGATAATGTTCATGCACATATGACTAGCAAAAATCAGCAACTATCGGAACTCAATTCCTAAGCCTTATAGCCCCCTAGACATTCACTCCATCTAATGCACTGTTTTACATTGTAATTTTTTGCACTTTCTTTTGCGATTTTCACGTGTGCCTTTCCGCTTCAGACCCAAAGCTCTGTCTCGGGGGGATCAATGACCTTATTTCTTGTTGTGACGTTGAATGGGCTCACGCTTGCTGCTTTGTATTTTTTGGCGGCCAGCGGGTTCAGTCTGATTTTTGGATTGATGCGCACAGTAAACATGGCGCATGGCGCTTTGCTGTTGCTTGGCGGTTATGTTGGTTGGTCAATTGTGGATGCAACTGGGCTTTGGACGCTGGGTGTTTTGGCTGGGGGGCTGGCCGCTGCATTTGCAGGGGCTTTGATACAATTTGGAATATTGGGGTGGATGCAGGGTGATGAGCTGCGTCAGACGCTCGCATCCATTGCGATCTCGATCATTTTGGCCGATCTGATGTTGTGGTTTTGGGGTGGCACAACCTATCAGGTTCATACGCCTGACTGGCTGACCGGCGGTGTACGCATCGATATTCTGGGGATCGGATACGCCAAGGTTCGACTTTATCTAATGGGGTTTGCGCTTGCCATAGGCATTGCCCTTTGGGTGTTCATCCAAAAAACCCGTATCGGTGCTGTTATCCGCGCGGGCGTTGACGATCAGGCGATGCTGCGCGCATTGGGCTACCCCATCAATCAAATATTCATTCTGGTCTTTGCCATGGGGGGCATGTTGGCTGGAATGGCAGGTGTGATTGCAGGATCTGCCCTTTCCATTGCGCCGGGTACCGACCTGCAATTCCTCTTGTCCTCACTTGTCGTTGTGATCGTCGGCGGCATGGGGTCAGTCGGAGGAGCAGCGTTGGGTGCTTTGCTGATCGGTCTGGCAGAGCAATATGGATTGGCCTATGCGCCGACTTACGCTGCGGTTGCTACATTTGTGATCATGGTGTTTGTCCTTGCTGTGCGCCCCCAAGGTTTGTTGGGCAGGTCCGAAGCATGAGATACCTGTTCCTTCTGATCCCGATGGCTGCATTGCCCTTGTTGCTTAGTGACTTCTGGCTAAGTCAGGTGCTGACCCGCGCTTTGATCCTTGGCATTATCGCGCTGAGCCTGAACTTTCTGGCGACCTACCTCGGCGTTGTGTCCTTTACGCAGGTGACCTTGGCCGGTGTGGCGGGCTACGCGGTTGCGTACTTTGGGCCGAATACCGTGGGTGTGGGGCATCCGCTGCCGCTTTTTGTGACCTTATCACTAGCGCTCTTGCTGTCCGTTTTTGTGGGCGGATTGATGGGATATATCGCGCGCAGGTCGCGTGGCATTTACGCAATCATGATCACCTTGGCCATCGGTGTCGCGTTCTTTTATTTCACCCGACAGAACTATGTTTTGTTCAACGGTTTCACCGGCTTTTCAGGGGTCATCGCGCCCTCATTGGGGGACGGAAATTGGGGTGATCCAGTGCCGCTTTACTTCTTATCGCTTGGTGTGGCTGGCCTTTGTGTTCTTTTTATTCAAGGGTTCGTCCGCTCCCCTCTTGGTCTATCCATTCAAGCCGTGCGCGATGCACCGGGTCGGCTCTTGGCATTGGGCATTCCGACAACGTTCCCGATTGTCGCAGCCTTTGCTTTTTCAGGTCTTATCGCAGGCAGTGGCGGCATCCTGAATGTCTGGTTTCAGGAGCGTGTATCAAGCTTTTCCGTTGGAATAGGTCCCATCATCGACGTTTTGATCATCAGCGTGATTGGCGGGCTGAAACAACCCACAGGCGCTTTTGTCGGGGCGTTTGTCTACGTCATACTCGATATCTTTGCGATCGATCTCATCGATAGGGATCGCTTCAATCTTCTAATTGGCATTGTCCTTTTGATCATCGTCATCGCGGCGCCAAACGGGCTGCAACAACTTGCGATCGATTGGATGAAAAGACTGCGCAAAAGCGTAGCAAAATCAAGAACCACTTGAAACTTGAATGGGAGGAAAACATGAAGCATCTCAAAATAGCGGTATCGGCCCTTGCGCTTAGCGCAGCGGCGATGCCAGCCTCGGCAGAGGACATCACCATCGGGGTTATTTCGATCCTTGAGGGCGCCTTCGCAGCGCTTGGCCAAGACGGAATCCGGGGGGTAGAAATGGCAGTCGCCTCTGCTGGTGGAACGGTCGCTGGCAATAACATCAATATGGTTGTCGTATCATCTGATGCCAGCCCCGACAGCGCTGTTGCGGCCGCACGTCGATTGATCGAACAGGACGGCGCACAGATTATTGTCGGCCCGCTTTCCGGCTCCGAAGGGCTGGCGCTGCGCGATCTGTCCCGCTCTTATCCCGATGTGACCATCATCAACGGATCCTCCGGCGCCCAAGACACAACCCTGCGTGACCCGTCTGAAAATTTCTTTCGGTTTGGCGGGGATGGCGCGCAATGGATGGCTGGTGTTGGGACATATGCCTATGACACCATGGGATACAAAAAAGTCGCTATCGTGGCCGAGGATTACTCCTTTCCGTATACACAGGTTTTGGGCTTTATGTCCGAATTTTGCGCAGCCGGTGGCACCGTGCCAGAGAAATTCTGGACCCCGATTGGGAACGCCGATTATTCGTCCGTTGTGTATTCAATCCCCCAAGACGTGGACGCGATCCTTGTTGCATTGGGAGGATCGGACGCAGTCAGCTTCCTGACCCAATATCAACAGGCAGGATTTAACACGCCAATCATCGGCGGCACCATTACGATTGACCAAACGGTTCTATCGAGCGACGCGTCCTTTCGCGATATGTTGATCGGTGCCCCTGCGGGCACCCCTACTGTGTCCGATTATGACAGCGAAGAATGGAAAGCATTCTCAGCCACCTATGCTGAAATGTTCCCGGATGGTTTGGGTGCTCCGTCGATCTTTGCGCACCATTACTACATGGGCGCACAAGCCGCGTTGCTGGGTCTTGAAGCGGTCAACGGTGATCTGTCTGACGGCGGCAAAGCTTTCCGCGACGTGCTTTCTGATCTGGAGTTTGTCCAACCCACCGGTGGTACAATGCGGATCGACGAAAACCGCAACGGCATTGTAGATAACTTTGTCATCGAGGTCTTTGAACGCGAAGACGGGTCTCTTGGGACACGTCCAATTCAGGTGGTCGAAAACGTGAACCAGACACTTGGGCAAGACCTTGAGACCTTCCTTGCCGCAGGTCCGGTCAGCCGGGACAATCCATCTTGTCCTTAATAGTTGTACCAAAACAACCAACAGTCAATGCCTTGGAGACCCAGGGCATTGGCAAACGATTTGGCGGTTTCTGGGCCGTCAAAGACGTGTCGATTGTCGTAAAACCGGGCGAACGGCGCGCCATTTTGGGTCCCAATGGCGCCGGGAAAACCAGCCTTTTCAACATTCTAACTGGCGATCACAAGGCATCTAGCGGGGCGATACGGCTCTTTGGGGAGGACGTAACCAAAGCATCAATCCCGAAACGGATCAATCGCGGCCTGCGCCGAACCTATCAGCACGCGAACCTGTTTAACGGGCTGAGTGTTCGCGATACGTTATTTTTGGCCGTCGCGGGGATCAGGGGTGGCTGGCGTCAAGTGATGCCGATACGTGCGAATGACCCGCGCCGCCATGAAGCAGAACATCTTGCTGAGGTGAGCGGGATTGCATCACTGCTGGATCGTTTGGTGTCTGACTTAAGCCATGGCCAACGACGGCAACTTGAAATTGGTATCGCTCTCGCAGAAGACCCCAAGGTTCTGTTGCTTGATGAGCCTGCCGCCGGGTTATCCCCTGCTGAACGACCGCAATTAAGCCAGCTTCTTTTGTCCTTGCCCAAAGATGTGACCGTTATTCTTATCGAACATGATATGGATATTGCCTTCAATACGTCTGAAAGCGTCTCGGTTCTTTTTAATGGTCAATTGATGGCTGAGGGAACGCCGGCAGAAATAATGGCCAACAAGGACGTTCATGAGATCTATGTAGGAGGGTCTCATGGCCATTGATGCTATTTTGCGATTGCAAAACATCAACCTCCACTACGGGTCCAGTCATGTGTTGCACAACGTTAGCTTGGAAGTCGGTAACCGCCCTTTGGGTGTTTTGGGCCGCAATGGCGTCGGCAAAAGTAGCATTTGCAATGCAATCTTTGGTCTGGCCCCCATTACCTCGGGGCAGATCATGTTGGGGGATGATGACTTGTCAAAGCTTGCGCCCGAAAAGAGAGCGCAGGCAGGTCTTGGATATGTTCCTCAGGGTCGACGGATATTTCGTTCTCTCACCGTAGAGGAACATCTACGCATATTGGAACGCAAAGGATCAGCATGGAGCATTGAGCGGGTCTATGAAACGTTCCCTCGCTTGAAAGAACGCCACCGGAACCTTGGGGACCGCCTGTCTGGGGGCGAACAACAAATGTTGGCGATTTCACGAGCATTGCTGTTGAACCCAAAGGTTCTGGTTCTTGATGAGCCAACCGAGGGTCTTGCCCCTGCAATCGTATCAGATGTGATTGACCTTATTAAACTCGTGGCCAGCGAAGGCACATCGGTCCTTTTGATCGAACAAAATCTGCATGCTGCATTGGCGGCAGTCAAAGATGTGGCTTTGGTTGTTGGCGGGGAAGTGGTCGAGCACCTGACCGCCGCAGCGCTTAAGGGCGACCCGGAGATGCAAAAAAGACACCTTGGGCTCGAAACGGCGGGTCATTGAAAAACGGAGGATTGAAATGAAAAAAGCCTATATTGTTGGAACGGCTGATACCAAAGGGCCTGAGTTGACCTTTGTTCGTGACCTCATTGCCAAGACGGGAACACAAACCGTTCTTGTGAACGTTGGCACCCGGGGCGGCGAAGAAGTTGGCGATGTCTCGGCTGCCGAAGTGGCTGCATGCCATCCAAGCGGTCCGTCCGCCGTTTTCGTGAATGATCGGGGTAAGGCCGTAATGGCCATGTCGGATGCCTTGCTTCATTTCATGCAAAGTCGCGATGACGTTGGCGGCATCATTGGTTTGGGCGGGTCCGGCGGGTCCAGCTTGGTTGCCCCGGCGATGCAGGTGCTGGAAATCGGCATCCCCAAGGTCTTGGTCTCCACTTTGGCATCAGGTGATGTGTCAGCTTTTGTAGGGGCTGCCGACGTAAATATTTTTCATCCTGTGACAGATGTTCAAGGGTTAAACCGCGTCTCACGTCAGTTGTTGGGCAATGCAGCGCATGCGCTTGCCGGAATGATGAATTATGACGTACCCAGTTCAACCGATGATCGCCGTGCCTTGGTCTTCTCTATGTTCGGCGTCACAACAGCGGCCGTACAAAGCATGGTTGGCGCATTGGACGACGAATTTGATTGTTTGGTTTTTCACGCCACTGGCACCGGTGGTCGCGCCATGGAACTGTTGGTCGATCAAGGCAATATCAGCGGTGTCATGGACATTACGACAACCGAGGTCTGTGATATGATTGTGGGCGGAGTATTGAGTGCGAGTTCCGAGCGTTTTGATGCCATCGCACGCAGCAAGGTACCGTATGTCGGATCATGTGGTGCGCTCGACATGGTAAATTTCTGGGCTCGGGGCACGGTGCCTGATGTTTTCAACAACCGAAACCTTTATGTCCATAATGCCCAAATCACGTTGATGCGGACGACACCCGAAGAATGCGCAAAAATCGGCACATGGATCGGCAACAAATTAAACTCCTGCGATGGCGATGTACGGTTCTTGTTGCCACTCAAGGGTGTTTCCGCCCTGGATATCGAAGGTGGTCCGTTTTGGGATCCCTCTGCGAATGACGCGCTCTTTTCTGCGTTACGTGATACTGTAAAACAAACAGAAAGACGCCAATTGATCGAATTTGATCTTCACATTAACGATGCTGAATTTGCGGCGTCGGCCGTTTCATACTTCAAAGACATGGACCACTAAGGGTTAAAAAAATGCCTGAAACTAACCGAAAAACTATTCTTGCCAATCTGCGCGCCAAGATCGATGCAGGTCAATCCTTGGTAGGCGGCGGCGCCGGCACCGGCTTGTCCGCCAAATGCGAAGAAGCCGGCGGGATCGACCTTATTGTGATCTATAACTCTGGCCGCTACAGGATGGCCGGACGGGGGTCGTTGGCGGGATATATGTCTTATGGCAACGCAAACGAGATCGCAAAAGAACTGGGACACGAAGTGTTGCCGGTTGTGCAAAAGACTCCGGTTCTGGCCGGTGTGAATGCAACTGACCCCTTTTGCATCATGAGCAAGCATCTGAATGATCTAAAAGACCTTGGTTTTGCTGGTGTTCAAAACTTTCCTACAATGGGTTTGATTGATGGGCGGTTTAGAGCCGAATGCGAGGCAACCGGTATGCGGTATTCTCAGGAGGTCGATATGATTGCTATGGCCCATGACAAGGACATGTTGACCACGCCCTATGTCTTTAGCGCACAGAACGCTGCTGACATGGCCAAGGCAGGGGCCGACATTATTGTTGCGCACTTTGGCCTGACCACAGGCGGAAGCATTGGTGCAGACGATACAGCCCCGGACTTTGAGGAATGTGCACGTCTTTATCGTGAATGGTCTGATGCGGCAAAATCCGTCCGTGAGGATCTGTTGTTCATTGCGCATGGCGGCCCTTTGGCTGAACCCGAGGATGCGCAAAAATTCTTGGACTTATGCCCTGATTGCCATGGTTTTTATGGTGCCTCATCGATGGAGCGGCTTCCCACCGAACGTGCAATCACCGATCAGGTCAGAGCTTTTGGCGATCTAAAACGTGGTGACAAAGTGAAAGCAGGATCATGATCAGGGCTTATACCTCTACATTAATCTCTGTGCCGGTGGTTCAAGTTTGGGAACGTGTACGCGATTTCAATGGTCTGCCAAACTGGCATCCTGCCGCCACCGACAGTCAGATCGAAAAAGGACATGCAAACGGAGAACTGGGATGCATCCGCAATTTCGCTCTCGCTGATGGGAGCGGACGGATCCGCGAGACCTTGCTTGCTATCTCAAACCCGGAGCGCAGCCTGACCTATAATATGTTGCCCGGCGGACCACTGCCTTTTGTCAATTACGTTGCCAAAATGAAGTTTAAACCAATCACTGACCGCAATGAAACCTTTGCGGAATGGTCAGCGGAATTTGAGGCAGGCGATGGAGATGATGCCAAATGGAAGACCTTTGTCAGCGAGGATGTTTTCCTTGGCGGTTTCCGAGCACTTGAAGCGAGCTTTGAGTCTTAGGGTCAAAGCAAAAATCGTGTAGAAATCTGAGATGGCTCCTGACGATAAATGTCAGGAGCCAATTTCGTTAGTACAACGCGACAGGGTTGATCATCGCTTGAACTGTGCCCTTGATGCGGTTCTGGCCCAATACGAACATAAATTCGCTGACACCTTCCTTCACCAATGGACCCACGTTCATTGTCTCAAGAATATAGATGCCATTTTCCTTGAGCAGCGTCACATGGCCATAAAATACTTTATCCCCTTCGGCAGGAGGCACCGCATCTAAACCCCATGTGTCCGCACCAACCGCCATCGGGTTAAGCGACGCCATATAAACCGCACCTTCGTTTGTAATGCCCGGTTCGGCAGATCCCCAAGCGGCCGGATCACTGGCGAACATGCCATCTGTCCAGCCTGTGTAGAACAGGACTATGTCGCCCTCGCCAATGCTCACACCCTGCGCTTCGGCAGCGGCCTTAATCTCGGTCGAACCAAAGCTCTGCCCCGCTTGCATCACCTCAACACCCGCTTGTGCCGCCATATCAAGGACAACACCGCGTCCGACCAATGGCGGCACATCATGTGTTCCCAACTTGGTCAAACCGGTGATGACGCTGATCTCTTTTTCATCCAAGCAATTGTAGTACTTTCCGTTTTCACCCAGATGCCCCAACCCATCCAATTGAGAGCCAATGCCGATCCATGTTTGCAATATGTCGTCGTTATAATTGCCTTCATAGCCGAAGGCCGACAATTTTTGTCCGCCTTGTTGGTTCGGCTGCACCACCTGCAGGTTCAATGACCGAGGAGGAAACGCCGGGGTGTCTGATCCAATGGTGATACCAAGCGGTAAGGACTTGCCTTGTTTGATCAACTTGGTCGCTGCCAGGGTCCGCTCAGGCGAGACCAAATTGGCCGATCCAATGGTATCGTCAGCGCCCCATTTAGATGGCGTGCAATCTTGCGCGAATGCTGTGCCTGCACCCAAAACGACCGCAACCGCTGCGCTTAAAACGTGATATGCCTTCATGATATTCCTCCCTAAAGAGGATTATGCTAGCACGATTCTTGTATTTCGAGAGCACAATTGCCCGCGCAGCGGGAATTCGCAACTAGGTAACGTTACGTAACGCAGGTAGGCCAACACCTGTGCTTTCAAAACCGCCATCCACGGCGATGACTTGTCCGGTAACGTAACTGGCCTTGTCACTACACAAAAAAGCAATGACCTCAGCAATTTCTGTCTCTGATCCGTATCGGTTCAGAGGAATAGCATCGTGGTAGGCGTCGATGATATCTTGAGTATGTACGGCCATGGCCAGTTTCGTACGGACAGGACCGGGACAAACGCAATTTGCCCGAATGCCATATTCGCCCAATTCTGCGGCTTGTTGTTTGGTCAACTGGATCACCGCAGCTTTGGCCGTACCGTAGGCCACTCGCAAGGTAGAGGCGCGCAAGCCTGAGATTGAGCCGATGTTTACCAGAGCACCAGAGGTGGCACGCAATGCCGGGATGGCCGCCTGTGACATAAGAAAAACACCATCCACGTTGGTTTCCATCACCCGGCGCCACCGGCCAAAATCGGTTTCCTCAATTGGTCCAAAATCAGCAACACCAGCATTGTTGACCAGCGCGTCAAGACGACCAAAGTGGTCCATACATTCTTTGATAGCCAACGGCGCTGTCTGCGGGTTGGACACATCGTATTCAAGGCTCAGGATATCAGCATCAAAGCCTGCCGCGGCTTCGGCCAATGCCTCAGCATCCCGGTCCAGCAAGGCCACCTGCCAACCCGCATCTGTCAAAACTCGCGCCGAAGCAAGCCCGATACCCCGTGCAGCGCCTGTGACCAAAGCGACCTTGGTTGTCATTAATAGTCCATCCCACGCTGTGCTTTGATACCCGCTTTGAAAGGATGTTTCACTTCGGTCATCTCTGTCACCAAATCAGCGTATTCGCACAGTTCTGGTTTGGCATCACGCCCGGTCAGGATAACCCCGGTCCGTTTGTCACGCCCGTCCAATCCGTCGATCACATCTTTGACCGATAGATAATCGTATCGCATGGCGATGTTGATCTCATCCATCACAACCAGATCATAATCGCCGCTTTCCATCATCTCACGCCCCTTGGCAAAGGCGGCTTGGGCAGCCGCTATATCGCGGTCCTTGTCTTGGGTATCCCAGGTAAAACCTTCGCCCATTGTATGCCAATCCACATCACCCAATCGGTCAAAGAACTGACGTTCCCCGGTTTTCCATTTGCCTTTGATGAATTGAACAACGCCAACTTTTTGTTTCCACCCCAAAGCCCGGACAACGACACCAAACGCCGAAGATGACTTTCCTTTGCCAGCCCCCGTATGAACCAGAACCAGACCCTTTTCAGGGTCTTGTAATTCCGCCACTTTCTTCCGCTGGGCCGTCTGGCGTTCCTGCATTTTGCTCTTGTGTTCGTCAGACATGGCCTGCTCCTTAATTTGGCGTGCCCGAAGGCGCGATGCTGGGCTTTGACTTGCTGCGATCAAGCCCCAATTGACGTTCACGCCAGATAATCAACACCCCACCAGTAATGACAAGGGCTGCACCGACAAGAATCGTCATCGTCGGGACTTCGTTGAATGCGACCCATCCAATCAAAGTGGCAAAGATCATCGAAACATAGTCAAATGGTGCCAACATGGACACGCCACCAAACCGATAAGATGAAGTGACCATGATCTGAGCCACCCCCCCGAGCACGCCGGCACCGATGATCAAAGCCAGCACGTCAAAGCCTGGCGATGTCCAAACCAAAGACGGATGCGGGACGATCCAACCCAGCGGCAAGCTCAGCAAAGATGTGCAGGTCGCGGTAAGGGAAAAGTAAAAGACAATCGCACTGGTGCTGTCTGTCTGCACCAACCGGCGCACATGGACCTGAACCATTGCGCGCAAGATGGACGCCGCAAGCACCATCAAAGCCCCCAACGTAGCAACACTGGAATAATCTCCTCCCAAGGACAAACGCGGGGCAATGACGATCATCACACCGATGAGGCCCAAGGCGACAGCCGAAAGGCGGAAGAGGCGCACCCTCTCGCCAAGGAAAATTGCCGCAAATATCACTGTGAACATTGGCGTGGCATACCCAATCGCCGTGACTTCGGGCAGGGGCAGCAATGCCAAACCCGCAAATGTCAGCGCCATTGCAGATGTCCCAAAAAGCCCGCGCCAAACGTGCCCAGAAATGTTGTGAGCCTTGAGCCCATCATGCAAATGCCCCGATTGCCACAACCAAAGTCCGATAACAGGGATCGCAAAGAACGACCGGAAAAACACGGCCTGTCCGGGCGGAACAGTGTCAGAGGCCGCCTTGATCAGCGCGGCCATCACCATAAAAAGAAAAACCGCACCAATCTTCAATGCGATGGCGCGGCTTGGTTGGTTTTGTGTCAAAGGTGCTGGCATAGGCGTTTAATGCGCCTCTGCCTTCCAAGTTGCAAGGCGTGGTTAGCCGAGTTCAGCAACTCCCAAAGAGACATTGAATTTCAGGCACCAGATATAGATCTCGTTGAAGTCATCCAAGTTGACAGAAGCGGGCACGATATAGGTTTGTGCGCCTTTCAGGTTCTGGAGTTCTCCTAAGTCGCTGGCTTGAACGTAAGTACCGTCTTTGCCAAAACCAACCCGTGGGTCAGGCGCGCCATCAAGCGAAAACGTCTCATCAAAGGTGACTGTAGCAGTACCATCGGCATTCTTCACGATACTCACGCCTCCGGTGGTGATGTGATCATTTGCACCTGTGAAAGACCCAGTTGTGTCGGCAGATGCAGCCGTTATCGGGCCAACAATAAGAAAGGCAGCGAAAGCGGCGGAGAGGATGGTTTTCATCAGTCTGTTCCTTTGTTTTATCAAATTGATGATCCTCACTTAGCATTAGGAACCATTCAGTACAAAACACGAAAACGCGAGTTGTGTAACAATCAGTCCCGAACTAAATTGAGGTCGGAACAGGAGAGGACTATGGCGAGACCCAGAGCATTCGAAACCAAAGTTGCCTTAGAGCGGGCAATGGGAGTCTTTTGGCAATTTGGATACGAAGAAGCGTCACTACCTGACCTACTGACGGGCATGGGGCTAACCAGAGGCAGTCTTTACAAAGCCTTCAAAGACAAAAAGAATTTGTTTTTGATTGTGCTGGAACTGTATGAATCTGTTGCGGTCGATGCTGCTGTGGAAACACTCAATGACAAAGATACGCCGGACGGCCGGGACCGCATCATTCAAATGTTCGAGGGACTGATCGCAGCAGCCATGAACGGGGATCACCGGGGATGTTTACTTTGTACTGCCGCCGCAGGGTCCGCGTCTTCGGACCCAGATATTGCACAGACAGTCCACCAAGGAATGACCAAAATGCAGGGCGGGTTATTGGCAGCAATCGACGCCGCGCCGATGTTTGCAGATCTGTCTAATCCCGAGCGCAATCGCTTGGCCAACACTTTGTTAACCCAATACATTGGCCTGCAGATGCTAGCACGTTCACGGCTGTCATTGGGTATTCTGCAGCATGCCGCTGACGCCATAGAAGATATCCTCACCGGAGCAGCACACCGACCTTGAGGCCCAAATCTGTCGATCCGAGAACTCCGGTTCAACCCCGAGACGGTTGCATAGAGACACTGTCAAAGAGCGTTCAAAACTGACCCGTTTTCGGCGTTTAAATTTGACCCACCTTTTATGGGGCAAAGCCGCCAGACGGGCCGCCCTCATATAGCGGGTCTGTCTGGGGGCTTTGCTTAAACGCATCACCAGAACCGGCTTCGGCCTGCTTCAGATCGCGCACAAAGCGTTGAAATGGAGAATAGGAACCAGTGTAACCTTCCACCACGAGCTGCTCATAGCGCTTCTGGGCTGTCCATCGTTCCCTTCTTGGGCGCTTCATATCCTGATCGAAACGTTCCGGAAGCCGAAGATCGAACCCGTTGCACAACTTGTGCCGAACCGGCGGCGCTTGGCGCTGGTAGCTCGGCGGGCTCTCATCCTTCAAATACTTCTTGATCCTGTTCCACGACAATCCCGTCGCCCGCACCGTGGGAGGCTCTACCTAAAGGTCGGCCATCACTTCCAGCTTATCCAAGCAGCCAGAAGGTCTAGTGTCGCGAAAGACGATAGGTTCAGGCAACTTTGTTCCCTTGGCTCCATACCCCTCGAAGCAGAGGTATTTTACCGATCCTGCGCACCCTCAGGATATCGCCGCGCAAACCAATTTGAAGTACGCCACGGTCCTCCAAATGCGCCGCCCTCGCCGGGTTTTTCGTCACCGTCGCAATCGCGCGCGGCACATCATTCCAAACATCCGCGAGATGAAAGGCAGACAACAGGAGCGCTGAGGGGACATAGTCGGATGAAACGATATCCAGAAAGTCAGAACGTGCCAGCTCTTCTGCTGCGACGTTTCCAGAATGCGAACCGCCTCGGATCAGGTTTGGCGCGCCCATCATCACGGCTATGCCATGGGTGCGACAAGCCTGCGCAGCTTCAATAGTGGTGGGAAACTCCGCAAAGCCGACGCCGTTTTTTGCCGACAGCGCGACATGTGCTGAGGTCGTATCATCGTGGCTTGCAAGAACCGCACCCAACCGACCTGCTTCAATCACAGCACCGGTTTCGTGTTTCGCTCCAAAGCGTGCTTGCAGCCCCAGCAGGTTTTCCACATGGGCGGCAAACTCGGCATCACTCATGCCGCGTTTCTTTGCGACATAGGTCTTTAGAACAGCAAGGTCACGAAACTGACGCTGACCCGGCGTATGATCCATCAGGCTGACAATACCCACCCGGTCATCTGGGCCAAATGCTGACAGTTCTTCCAAAAGCGTTTCTGAACAGATTTCCGCCCGAAGGTGAAGGAAATGACTGATCTTGAAAAGCCCTTGCATGCGGGCCGTCAACAATTCATCGGCCAAGGTGCGCGCATAATCGATGTAGCGACCTTTGCCGCTGTGGATGGACCCCACGCGCATCGCGTCAAACACTGTTGTGATACCGGTCGAAGCCAATTCCGCATCATGTGCAATTAGAGCCGGCAAATGCGGCCAATCAACTTCGGGACGGGGTTCAATATGCCGTTCTAGGTTATCGGTATGCAGTTCCACCAAACCGGGCAAAACCAGATCGCCCGCACAATCAATAGCACCATCTGGTACAAGGTCGCCTTCTACAATACTGGCTATTACACCCTTTTCGATCGTCACTGAGCCGGTCAAAACCTGATCCGACAAAATAATTTGAGCATTTGCGAGACAAAGGTCATTTGACATATCGGTGTCACATGTCTTTGCCAAAGAGGAGGCAGGGAAAAGGGAATTCATGTCATACTCTCGATTTGCAATTTATTATGTTCCGCCCAAGGGCGCGTTGGCTAAGGCCGGTGCCACCTGGCTCGGCTGGGATGTTGCTGCTGGCTGCGAAGTCTCTCAACCTGATTTTCCCGGTTTGCGTGATGTCACAAATGCGCCGCATAAATATGGCTTTCATGGAACGCTGAAACCGCCATTCCGGCTGAAGGATGAGGCAGAGGTCGAGGATCTGGAAAACGCCACATCGGCGTTGGCGAAATCGCTCCCTCCCGCTATGTGCGCGGGCTTGGAAATGACGGTCTTGGGTCACTTTCTGGCGCTGACGCCATGCGGTGATCTTGGATCTTTGCGCCAAATGGCCACTGCCTGTGTCCGCACTCTTGACGCGTTCCGCGCCCTTGCCAGTAACGCTGAACTGGCGCGCCGTCGCAAATCTGGTTTGTCTCCGCTGCAAGAAAAAATGCTGACCCAGTGGGGGTATCCCTACGTGATGGAGGCATTCAAATTTCACCTGACCCTCACAGGGCGATTGACAGACGAAGCGATTTTTACATGGAGTGAGCGGGTGCAAAACCATCTGCCTGAATTGCCCGTGCCCTTTATTGTTGATCAGATCGCCTTGTGTGGTGAGCGAACAGACGGCCGGTTTGAGATATTGCATCGCTACGCCCTCTCTGGCTGAAGCAGCTCTACACCGCACGCAATTGTTTCGGCCAGCGGGCCATCGTTCGAAAGATGAATGACCTCAAGACCTGCCGGTAAGGGTTTGACGGCCTGTGACAGACGTTTTCGGATTTCTTCTTCGGTCTCACGGGCTCTTGTGGCCAGACGCAAAGCGAGTGTTTCAGGGCGTGCAGTGACATTCAAAACGATAAAGCGCGGGAAAATCTCTGCCGCCTCAGCCAGAGCGCTGCGAGAAAAGTTCACAAGACAATCGATTCCTTCGTCAAGTCGATCTCTTATTGAATAGGGAATCCCATAACGCAGACCATGAGCTTGCCAATGGACGGCAAAGGCCCCTTCACCGACCAGAGTTACGAACTGCTCTGGTGTTGCCGCATCATAATCTTCTCCGCCAAGATCCGGCGCACGGGTAATCACCCGGCGTACCAGATGCATCTGTGGCACAGCATCGGCAAGGCTCGCCATTACACTGTCCTTGCCAACACCAGAGGGGCCAACGACTGCGATGAGCCGTCCTCCTGAACTTGAGGCGTGCATCACGCCGCCTCACTGGACGCAAGACGGTTGACGTCAATTTCGCGGTCACAGACGCGCGCACGGGCTGCCTCGTCGTGAAAAATTCCGATGATTGCTGCGCCCCGTTCCTTGGCGTCCTCAATCAACGACAGCACGACTTCACGGTTTACAGCATCAAGGCTGGCGGTGGGTTCGTCTAACAACATCGCGGGGTAAGCATGAGCAAAGCCGCGCGCGATGTTCACCCGTTGTTGTTCACCACCGGAAAAAGTGGTGGGCGAAAGCGACCATAAACGCTGGGGTATGTTTAACTGATCCAATAGAACTTTGGCGCGAGCTTGCGCGACCTGCTCACTGACTCCGATGGTCCGCAAAGGCTCAGCCACCACATCCAACGTTGGCACACGCGGAACAACCCGCAAGAACTGGCTGACATAGCCTAAAACATCACGGCGCAAGGCAATCACATCACGTGGTGCTGCCTGTACAAGATCAACGTCGCCAATTCGTATTTGTCCGGATTGCGTCAGATAATTTCCGTAAATCATGCGCATTAGCGTGGATTTTCCAGTTCCCGAAGCGCCACTAAGCGAGACACATTCCCCCGGCGCGACAGCAAATGACACGTCACTGAACACTTCGATCACAGCGCTACCCTGATTGTGCAACGTGAAAGTCTTTGAAACATTACGTAATTTAATCATAGCTCATACCTGCAAAACGGAACTGACGAGAAGTTGGCTATAGGCGTGCTGTGGATCATCAAGCACCTGATCAGTCAGCCCCGCCTCAACCACGCAGCCGGACTTCATAACCATCAGACGGTCTGCCAATAGGCGCACCACAGCCAGATCATGCGTCACGATGACCGCGGAAAGCCCCATATCGCGCACCAATCCGCGCAGCAGATCCAGCAGGCGCGCCTGCACGGAAACATCCAGCCCGCCGGTAGGTTCATCCATGAAGACCAATCGCGGAGCCGTGACAAGGTTACGGGCAATCTGCAGGCGTTGCTGCATCCCGCCCGAAAAAGTCGTTGGTGGATCATCCACACGAGAGGCGTCAATCTCGACCCGGCCAAGCCAATCCGTGGCCTTGTCGCGGATATCCCCATAGTGGCGTTCGCCCACCGCCATTAACCGCTCACCGACATTGCCGCCTGCGCTGATGCCCATACGCAAACCGTCGCGTGCATGTTGGTGTACAAAGGCCCAGTCGGTCCGCGCAAGCATCCGGCGTTCTGGTTCAGACATGGTCAGGGTATCGCGCGGCCCGTCGGTGCGAGTGTCAAAGATTACTTTGCCAGTATCCGGGGTCAGATGCCCTGCCATAGAATTGAGCAACGTTGATTTGCCTGACCCGCTTTCACCGACAATGCCCATGACCTCACCAGGATACAGATCAAAGGATACATCCGCACAGCCGATATGGGTGCCATAGCGCTTGGAGATACCCTGAACAGACAACAAAGGCGTCATGCTGCATCCTTTCCTCTATGGCCCGCCAACTGACGGGTCTCGCAATAGTCCGTGTCAGAACAGACAAACATCCGCCCGCCTGCATCATCTATGATCAGTTCATCAAGATAGCTGTCGGTCGCACCGCACATCCCGCAAGGATGATCCGCTTTTGATGCCTCAAACGGGTGGTCTTCAAAGTCGAGGCTGACCACTTGCGTATAGGGCGGCAGTGCGTAAATGCGTTGCTCGCGCCCAGCGCCGAACAGTTGAATTGCAGCCATTTCACCCAGCTTGGGATTGTCGAACTTGGGGATGGGTGATGGATCCATCACATAACGCCCTTCCACCTTAACCGGATAGGCATATGAGGTTGCGATATGCCCATGACGGCTGATGTCTTCGTAAAGCTTCACATGCATCAAGCCATATTCCTCAAGGCTGTGCATTTTGCGCGTTTCACTTTCGCGGGGCTCTAGAAAACGCAGGGGTTCGGGGATCGGCACCTGATAGACAAGGACCTGCCCCTCTGACAGCGGCTCTTCGGGGATACGGTGGCGCGTCTGAATGACAGATGCCTCGCTGGTTTTGGTCGTCGTTTCAACGCCTGCGGTGCGCTCAAAGAATGTGCGGATGGAGACTGCATTGGTCGTATCATCAGCCCCTTGGTCGATCACCTTGAATGTATCTTCCGGGGTCAAAACGGCGGCAGAGACCTGCACGCCTCCTGTTCCCCAACCATACGGCATCGGCATCTCGCGGCTGGCGAACGGCACTTGATACCCCGGGATCGCCAACCCTTTAAGGATCGCGCGGCGGATCATTCGCTTGGTTTGTTCGTCGAGATAGGCGAAATTATATTCGGATTGGAACGTCATATCGGCCTTCCTGACGTTGGCATTTGCGCGCAGGCAAAATGCCGTCGCAAATGTGTTACATTCCGCGTGCTATGTGTTGCACAGACATGAGACAGAATCGTTTTTACAGGTCGATATGATGCAAAGGGGTTGGACAGATCTAACCCCGAACACTCAGACTGCATTCCTCTTGTCTGCAAAACTTCAACAATATGTGGAAATTTTCTATGCTGAGCTATAGCTCGGATACGGGTTGGGTCTTTGACCCGTTTATGTGTGTACTGATTGTTTTGGTGGTTGGGTTTCAGATGTACCGATCCAGAGTGCGCAAATCCTCGCTTCGCCAAAGGGAGGACGGCGTTTACGTCTGGATCGAATGGCATGGCGGTGAGCGAAGTTCGATATGTGACCCCTCTTTGCCGGGTGGTGAATGGGATAGCGACGGAGACTGCGACGGAGGCGATTGATCGGCCTCTTTTTTTTGTCTTTTTGACAAGGTTCATTGACCCCGCTGGGGCTTTTTCGGTTGTCACACTCATTCCGCCGCCTCCTTCACCTGATCCGCACCTGCCTCGCGGCGCAGTTTGCGCACCAATTCCAGTTCAGATTGAAAATCGACGTAGTGCGGCAGTTTGATATGTTCGAGGAACCCTGTCGCCTGAATGTTATCCGCGTGATAAAGAACAAATTCCGTGTCTTGTGCGGGCGCACCGACGTTATCCTCACCCAGTTCTTCCCACCGCAAGGCGCGGTCGACTAGCGCCATGGAAATCGCCTTGCGCTCGGTCTGGCCGAAAACCAGCCCATAGCCGCGCGTGAATTGCGGAGGTTCGGTTTTGGAGCCTTTGAACTGGTTAATCGTTTCACATTCGGTCAGAGTCACTTCGCCAATTTCAATAGCAAAACCCAGTTCGGGGATCTCCATCTCAACCGGTACCGACCCAATGCGCAACTCACCCACAAAGGCGTGATTGCGCGCGTACCCACGTTGGGTGGAATACGCGAGGCCAAGGGTAAACCCTTCGTCCGCGCGGGTCAGAGCTTGTAGTCGCAGGGCACGCTCAGTGGGCATTTCCAACGGCTCGCGCGTCAGGTCTGGCGGTGACGTATCATCCTGCAGGGCCGCTTCGATCAGGCCCTCACGGTTCAAAAACTCGCTCACATGCGGCACAGCGTCGGCAACGGATTCACGCAGAGGCGCTGCAGGCACTTCCCCATCTGCCGCCAGTTTGAAGTCCAGCAGGCGGTGTGTGTAATCAAAAGTTGGTCCCAGAACCTGACCGCCCGGCAGATCCTTGAAGGTGGCAGAGATGCGTCGGTCGCAGGCCATGGCGCCGGTATCGACGGGATCTGACGCACCAAAGCGCGGCAATGTGGTACGATAAGCACGTATGAGGAAGATCGCCTCAATCAGATCACCGCGCGCCTGTTTAATCGCTAACGCCGCAAGATCGGGATCATAAAGCGAGCCTTCGGCCATCACGCGGTTCACCGCAAGGCTGAGTTGTTCCCGAATTTGCGCAACCGTGAGCTCTGCGATGTTTGTGTCACCCCGGCGCTCTTCGGCAAGCCACGCATGGGCGTTTTCAATCGCGCGCTCTCCGCCTTTGACCGCTACGTACATGATGCCATCTCCGTCGCGTCCCGTGCCGCACTAACCTGGGTCGACCTGGGAAGAGCCGCAAGGTGGTCACCACTGGTGAAGATAAAATCAAGCCCCAAAGGGAAGAGCGCTTGGTTTGATTGAAAAGACGCGACTTCTGGCAACGACAGCATCGCTTTGTCTTGGATACCGGGACCGGTCAGAAATTCACCTGTATCGGACAGTTCAGGATACTCAACGATCAGCGTAGCGGATCGGTCGGGATATTCAGAGGTACCGATTGAATAAGACGATAAAGGCCCAAGCGCACTCCAAGTACCAACAGCGAATTGGCAATGCGACGGGCCGACAAGCGGTGCTCCTGTGTGAAACGCAAGCCAGGCTTTTACCGCATCGCAATACACATCCCCGGCCAAGTATAGCGGCGTTTCAGTATCGCATAACGTCAACAAAACCGTCCCAGCGGCCGGGGATAATGGCGCGGGTGGCGTAGCACCGCTGATGCCATGCAATGTGCCAGGACGCGCCATCGCTTCCATCACACTGCGAAAGGCATGGGCTGATTGGGTAGCCGGTTCGGCAAATCCACCCGCGAGTGTTTGTGCCTGCATCAATCTTCTCCTCGGGTCATGGTAAAGAAGTCGACCTTTGTCGCCGCCGCTTTGGCAGCGCGCGTGGTTTTGACGTGTTTCATTTCTGCGGCTAACGGATCCAACACCGCCGCGCGTAGTTTTTCCGCAAGCGTGGTTTGCATCATCGCGTCCACCAATGCTGCGGCCTCTGCGTCCGCCTTGCGGCGACCTTGAATGTAGGCATGGCCAACCTCGCCAGTTTCCAAGGTCAACGCACATCGCGTCACAGTCATTTCGCCCAAATTGAACGGCGCACCCGTTGCACCCGCACGCCCACAGATCATTGCGCTTCCGATCTCGGGTGCACGCAGCCATGTGAACGCGGAGCGCTTTTCTGCAGCGTCGAGCAAAGTGGCGACACGACCTTCCGGAGCGACCGCCATGAGGCTCATCCACGCCTGGCGAGGATTATTTTCGATCAAAGTGTCTTTCATCTCGACAACTTTTCCAATTACTATACAACTATACATATCTTAGCATATCTGCCTCGTCGTGACAGAGAAGTTTTGTGAAATTTGCGTGACAGTTCTGACAAAGCCTCGATTTGGCACGCTATCGTTGACACCTGGCGAAGCTTTCAGGCCGGAGATAAGCGGGCAGTTGAGATTGGTTTGGCGCACATGTCTCTGTCCCGGCTGGATGCAAGCCGGACAAGCAAATGCTCGCGCATGATGACCGTTCCACGACGGTAATCGAAGCGAAGACTTTGCTGAATGGCGCAGGCGATCCAACCTGCATTTATCACGGGGTATCTTTGTCCTATGAACTACCCATTGCAGTTGTCGACAACCTTATTCCATTGTCGCGCCTATCAGATATGGCTGCCGCTTAACTTGCAGCCAGCCGTGTGACCCATGCGCTAAAGATCGCCAGCACCTGAGAGTGGTCCGACCTTATGCTCAAGCAGCCTCAGTCTAGACGATCATGGATATCTGATTGATGATCCACGCTGTTGATTTGCTGGAGTTCGCGTTAGGTAGACGCTGGATGGCTGACGTTAGTCTTGCTGGGGCATCACTGTCGCCCGTTACAAAAACTTCATTATGTCAGACCTACTGATTCATATATTCATGAAATATGGAAATAATGATTCCCAACCGTCTCTCGACCCTCGGCCACCCTCAACGGCTGGCTGTGTTCCGGCTGCTGATGCGCCGCTATCCCGACCGCGTGCCCGCAAGTGAATTGGCGCAAGCGATCGGGCTAAAACCCAATACGCTGTCGACCTACGTCAAAGCGCTGATGCAGGCCGGTCTGATCACTCAAGAGCGCCTTGGCACCTCGCGGCGCTACGGCATCAACATGGAAGCGGCGCGGGAAACCATTGGTTACCTGTTAAACGATTGCTGCCGTGGTCGTCCTGATATCTGCTTCCCTCAAGCCGATCCTGAAGATGGCAAACAGATGGCAAACCCCGCGTATAATGTATTGTTCATATGCACTGGCAACGCTGCCCGCTCCATCTTTGCAGAGAGCATCCTACGCGATATCGCCGGGGACCGCTTTGTTGCGTATTCGGCGGGCACCAGGCCACAATCCAATCCCAATCCCTTTACCTTAGAGATGTTGCATCAAAAGGGACATGACGTCTCCGTTGTTAAATCCAAAAACATCGCCAGTTTTCAAACGCCCGATGCCCCTCGGTTCGACTTTGTCTTTACCGTTTGTGATCAGGCCGCGAATGAAGAATGCCCGGCGTGCCAAGGTCATCCCATCAATGCCCATTGGGGTCTGCCCGACCCCGTCAAGGCTGCAGGATCGGATGCGGAAAAGAGCCTCGCCTTCCAGCGAACTTATGACGTGCTGCACAATCGAATGACTGCCTTTACCGCTCTACCGCTCGCCTCCTTGGACCGGATGTCATTGCAAAGAGCGGTTGATGAAATCGGACAAAACTATCAAGAAGGACCCACCCTATGACCACCTATGCCCTCAACGGCCTTGGGCGAATTGGCAAGCTTGCGCTGAAACCATTGCTAGAACGAGGGGCCAAGATCGCTTGGATCAACGATGCGATGGGCGACCCGGAGATGCACGCGCATCTGTTTGAGTTTGATACTGTGCATGGCCGTTGGCAGGCGGAGTTTTCACATGACACAGACAGTGTGACCATCGATGGTGTAAGGTTGCCCTTTATTGGCACAGGAGACATTGCAGGTTTGCCGCTGGAAGGCGTGGATGTGGTGATTGACTGCACCGGGGTGTTCAAAACCGAAACCAGGATCGCGCCATATTTTGACGCAGGCGTACAGAAAGTTGTCGTGTCAGCCCCGGTCAAGGACGGTGATCCGGCCAACATCGTCTATGGCGTCAATCACGAAATATACGAAGCCGACCGTCATAAGATCGTGACGGCGGCCAGCTGTACAACCAATTGTCTGGCGCCCGTTGTGAAGGTAATCCACGAAAATCTGAAAATCAAACACGGCTCTATCACGACAATCCACGATGTCACCAACACGCAAACCATCGTGGACCGCCCCGCCAAAGATCTGCGCCGCGCGCGGTCAGCACTGAATTCGCTGATCCCGACAACAACGGGCAGTGCGACCGCGATTACCCTGATCTATCCTGAGCTAGAAGGTCGTCTGAACGGCCATGCAGTGCGTGTACCATTGCTGAATGCGTCCCTGACAGATTGTGTGTTTGAGGTGGAGCGAGAGACCACCGCAGAAGAGGTCAATGCCCTGTTCCAAGCCGCCTCCGAAGGGGACTTGCAGGGCATCCTTGGCTATGAAGAGCGCCCGCTCGTCTCTACTGATTATACCAACGACGAACGCTCCAGCATTGTTGATGCGCTCTCTACCATGGTGATTAACGGCACACAGGTCAAAATCTATGCATGGTATGACAACGAAATGGGCTATGCACACCGGCTTGTGGATGTCGCCTTGATGGTCGGGAACAGACTGTGATGGACGCCTCGACCCGACCTCAGGGTTTGTCAGCCTATGCTGCGGTCACAGCGGCATATTGGGCCTTCATGCTCACCGATGGCGCGTTGCGGATGTTGGTACTTTTGCACTTTCATACGCTTGGGTTCTCTCCGGTTCAGCTTGCCTACCTGTTTGTGTTTTATGAGATCGCTGGCATTGCCACCAACCTTTGCGCCGGATGGATTGCAGCGCGGTTTGGACTTACTTCGACGCTATACGCCGGTCTTTGTCTTCAGATCCTAGCGCTACTTGCTCTGGCGCAGCTTGACCCGGGCTGGGCTGTTGGCGCGTCTGTCATGTTTGTCATGCTGGTGCAGGGCCTGAGCGGCATTGCCAAGGATCTGGCCAAAATGTCATCGAAATCTGCGGTCAAACTCTTGGCCCCGGATGAAGGGGGCGGGCTCTTTCGCTGGGTCGCGTTGTTGACCGGATCAAAGAATATGGTGAAAGGCGCGGGCTTTCTGATGGGCGCCGCCCTTTTGGCCACGCTGGGCTTTATCTTGGCAGTATTAGGCATGGCGGCGGTCCTTGCTGCCATTCTGCTGGCGGTTTTCATCGCCATGCCGTCCGGTTTACCAAAAGGCAGGAAGGGTGTGAAATTTTCGGAAGTCTTGTCAAAATCACCGAACGTCAACTGGCTCAGCGCCGCCCGCGTCTTTCTTTTTGGGGCGCGCGATGTCTGGTTTGTCGTTGGCATACCTATCTATTTCTATGCCATTTTGTCTGATGGCACGACTGTTGGCAACCGAACGGCATTCTTCGCTATCGGCAACTTTATGGCCATTTGGGTGATCCTTTATGGCTTAGTTCAAGCCAACGCACCCCGTATCCTACAGGCTAAGACCCGCCCCCCAAACGAGCTGATCACAAACGCACGCGGTTGGGCATGGTCTCTTGCGGCAGTGCCTTTGATTTTGACAATCGCGTCAATGATAAGTGATGGCCCACAAATCTGGCTTACTGCGACCGTTGTAGTCGGATTGCTGGTCTTTGGGGCGATCTTCGCGGTGAACTCGTCTCTGCATTCGTATCTGATCTTATACTTCACCAAAGCAGAACGCGTGACGATGGACGTTGGCTTCTACTACATGGCCAATGCGGCGGGCCGGTTGGCGGGCACCTTGTTGTCAGGTCTGACCTATCAAGCAGGCGGACTGCCGGCAATGCTGGGAACCGCCACGATCATGGTTGCTCTTTCGGCGGTTGTGGTCAGTTTCTTACGAGCCGAAAAGAGCTAACCGCCATAACGCTCCAGAAAGGCTTCGGCCTGCAAGGACCTGAAATCTTCAAGTGCCCCACGCAATGCATCATGTGGCCAATCCCACCACGACAAGGCAATCAGGCGATCTGCAATGTCGGTAGGTTGGCGCAGGCGCAAAAATGTTGCGGGCATGCCCGCGACGATTGTGTAAGGGGCGACATCCTTTGTAACCACAGCGCCAGCGGCCACTACAGAACCATGCCCGAGCGTCACTTCCGGTTTGATCATCGCACCTGCACCGATCCAAACATCATGCCCGATATGCGCCACCCGCGATTTGCGGTGCGCAAAGAAGACGCCATCGGATGACGCATCGTCCCAATAATCCTCAGACCGATAAAGGAAATGGTGACAGGCGGCGGTGTGCAAGGGGTGATCCGTTGCACCAATCCGAGAGAATGCAGCGATGTTCGCAAACTTCCCGATCTGCGCGTTTGCGATATCAGCATAGCGGTCGCAATAGCTATAGTTGTCCAAACTGGAATGCGTGACACGGCTCCCCCTGCCAATCTCAACATAGGCCCCGAATGTGCTGTCGGAAACATCGCATTCCGGGTGGATGAAAGGGGTTTCAGCAGATAGGCGCGCCATCAGTTTTTGCGCCCGATCAGCTTGCCACGGAGCCAACCCGAAAACCAGTCCATGACCATCACCATGACGATGATCAGAATGATGTAGTAAGCGACCTCTTCCCAGTCTTTTTGTGTCTGGATCGCTTGGGTCAACATCAAACCGATCCCGCCGCCGGTGATTGCACCAATGATGGTGGCAGAGCGCATGTTGGACTCCAGAAAGTAGAGAACCTGTGCCAGCAAGACAGGAACAACCTGTGGGATCACACCAAAACGATAACGTTGCAGCGGCTTGGCCCCGGTTGAAGACACCCCTTCGATCTGTTTCTGGTCCACGTTTTCCAGTGCTTCAGAAAAGATCTTGCCGAACGTGCCAGTATTTGTGATCAAAATCGCCAGCGCGCCGGTCAGTGGGCCGGGGCCAAAGGCCCGCGCAAGAACCACCGTCCAGATCAATGCATCCACGCCACGCACGAAATCAAATAAACGACGCGTTGCAGCGCGGATCAGCAACAACGGAGAGAAGCGTTTTGCGGCGAGAAACGCCAAAGGCAATGCGATAGCCGCCGCCCCCATGGTGCCAAGGAACGCCATCAGGATCGTCTCTCCAATCGCCCATGCTACATCCTTGTGACGCCACATCGCATTGTTCCACCAGTCAGACAATGCGCCAGCGACATTTGAGCGATCAGGGTCCAGTTGATCCCCAAATAAGATTTTCCCGATGCCCTGTCCATAATAGGGGCTGTCAAGGGTGAACCAGAACAGCTCCCAGCCGGGGAAATAGTTAAAAACCTCTGTGCGCGCACCGGTCATCGTGATCCGGCCTTCAGGTGTTGTTATGCTCACGCGTCGATCAGACGCTGAAATCCATTCGGGCAAATCCATGGGCAAGTTGGTGGTCAAGCGGCGCGTTTCAGCTTGCACTTTGATCAACGGAAAACCGGGAATTTCAATCTCGGTTCTATTGGCAGGCAGATAGCGCACCAAATGATCGCCGCCCAAATCGATCGTCAACACCTCATCGCCAGAAACCCATTCAGGCCTATCACCTTCTGGATAACGGCTGGAGACTTGGTCGAAGAACACGATGGTACCAAAGAGCAGCACGAAGATCGCGGCCGCATCATCAAACCGCCCCTGTCCCCAGCCCATTGCATTGCGCAGCTCATAGCCGATGCCGCCCGCACCGACGAACCCAAGGATAGCGGAGGCGCGAATGTTGATTTCGAACCGTAATAGCGTGTAGCTAATGTAATTCGGCGCAACCTGCGGCAACACACCCAACAACATCCGTTGCGTCCATGTTGCGCCGGTAGACGCGAGGCCTTCGACTGGTTTGGAATCCGCATTTTCGGCAACTTCAGAGAACATTTTGCCTAACGCGCCAGCTGTATGAATGGCAATGGCGATCATCGCGGGCACAGGACCGCCGCCGAGAACAAAGATCAAAATCAGTGCAATGACAATTTCAGGAACGGCGCGCATGACATCAGAAATGCGGCGAAACACTGGGATCAGATGCGGCCATTTCGCAAGGCCGCGCGTCCCCAACAGCGACAGGAACAGCCCGCCAACCGCACCGATCAGGGTGGATACGGCTGCGATATTGATGGTTTCAACAAGTGCCGGAAAATACTTCGCGATAAGGTCCGGCAGATCATGACGTTCTGTCCACGCTTCTGACAGGACTTCTGTGGGGTAATCGCCAATTTGGTGCAAACCATCCCAAAAACCACCTGCATTCCGACTGTCTGCGATAGTGAACCCTGAAACCATCAGGACAATAAAGATCAGCAGCGCAAGACCGCCGTAAAGGCGGCGGCGCTGGACTTGCTCAATATAGCTGGACTGAATCCCGTCCACGCTTTGTGGCATATCACTAAGTGATCTTATTGCCATCAAGGTTCCCCTATCAAAAAAATGCCGGCAGCCCCAAGCAAAGCTGCCGGATTGGTCATCAAAGTGACTTAGCCACCAATTTTGGCACGGCGCGCACCCACAATGGAGGTGTAAGCATCATGGGTGATCGGATCGAAACCCTGAATTTCGCCGCCACCAACGCCATAGGCGCACTGTGGATCACTTTCACCTAATGTATCCATGATCTGCGTGACGCTGGCACGAGCATCATCCGGCAACGCATTACGCAGGACAATTGGTTCACCAGGGATCAACTTTGAGCGCCAAATCTCCGTTAGATCGTTCATATCAACCAAACCTGCATCAACCGCTTTGCGCAGCGCTCCAAAGTTATAGCCGTCTTCCCAGTTGCCCTGTCCGTCAGCCCACGTGACGCCCGCATCGATGTCACCGTTCTTGACCGCAAGGATCGTTTGTTCGTGACCGCCGGTAAAGCGCACTTCGCCAAAGTAGTCGCCGCTTTCCATCGTCGCACCTGTAACTTCTGGAATCTCGATGGAGGGGATCAAATAGCCAGACGTGGAGTTTGGATCACCAAAGCCAAAGGTTTTGCCTTGCACATCACCCAATTTAGTCAAACCGCTGTCGACCCTTGCAAAACCGATAGAGTGATACCCAATGGAGCCATCGAGATTCACTTTCACAAGGATCGGAGACGCTGCCTCAGGATCAGCGATATGCAGCGCCGCATAAGAAGAGGGGCCAAGCAAAGCAAGGTCGATGCTGCCACCAAGTATGCCCTGAATGACGCCATTGTAGTCCGCCGGTGCAAACATCTTGACCGGAACGTCCAATGCCTCAGAGATTTTATCGGCAAGGCATTGGTTATTGGTCATACGGTCCTGTGCGTTTTCACCGCCAAGGATGCCAATGCGAAACTCAGTGATCTCTTCCGCAATAACGCCTGTGCTAAGGACTGTTGTCGCGGCGAGCGCCAGGGCGAAGGTCTTATTCATCGTTCTCTCCGTTTTGGGTTTGATGAAGATAGCCCGCGCTGAGCGCACGGGATGGCTGGGATCAAGCGTAGATTTCTGCGTTTCGGGCTTCAGGCTTGTCCAATGTTTCGATTTCGGTCGATGTGGCAGCTTCGGAAAAATTCGCCCCCCCACCGTAGATGTCCCGCGCGACGCCAGTGGTCAGCTGCGCTGGCGTACCGTCAAAAACGATCCGCCCATCGCGCATTCCGATCACCCGATCACAGTAGCGCCGCGCGGTATCGAGCGTGTGTAGATTGGCGATCACCATGCGCCCGTCTTCTTCGTGGATAGCGCGCAGTGATTGCATCACGACTTGCGCGTTCATAGGGTCGAGCGATGCAATAGGCTCGTCAGCCAGAATAATCTTGGGGTCCTGCATAAGCGCGCGAGCGATAGCGACACGCTGCTGCTGCCCACCAGACAGAGCTTCGGCGCGCTTTGGCGCTTGTTCAGCAATGCCGAGACGGTCAAGAATTTCTATCGCTTTGTGAATATCGCTTTGCGGGTAAAGGTTGAAGAGCGTCGAAAAAGTAGACCGCTTGTTCAAGGTACCATGGAGCACGTTTGAAACCACATCCATACGCGGCACCAAATTGAACTGCTGGAAGATCATCGCGCAGCGCGACTGCCAATCTCGTTTGGCGACGCCACGAAGACCGGTGATACGCTTCCCTTCAAATGTGATAGACCCGGTCGTTGCATCGCTCAATCGGTTGAGCATCCGCAGGAGTGTGGATTTTCCAGCGCCCGACCGCCCGATGATCCCGATCATCGTTGGTTCGTCGACGGAGATATTGGCTGCATCCACAGCCGTCTTATCTCCGAAGCGCTTGGTCAGCATATCAATTTGCAGCATATCGCCCCCGTGGTTAACTGGGGAATAATGGTCCTGCACGACAGTCCTGTGACAGTTTTGATGCAGGTTTTTGAATAGTATACGAAGGAAAAGTGACAGCTGCGGGTCGTGCCAGAGTTAACCGGTTGGCTGCAAAGGCGACCTTAGCCCAACTTACCTGATCAAGAGTGTAACCTGTACATCATGCAAGGCCTCGAAAGGCTCCGATCAGGATGTGTTCGGGACCCTGCAATAGAGATACAGAATGTCTCCAGAACCCGGACCGCGCTGCGCCTCATTTGCATCGAATTGTTTTGAAAGGGTGTCCCGCTCACGCCTGCTGGCCACAAGAGAGATAGGATGGCGCCCATCAACATGACATGCGGATCAGCGACTTGACGGAGATACCGCCGCTGCTCCAGCGGCTGCGCGCGTCTCATCGCTCGGCTCTTTCTCACCATCAATCACAACTCTTACCCGTGGCCGAGAAAATGGAATGCCGTTTTCTTCAAACGCATCCTGCATCGCTTGAAATGCATAGCGCCTAATTAAGAACTGCTTTCCGGGCTTAGACATAAATTTTGTAGATATGACAAAGCCGTAATCATCAACCTCTACCGCACCTTGAGCTTTGAATGGTTGAAGGAAATCATCCTTGATCGCATCAACTTGCGAAAGTTCCTGTCCGGCCTTCTTTAGGAGTTTGCGCACCAAATTCAGATCTGTTTCAAACGGCACCCGCACCTTGAGCTTCATAATCGCCCAATCGCGGCTGAAATTCTCAATCACGTCGATTGACCCAAATGGGACCGTGTTGAGGGCCCCGCGATGATGTCTCAGTTTTAGTGAGCGAACCGATATCGCCTCAACCGACCCCTTTGCTTTACCAATATCAATGTACTCACCTAGCCGAAACGCATCTTCCAGCAAAAAGAAAAACCCACTCACTACATCTTTGACCAAGGCTTGTGAGCCAAAGCCAATTGCGAGCCCAACAACACCAGCACCCGCGAGCAACGGACCTGTGTTTACCCCAAGCGAAGACAGTGACACCAATGTGACAAGGGTAAAGAGGACGATCAATGCCGCACGGCGCAAAAGCGGGAGCAAGGTACGCATTCGGCTCATTCCGAGACCAATCTCAGCGACTTCTTCCTCTTCATTAATTCCAGCCCGTTCTCTTTGGAGCCGGTCTTCTTCCGCGATTTTCTGGTCAACAAATACACGGACAACCTGCCAGACGGCATAAGCCACCGCGATTATTGCGGTGATATTCGCGAGCGCCTTAAAGACCTGTGAGCTCAGTGCATCATCACCGCCAGAAAGGAAGTTCACCCGCCAAGAGGTCGCAAGTGTGACGATCACCAGAAACAGCAGGACTATTCTGGATATTCGGGCCGCAATTGACATTGAAATCTGGTCGGTTCCACCAAGCTTGACTATGGCACGCGAGAGCGCTGCCTCTCCAATTGGCAGCAAGATCATGATCGCCACAGAAATCAATGCAGCCCCATACAGTGGCAAACCACCAAGGAAGACGTTCATCGACAAACCAAAGAACATGGCCGGTATCGCAACAAACGTGAGCATCGGCCAAAATCTGGCAATCTGCATGCGCATCATAGACGGGTTTGATGTCCCTGTCAGAATGTCATTTGAAATCGCGTCGGAATGTCGCCAAACCGCAATACTGAGGAGAAGCGTGGTGACGAGTCCTACGATCAGAAGCAGGAGATCATGCACATCGCCGATTATCCCAAGTGCCGCAAAAGAAGCGCATGAGAAGAAACCAAATGCACCAAATGCCGTCGCAGTCATGATCGAGCGATGGAAGCCACCGGCATCGCGATCTGTCATATTTGGAATGCGTAGCCTTGCATCATTTGGTTCAAACAACGCCCAGCTAGCACCTGCAACAAAATGAATGATCGTTACCGCAGAAAGATAAAAGAAAAACAATGTCCGATCCCGAAGATCGGCTGTGGGAAAAATGGAGAAGCAAACAGTGGCTGTCACCACCAAAACCATAACGCTTAACAAGTGCCGCACAATGCGACCTCCAAATTTTTGGGCAAGAGATGCGTTATTTGCACCTTGCGCAGCCAACTGGTTCAACTTGTGTCGGGCAAAAGTGGATGCGATCAAACCGATTCCAATACAGATCAGAAAGGTCACCACGAAAATGCCAAATGCGCGCCCATCACGCCCATTTGTGATCCTATCCCACCATTTACCCGGCAGGCCTGGCAGTTCTTGATAGGCGCCCAACAGATCACCGGCCCGCGCGCGAATTTTCGTGAATTTTTGTTGAATTCGGAAAGCTGTTTCCGCCGGATTGAAGGCAGGTTCCGGCTCTGCTTCTGGTTCCTCCAGCATCTCCAGAAGCAATTCTCTCACTTGCTCATCTGTTAGCCTTGAAATGGTTTCATCGGCAGTGACGGATGCGATCGGAGTCAACAGAAGCATGATGAATGCCAATGTCTGCCAAAGAAACTTCATGAGGAAAACCTTGATTATGCCTCAACTGTATATTTTTTGATGTTCTGTGCTGCAACAGAGATTTTCTCAGCCATCCATAGCAAGGATTTCGCACTAAGTGCATTGCGCGAGGATCGGCTGCTGGATGGGTTGATTTCGCGAAAACGTCTATGCCCAAAAACACCAAAAAACGCCCGCTGAATGAGCGGGCGTTTTTCTTTCCTAAGTCCAGTGAAACCGTTCTAAAATTCCACAACCGCTCTGATCGATTTACCTTCGTGCATCAGATCGAACCCATGGTTGATTTCATCCAAGCTGAGTTTGTGGGTGATCATGGGGTCGATCTCAATCTTGCCGTCCATGTACCAGTCCACGATCTTTGGCACGTCCGTGCGCCCCGAAGCGCCGCCAAATGCGGTACCACGCCAAGAGCGACCGGTAACCAGTTGGAAAGGCCGCGTTGAGATTTCTGCGCCCGCAGGGGCCACGCCAATGATTATGCTTTCACCCCAACCTTTGTGCGCGGCTTCCAGTGCTGTGCGCATCACACCGACATTGCCGGTCGCATCAAAGGTGTAATCCGCCCCACCGCCCGTCAATTCAACCAAATGCGCGACCAAATCGCCATCCACCTTTGACGGATTCACAAAGTCAGTCATTCCGAACTGCGTCGCCATCTCGATCTTGCTTTCGTTCAGATCAACACCGACAATCTGATCCGCACCTGCTAACCGCAGCCCCTGGATCACGTTTAGACCGATGCCGCCAAGACCAAAGACGATACCAGTAGAACCAATCTCAACCTTGGCGGTGTTAATCACAGCACCGATGCCCGTAGTCACGCCACAGCCAATGTAGCAAATCTTGTCGAACGGCGCGTCTTTGCGCACCTTGGCCAGCGCGATTTCAGGCACAACCGTGTGGTTCGCAAAGGTCGAACACCCCATATAGTGGTGGATCGGCGTTCCATCGAGCATGGAAAAGCGTGTGGAACCATCCGGCAACAACCCGGCACCTTGCGTGGAGCGGATCTTCTGACACAGGTTGGTTTTGGGATTCAGGCAATATTCACACTCACGACATTCCGGTGTGTAGAGAGGAATGACATGATCGCCAACTTCCAAGCTGGTCACGCCTTCGCCGATCTCGATAACAACACCCGCGCCTTCGTGGCCCAAAATTGCTGGAAAGATCCCTTCGGGGTCATCGCCAGATCGAGTGAACTCATCCGTGTGACACAGGCCTGTGGCCTTGATCTCGACCAACACCTCGCCCGCGCGTGGACCTTCAAGGTTCACTTCCATGACTTCAAGCGGCTTGCCTGCTGCAACAGCTACGGCGGCACGTGTTCTCATTAGCTTTCCTTATTCAGCTATGCATTTTGGCTTTTAGAATGTGCAAACTGCAAAGGATCCGTCAACCTGCTATCATCGTCGGCCTCAACAATCTTGAATATCCAGTCAGGGCCATCCCCGAAACAATATCGAACAAAAAGGAGCAACGTCAGAGTTCACCGCTTACCCCGCCTTTGCCTTACGAACATCCCTAACATTTTGTTATCATCCGACAGCCGGGTCGAAAGGTCATTCTGAAAAAGCCCGCATCTGCACCACAGAACAGGATTTTTCGGTTTGCTGGCTTGTCTGGCGGGACGGACTAGGGTTGCCCTGATCACGCTTTTGCATTTCCAATCGGGTGATGCCCACCTCGATCCTCGACTGATCCCTGTTCGCAACACTTTGGCACACCTATATGAAGCAGAGCCAAAAACCGGCAAGCGCATTGCGCAAATGAAAAAAGTTCTGGTCTACCATTTCGGATGAATGTTTGACGCGGGCAGGGTAAGTTCAAAAAAACCATGAGGTTTTCCACAAATGCGAATCCTGTCTCTCTTTGAGCCATTCATTGAAGGCGCCACTTGGTTGGCCGTCTGCACAATCGTTGCGCTGGGCCTTTGGTTGTTTGGAAAGCAGACTGCGCTCCTTAAGCGTTTCGTAAGAACACATCCCATCAAATCTGCAGTGACCGATCTGATAGCTGCTCCGTTGATGAGCTTGCTGCTAGGCAGTTGTGTCCAGAAATTCCTGACACTTTACGGTTCTGCCGAAGTAAGTGCGCAATTTGGCGACCCGATATTGCTTGTCTTGTTCCTTGCCACCGCCTTTTGCCTTGCCCGCTTGGTAGAATTGTTTCTCTTATCCCGCCACAAGCAAAACGATGCGAGTTATCTGCCGGGCTTGCAGCGCGGTCTCTTGATCGCTGGGTTTCTGTTTGCGGGTCTTATCACCTTTTTGTACCTGCAAGGTTACTCTATCACGGGCCTGTCGATCTCAACCGGTGCGGCTGCGGCGTTAGTGGCTTTTGCCATGCAACAAACTTTAGGTGATCTGTTTTCAGGCATCGCCCTAAGTATTGAGCACCCCTTTAAACTGGGTGAACGGATTCGGCTCGCAGACGGGTCCGAAGGCATGGTCGTCGACATCAACTGGCGGGCAACTCGCTTACTGGCCTGGGATAATTCAACATTGGTTGTGCCCAACAGCGACTTGGCCAAACAAGGATTCACAAACCTGCACGGGGTCGATCATCCCTTTGCGCCATGGTACGAGGTCAAGATACCGGCAGAGGTTGATCCACGTCTGGCCCGTGCCTTGCTTCTCGAAGCGGCATTGAAATGCACCAAGGTTCTAAAATCTCCGCTTCCTGTTGTACGTCTTACGGACGCCACAACCCTTCCCTATACCTATATGGTTTGGGTTCATTTCCCGAATTACCTCGCGATGTTTGCAGGCCGCGAACAACTGTTTCAGGAAATCCACTATGCGCTGAAAGACGTAGGTGCCCAAGTATCTCCCAACATTAACGAACTTCACACCCGGCAGGTCGACACGATGCAGATTGAGCCGCCGACACCGATGTTAGCTCTCAAAATGCTTGATATTGCAAAGTCACTTTCAGACAAGGAACTTGAAGAAGTGGCTGATATGAGCAGTCATGAAACCTTTGAAGCTGGCACGGTCATTGTCGTTGAAGGGGAGATACCCAAATTCCTTGATGTGATCCTTCACGGCGTTGTCGAAACAAGCGTCCTCACAACGGATCAACCAAAGGTTGTTGATCAACTGAGGTCCGGGCAATACTTTGGGCTGACCTCAATGCTCATGGGCACGGCTTCTTTCATGCAGTTTACAGCCTCAACAAATGTGACGCTAATTCGCATTAATATTGAGTGTCTGCGTCAAATTCTTGTCGATCGAACCGATCTTCACGATGAGTTTGCGATCATTATGAAGCAACGTATGGACAGTGCTCAAAATGCGCGACTGGCGAGCGATCAACCCGGAAAACGCTTCACAATCAGAGATTTCTTGCGTCGTATGGAACAATGGAACCCGTAGTTTCACGAACGATGAATGGCATTCCCTTTTCGCCATTGGTGAATTCGTTCCTCAAAGCTATACAGATCCTAGCAGGCTATCCAATATCACCAATACGAAGCCCCTTGTCATAAGGCTGACGGGTCAAAATGTATCTTTATATCTTTCTTCAGCCAGATTATGACTGCAAGGGTCAGACCTATTAATCCAATGCCATGTATTCAAATGAAAAGTCATGGGACAGCGGTTTGAAGAAATACCGGTCTTTGCTGAAAGTTTATCGATCTCACGTCAGGCCGATTGTCTTAATTGGCCTAAGTCTCCAGATCCCTTGTCATCTGTTTGAAACCGCGAGGTCGATTGTCCAAGGCTGTTTGCCTCACTGGCCAGAACAGCGCTTGCCGCTGTTACTTCTTCAAATGCAGCCGCTTGTTTTTGTGTATTCTGGTCTATCAACCCAATCGCACTGTTGATTTCACCAATAACAGAAACCTGCTCCCTTACTGCAGAAGAAATTCCTTCAATACCGCTTGAGATGCTCACCACACTATCAGCAATTGTCGAAAGCGAAGACTGCGCCGCAGACACGTTCTTGACCCCGTCTGAAACAGCTTTGTCGCTGCGTGTGATAACCGCGTCCACTTCTTTGGCAGCCTCACTTGCACGCTGAGCCAACTGTCGAACTTCAGAAGCAACAACAGAAAACCCGCGCCCTGCTTCACCGGCTCGGGCAGCTTCAACTCCGGCATTGAGTGCAAGAAGATTAATCTGGAACGCGATATCATTGATTACGGCGACGACCCGGGCAATTTCCTTTGAACCCTCCGTGATATTCGTCATAGATTCCGCAGCCGCGGCTGCGACCTTACCGCTTGATTCCGCAGTTTCACGCGCGAGCTTTGCATTTTCGCTCGCATCTGAAACGTTGTTACTCACCTGAGTAATACTTGCTGATAATTCTTCCACCGCTGCAGATGTCTCTTCTAGGGATGAAGCATTTTGTTCTGCGCGTTTGGAAAGCGCTCCTGCAGTGTCGCGAAGTTCGGCTGAGGAATTGACCAAAGTGCCGCCACTATGCGTGATCTCTCCGATCAAGGATTGCAGCCCATCAATCATATTGTTTGTGTTGTCTTTGAGGTGGCCAAACGCCCCCCGGAAATCGCCAACCATTGGTTTTGTCAGATCACCGTCCGCAACCATACTAATGGCCTGTCCTGTCGAATTAAGACCCGCATCAACCGCGCTCAACAGTTGGTTGATATTACCCGCGAGCTCATTCAAAATTTGGTCGTCAAAACGCGCCTCCACCCGTTTTGAGAATTCGCCGTTGATCGCGGCTTCAACAACGGTCCCAAAGGAATCACCGAGATCCCGCATCATGGTTTCTCGATCTTCACGTGATTTACTGTCAGCCGCTTCTTTTTCTTCGGAAATGACAGCCTCGCGGCGTGCGGCTTCTTCCTGTTCAGCCGCCAACTCAGACATCCGCTTGCTTGCCGCTTCTTGCTCTTTGTTCAGGTCCGCAATTTTCATGAGGTTACCACGGAAAATTTCGGCAGCTTGGGCCAAATCTCCAAGCTCATCTTTGCGATCAGTATCGGGGATTGCTTCTGCATAGTCACCATCAGCAACTTTGCGGACTGATTTGGTCAACCGTTGAATCGGGGTGCTGATATTTCGCGAGAGAATGACCGCTACACCTACCATAGCCCCAAGCGTTACAGCCGCAATCGCGGATGCTATTTTCAGGGCCCAGGGCAAACCGGAATAGAGATGGCTGCGGGTATCTTGCATGACGGCAACCCATTTTGTACCTAAGAACTCGATTGGTTCGAAATAGGCGACCATATCTTCGCCGGATCTTGAACGATATTCGGCCAGCCCAGACCCACCAGCAATTCCTTCATCAATGAATTCACCACTGAATTGCGTTGCGAGAATGTCATCCTCTGCCGTCGCGAGGGAGTCTGTGCGCAGCAACCCATCAGGTCCAACTAGAAAACCATCAATTGTTTTATCAGAACTTTCAATCTCACGGATTGCCGTGTTTAGGTTACCGATTGGCATTTGATAGGCCAAAACCCCTATTCGGGTACCTTCGCTGTTGAAAATAGGCCGAGATAGGAATGCGGCAGGGGCAAAGTTGCTAGGCGCATAAGGTGCGAAGTCAACAAACGTTGTTTCATCGGTCGGTCCGTTTTCCATTGCCGCATGGAAAGAGTCAGCTAATCCAGAATCCCGCCAAGGGCCGGTATTCATGTTGGTCGCATAATCTAACTCTTTGAAAACACTATAAACTAAATTTCCATCAGTATCGAATAGAAAGACATCATAATAGTCCATTTCATTCTGCAACTGATCCAACGTTGGATGATAGATGTTGTGAATGAAACCATAACTTGATCCGGTATCCGCAGAAACAAGCAGGTCTTTTTGCCCCAAAGGATGAGGGTTCTCTTCGATATAGACGCGCTGCAAGGTTTCCATAGGGTTTTCAAGCGAACTAAAGCCATCTGCTAATGCAATAAGAGCGGTTATGACAGTTGGATTTGAAGCCATTAACCGAATATCGCGTTCGATATTCATCAATAGATTTTCTGTAGCATCAACCTTGAGAGCCGTGACATTTTCAAGTTTGTTTGTGACCGCACGCTCAATGATCTTTTCTGTCAAGAACGAGTTGGCGACCAGCAAAATCACAATGGTTGCTATGACCATGAGCCCCATGAGAGACGGCAATTTGACGCCGATCTTTGCAAAAGAGAACTGCTGTTCCTCTGTCGGGTTTTCAATGTTATGATCCATGTTGGCGAAGCCTCAGATAATGCATGACTGAGCGCCTTATCCCTCCAATTTCTTTCTATCTGATAAACGGCATCTGGTACCCGTTCTGATGCCCCGGCGCACAGGGTTCTCCAGATCGGAAGCGACCTGGGGTCAACCTATTGGTTCTTTGAGTGAAAATACGCTAGCCGCTGCGCATCAGACTGGTGAGCAACAAAAAATGGCCAAGGATTATTCAGCGACTTCCACCCCAATTTTGCAAAGCCTGTCCCAAACGCTTCAACCCTTTTTGTAGGTTCACATCAGCACCACCGCCGACACCAAGTCGGATATGGTTTGGTTGATCATACGCGCTCCCGGGCAACAGAAACGTACGATAGGGGGCAGCCAGCAAGAACCGTGCGAATGCATCGCTGTCTATGCCATCAGGCAACCGACCCAGACCAACGAGCCCGGCCCGGGGTGCCACCCAACTCAACCCATCTTGTGCCATCACCCAAGCATTCATTTGAGCCAAATGCTCCTGCCCATTGTCGCGGGCCGTCTTTAAGGCTGGAACATATCGATCAGACCGCAAGGCGATTTCTGCGATGACCTCGCCCATTATGTTCATAATTTCAGACGAATTTTCCCTTAGGATAACGGCGTCCATCATCAATTCTGGGTCCGGGCTTCTCAGCCAACCAGTCCGCAACCCCTGCAATCCAAGAGCCTTGCTGACCGATCCTGTTGTTATGCCGCGAGCGTAGAGTCCGGCAATAGATGGCGCGCGTGTGCCGTCCCACTCCAACCCGGCATAGACTTCATCCACCAACAGCCACGCACCAACCCGGTCAGCGATGCGCACAATTTCCTCTAGCGCGTCCCGACTTAACAGATCACCGGTAGGATTGTTGGGATTGGAAATAAATATCATCCGGGTCTTTGGCGTCACTACCGCTGCCAACTTGTCCAGCGGAAGCTGCCACTTATCGGTTTCCTGCCGTTCAATCTTGACGATCTTAGCGCCAATGGACTTTGCCAAAACCTCCGCCTGCGGCCATCCCGGCGTTTCGACGACGATCTCATCATCCGGTTGCAACAGCTGCATAATGGCAAGTTAATCCGCTTCTGCCGCACCCGCTGTTATCAAGACATCCTGATCCGTACAAAGGGACGTCAAACCAGCCTGCTCTAAAACGTGTTTACGCAGTTCCGGCAACCCGCGAAAATCGCGATTGTTCCAGTCCAATGATTGATTGGGGTCTAGGTCAGACAGGTAATCCCCCAAAACAGGAGAACCAGAAAGCGAAAACCCCACAATCGCCTCTGGCGCGGCTTCAGTGGTTTCCAACAGATATTCAAACAATGTATGTATCTTGACTTTCATCGGACCCTCTTTGCCAATGGAAACATGAGACCTCAGATTACTTTGCAGGGCAAACCCAAACGACTGGCTGTGCTGGATTACGGTTTGTTCCAAGTCCATGAAGGCCCCCGTAAGATTGGGATCTGTGGATTTGTCATCGAAACCGATGCGGAGGAAGTGATCCTCATCGATACTGGTTTTCCCGAAAAATACGCGGTCAATGCCGATATCGCGACCCAAGAAGACGCTCTGGACAGCTTTGGTCAGGTAATATCGGTGAGCACGGAGAACCTGCCGGGTCGGCAATTGGCAAAACTCGGGCTGACAAAAGACGACGTGACATTGATGATCCAAAGCCACACCCACATTGACCATATAGGCGACATAGCAGGATACCCTCAGGCCCCGATCTTGATGTCCACAGATGAGCGGGCTCTGCCCCGCCCTTTATATTGGGCGGGGAAACAACCGATGGACTGGCCGGATCGTGAGTATCACCTGATAAACAAAGACACCGTTTTAGGCACCTGGTTCGAAGTTTTACATTGCCCCAGCCATGCACCCGGTCAATTGGCGTTCATGGTTCAGCTGCCTCAAACAGGTTGGATCATGATGACCTCTGATGCGATCAGCCGCGCATCCGAAATTGACGAAAAATTCGGCGGTTCGTGGAACGTGGAGCGGGCGATCTTTCATGGCGATCGATTGATGAGAATGGCAGTTGATCGAGATGCTTATGTCATCTACGGACATTCGCCTGAACAATGGCCAACTTTGAAAAAAGCCCCTGAGTGGTTCACATAACGGCCATCATCGCACGTCGCGTCCTTGGTTGAGTATAATGACATTGCCGCTAGATATATCTCCCGCAGGTGAAACCAAAAATCCCACCCATGCGGCGATCTCTTCTGGTTGCATCGCACGCCCATGCGGCATCTGTGAAATCGCTGCCGCCAGCACCTCTTCGGTGAGAACGTCAAACAAAGGTGTTTGCGTCATTGCTGGCGCAATCGAATTCACCGCTATTTTGTCTGTTGCATAACGCCGGGCCAAGTCTTTGGTCAAATTGTCCAACGCCGCCTTGGACGCCCGATAATGTGGTGGATCAAAAACATCAAAATTATACGCTCCGTTTGAGGAAATATTGACGATCTTGCGCACACCTGTCCGGCCAGCCATCAATTTGATTCCCGCCTGACAACAATGGAAGGCCGCCGAAAAGTTCAATGTCATCTGACGCTCGAACTCATCTACCGGAATATCCGGAAATGTAACATGTGCCTGCGTTGTTCACCAAAACATCAACGCCGCCCAGCATCTCCCTAATGTCCGAAAAGGCAGCATTGATTGCATCTGGGTCTGTCAGGTCCACCATCATTGCGGCAAACCCATCTTGGGCCATTTGCGCCAGTCCTTGCGCATCAATGTCAATGCCAACAACGGTACAGCCATCCGCAAGCAGACGGTCCACAATCGCACGTCCCATCCCACCAGCTGCGCCAGTAACTACAGCAACTTTATCCATGCCTCTGCCCTTTTGTCAAAGCCTGCGTTAGATGTATCGCACGCATCCCCCTCATGCCAAGGAAACGCCATGACCATCCGTCCTGCCCGCCGCATTACCGAAACGTCTCCCAAAAATTTTGGGATGTTCGCAAAGGCTGTTGGAATGCAAGGCGATCTAATCCATCTGGAACTCGGAATGCCTGCCGAGGACACCCCCCAGCATATCAAGGATGCAACCATCGCTGCATTGCAAGCCGGGAAGGTGCATTACTCTGATCTTCAGGGGCTCCCAGAGCTGCGCGAAGCAATCGCAGCAAAGCTGCGGCGCAAGAACAACATAGACGTGACAGCACAAGAAGTGATTGTGACAAACGGCCTGACCCAAGCATCTTTTGCCGCTTTTATGGCGTATCTTGATGTTGGTGACGAATGCCTGTTGCTTGCCCCTTACTACCCTCAACATATCGGCAAGGTCGAGATGGCAGGCGCGAAAGTAACAGTCGCACCTTTGGACGCCGCAAATGGCTTTTCGGTCAATAAGGCATTGATAGAGCCACATATCACAGACAAAACCCGCGCCATTGCATTGATCAACCCCTGCAATCCTACTGGCCGGGTTTACACTTTGGATGAACTTCAGATCATTGCGGACCTGGCACAAAAATATGATCTATTAGTCCTCTCTGACGAGGTTTACGAAGAAATCACCTATGACGGCGCCACCCATATCTCGATCGCATCGCTGCCCGGCATGAAGGAGCGGACGATCACAATGTGTGCCTTTACCAAAGCTTATGCGATGGACGGCTGGCGATTGGGTTACATCGCAACCGACGCTTCGCTGATTGGTCCATGCATGAAGATCACGACCAACGAAGTGACTCATGTAAATACCTTTGTGCAATACGGCGCATTGGCCGCGTTGACCGGTGATCCGACGGTATTGGCTGACATGATTGCCCGCGACAAGGAACGCCGCGATCTGGTGGTAGGCCGCTTAAACCAGATGCCCGGTGTTCAATGTCCGCCTGTAGAAGGAACAATTTACGCCTTCCCTGACATCTCTAAGACGGGCCTTTCAGCACAGGTCTGCGCGGACCGACTATTGAAAGAAACCGGCGTTGTCGTTGAAGCGGGTAGTTTTTATGGCGAAGCGGGAGAGAACCATCTGCGGGTCTGCTTCGGATGCGCCGAGGTCGATGTGCTGCAAGAGGCGATGGACCGGATGCAAAGGTTCTTCAACACCCTGCAATAAAGGATGGAACAGCAAACTTCTGTATTAGTCTCTTACAACAAGCTATCTAGCCCTTCAAAAAGACGCTCTACGTGCTGAAGGTTCGTAACTGCCCCGGGTGAAATTCGCAGAATTCGCCCTCGCGCATCAACATGGATATTTTGGTGTCGTAACCCATCAACAGTTGCAACAGGGTCCGCATGAGCGGGCAATTGCACCATCACTGATCCACCCCGCCGAGTTTCATTGAGCGGTGTAGCGATATCTAATCCAGCCAGTTGCGCGCCTTCAATAATTGCCGCTGTTAACCTTCGGTTTTGAGGCAGCAAATCGTTTTGCTTTGCATGCCATTCCAACGCTGGAATAGACCCTAAACAGGCCAAAACAGAAGGTGTGCCATGATCAAACCGCCTTGCGTCAGGTGCATATTCAAAGGCGTTCAAGTCCCAGGAAAATGGATTGTCTTGCGAAAACCAACCACGTAATTCCGGCCGGACTTGGGCGATCAACTCGGGTCGCATTTGGATAATACCTCCGCCGGGTGTACCACATAGCCATTTGAGCGTTGTAGAGATCACAAAATCTGCAAAGGTTTCCTTCACTGAATAGGGGATAATCCCAATTCCCTGCGTCAAATCCACCCCAATCAGGGATCCCATCGCATGCCCATGTGCAACGAGCTTTTCCAGATCGGGGCGATGCGACGACGTGGAGGTAACAAACGTCAACAAGGCAATTCCGACGGTTTCATCCCAAGCAGAAAGCATGTCTTCGTCACGAACCCAGAATTCACCTTGCCTCATTGGCACGGTGTCTAGCGTAAACCCCAATCGTTCTTGCAAACCATTCAGCAGAAAATGCAATGACGGGAAACAATCCGCCGCGATCAAGACGCGTTTGCCCCGCAGCTTTTCCGGAGGCAGGCCGCCAAGTATTGAAAACAATGCAGTTGTGACGTTTTCCGCCGACGTCAAAGTCCCCGCTGGCGCGTCAATCAGTTTGGACCACAGGTCTAGAAAAACGCTCCTTTTGGCCAGTACCTTTGACCATTGCGCATCATCTACTCTCCCCCACACCTCTGAGAAATCAGATAGTGCTTTGGCCATGTTTTCAGCCTTACCGGGGTAAAGACCTATGGAGTGATACAGAAAATATCCGGGGTCATCGGTCATCTTTTTTGTCTCTATTAAGGGTGTTTCTGATGTAGTCGGTCAATTTAGGCTGGGACCCCATCGATTAGTTCCAAGGTTGATGCGGATCGGGCAGTGGAATTGCTGACAAGAGTTCTTGAGTGTAGCTCGCCTTGGGCGCATCAAACAGTGCCGATGTTGCGCCCTGCTCTACGATTTCGCCTTGGTACAGAACCAGCACGCGGTCGCATAAGCGGCGGATCACAGATAAATCGTGACTGATAAATGCCAGCGTCAGCCCTAAATCTTTGACAAGATCGCCCAGTAAATTCAGGACCTGCGCCTGCGAAGAGACATCCAATCCAGACACAATTTCATCCGCAAGAATAAAGTCGGGCTGCAAGGCAATTGCCCGTGCAATCCCGATCCGCTGTCGTTGGCCACCAGACAATTCATGAGGAAACCTGCTGGCGAAACGCCTTGGCAAACCTACCATATCCAAAGCATCATCTACCCGCTTTGCTGTGTTATCCATTCCATGCAACCGCATGGGGCCAGCAATGATCCCACCAACGCGTCTTCGAGGGTTCAAAGAGGACATCGGGTCTTGAAAGATCATCTGAAAGCGCTGGCGCAGCTGTCGCAATTCATCTTCAGGCAAGTGCGTGATGTCAGAGCCGTCAAAATGAATGCTGCCACCCGTCGGTTCCAACAGACGTAGCATCGCGCGACCCAATGTTGATTTGCCTGATCCCGATCCTCCGACAATGCCCAGAACCACCCCTTTTGGAACATCAAAGCTCAAGCCTTTGAGGATTTCGATACGTGGTGCGGCCCCTAACAAAGGTTTGCGGGTCATATCCGGCAACGATAGCCAAAGATCACGGACGGAATACATCATACCCCGGCTCTCACATCGTGTTGTCGTATTTCTTCTTCTACGGCTTGCGTCACACTTGTGGGTACTGGCATGAGGTTCCTCGCTGGGTCCGTATAAGTCGGCGTAGCGGCCAGCAGCGCGGCAGAATAGGGATGGATTGGGCGCATAAAGAACCGGTGCATTCTCGCCTCTTCGACAACCTTACCCGCATATAGAACCGACAACGTGTCGCAGACTTTGGACACCACGCCCAGATCGTGTGTGACAAACAACAAAGCCGTATTATGGCGTGCCTGCATCTCGGAAATCAGGTGCAAGATTTGTTTCTGTACGGTCACATCCAACGCCGTTGTCGGCTCATCTGCAATTATCAACTTTGGTTCCGCAGCAAAAGCGGAAGCGATCAGAATGCGTTGTCGCATACCTCCCGAAAGTTCATGTGGGTAGCTCCGCATCACGCGGAGGCCATCCGGGATATGCACTTCCTCGAGCAGCTCAAGCGCGCGTTTTTCAGCCTCTGGTTTCGTCCAGCCCAGAATATCGACCAAACGACGTGTGATCTGCGGCCCAATCCGTTTCGACGGGTTTAACGCGGTCAACGGATCTTGGGGGATCAATGCCGCCTTTGCGCCAATGAGCTTGCGCCGTTGAGGAGGTGGCAGGCGCAGCAAATCAACGTCATCCAGCCAAATCTCACCAGATGTTATCCGCATGGCACGGGGCAAAGTGCCAAGCACCGCTTTGCCTATCATCGATTTGCCTGCACCGCTTTCTCCGACCAACCCATGCACCTGCCCGGCAGCAACATTGAGCGACACCGCCCGCAGTATCACCGGTCCGGCATCAATTCGGACAGTTAAATTTCGGATGTTAAGGTATCCGCTCATCTCAACACCGGATCAAAACGGTCCTTCAACCCCTCGCCTAGCTGGCTAAAGCTAAGCACGGTCAGGAAAAGAGTGATCAACGGAAACACCAGCACCCACCAAGCCTGATGCACCGAAGTACGTCCTTCTGAGATCATACCGCCCCAAGTGGGGCTATCCGTAGAAATGGACAGGTTCACAAAAGACAAGATCGCCTCGACGATCACGGCAATGCCCATTTCCAGCGTCAAAAGTGCTACAATTGTAGGCAATACATTTGGCAGAATTTCAGCCACCATCGTGCCCCATCGCGTCCGTCCCGCGATCTTGGCACTTGCAACGTAATCCATCGCACCTTGTGTCATCGCTTCAGCGCGGATCACGCGCGCAAATCGGGTCCAGTCAATCACTACAATAGCGATGATAATCGACATCAGGCCGGGCCCTAAAACGGCAATGAGCAGTATCGCAAAAAGCACTGGCGGAAAGGCCATCCAGATATCCACAAAGCGGCTGATGATCCGATCTGGCCAACCACGATAAAATCCAGCGACCAACCCCAGCGTTGCCCCGATCAAACAGGTCAACGTCCCGGCAACAAGCGCGACAATCAACGCCAGACGCGCCCCATAAAGAATGCGGGACAATACATCCCGTCCCAAAGAATCTGTGCCCAAATGATAACCCGGTTCGGCACCAATCATCCAAAATGGCGGCATACGGCCCAAGAAGAGATCCTGCATCAAAGGATCTTTCGGCGCGATCAAAGGGGCGCAAATAGCTGCGAAAACCAATAACGTCAGCCACCCCCCCGAAAGCCACAGTCGTAGCCCAATGGGTCGCTTGATATCTCCTCGCGCGTCACGCATGGCGCAATTTGGGGTTCAGCACGACATAGAGCATATCAACCACCAAATTTACGATGGTAAAGAGCAATGCAAACAAGATCACAATCCCTTGGATAAGCGGCAGATCACGGTTGATCACCGCGTCAATGGCCATGTTCCCAAGCCCCTCATAACTAAAGAGCCGTTCGATGATGACCGTACCTCCGATCAGAAATGTAAATTGAACCCCGACCAGCGTCAGCGTCGGCAGAATGGCATTTGGCAATGCTTCGCGGGTGATCACGTGGTTTTCGCCGTACCCTTTCGTGCGAGCCAGAGTGACATAGTCCAGATGCATGGTTTCTTTCAGGGATTGTTTGAGCAGCTGCGCGATGATTGCCGCCAATGGGATGGCAAGAGCCAACGCAGGCATGAACATGTGTCCGATCAAATCTGCGATGACGTCGAAACGGAGCCGAAAAAGAGCTTCAAACAGATAGAAGTTTGTGGAGAAATCGATGTTAAGCGCGGGCGATATACGCCCTGAGATATGGAATATCGGCCACAACACGCCAAAAAGCAAAATCAATACCAACCCCCAAAGAAAATCTGGGATGGAAAGAGCCATACCCGTTGATACATCAACAGCCCCTTCGGTCTTTGTGTCCCGAAACCGGGTACCCAATAGGGCCATGGTTCCGCCCAAAGCAATTGCAATAAACAAGGCCACAATTGATAACTCTAACGTTGCAGGCAACCGCCCCAACACAAGGGCCGATACGGGCTGACGCAATGAAATGGACGTGCCAAAGTCACCTTGCAAGACCCCTTTTAACCAGATCATGAATTGCTCAAAGATGGATTTATCAAAACCATATTGGGTCTCTAACCGAGCAATATCTGCTTCTGTTGCGCCGGGAGGCAACATCATCGCTATCGGATTACCCGGCACCACACGGATCACAACAAACACAATCACCGCCACCCCAAATAGCGTTACCGCGGTGGTCAAAAGCCGGATAAGGATATTGCGCAGAAGAGTCATGAGCTCCGAGCCGTCAGAGGTGGGCGAAAAAGCGGGGCCAGCGGATGCCAGCCCCGTCAATCAGAAAGTTCGTGTCACGCGCGCGTCATTAAATGCGGCAGCAATGCACCTGAACGATGCGGCGTGACCTTGACACCAGAGGCGTGCAAAATCGGTTGTACATATTGCAGCAATGGGATCACTTCGGCGTTTTCTGCAATCCTGCGGTCAACAGCTTTCCAGCCTTCAATGCGCTTTGCCTCATCCGCTTCTCCCCAAAGCGGCAGGATGGCGTCAAAGGTTTCCTGGCCATCCCAAACCGAGTGTGGCGAGGGACCAAACATTGCAAACCCTGTTGAAGTCGTTGGATCACCAACCGAATTCCCCCAATTGTAGAAGGCGGCAGGCGCCAATTGATCAGCGGCCCGCAGCTCAAAGTGTTTGGCGATTTCATACACTTCAATTTCCGCTTCGATGCCGACACGACGCCATAGACCAACAATGGCCTGGACCATCTCAAAATCTTTGGGCTTGAACCCTTTGGTCGATTGAATTTTGAACTTTACCGGATTGTCTGGGCCATACCCTGACTCTGCCAACAGCTCTTTGGCCAACTCAGGATCATAGGCCACGTTTATGCTATCATCATAAGCGGCGTAATCCGGCGTTTGCAGTGTGTCGATCGGAACGCCGTATCCTGACAAGAGACGGTCAACGATAAGCTGTTTGTCGATGGCATGGGCAGCGGCTTTGCGCACGTTGGCGTCGGTCATGACTTCGATATCATTGAGAAAGATCATGCCAATATCCGAGATCGGGGACGCCGTTCCTTCGATCCCATCTTTGTCTTTGAGGCGATCAAATTCTTCATACGGGATTTCCAAAGTAACATGACTGTTGCCTGATTCTACTTCGGCAACTCTGGATGCTGCGTCAGTTACAAATTTGATCGTCACCGTTTTGAACTCTGGCGCACCACCCCAATAGTTTTCATTGGCCTTGAGGCGTACAAACGCATTGCGTTCAAACTTTTCAACCATATAGGGGCCGGTTCCAATTGGCGCCGCTTCAAACCCTTCTGCGCCGACCTCTTCGTAGTATTTTTTGGGCATGACATAACCGGTCAGAAACGACATCCACTTAAAGAATGTAGGTTCATATTCGGGCATGTCGGCCGTGACGCGATTGCCATCCGCTTTGATGTTGGCAATCTTGCCCCAGATGAACTGGATAGGGGAACCCGTGTCCGGGTTAGCGACCCGAGCCAGAGACCAAGCAACATCCTCGGCTGTCAAAGGATCGCCGTTGTGCCATGTTACGCCTTCTCGAACATCCATCCAAATGGCGGAATTGTCATCGGTCCAGCCATAATCAGTAATGATGCCCGACCCAAAGGAAAGGTCAGGGTTTTGTGGGATGTAGAGGTCAAAAACGGATTGGTAGAAGCCCTGAATTGTTGGATTAACTGCTGATAACCCAACAGTTGGGTCCCAACTTGGCAAATTTACATTGTAGGCGATGACCAGTTCATCAATCGCTTGGGCAAAGGATGGCACCCCTACAGTAACAAAGGCCGCCGCCGCTGCTGAGGTCTGCAATAGGCTTCTTCTGGATAGTTTCATGGTGGTCTCCCTTTTTTGTCTTTTGTTTATTTAATTTCCGGCAAGTTTTTTCGCCAACAGGGTGCCAGACCCTGCGCCTGTTCCTCCTCCGGGCCAGACAGCGGCGCCAGTATGGTACAGACCTTTGATGGGGGTTGTCCCATCGGCATATCCCCGAACGGGGCGGTTCAAAAAATGTTGATGTAAATGATGGCTGCCACAGACCTGATCACCGCCGATAAGGTTAGGATTATCCATTTCCAACATCTCTGGCGTCACAATATGCTGGCCAAGAATATGCTCACGGGTACCCGTCGCATATCGCTCAAGAATGTTAAGCGCCCGGGTTGCAAATGGTTCAGCTGCATCCTGCCAATTTCTGGCAGTAATAACACCACCAGCATCCCCTTTGATCTGCCCCGGTGCCATCCGCACCTGAAGCCATAAAACATGTTTCCCGGCGGGCGCACGCGAAGGATCAACGACAGTAGGTTGGCCGCAAACGATGACCGGTTCATCTGGCAACAGGCCCTCTTTGGCCTGCGTATAGGTCCGCGCCATTTGTCCCAAAGACGGAGCAAGATGGACATAAGCAAAACGTTTCAATTCTGGTGCAGACCAATTCGGTAGCGCATCCAAAGCAAGGTGGATCATCATCGTCCCCGGCGCATGCTGAAAGGTTTTGAGCCCAGTGTCATACCTTTTATCTTCAGTCGTTCCGACCAACTCATGCAAAGCGGACGCTGACACATTGGCAATCACAGCTTTCTCAGCTTCAACCAACGTACCGTCTTTCAGGACAATGCCAAAGGCACGTCCCGCGGCCTGTTTGATGCCGGTCACCGTTTGGTTGCAATGCACTGCGCCGCCGCGCGCTTCGATCATTTTGACCATCGCTTTGATCATCGTATCGGCACCACCTGCACCCAACACCATACCAAAAGCCTGCCCCGCCATCGCTTCCAAATACGGAAAAACAGCACCGCCCGCGACATCCGGCGCAAAGTCCAGATGCATACCCCATGCGGCCAATGTTGCCTTCACATGATCGCTTTCGAAGGTCTGATCCAACCAAGCACGTGGTGACATCATCAAGAATCGTGCCAGATCAAGCGATCCGCCGATACCATTACTGCGCCACGCCTTCCATGCTAAGGATGAAACTGCACGTAAATTCATCGCCGATCCAAGGACATCAAAAATTGAATCAGCCGTTTTTGGGAAGCTCTGCGTCAACTCCGTCCAGGCTTGCGCGTCAGCATTTGAAAACCCCCGAATTCGCGCTGTAGTAAGAGCGACGTCATTTGAGATACCCAGCCATCGACCATCTGGAAAGACGGACGCAAAGGGATTGCCAGTTGGTGCGAAAGCCAACCCATGTTTTGCCAACTCTGTGGCATTTTCGGTATGAAATCCTGATCCCGCGAACAAGGATAGGTTCATTGCAGCCCAATCATGCCTAAACCCGGGCTGGGTATATTCGCCTGTTTTGACAGCCCCGCCCGGCTGGGAAGCTTGCTCATAAACCGCGACTTTCCAACCGCGTGATGCCAAATGACATCCGCAAGCAAGCGAGTTATGACCCGCCCCTATTATGACTGCGTCAGGCTTGATTGACATGCTGTTTTGCACCCTTCCAGTGACAAGATAATTGCAAACGCATGTATTTTTGTCTAGTATTGATTCACCAATACAACCACGGGGGGAGCCCGTGGTAATCAGGGAGATGAACAAATGAGCGCAGCGGATATTGTAAGCAATCTGGGGGCGATGCTGACCTCTGGTGGTGTCGAAGTTGTAGATTGCACCGGGGTGCTGGGGCCGGAAACCCCGATCATCCAATTGCCGGCAGACTTTGCGAAAGCGACACCCAAAGTCGAAATTCACAAAATTTCTGAGTATGATAGCGACGGGCCCTTCTTTGCCTGGAACTGGATGGTATTGGGAGAGCATTCAGGCACCCATTTCGACGCACCACACCACTGGATCACCGGCAAAGACTATGATGATGGGTTCACAGACAGCCTTGATGTTCAGAGGCTTGTTGCCCCTGTCAACGTTATCGACTGCTCCGCACAAACGGCGCAGAACGAAGACTTTCTGTTGACTGCTGATGGCGTCAAAGCATGGGAAGCCGAACATGGCGAGATCGGTGCAGGCGAATGGGTTGTGATGCGCACAGACTGGGACAGCCGCGTCGATGATGAAGCGAAATTTCTGAATGCGGATGAGACAGGGCCACACTCGCCTGGACCTACACCTGATTGTATTGAGTATCTCCTCAGCAAGAAGATTGTTGGTTGGGGGACACAATGCATTGGCACAGACGCGGGACAAGCCGGTGGAATGGAGCCTCCGTATCCGGCGCATAACCTGCTTCACCGGGACAATTGTTTTGGCCTTGCTTCTCTTACGAACCTAGACAAACTGCCAGCAAAAGGCGCTATCCTGATCGCGGCCCCCCTTAAGATCAAGAACGGCACCGGATCACCAATCCGCGCACTCGCATTGGTTCCAAAAGGCTAGTCGTGGGGCAATTCGATCATCTGATTATTGGGTCGGGCATTAGTGCTTTGGTGGCCGCCGCAATGCTGTCCAAAAAGGGCGACAGTGTTCTCATGATAGAACGTGAAGATCGCATTGGGGGGTGCATGTATACCTCTGACGCAGTCACCTTGCCCGGGTACCATCATGACGTGATGGCTGCGACCTTTGTGTTATTCATGACCGGTCCGGCCCAAGAAGCCTTGGGGGCCGATTTGGCCAAGCATGGGTTTGAATACTGCCATAGCCCGCAACCCACAGCTGTGCTGCGCCCAGATGGATCATCTCTGGTGCTTCAAATGGACAGGGCTGCGAATGTGGCAACCTTCAATGCCCGTGCAAACGGTGATGGCGATCAACATGCGCTTGATGTTGGCAGCATTGAACAAGATGCCGAATTTCTATTTGGATTATTGGGACAACCATTGTGGTCACGTCAAACCGCGTTGATGGTTGCCAAGAAGGCCTGGAAGATGGGTCTTGGACCCTTGAAAGCCTGGTTCGGTGAGGCATTGGAACCTTCAAGGGCGTGGCTGGAAACCCGATATTCCAGCCCGGATGTCCAAGCGCTTTGGGCACCGTGGTGTTTACATGTCGGCCTGACGCCCGAAGCCAGCTATGGCGGTCAAATGGCACGCGTCATTGCCTTTGCCTTGGAAGCCGCCGGAGCACCGTTGGTCAAAGGAGGTGCAGGGCAAGCGGTGCAGGCATTCCGTTCGTTGATTGAGGCCAATGGCGGTAAAATCCGAACTGGTGTCGAAGCGAAGCGGATCATTGTTGAAAATGGTAAGGCTGTGGGTGTTGAAACCGCTGGGGAAGAGAAAATTCTTGCAAATAACATCTTGGCAAGCACAGCACCGGGTCACCTGTACCAAAGGTTGCTCGCAGATGAACCACGGTCCACCTCACCAAAGAAATACCGCCACGGACGGGGGAATTTCCAATTACATTATGCGCTTGATGGGCCTGTTGAATGGAAGTCCGAAGGACTTGATGATGTTGCTTTGATCCATCTAAGCGACGGCATTGACGCCGTATCCAAGTCCAGCAATGAGGCCGAACGAGGCATGTTGCCTGCGGTCCCCACAATTTGTGTCGGGCAACCGAACCGTCTGGACCCAAGCCGATGCCCCGAAGGCAAGGCGATACTCTGGCTACAAATTCCTGACGCACCACCCGTTATCAAAGGTGACGCCGCTGGCAAGATTAAGACAGATACCACATGGACCCCAGACATGCGTGACGCTTTTGCCGATCGGATCGAAGCGATATTGGCAAGTCAGATCAAGAACTGGGACAAAATAATGCTGAAACGACGCGCCTATTCCCCTGCTGATTTGGAAGCAATGAATGTAAATCTGGTGGGGGGCGACCCTTATGGTGGGGCCTGTACCCTCGATCAGTTCTTTCTATGGCGCCCCCATGCGGCACAACTCAACAATGGCACGCAGGTAAAGAACCTGTTTCACATCGGTGCCTCGACCCATCCTGGTCCGGGGCTTGGTGGTGGATCAGGGTTCAATGTGGCCAAAGGGTTGGGCGCATGACCGGATCTGATGAGTGGTCAACAGAAGCAAGTCGTCTGGGCGAAATGGGGCTCGATAACTTTGCGCCCTATCTGATGAACCGGATCATGGGACGGTATAACGCTGCATTGCAGGAGGAGATGGCCGATCAAGGTTTGACCACCCCACAAATGCGATCCCTTGCGGTGTTAAGTGTGATTGACGGCATCCTCATTCGCGAACTTGCCGTTTATGCCGTGGTGCAGCAATCAACGCTCAGCCGCGCGTTGGATACCTTATTTCAAAACGGCCTCATCCGACGTGAGACCGATGAACATGACAGCCGGGCCACACGAATCTTCATCACAGACACTGGCCGTGTTGCCTATGAAAAACTCTGGCCACATATGGCCGAAGCCTATGGCGCGATGTTCAAAGGTGTAAACGATGAGGAAAAACGGGCCTTTGTTGGGACGTTGCAGACGATCTTGCGCAACATCCGCAAACACGACTTTTAAGGAGACGACATGGCAGAACGTTCCTTTAAAGCGGAGGTCGAACACTTACGCAAAGGCGAAGGAGATGTCTTTACAGGTGAAGGTATTCTCGCCATCACCAAGGCGCTTTTGGAAAATGGTGTGGGCTATGTAGGTGGGTATCAAGGCGCGCCGATCTCGCATTTGATGGACGTCTTGGCCGATGCCGAAGAGCTGATGGGAGAGCTGGGCGTTAGGTTTGAAGCCAACGCATCCGAAGCGGCCGCAGCGGCGATGTTGGCTGCCTCCGTTCACTATCCAATCCGGGGGGCTGTTACGTTCAAAGGGCCGGTTGGTGTGAACGTCGCCTCTGATGCATTGGCGAACCTGTGTTCTTCTGGTGTGACCGGCGGTGCGCTAATCGTTGTCGGAGAAGACTACGGCGAGGGATCCTCTATTATGCAGGAACGCTCGCATGGGTTTGCGATGAAATCTCAATTCTGGATGTTGGATCCTCGCCCGAACCTTCCCTCCATTACAAAGGCGGTTAAGGATGGGTTTGAGTTAAGCGAGGCCAGCAACACTCCGGTCATGTTGATGGTGCGCATCCGATCTTGTCACGTAACAGGCAGCTTTGAGACACGCGATAATATGCCGCCGCCTTTGACCGTAAAAGATGCAATCGCGAACCCGCAGTCTGATTTCAAACGGGTGGTGTTGCCACCCTGGAGCTATATTCACGAGCAGGACAAAGTAGAGAATAGGTGGCCTGACGCAGAAAAATTCATCGTAGATAACAAATTGAATGAGATTTTTGGGCCCGAGCAAGCCAAGCTTGGGATCGTGGTACAAGGGGGCATGTACAATGGCCTCATCCGCGCCCTGCAACGCTTGGGGCTTGCGGACGTCTTCGGCCAATCGGACGTCCCGATCTATTGCCTGAACGTGACTTACCCCATTGTTAGAGACGAATTCGATCGCTTTTGTGAAGGTAAGGATCATGTTCTGGTGGTAGAGGAGGGTCAGCCAGAGCATCTCGAACAGATGCTGGGAAACTTCCTTTATAAAGGCGGGCATCGGGTAAAACTATATGGCAAAGATGTTTTGCCCATGGCCGGGGAGTATACCGGGCAAGTGATGCTGGATGGCGTTACAGCATTTCTAAAGAAAGCGGCCCCAGAGATGTTACCGGGGCAGGTGCGCGCACCCAATCAGAAAGCAACTGAAATCCCGGATCTGACTAAAACAGTGCCCATCCGCCCGCCCGGCTTTTGTACTGGTTGTCCCGAACGCCCGATATTCGCCGGGATGAAATTGGTTGAGAATGAGTTGGGCAAACATCAGATCACCGGTGACATTGGATGTCATTTGTTTGGGTCGCTGCCGCCGTTTGAAATTGGCGGTGCAACCATGGGATACGGTCTGGGGCCAGCGGCGAACGCAGCCTTTGACGGCGGTGGCGAAAGGCGCGCGATTTCAATGCTGGGGGATGGTGGTTTTTGGCACAACGGTCTTAGTTCTTCGATTGGGAATATGGTGTTCAACAAATCCGACAATGTGGTTGTGATCGTGGACAATTACTATTCCGCTGCAACTGGTGGGCAGGATATCCTTTCCAGTCGCGCACATCATGACACCAAAGCCACGAACAATCCGATTTCTGCCGCGCTCAAGGGAGTTGGGGTGAAATGGATACGACAAATCGACCACACCTATGACGTTGCCAAAGTGCGCGACACCCTGCGCGAGGCTTTGACCACAGATTTCAAAGGGCCAAAGGTTATCGTCGCTTCTTCAGAATGCATGTTGAACAAGCAACGTCGAGAAAAGCCGATCCGTGCCACCGCAATTAAAGAGGGACGGCGCGTTGATGTCCCTCGTTTTGGGGTGGATGAAGATATCTGTACAGGGGATCACGCATGCATTCGGCTTTCAGGATGTCCCTCTTTATCCTTGAAACGCTTGGATGATCCGCTCCGGGACGACCCGATTGCGCATATTGACCAAACTTGTGTTGGGTGTGGAAATTGCGGTGAGGTTGCAGATGCTGCGGTGCTGTGTCCGTCGTTTTACCGCGCCGACGTGGTGCATAATCCAAACAGTTTAGAAAGCTGGCGCGCCGGGATTCGGTCCCGTGTGATTGGTTGGATGCAAAGCCGTCGAGATACGAAACGTCTTCGGATGGAAACTGCCTCGTGAATATGGTGCTTCAGGAAAAGACACCGGACGCGCGCGTTGGGCAGATCATCAAGCTGGCAGTGATGGCGGTTGGCGGCCAAGGCGGTGGCGTGTTGACAAGCTGGATCGAGAACCTTGCCCGAACGCAAGGATATGCTTGTCAGGCAACATCTGTTGCTGGTGTGGCACAACGCACTGGCGCAACAATCTATTATGTTGAAATGTTGCCCTCCTCCGATCAGCAGCCTGTCTTTGCATTGGCCCCGGCAGGAGGCGATGTGGACATCTTGATCGCGGCCGAGATGATGGAAGTTGGCCGTGCTGTCATGCGTGGCTTTGTAACGCCAGACCGGACGACGTTGATCGGATCCACTCATCGTGCACTGGCAGTCTCTGAAAAGATGGCGCCGGGTGATGGGATTGCCAATGCGGAGGAAGTCGTTGCGGCGGCACAAATCGCAGCGCAAAGGCTGATACTGGCGGACATGGATCAACTTGCGTTGGATCAAGGGTCAGTGATTTCCGCAAGCCTATTTGGCGCTCTTGCAGGGTCTGGCGTATTACCCTTTAAACGTACCGCTTTTGAGGATGCTATTCGGGCTGGAGGCAAAGGGGTTGAGGCTTCTTTGCGTGCTTTTGATGCGGGATTTAACGCCGCCAAAACAGATGTTGTAGCGCCATCCCAAAAGCCACTTAGTGCAGCGCCAAAGATTGCTGGTCCGAGCTCCCTTGTGTCCAGGTGGCAGGCCTTGTTGGATCGAATCCAATCCTTACCGCAAGCGGTCCACCCAATTGCCGAAGCTGGGCTGATGAAAGTCGTCGACTTTCAGGATTGCACGTATGGGGCAGTCTACTTAGATCATCTGGACCAAGTATTAGCGTTAGATGATGCTGATAAGGGTTGGGTTTTGACGATAACGGCTGCGAAATACATCGCAAATGCGATGGCCTATGATGACATTATTCGTGTCGCTGACCTTAAGACACGTGGCAACCGATTTAGCCGTATCCAAAAAGAGATGAATGCCGCGGATGATACCCTTGTCGAACTGACTGAGTTTTTTCACCCACGCGGCGAGGAGATCGCAAGCCTGATGCCCGCAAAGATGGGTGCGGCGTGGGAAGCCAACCCCAAACGCATGGCGCTTTTGAACAGGGTGTTCAACAAAGGTCGACGGTTACGAACCCATACATTGAGAGCGTTCCTTTTGCTGCACTTTCTTGGAGGGCTCAGGGGATACCGCTTAAAGACCCGGCGACATGTAGTCGAAGGGGCACATCTGGAGAGATGGCTAAAGGATGCCCTGGCCCCGATCGATCAAGATTACGCATTGTGTGTCGAATTACTAAAGAACCGGCGTTTGGTGAAAGGGTATTCCGATACGCATGTGCGGTCACTGAGCAAATTCAGCAAAGTGATGGCGGCTGCGGCGTTATTGCAAGGGCGGGAGGATGCCGCGGAATGGATGAACCGCCTGCGTGAGGCGGCGTTGCAGGATCCAGAGGGTAATGCGCTCCAAGGAGCGATCGAAACGGTGCGCAGTTTTGTCTGATCAACACTGACGAGGCACAGCCGTTCAGGTGTTGGCCTTGATCGATCCTAGGGATAGGTTGGCGGGATGATCACACCTCAACCACCAGCGGCCTATTGACATGCAAACAGCAGCTTTGATTGTTGCCGCCGGTCGCGGCACTCGATTTGGGGGTGACATCCCTAAACAATATGTGCCGCTGGCGGGTCCTTGTGCCTTTCGCCGGTCTATTGAACAGTTCTTGGACCTGTCCGAGATCGCCTTTGTGCAACCGGTCATTCATGCCGAAGATGAAGCCTTGTTTGCGCAAGCGGTCATGGGCTTGGACGACACGCGTATCTGTCCTGCTGTCACTGGGGGTGACACCCGCGCGGCGTCCGTATTACGCGGCTTGCTGGCGCTGGAGGTTAGGCGGCCCGACTGTGTATTGATTCATGACGCCGCCCGGCCATTTGTCTCAGCACGTGTCATTACCGAGGTCGTAAAATCGCTAGCACATTGTCCCGCTGCATTCGCCGCCCTGCCCGTGGTCGATGCATTGTGGGAGGTCGCACAGGATGAAGCGCAGGCTCCCGTTCCACGTGATGGATTATGGCGGGCGCAAACGCCGCAAGGGTTTCATTATGACGCGTTGTTAGCGGCCCATCAGGCCCATTCAGGCGATGCGGCCGATGATGTTGAGATCGCCCGCGCCGCTGGGATTAAGGTGAAGGTAGTTCAAGGGGAGGAGAATAATTTTAAGATCACCTCTCCTGATGATCTAGCAAGAGCATTGTCTTTGTTGGGCTAAAGACTGGCTGCTGAAGCCAGAGAAAGGAGCGCCGCAACGACCTATTCACTGGGTCCCGGCGCATTTTACAGAAATCTCTATAGGTCTTTGGGACCATAGTTTTCAAACGCGACAAGCACTTCTTGCATCTGTTCATCCGAAAGGATTTTTGGTGTCCCCGTACTCAGAGCAAGCAGATAAATTCGTGAAAGGCTTTCCAGTTCTTCCATGCGCCACAAGGCACGGGCCAAGGTATCGCCGGTTACAATGGCGCCATGGTTTTGCAAAAGGCAGGCGTTTCTCTCACTTAGCGCGTTGGTTGCCATTTCAGCCAGTTCAGCGCTGCCAAACAACGCGTAATCCACCAAAGGCACATCAATGCCTCCAAATGCTGCAACCATGTAGTGAAACGCAGGCATCCTTCGTCCCTGTACAGCCAAGGCTGTCGCATGGGTCGGATGTGCGTGTACAACAGCGGATTGTTCGGGATATGCGTTCAGGATGGATTGATGAAATTGCCATTCACTGCTGGCTGTGTATTTGCCTGTCCTGTCGGGTTCAGCATCCAGAGGCACCCGGCACATCATATCAGGGGTCAACGCATCATAGGGAACGCCAGACGGTGTAATGATCATATCAGTGCCGCAGCGCACAGAAATATTGCCCGCGGTTCCCTGATTCAAACCGGTAGAGTTCATCCAGCTGCATGCGTCAATGATGGCCTGTCTATGGTCCATATCTTTATCTTTCGTCATTCGTTTTCCTTAAAAAGAAGCGCAGCAGACGCAAGACTGACGACAAATTGCGTCACATAAAGTGCAGCCGCAATGCAATCCGTTCCCGCAAACACCAACATACTCAGATGATCGCTAAGTTCCAGATCGTTTGGCACCCTGTTGGGTACAGGCCAAGCCCACCGGACCAGAAGCTCTGTTCCCTGATCACCGGGACAGGATAGATTATCTTGACAATTTTGATAAGTTATTGTTGAGTGCGGCGTATCTGTGGCGCCTGCCATGGAAATACATCAAGGAGAGACCCATGAATGTCAGATCACTGACGCGGGGTCTTTGCTCCGCTGCCGCAGCTGCTACGCTCACTATAGCGTCCGCCACGATCGCTTTTGCAGAGACTATTACCGTTACCGATATCGCTGGCCGCGTTGTCGACGTTGAAAAAAACCCAACCAAAGTTGTCATTGGCGAAGGGCGCATGATCTATTCGATCGCGCTATTGGACAAAGAAAATCCCTTCCAAAGAGTCGTTGGATGGAAGAACGACATGGTTCTTTTTGATCCAGATGCCTATCGCAAATATCTGGCAGTTTTTCCTGAGGCTGCCGACATCCCAAGTTTTGGCAGCCCCTATTCCGATGAATGGAACCTAGAGGCGGTGATCTCATTGGGCACCGAAGTGGTCTTAATGAACCTCGGAAACCTGCTTAAGGCACAGGAAAGCGGAATCATTGAGAAACTTGAGGAAGCCGGAGTTGCCACCATCTTTGTCGACTTCCGTCAGGACCCCACGCAAAACACCATTCCAAGTCTCCAAATTCTGGGGCGTATCTTTGATAAACGGGATGAGGCCGACGCCTTTGGTGATTACTACCAAAAACAGATGAAGCTGATTTACGCACGCGTTCAAGGCATCGCGGATGACGACAAGCCAATTGTCTTTATTGAACGCGCCGCTGGATATAACCCCGGCAAGTGCTGTAATACATTTGGCGCAGCAAATCTTGGCCGATTGGTCGACTTGTCCGGTGGCCGGAACTGGGGATCATTTAAATCTCCCGGCTACTCGACAGCTGTCAGCCTAGAAGCGATTTTTGCTGATGATCCTGACGTGATCATCGGCACGGGCGCAAACTGGGCCGAAGCGAACCCCGCAACCGAAGCGGTACTCTTCGGATACGAAGCTGATACCGCCAAGGTACAGGATCGCCTTGGATCGCTCGCAAATCGCGAAGGATGGCCAGAACTGTCTGCGGTGAAAAACGGCCGGTTCCACTCGGTCTACCATCAGTTTTACAACAGCCCCTATCATTTTGTGGCAATGCAAGCCTTTGCCAAATGGCTGCATCCTGAACTGTTTGCTGACATTGATCCTGATGCAACGATGAAAGAATTGCACGATACGTTCCTTCCAATCGATTACTCCGGCGTGTTCTGGGGTAGCCTCAAAGCAGGCGGATAATTCTGTTAAGACCCGGCCTCGCTGTCTTTGCGGGGCCGACTTGCCTTTGGAGGGCAATTCCCCATGACAACAAATGCTAACGTCCCACAGATGCAACAGGCATACATATCGCGGAACACACGTAGGTATGTGATCATTGCTTTTGTGTCTGGGTTGTTGCTTATCAGCTTTTTCTTGGACGTTGCGACCGGTCCGGGCAATTATTCTTTATCAACAGTGTTTGACGTATTTACCGATCCGCTGTCACATGGTGTTCGGCTAAAGGTCATTGTTTGGGACTATCGCCTCCCGGTCGCCATCACCGCTGTGTTGGTTGGTGCGCTTTTGGCTGTGGCAGGCGCTCAGATGCAGACCATCCTGAACAACCCCCTTGCAGAACCCTTTACTCTTGGCGTTTCCGCGGCTGCCAGTTTCGGTGCATCGCTCGCGATTGTTTTGGGGATTAGTGTGATACCATCGGTTGGGCCGCTTTTGGTCACTGTAAATGCATTTGTATTTGCGTTGCTGACCTGCGGATTCATCCTATTTGCCACCCGCTTGAAAGGTGTCGGATCCGAAACGATGATCCTGTTTGGGATCGCAATATTTTTCACATTCTCAGCGCTCTTAGCCTTGATGCAATACATGGCCTCCGAAGATCAAATCGCTCGGATCGTTTTCTGGATGATGGGATCTTTAAGCCGTGCAAGTTGGGAAAAAATCTCACTTGGTACGTTGCTATTGGCCATTGCGATCCCGTTCAGTTTGCTGCGGACATGGCCGATGACAGCGTTACGCATGGGCGAAGGAACAGCGGAAAGCATGGGCGTTGATGTTGGGCGGCTCAGGGTTGAGATGTTGATCTGTATCTCCCTTTTGGCAGCAACTGCGGTGTCTTTTGTAGGCACGGTCGGATTTGTAGGTTTGGTTGGGCCGCATATCGCGCGCATGCTGGTTGGAGAAGACCAACGTTTTTTCGTACCGTTATCGGCCTTAGTAGGAGCGTTGGTCCTGTCTCTGACATCCCTGATTTCCAAATCGATCACCCCCGGCATAATTTACCCTATCGGGATCATCACTTCCCTCATTGGTGTGCCTGTTTTCGTCTCTATCATCCTAAGTACGCGACGGGACAAATTATCATGACACTTAACATTGATCATCTTCAGGCAGGGTACGGCGCGAAAAAGATTCTTCATGATGTGACCGTGCGAGATATCAAAGAGGGTGTTTTTGTTGGATTGATAGGACCAAATGCATCTGGAAAATCGACCCTGTTCAAGGCACTTGCCGGTCTTGTGACGCCAACGGCGGGACGCATCACAATAGACAATGACGACCTAACACATTTGCCGCGCAAGGTCAGAGCACGCCGCATCGCCTACATGCCTCAGGCTTTTGGATGTAATGCATTCCTTACTGTGTTTGAAAGCGTGTTACTTGCCCTAAAACAAACCACCGGATGGCGGGTTCAATCTGAAAATTTAGATCGCGTGGCAGAGACTCTAAATGCACTTGGTCTGTCACATTTGGCCAACCGGAGCATTGCCGATCTAAGCGGCGGACAAGCCCAAATGGTCGCTGTCGCCCAAACAATTGTACGCGCACCTGAGGTCATCTTGCTTGACGAACCGACAAGCGCTCTGGATTTACATCACCAGCTTTCAATCATGACCTCAATCCGGAATGAGATGGATCATCATAAACCTGTCGTAATGGCCGCCTTGCATGATTTGAACCTTGCGGCGAAATTCTGTGACAGGTTGATCCTGTTGCGCGACGGGGCCATTTTGGCGGACGGCCCCCCAAATGAAATCCTTGCCTTGGCAGAGATCGGAGAAACCTATCGGGTCGAGACCGATCTCGAACGGACCAGCAGAGGGGCATTGTATGTCGATGCGAGATTACCCGCATGAAAGCCATCATCCCCCGCTGAGATGAAACGCTGTTCAGATAATCAACCGACGCCAAAAGGCATCCGCCTTACGCACTGCGGTATTGCATATGTTCGGCCGTCATGAATTCACGTAGTGCTTGGAGTGGCATGGGTTTCGCCAGGGCATACCCTTGCAATACGTGGACCCCAATATCGCGCAACATTTCGGCATGTTCCATTGTTTCCACACCCTCAGCGGTGACGTTAAGCTCCATCAAAACGGCCATCCCGACAATTTGCTCAAGCATACCCCGCGCAAGCGGATCAAGCGTAATGGGCCTGATCAAGCGCTGATCGATTTTCATTGTATCCGGCCGCAAATGCATCAAACCAACAATAGACGCATGCCCCGACCCAAAGTCATCGACCTCAATCTGCACGCCAATGTCACGAAGGCGATCAATCCCGAACTGGAATTGTGCTGTTTGCTCTTCCACCAGCACGGATTCCAAGATCTCGAAGGCGATCTTTGGGCCCTCGTCACCAAGCTGTTTTATCGTATCAAACACCTTCTGATCGTAGATGCGTTCTGCCGTAACGTTGACCGACAACTTAGGAATATCAAAACCTTCATTGCGAAGGGTTTGAATTTGCTGAATGGCTTTGCGGAAAATGATATCATCTACTTCTTCATGCAAAGACATCTGTCGGGCCACAGGCAAGAACCGATCCGGGGGCACCAGGCCGAATTCCTCCGAGTGCCACCGAGCCAGCGTTTCAACCCCCGTCAACTTGAGCGTCTTGGCGTCAAATTGCGGTTGGAAAAACGGTTCAAATTCCTCTTGTGCAACAGCTTTCCGAAGCTCACGAGCTAGGGTGCGCCTTTTAAGAACTGTGTTGTGCAGTTCAGGTGTATAGAGACGGACCCGGTTACGTCCTTCATCTTTGGCCTGATAAAGGGCGGCATCGGCACCGATAATCAATTCATTCAATCTCAGCAGATCATTTTCAGTGCTTGCGATGCCAAAACTGGCTCCAACACGCACAACCTTATGCTGGTAAGGTTTGGGTTCGCGGATCCGGTCCAGCATTCGGTTAGCGAGGTTTCTTGCGCCCTCTGCGGTTTCTGTAGGCCCCAAAAGCAAAACAAATTCGTCCCCCCCAACCCGCGCGGCCAAATCTGTCATCTTTGTTTCTTCGCGCAAGATATTGGCAACTTCAATCAGAACAAAATCTCCGGCCTCATGACCCATTGTATCATTCACATATTTGAAGTGGTCCAAATCGATCCGAACCAGCGTAGCCATGGCCCCCCTGACAGCGGTGCGTGCCCGCAGGGCGTTATCCAACGCCCGCCGGTTGGGCAATCCTGTCAAAGGATCATGCAACGCCTTGTGTTCGATCTCAATTTTAGCTTCGATGATATCTTGCCGTTGCTGCCTCGCCTCAGTGATATCATTGGAAATCGCGACAAAGCCGTAACATTCCGACGATCCGTTGTGCAAAGGCGAGATGCTCATATTGATCCAGTAAGGCTTGCCGCTTTTTGAATAGTTCAAAATTTCCGCCTTGAAAGCTTCATGGCGCGACAGTGCTTTGCCGATGCACTTTACGGTTCCGGAATTGGTATCTCGTCCCTGAAGAATTTTGCCGGGCTTCTCTCCTTTGAGGTCCTCTATTGTGTATCCTGATAATCGTTCAAATGCGGGATTAACCCAAACGACTTGCCCTGCCAAATTTGTGACAATGACAGAATCGTTCGCGCGCTTGGCGATTTGCGCAAGCTCCGCAAGCTCTTGGGTCTGACTAAGAAGTTTGCGGGTCTGACTTTCCAGCGCTTTATGCGGTTCAACAATCGCCCGACGCCCCAACAACGCAAAGAGCGCGAATGTGCCTATCAATACAACTGCCGTCGTAAGAATGCTGTTCCTGATCAAATTGGTGCCGACCGTCCGAACGGCTTCTGGTTCAGGCATCAACGCAACAGACATCGCAACACCATTCAACGGCACAACAACACTACCGTCTGTTGGCATAGTGAGATCATTGTCGTTGATAAGCGTCGTCTGTTTTGCGATCCCGTTACCGGGAAATATCCTGCCTAAATCCATGCGATACCCAGACAACAAAAGCCCTTCGGTATGACCTTGGTTGATAACGGGTGTTGCCACCACAATGAAAGCAATGGGTCCTTCGACCATCAACATTATCGGTTCGCGAACCTCGGCAGAACCATCCAAATAGATTTCTACAAATTTACGGATGTCAGAGGGGTCGAACCGACCCCGTTCTTCAGGGCGCACATCGTAGTGCACAATGTCATCCGCAAAAGCATCATAAAGGGTTGACCAAGAAAAGTGATCATCTTTGGGCAAGGCCTCCAATCTATCTGGGAGGTAACTGATCGTGGAAGAATTCCCCATAACAATATCCACAATCGCAGGGTCACTGGCCACAAAGGACATCATTAGGCTTTCTTTTTCCAAATGCGCCTCAAGCCCATCGGCAACTTTATTGGCCTGCTCAAAAACAGCCTGTTGCTGATATTCTGTCAAAAACGGCAACGCGACAAAACGCACTGCTATCGCATTGGAAAGAACCGCTACGACCAAAATAGCGCTCAGCAGGAACCAAAACCAAAACGCAACGGGATAATTGATCTCTTCCGAATGTTCTTCAATTTCACTGTACACTTTCAAGATACCCCTGCGCGGTAAATTTTGCGAGGCACAGATCTTCAATCCCTAGCGCTTCATGCGCGTCGGGATCTTCTGGGGAATATCGCGAAAAGGGCCTAACATAGGTTTTTAGGATGCCATTTAGGGGGCGTTCGAGGTTTTCCAGGGCTTGTTTGATGGCCAAACGACGCGCCACAATATCGCCATCCCAATCTTCCGTTTGGGCTGCCTGTTGTGTCGCAGCGATAAACACCCTGATCAGGTCATACCCATGTACAAATCCGGAATGCGCTGGAATTTGGGCCAATTGATTGACTCCCTGACCAACTGTTCGCAAGGCTTGGTTTAATTGCTCGCTCCCTTTCGCTTCGCGTTTTAAGCCGCAGGTTTGCAATACCTGTAAGCGCGTCTTTTTGCGAACCTCATGATTTACCCGATCCGTGAAGACAGCATCCCCCACAATCCCCCAATGACTAAAAACCCGTAGGGTCGGCTCATTTAGGGCCAGAGCGTTCACGACCACTGAACCATTGGAGGAATTTGCCAACAAAATCACGCAGTCAGCGCCACTTGACCGAATATCCTCAGCCAGAGTTCCAGCAGCAGCTTTGCCAATTGTTGTAGGGAAAAGGGTTACATGACTGGGTTTCGCACCATAGGCTGACATGGCAGAAATCAGGGAATATTGGTTGGCCCGCCCCCATCCGGTATCCACCAATGCAAGCGCAACGCTCTTGCATTTCCCCTTTTCAACTGCTTCTCGAACAAGAAACGGGCTAGATTGAAAATCATCAACAGATAGTCGAAAAATCCAATTGTCTGAAGCAGGCGCTGCACGTGTTACAGGGCCCGCAGCCGACCACGGCAAAAGCGCAAGGACGCCAGCTTTGTTCATGAATTCCCGGTGTGTCAGATAGGGCGGCGAATGCAATCCGCCAACAAAAGCAATGGCTGATTGAGAGGCAAGAAAATGCTCCATCGTCTTTCTGGATCGACGAACATTGCCTCGATGATCCATCGGAACAATATGAAAGGAAACGCCTTCGACCGTTCCTTCCATTTCTTTGATCGCAGTTCGAACACCAAGTTCAATTGAATTTGCTGCGGCCGAGTTGGTGGAATAATCGGCATCGATATAGAGTTCTAAAACTTCTTCGCTAATAGCCATTTGGGCGAAAAAACAGGCGGTAAGAATCGATAGAAACCGTTTCATATGATCGGGACCTTTTTTAACGCTGACGCAAACATGCCGTTGGAAAAAGCCAGCTCATCCTTTCTTCTGCTAAAACCGTTTCACATCTGTTTCACAACGGTCAGAAAATATTTCAAAGGCGGATCAAACTGTTCAAAGGAAAATTCAAAGGGCCGCAAAAATTGATCTTCGCCAAAGGGTCCTACGTCCCTCTTTTCAAAGCATTGTCCTTCTTGACAACGCTCTGGCATTATATCGCTTTGAACTTGGGGAAATCGCTCTATCTTCGTGATGGTGCCTCTGCTTACCAATGTGTAGACTGGGCAGCGATGCCTTCGTGAACCAACCAATGGAATTTGATTGATGACTACTGAACGTGTGACCCGTGCCGACCTTGATGTATCTTCCGAACTTGCGCATTTCGTCGAAACAGAGGCCCTCGTTGGGACAAACGTCAGCGCGGATGCGTTTTGGTCTGGTTTGTCAAAACTCGCGCATGACTTTGGCCAAAAGAACAAGGATTTGCTTGAGAAACGTGCCACCCTGCAAAGTGCAATTGACACATGGCATGTAGAACGGCGCGGACAATCGCATGATCCGGTAGCATACAAAGCATTCTTGGCAGAGATCGGATACCTGTTGCCAGAAGGAGATGCCTTTCAAATTGATACGGCCAATGTCGACCCTGAAATCGCGACCATCGCAGGACCACAGCTTGTTGTACCAAGCACCAATGCCCGCTTTGTTTTAAATGCCGCCAATGCTCGCTGGGGCAGTCTTTATGATGGTTTCTATGGCACCAATGCAATGGGCACCACACCTCCTGCCGGGGCATTTGACACCGGTCGCGGCAGTCGTGTCGTTGCCCGATCAGCTGTCTTTTTGGATGAAGCATTCCCGGCCGAGGGTACCAGCCACGGCAAAGCGACAACATACCGGGTCCAAGACGGTGCATTGTTGGTTGATGGCGCTGGTTTGATACAACCAGAGAAATTCATCGGTTACCGCGGCAAGGCTGATGATCCAAGCGCAGTTCTGTTGCGCAACAATGGTTTACATGTGGAACTGGTATTTGACCGCACTCATCCCATTGGCAAGGACACGCCATCAGGTCTGGCTGATGTCCTGCTTGAATCCGCCGTGTCCGCAATTGTCGATATGGAAGATTCCGTGGCCTGTGTTGATGCCGAAGACAAGGTGTTGGCCTATCGCAACTGGCTGGGCCTGATGAAGGGCAACCTGTCTGAAACCTTCCAGAAAGGCGGACAATCGATCACCCGTGATCTACATGCTGACCGGACCTATACCACAGCAAGAGGTGCGGATGTTTCCGTTAAAGGACGTGCATTGTTGCTGGTCCGCAATGTCGGCCACCTGATGACCAACCCTGCCATTCTGGATCGCGATGGAAATGAGATCTTTGAAGGTTTGATGGATGCGATGATCACAACATTGATCGCGATGCATGATTTGGCCAAAACGGAAGGGATCCGCAATTCGGTTAGTGGGTCGGTATATGTGGTGAAGCCCAAGATGCACGGGCCAGAAGAAGTCGCATTTTCTGATAGCATCTTTACCCATGTTGAAACGACATTGGGTTTGCCGAAAAACACCGTAAAACTTGGCATCATGGATGAGGAACGCCGCACTTCCGCAAACCTCAAGGAGTGCATTCGCGCAGGAAAGAGCCGTGTTTGCTTTATCAATACCGGGTTTCTGGACCGTACGGGCGACGAAATCCACACTTCAATGGAAGCAGGTCCATTCAGCCGCAAAGACTTTATCAAGCGCAAAGGTTGGATCGCGGCCTATGAAAACCAAAATGTAGATATTGGTCTGGAATGCGGGCTTTCTGGTCGGGCACAGATTGGCAAAGGCATGTGGGCCATGCCTGACAACATGTCCGCAATGGTTGATGTTAAAATCGAACACCCCAAAGCAGGTGCCAATTGCGCATGGGTACCCAGCCCAACCGCAGCGACGTTGCATGCATTGCATTACCACAAGGTGGATGTTTTTGCCGTACAGTCACAATTGGCCAAGGGCGGCAGGCGCGCCTATGTCGAAGCATTGCTTGATATTCCAGTAGCCAGCTTCCGCAGATGGACCAAGGAACAAATCCGCCGCGAGGTTGCAAATAACGCGCAGGGGATTCTTGGCTATGTCGTGCGCTGGATTGATCAAGGCGTCGGATGTTCCAAGGTGCCCGACGCCAACGACGTTGGCCTTATGGAAGACAGAGCGACCTGCCGGATCTCTGCTCAACATGTGGCGAACTGGTTGCATCATGGGGTTGTGAGCGCTGAAGAGGTCACAGAAATCATGCAACAGATGGCCGAAGTCGTTGACCGGCAGAATGCTGGTGATCCACTTTACCGTCCAATGGCACCGGGGTTTGAAGGCATCGCGTTTACCGCAGCTTGTGATCTGGTATTTGGCGGCACCAAGGACCCTTCCGGCTATACCGAACCAACATTGCATGCCCGTCGACTTGAATTGAAGTCGCGGCAGGGTTGATCACCCTTTTTGCACCCGGTCTTACCGGGTGCAGCCCTGTTGATTTTCAAAAAAAGCCGAAGACTTCTATGGGTTTATACCCAATGGCAAAACCATAGCCATTGGGTAACATCTGTCACGTCACAGCGACGACAAGGAGCAAACATGTCTGCCAATTACTACGCCCCAAAGGGTGGTCACCCCGGACAAGAACAGCTGCTCACGGACAGAGCCGTTTTCACAGATGCTTACGCCGTTATCCCCAAAGGGACGATGCGGGACATTGTCACCAGCTTCTTGCCGTTTTGGGAAAAAACGCGCCTGTGGGTGATCGCACGTCCGCTTAGCGGTTTTGCTGAAACATTCTCGCAATACATCATGGAAGTCAGCCCCGGTGGTGGGTCAGACCGCTGTGAAACCGACCCATCAGCGCAGGGTGTCTTGTTTGTGGTCGAAGGTATGGCGAGCCTGTCTGTGAACGGGAAAACACATACCCTGACCCCGGGTGGATACGCCTACCTGCCGCCCCAATCTGATTGGACGCTACACAACAACAGTGATGAAATGTTGCGATTTCATTGGATCAGAAAGGCCTATGTTACGGTTGAGGGGCTGGATCAGCCCGATGTCATCATTGCCAATGAACAAGACATTGCACCAACAGTCATGCCCGGAACTGATGGCAAATGGGCCACCACCCGGTTTGTCGATCCCGCTGATTTGCGCCATGATATGCATGTGACCGTCGTGACCTTTGAACCCGGTGCGGTGATCCCGTTTCTGGAAACACATGTGATGGAACACGGGCTTTATGTGTTGGAAGGCAAGGCCGCTTACCGGCTGAATACGGATTGGGTTGAGGTTGAGGCAGGCGATTACATGTGGCTGCGCGCCTTTTGTCCGCAGGCTTGTTATGCTGGGGGACCTGGGCGGTTTCGCTATCTGCTCTATAAAGACGTCAACAGGCACATGGTGCTATAAGGCGCATTGGCAATTTGACGCGAGGCGCTAGGTTCGTCTCGAACCTTCGCCATTGTTGGCGCACGTGAAGTGAGATCAACCCATGCACACCAAAGAAAATTTCGACAAGTATGAAGTTGGGTATGATATTCCCGCAGTCCCCGGGATGACCGAGGCTGACATCCAAACACCCTGTCTGGTGTTGGATTTGGATGCACTTGAGCGGAATGTAAAAAAGATGGGTCGTCTGGCAGCAGCCGCAGGAATGCGCCACCGCAGTCATGGCAAGATGCACAAATCCGTCGATGTTCAACGGCTGCAGGAAACGTTAGGGGGAGCCTGTGGTGTTTGCTGTCAAAAAGTGTCAGAGGCAGAGGCCTTTGCCCGAGGTGGGATCACAGACATTCTGATCTCAAATCAAGTCACGGATCTCCGCAAGATCGACCGCTTGGCCCGGTTACCAAAGCTTGGCGCACGCATCATTTGTTGTGTGGACGATATGGCAAATGTCGAGCATTTATCCCAAGCAACAATCGCACTTGATACGCAGATCGAATGCCTTGTTGAGATCGATTGCGGCGCGGGTCGATGCGGTGTGACGACCACGTCACAAGTTGTGGAATTGGCCAAGGCAATTGTTTCCGCACAGGGTCTGAAGTTTGCGGGAATTCAGGCTTATCAAGGCGCGATGCAGCATCTGAAAACTTACACTGAGCGGCAGGACAAGGCGCAAATCGCAATTGATATGGCCAAAGATGCCGTCGCTGCTTTGCGTGCAATTGGGTTGGAATGTGACATTATTGGCGGGGGCGGTACAGGCAGCTACCCCTTTGAAAGCGCCTCTGGCGTGTTCAATGAATTGCAATGCGGATCATACGCTTTCATGGACGCAGACTACGGTCGCATTCTTGATGAAAGCGGCAACCGGATCGATGACGGAGAATGGGAAAACGCTCTTTTTGTCCTAACCAGCGTCATGTCCCATACCAAAGCAGATAGGGCAATTGTAGATGCCGGGCTCAAAGCGCAATCAGTGGACAGCGGGCTTCCGGCTGTATTTGGCCGACCTGATCTGCATTGCATCGAATGTTCCGATGAACATGGCATTGTGACAGACCCGGATGGCGTGCTTCGGATCAATGAAAAGCTGCGCCTCATCCCCGGCCATTGTGACCCGACCTGCAATCTTCATGATTGGTACGTCGGGGTGCGCGCAGGCCAAGTTGAGACAGTCTGGCCTGTAACTGCACGTGGCAAAGGGTATTGAACCTGACGCGATGACCACAAAAAGGCCCGGCGAAACCGGGCCTCTTGGTTAGGCGATATTGACCTATTTCAGTGATCCTTCACCGTGGCCTTGCATGCCTCCTGAAACCTCTTCGGTCGCCTCATCAGAAAGCTCTTCTGGCAAGATCAGGTTCAGTACAATCGCAATTAGGGCTGCAGGCAGAAGACCAGAGGTCATCAAAATCCGAAGCGTATCGGGCAAATATTGAACTGCTTTGGGATCGAGCTGCAAGCCAAGCCCAACTGACAACGCAATCGCAAAGATCACCATATTGCGCCGGTTCCAGTTCACATCTGACAGCATCGAAATACCCGCTGCGACAACCATGCCGAACATCACGATCACACCGCCGCCCAAAACTTCAATCGGGATTGTTCGGATGACCGCGCCAACCTTGGGGATCAAACCACAGATGATCAGGAAAACCGCACCAATGGTCACAACATGGCGGCTCATGACACCCGTCATGGCAATCAAACCGACATTTTGGCTGAATGATGTATTCGGAAAACCGCCAAAGATACCAGCAACTGCAGATCCCATACCATCAGCATAGGTTGCGCCCTGAATCTCTTTGTCCGTTGCTTCGCGTCCGGCGCCACCTTTGGTGATACCTGACACATCGCCAACAGTTTCAACCGCCGACACAAAGGCCATCAAAGAGAAACCGATAACGGCAGCAAAGCTAATCTCAAATCCGTATTTAAATGGCGTCGGGAAAGCCACGGGCGCGGCGCGTCCCCAGCTTGTTGCGATCCCTTCAAGGCTGACCATGCCCATCAGCATGGCATAGAAATATCCAACCACGATACCAATCACGACTGCGGAAACAGCCAGCATGCCTTTGGCATAAAACTTCAATCCCAACGTCACAAAGATAACGACCAACGCTGCAGACCAATTCAACAAGGAACCATACTCTGGTTTGTCTATCGCAGGCACACCGCCAGCAGCATATTGAATGCCGACCTTAACCAGGGCCAAACCGATCATTGTCACCACAAGTCCCGTGACCAGAGGCGGCAATGCAAACCGGATCTTACCAATGAACGTTGCGATAATTGCGTGGAAAAGACCGCCAATAATGACTCCGCCAAACAGCGCTGGCAGCGCCTCAACGCCTTTGCCTGCCACCAGAGGGATCATAATTGGAATAAAAGCAAAGCTTGTCCCCTGCACAATCGGCAACCGTGCGCCGACGGGTCCAAAACCAATGGTTTGAAACAGGGTCGCGATACCTGCAAAAAGCATCGACATCTGGATAAGATAGGTCATATCCGGGAAACCCTGAGCCCCCGCGTCAGATCCAAAGCCAAAGCCAGCAGCACCAGCGATGATAATAGCCGGAGTGACGTTGGAAACGAACATCGCAAGCACGTGTTGAATACCCAACGGAACCGCTTTGTGCAGCGCCGGTGTAAAATTGGGATCGCGGAGCTGTTCCGGCGTCCCGATAGAAGCATCTGTCATGACTGTTTTTCCCTCGTTGGTTTACATTGCGCTGGCAATTTTTCACGCCAGTCTGGTTATTCTTTGATGGTATAGGGTTCAGGAAACCAATGTTCTTGCAGGTTAGCGCCATCGCCAATCCGATCAATTACCGCAAAAATACCTGGTGCTGAAAGCGGGGTCAGGACCCCATGCCATGTGCCACGGTGGAAGTTGATCGCTTGTCCCGGAGCGGTCAGAAATGCAATTGGATTAGACGGTGTGCCGTCCGCATCTTGCGCCACCACGACCAAGAACGGCTCTGCGGACATAGGCACAAACGCCTGACTGCCCGCCGGGTGCCGCTCCATCATCTCAAGGGTCAAGGGAAGTGTTTCCGCTTCGCTTTGGAAAATACTGATTCCTGCCTGACCATCCGTGAAGTCCAATTCTGCGCGATTGTGAAACCGACCACATTTGCCTTGGTTGATCATCTTGTCAGGTACGCCCGACACCTGCATGACATCGCCGAACGGGGCAAATTTTTCTGACGTCAAAGGCGTAGTCTTGATCACAAGCGTCATTTGGCAAACGCCTCTGCCAGCCGTAATTCCGCGATGCGTTCCACTTGCCGGCATGCCTCAGAAAACTCTGTTGTTCGGTCATTTGAGATACGTTTCTGAAAAGCTGATATGATGCCCGCTTTGGTATGATCCCGTACCGCGATAATGAAAGGGAAACCAAACTTCGCTGTATAGGCGCTGTTCAATTCCGTCAGCGTTTGCCGCTCTTCATCTGTGAGGGCATCCAATCCGGCCGAGGCTTGCTCTGCAGTTGATTCTTGGGTCAGTTGTTTTGCTGCGGCCAGCTTTCCTGCAAGATCAGGGTGGGCTCGTAACACCGCAAGTTGCTGATCCTCATCTGCACGGCGAAACACCCGCGTCAACAATTGATGTACGCCCAGCGCTGTATCGTGTGTTGGCCCACGTTCAAGTTCAAAGGCACCTTCAGCCACCCATGCGCTGTGCTCAAAGATACCGCCAAAAGAATTTACGAATTCAGTCCGGTCCATGAGTGATGGCATCACCTTGGCAACAGGCGGATGCATCTTTGTCCAATGTTCGGCAATCTCAAGCCGTGTCGCAAACCAAACACCTTCCTGCGCTTGCATATGCTGGATCACACGCCCTAGCGCTGCTGCTCTGCCCGGACGCCCCATCAAACGGCAATGCAAACCAATCGACAACATTTTGGGAACGCCAGCTTGGCCCTCTTGATAAAGATAATCAAAGCTGTCTTTTACATAGCTTTCAAACTGATCCCCGTTGGTAAATCCCGCCTGAATAGCAAACCGCATATCATTGCAGTCCATCGTATACGGGACAATCAGCTGGTCACGATCATCAAAGCGCATCCAATACGGCAAATCATCGCCATAGCTGTCAGCGACATAGGCAAATTGTTCGGTTTCGGCAGCCAAACGCACAGTGTTGTTGGAACACCGGCCCGTATACCAACCGCGCGGCGCGGCCCCTGTAACTTCGGTGTGCAACCGGATTGCCTCAGCGATTTGCGCGCGTTCTTGATCTTCGGCCATGTCTTTGTGTTCAATCCACTTTAACCCATGGCAGGCGATTTCCCAATTCGACGCTTTCATTGCCGCGACTTGTTCGGGGGCTCGCGCCAAGGCCGTGGCAACGCCGTAGACCGTTATCGGCAGGTCACCCAACAAACGATGTAGCCGCCAAAACCCGGCGCGCGCCCCGTATTCATAAAGAGATTCCATATTCCAATGACGTTGACCCGGCCAAGGCGCCGCATTGGTGATCTCAGACAAGAAGGCTTCGGATGCCGCATCCCCATGCAGGATGTTATTTTCCCCGCCTTCTTCGTAGTTCAGAACTATTTGGACGGCAATCTTGGCACCACCGGGCCATTGCGCCGCCGGAGGCTGCGCACCATAGCCCGTCAAATCACGTGGATATATGTTCAAACCTGACCTCCTCGATCAACTCCTTGTATTTCAAAACAATCCGGTTGTTTTTCAAAAAAATCACGAAGGAGTCTTTGCTTGCAACGCTTTGCTGATCCTGTGCTGTTATTGCTATAATGCCAAGATAGCTGTGGAGAAACCAACATGACCGGATATCTGACAACCCATGTATTGGACACCGCGCAAGGTTGCCCGGCACAAGGCCTCAAAATTGAGCTGTTTGCGATCAATGGAGAGACCCGTCAGTTGCTTCGTTCATTGACAACCAATGCAGACGGACGCACCGATGAACAGATATTACCCGCCGAAGAATTCAAAACCGGTGAATATGAGCTTGTCTTCCATGCAGGCAGCTATCTCGACGCAGTAGGCACACCGCCTGAAAACCCTCGGTTCCTAGATGTGATCCCAATACGATTTGGCATGTCACAAGCGGCGCATTACCATGTTCCGCTTCTGCTATCGCCTTTTGGATATTCTACCTACCGCGGCAGCTGATCCTGTACTGTGTCGGAAATTCGTGCAATCACATAATCCATGAAAAGCCGCGCTTTGGGATCTTGCCGTTTGCGATGCGTATAAAGACAGGCCATCTGAATCGGTTCTGGTGGCGTTTTCACAGCGACCGGCACAAGACGGCCGGCCTTAATATGGTCGACGACTTCAAAGGATGGCTTCATTGCGATACCGTTTCCGGCAAGCGCCCAGTCAGTCAACACATCCCCATCGTCACATTCGTAACGTCCAGTCACCCGGAACCGCTTGGGGCCTTGCGATGTGGTCAACCGCCATTGAAATTCGGTTGCGCCGGGGAACCGCAAATTCAAACATTCATGAGCACCAGTGACAAGGTCATCACCCGACTCCGGGTTGCCATGAACAGCCACATAGGACGGGCTGGCACATAATATTCGTTCCACATCTGCGATCTTGCGAATGCGCAGGTTGCTGTCTTCGGGTCGGCCCAGGAAAAAGGCCAGATCAAGCCCCTCAAGCGTAAGATCAACCTTGCGGTCCGTCAGACGTAGACGCACATTCACTTGCGGGTATTCCTCTAGAAACCCGCTTACCAACGGCGCAATGAGCCGTCGTCCAACACCCAAAGGCGCCGCAACATAAAGCGACCCTCTGGGGTTGTCGGTAATATTGACGACCTGCGCCTCTGCATCCTCAACCGCGTTCAAGATCTGGCTGGCCCCATCATAAAACGCCTTGCCTTGTTGCGTTGGGGTCAGGCTGCGTGTGGTTCGTTGAAACAGGCGCACACTTAGATGTTCCTCAAGTTGCAAAATCCGAGAGGACGTCACAGCAGGAGAAACACGCAAATCACGCCCCGCAGCTGACATGCTGCCAAGTTCATAAACACGTACAAAAGTGCGAATATTTTCGAGATAGGGCATTGTTCGGAAATTTTTGATGCTGCTTGATATTTTAAAGATATAGCAGAAGAATGGCGCATCGCCTAGCCTTGCGGCGCATCCACAAACGAAGGAGTTGGACATGTACGATTTGGCCATTGTTTGGGATTGGTTCGCGTTTTCTGTTCGCTGGCTGCATGTCGTGACAGCTATGGCGTGGATTGGTGCGTCGTTTTTCTTTATCGCCCTTGATCTGGGGCTCAAGAAGGTCGCGCAGGCCCCTGCCGGGGTGTCGGGCGAAGAATGGCAGGTCCACGGTGGTGGGTTTTACCACATTCAAAAATACATGGTCGCCCCGGAAAACATGCCGGAACACCTGATATGGCACAAATGGCAAAGCTATATCACCTGGGTTTCAGGCGCTGCTTTGTTGATGATTGTTTATTGGGTCAGCGGCGAGCTTTTCTTATTGGACCCCACCAAAGCGGATCTGACCCTTTGGCAAGGTATCCTGATCTCTGGTGGATCATTGACCATCGGTTGGATCGCTTACGACTTCATGTGCAAATCTAGGCTGGGCGAACATTCAACTATTTTGATGTTATTGCTTTTTGCACTGCTGGTGGTGATGGCGTGGGGCTATGATCAGATTTTCACCGGTCGCGCTGCTTTGTTGCATCTGGGAGCCTTCACCGCGACGATCATGACCGGGAATGTTTTCTTTCAGATCATGCCAAATCAACGGATTGTCGTGGCTGACCTGAAGTCCGGGCGCACGCCAGACGCCAAATACGGCAAGATTGCCAAATTGCGTTCGACCCACAACAATTACCTGACACTGCCTGTGGTCTTCCTGATGCTGTCTAATCATTACCCGCTTTCTTTTGGGACTGAATACAGCTGGATCATCGCCAGTCTGATCTTTCTGACCGGAGTCACGATCAGGCATTACTTTAATACCCTGCACGCAACAGGCAGTGGGCCACATTGGACCTGGGCTGTCACTGTTTTGCTGATGATCGCCATCGCCTGGTTGTCAACGGCTTCTGGTCAGGAAAGCTATGAAGAGGCCGAAACCCGAAAGCTCACCCCATTTGAACAGCATTTTGCCTCTGCTACTGGGTTTGAAGCCGCATACGATACGGTCCTTAGCAATTGTTCCATGTGCCACGCCCGAGAACCTGTTTGGGATGGCATACGATGGGCACCCAAAGGCGTGCTGCTAGAAACCCGAAGCGACGTCGCTCGGCATGCTGACCAGATATATCTGCACGCAGGGATCAGTCAGGCAATGCCGCCACCCAACGCACTCCAGATGGATGCAGAAGATCGCGCAATTCTTGTCAGCTGGATCAAAGCTGCAAAAAGAAATTGATTAACGATAAATTTGTACGTTCCAGCGATCAATGGAACGCAAAATGTCTAAACTCCTGATCCACAACGCCAAAAACAGACCCTGTTATCAACGGGGAGGTATCGGCTTGGTTTCCCATCCCCTACATTCTCAGAATCCTGCAAATCGAATAGCGAAGCACAACCATGTGCGGGTTTCGCATCACTACAAGAGGGTTTTTGGCCCCCAACTGTGGACCTATTCGAAATGCAGTATAGGGAATACTGACCTGCCCTAAGGAACGATTCTATGACCAAGACAGCACTGATTACCGGGGTCACCGGACAAGACGGATCGTATCTGGCTGAATTCCTGTTGGAAAAAGGCTATGCAGTTCACGGAATAAAACGTCGATCAAGCCTTTTCAACACCGATCGGGTGGATCATGTATACGAAGATCCTCATGTTCCTGATCAGCAATTTATCATGCATTACGGGGACTTGACCGACACCAGCAATCTGGTTCGCATCATTCAGCAGGTGCAACCGGACGAAATCTATAACCTAGGTGCGCAAAGTCACGTTGCGGTCAGTTTCGAGGTTCCTGAATACACGGCAGATGTCGACGCTGTGGGCACCCTCCGATTGCTTGAAGCGATCCGCATTCTGGGATTGGAGAAAAAAACCAAGTTCTATCAAGCTTCGACATCCGAGTTATACGGCATGGTTCAGGAAACACCCCAACGCGAGACAACCCCCTTTTATCCCCGTTCTCCTTACGCGGTCGCCAAACTTTATGCCTATTGGATTTGCGTCAACTACCGCGAAGCCTATGGCATTTTCGCTTGTAACGGCATTCTTTTTAACCACGAAAGTGAACGGCGCGGTGAGACATTTGTAACACGCAAGATCACGCGGGCCCTGGCTCGGATTTCACAAGGGCTCGAAACTTGCCTGTATTTGGGTAACATGGATGCCATGCGCGATTGGGGTCATGCCAAAGACTATATCCGGATGCAGTGGCTGATGTTGCAACAAGACACGCCAGAGGATTTCGTTATCGCAACCGGTGAACAACACAGCGTGCGATCCTTTGTTGAGAAAAGCGCAGCGCAGTTGGGTATCACGCTGGAATGGTCCGGCGCTGATGTCGAAGAGATCGGGACAGTCAAATCCGTGACGGGCGAAAACGCCCCCGGTCTCAAAACTGGCGATGTGATTGTCCGTGTTGATCCGCGGTATTTCCGCCCGACAGAAGTTGAAACCTTGTTGGGCGATCCCACCAAAGCACACCAAAAGCTGGGCTGGAAACCAGAGATTACTTTTGATGAATTGGTCCGTGAAATGGTCCATAGTGATCTGCTCGCCGCCCGCAAAGAAGCGCTTTTGAAAAAGGTTTTCGAATGACCGGCAAGCCAGTTGAATATGCGCTGTTCCCCCGGCTGTTACGCGATCCGCTAACCATAGGAGACGGGCGCGGCAAGATTGAGATCTTGCACGAAACCGCATCTGTGGTTCTCAAACGATCCACTTCTACCAAAGGGGTCTTTCGTGGGCTACATAGGCAGGTTGCGCCGTTTGAGCAGACCAAGATCATCCGCGTCATTTCAGGCAGCATCTTTGATTTTGTGACTGACCCAAACATCGATGGTGATCCGATTTGGTATTCCAAAGTAACACCTGCTGATCAATGGATCCGTATCGCACCACATCTGGCACATGGATTTTACGCGCTGGAAGACGTTGTGTTCGAGTATTTCTGCGAGGGTCGTTATGCCGAAGACGCGGAAGAAAGTTGGTTTGTTGCTCCGCTCATCCAAAAGGCCCTTAACCTTGGCGACATGCAATTGTCCGACAAAGACAAAGCAGGCGCACCCTTGCAGCGAAAAGTCCAAGCTGTTACGGGCGAACATCCTGAAGAGAGACGTCAACCATGACAAGCAAGCTCACCTTGCTAACGGCCTGTTATAACAGCGCCGCCACCGTCGCAGATACCATGCGCTCGGTGAATGCTCAGACCTATGGAAACATAGAACACATCATCATTGACGGGGCATCAAAAGACGACACCGTGCGCATTTGCAAAGACGTCGGTCAACGCGTGACACAGATCATCAGCGAACCCGACAAAGGCATTTATGATGCCTATAACAAGGGATTAACCCACGCGACTGGTGAGATTATCGGCTTCATCAATTCCGATGATTTCTATTGCGTCGACACAGTCGCTACCCAGGTCATGACAGCCTTTGAAGACCCGTCCATGGATGCGGTGCATGCCGATCTTGTCTATGTTGACCCGGACGAAACGAGCAAAATAGAACGTCACTGGCGGTCAAAAGAGATTACAAAACAACGTTTGCGCACTGGATTTATCCCGGCTCATCCAACTGTTTTTGTCCGTAGAGAGGTTTATGACCGCGTTGGCAACTTTGACCTGACGTATAAGTTGGCCGCAGATTATGAGTTCTTGCTCAGATCCTTTTACACCCATGAAGTCAAATCCAAGTATTTGCCGGAAATTTGGGTGCGCATGCGCTCCGGCGGGGCGACGGGGGGCAACGTAAATTCAATCCTGCGACAAAACCGCGAAATTCGGGCAGCTCAGAAAAAGCATGGTGTGCATTGTTCTCAAGCGCGTTTCTGGACAACGAAAGTGTCGGATCGCTTGTTACAACGTGTGCGGGGACATTTTGTTGAGGCGCCAAATCTGTTGGCGGGGGTCTGATCAATGATTGCCGGTAAGCGCGTTCTGGCGCTGATCCCGGCACGGGCGGGATCCAAAGGATTACCGGATAAAAACATCCGCCCCTTGTTGGGTCATCCTTTGCTGGCATGGCCAGTGACCACCGCCCAATACCTCAAACATGCAGACCGGGTCATTCTTTCTACCGACAGCCAATCCTATGCTGATATAGGGCGGGCATATGGGGCAGAAGTCCCGTTTCTGCGCCCCGCAGAATTGGCATCTGATACAACGCCATCGATGGATTTCATCCTGAATTTGCTGGACACTCTGGAAACGCAAGGCGACACGTTTGAATACCTTGTGCTGTTGGAACCTACATCTCCGATGACCACCGCAACAGATGTCGATGCGGCACTTGAAACTCTTGATGCACAGCGCGGTCAGGGAATGCACTCCGCCATAGGGATCAGTGCGATGGAAACACAACACCCTAGTTTTGCGGTGCGCCTGAATGACGCCACGGGTCAAATTTCACCACATCAAGGCGGAAGCTTTGACACCCTGCCTCGCCGTCAGGACCTCGACCCTGTCTATGCGCTCGACGGGAGTTTCTATATATCAACTGTTGATGCGCTCCGCCGGACCCGTAGTTTTTGCCATGATGCCACAATCGGCATCCCGACCGACCGGTTTCAAGCACTTGAGATTGATGACTTGGTTGATTTCCTCTGTGTCGAGGCTGTGATGAAATATCGCGCCCAAACTGACCCAAATCGAATGCCCGCGATCCCCGTTAAGGAGTCAAAAGAATGAAAACCTGTACCCGCTGCCTAAGCCCCGAAACCATCGACACGCTCACGTTCGACGATGAAGGCGTCTGCAGTGTCTGCCGTCAGGTAGAATTCAAAGAGGAAAAGATCGATTGGGACGATCGCGCGCGCCAGCTTGATGCGATCATCGATGAATACGCCTACAAAGATCAATACGATTGCATTGTGCCGTTTTCTGGCGGCAAGGACAGTGTTTTCCAATTGTGGTACATCGTTCGAAAACTAAAGCTCAAACCCCTTGTCGTGCGGTATAACCACTGGGGGTATCGCCCAAAGGTCGAAGACAATAACGCCATGGTTTTCAAAAAGCTGGGCGTAGATGTGATTGAATTTCAACCAAATTTCCATGTTGTGCGGGAACTGATGCTGGAGAGCTTTAAACGCCGCGGCGATTTCTGCTGGCATTGCCACACCGGGATATATGCTGGTGTTATGCATATGGCGGTTAGGTTTCAGGTGCCGTTGCTCTTTTGGGGCGAAAGTACAGCAGAATACCACAGCTGGTATACTTTTGAAGAGATGGAGGAAGTGGATGAGAAACGCTTTAACCGTCTGATGAACCAAGGCATCACAGCCGACGATATGTTCGAGTTCCTCGAGGGCCGTGTAGAAATGCGCGATCTGTGGATGTTCAACTATCCTAAACGCAAGGACCTCATGAAGCTCAAAGTGCGTTCCATTTGTCTCGGCAATTACATCAAATGGGACACTAAGGCGAACGTAGAACTGATTGGCAAGGAGCTAAACTGGGTTGGCCACGAAGTTGAGGGCGTACCGCCTGAGTATCATTATGAAAAGGTCGAATGCACGTTTCAGGGCATGCGGGATTATTCCAAGTTTGTGAAACGCGGCTATGGGCGGACCAACCATCTGATGTCGATCGACATTCGCAATGGTCGTAAAACCCGCGAAGAAGCCGCCGAAATCGAAAAACAATATGACGGCAAGCGGCCTGCCTCCATGGATTGGTTCCTCGACATTCTGAACATGACCGAAGACCAATATTACGACTATCTCAAACCGTTACAGATTCACCCATGGGTCTTTGACAAAAGCACCGTCGAAGATGGTCCCATCATGTATGATTTCGACAAATGGGACCGAACAGATATGTCCGATGTGCCACTTGGCCCCAAGGTCGACAACTGGCCCGCATCCCGCGACAAGAAAACCAATGAAAGCAACGACGCGTGATTGTTATTGTGGATTACGGTATGGGCAACGTCCGCTCGTTGTCCAACGCGCTTGATTACCTCGGTGAGGAGGCAGAGATCAGCCGCGACCCAGATGATTTTGACGCCGCAGATCGCATCCTGTTGCCCGGCGTTGGTGCGTTTGGTGATGCGATGAAGGCGATCCGTGATCTGGGCTTGGAAACCCACTTGAACCGTCAGGCATTGGACACCAAAAAACCGGTGATGGGAATCTGTCTTGGTATGCAATTAATGGCGAAAAACAGCGAAGAACATGGTGCGCATACCGGCTTGGGCTGGTTTGATGCGACGGTGAAACATATGGTATCGACACCCGTGGCAAAAGTCCCGCAGGTAGGTTGGAACCAGTTGGAAATTCGGGGGGCCGAATGGCTGTTTGACGGATTGCCCGCCAAAGGGAATGATACCTATTTTGTACACAGCTTGCATATGGTTTGTGACACCCCTTCTGACGTCATTGCTACCTGCGATCACGGCGGTACCGTGACCGCCGCTGTAGCGCGTGACAACATCGTGGCAATGCAGTTTCACCCTGAAAAGTCGCAGGACAATGGTTTGCAAATTCTTCAAAACTGGCTGGAGCATTCCTTCTAATGCTCAAACAACGTATTATTCCCAAATTCCTTGTGCGGGATGGCCGATTGGTCAAAGGCATTGAGTTCTTCAATGGCTGGCGCGAAGCCGGCAATCCGGTCTCAACCGCAAAAGTCTATGACAGCTATGGCGTGGATGAGATGATCTTCCTCGACATTGATGCCACCCCGCAGGAACGCATCATGGATGGGCGCATCATTGAACGGGTGTCCGAAGAAGTGTTCATGCCGTTCACGGTCGGCGGCGGCATCACTCGACTTGATCAGATCGAAACCTTGTTAAAGGCCGGCGCGGACAAGGTATCGCTGAACTCTGCGGCCATAAAGGACCCAAAATTTGTCACAGAAGCTGCGTCGCGATTTGGGGATCAATGTATCGTCGTAGCGATTGACTATAAATCCGATGGCAACGGTCAATATGTCTATGGTCATTGCGGCAATGAACGGACACAGATCGATCCCGTCGAATGGGCGCTGCGAATGGAAGACGCCCACGCAGGCGAGATCATGATGTGCTCGATCGATCGTGATGGGACAATGGACGGTTATGACCTTAATATGATCAATGCCCTTTCTGAGCGATTGAGCAAGCCACTGATTGCGTCTTCGGGGGCTGGGACGTTGAAACATTGCATGGATGCGCTGGATGCCGGAGCGTCGGCAATTACCATCTCATCGATGTTTCTGTTTACTGATCAAAGCCCCATCAAGGTACGCAGCTATCTGTCCTCAAACGGCCGCAACGTGCGCGCCCAACATGGCAGTCGTTCGTGACCTTGCGTCTGGCCAGCAGTCTGGACGCATCCGCGTTGGCCGACTATGCCGTCACGCAATTGAATGCCATGTACCCTGATCCGACCCCTGTAAAATCGGATGACCTGATGCCAGCGATACCGCAAGCATTGGCACGGCTGGAGCATTGCTTTGCACAAGTGAACAGCAGCTATTTTTTCGACGGCAAGAGCGCGGTGTTTAACCACCTGCATGGCGATCAATATGCAATGTGGCTTTATATCTTGTCGAATGAACTTTTCAGACAAAAGGCTGACACCGCCGTCTGTTCAAAAATGTTTCTGCTCAACAAAGCCCTGCATGGCTGCGACATGTTTTACGAAGTTGCGCTACCATCTGTTTTTTTGGTGGTCCATCCCATGGGTACGGTCTTGGGGCGGGGTGAATACAGTGATTATTTTGTGGCTTATCAACGCTGTGGGGTGGGATCAAACCGCGATGTCTATCCAAGCTTTGGTCGCCATGTGACGTTACGCCCCGGTGCATCTGTTCTGGGTAAATGCCACATTGGCGAGCATTGTCAGATCGCTGCAGAGACCCTCGTAATTGACAAGGATATACCGGCCAATACTCTTGTCATGGGAGTACCGGGAGCCCAAAAAACCAAGACCAATCCAGCCCCCTATCCTCTTTGGCGTCACGATCAAGCAAAGGCGTGAATGATGAACGACAAGACCGATAATCAAGGCCTGAGCCAACGCCTGCATAATGTCATACCCGGTGGCGCACATACCTATTCGCGTGGCGATGACCAATTTCCCGCAATCGCGCCCGCCCTCTTGGAACGCGGCGAAGGTGCTTATGTCTGGGATACCCAAGGCAACCGGTTTTTGGATTACGGCATGGCATTGCGGTCTGTCACACTAGGTTATGGTCATCCGGCTGTTAATGCTGCTGCACTGGCAGAAATGAACAAGGGTGTCGGGTTGACGCGGGCATCCCTGACTGAACTCAAAGCAGCAGAGCGAATTTGTGACCTGATCCCCAGCGCCGATATGGTGAAATTTGCCAAGAACGGATCAAATGTCACAACCGCTGCAGTCAAGATTGCGCGGGCTTACACCAAGCGCCAATATGTTTGTGTGCCTCGACAGCATCCGTTTTTCTCATTTGATGACTGGTTCATCGGTGTGACTCCATTAAAGCGTGGCACGCTCCCAGAACATGCCGCCTTGACGCTTGTATTTGATTATAACGACATCGGTTCGCTTCAGGCGCTCTTTGACGCGCATGGCGATGACATCGCCGCTGTGATGCTTGAACCCGCGACGCATATCACCCCTACTTTGTCCAAAGGCAGCGTGGATTGGTCGGGAAACACCAGCCCCAACAACAGCACGAATTTCCTGCATCAGGTGCGCGACCTTGCCCACCGGAATGGCGCTTTGTTCATTCTTGACGAAATGATCACTGGCTTTCGCTGGCATCTGAAGGGGGCGCAGCATTTCTTTGATGTTGAACCCGACTTGGCAACGTTTGGCAAAGCCATGGCAAACGGCTTTGCCTTGGCTGCGGTCGTTGGGCGGCGCGAATTCATGGAAGTTGGCGCCATCGACAAGCCCGGGATGGAACGGACATTCCTGTTGTCCTCCACGCATGGCGGCGAGATGCCAGCGCTGGGCGCGTTCATGGCTGCGGCTGATATCTGCGAAACCGAAAATGTGCCGAAGCATCTTTGGGATTATGGCAATCGCCTTAAGACCGGGTTGTTGGATCTGGCCAAAGTGCATGGGCTGGCCGAAAATTTTGATGTCGAAGGTCCAGGCGTATCGCTTAACTATGTGACACGCGACGCGAATGGCGCGCCCTCAGCCGAACTGCGGACGTTGTTTGCGCAAGAGATGTTGAAAAACGGCGTCATGATGCCCTGGATTTCTATCTCATTGGCGCATGGTGACTCGGAACTGGATCTTACCTTGAATGCGGCGGATGCGGCGATGGCTGTCTATGTTCAAGCGCTCGATCAGGGGACCGAAACATTGTTGGATGGACCAGCTGTGAAACCGGTTTTTCGGGCTGTGAATTGAGAGGGTAAAGCAATGACAGATGCCAAAATCGTGCCAGACCTCACCGGAAAAACAGTTTTGGTCACAGGCGGTGCAGGCATTCTGGGTCAGCATTTTTGCCGCGGCTATGCGGCAGCGGGCGCGCGTGTCGCAGTGCTTGATCTTGATGCAGATGCCTGTGCCAAAGCCGCTGGCAAAATCGGACATGGCGCATTGGGGGTATCCGTTGACATCACCAATCCCAAATCGGTGCAGACCGCAGTGGATAGCATTGTTGCTGAAACCGGCTCCATTGATGTGTTGATGAACAATGCCGCCTCAAAGTCTCGAGACGTGCGCGCGTTCTTTACCCCGTTTGAGGATTACGATCTCGATATTTGGCGCGATGTTATGTCAGTAAATGTGGACGGCATGTTCTTGATGACCCAAGCCGCTGGTCGGCACATGTTGGCACAGGGTACCGGAGGCGCGGTGATCAATCTTGCGTCAATCTACGGCCTCGTTGGACCAGACAGCCGCATCTATGAAGGATCAGATTACCTTGGCGGGGCGATCAATACCCCTGCCGTCTATTCCGCATCCAAAGCGGCAGTTGTCGGTTTCACAAAATGGGTGTCTACCCATTGGGCCAAGGAAGGTATCCGCGCCAATTGTCTTGTTCCGGGCGGTGTGTCCTCTGGTCAGAACGGACCATTTCAACAGAAATACTCAGACCGCGTTCCCATGGGCCGTATGGCCGAGGCAAATGAGATGGTCGGCCCTGCGGTGTTCCTTGCGTCTGATACGGCCAGCTATATCACCGGTCAGGTTCTGGCCGTAGATGGCGGATGGACCGCTTGGTGAAATGAACCAAGATCGCCTGATTGCCCTGCTAAAGTTTGGCGAAGTCGGCAGCCGAGCCGCTTTTGTTGTGTTGACCAGCTATGGTTTGGCCCTGGCTGAGGCGGGCTTGTTTGGCCTGCTGGTAACACTGCAAGGACTTGCCAGTTTCGCTTATGGATATGAACGGCACACAGATATTCAACGACGTGTTGTTGGCCAATCTGATGTCGAATTTGACTTAACGGTGCTCCGGGCGGCCAAACTTTGGGGGGTCAACTACCTTTGGGTTTCGCCGCTTTATTTGGGTGTGCTGTGGGCGCTTGGTGGTGGTGATCTGCGGCTATTGGCGCTGGCGCTTGTCATTGCGATTGCTGAACAGTTGATGAACTCTGCCTACCAGATGTCATTGGTAAACCGACGTTACTTTGCCTTTATGGGCATCGCGGTGGCAAAAAACGTTGGGATATTAATAACTGTCCTTTGGGCTTTGTTCATGTCCGGCGCTGTTCTTTCGCTTGATCTGGTCCTGAGTGTTTGGGCCGGATGGAGCGTGGCCGCTACTGCCATCGCCGCCGGGCTTTGGTGGCGGCGCGTGTTGGCTGACCACAATCCCGCCGCTGAGTTTAGGGCCCAATACCGCGCATCCTGGACGCATTTTCTGTTGGGTTTGATCGCGATTTTGATGTTGCAGATCGATAGGTTGGTAATTGGGAGCGCCATGCCGCTGGATCAAGTCGGTGTTTATTTTCGGCATGTGTTATTGGTGTCGCTAATCTATCAGGTTTTTAACATCTTATTTTACAACCGCATCCTGCCGCGCGTCTTTGGTCGGGTGAAAACCGATCCTTTTGGCATGGCCAAAGATATTGTTTCACGAGAATTTCAGCGTGTTCTCATCTTTGTTGCCATGGTTTTTGTGTTGGGCGCAGGTGTCCATTTGGCCAGCGGCGGTTGGATTGCCAACCACTATTCACTGCACCCGATCTACTTTGTCGGCTTGTTGATGATCACCGTTGTAAGGATGCGAGCGGACTGCAACGCGCTGCTGTTCAACGCGCTACATCTGGAAAAAACCATCTTCCGTCTGCAATTGATCTCCTTTGGGATCACGCTGCCGCTGCTGATCGGTCTCACCTTTTGGATCGGCATTCCCGGAACGATCTTTTCAGGCTTCTTTGGTGCGTTGATCTATTTCATCCTAACGAGCCACGCCTTGCGGGAATTTGCTGACGATTGGAGTTTTTCTTATGACCAATAATGCAGATGGCACCGTCCTGATCTATTCCATTCACCGAACGGAACATTGGTTTGCCCATTTGGGGCGCAATATGGGTTTTGCCCAAAGCGCGGTTGTTTCCTGTTTGCCCGGTGAAGGGGATTTTAACGTAATCGCTGATTTCCAAAAACATCAAACTGCATTTTATGCTCAAAATGCGGATCATTCGGATAAGCTGACGGCCCAAGATGTCACGGACATCACAGCGCGATGCCGTGTCTTGCGGTTCATGGGCGCACGGCGTGCCGCTTCGATGGCCCTTGGCATGGCAGAGGCCTTTTGCAACGTACTGGATGATCTGCGCCCCGATGTGATCGTTAGCTTTCCAATCGATCGGTATGTTTCTGATGTGTTGGAGCATGTGGCCCGAAAACGCGGCATACCATTTTACGAACTGACTGTCTCCGCTTTGCCGGATCAATCGATGTTGTTGAAAAAGGGCGCTTTGCTACGGCATCCCGAAATCCCAGATGCCACAACAGTGGCAAAAGGTGTCGAGGCATTGGCCACACCGTTATTCACGCCCTCCTATGTTCAAGGCAAAGCCAACTTTACCCAAGCACGGTTTCTCAAAGTATTGGCGTACTTTCGGCTGCGGGGGTTTGTGTTTTGGCTGTTCTCATTGTGGCATCGCGACCGTCTAAATCTGCATTATCTCGATGCTCAAAGCTGGCTGGGCCACAAACCTAAAATTTCAGATCGCAATGTGACCAAACTGGTCGATCGGGACTGGCAAGCCAAGCTAAATTCGTTCCCAGAGGACAAGCGGCTGTTCATTGGTCTGCAATTGTTCCCTGAGGCGTCCATTGATTACTGGGTCAAAGATCTGGGCATTGTGGATTACGAAAACATGCTTGTGGAAGTCGCCAACGTCTTTGCTTCCAAGGGGTATGCTGTGGTGATCAAGGATCACCCTTTGCAATTTGGATTCCGGCAAATCGATCTGTTAAAGAGGCTGCTGGCCATCAAAGGTGCGATATTTGTTCCTTATGAGGTTCCGGGGACATCCGTTTTGAGCCAATGCACTGTGAATTTCACCACCACAGGAACACTGGGTCTACAGGCAGCATTGCTTGGTTTGACTTCAATTGTGACAGATAATTACTATAGCACAGATGGGGATTTCATCGTCCTGCAGGACCGTAGCGGTGTGCGTGACCTGCCTGATCGCGTGGAGAAATTTAACAGCCCAGTCGACCTTCAGACACGCCAAAAACGCATCATCAGTGCCCTGCAACAAGGCAGTTTTGAAAGCGATTTCTTTTCTTTTCAAGGATTCGACCCGAACGCGCCCAGCGCCGGTGCAACAGAATTGGGCAAACGCCTTGGCATTGAGGTTCGTCGTTTTTTAGCGTATGAACAAGACGTTAAATAAGCTAATAACGTAGTTCAAAGTAAGCTGGAACAGTTGCCTGAATTGACCAGTAAACATGTTTCCACAGGATCCGTAATATGGACACCAATCGCTACGAAATCCTTGACGCACCTACGCAACTTGACGGGTTCAACACTACCTTGGCTTGGTCTAACAAAGTGATGAATTACCAAAATCACCCGGCCTACCGGCCTTTGATAGTCCAAGCTTCGCCAATGCTTCGGCTCAAAGCGTTTGTGCAATTTGTCCGATCAATGGCTCCTTTAGCGATTAAGCGTCTGATCGCCTATGAGATGATCCCATTGGAAATCCGCTCTCCCAAAACATTCAGCGAGGTTATGCAACTTGCCAAAGTTGCTGGACGTAATGCATTGGGACTGCACCCAAAAATGTCAAAATCAAAAGAGTCGCTTGTCTTGTCGAAACTCAATTCTGACGGGTGCTGTGTTGTCAAAATGGACGATACGTCATTTGACCAAATCGAAGATATCACCACCCGTTTTTTTGACCGTCTCAAAAACCGCAGGGCCGCGACTGCCAAAGGTGATGACCGCAATTTTGAAGAATCCCGCAGTTCCGTTGATAGTCGTGAAGACGGAACCGCGCTTTTTGATGAATTGAACGAAGTCCTGCATGAAAGCGGAATCATCGATGCAGCATCACGGTATCTGGGTCGTCAGGCCCGGTTGATCGATGTGAATCCGCAGGTCAACGATTCGTCCGATAGCTTTTGGCGCAAGATTTTTCCCGACATGCCGGATATGAATCTTCCTAAGTCCGCCTATTTCCACCGCGATGCATCCGGCGGAGATTTAAAGGCGATCTTCTATATGTCCGATGTAGGTCCCAAAAACGGCCCTTTTTCATATGTCTTGGGCTCAAACCAAATGCCGGTTTCGCGTCTGGATGATCTAATTGGTGAGGCGAACGATCATAACGGTTTGTCAGCCACTCACCTTGAAGCGCGCAAACGTTTCGCAGCCCTGCCTGCCAAGCTTCGGCAAAAAGGTGCATTTGGCAATGACCTTGAAGACGACAATGCCTTAGCTCAGGAAATTCGCAAATCTGTCTGGGAAATCACTGCACCCAAGGGATCAATTGTGCTGTTTGACACCAAAGGCATTCATCGAGGGGGCATGGTTGTCGAAGGTGAGCGCTATGTTGTAACAACAGTTATCGGCTAATCAACCCAGGAGAGAATAGCGCAACATGCCGCTTCACCCAGCACTCATGATGATTTTTGTCTGGGCAGCCGCTGCTTTGGCTTTTGTCATTCTACCATTTGAGATGGTCAGCCGCGCCTTCCACTTGGACGGTATATTGATCTTGTTCTTGTTCCTGATCGCATTCTGCGCTGGTGCCTGTTTTAACGTGATCCGCATGCCGCAACGACCCGTGACACAGTTTGATAGCTTTCCCATGCGAAATGCTGATTTGTTTATCAAAACACTCTGCATATTGGCCTGTATCACCTTTGGGCTCGAAATCATCCGCGGCGGTGCTTTGGATTTGGTGTCAGCTTATCAACAACGATCAAATCAGGCGCAGGCCCTTTTGCATGGTGGTCTCTCCAACAGCTCGTCGCTCTTTAAACTTGGCTTTCTTTGTTATCCCGCCGGGTATGTCTATTTGGTGCGTGAGATTATTTTGGAGCGCAAACCACGGCTCATTCCGTTGGTCATATTTGGCATCTTGCCCGGCGTTTTGGCAGGCCTTGCCCTTGGCGGCCGTGCGCCACTTTTCAATACAATTGCTTATGCGACAATTGCCTATTTTTGTCGCAGTCGAGTGTTTCCCAGGATCAAAGGTGTCAAACAAAAGCGCAAGCCATGGCATCAAAGCCTTGTCCGTATCGCGACAATTGCCCTTGTCGTTGTCGCCTTCAACTACTTCATCAATGTCTTCATAGTCAGGGCTGAATTCGTCGGCGGCGCTGATATGATGCTCAACATCGTTGCGCTGCAATGGGGTGTGACTTTTGGCGGACCAACCGCAGATCTGATGATCGCCTTCTTAGGGCCAGTCACCACCTATCTGATATTTGTTTTCGTCTGGTATCTTGTACAGGGTCTGGTGATGTCAAATTCCCTTTTTGTGTCATACGCAGGTGATGCACTTTATGGCGTTTACGGGATCGACCTTCTTTCTGCTCTGATGCGAAGGGTTGATCCCATCGGCGTATCCGCAAAATTCAACTATTTGCTTGAACTGGACACATATGGTTTTCTGCCCTCCGCATATGGCAGCATATTCGTCGATTTTAAATTCGGCGGACTGGTGTTTATTTTTATCTGGGGATGGCTGTGTGGGCTGGTCTATCGCCGTACGCGTCAAGGACATGACCCGCGTTGGTTCCTGTTTGTACCGTTTGTGATCATGGGGATCATATTCAGCCTCATCAACACACCCCTTGGGTTTGCCAACGGTTTCGTGACACATGTCTGGCTTTTGGCGGTTTTCCTTTTGGCGCCTCGTTACCGGACCTCACCAACCGGTCAAACGATCTAAGCGGCGCACGATGACACAAATCGTTTCTTATCGGCCAGAAATTGACGGTCTGCGTGCCGTCGCGGTTGGGTCTGTCATGCTGTTTCATGCCAATCACAGCTGGCTGCCGGGTGGTTTTGTCGGTGTAGACATCTTTTTTGTCATCAGCGGCTATCTGATTACCAACATAATCTATTCGGAACTCCAAGCCGGAACATTCACAATCGCCCGGTTCTATGAACGCAGAATTCGACGTATTCTGCCTGCGCTCTTCTTTGTAATCCTAACATGCCTACCTGTAGCCTATGCCTTGCTCACGCCCGGACAACTCAGAGATTTCAGTCAAAGCATTCTGGCCACGGCAGTATTTTCTTCCAACATCTATTTCTATCTCAAGACCGGGTATTTTGCCCCTGATGCAGACGAATTGCCACTGCTCCACACATGGTCGCTCGCAGTCGAAGAACAATATTACATCATTTTCCCGCTGCTCATGATGGCGCTCATGGCATGGCGCCACAGCGCTGTGCGACCCGTTCTTTGGATGGCAATGCTTGCGTCCTTCGCCGCCAGCCTTTTGTGGGGTGCGTCTGATCGTATGGCAAATTTCTTTCTCCTACCCACGAGGGGTTGGGAGCTTTTGGCCGGCGCCATGTTGGCCCTTTACGCCCCTCAAATTAGTGGTTTTTTCGAACGGCACCCTAATTTCCGGACATTGGCGGAAATTCTTGGCGCAATAACGCTTGTTTTCGGATTCATCTTTCTCACTGGGGACACCATTTTCCCCGGTTGGCATGCGATACCGATCATCGCAGCTGCGGTGCTTTTGATTGCTGCGATGACCCAGAACAGCCTTTTGGGAAAACTGTTGTCATGGAGAGGTTTTGTTAGCCTTGGGCTCGTCTCCTACAGCGCCTACCTGTGGCATCAACCGCTCTTTGCCTTTGCAAGGCTCAGCCAACAACAGATATCGAACGTAGTCTTGATCGGGTTGCTCATATTGACCTTTGTGTTGGCATGGGTGTCTTGGCGATTTGTGGAACGGCCTTTTAGGAATCCTCAGGTCCTGTGTCAGAAACAAATTCTCGTTGGTGGTGCGATTGGTATCGCGATGTTTGGCGCTATTGGCGCAATAGGTCATGTTACACGTGGATTGCCCGGGCGATTTGATGCTGCAACTTTGGCATTGTCTGCAACCGCAGCGCCCAGCCCAAGGCGCGCAGAATGTCACACTGATGGCATGAACTATCTCCAACCAATGGCAGCCTGTGTTTACGGCAATGGCCCAGCAACTTGGGCCGTTTTCGGCGACAGTCACGGCGTTGAATTGGCGTTGGCCCTGTCAGAACACACAGCAGGTGCAGTACGCCATCTCACGTTTTCAGGGTGTCCACCCGCACTTTTTGTCAAATCTGATAGCCCCGGTTGCCACGCTTGGACAAAACAATCCCTAGCGTTTCTAGAACAGGATACAGACACGAAAAATGTCATACTTGTCTATCGTTACGCACAACATTTTGCCCCAAACCCACGTGATCCACATGATCACATAGCTGAACTTTGGCGCAGCCTGAAATCGATCATCGAGCGGTTAGAGGCCACAGGGAAAACTGTCTATCTGCTGGCTCCGATCCCAGAATTGCCTCTCCATGCAGAACGTTACATTTTTGGCAATGTTAGAGCCGCAGCACCAACGAAGCCGCTCGGAACCCTTGAAATCTACCATAGTCAAATGGGGCCCATCCTCGACCAATTGAACGGGTTTGAAACAAAAGTATTGCCAGTCGCACCGGTGTTATGCGCAGATGCAACCTGCGATGTCATCCGCGATGGAACGGCTCTTTATTTTGACAACAACCACCTAAGCCTCGCCGGTGCGCAACTGCTTATCGATTGGATGTTTTCACAAGATCTAATTCCACAAAGGTCGGAAAAATGAGCTTTCGGGGGTCGCCAAAACGTGTCCTTGTTACTGGTGCTACCGGGTTTCTCGGGCGCCAATTGATAGACGTATTTGGGTCTGATGATACTCTGACCCCCATTGCAGGATCACGGGCAGGGACGGGATCAATAAACAATGTTGAAACGCTGGCTTACGGCGATCTGACAGAGTTGCCAGACCTGACAAAGACACTGTCCACTGTTGATTGCATCGTACATTGCGCGGGCCGTGCGCATGTCTTGCATGAATCCGATGCGGACCCATTGGCGCAATTCATGGCATCCAATCACGACGTAACGCTGGCTTTGGCAAAACATGCAAGTAAGGCTGGTGTGCGGCGGTTCATCTTTATTTCGAGCATTGGCGTAAACGGCAGTCAGACATTTGGCACAGCTTTTCGGGCAAACGACCTACCACAGCCACATGCACCTTATGCGATTTCCAAACATGCAGCTGAAACTGCCTTGCTCGCTTTGGGGCAACAAACTGACCTTGAGATTGTGATCATCCGTCCTCCCCTCATCCTTGGTCCTGATCCGGTCGGCAATCTTGCGACATTGGCCAGACTGATTGGCAAGGGTATCCCATTGCCGTTTGGGGCAGCACGTCACAACCGTCGATCACTTGTGACGGGTCGCACGATGGCCCATCTTATCCGAACCTGCATGGACCATCCCGCAGCGGCAGGACAGGTTTTTCTGGTCGCAAACACACCTGCTTTGTCTTTGCGAGGAATTTTGACCCAACTGTCACATGAGACAAATCTACCCCTAAAGCTGATGCCGGTACCCGTGCCAATCCTACGCATAGCGTTGCGCATGATGGGCCGCTCTGCAATGGATGCGCAGCTCTTTGGTGACCTTGAAATCGATATCACCCATACCACTGATACACTTGGCTGGACACCCGAACCCTATTCCTAGCGAGGACAGAACATGTCAACATTCATCATCGCCGAAGCGGGAGTGAATCATAACGGTCATGACAATCTGGCTTATGATTTGGTCGACGCTGCGGTCAAAGCCGGGGCCGACGCGATCAAGTTTCAAACCTTTTCAGCTGACAAGATCGTCGGCAAGTCAGCGCCCAAGGCCGAATACCAAAAGTCAGCCACAGGCGAAGGCAGTCAATATGATATGCTTAAGAAATTGGAAATGAGCCCCGAACTGCATAAGGGTTTAATGGCACGTTGCGCAGAGTCGGGGATTGAATTTATGTCCACCCCCTTTGATGCAGAGGCCGCCGCATTCCTGGTGGAACACGGAATGCAACATATCAAAATTCCATCGGGGGAAATCACAAACCACGTCTTCTTGCGTCAGCTTGCTGGATTTGGACGTCCCATGATCATGTCCACTGGCATGGCTGATCTGACCGAAGTCGAAGAAGCGGTTGCCGTTTTGCGCAAACATTGGGCAGGCAGCGCCGCTTTTGAGGAATCGCTGGTGATCCTTCACTGCACGTCAAACTACCCTGCTGCGCCGAGCGATGTGAACCTGCGGGCCATGACGACCATTGGCAACGCAACTGGAATGCCCATTGGCTATTCCGATCATACGTTGGGCATTGCAGTCAGCCCTGCATCTGTGGCGCTTGGCGCTGTGGTGATTGAAAAACACTTCACGCTAGACCGCACCATGGAAGGGCCAGATCATGGCGCCTCTTTGGAGCCTGACGAACTGGCGCAAATGATCGCCCAAATCAGAGTGGTGGAGCAAGCCATGGGAAAAGCCGAGAAAGCCCCTACCGCCTCAGAACAGGAAATGCGAGGGCTGGCGCGCCGGTCCATCGCGCCTGTCGCTGACCTTCCCGCAGGCCACGTGCTTTGTGAGGCCGACTTAGTCCTGCTGCGACCCGGTACTGGCATTGAACCGAAACATTTCGATGCCCTCATCGGGCGACGCTTGGCGACAGCGGTCAGTCCTTCAGCTCCGTTGGACTGGATCAACATCGAAGGTGGTCAGGGCTGACCCTATGCGGCACATCGTCTATATAAGCGGGACAAGAGCAGACTTTGGTCTGATGGCAACCACCCTTGCGCAAATCGACGCGGACCCGATGTTACGCGTGTCGGTCATTGTGACGGGTATGCATCTTGACCCAACCTATGGCGAAACCTGGCGTGAAATAGAGGCTTCTGGGTTGACGATTTTGGGCAAGGTATCCGTCCCTATGTCCCCCGCCACCGGTGCCACAATGGCCCGCGCAATTGGCACGATGACCCATGCCTTTACCGATCTGTTAGAGCAAACTACCCCTGACTGCGTGTTGTTGCTGGGCGACCGAGGAGAGATGCTGGCTGGTGCAACAGCAGCGACGCATCTCAATATTCCTGTCGCACATGTACACGGCGGAGAGCGATCCGGGACAATCGACGAATCCATTCGGCACGCGATTACCAAGCTTTCGCATCTGCATTTTGCCGCAACCAATGAGGCCGCAAACAGGATCATCGCATTAGGTGAACAGCCAGAAAATGTGATGGTAACAGGGGCACCTGGGCTGGATGGATTGACCGATGTTCCTCAACCTGATCGCGCCGCATTGCTCAACGCTGTTGGCTTGTCGGCGGCTAATCCCACAGCGCTGATGCTGTTTCACCCCGTCCTGCAGGAGGCCAGCGACGCTGGCGGTCAGATCGATGCCGTTCTTACAGGTCTGATACAGGCCCGCTGGCAAGGGATTGTGCTGACGCCCAATGCTGACGCCGGAAGTGACGCAATCCGCGCCCGGATCGATGCTCTTAAGACCGATCAAATCCGCAGTTTTGTTCACCTTCCTCGGGCTGTCTTTATCGCTCATATGGCCGGTATGGATGCAATGTTGGGCAATTCCAGCGCCGGCATTATTGAAGCGGCGAGTTTTGGCACACCTGTTGTCAACATCGGATCTCGTCAAAACATGCGAGAGCGCAATGCCAATGTTCGCGATGTTGGGGTAGACGCAGACGCTATTGCCGCAGCTTTGGACAAAATTGCAATCGCCGGACGTTTCCCCGCGACAAACGTTTATGGCGATGGAAATGCTGGAGAGCGGATCACCAAAATTCTTCGCGCCCACCCACTGGATTCACCCCTCTTGAACAAGGTGCTTACATTTTGAGCTACGCAATCATTGGAACAGGTGGTCACGCAAAAGTCGTGTACGAAGCCTTGTTGTTGGCAAAGCCGAAATGTGCTGGCCAGGTAACTTTTCGCGATGGCGATCCGTCGCGCAATGGTGTTCAGCTAAGTGGGATAACGATCCAAACACCGGAACTTTCAGACGCCATAGCCGGATGTCAGGTTCATGTGGCAATTGGGCAAAATATCTTGCGACTAGAATTGTCAAATGATGCACAAAATCGGGGGGCCAACCTTTTGACGATCCTGCACCCGGCAGCGCAAATCTCTGAAACTGCGACAATCGATGACGGAAGCTTTTGCGCAGCAGGATGTGTCATCGGGCCGGATGCGCAGGTGGGCGGTGCCTCCGTGATCAACCATGCCGCTGTCGTGGATCATGATTGTCTGGTCGGCGCGGGTTGCCATGTGGCACCGGGTGCCGTTTTAGGCGGGGGCGTCACCCTTGGTGAGGCCGTGTTAGTGGGTGCAAATGCAGCGATCCTGCCCGGCTTGACCATTGGCAAAGGGGCGATCGTCGGAGCAGGTGCCGTCGTGACAAAATCTATGCCAGCCGGAGCTCTTTGGATCGGCCATGCAAGGGTGCCATCCCCTGAACAAGGAACAACCTTATGATCACCGATTGTCGCATTCTGTCCACTGCTTCTGTCCGTGTTGCGCTTGAAACGCTGGATCGAACTGGGCTGGGTGTTGTTGTTATGACAGATGCCGATGACCACGTTTTACGCACTGTAACGGATGGTGACCTGCGCCGCCTGATCCTAAAGGGAGCCATGCTTGAAGATCCCATCAGTACGTTGCCCGATCAAAAACCCATCATCGCAACCAAAGGCGTTTCGCGGTCCGCCGCCCTTGAACTGATGAACCAGCACAAGGTGGATCATATTCCAGTGGTCAACAGCGATAACCGCTTGATCGACCTTTATGACCGCAAAACCATCTCACAACGCATATTCCTGTCCGCGCCACATATGGGAAATCTGGAACGCGAATTTGTCGAAGAAGCGTTTGCCAGCAACTGGATTGCCCCCATTGGCCCAAACGTCGACGCTTTTGAGACGGAGATGTGTGATGTGTTGGGGATCAAAGCGGCGGCAGCCTTGTCTTCGGGATCAGCGGCGCTGCATCTGGCAATGCGATTGTTGGGTGTGACGACCGGTGACCGCGTTTTTTGCTCTTCATTGACCTTTGTCGCATCAGCCAATCCAATCCTTTATCAAGGGGCCGAACCGGTATTCATCGATTCAGAGCCTGACAGTTGGAATATGTCCCCTTTCGCTCTTGAACGCGCTTTGTCTGACGCGGCGGCGGAAAACAAAGTACCCAAAGCGCTGGTCATCGTGAACCTCTATGGCCAAAGCGCAGATATGGATCCGCTGTTGGAACTGGCTGACCATTACGGCGTGCCCGTGATCGAAGACGCAGCGGAATCTTTGGGCGCGACCTACAAAGGCCGGGCCAGCGGGACTTTTGGACGGATGGGCGTCTTTTCGTTCAATGGAAATAAGATCATCACAACTTCTGGCGGCGGGATGCTTGTCTCTGATGATCCTGATTTGATCGCTCGCGCGCGTTTCCTTTCCACTCAGGCGCGTGAACCTGCTGTGCATTATGAACACAAGGAAATTGGCTACAATTACCGCATGAGCAATATTCTGGCTGGGATTGGCCGTGGGCAGTTGCAGGTTCTGGGCGACCGCGTCAATGCTCGGCGTTCGCTTTTTGATGCCTATCAAGATGCTTTTGCCGAAATCCCCGGGCTTTCTTGGATGCCGGAACCCGCATGGAGCTTTGCGAACCGTTGGTTGTCAGTCTTTACCCTCGACCCCAATGCGGGGCATTGCGATCCACGTGACCTTTTGACCGCTTTGGGTGAGGAAATGATCGAAGCGCGCCCCGTCTGGAAACCCCTGCACCGGCAACCGCTCTTTGAAGGTGCGACCTATTACACACACGGCAACACCAGTATCAGCGATCAGTTTTACAACACGGGCGTGTGCCTGCCCTCGGGTTCAAACATGACCCCTGATGACATCGCGCGGGTCACTGACAAGTTGTTACAGGTGTTGAGCTAGGTCATGGCAAAGCGGCTTTTCGATATAACATTGACCCTCTTTGGCGTGGTCGTATTTGCGCTGCCGTGTCTGGTGCTTTTTGTGATCGTGCGAACAACCTCCAAAGGACCTGCTCTTTATTGGTCTGACCGGGTCGGGCGCGACAATGCGATTTTCAAGATGCCGAAATTTCGCAGCATGTATGTGGGCACACCTGTTGTCGCGACGCATTTGTTGGCTGGCCAAGACGATCACATCACGCCCATTGGGCGGATCATGCGCAAAACATCGTTGGATGAACTGCCACAGCTGTGGTCGATCCTGACTGGCGAGATGAGCATTGTTGGACCACGCCCCGCACTGTTTAATCAAGACGACCTGATCGCAGCACGCACAGCACAAGACCTGCATAAACTACGTCCCGGTCTGACCGGGTGGGCACAGGTCAACGGACGTGATGAAATTTCGATCCCGGATAAGGTCGCGTTAGATGCCGAATATGCGCGGCGGCAATCATTGGCGTTTGACTTTCGGATCATCGTCAAAACAGCCGCGAAGGTCATTCAGCGCAAAGGTGTTAGTCACTGAAATGAAAAGGGGAAGGCACTTGGCCCTCCCCCTCAAACTTTACAAAGCCAAAGCTCAGTTCATTTTGAAATACTTGAATTTGGCTGTGTCATCTGCTGCGACAACTGTCTCAACACCAGATTTCATTCCCCAGTTCAAAACCTGATGGTGGATCGGCACATAAAGGGCTTCGGATTGCACGACGTCCCAAATTTCGCCGATCATGGTGTTACGCTTTTCAAGATCGGTTTCAGACGCCAGCGCCTCGATCTTGGCGTCCAGTGCATCATCACCAAACCGCGTCCCATTCCAGGAACCATACTTTTCATCCCTGCCATGCACGAGGAAGTTAAAGATGTATTCGGAATCATAAGTCGGCACGCCCCAACCCAGCATGTAGAAATCTGTCTCAAGCGTATTGATCAGCGGGAAGTGTTGCGCCTTTGGCTGTGCATCAAGGTTCACATTTACACCAATCTGAGCATACATGCCCACGGCCGCCTGACAGATTGCTTCATCGTTGATGTAACGGTCGTTAGGGCAATTCAATGTGATGGAGAAACCATCCCCATACCCCGCCTCAGCCATCAACGCCTTGGCCGCATCGACATCCGTCTTGGAAGAACTGTCCATCGCTTCATTCCAGCCGTTTACAAACGGTGGCGCGATCATACCTGCTGGCGCTGACTGGCCACGCATCACGACCTGTTTGATGGCATCACGGTTCACCGCCATGTTCATTGCCTGACGTACACGCACATCAGCAAATGGGTTCTTACCCTCAACGTTGTCGTTTTTGAGGTCCGCATCACCCGAATTCATCCCGAAAAAGATAACCCGGTTTTGCGGTGCTGTTCGCACATCCAATCCATCGGTGCCTGATACACGTGCAAGGTCTTGCACGGGAACATCCTGAATGAAGTCCACTTCACCTGACAAAAGGGCCGCGACACGGGTCGCTGCGTTTTGGATAGGCGTATAAACAATCTCGGTGACGTCCAGCGGGAATTCACCTTTGCCCCAATAGTTTTCATTGGCGGCTAGAACTGTTTTGACATCCGGCTCACGGCTCACCAGCTTGTAAGGCCCGGTGCCATTCGCGTTTTTGGCCGCATAGGTATCTTCGCCACCCTCATAATCCTGAACTTTTACAGCATTATTCGCCTTCGCCCAATCCTCGTCCATGATGAACATATTGGTCAGGTTGTTTGGCATAATTGGATTGGGACCATCTGTCTCAATCTCAACCGTAGTTGCATCCACGGCGCGCACTTCTTTCACCGAAGCGAGCAATTCTTTATAATCACTGTCAGGTGTCATCGCACGATCGAGGCTGAATTTCACGTCAGATGCGTCAAAGGCAGACCCGTCATGGAAAGTCACACCTTCACGCAGTTTGAACACCCACACATTTGGGTTCGCTTCAGACGGGCCCCATTCGGTCGCCAGCGCAGGTACAATTGCACCCTCCATGTCACGCATAACCAGCGGTTCCATTATCTGGTGCGCCAAAGCGGACGTCGGCCCTTCGTTTTGTGCATGAGGGTCAAGCGTTAAGGCGTCCCCCGCGCGGGCCCAGCGAATTGTCTCAGCACTTGCGAGCGCTGTAGAAGAAAGCAGCAATGCAGCTGACAACAGTGTCGTCGTTCTCATTTTTTCATCCCCATTGTTTTATGATTAAAGCAGTCTTGAGGAGAACCGACAGGGGTGCAAGTAGGAATTTGCACTCTTTCAAATGTTCATCTGGCGAAAACATCAGCTGATCCTGCAAACAAATCGTAGCCAAAATACACGCCAATGTTGCATAACTAACGCAGCGGTGACCGAACGTAACAAAGACGAATTGTGGCGCTGTCTTGTCTCGATCGGATACCGCTATAGTGGCAAAAAAATAAAAGAGTATTGTGGGACGCATGCGCAATCGAGCAACTACATTTTTTGTCCTGGCTTTTGGCAGTGCATCAGCGCTGGCGTTGACCAATGCAGCCGCACAATCAGTGCGAACATCGCTATCAACATATGGCACGCCCGGCATCGTTGAAATGCCAACCGCGCGCCGCTTGGGTGACGGAGAACTGGCATTCAGTTCCAGCATCGTTGGCCCCACTTTGCGCAATCAGGTTACATTTCAGATTTGGCCACGTGTCGCCGGTACTTTTCGCTATGCAAGCATCGATGGACAACGCGCTGACGGTAGCTCTACCTTTGACCGTAGTTTTGATTTGCATGTTAATCTGCTGGATGAAACAGACCTCAGACCCGCAGTAGCTTTTGGCCTGCGTGATTTCCTCGGGACAGGATTGTTTAGTGGCGAATACGTCGTTGCAACCAAATCCTTTGGCCAGAAATGGGAAGTCACAGGTGGTATCGGCTGGGGTCGATTTGCGGGTCGAGATAATTTCACCAACCCATTGGGTGTAATCGACGAAAGATTTGAAACACGCCCAACCGGTTTTAGCGGACAGGGTGGTCAGGTCGAAACCGGGAATTGGTTCCGTGGTCCTGCGTCGATTTTTGGGGGCGTCAACTACTTTGCAAATGACCAAACCACACTCTTTGCTGAATATTCCACCGATACCTATGACCTAGAAACCCAAACGGGGCAAATTGATCTGTCTTCTGGTCTCAATGTTGGTGTTGAATATAAGTTTCGCAACGGACTTGGGCTCAAGGCTTTTGTCTTGGGCGGGGATGAAATTGGCGCGCAGTTGAGTTATGTAATCAACCCACGTAACGGCGCAAACCCCGGCGGGAACGAAAGCGCGCCCCGCCCGATTGGCCGTCGTCAAGACTTGGCAGCGGCTGAGTGGAACAATGCGTCTCGTGGCGGTGGACAGGCCGCAGCCCAACAGGTTTTGTCCAGTCGACTGGCCGAAGATGGCATCACTCTGCAAGGATTTGAAATGGCGGGTGGCCGTGCAACCGTCCGAATAGAGAACACCAAATTTGGAACGGAAGCGCAGGCCGCGGGCCGCACAGCACGTGCTATGGCCACAACACTGCCACCGGGCATCGAAGAATTCGTTGTTGTCCTACAAGACAAAGGCGTCCCCATCAGCCGGGTTACAACGCAACGAACGGACCTAGAAGAACTGCAATACGACTTTGACGCGCCTTGGCGCACCTATGCACGCGCTGATATCCAAGATGCAGCGGATTTCGGGCGTGAAGGCGAAGTGGAAGGGATTTACCCTGTCTTTGACTATGGGATTACACCTTATATTTCGACCTCCTTCTTTGACCCTGACAGCCCGGTTCGGGCTGAGGTAGGCGCGCAATTGGAAGCTTCGTTTCGCCCCGCGCCCGGTCTGACGTTTTCTGGTAAATTTCGGTATCCATTTGCCGGGAACATCGAAGATTCTGATCGTGTTTCGGATTCGCGCATCGAACCTGTTCGGACCAATGCTGTTCTTTACGCCCGAGAATCAGAGCTTGAGATCAACAAACTCACGGCCGAATACATGTTCCGGCCGGGCAAGGACCTTTTTGGTCGTGTCACCGCCGGGTACCTAGAAGATATGTTTGGCGGTGTTTCGGCAGAAGTGTTGTGGTTTCCAGAAGGAAGTCGCCTCGCGTTTGGCGGAGAGTTAAACTATGCCCAGCAGCGTGATTTTGATATGCTGTTTGGCTTTCAAGACTACGGTGTCGTGACAGGCCATGCATCGGCTTATTATGACTTTGGCAATGGCTTTTTGGGTCAGGTTGATGCAGGCCGCTATCTGGCTGGTGATTGGGGCGCGACGTTTTCACTTGATCGCGAATTCAATAATGGTTTCCGCGTTGGCGGTTACTTTACACTCACAGACGTGTCCTCCGAGGACTTCGGAGAAGGGTCCTTTGATAAGGGCATCAGATTTGAAGTGCCGCTGTCATTGATCACCGGCAAACCTTCAAAGAGAACCTTAAAACAGACAATTCAGCCGATCACACGGGATGGAGGCGCTCGGCTTCGGGTCGACAATCGCCTGCACCGCAATGTGCGTGATTTGCGCGGGCAAGAACTGCGTGATGGATGGGGAAGGTACCTGCGATGACATTGCGTTTTGGCATATTGGTCGCCGCTGTTTTGGCCCTTGGCTCTTGTGGAACGCCACAGCTACAGCAAACTGCGCTTGGCATTGCTTTGGGCGAAGATATTGCCGGGTCCGACACAGGTCAATTTCCTCGCTTTGCGCCACTTTTGGCGGCGGGGCGCGGTCCTGCGCTGAATGTTGTGGCTGTCGAGACCGGTGTGCGTGGCGGTTTCTTGCGGGAATCCAAAACAGGAAATATTGAATCTTGGCTCGGCAATGATGGGGTCTCCCTTTCCTTTGACCGAGGTGTTCTGCATGGCACCCGCGGTATTGGCGCCGGGTTACTGACATCGGATGTCGCGGCCTCGGCCAATGCCGTCCTCGCAGGGCGTTCCGGGGATGTCGAACGCATCCACACCTTTTTGAACGCCAATAACCAAGCAATCAGTCGCGCCTATATCTGCACCATCACCAACAATGGGTCAGAAACGATCAATTTGGATAATGGACCTACCGCAACACGCCGGATGACCGAAGTTTGTCGCAATATCGATCAAGAATTCACAAATCTATATTGGGTGGACACGCGGCGGGGGCGCATTGTGCAATCCCAACAATGGAGCGGTGAGTTTGTCGGCGATTTGTCCATCACGACGGTGTACAATTTCTAGAACGCTTTGGGACAGGTGTTGATCAAGGGCATTCTTCATCAACAATGTCCCGGAAACATATCGTTTGGCAGAATATTAGCGATACACGTTCAAAGTCAGCCGACAACCTACGCTTTTGTCACGTGATCCAACGGCAAACCTCGTTTCGCAATGGCATTTCGGGTATCCACAACCGGACATCCAAGCCTTAGAAATGCGCTATAATCCACAGCGTCATGATCCGTCGCGATCACCACCGCATCAAAACCACCTGCCGCTGCTTCTTGTTCAGTCAACGATGCGCGGCCTTCAAAAACACCGTATTCCCGCATCGGCGGGATATCAGGAACATGCGGGTCAATGAACGCCACATCTGATCCTGCTTCTTCGAAAAGTTGCATCAACCGCATCGCCGGGCTTTCACGCATATCAGATACGTTCTTTTTATACGCCACTCCAACCAACAACAGCTTAGCACCTTTCAGACCCCGACCCGTCGCATTGTCCAACACCTCTCTGGTGCGATGCACAATATGCTGGGGCATCTGCGTGTTGATTTCGCCCGCCAGCTCAATGAATCGGGTTGCCACATCAAATTTGCGGGCGCGCCATGTCAAATAGAATGGGTCAATAGGTATACAATGCCCGCCAAGTCCGGGGCCTGGATAAAACGGCATATACCCAAATGGTTTGGTCGCCGCACCATCGATCACATCCCAAACATCAATATCCATTTCATCGTAGATGAGCTTTAGTTCATTCACCAAAGCGATATTGACCGAACGAAATATGTTCTCTGTGATCTTAACCGCTTCGGCGACGGTTGGCGATGGAACGGAAACGACTGTCTCTACCACAGCACCATAAAACGCCTCCATCATCGCTTGGGCTTTTTCATCGTCTCCCGCAATCACTTTGGGAATAGTTTGTGTGTGGAAGGTCGCGTTACCCGGATCTTCGCGTTCTGGCGAATATCCAATGAAAAGTTCATGGCCCAGCTTAAGGCCGGAGGCTGCAAGGAGAGGTTTTAGGATTTCTTCGGTCGTGCCCGGCCATGTTGTGGATTCAAGCACCACCAAAGTTTGAGCAGTGACATGTTCCGCGATTACGAGCGCCGTGTCTTCGACAAAAGACAGGTCTGGTTCTCGGTGCTGGTTCAGAGGCGTGGGTACACAGATTACGACAACATCACATGCCGAGATTGAGCGAAACTCAGCGGCCCATCGACAACGGCTTGCGGTATCAGAAAGGTCCGTTTCCGATACGGCCTCAATATAGCTTTGCCCAGCATAAAGCCGTTCGACTTTGCTGGGGTCTACGTCGAAGCCTACTACCGAATATCCGGCTTTGGCACAGGCAACCGCCAAGGGCAGCCCGACATATCCCAACCCAATAATGCCAACAGTAGCAGAGCGATCACGGAGTTTTTGCAATAGTGTCACGTCATCAGCCTCGGTCTATTGGTTACCTTGTTGATATAATCACAGGTGCCCAAATGACCAGACTGAGAAGCAATCAGTTTGTCGCGACAGCTGCGCCGCTTAGAACCAGCGGGAAAACCTGACTAAAGGCGCGGTTCCAACGGGTGATCGGTTGCTCTGCAATAAAAATGATATCGTTCGGTTGCATGAGGAAACGCGTCGCAAGCGTTATGTTCGCGGCATTTCGCGCATTCAGATGCCATGCTGTGACAGCGCCAAAATCCGATGGGTTGGACGACCCGCGCAGCACATAAATCTGGGATGGGTTCCCTGTGTCGTTCGAGAAGCCGCTGTCAGAATATAGCGCATCCGCAAGGCTCGCTTGTCGGCCATATGGCATCAAAAAGCGCCCGGGGTTGGCGACTTCACCAGTCAAATAAACAAAATCACGATCAACAGCATCAAACTCGACCCGGTCGCGGAAATTGCTCCTCTCCTCTGACAAAGAAGCACGACGCAGGCTCACTTCAGCATTCAGTTCAGCCAAAGCTTGCACACGGTTTTCCTGTCGGAATTGCGCTAAGGTGATCTGCTCCTGAAAATAGGCCTGAGCTTTTTCGAGTTCAAATTCAGTATCTACAAAAACGCTGTCTCCATCGACCAAACGCACTTTTTGCAAGTCACCGCGGCGCAGATATTCCTCAAGAGGGATCTGATACAAAGAGCCGTCTCGATAGATACGGATGGATGCAAATTCGAGGTCGCGGGTCGCGATGCCGCCCCCAGCCGCCAAGGCTTCGTCCAAGAAGAGCGGCGTCAGGCGGATGGGAGCCACTGTAGGATTGGAAACCGCACCGCCAATTGAAACCCGCTTGGAGTTAAATTCCGCAATCTCAAGGCTGAAGGTTGGGTCAATCTGACTTTGAACGAGGCTCTGAAACAGCTGCGCTTCGGCTTCTTCTAATGTCAGACCAGACAATTGCACACGCCCCACATCCGGGATTGCGATCGCACCATCATCCTGCACAGTATATCCTTGGCGAGCGTTTTGTGCAGCAAGAAGACCGCTTAATTCTTCTACGGTGCTGCCCCCGGACTTTGTTGCCAGCAACAAAACGTCACCAACACCGATCCGATAGGGGCCGGGATTCACATTGGGGGGAATTCGGGTGACCATTGCATTTGGACGTTGCTGTGCATCAAGACTAGGTGACGGCGTGACACCAAATCCGCGCGCCTCCCCGACACCTCCAGCGTTTTGAAAAAACACTGCCGGAAGTTGTTTGGGGTTATATTTAGCGCGGTTAGCAACCAATACTGATTCTGCATTCAGCGGTAAAACACGCACCTTGCCATCACGATCATCTACCCGAGGCGATACATAAATCGCTCCACACCCAATCATTGCCAGCAATAGCGACGCGATGAATGACCATTTCAGCATGGGGGCCCCCTAAACACATATTTCAACCGCTTGTTGAGGAAATGGCTGCACGTTTCAAGTAATCCATGTCCAAATCGAAAATTTGCGGATGATTGTCGCCCTATTGCCGCATATGAAGTGATTGGAAACCAACCTTTTACCTGCTCTGCCTCTTAGACAAAGACACAAGAGCCTGTAGACAGAACGGCAACTGTCAACTGACCACTATGATATGCCCCAGTATCGATAGAGATTCGCGATTTTCGAATCTCTGGCTCGCGCACAATTGTATGTCCATGCACAACCCAATTGCCGTCGTCTCGGTCACGGGTCATGAATTCATTGTGCCCCCAAAGCAAGGTATTTGACAGTTGATCTTCGATGCCCAGATGCGGGTCCATCGCCGCATGAACAACGCAAACATTGCCGCTTTGATAGGACAAATCCAGTCCACGAAGCCACGTTAACATTCCCGTAGGCATCGCATTTTCAAGCGCATGGCTCGCTTCAGTCAACTCTTCTACATCCGAGCGTTCATGAACCTCACCGATCTTAAAACTCGCCAGAGTTTGCAGACCACCATTTCGCAGCCACCGCGCACCTCGTCCGGCAGGATCGTCAAGGAAATCGATCATCATCCGTTCATGGTTTCCCATCAAACAGGTCACCAGATGCGGCAACTCCTGCTGAAGATCAAAGACCCAACTCAAAACCTCGGCTGAATTTTCACCGCGATCAATATAGTCGCCTACGAAAACCAATTGCGGCATTTTGCCGAATTTCTCTTCATTTTCCTCAAGAAAGGCATCAACTTCGACAAATTTTTTCTGGAGAAGTTCGAAACTGCCATGCACGTCACCGACAACAAGCAAAACATCGTTCGGGGCGATGCTACTGGTGTCAGCAGGAAGCACTTCGCGCTCAGAGACTACATTGGAAAACAGAGATTTTAGTCGATCGAACACTCAACAACGCCTTAACTGGGGCAGGTTTCGCTCAGACTGCAAGGATGCTTTTGTTTGAACGCTAAGGACAGAGGTATTATGTTAACCTGAATCCTGCAAGGGACACACCGCAGAAGATTAAGAATACCAACGTCCTTATTCCACAGTCTCAGGCGGTGTTTTCTTCGATTTGGGTGTGGTAGCCTTCAACTATGGCAGCGATCATCTTGCGCATACGATCCCGGTCACCATCACTGATGGCTCCCTTCAACTCTCTGACCATAGCGGCAACTTCAATCTGGCTAAGCATTGCTTCTTGGGCACGAAGAATTTTTGGATGCGGGGTTGGCAACAGGCTGTCACCGTCGATCAATAATTCTTCATACAGTTTTTCGCCCGGGCGCAAACCTGTGATTTCAATCGCGATATCACCCTTGCCTGTTTCAGGGTCTTTGACCTTTCGACCAGACAAAGCAATCATCTGCGTCGCAATATCGATGATTTTCTGAGGCTTACCCATATCAAGCACAAACACATCGCCACCTTTTGCATAAGCACCAGCCAGCAGCACCAACCGCGCAGCCTCGGGTATCGTCATGAAAAATCGGGTGACATCCTTGTGGGTTACAGTGATCGGTCCGCCCTTCGCGATTTGACGTTGAAACAACGGCAACACTGACCCTGATGAGCCAAGCACATTGCCAAACCGGACCATGGCGAATTTGGTTACTGTGCTGCGGGTCTGGATATCTTGAATGATCATCTCAGCCAAACGTTTGGTTGCACCCATCACGTTGGTTGGCCGTACCGCTTTGTCGGTTGAAACAAGAATGAAACGCTCGATATTTGCTTCAGCGGCGGCCGCGGCAACTATCTGTGTTCCCAATACATTGTTGCGTCCGCCCTCAAGTTCATTTTCTTCGACCAACGGGACGTGTTTGTAAGCTGCAGCGTGCAGAATAATCTCTACACCTTCATCAGCAATTACCGTCTTAACCCGTGGCTTGTTTGTGACCGAGCCCAAGCGAGTGGTGATTTTTATGCCAGCTTCGGCCGCGTCAGCCTTGAGCTCCTGATCGATCATATACAGTTGATATTCGCTCCGCTCAAACAGGATGATTTGTGCCGGATTGCAGTTCAACAATTGTCGGCAAAGTTCAGACCCAATTGAACCACCGGCGCCTGTGACCATCACAATGCGGCCAGCATAGGTTTTGGCAATCTCAGGCGTATCCAGCGCAACCTTGTCCCGTCCCAATAGCTGGTCTGGTGAAACAGGCCGCAGGCCCTCACTCAACCGATCACCAGACATCAATTCGATGTACGAAGGCAACACTTTGACTTCCGCGTCATGGGTCTTGAGCTCGGAAAGGAGTTCGGCACGACGGGTTTTGGATAACGTAGGTAAAGCCACCAATATTTGATCTATTGCATGGCGACGAATTCGGCTTTGCAACTTCCTAGGGCAATACACAGGCAAGCCGGAAATCATCAACCCTTGCAAGCTGGGGTTATCGTCGACAAAAAATACTGGATGAGCTTCCTGAGCCTGTCGCAATGCCGCCGCCAATTGGATACCTGCGCCACCTGCTCCGTAGATTGCAACACGCGAACATTCCCGCCCCTGATCTGCAGCCCAGCGCAACAGCGCCAGCGCACCAAGTCGAACAGCAACGGCAAGGAAGAAGAATATGATGCCAAGAATAAGCGGCACAGATCGCGGGCCGTCCAAGTTGAGCAAATAACTTAAGACAATCGCGCTGGCAGCCAGCGATGCCGCGGCTAAACCGATTCGCGCAATTGCATTGGTTTCGAGCGCATCCAGCTTGATCCGGTCCAACCGTAACCCATAAGCAACAATACTTCCAAAAACAGTCAAAAGTGGGAAAAGAACCCAGCTGGAAGTCACAAAATTAAGCGGAGTTCCGCTTCCATACCTTAAAGCAAAAGCTGCATACAGGCTTAACGGAACTAAAGAACAATCAACTGAGAGGAAGATTGCGCGCTTTACCCATCTAGGGAATGCATGAATGTCGAACATAGACACAGTATATAGACTCGCTGACTCGTAACTTCTGCGAGTATACTAGTTTGCTCCACCACAAAAAGGGTTAACGATCTCAATAATTTCCCCGTCGACACCAAAGCTGGGGCATCTTGACCGTCTTTCCCCGTTAACCATTGCAACGTTGCGTTTAATTGCAGCCTGTGGGAAGCACATTAACAGCAACAGAAAGTAGCGAGACCAAACGTGTCCTTTGACCAGCCCTCCGAAAAATTGACACATAAAATTTTGAATACCGCCGACAGTCAGGAAGTAGACCTGGCACAAGTATGCGGAACGTTGTGGCGAGGAAAATTTCTGATCCTGTTTACGACGATGTTGGGCGTCCTTATTGGTGGTTGGTACGCATATTTTTTCGCGGTACCTGTCTTTACTTCCAGTTCGACCGTAGCGCTGGAAAGCAGACAAGAGCAGGTTGTTGATATTGAAAGCGTCGTCACCGGCCTTTCGGGAGATCAGGCAACCATAAATACCGAGGTCGAAGTCATTCGGTCCCGGGGTCTGGTTGAAAAGCTGGTCAAACAATTGAATTTACTCGAAGATCCGGAATTCAATGCATCACTACGGCCTGAACCACGGTTTTCTGTCCCTGCTCTAATCGCATTGATCCGGTCTTATGTCTCAAGCGAAGAAGTCGCCACCGAAGGCCCCGTGGAACGCCAAGAAATCGATGCTGTCATAGATAAGGTACTGACAAAGGTCGGTGTTTCGAACATTAGGCAAAGCTATGTTTTTAGGATCACAGCCACAACAGAGCAGCCTAGAAAATCAGCCGCAATGGCGAATGCCTTGGCCGAGCTTTATATCCTTGAGCAGCTGGAAACCAAATTTCGCGCAACCGAACAAGCAACAACATGGCTAACAGATCGCGTTGCAGAACTCCAAGTGCAACTCGAAGTGGCCGAAGCCGAAGTCAAGGACTTCAACGCGGCCGCGCAATTGGTGAGCCCCGAAGCATTGGCCGGCCTAAACCGACAGATAAAGGACCTCAGGGATCGTTTTCGGGAAACAACAAATGGGAAAACAGCATTAGATGCACGATTGGCTCAGCTAAAGAACGCACAGACCCTTGAGGATTATGGTCAAGCAGCAGCCGTAGCAAATGACCCGACACTCAGCCGCGTTGTCAAATTGATGCAAAACAGTGGCAACGCTAACCCTGATCGCGCGGCATTTGACGTCCGGTTTGAACAGATCGTAACGCGCGCGCAACTTGAAGTATCCCGAGCGGAACAACAAATCACTGCACTTGAAGACACGATCATTGAACAGGAACAGCAGATTGAAAACCAATCCGCCGATCTTGTTAAACTTGAACAACTGCAACGCGAAGCAGAAGCAAGTCGTTTGATCTATGAATTTTTCCTGGGCCGCCTGAAGGAAACAAGTGTACAGGAAGGCATTCAGCAAGCAGACAGCCGTATGTTGTCTCAGGCTGTTGTCGCTCGGAACCCCTCTGCACCACGCAAATCTCTGATCCTTGCGTTCTCCTTGATGATGGGCACATTCATCGGAATGGCTGCGGTTCTGGGACGGGAATTTTCCCAAACAACCTTCCGCGACCCGTCCGAACTTGAGGGGCGCACAGGATATACAGTTATTGGCCAAATCCCTGCGATCCCGGCGCGGCGACGCAAAAACGTCCTTAAATATCTGACGGACAAGCCCACTTCTGCAGCTGCGGAAGCCATTCGAAACTTGCGAACTTCTGTTTTGTTATCGAACATAGACAATCCACCCCAAGTGATCATGTCCACGTCATCGATCCCGCAAGAAGGCAAGACCACACAATCTCTGGCACTGACGCAGAACTTAACCGGCCTTGGAAAAAGGGTTCTGTTGGTCGAAGGCGACATACGCCGCCGGGTTTTTGGCCAATACTTTGACGTAAAGGAAAAAGCCGGACTATTGTCTGTTCTTTCAGGTGATCAGACATTGGCCGAAACAGCTGTCCATGTCGCCGAACTTGGCGCAGATGTGTTGATCGGTGAAAAAGCCAAAACAAACGCTGCTGACATTTTTTCATCTGGTCGATTTGCCGCTTTCCTGAACGAAGCACGCGCGCAATATGACTATGTTATCATAGATACGCCTCCTGTTCTGGCCGTGCCGGATGCCCGGATTATTGGACAGGTCGTTGATGCGATCATTTATACGGTCAAATGGGACAGCACCACACATCGACAAGTCCGCGAAGGTTTGAAATCGTTTGAAGATGTTAATATTCGCGTCAACGGGCTGGTCTTGGGTCAGATCAATGCACGCGGAATGAAGCGGTACGGCTATGGCGACAGTTATGGTGCCTACAACGCCTACTACGATAATTGACACAAACACCTTTGACCGCACAATCAGCCGACTATTTTTAACGAACTAGGATGGGAAATCACACCTATCACAATTGCGTCTATTTTCATTGACACATTAGGCCACTAATGTACCCGAAAATTCGATGAGACCTATCGCCCATGACCGACACTTTCGAGAACGAGAAACAACGGGCTTCCAGTTGGTTTCGCCATCTACGCGACACCATCGTCACCAGCTTTCACGACATAGAAGATCGCCACCCCTCCGATATCCCAGCAGGGCGTGTAGAGGTTCGCAAGACTTCACGTACCTCCGATGATGGCTTGGACGCCGGTGGCGGCGAAATGAGCGTGATGCGTGGCGGTCGAGTGTTTGAAAAAGTCGGCGTCAATATCTCAACGGTTTATGGCACCCTGGGTGAACGCGCCCAATCTGCAATGGCTGCACGCAAAGGTATCCCTGGGATGAAAGACGACCCACGCTTTTGGGCGTCGGGTATCTCTCTGGTCGCACATATGCAAAACCCCCACTGCCCCGCAGTTCATATGAACACCCGCATGTTCTGGACCCCACACGCATGGTGGTTCGGCGGTGGCGCCGACCTCAACCCCTGCATAGAATACGACACAGATACGGCTCATTTCCATGCACAAATGAAACAGGCCTGCGATCCGCACGGTGATACGCTATACGACGAGCTAAAAGCTTGGGCAGATACCTATTTCTTCATTCCTCATCGCAAACGCGCTCGTGGCGTTGGCGGCATTTTTTATGACGATCGCAACACCGGTGACTGGGAAGCCGATTTCAATTTCACCCAAGACGTTGGTCGAGCATTCCTCCCCGCATTTCTACCTTTGGTCGACAAACGTCGCCAGACAGCGTGGACGGAAACAGACAAGGACACGCAACTAAATCACCGTGGCTTATACGCCGAATATAACCTTGTGTATGACCGTGGAACAAAATTCGGATTAGAAACTGGACACGATCCCGAAGCCGTCCTCATGAGTCTGCCGCCGGTCGCAAAATGGTACTAAGTTAAATCTGACTCAGTCTCTTTTTGGCCATAAGTACCGCGGAGTGTGAGGCAGAGCCTCACAGCTAGATTTATCAAAGATAAATCAAACAATCTAATGCGGGCTTGCCGGCGCCGCACTTACACCTATTATCCGCACAAGACGTCAGTTTTACTTGGCTACTCCGCCATATGGCACGCGACCTTTGTCCCTCGCAATTCGCGCATCTGCGGCCGATCTTGCGTACAGATATCAGAGGCAATAGGGCAACGCGGATGATACGCGCACCCTGTCGGCGGGTTGATAGGATCAGGAATCTCACCAGTCGGAGGCGGAATATCCCGGCCAAAGGCATCCAGCTGCGGGGCCGCCTCAAGCAACATTTGCGTATATGGATGCTTGGGGTTTTCAAAAAGATCGTCGGGGGATGCTTCTTCAACGAGGCGGCCCAAATACAGCACACCAACCCGATCTGAGATATGTTGCACAACCGTCAAATCATGGCTGATGAACAGATAGGTCAAACCCAGATCGTCTTTGAGGTCGCTCATCAGGTTCAAAACCTGCGCCTGAACCGAAACATCCAACGCACTTGTCGGTTCATCACAAACAATCAAACGGGGTTCAGAAGCTAACGCACGGGCAATACAAATACGCTGTCGTTGACCTCCCGAAAACTCATGTGGGAATTTGCCAGCATCACGCGCAGACAAACCAACCTGCTCCAGCAGCGTCTCAGCAAGACCTTTTGTCTCACCTCCCCGTGCTGCGACAGGTTCGACTATGATGTCGCGCACACGCCATCGTGGATTAAGAGACGCAAATGGGTCTTGAAAGATCATTTGAATGTCGGCTCTTACGGCATCAATCTTGCCTTGATCGGTTTCGCGGGCAAGGTCGATATCGCGGATCTCCACGGCTCCCTCTGATGGTGGCAATAACCCCACCAACATCTTGCCTATGGTCGACTTGCCGGAACCCGATTCACCGACCAGCGCGTACACACTCTTTTCCGCAATCTCAAAAGACACATCACTGACAGCCGTCAAATAGGCCTTCTCCCGCCGTTCAATCACTCGGTTTAACCAAGGTTTAGAGACATCAAAAATGCGGGTCAGGTTTGCAACTGAAACAAGAGCCATCAGGCAACTTTCTCCGCTGGATGCATAGGAAACCAACAGGCCGCCCCTGTACCATCTGCAAGGATCGGAGAAGGCTCTGCATGACATCGTTCTTGTACAATAGGGCAACGCGAATGGAATGCGCAGCCACTGGGCAAGCTATCCAGACGGGGCATCGCGCCTGGAATTTGGTGCAATCGATCTTTCCCACGCGAAGCCAGAGGCGTCGAACCCATCAAGCCATTGGTATACGGATGGCGCGGCGTCGTCAGAACGTCCCGGACCGGGCCTAGCTCAGCCAATTTACCGGCATACATCACTGCGACACGATCAGCGGCTTCTGCAATCACGCCCATATCATGGGTAATGAGCATCACAGCCGTACCCCGTTCACGACACAGTTCTTTCAACAACGCGATGATTTGGGCCTGCACCGAAACATCCAACGCTGTTGTCGGTTCATCCGCTATGATCAGGCTTGGCTCCGCACAAAGAGCCAGCGCAATCACCACACGTTGACGCATGCCACCTGAAAATTCGTGTGGATACGAATTGATCCGCTCCCGCGCGCCGGGAATACCAACCTCATCAAGCGCCTGAACGGCCCTTTCTTCGGCCTGGTCCCGACTGACAGGAAGGTGGGCGAGGATGGTCTCCGACAGCTGGTCACCGATGCGCAACAGCGGATTAAGCGAGGTCAGCGGATCTTGGAAAACCATTCCAATCTCTTTGCCTCGTAGCCTGCGCATCGCGTCTCCTTTCAGATGATCAATCCGCGTTCCGTTGACATGAATTTCACCTTTGGAAATTCGTGCAGGTGGATTGAGCAGGCCAATCACCGCATTGCCAGCCATAGATTTACCAGCACCGGATTCCCCAACAACACCTAGGATTTCACCTTTTCCGATATCATAGGACACGCCATCCACCGGGCGCAGGATTCCGTGACGGGTCGGTATGTCGACCGTGAGGTCACGGATGGAAAGGACCTGATCTATGCTCATTCAACGTAACCTCGGATTCAACGCATCCCGGAGCCAATCACCCAGCAGATTCACTGACAATGCCAACGCCAGCAAAGTGACCGCTGGGAACAACAAAATCCACCATTCGCCGGAGAACAGGAAACCCTGACCAATACGGATAAGCGTCCCTAGTGAAGGCTGCGTCGGGGGTGCGCCAACACCCAGGAACGATAATGTCGCTTCGGCAATAATGGCCAGTGCCAGCGATATCGTAGCGATAACCAACACAGGAGACAGCACATTGGGCAGGATGTGTTTGACCATGATAGCTGGGCTTTTGCGCCCAATCAGACGCGCGGCCTGCACGTATTCTTTGTTCTTTTCCACCAACGTCGCCCCGCGCACGACACGCGCAAACTGGACCCAATCTGACAAGCCAATCGCGATGATCAAAACCCAGATCGCCATCTGATCGCGATATTCGACCGGTGTCACCCCTTTGGCCACACCAAAGATCAACATCGCAACCAAGATCGCCGGGAAAGTCAGCTGAACATCCGCAACGCGCATAATAATCGTTTCAGTCCAGCCGCCCAAGTATCCAGCCAGCAGCCCCAATGTTATTCCCAAAACCATCGCAAACAAGACAGCAGCTGCCCCCACGAAAAGCGAAATGCGCATGCCATAGAGGATCGTGGAAAAGACATCGCGCCCCTGATCATCCGTGCCCAACCAAAACGTATCACCAGTAAAGGCGTTCGGCTCCATCGGTTTGGAGAAACCGTTCATCAAATTCAGGGATGCAGGATCAAAGGGATTAAAAGGAGCAATCAGCGGCGCAAAAACGGCAGCCAGCACCATCAGCGCAACAACAGCAAACGACACCATAGCAACCGGGGACCGGCGAAATGTGTACATAAAGTCGCTTTGCCACCACAATAACAAGCGAGAAGGATCTTTGAGCGGTAAAGGTTGATCTGTCATATCAGTGCGCCTTGGTCCGGTCTGCCCGCAGCCGGGGATCGATTGAAAAATAGAGCAGATCAACGATCAGATTAATCCCAACAAACATAACGGAAATAAGCATCAGATACGCCGCCATCACGGGGATATCGACAAATTGAATTGCGTTGATGAACAAAAGCCCGACACCCGGCCACTGGAAAACAGTTTCGGTGATGATCGCAAAGGCGATGATACTACCCAACTGCAGACCCGTCACTGTAATCACAGGAACCAGCGTGTTCTTTAGCGCGTGCCGGAAGTTGACCGCCCTGTCTCGCAATCCCCGCGCACGCGCAAAGCGAATGTAATCTTGTCGCAAAACTTCCAGCATCTCGGACCTTACCAACCGCATAATCAGCGTCATTTGATAGAGGCCCAGCGTTATCGATGGCAAGATAAGCGCCTTAAGTCCGGTCTGCGTTAGAAAGCCGGTTGTCCAGCCGCCAATCTGGACGGTATCGCCGCGCCCAAAGCTCGGTAACCATCCCAGCTCGACTGAAAACAAATAGATCAATAAGATACCAATCAGAAAAGTGGGCAACGACACGCCAATCAGCGACAACGACATGATCGCATTAGCAGCAAAGCCGTCTCGTCGAATTGCGGTAAAGACGCCCAAACCAATCCCGATTGTTATTGCCAGAAATCCCGATACAGCGGCAAGTTCGAGCGTGGCAGGCGCGCGTTCCATCAAAATGTTCGAGACTGGCCGCCCCTGACGATAACTGACACCAAAGTTACCCTGCAACGCGCCTCCCAGAAATTTAACATATTGAACCGGAAAAGGTTGATCGAGACCGAGCTGAATGCGCAGCCGCTCGATATCGGCCTGTGTGCGTTCCTGACCCAACATATTATCAATGGGGTCTCCGACGAAACGGAACATCGAAAAGGCAACAAGCCCAACAACCAGCAAAACCAGTGCAGATTGGACAATACGTTGAATAACATAAGCTAACATTAACCCAAGAGATATCCTGAGACGGTCGGGGTCAAGAGGCGAAGCAAAACAAAGGTCATCCTCAGACCGACAAGGACCCCATTTTTAGGATGAAAGTATCTCGGCGGTGGCGACTTCGTCATTGTGACCGAACGTCAATTACGGGCCGCCGTCTGGCCCTGTGCCTAACTGGTCGCTAGCCTTCATCTCAAACAAGGGAGGCATCAGCCGTGAATTTAGACCAAGCAATGCAAGAGCGCCGTTCCATCCGAGGGTTTCAGGACAAACCCGTGCCACGCTCCCTTTTGGAAGAAATCATCGCTTTGGCCAATCGGGCGCCTTCATCGATGAACACACAGCCGTGGCATTTCCATGTCTTGACGGGCGAACCACTTGAAAAAGTCCGAGAAGGCAATTCAACGCGGATGATGTCGGGCGTCCCGCCTGTGCGCGAAATTGTGGATCACGGCGCTTATCAAGGTCCGCACCGCGACCGACAAGTAGAGATCGCCAAACAACTATTCGCGGCAATGGGTATCGCACGCGAAGACAAGGACATGCGGCAGGATTGGGTCATGCGTGGTTTTCGCCAATTTGACGCTCCCGTTTCCATAGTGGTCACCTTTGATAAGTCGCTGGACGGAGGCACGATCGCGCATTTTGACTTGGGTGCTGTGACCTATGGTTTGGTTCTCGCCGCCTGGTCTCGCGGGTTGGGCGCGGTGATCAACGGTCAAGGCATTATGCAATCTCCTGTGGTACGCGAACACGCAGAAATCCCTGACGACGAAGTGATCCTGACCTGTGTTGCCTTGGGATGGCCGGATGTGGACTTTGCCGCCAATTCCGTGGTTTCCCGACGTCGCCCAATTCAGGACATCGCCCGCTTTGTCGGGTTCGATGAGTGATTTCCAACCGATGGGCCTAGATTGCTCTACCGCTCATCGAAGGACAGGTTAAACTACCTAAGACATATAAAGGATTCAATTGATGCGCGACTTTCACGACCCCAAACGCTCTCCTATTTATGCGGCAAACGGCGCGCTTGCCACGTCGCACCCTTTGGCGACCCAAGCCGGGCTTGAGGTTTTGAAGCGCGGCGGGAATGCCGTAGATGCAGGTGTCACTGCCGCAGCCGTCCTGACAGTTGTAGAGCCAGCCATGACAGCGATTGGAGGGGATGGGTTTGCCTTGATTTCCAAACCCGGGAAGCCGCTTTATGGTTTGAACTCATCAGGTCGCGCAGCCGCTGGGCTTAGCACCGACATGCTGATGGGGCAGGGTTGGACGGAAATGGATGCTTTGTCAGCTCATTCGGTCACCGTGCCTGGTGTGGTGAAATGCTGGGAAAGTCTATTGGAAAGTCACGGCACCATCGGTCTTGACGCCGCATTGCAACCTGCAATCCACGCCGCGGAACATGGTTTTGTTGTATATCCACGGGTCTGGGCCGACTGGATGGAGCAAGTTGACAAGTTAACAGCCCAAGGGCCGGGTGGTCAGCATTATTTGGTCTCTGGCACGGCACCCAAAATGGGCACGATCCACAAGCTACCAGCCTTGGCACAGACTCTCAAAATCATCGCACGTGAGGGTGCCAAGGGGTTCTATGAAGGCCAAGTCGCCGCTGATATCGTAGCCGAATTGCGGGCGCGTGGCGGCGTTATGACCGAAGAAGATATGGCGGGAATTTCGGCCGATCCTTGTTCACCGGTTACGTCAGGCTATCGCGATTTTGATCTGGCTGAGCTGCCACCCAATGGCGTTGGCATCACCGCACAGATCATTCTGAACATGTTGGAACGCTTTGAGCTCGCCGGGTTAGATCCACACGGCATTGACCGGTTCCATCTGGAAATCGAAGCTTCGCGCATTGGGTATGCCATTCGCGACACACATATTGGCGATCCGGCAACCATGGGTGTCCCTGTGGATCAGCTGATTGACAAAGCGTGGGCAAAGGGTCTGTCAGCGACCATCGATCCCGCAAAACGAAATGAAACACTCCCATCCGCTGATCCAAATTTTCAAAGCGATACGATCTATTTGTCCTGCGTGGATCGGGACGGGATGGCAGTGTCTTTGATCAATTCGATATTTCAGGGGTTCGGGTCCGGCATTGTAACCGAAAAAACCGGGATAACCCTGCAAAACAGAGGTGCGGGTTTTCGGGTAAAACCGGGACATCCAAATACGATAGAGGGCGGCAAACGTCCGCTCCATACGATCATTCCGGCAATGGTGTTGAAAGATGACAAGCCAAGCCGGTGTTTCGGAGTGATGGGTGGTCAATATCAACCCGTTGGACATGCGCATGTTGTCACTAACATGATTGATTTCGGCATGGACCCTCAAGAAGCGCTCGAGAGTCCAAGGATATTCTGGACACCGGACGACGTGCTTGAAATCGAACCAACTTTAGGCACCGTTGTGCGCGATGGTATGGCCGCCAAAGGACATCCGGTTGCATTTTCCAAGTCACCCGTTGGGGGCGGACAGATCATTGAGATTGATCATCAGGCAGGCGTATTGATTGCAGGGTCCGATCCGCGAAAAGACGGCTGTGCGATGGGATATTAAGCAACCTAACAAGAGGTGCAAATGCCAAAACTCATGCAAAAAAGCGGAATGACGTTCCGTTCTGCGGGATTGGCAGCCATGCGAAACCTGCCTAATCTGCTAAAACAGAGTCGTGCGCCATCTGGGAGGAAACGCGCGATCTGATAACCTAGGGAGGGGTGCATGCAAACAACCACAACACCGTCATGACAGCCATGACACCCCAAGACGCAGTTCAACATCTGCTTGAGACCGATCCCACGTTTGCGGTTCATGAGGTCGAAATTCGTGGTGTCACTGTTAAGGCTTTCAAAAACATCCCTCCCACTGTGCCCGGTTTGCTGACCGCAGGGTGGGCCCGACACGGTGAAGGACAGCTCGAATACCTCGCCTATGGCGACGAAAGGTACACCTACGCTGAATTCACCACATCCGTGAACCAATTGGCACATGCCTTGCAGGATAAACTGGGTCTTGGCCAAGGCGACCGTGTGGCAATTGCGATGCGCAATTTCCCGGAACTTCTGATGTTGGTACTGGCGATTTCCTCCATCGGAGGAGTAGTGGTTTTTGTAAACGCATGGTGGACAACAAAAGAACTGGAATACGCGCTCGCTGACAGCAATGCTAAAATCATCTTTGCTGACGCCCCCCGGATGAACCGTTTGATGCCTCTTCGAGAAACGCACGGACTAACCCTTGTCGGGGTCAGGGATGCGCTAGGGCAGACAAATTATGATTTCGATACTCTGCGCGCTGAAGCAGCTTCGGAGCAAGCACCGCATGTCAAAATTGAAACAGACGATGATTTTGCTGTCATGTATTCTTCAGGAACAACAGGCCATCCCAAAGGCGTCGTGCAAACCCATCGCGGCGCTGTAAATGCTGTCTTTAGCTGGCTCATGCAGTCTGTAATCGCGCCTTTGGTTGATCCTCCTCCTGCTGATGCCCCTGCCCCCCCGCGACCCTCTGCGCTTGTTGTGACACCGTTGTTTCATGTGACAGCAACACATCCACTGTTCCTGCTGAGCCTGCCTGCCGGTGCCAAAATCACCCTGATGGATAAGTGGGATGCAAAAGAAGCCGTCGGTTTGATCCGCGACAACAGCATCACGCGATTTTTAGGTGTTCCAACCCAATCCGCCGAACTTATGGAGGCAGCAAAGCAGATGGGGGAAACACTGCCCACTATGGATTACATCGGCGCAGGTGGTGCCAAACGCCCTGCCGCGCAGGTTGCTCAGCTGGCGGAGACCTTTCCAAATGCGGGTGTCGCGACCGGATGGGGCATGACAGAAACCAACGCCCTTGGATTGGGGTTGATTGGTGATGAATATAAAGCCCGTCCCGAAGCGGCAGGCAAACTGCACCCCCCGGTGCAGGAATTGCTGATCATGGATGACGATGGCGCTCCTTTGCCGAATGGTAGCATTGGCGAAATCGCGGTCAAAGGCCCACACATCATGCGGTGTTACCTGAACAAACCCCAAGCCACAGCCGAGACCGTCCAAGATGGGTGGTTAAGAACCGGGGACCTTGGGGTGCTGGATGATGAAGGTTATGTCACAATTCTGGATCGCAAGAAAAACATCATTATCAGAGGTGGCGAAAACATCGCCTGTCTGGATGTGGAGGGCGCCTTGCACCAACACCCTGACGTACTTGAAGCCGCCGCATTTTCAGTACCTGACGAACGATTGGGCGAAACAGTTGGAGCGGCTCTTCAATTACGCCAAGGCTGTCAGGTGACCCAATCTGAGATGGCCGAATTCCTTACGGGACATTTGGCCAAATTCAAAATTCCTGTGCACTTGTGGTCACAGCATCATGCATTGATCCGTGGTGCCACCGACAAAATTGACCGCCGCGCAATCCGCGCGGCCTGTTTGGACAACGAAGAGGCAAAGTTATGACAACGACCCCAACGGTAGAAGAAACCGGCGATTATATATCAAAGGCCGGGGCAGCAGCATGGGAGGTCTCAGGCCTGCCTGAAGGTTTGGCACAGCGGCCCATTAATAGCGTTGGCATCATTGGCGCCGGAACAATGGGCGGCGGCATTGCGATGAACTTTGCGACCGCAGGCATACCGGTCAAGATAGTGGATACATCCCCAGAAGGGCTCGAACGGGGCTTAGGCGTTGTGCGCGGAAACTATCAGCGGTCTGCCGACAAGGGGCGTTTCCCACAAGAAGAAGTTGAAGCGCGTATGGCGCGGTTTGATGGGACATTGTCTATTGCTGATCTGGCCGACTGTGATCTGATCATCGAAGCCGTCTTTGAGAATATGGAACTGAAACGCAAAGTATTCACAGAACTTGATGCTGTTATGAAGCCCGGTGCGATCCTTGCCACCAACACCTCAGCGTTGAATATCGATGAAATCGCGGGGATGACAAAGCGGCCCCAGGACGTAATCGGCTTGCACTTTTTCTCACCTGCGAATGTGATGAAGCTGCTGGAAATTGTTCGTGCAAAACACACCGCCGAAGATGTGGTTGCGACCTGCATGTCATTGGCACGCAAAATCAACAAGGTTGCGACACTTGTTGGTGTTTGTCCCGGTTTTGTCGGAAATCGCATGCTTTTCGCCCGGCAAAAACAGGCGAACAAACTGGTTTACCAAGGGGTCATGCCTTGGGACGTAGATGCAGCATTCAACGCCTTTGGGCATAAGATGGGACCGTTTCAAATGATGGACCTTGCTGGTCTGGACATCGGATGGTCCAAAGGCGCTACAACAGACAACGCCATCCGTGATGCCTTGTGTGAGATGGATCGGCGCGGCCAAAAGACCAAGGCCGGATATTACGATTACGATGAATCCCGCAAACCTGTCCCATCCGAAATCACAGCCGGGATCATTGCGGACATCACCGGAGCGGAACCTTCGGCCATGGGCGCGCAAGAAATCATCGAAACTTGCATTTACCCAATGATCAATGAAGCGGTGAAGATCCTCGAAGAGAACAAGGCACAGCGCCCGTCGGATGTCGATGTGGTCTGGCTGAATGGCTACGGTTGGCCCGCAGACAAAGGTGGTCCGATGTTCTTTGGTGATATGGTTGGCGCCAAAGCGGTCCTTGACGTCATGCAAAAACTGGGGGCCGAAGACCCAGAGTTTGCGCCGGCCGAAACCCTGCAAACACTCGCCTCGACCGGCGGTAAATTTACCGAGATAGATACCGGAGGGCTGAAAGTATGAGTTACGAGTCTATCACCGCAGAAGAAAAGGGAAACGTCCTAGTCGTGACCATGAACCGGCCCGAGGTGTACAACGCAATGCACTTAGACATGCACAACGAGATGGCCGATTGCTGGGACAAATTCGCCGCGAATGAAGACCTTTGGGTCGCTGTCCTGACCGGTGCTGGGGACAGAGCTTTTTGCGCGGGCAACGATTTGAAGGCCACCGCATCGGGCGTGAAACCCAAAAAGCCGATGACGTCCACGGGCTTTGCCGGATTGTCCAACCGTTGGGACTTGGAAAAGCCGATCATCGCCGCTGTGAATGGCTTTGCTATGGGCGGGGGATTTGAAACAGCGCTGTCTTGCGACATCATTCTGGCGTCCGATACTGCAAAATTCGCGCTGCCCGAGGTCAAAGTCGGTTTTTTCGCGGCGGCCTCAGGCGTTCAGCGCCTGTCCCGTTACATCGGACGGCTGGCGGCGCAAGAGATGATCTATACCGGCCGCACCATCGGCGCATCCGAGGCGCTGAAACTCGGCTGCGTGACAGAGGTGCATCCGCCTCAATCCCTAATGACTGCAGCAATGGACAAGGCAAATGAACTTTGCCGGGTATCGCCGTCAGCTGTGAAAGCCTCCAAACGGGTGCTCAACGACATGTACCAACGCGATGGTTTTGCCAAAAGCATTGGCTATTCCCGTGAGGTACTGGAGGACCTGCGCAAAACCGAAGACTTTAGTGAGGGCGTCAATGCCTTTGTCGAAAAACGCGCACCCAATTGGGTCAACAAATAACAAGGAGACAGCAAGATGTCTGACGCAAATTCGCCTCTCAGCCTGAATAACCTCGAAATGTCTGACAAGGCCAAGCCGCTGCTGAACGCCGTGATCAAACATATTCGAGAAAATGTGGACCCAATCACCGAAGAATATCATCGTTTGGGCGAAGGTCGCGCAGACCGGTGGTCACATGCGCCCGGTCAATTGGAGCTGTTGGAAACGGCCAAACAAAAAGCCCGCGACAATGGTCTTTGGAATTTCTTTTTGCCCAATGCTGAAACGGGTGAAGGTCTCTCCAATCTTGATTATGCCTATATTGCTGCGGAGCTTGGCAAAAACCCGCTCGCCTCTGAAACACTCAATTGTTCGGCACCCGACACGGGCAACATGGAGGTGCTGGAACGTATCGGCACGCAGGAGCAAAAGGACAAATGGCTCAAACCACTGCTTGCCGGGAAAATTCGGTCAGCTTTTGCAATGACAGAACCCGATCGTGCGTCATCAGACGCCAAGAACATCTCGACCTCAGCTGTGCTTGAAAATGGCGAATGGGTGATTAACGGCGAAAAATACTATATCTCCGGGGCAGGCGACCCGCGCTGCAAAATCATGATCACAATGGTCAAGACCTCGCCGGATGCAGAACCTTTCCGCCAACAATCCCAAATCCTCGTGCCCATCGACGCCCCCGGCGTGGAAATCCTTGGCCCCATGCACGTCTTTGGCCACGATGATGCGCCACATGGGCATATGCACATCAAATTTACTAATGTGCGCGTTCCAGAAAGCAATATTCTTTTGGGCGAAGGCCGCGGCTTTGAAATCTCGCAAGTGCGACTTGGCCCTGGCCGTATTCACCATTGCATGCGTTCCATCGGGCAGGCCGAAAAAGCATTGGACCTGATGATCGACCGGGGTCTGAACCGTGTGGCCTTTGGCAAAAAGATCGTTGATCTGGGCAAGAACATGGAAACGATTTCACGGGCAAAAATTGAAATTGAATCCATGCGACTGCTTGTTCTAAAAGCTGCCAAGGCGATGGATGTTCTGGGCAACAAAGAGGCCCGCATTTGGGTATCGATGATCAAGGCAAAAGTGCCCGAACAGGTCTGCGATATCATTGATCAGGCAATGCAAGTGCATGGCGCTACGGGCATCTCGCAGTGGTCACCCCTGTCGGGGATGTATGCCCAACAACGAACATTGCGCTATGCCGATGGCCCAGATGAAGTCCACCACCACGTGATCGCACGTCATGAAGTCCAGACCTATAAAGACAGCAACTCTCGGCAGGATGCCATCAAAGGTGACACACAGGCGCGCGGCTCTGGGGGATTCATGGGATGAGCATGCTCTTTGACCTGACAGGTAAGGTGGCGCTGTTAACCGGCGCCTCCAAAGGCATGGGGCTGGCCATGGCGACAGCGCTGGCAGACCACGGCGCCACGGTCGTGATCTCAGCGCGCAAACAAGATCAACTAGATGCCGCCGCCGCTGAGATAAACGCACGTGGAAAAGGCAAGGCTTTTGGCGTGTCCTGCAATGTCGGTTACAAAGAACAACTGCAAGCCTTGGTGGATCAAACACATGATTTAGCAGGCACAATTGATGTGGTAATCGGCAATGCTGGTGTGAATCCTTACTATGGCAAAACCTCGGAAATTCCCGATGATGCCTATCAAAAGACCATGAATGCCAATGTCCAGTCCAACCTGTGGTTGGCGCAAATGGTGGCTCCCGATATGATCGCCAAAGGTAGCGGATCAATGGCGTTCACCTCTTCTATTGGGGCGTTCAAACCTTCTGTCATGTTAGGCACTTATGGGATGTCCAAGCTGGCGTTGATTGGATTGTGCCGTAACCTCGCAGCTGAATTTGGTCCAAAGGGTATCCGCTTTAACGCGATCTGTCCGGGTCTGGTCAAGACAGAGTTTGCACGTGAATTATGGGATAACCCTGATGTGGCAAAACGCATCGAAAATGAGATTCCGCTCCGCCGTCTGGGTGAACCCGAGGATTTCGCCGGTCTTGCTGTTTTCCTTGCCTCTGACGCGAGCAAATACATGACCGGACAAGCGCTGACCGTCTGCGGCGGCTCAAATATGTGGACCTGAAATATGGAACTGAAAGACAAAATTTGCGTAGTTACTGGCGCGGCCAGCGGCATTGGCAGGGCGTTATGTCATGCATTTGCCACAGAAGGCGCTAAGCATGTGGTTTGCGTGGACCGCAATGGGCAAGGCGCCAAAGAAACCGCCGATGCCATCGGTGGCACAGCCTTCACCACGGATGTATCAGAAGAAGCCGCAATCAAAGCGATGATTGACGCGGTCGAACAGGACATCGGGCCAATTGATTTGTTCTGGTCAAACGCTGGGATCGCAGTGGGTGGCGGCATGGACACACCAAACGACGCTTGGCAACGTGTTTGGGAGGTTAACGTGATGGCCCATGTCTGGGCCGCGCGACATCTGGCACCTTTGATGACTGCACGGGGCGGTGGATATCTGCTGAACACTGCATCAGCAGCGGGTTTGCTTAATCAGGTTGGGTCGGCCTCTTATGGGGTGACCAAACATGCGGCTGTTGGCCTTGCGGAATGGATCGCAATGACCCATGGCGATGACGGGATCAAGGTCTCAGTTCTCTGCCCGCAAGCTGTCCGCACGGAAATGACACGCGGCCACGAAGACCACGTTGCCGCTATCGATGGGATGATGGAACCAGAGCCGGTTGCCCAGATTTGTGTTCAGGCAATCAAGGACGAAATCTTTTTGATCCTGCCGCACCCCGAGGTGCGGGAATACATGAAAAACAAGGTTGAGAATTATGACCGCTGGGTCGGCGGCATGCGCAAACTGAACCGGAAGTTCGGACAGTTGGACTAACTGAATAGGAAATAAAAATGATCGGTTATGTAACTCTCGGCGTGAATGACATGGAGCGCGCCAAATCCTTTTATGCCGACCTTTTCGCGGACAAAGGCGGCAAGGTGGTGATAGACAATGGTCGCATCGCCTTTATCTCCGTCGCGCGTGGGCAACCAATGGTCGCCGTTTGTGAACCCTTTGACAAAGGTGACCCAATGCCCGGCAACGGCGCAATGGTCGCTTTTACCGCTGATACAAAAGAAGACGTGAACGCATTACACGCCCGTGCATTGGAATTGGGCGCAACAGATGATGGCGCCCCCGGACAACGTATCCCGGACCGGTTCTATGGCGCTTATGTCCATGATCCCGATGGTAACAAGCTGTGTTTCTTTGTATTCGGTTAAGATCTGAATACGGTACTCTCACCGGCCTTTAGCCTGAGGTCTCTTTCCTTGCCGAATACACATTTTCGGTGAGGAAGGGGTTATTTAAAAATCCAATTAGACACCTAATAGTATTGCAGATCTCCCAAAATTCATCTTTAAAGAGTTGGCTTGAAATAAATACGAAAGAGCAGACATAGCCGACCTAAGTGGTTCAAATAACTTCTCGACCTCAGCCACTGATTTGGGCACAATTGGATTTATTCAATCGCCGGATGGCTTGCCTTCCATAAATACGACTATCACTCATATCGACTCTACCGGTCTTTTTGATACCATAAGTGCATCGCGAGAAATAATCGGGGACGATTTTACAGACTACTTCGTCTTCACACCTTCTGGTGTGGGCGACGTACAGGTCGACGTGAATTTTCTATCCTTTGGTATTTATACCAACTTCTTGTATCTTGTCCCTGTTTCAGGGGTCAGCAAAATAGCAGGCGATATAGCTGGTTCAAGCAACGGTGGCGTACATTTGGCGTCCGAAACCCTGATAAGAGAGCTTACAACGGGACTTGCAGAAGGTTCGCTGGAACTCGTTCTTCAACCCTCATTCGGAGGTTCAACAGATTTTTCCGAAGCAACAATTGACGTCAATTCGCGAGACGGGCTAGGCGCCATTTGGACACTGACTGGGGACCCGGTCATTATTGAAGTCATTGGCTTGGAATTGATTGGAAATCGCGATTACGGTCCAAATGACACGATTGTATTTAACGAAATAGATTATGCTATTACTATCGAACCACTGGGCAAATCTCTTGTTGGTAACGGGACCGGTGGACAGCTTTTTTTCGATCTAGTTGGCGAATCTCAGACCCATATCGGGTCAGATGCGATTGATGTTTATGAGTTTGGCAGCAGTCGGAACAATCTTGGCATTGAATCGATTGATGGCGATCAAGTCGTGGTATTTGATCAGCGTTTCGGAATAAGCGAAGACACCCTTATCAATATCGAACGCATCCGGCTTTCCGACGGTTTCCTTGCTTTTGATACCGATGGCAATGCTGGCCAAATCTATCGGCTTTATCAGGCGGCCTTTGACCGTGACCCAGATGTCGGCGGGTTGGGTCATTGGATTGACACCTATGATCTGGGATTATTCGACCTGACAGGCGTCGCCGAGGAATTCTTGAAATCAGAGGAATTTCAGCAGCGCTTTGGTACGCCAGAAACCTTGGACAACGAAGCCTATCTCACGTTGCTTTATGCCAATGTGCTGGATCGCACACCAGATCAAGCTGGATTCGATTTTTGGAGCGATCAGCAAGCACAAGGCCTTAGCCGTGCCGATATGTTGCAGCACTTTTCAGAGAGCCCCGAGAATTTCTCGAATGTCGCAAGTGAGATCGATATGGGGATCTTCTATATCTGATCGGTCAGCTCGTCTTCTTCTCCAACGGCCGCATCAATCCTTCTTGGGCCACACTTGCGACCAATGTCCCATCATCCGCATAAATTGCACCACGGTTGAACCCCCGTGCGCCACCGGTCCACGGCGCGTCGAGGTCGTACAAATGCCAGTTCGAAAATTCGATCGGGGCGTGAAACCACATCGCATGATCAAGGCTGGCAGTCATAACTTTGCCCTGAAACCACGTCAGACCATGCGGACGCAGGGACGACCCCAACAGGTTCATATCTGAGGCATATGCCAACAGACAATGCTGCATTGGGACGCCCTGCCCCTTGGCCGCCTCCATACGAAACCAAAGCTGGTTTTCGTCACTGACTGCCTCTGGTTTCATGAAATCTCGCGGGGCAACTTCGCGTAACTCAATTGGACGTTTGCGCAGAAAATCATCGCGATGTTTTTCTGGAACCTTGTCTGCATATGTCGCGCGCAACTCATCTCGATTGGGCCAATCTTCGGGTTTGCCGACATCTTTCATCGGATGCTGGTATTCCCATCCATCCTCACTGATGTGAAAAGACGCGGACATATTGAAAATCTGCTTGCCATGTTGGATCGCAACAACACGTCTGGTCGTAAAGCTACCGCCATCGCGCGCGCGGTCCACCTGATATATCACCGGAATTTTCGGATCACCGGGGCGGATGAAATAGGCATGCAAACTGTGGCAAAGTCGCTCAGGAACGGTGCGGTAAGCCGCCATCAAGGCCTGCGCGATCACATGACCGCCAAAGATACGGGTTGTTGTTTCTCCACCGCCGCCGATCCCGCGAAAAAGATCGACCTCAAGCTGTTCAATATCTAACAGGTTCAGGAGTTCATCGGCGGGGGTCAATTGCATTGTCACGACGGCATTGCCTCAGGCTTTGGCCCGTGCATTTGCATAGGCGATGAAGAAATCAAAACTAACAGGATTTGCCATGCTGTCGCGGTTCACAACTTGGCTTGGATCGTGACCAAGTAAAAGTTTTTTGATCGGAACTTCAAGCTTCTTACCGGACAGAGTCCGTGGGACTTCGGTAATTTCTATGATTTCGTTGGGAACAAACCGTGCAGAAACCTGTGTGCGAATGGCAGCGTTAATCTGTTCCTTTAGATCATCATCCAAGGCAACGCCTTTGGCAGGCAAAACAAAAAGCGGCATGAAACTATCGCGACCGATAAATTCCAGATCAATGACCAAACTGTCCAACACCGCATCCAAACCCTCGACCGCCTGATAAATCTCAGCCGACCCGATACGCAGGCCCTTGCGATTGATTGTCGCGTCAGAGCGCCCGTGAATCACACTTGACCCGTCTTGTGCGATAGAAATCCAATCACCATGCCGCCATACACCTGGATAATCATCAAAGTAGCTGCTCTGTAGGCGCGACCCGTCGTCATCCCCCCAAAAGAACAGCGGCATCGATGGCAACGGCTCGGTGCAAACCAACTCTCCCACCTCACCAATCAAGTCATTCCCAGCCTCATCAAAGGCATGGACCGCATTGCCCAAGGCGCGACACTGCATTTCACCTGACTTAACCGGCATACCCGGATGGCCGATCACAAACGCCCCGGCAAGGTCCGTCCCGCCTGAAACCGGAGCAAGCCATTGATCCGCCTTCACATCACGATAAATCCATTCGTATGTATCACCTGATAGCGGCGAACCCGTGGAGCCAAGTGAGCGCAACGCACTAAGGTCAACATCTTTGCCCGGCGCTTCGCCCGCTTTCATACAAGTGCTGAAAAACGCAGCGCCTGCACCGAAATATGTCAACTTTTCCTCAGCAACAAAACGCCAGACCACGCCAAGATCAGGATGGTTTGGCGCCCCATCAAAAATCGCAACCGTCGCGCCTTGACCCAAAGGCATCCACTGCGCATTCCACATAATCCAACCCGATGACGTCAGCCAGCAAAACCGGTCTGTGCTACTCAGGTCATGGTGCAGGGATTGTTTAGACGCCTCCAACACGATGCCACCGTGCCCATGCACTATGGGCTTGGGGTTTCCTGTGGTTCCCGATGAATAGACAATCCACAAAGGATGCTCAAAGGGAACCTGCAAGGTCAGTAGCTCTATGCTGTCTTCAATCAGGCTCTGCCAAGCAACATGACCTTTTGCCAGATCACCAATGACAGGTACCGTCACAAAATGTTGGACCGAAGGCAGGTTGGCAGCAATTTCGGTCAAGACATCCCGACGATCTATCGTAATGCCACCGTGCACATAACCATCCTGCGAAACCAAAACCTTGGGTTCGATCTGTTTAAAGCGGTCCAATATTGCGACATGACCCATATCCGGCGCACAAAGTGACCAGATTGCTCCAAGACTTGCCGTCGCGAGAAACGCGATCAATGCGGCTTCACCATTGGGCAAGATCGCAACCACCCGATCACCCTGGGTCACACCCATTGATCGGAACTTCGCCGCCACGCTGGCGACCCGATCCCGCAATACACCCCATGACATCTGTGTTCGCCCAAAGGTTTCTGATCGAACAATTACGGCGGTATGATCTTCGCGTCCTTCTGCATGTTTGAGAATATTATCAACGTAGTTCAGCATCGCGCCCGGACACCATGACATGTCCGGCATCTGCCGTTTGGCAATCATGACATCTGGTTTCTTGCTGGCCTGAATATCAAAGAAATCCCAGATCGCGCCCCAAAATCCGTCCAGATCATCTATGCTCCAACGCCACATGGCATTGTAATCTTCAAATGTCAGGCCCTGTGTCTTGCCCAAATACCGTTCAAACTGCGCCATAGTGGAGGCTTCGTAACGCTCTTGGGATGGGGCCCATAGGGTCTTGTTGTTCACATCAACGCCCCATGCACGAGCGATTTGAGCTGAGCACGTGCAGGATAGGAGCTGCTGGGTGAAAGTTGAGTGAAAAATATCACGCTAAGCGCATTTATCGGGTCCACCCAAAATGCGGTAGATGCCATTCCGCCCCAGCTGAAATCTCCAACAGACCCCGGCGCCCGCGCCCGTCCCGGATCCAACAGCACCGCCCCGCCTAGACCGAACCCCATACCCTCCATCGGTTGTTCCGCAAAACTTTGCGGCCCCATGGACGCGATGTCACCCGGCAAGTGATTGCGCATCATAAAGTCAAGCGTCGCGGAAGAGAGCAAGCCTTGCCCCCCAGTCCGCATCATTTCAGTGAACTTTAGGTAATCATCGATTGTCCCAACCAGCCCACCACCACCGGACTGCATCGGTGTTGAAAGGTAGGGCGATTCAGTAGGCCCATCGGTAAGGCGCAACGTCTCACCACCTTCTTTGGCAGCGTTCAACGCCATCGCATCCCCGGCAAGTGGTGTATAAAGGGCCGCAAATCGATCCTTGGCGTGTTCTGGCACATTGAATCGCGTGTCATACATTTCCAACGGATCAAGAATTTCAGAAACAAAAAAATCTTCCAAGCTCTGACCTGAAACCACCTCAATCACACGACCGATAATGTCTATGCCAACAGAATATTCCCACTGGCTACCGGGATGAAAAGCCAATGGTAGCGCGGCTAATTGGTCCGTCATCGCGGCCAACTGGCTTTTGCCGGGGCCAAAGACCAGCTTGCGCTCATCCATTTCAACCGACAGAACACCCGGATTAAACGGATAGCTAAGCCCGGACGTATGGGTCAAAAGTTGATGCAACGTGGGCACTGCGCAGGCTTCGGTCTGATCGATGCGTGTCGCGCCCTGCACCAGACAATGTGCATCGCTAAACGAAGGAATAAAGTCCGAGACTGGGGCATCGAGATGGAACAAACCTCGTTCGGCCAGCATCATCAAAGCCACGCTTGTGATCGGTTTGGTCATCGAATAGATGCGCGCAACCGTATCACGCTCCCAGAGCGTGCCACCTTCAACATCGCGCAAACCGCATTGGTGATAATACGCTTCTTTACCTTCTTGGGCGATCAATACTGAACATCCGGCAAAACGTCGCTGGTCCACATAACTTTGCATCCAACCGGCAATGCGATCCAATCGGGGTTTGTCAAAGCGTCTCATGCGGCGCCTCCATTCTCAGATGTAATCAGACTTCTAGCCATTCTTTGCGTACGTCATCACGGTCTTTCAGCTCGGAGGGTGTGCCTTCAAAAACGACTTGGCCATGGCCCATGACATAGACCCGGTCCGCGATGTCCATCGCTATCGATAGCTTCTGCTCCACCAGCAGCGTGGAAATACCCTTTTGTGCAATCGCTTTGAGCACCTCTGCTACTTTTTGCACCATCTGGGGGGACAAACCTTCGGTCGGTTCATCAATCATCACAAAATCAGGATCACCCATCAGTGTCCGACACATCGTTAGCATCTGTTGTTCGCCACCCGACAGTACCGATGCCTCGACATCTGCGCGGCGATCTAGGTTTTCAAACATTTCAAACATTGCCTGCATCGACCATCGGCCTGCGCCATCTTTTTGGCCCGGCTTCAGGCCGAGTGTCAAATTTTGCCGCGTGGTAAGACCGGGAAAAATGTCGCGGTTTTCGGGCACATATCCGATGCCCATATTTGCTATTTCATAGGCCTTGCGCCCGGCAATTTCCTTGCCTCTGAATTTAACCGACCCCTTGGGCTCAACCTCGCCCATAATCGCTTTGCAGGTTGTTGAACGTCCTACGCCATTCCGACCCAAGAGCGCGACAATCTCGCCTTCTTGAACGTTCATCGTCACACCTTGAAGGATATGAGATTTGCCGTAGTACGCGTGCATATCGGTGACTTCGATCAATGTTCTGCCTCCAATGCCGCACCCAGATAGGCTTCTTGTACTTTTGGATCACCCCGCACCGCTTCCGGCGCTCCGGTTGCAATGATTTCGCCGTAAACCAGCACAGAAATCCGATCAGCAAGGCCAAAGACAACACCCATATCATGTTCCACCATGATCAAGGTCTTGCCTTCCGTCACTTTCATAATCAGATCGGTAATATAGTCTGTCTCTGAATGGCTCATACCAGCGGTGGGCTCATCCAGCATGATCACATCTGCGCCGCCCGCGATGGTGATCCCGATCTCAAGTGCCCGTTGTTCCGCATAGCTCAGGGTCCCGGCCGGTAAATCACGGCGGGGCAAAAGGTTGATTTGTTCCAGGATGGCATCCGCCCCATCGGTCAACTGTCGTGATCGGTTGACCAAATTCCAGAACGAATATTTATACCCCTGCGCCCAAAGCAATGCACAACGTACGTTTTCAAAAACTGTCATTTTGGGAAAGATATTTGTGATCTGGAACGAACGGCTCAAACCTTTGCGATTGATCTGAAAGGGCTGCATCCCGGCAAGGTCTTCGCCGTGCAACTTTACCGTGCCTTCCGTTGCGGGAAACCGCGCAGTGATCAGATTAAACAAGGTAGATTTGCCCGCACCATTCGGGCCAATAATGGCATGTCGTTCGGATTTGCCAATGGATAGATCGATGCCACGAATGATCTCGGCCTTGCCAAAGTTCTTTTTCAACCCAGTAAGTTCAAGGGCTGGCGTGCTCATGATGCACCTCCTGCTGAGTTCGCTTCATCCCATGCCTCTTTGAGCGCAGGCGCTGTGGCACGCGCGATGCCTAGACCGGCGATTGTGATCGCTGCGGCGACAAGCCATGGCACAATTGAGTGGCTGTTAAACGTGGTCCAGAACAGGGTCATTTCATGATCACCGGTGGCGGCATGCCGGAAATGAAATGTCATCTCGATCAAAGCACACAGCCCAAGCGTGCCAATCGCTGCCGGGATCAGGGTTTTAATGTATGGCATCTTAAGCAACCCCAATTTCCCCAACCGTAGCGGCGGAATATGCATCATGATTAGGCCTGCTAATCCACCGGGAAAGAACATCACCGTGGCAAGAAACAGCGTACCTGCATAAAAAGCCCAGAGCTCTGTCTCAAGGCTTAGAACGGTCTGCACCAACGTAAAGACAATCGCGCCAAGAATGGGACCAAAGAAGAACCCAACACCGCCAAGGAAGGTCACAAGCAAGATCACCCCAGAGGAAGCCGCATTCAGGTTTTCCTCAGTCAGAATTTCATAGTTGATCGCGAATAATGCGCCTGACACACCGGCAAAGAACCCTGATGCAACAAAGCTGTAGAACCGGACCCATCGCGCGGAATAACCTAGAAACTCTGCCCGTTCTGGATTGTCGCGCACCGCATTTGCCATTCGGCCAACAGGGGTCCGGGACCAAAGATACATCAATGCAGCCGACAAAAGGACCCAGAATGAAGTCAAATAGTAGACGTCAATTTGCTGCAAAAATTCATTGCCGAAGAACGGCATTGCATAGGTTCGATCACCCGAAACCCCTTCTTCGCCGCCAAAGAATGCCACGATGATCACCGAACACGCTGCAATCAATTCACCGACACCAAGAGAGATCATGGCAAAAACCGTTCCCGCGCTTCGGGTCGAAAAAGCGCCCACAATCAGCGCAAGCCCCATGCCAAAAAGCCCCCCAAAGAGAGGCAGTACCGGCAACGGGAAAGTGGCAAAGAAATCCGAGTTGTTCATGATGTGCATACAGGCAAAGCCGCCAACACCGGCATAGACCGCATGGCCAAATGACAGCATACCGCCTTGGCCCAGCAACATATTATAAGCTAGTGCAAACACCACGGTGATCCACATTTGGTTCATGATCGTCAGCGCCGAATTCGACGTAAAGATAAATGGCAAGATCGCCAATAAGACCGCCGCAATAATCCATGGCCCAAGCGTCAGCGACATAGAACCAGCGCGCATTCTTTGTGCGGGTTTGGTGGGGTCAGTTGTCATTTGATCAGTCATGATTCACGCTTTCCAAAAAGACCCGCAGGACGGAAGATCAGGATCAACACCATCAGGATATATGGCAAAATATCTGCGATCTGCGGGCTCGTGACAGTCCAAAGATCACGAAATACGCTATCGCTCAGGTTCTCTGGCGTTTTGATGCCAATTGCGTTCAGGATATCCGACATCGCGATGTTGTAGGATTTAGCAAAGGTCGTGATCCAGCCAATCAGCAAGGATGCAACCAAGGCGCCCCACAAAGACCCAAGACCCCCAATCACAATTGTCACAAACACAATTGAGCCCAGTACAAATGCCATCCCAGGGAAAGTCCCCAGAACGGGCCCCGCAATCACACCTGCGACCCCGGCAAGTGCGGTGCCCACACCGAACACTCCCATAAAGATCAACGGCACATTATGCCCCAGGGCCTCTACCGTCCGAGGATAGCTCAGTGCAGCTTGAATAATCATACCAACGCGCGTTTTCGTCAGGATATACAAAAGCCCGATAAAGATCGCGATTGAGATGAAGATCATGAAAATCTTGTATGCAGGGATCGAATTATTCGCGATTGAGAACGCCGTGAAATTCAATATGTCCGGTACATCATATGGCATCTGGTTTTTACCCCAAACGAATTGCACCAGCTCCTCAATCAACAGCGCCAGACCAAAGGTAAATATCAGCTCGGGCACATGGCCGTATTGATGCACTCGCCTCAGCCCGTACCTCTCAACTCCGGCGCCCATGACGCCGACAATCAGCGGCGCCAACAAAAGCCCCATCCAAAATCCCAGCGCAATACTGATCTGAAAGGCAAAATAGGCACCCAGCATATAAAAACTGGCATGAGCGAAGTTCAAAACGCCCATCATAGAGAAAATAAGCGTCAGGCCGGCGGACAGCATAAAGAGCAAAAGTCCAGTCACCAGCCCGTCGATCAGATTGACGAGGATGAGTTCCATCGGTCCCCCCTGAAGGGTTAACGGTAAAAATGCGAAAAAGGCCTGCCCCGCCACCCAGCCGGGCAGGCCCGAAAGATTTAGCGCTTAAGGGCGCTTCATCTGGCAGGTGGATGTGCTGTCCGCGGACGCCATGCTCACCGTTTTGATCACCTTCACCCCATAAGGAGAATTGTCATAAGGAAAAGCAACATCTTCGTCTGTGTGTTCCTGAATGTGCACATCCTGGATCGCTTGGTGATCCAATGCACGCATCATAATCTTGGAACCCCAGATTGAATCGAACTCCATACCTTCCAGCTCATATGCGATCTTAACCACATCATCTGCGGTACCAGCAGCGTCAATCGCCTGTGCCAGCATACCAATCACGTTAGTGATTCTGCCCTGATCAACGTTCCCATCAGGGTATTTTTCTTTGTATGCGGAGTAATATGCAGCAGCTTCATCGCTAACGGGTGGATTGATCTGGCCTTCGCCGACCAGTCGAATAGCGCCTTTGCCAGATTCACCAAATGCCGCTGTAATGCCGGAGCCTGCCGCATAATAGGTATAAATCGGACCGTTATAGCCGTTCTCAACAATCGACTTACCCAAACCAAGCATGTCTGCACCCCAGTTACCTGTGATGACAGCCTGAGCCTCAGATGCGACGATCTTGCGAGAATATGGCGTAAAGTCTTTTACCTTGCCGATTGGGTGCAATTCGTTGCCTACGATCTCAATATCTGGACGCTTTTCACCAAGGAAGCGAACAGCTGCGGCAGCCACAGCTTTACCAAAGGAATAGTCTTGCCCAATGATATACACTTTCTTGATGTTATCATCCGCAGCAATGGAATCAGTCATTGCGTCCATTTTGATGTCAGCGTTCGCATCAAAACGGAAATGCCAGAAGTTGCATTTGTCATTGGTTAGCGCGGGATCAACAGCCGCATAGTTCAGGAACAAGACCCGGTCATCTGGATTACGTTTGTTGTGCTTGTCCACCGCTTCTGTGATCGCATTCGCAACTCCAGAAGAGTTACCCTGAGCGATGAACCGAATACCTTGATCAATCGCGACCTGCAGCTGGATCAGGGATTCTTTTGGGCTGATTTTGTTGTCAAATGCGACGATTTCCAGATCCGTACCGCCCAAAACGCCACCGTTTTGGTTTATCAGGTAGTCCGCCGCAAATTCAAATTGGTGCAAGCCATTGGTGCCCGTGCTGGCAAAAGGACCAGACAGCGGATCAATGAAAGCAATTTTAACAGTCTCAGCAAAGGCAGCAGAAGCGCCAATGATCAATGAAAGCGCCGAAACCGCTGTGACTTTGGTAATATTTTTCATGTGTTCCTCCCTAAGATTAGCCGCGCCCCATTCGTTTATTTCGGGGTCTTGAGCCATGTTGAAAGAGTTGCACACCGCCCGACAAAGTCAAGGGCGCAGGTCAACTGTGCCCTAGCGTCATTTCCAATGGGTTTAAGAATTATCAACCGAACATTTCAGGTTTATTTTTCAGACATATGCGGAAACAGATTTAGTTCAACATATTGATTTAAAACATTAAAAATAGAAAAGTTCATGATTATTCACAGAGCTACGTATTTGCGAATGACCCGAAAAACCAAGGATCAGAGCCGATCACATCCTGATAGCCGAGCTACTTATTTGAATGATCACAAAATTGAACGTCTCTTTAAAAAACCTTCCCTGTTCCGCCATGCGGAACAAGTCGCCGCAATATTCAAGTTGGCGGTCGGATGCTAAGCGTGTCTGCCGCCTTGATAAGCTTGGGACCGTAAACCGCCTCAAGCTGTTTTGGTTTCACCCGGAACGACGGGCCGCCAGCATTCAACCCATACACGCGCGTCCCACCAAGCGAGAAAACCGGAACTGCAATTCCATTTACATCCGCCCGCCAAGACCCATAACCGGTGCAAAACCCTTTGACTTCATATGTCGATTTGGCTTGATCAAACCGCGCTCGCGCGTCAGCCTCCCACTCACTGTCCAACCGCCCCGCCGCTTCAAAAGCAGCCTCGCGCGCATCATCATCCATCCCCACAAGGATCGCCTGACCAATCCCCGAATGAAACAACGGCAATCGCGTTCCAACCCGGATTGCCAACGCCACTTCCTCGTGACTGACACGCGTTGCAAGATACACAACGTCAAGTTGATGCACCTCGCCCAGCGCAACAGTGATATAGGAATTGGGGCCATCACGCAGACGCTCCATCTCGGGCACAGCGCGGTCACCGATGTCCATGGCAGACAAAACACCAAAACCCAAATTCAGCACCCCGGCGCTTAATCTGTAGGTTCCAGCGCGCGGGTCTGCCACCAGATAATTCAACGTGCAAAGCGTGTGGGTCAACCGTGAGATTGTCGCTTTAGGCAGCCCCGTTCGCTCCGAAAAATCGCTATTGGTCAACGTTACCTCACCATCCCGGAAACAGCGCAAAATTTCCAATCCGCGTGCCAAAGCAGTGACAAAGTTGCGGTCTTTGCTTTCGTTATCCGTGTGGAGAAGATCACCCATCGGCTCTCAACCCCGGTTCAAGGCATTAAGGCCATGCTGCGCAAAGACGGGTACAAATTCACCCAATTTCATCGCGCGCTCAGGGTTGGACGCATTGCCGTCCATCCCACGTTTAAGAACACCTTGAACAATGCCTGCCATCCGAAAGAAACAAAAGCTCAGGTAATACCCAAAATTTTCAATCCCCGGCAAGCCACGCCGTTCGCAGTATTTTTCGATAAACGCCTGATCTGTGGGCAAGCCAAGTGCGGCCCGGTCGAGCCCTCCCATCCCACGCCCTTCGGTGCCAGCGGGCAATTGCCACTGCATGATCACAGCCGCCAGATCAGCAAAGGGATGCCCAATCGTCGATAGCTCCCAATCAAGGATCGCGCGGCAATCATTGGTTTCAGCGTCATAGATCATATTGTCGAGACGGTAGTCTCCATGAACCAAAGTGCGTTGTCCATCATCAGCGGGGCGTTCTTGAACCAGACGCGTCATCAATTCATTCATCGCCGGGATATTTTGGGTTTCAGACGCCTTATATTGTTTAGACCAGCGTCCGACCTGTCTTTCAAAATAATTGCCCTCAGGACCATAATCGCTCAATCCAACCGCATTGATATCCACTTCGTGCAGGGCCGCCAAAACCCGCCCCATATCATCAATAATCGCAGCGCGTTCTGCTATGGACACATCCGGCATTGCAGGTTCATTGAAGTTCCGGCCCGGGACATGGTCCATAATATAAAACATAGACCCAATGACATCATCGTCCTCACACAATAAATGCATCTTTGCGACAGGCACCTTTGACCCTTGCAACGCCTTTTGAACCCGAAACTCGCGATCAACCGCATGGGCAGATTTCAACAAAACACCCGGGGGTTTTCGGCGCAGAACATACGAATGTGCAGGTGTTTTCAGCATAAAGGTTGGGTTCGATTGTCCAGTCTGAAATTTCGTCACCTCCATCGGTCCCTCAAAACCCGCAAGGTGCTCTTTCAGATACTTGCTAACCGCTATTTCATCGAGGGTTTGTGTGTTTGTACTCATCATTCTTCCTCAGCTATAGCTTAGCAATTGCGCGCCCAAAGACGTGGCGAAATGCGGCACTGCATTGAATTCATGCAATGAGCATCGATCGCCTTTGAACATGAACCGTGTCATAGATGTATTTCGTATTTGCAGGTTTAATTCGATCATTTGCCGCTTATCCGCACCCAAAGCCATCGCTGTCAGTTGTCCGATCACCCCACCGGATGAGATCACCAAAACCCGCCGCGCCTTTGTTTGACATGCAAAGGTCCGTGCAGTTTCGACCCTTTTGGCAAAATCGGCATAGGTCTCTGACGCACCATCAAAACGGGCATCCTGCCATTCAAAAACCGTTTCCCGTAACGCCCGGAAATGCGCCTTTCGGTCACCTTTAACCAATTCAGGGACAACACCTTTGAATCGCGCATGCAACAGGTCGTTAAAGTCGTATTCGTTAAAGCCAGCGTGTTCCTCTGGTGCATGTGAAAAACCCATTGAGCTCAGCGTATCTTTCTGCCGTTTCAACGTCCCGGTAATCAGTCGGTCCGGCACCCATCCTATATCTTTCAACACCGCGCCAACGGCTTCAGATTGTCGATGGCCCAGATCGGACAACACATCATAGTTATCCTGACCAAAGGACGCTTGCCCGTGCCTTATGACCAACAATTCAGCCAAACTCAGCTGCCAGTTTCTTGCCTGCCGTTGCGTATTCCATGGCTATCCGATCAACAATAGCGCCGGCAGGCCCAACTGATTTGATGGCCCCAATGCCCTGACCCGAACCCCAGATCGTTTTCCAAGCCTTGGGTTTCTCGCGATCCTGACCAAAATTCATAGATGACGCATCCGCTGTGGGCAGATTATCCGGATCCATCCCCGCCGCTTTGATCGACCCCTTAAGGTAGTTCCCCCAAACACCCGTAAAGAGGGATGAATACACAATGTCGTCCGCCCCAGACTCTACGATCATGTCCTTGTACCCTTGGTCCGCATTAGCCTCATCCGTCGCGATGAATGGCGATCCCGTATACCCAAGATCCGCCCCCATCGCGCGGGCCGCCAAAAGCGATTCACCAGTGGCGATCGCTCCAGAAAGCGCGACTGGCCCCTCAAACCATTCGCGAATTTCACGCACCAAGGCAAAAGGCGATTGTTGGCCCGCATGTCCACCCGCACCCGCCGCAACCGCAACCAGACCATCCGCCCCCTTTTCAACGGCTTTCTTTGCAAACCGATTGTTGATGATGTCATGCAAGACGATCCCACCACAGGAATGCGCCGCATCATTCACCTCAACACGCGCGCCGAGTGACGTAATCCAGATTGGCACCTCATGTTTTACACAAATCTCTAAATCCCGATCCAGCCGGGTATTGGATCGATGCACAATTTGGTTCACCGCATAAGGCGCTGCAGGCTGATCCGGGTTGGCTTGGTTGTGACGGTCCAATTCCTCTTTGATCTCAGTCAACCAGATGTCCAGCAAAGGATGTTCAACCTCGGGCTCTCGGGCGTTAAGCGCCGGAAAGGAACCAACGATCCCTGCCTTGCACTGAGCAATCACCAGTTTTGGCACCGATATGATGAACAACGGCGATGCGATCAGCGGGATGCGCAAACCTTGCAAAGCACTCGGAAGATGAGAATCGTCACGGGGCATTGGACCTCTAAAAGCGTTCATATTTACAGTCAGGGGGCGGACAAAACCGCCTCGTTTATTGGCAAACCCGGTCATTGCGATGAGGGCTCGACAGAGCCGCGAAGAGCGAGGGGGTCATAGGACTTCAAACAACCCAGCAGCGCCCATGCCGCCCCCCACACACATTGTGCAGACCACGTATTTGACGCCGCGCCGCTTCCCTTCGATCAACGCATGTCCAACCATCCGGGCGCCAGACATACCATATGGGTGCCCGATTGAAATCGCACCGCCATCGACATTCAGGATATCATCGGGAATGCCCAGTTGATCACGCGAATATAGAACCTGTACCGCAAACGCTTCGTTCAGCTCCCACAACCCGATATCATCCATTTTCAGCCCATGCGCCTTCAGCAAAGGTGGCACTGCATAGATCGGGCCAATACCCATTTCATCAGGTTCACAACCCGCAGCCATGACCCCGACATAACGGCCAAGCGGTTCCAAACCCGCTTTTTCGGCGGCTTTGGCTTCCATGACCACCGATGCAGAGGCCCCATCAGACAATTGCGACGCATTGCCTGCAGTGATGAATTTGCCTTCTTTGATCGTTATCCCATCCTTAAAGACTGGTTTAAGTCCCGCGAGGCTCTCGGCCGATGTCCCGGGTCGATTGCCTTCGTCTTTCTCCAACGTCACCTCATGATGAGAGATTTCTTTGGTTTCGCGGTCTTGAATCATCATTGTTGAGGTCAGCGGTACGATCTCAGCGTCAAACCGTCCTGCTTCTTGCGCCAGATGCGTGCGTTCCTGGCTTTGCGCCGCATAAGCATCCTGCACCTCGCGGCTCACATTATACCGCTCAGCCACAGTTTCTGCTGTTTCCAGCATGGACATATAGATATCTGGCTTGTTTTGCTTCAGCCAAGCGTCCGCCTTCACACGCATCTCTGGGGTTTGCACCATTGAGATACTTTCAACGCCGCCACCCACAACAACATCCATGCCATCCATCACAACCTGCTTAGCCGCGGTTGCAATCGCCATCATGCCAGACGCACATTGCCGATCCAGCGACATGCCTGCCACACTCACTGGCAAGCCGCCTCGGACCGCAGCCTGACGCGCAATATTGCTGGCCGAATGGCCTTGCTGCAAAGCCGCACCAAGCACGACATCCTGCACCTGCGTTGGATCGACACCCGCTCGCGCAACGGCGTGTTGAATGGCGTGACCTGCCAATTCCTGAGGTGTGGTATTGTTGAACGCCCCGCGATACGCTTTGCCTATTGGGGTCCTTGCTGTTGAAACGATAAGTGCATCACGCATCGTGTTTCTCCTTAGATTTATGTTTACCAATCCAGCTTCAGACTACGGGCCTGTGCCGCATTCAGGGCGTACTTCTTGGTTTGACTAAAGGCATCGATCAGCTCCTCTTGGGTCTCAGATGCCGCTATTTCTGCAAATTTTGCCGCAATCGCTTCCGGCGTATTTTCTTCGTCCATTAAAGTGATACCGGGTGTCTCATACACTCTGGTCAAAGCAAAACTACCCGCACCTGCCCCCAGAATGACACGTGAAGGTGCGTCTTCTGAAACCAGATAAAGCAATCCCGGAGTGATCGTTTCAGGCGCCAAAAGCGCGGCCGCTTCTGCGGGAAGCAATTCTTCTGTCATACGCGTCGCGGCTGTTGGTGCCAGCGTATTCACCCGAATATTGTCACGCGCGCCCTCCAGATGCAGCACATTCATAAGACCCATCATTGATGCTTTGGCTGCGCCATAATTGGCCTGCCCAAAATTTCCATAAAGGCCAGAGGCAGATGAGGTGAACACAACCCGCCCGTATTTTTGTTCGCGCATTATCGGCCAGCAGGCATGTGCCACATTGGCCGACCCAATCAAATGGACGTCCACAACTTTGCGAAAGTCTGCCATTGTCATTTTTGCGAAAGTCTTGTCTCGCAAAATGCCAGCATTGTTCACCACAATATCGATCCGCCCCCAAGCAGCCAAGGCTTGAGACACCATATCAATCACGCCGTCCTCATCAGAGACATCGCAGCCATGCGCCATCGCATCGCCACCCATTGTCTTGATTTCAGCAACCACAGAATTTGCAGCGTCAGACGAGGAACCCGATCCGTCGCGCCCCACACCCAGATCATTGACCACCACACGCGCACCCCGCGCAGCAAGGCCAAGCGCGTGTGACCGGCCCAGACCCGTACCAGCGCCCGTCACAATTGCGACCCGATTATCAAATCGAATTTCAGCCATCAGTGAAGCGCCTGTTCAAAAATATTAGGGCCTGACATCACGTTTATTCCCCCTGAAACAGGAATAACCGCACCCGTAACATAAGCGCCACCGCGGCCACACAGGAACAACATACATCCACCGATGTCCTCATCCCGGCCAACTCGTTTCAGCGGCACATCATCCCCCACCCGCGCGCGCATTTCTTCGTCATGCGTTGCAAATGCTGTCATTCGAGACACAAACGGTCCGGGTGCCAGCGCGTTCACAGTGACCGCCTGTCCGGCCAATTCTTTGCCCATAATCTTGCTCAGATGGATAACTGCGGCCTTAGAGGCAGAATAGCTATAGGCCCCATCGCCCATTTCCCTTTCACCCATTACTGACCCCACATTCACAACCCGAGCAGGGTCATCAACGGTTCCAGATGCTATCAACATTGGCAGCAATTTCTGGGTCAGATCAAACAGTCCCGCCACATTGACGTTCATCACCTTTTCCCAAGCCGCGAAGGGGAATTGCCCCATTGGCGCACCCCAAGTGATCCCCGCATTATTCATCAGGATGTCAAGCGTTTCTGTGCGCTCTTTCACCGCAGCAACCAATGCATCAACACCAGCTTCTGATCCGACATCGCCCGCAAACCCAATCGCTTTGCCGGGCGCGCCCAGGTCATTCAATTCTCTCGCAACAGCTTCGCAGGCATCACCCTTGCGAGACGCCATAAGCACCGTGGCGCCGGCCCGTACCAATGCTTCCGCTGCCATACGACCAATGCCCGTTGCCCCGCCAGTGACCAACGCAACCTTACCGTCCAGCCCAAATAACGTTTGAATATCCATCAGAATCCCCTTGCCGCCGCGATCTTTTCGGCATGGTAGTTGTAGTCTCCCAACCACTCCGCCCCAACGCGTGCCCGTTTCATGTAAAAACCCATATCATAGGCGTCGGTCATCCCGATGCCCCCGTGCATTTGCACACCTTCAATCACAGCAAGCGTTGCCGTCTGCGTTGCTTTCGCTTTGGCCAGTGACACCGCCATTTCCGCGTTTTCTGGATCCTCATCCAACATCCGCCCTGCATGCAAGACCGCCGAGACAGTGACTTCCATTTCACACCAAAGATGGGCTGCGCGATGCTGAAGCGCTTGAAAACGCCCAATCTCAACGCCAAATTGCTTGCGTTCTTTTAGATACCCAACTGTCATATCAAATGCGCCTGCAACAAGGCCTGTCATTTCAGCGGCCAATGCGGCCTGACCTGCTTGAATTGCAGGTTTCAGTACGTTCATCGCCTGATCAACCCCACCCAGAACATCTTCACCTGTCGCCTCTACATCGGTAAATTCGATGCGCGCGGTGTCGCGTGAATCAATCATGTTGGATGCGGTCCGATCTATTCCCGCGCGATCTGCCGGAATGTCGAACAAGGTCAGGCCAGCCTCCGTTTTGGCAAGCACAAGCAAGCGATCTGTCAATGCGCCGTCTACCACAAACTGCTTTTTGCCGTTTAGCCGAAACCCGTTGCCGTCTGCCTGCGCTTGCAGTGTAGTCCCATCAGGATCAAATTTGATCCCTTCATCCACAGCCAGCGCATAGGTCGCCTCACCAGACGCGATCCGGCCCAAGGCTTCCTTGGCGCGATCATCTGACACCTGCCGCAGGGCTGTCGCTGCAATAACGGCGGTAGAAATATATGGTGATACCGCCAGTGTTTTACCCATCTCCTGTGCAATCACATTTGCCGCAGCATGACCCATGTCCGACCCGCCCGATTCCTCGGGTACCAACACCCCTGCCCAACCCATCTGAGCCATCTCTTGCCAGAGTTCCGCATCATGGGTTTTTCCAGCATCGCGCATCTCACGCAGTTTGGTTACCGGGGCCGCGCCATCCAAAAATCCGCGGGCCATGTCCGCCAGCATTCTTTCTTCTTCTGTCTTTACCAATTTTACCATGTCTCTTACCCCGGAAGCCCAAGCACGCGCCGCGACACGATCGACAACATTACCTCAGATGTACCGCCTTCGATTGAATTTGCCTTGGTTCGCAACCAATCGCCCGCACGATTACCCAAAGGACCATCCCATTCAAGCGCATCAGAGCCACCTGCCGACATCATCAGTTCATGCTGTTGTTTGTTCAATTCGGTCCCCATGTATTTCAACATAGCAGACGCATCACCGGCACCTTGACCAGCCTCCGACTGATCCTTGTAACGCTCCAATGTCAGGCCAATCGCCAGCGTATCGATTTCGCATTTCATGGCCTCGGCCCGTAGTGTGGCACCCATTTCGTCCATCGTTTCAGACAGAATTGCGCCCAGCGCGCGGCCTCCTCCAGCCAAGCCACCTGCCCCGCCTGAAATCATCTCCCGTTCATGGGTCAGCAGGTATTTTGCAACATCCCAACCCCGGTTTTCCTCTCCCACGATTTGATGTTTGGGGATGGATGCATCGGTGAAAAACGTCTCGCAAAAGGGCGAAATGCCCGAAATCATCTTAATCGGCCGCGTCTCAACACCGGCCTGCTCCATATCGCACAACAGAAACGATATTCCCTTGTGTTTAGGCGCATCGCGATCTGTACGTACCAATGCAAAAATCCAATCAGCCTTATCAGCGTAAGAGGTCCAGATCTTTTGGCCGTTCACCAACCAATGATCGCCTTTGTCTTCCCCCTTGGTTTGAACATTCGCCAGATCAGATCCCGCGCCCGGTTCTGAATATCCCTGACACCATCGTATTTCACCCCGCGCAATGGGCGGCAGGTAATGCAGCTTTTGCTCATGGCTGCCAAAATGCAATAACGCAGGCCCTAACATCCAGATACCAAAACTTTGTAGGGGTGGACGTGCATTTATTCGTCCCATTTCCTCATGAAAGATCTTTTCCTGATCACGGGAAAGGCCCGCACCACCATAATCCACAGGCCAGGTCGGTACGGTATAACCTTTCGCGGCACATCTCTCTAACCAGAGTTTCTGAGCGTCAGAGCTAAAGACCCATTCTTTGCCCCCCCAGCATATCGCATCCTCTGACATCCCGCCGTCGCGCATGTCCTGTGGGCAGTTTTCCTGCAACCAACCGCGTAACTCATCGCGAAAACCTTCTAGGTTTGCATCGCTCATCTGATCATCCTCCCGTTGAAACGTCACGTCATATGCGAACATCCATTCCGCTGTGCAGAATGGCGACCCGAATTGCGATTGACAAGATACGACGCCACGTCCCAACTTTGGTCGATGCAATCGAGAGGATACGATCATGAAGGCGATGTTGAGCAAAGTAGTCGGCGGTCCAGAAACTTTGGTGTTGGAAGATCTCCCAACACCCCAGCCCGGCAAACGGGAAGTTCTGATCCGTGTCCACGCAGCGGGCGTCAATTTTCCCGATACGCTGATCATTCAAGACATGTATCAAATGAAACCTCCACGCCCCTTTGCGCCGGGTGGTGAAGTGGCTGGCGTCGTCGAAGCAGTCGGCGAGAACATCAATGGGCTTGCGGTAGGCGACCGTGTGCTGGGCATGACCGGTTTTGGCGGGTTCGCGACGCATGTTTTGATTGACGCCATGAAGGTTCTTAAGATCCCTGAAAATATGCCCTTTGAAGAAGCCGCCTGTTTTGTGCTGACCTATGGAACCTCGCATCACGCATTGAAAGATCGCGCAGAGATAGAAGAAGGAGAGACCCTGCTGATTCTGGGTGCGGCAGGCGGTGTGGGCGCCGCAGCAATCGAACTTGGTAAGGCCGCGGGTGCCAAAGTGATTGCAGCGGTTTCCTCTGATGAAAAAGCCCAGTTTTGTCGTGACCTAGGTGCAGATGAAACGCTGATCTATGATCGAGATATGTCAGACCGGGCTGTTCAAAAAGAATTCTCCTCGCAGATCAAAAAGCTATCCGGCAGCGGTGGTGTAGATGTTGTTTATGACGCGGTTGGCGGGAATTATGCGGAACCGGCGGTGCGGGCGTTGGCATGGAAGGGACGTTACTTGGTTGTCGGGTTTCCCGCTGGCATTCCCAAAATCCCACTCAATCTGACCTTGCTTAAAGGGTGTCAGATTGTCGGTGTTTTCTGGGGCGCACACACAATGCACGAACCGGTGAACCATGCCGAAAACATGGGTGATCTGTTCCGGCTCTACAAAGAGGGCAAGATCAAACCATCGATTTCAGCAAGCTATCCTTTGGAGAAAGCGGGTGATGCGTTGCAATTATTGCAAGATCGTAAAGTGCTCGGAAAAGTTGTTGTGACAATTGATTGACGTGCAGGTTAGAGATGCGACACATCATTAAACCCGCGCACAACCATGTCCTCTCCATGCACGACAAGCCGGGAAATGGATCCGTTGGCCGCGCCGCTAAATGCAAAGCCGCGCGCGCCCGTTGCAATCGACAGCGCCGCGCCAACAACACCGCCATGCACAACAACCGCAACCAACTCATCAGGATGCGCCACCGCTATTCGCAGCAACCCACGTCGAACACGTTCTTGCAATTGCGCGGTGGTTTCGGCGCCGGGCAATTCGCCCCATTCATGATTGGCTCGCGCACGGACAATCGCCGGATCATTTTCCGCTGCACGAAACCTGAATTCGCCACCATCCCAATCACCCAAGAACACCTCTCGCAAGTCCTTTTCAACGCGCGGCTTCAGTCCCAAATGCGCGGCCAATGGCGCAGCCGTTTGGTGAGTGCGTTGCATAGTGGTGACATAAATCGCCTTGATAGGCTCTGTTTTCAGCCGCTCACCAACTGCAATCGCTTGCTCCTCACCGTCTGGGTGCAATGCCGGATCACCCTGACCTTCTATCATGGGAAAGCTCTTTCCGCGTTGCGCGGCTTGGGTTTCTCCGTGGCGGATGAGCAAAAGGTCTGCTGCGCCTTTTGGGGGCACAAACCGATGTTGACGGGCTTCTTTCATCAGATCTCTCCTTTACCTGAAATTCAATAGGACACATCCCATGCAAAACCGCCAGATCACGATCGCTGAATTGCCAACTGATACGCTTACCGCCAATCATTTTACGGTGTCAGACACAGACATGCCCACTGCGCAGGGCGGAGAGGTTTTGTTGCGTGTCATTTTGATGTCCATCGATGCCGCCAATCGGAGCTGGATGAAAGGTGCAACATACCGCGCGGCGGTTCAGAAGGGGGATGCGATGCCTACCTATGCCATCTGTGAAGTCGTGCAAAGCAAGAGCTCCAGAGTTGCTGTCGGTGACATCGTTGCGGCCGAGGCTACATGGTCCAATTACGTGGTTGTCAAAGGCCATAAAGTTCAGAAATTGCCCAAAGTAGAGCCGCTTTCTCATCTGATGTCGGTCTATGGAATCGCGGGTAAAACCGCCTATCATGGGCTCATGTCGATCGGAAATCCGGTGGCAGGTGAAACCGTATTGGTGTCTGCGGCCGCAGGATCTGTGGGCGGATATGTCGGCCAAATCGCCAAGGCACTAGGGTGTCGCGTCGTTGGGATCGCTGGGGGGCCGGAAAAATGTGCATGGGTAGAAAGTGAATTGGGTTTTGACGTCTGTGTCGATTATCGCGAGGCAGGTTTATCAAAGAAACTCGCTGCTGCATGCCCAGACGGAATCGATGTCTATTTTGACAACGTTGGCGGTAAAATTCTTGAATCGTCGTTGAATTTCATGAACGAAAAGGGCCGCGTCGTTTGTTGTGGCGCGATCAGCCAATATGACACCGACACCCCAACTGGACCCCGAAACTTGCCCGGTGTCATTGTTGTCAAACGGCTGAAGATGGAGGGGTTCATTGTCATGGATTTCGCCCATAACGATGCCAAATGTATTCGAGCGCTGCAACATTGGGTTGGAACTGGGCAAATCAAAGTGACCGAGGATATCGTTGATGGATTGGAAAACGCACCACACGCTCTGATCGGACTTCTCGCTGGCGATAACAAGGGCAAACGTCTTGTGCGTGTTGCCGCAGACCCAACTTGAGGGAGTTCAGATATGTCATCCATCGCAGAAGCCATTAAGACATCACAAGCGCTTATCGGAACCGAAGTTGGGATCTCAAACTGGATCACGGTTGATCAGAAAATGATAGATGAGTTTGCCAGGACGACCCATGATGAACAATGGATTCATGTCGATCCTGACCGAGCTGCCCGCGAAACACCCTTTGGAGGTGCAATAGCCCATGGATTTCTGACGCTGTCCCTTGCAAGCCGGTTTGCTTACGACTGCTTCGCGATGATGGAGGGGCAAGTTATGGGCATCAACTATGGGATGAACAAACTGCGGTTCTTGATGCCGGTACGCGCCGGGAGCAGATTGCGGGGTCGGTTTACTTTGCAGGACGCGACAGCCCGGGATGCAACCAGCATGCTGCGCACAAATATATTAACCATCGACATCGAAGGCGAAGATACCCCGGCGTTGGTCGCTGAATGGTTGGGGCTGGCTATATTTAAGGACTAGCTGCGCTCTGGAATGTAGCGGCACTTCTGTATCAAGTTCGGGTTTCGTTCAGATGCGCAGAACAACACCCGAAAAAGGAAAAAACCTATGCAAGCTGACTATCTGATCTCCGGTGCAGGCGCGACGGCACTGTCATTTCTTGATGTATTGCTCCAAGAAACTGATGCCGATGTGGTAATTGTAGACCGACGCGACGCGCCGGGCGGTCATTGGAACGACGCCTATCCTTTTGTCCGTCTGCATCAATCGGCAAGTTTTTATGGCGTCCATTCCAAACATCTTGGGACGATACGGTCAGTTGATCAAAATTACATGGATCCGAAGTTTGAACTTTGTTCCAAGTCAGAGATTCTGCACTATTTCCATGATTTGATGGAAAATACCTATCTGACGACTGGGCGCGTCACCTATTTGCGCAATAGCGAGCACCTAGGCGGTGGCCGCGTGCGCCATCTGATCACGGGCCATGAGACCCAAATTGATGTCGCGAAAAAGATCGTAAACGCAGGAAAATGGGGCGATTTGGGATCGATACCGGCGACTCACACACGCAAATTTCAGGTCGCTCAAGATGTCCACTGTGTGTCAATCAACGATCTGCCACAATGCGCGGCCCATCACGATACCTATTCAATTATCGGCGCAGGAAAGACTGGCATGGATGCGGCGATTTGGCTGCTCGAACAAGGCGTTGAGCCGGACAAAATAACTTGGGTCCGCCCCAATGATTATTGGCTCTTTAACCGAGAACGGATCCTGAACCATCCAAACCTGTTTGACACTGTCATCGGATCCTTTCTGGGGGAACTCAAGCTCTTAGGTTCTGTCCGGACTGTGGACGAATTTTGCGCCGGTATGGAAATGGCGGGGACTTGGCATCGTATTGATCAGACGATCAAGCCGACCAAATTTCATGCTGCCGTCTGTTCATCACGCGAGGTCGCCTTGCTGGCTCAGATCAAAGATGTCGTGCGTTTGGGACATGTACAAGAACTCGTCAGTAATCAGATGATCTTGGATGACGGCAAGGTGGAAATGCCAGCAAACACGCTTTATGTGGATTGTTCAGCGAGTGCAGGTGTTTTGATGCCCAAGGATGCACCGCCAGTCTTTGATGGGGAGTCTACCATCAACCTTAATTTGATCAGACCATTCCAGCCACTTTTCGGCGCCGCATTAATCGCATTTCTTGAAGCCCGCGTGCCGGACAAAGCGGCCCGCAATGCCTGTACGCATACCGTTAATTTCCACGATACACCCGCACAATATATCGCAGAACAATTGCCTGCGATGATGAACCAAGGCGCTTGGTCGAAGGTACCATTGGTCAAAGAATGGATAGCACGCTCTAGATTGCAAGCTGTGAACCATCTTATGGTCGGGTTTGATCAAAACGATACAGAAAAGATGTCGCTTCTTGGTGAATTTGGCCCAGCTAGCAAAGCCGCTTTGCACAACATTCCAGATATTCTGGCGTCAGGGTAACGCTGCTGCGCAGGAAAATATTTCCTAGACGCAAAAAAGGCGGTGCATAAAACACCGCCTTTTTTATTTTAGTATCGAACCGAATTAATTAGGCAGCTGCAGCAGCAACCAAAAGCAGCAAGATCACCGGGATCAGAATACCAGAAGAAGAGCTTTTTGCTTCTTCAACGATAACTGGTGCTTCGATAACTGGGTCTGCAAGAGAGCCAGCAAATGCGGTCGATGCGGCAGCTGACAGAGCTGCGGCGAGAACGAGTTTTTTCATAGTATAACCTCCAGAAATGGCATGCATCGCAAATCTGCGCGCACGCGCCCAAGACTTACCTCGTGAGTCGACGTAAACAGTATCAGCACGGGATTGCAAACCCGGAATAAGCACGCCTGCCCCACATGTGCTTGAATGTCGTCAAATAAGCAACACTTGGGTGCCTACATTTGCCATTTCGTAAAGCTCTTCAATGTGTTCATTATAAAGGCCAATGCAGCCATTCGAAGACTTACGGCCGATCTTGCGCGTGTCATGCGTGCCGTGGATACGGTAGTATGTCCAGCTGAGATGCAAGGAACGAGTCCCAAGCGGATTTTCAGGACCAGGGCCGATAAATGGAGGCCACTCTGGGTTGCGCTCGAGCATGCTAGGCGTTGGTCGCCAGGATGGTTCAGGATCTTTGAGGATGATCCGGGTACGGCCACGGCGAGTCAGGTCATCCGTCAACGGGACGCTTGATGGGTAGAGCTTGTAAATGCTTTGATCTTCAGACCAATAGTGCACAGCGCGGCTGTCAATATCGACCAGAATTGCGCCCTTTTTGGTATTGTCAAAGTATGGCCGCCAATCGAGCGTCCGGAAGCTTGAAATATTCCGGCGGACTGTTTCGGTCAGGTCCCGCTCCACTTGCGTTGTTGTCGCAGAATTCACAGCATTCGTGCTTTGTGCCACAGCTGGGGTTGCCAACAGCGCTGCACTTCCTGCAAGAAATGCGCGACGGCTGGTTTGATCAAATTTATTATCAGACATTTGCTGTCTCCAAATTTACTGCCATTTTCGTGATTACCCGAAACATATTGCCCGAAAGACGCAGTATCAAATCAAACAACTGTCATTCGGCACGGTAACGCTCATGTGCGTTTGAACTGCAACGCTCTACAGGCTAAGCCATATGAAAACCTCCCCATTTGGAGCAGAATTATGAGCCGTCTTATTTCAACCTTTCTGGCTTTGGCCCTTGCCTTAGCAGCCTGTGCCCCTGCGGCCCCTCAATTGGGTCAAGACGGCAAGCCGCTGGCAAAAGCCTATCGGATCAGCCGCGCTGACACCGGAAAGATTCAATTCCGAATGTTAGATTCGGTCAATGCCTTGCGCCAGTCTGCCGGGCGTCCTGCGGTGCAACTCAATCCGCAACTAAATGCAGCCGCGGCGACTCACTCTCGTGATATGTCTATTCAGAACCGTCCTTGGCATTTTGGATCTGACGGTTCCTCACCAATCGACCGGATCAACCGCGTGGGATATCCTGGATCACTGGTAGGCGAGACGATTTCTGAAACATTCGAATCCGAGCTCGAGACACTTGCTGCATGGATGGAACAACCTGATACCCGCCGTATCATTATGGCTGGCGATGCCCGCAACATGGGCTTTGCTTGGTTCCAGGAAAAAGGCGGAAAAATCTGGTGGACTATGGTAATGGGTAACTAATCCAAGGTCTTAGGATTAGGGGTTAAGTTGGATCGGAGTGCCATTCCCGACCATCGCATAAATATCTTCCATCTGCGCGTTCGTGACGGAGATACACCCCCACGTCCAATCACTTGTATCCCGTTTGAATGGGTTTTGCTGACCATGGATGAAAATATCACCGCCGGGTGACTTGCCCTGCGCCCGCGCCCGTTCGCGGTCTTGGGCATTGGGATAAGAGATACCAAGCGACAAGTGGAAACGGGAATTTGGATTGCGCCGGTCAATCCAGTAAATTCCTTCCGGAGTTTTCCCGTCACCTTCAATGTTCTTGTGGCCCTTTGGGTCAAAACCCAGCTTGATATCGTAATTCTCAAGGACTTTGTCATGATGCAACAGCATCATTTTGCGGGCGCCCTTGTTAACAACCACATAAGTCACTTCGGGCCCAAAATACCGCTTAAACTTACTTTTGCTACTACATGCTCCTAGCGCCACCAATGCGGTGCCTCCGAGGATCAAATTTCTGCGACGCATAACCACTGCCCTTTTTGCCGACATATGCCGATCAATTTCTTATGCCCTACCTTATAGCGGTAAAAATCTCATTCAAAAAGCCGTGAGGCAGATACTTAGTCACCCTGATGTGTGAAACAAGCCGCAAGCTCTATGTGGGAAGACCAGCGAAATTGGTCAACAACTTGAACCCATGCCATCGTATATCCTGCCTCAACCATCATCCGGGCATCGCGCGCAAAAGTCACAGGATTGCAGGACACAGAGGCAATTTTCGGGACCATGGCCTTACAAATTTCTGCCACCTGCCGTTCTGCGCCGGCCCGCGGTGGGTCAATCACAATCCCATCCAGACCTTTCATTTCATCCGGCAGCAAGGGACGCCGAAAAAGATCACGGGTTTCAGTCGTCACCGGCTTTAGCCCTTTGGCCATACGCCAACCCTGATCAAGCGCAGCCGTCATTTCGCTTTCTCCTTCAACCGCATGAACCCGAGCAGTTTCAGCCAAAGGCAACGCAAAAGTACCAACACCGGCAAAAAGATCGGCGACCTGTGTGGCTTCACCCAATGCCTCTTGCACCGCATGCAGCAAAGCCGCTTCTCCATGGTGTGTCGCTTGTAGGAATGCGCCGGGCGGAGGCAACACATCCGCGCCTCCAAATTGATGCGAGGGCGAAAGACGCATCGCTATCACCTCGTCTTCCCAGCTCAATCGCGCCAATCCCAAGCGTTCGCACAATTGTGCCAGCGTCATCCGGAGCGGCCCATCCAACGGTTTTCCCTGTGTGACGGCAACATCTAATCCATTCGAAGACGAAGTAACTGTCACTGCCAAAGCTGCTTTGCGACTGGTACCGATAATGGCAAGTTCTCGCGCAACATCCAAACCTGCCATCAGTTCAGGCAGCAGCAATTGGCAATCGGGAACCTCAATGATCACATCTGACCCCCTTTTGAAGAAGCCTGCCATCGCGCCTTTCTTGGTTCGCCGCGCCGCAAACGTTGCACGTCTGCGTGACGCTTGAGGAGAGGTTTGAATTGGACGGAAATCAGTCTCTAACCCATGTGAAAGCAATGCAGAACGGACCACATCAACCTTCCATTCCGCTACAAAATCATCAGATGCATGTTGAAGTTTGCATCCTCCGCACGACTTGAAATGACGACACGGCGCTGCAACACGATCAGATGACGGAGTCACAACCCGAACATCATCCAAGGTGTCATCCTGCCGCGTGCCAGAAACAGTTTCGCCAGGCAATGTTAGGGGGGCAAACAAGGGTCCGTCAGCAATGCCGTCACCGTGCATACCTAGCCTGTTTATGGTATATTCGGTCACTTCAAACCTCTAAATCACACAATTGAATCACGTCTATTCCGCTGCTTTCATGTTGAGGAAACCGCCCATCTGGCGATCCCAATATCGCGCGTAACGGCCACCTTGCTTTAACAGCACCTCGTGGGTTCCATTTTCAACGATCCGACCCTCATCCAAAACGATTATCCTGTCCATTTCCTTTAGTGTGGACAAACGATGTGCGATAGCCAACACCGTCTTTCCTTCCATCACTCGGGTTAGCGCATCTTGGATTGCTGCCTCCACTTCGCTGTCAAGCGCGCTTGTCGCCTCGTCCAAGATCAAGATCGGGGCGTCTTTTAGAATGGCACGGGCCAAAGCGATCCTTTGTCGTTGCCCACCAGAAAGCTTTACTCCACGTTCGCCCAGATGGGCGTCATACCCTTGACGGCCATTGTGATCCTGCAAGTCTTGAATAAACACATGGGCCTCGGCGCGTTTGGTCGCCGCGATTACCTCTTCTTTTGTGGCATCTGGCCGACCATACAGGATGTTATCCAGTGCAGATCGATTGAACATCGCCGTTTCCTGCGTGACCATCCCAATACCGCGCCTCAGGCTTTCTTGGGTTACATCCCGCAGATCGACACCATCGATTGCGACATTTCCACCTTCAGCTTCGTAAATTCGCAATAGCAGCGCCACCAGTGTCGATTTACCCGCCCCTGATGCCCCCACGATACCAAGCTTTTCACCAGGACGAATGGTCAGCGAAATATCATCAATACCGCCTTTTTCGCGCCCATAAGCAAAGCTTAGATTGCTCAGCACGATCTCACCCTTGGTGATGTTCATCGGCGCGGCGTTTGGTGCATCTTCGACCCTGATCGCAGGGGCCAAGGTATTCATCCCGTCTTCGACCTCTCCAACAGAGGCATAAATGGCCATCAAGGTAAAACTGACCCAACCCGTCATCTGTGCGATCCGAATTGCCACCGCGCCCGAGGCAACAATATCGCCTTCGCTTGCGATACCGCGCTGCCACAACAAAATTGTCCCGCCGATCAACAAAACCGGCAAGATACCTGCCAAGCTCATGAGCGCGAACCGAAACCCCGCGGCGAGGATACCAAACTCTAGTGCACGTTTGCGAAAAACCTCCATAGCGCCCAGCGCTGTTCGATCCTCAAAATCCGCATGCCCAAAAAGCTTGACCGTTTTTATATTGGTGATTGTATCAACAACTTGCCCCGTAACCATCGCCGCTGCGCCAGCCCGGCCAGCCGACCGAAGTCGCACCCTTGGAAGGAACCATTTGATCAACGCAATATATCCCACCAGCCAAACGGCAAAACAAAGCGCGACACGCCAATCAATGGCCACCAGCAACACCACTGAACCGACAAGTGACGCCAATGCAAAGGCCACAACGTTGATAACCTCGACTACAATATCGGTCACAGATTTGGCCGTCTGGACCTGCTTTTGCGCTATACGACCTGCAAAATCGTCATCAAAAAACCCAACACTTTGCCCAAGCGTCCAGCGATAGATCCGCGACAAAACCAAAGGATTCACATTGGGTTGCACCAGCACCGAATTGGACGCTGACGACAATCCAAAGAACAAAGGTCGCGCGATCAGGAAAAACGCGCATGCACCAATGATCAGAGATAGATTTTGACCCTCAAAAAAAGCAGCCGATCCCGCATTGGTTGTCGCGTCGATAACCAAACCCAAGATCAGGGCCGTTCCCGCCTCCATTGCACCAGCCGCAGCAGAAAGAAACGCCGCAAGCCACAAAACTGGCCACGCCCCGGATAGACACCACCTCATAAACGCACCTAGCGTTTGAGGTGGTGGTCCTTCAGCCGCAGAAAAAGGCTTTATCCAATCCGAAACTTTCATACTGGTTTGCTCAACTCTCATCCATCTTGAGAAAACCACCGGATTGGCGGTCCCAGAAGTCTGCATATAATCCGCCTTTGGTCAAAAGCACGTCGTGAGCGCCCTCTTCCACGATGCGCCCTTGGTCAAGCACGAGAATACGGTCCATTTTGGCAATCGTGGACAGTCGATGCGCAATCGCGATTACAGTCTTGCCTGCCATCATGCCATAAAGCGTTTCCTGAATGGCTTCTTCCACCTCACTATCAAGTGCGCTTGTTGCTTCATCCAAGACCAAAATCGGCGCATTCTTAAGGATCACACGGGCCAAAGTGATGCGTTGCCGCTGACCTCCGGACAATTTCACACCCCGCTCTCCGACCCGCGCATCGTATCCGCTGCGCCCTTCTTGATCAGTCAAATCAAGAATGAATTCATGTGCCTGCGCCTGTTTAGCAGCCGCAATCATTTGCTCTTCTGTTGCGTCCGGCCACCCATAAAGGATGTTTTCCCGGACCGATCGATGCAACAAGGAGCTGTCCTGCTGAACCATCCCGATATGACGACGCAAACTGTCCTGAGTGATATGTCTTATTTCTTGTCCATCGATTAGGATTGTCCCACCTTCAGCGTCATAGAACCGCAAAAGTAGCTTTACCAGGGTCGATTTTCCTGCTCCGGACCGACCGATTAAACCAATACGTTCACCCGGCTTTATGGTGATATCAATCGCCTGTAACCCACCTTGTTCCCGGCCGTAATGATGGGTCAGACCTTGCAGTTCGATCCGTCCCTCTGTCAGCATCAATGGCTTTGCGTTGGCATTGTCGGTCAACGCGATTGGTTGCGCAATTGTCTCCATTCCTTCAGCAACCACACCAAGTTCGCGAAAGAACGAAGACACCGCCCACATGATCCAGCCCGTCATTGAGTTGAGCCGCAAAGTCAGCGCAGCGGCGGCAGCAACAACACCAACGGACGCTTCACCCCATGTCCAAAGCGCGAGCGCCCAACCCACAACGCCAACGATCAGCAAACCGTTCAACATCACCAACACAACGTCCATGACAGTGAAGATTCGCATCTCTTTTTGGAACGTATCTCGGGCGTTCTCTATGACCTCTTTGGCGAAATTGACCTCAAGATCATGATGGGCAAACATTTTGACAGAGTGGATGTTAGAATAGGCATCTACCACGCGCCCTGTGACCTGCGACCTTGCATCAGATGCAGCTTGCGAAGCCGGGCCCACCCGCTTGACTGTCCAACGCACCAAGAAACCATAGAGGACAAACCAAATCAGCAATGGCAGCATCAAACGCCAATCCGCCGTGCTCAGTAGGATGGTCGCCCCGATGAGATATGCCAATGAATATGAAATAGCATCAAACGTCTGAAACACCACCTCGCCAGCGGCAGGAGGTGTCTGCATAATCCGATTGGCGATGCGCCCGGCAAAGTCATTTTCAAACCAGCCAACAGATTGACGCAATACCTGACGATGTGCACGCCAACGTATCAACGTTCCAAAATTTGGCAGGATAGTGTTGTTCAACAACGCCGCATCTGCCGCTTGAAAAACCGGACGAATAATCAGAATGAAAAGAGCAACCACCGTCAATTCGTTGCCATACAAGGCCCACATTTGTTTGGGATCAGTGCCCAGCAGATCAACAATACGGCCCATATAATAGATCAGCCCGATCTCTATTGCTGCAACCACGATAGATAGAAGGGCAGTGACAATAAACACCCGTGTGAAAGGCACACAATACGACCGCAAAAAGGGCCATAGCGTACGGGGAGGCGCATCAACTTCGGCATAGTCGGTATAGGGGTCAACAAGGTTTTCGAAGAAACGGAACATCGGCAATCGCCTTAGAATAAAATGCAAAATGATCGGTATCAGGCGTTGCTGCCATCCGATAAGTGTCGGGGTTATGAAAGGCTTAGGTTAGCCAAATCCCACGATACATTTTGCATTCCTCCGTATGTATGGCTGTTCAATACCCTACAACCGCATCGCTGTCGAGACATCAGTCATTTTTCAGCAGCGCATCTTTGCTCAAAGAAAAACCTGACGCTATCCAAGCCGCTTCTAATTCTTTGAGTTTTGCGCCCAGCGCGGGCCCAGAATAGTCTGGCATTAGATCACCAGCGGCAATTGGAAAGCGGGCCTTTGAAGCAAGATCAATTTCGTCTAACTCCAAGCGGGTTGGCATGGTTTCCGCCAATGCACAGCGCAGAAACAATGCACGCAGCGCTGGTTTTTCGCCGTGTCTATACGCTATTTCACCCAGCTGAGGGCCCATAAACCCGGTCTCAACAGCAAGCTCAAGCGCCCGCGCGTTTGACTTGCTCAACCGAAAACGCACCCCGGCTTGATCACCACCCAAAGCAGCAAGACGGGTGATCCAATCCGGTGAAGACCCTACGGAGGATTCAAAATGAACAATCATCGACACAAATTTGTCGTCCGAACCGGGCAAGATCGCTGATAGTGCACCGGTTTGGCGCATGCTGGCCAAAGCGGGCGCAGGATCAGGAGCCATCAATAGTTTGGTCATTTCCTGACCAATTCGTTCGGCCGAAAGCGTCTCTAATCCATCGATATTCTCAGCGATCGCTGACAAAGCATCTGGATCAAATCCATCTGATGGATTCCCAAACCACGCCGCAAATCGGAAGAACCGCAAGATCCGCAGATAGTCTTCTTTGATCCGAGCATTTGCATCTTCGATAAATCGGATGCGGCGGTTCATCACGTCAGGCAACCCGCCAAGAGGATCGACAACACGCCCTTCAGCATCCGCGTAAAGCGCATTCATTGTAAAATCACGCCGTCTCGCGTCATCTTGGATATCATCCGAAAAAGCAACAACAGCCCGCCTGCCATCGGTTGCAACATCTCGGCGAAAGGTTGTGATCTCAAATGGCGTATCCTGAACGACCACTGTAACCGTGCCATGATCGATGCCCGTTGGTATGGCCTTAAATCCAGCCGTCCCCGCAATCTCCATTACTTGGGTAGGCAACGCATTTGTGGACATATCCACATCACTGTCGGGCAACGCCAAAAGCGCATTTCGTACACATCCACCAACAAAGAAGATATCAAAGCCAGCCTTACGCATCATCGCGCAGATTTGCTGTGCGGCAGTATCAGCCAGCCAACGCGTTTCAGGTGGGATCAGGATATCATTTGTTCGGACCATGCCCGCAACATACGCGCGGTGGCGCCCCAAATGTAATAGGGACCGTAAGGCACGGTGAAAAAGTGTCTGCGTGTGCCCCGCCAGCGACGGGATTCAATCATATAATTATCCGGGTTCTGAATGTGGCTAAGCGGCACAGAGAAGACTTCGTCTACTTCATTTGGTTCCGGAATGATACCAAAGTTGTCTCTAACAAAGCCAAAAACTGGTGTCACTGTGAACCCTGTCACCGTCACATGGGGTGATAACGTACCCAACACATCGACGTTCTTTGGCGGTAGTCCAATCTCTTCATGTGCTTCACGCAATGCCGCGGCAATCACATCCGCATCGCTTTCTTCCTGTTTGCCACCAGGAAAAGCGATCTGGCCCGGGTGATGTTTAAGCGCTGACGACCGCTTGGTCAGCAGCAATCGTAAACCATCCGGCGCATTGATGATTGGCGCGAGCACTCCAGCGGGACGCAATGCTGTGTTATTGGGCAACGATGCACCGGGATTAAGATCGAAATCTGAAGTCTCGCTCCCCTTGCGTGCAAGGGCATTGCGGATTGCCTCGATTGCCTCACTCACCTGAGGGCAATTCTGCATCAAATCCGACCGTTTTCGGATCCAGATCATAATGTGACCCACAGAACTGACAATCCGCCGTGACGCGCCCATCATCCGTCGTCATCGTTTCGATATCCTTGGCTGAATAGATCGAAAGACTTTGCCGAACCCGATCAGCAGAACATGTGCAGCCAAACCGAACCGCTTGAGCATCAAACACACGCGGTTTTTCCTCGTGAAACAACCGTAGCAAAAGATCTGTTGGCGGCACGCTGGGACCAATCAATTCGAGATCATCAACAGTGTCCAACAAGATGTTCACCCGGTTCCAGTTTTCTGCTTCATCACCATCAACCAAATCAGCCGCGCTCAACAAGTCACCGCTGCCATCCTCTGCCGCCGCAAAAGGGGATGCCTTTGGCATGTGCTGCAGCATCACACCCCCTGCCCGCCAATGTTCCGGTTCATCAGGGCCCGACGACCGTCCGAAGCTCAGAGAAAACCGAGTAGGCAATTGTTCGGACTGCGCAAAATAGGCCTCTGCACAAGCGGCAAGAGACCCACCTTCGAGCGGGGTGATACCCTGATAGGGGGTCATCCCCTCCCCTTGATCAATCATGATTGCAAAGTATCCTTCGCCCACCTGATCAATAGGCAATTCATCTGTCAAACGGTCAGCATCGTAGCTTGCATAGGCTCTGATCCGGGCACTTTCGCCATCTTCTTGTGGACCGTAATAATCGGTTGCGATCATACGAACGGCGCCTTTTGATTGGACTTGCAAGGACAACTTCCAGCGCAATTTGATTGTTTGCCCGATCAACGCGGTCAGCAGGGCCATCTCCGCAACCAACGCTTCCACCTGCGGTGGGTAGTCGTGTTGCATCAGGATACCATCCAACACACCATCCAACCGCGCGACACGACCGCGAATATCACAATTATCCAACTGGAAGGGCAACACAGAGTCATCCCAGGCAATCTGATTTCCGGGCAGGGTCTGGGAGGTCATCGGGGCTTTCCTTATCTCGGGCTGCTTGGCATACCGCGTCTATATAGGTGCAGCAAGCATGTGATAAAGGGCAATCCCATGATCAGACGTATAGGCAACCCCCCGCACAAAGATAGAACTTATCAAATGAGGCCGGGCGCTTATGCGATCCTGCCCTTAGAACGGCGGTTCTTACTGACGGCGCAGGTCACGCCGGTTTTGGATGTGCAATTGTCCGGTGGTGGGATTGATCCGGGCGAATCACCGCTGCAAACACTGCACCGCGAAGTGATCGAAGAAATAGGTTGGCGCATCGCGCAGCCATTTCGTTTGGGCGCTTACCGCGAATATGTCTTTATGCCAGAATACGATCTGTGGGCCGAAAAACTCTGCCATGTTTATGTGGCCCACCCGGTTCGTCAGATTTCGGAGCCAATTGAACCCGACCACATCACACTTGTCTTGTCGCAAAGTGAGGCTTTCGAAGCCTTAGGAAACGAAGGGAGCCGGATGTTCCTGCGACGCTATTTGTCCTGAACAGGTCCTGAATACTCAAAAGCGATGCCGGAAACATCATCACCAAACTCTTCTGTTTCGGCAAAATTGGCTAACTCCCACACCATCGCCTCAAGCAGGGCGGGGCCTTTGATGTCTTTCAGTTTGATCATCATTTTCTCAAGCCCCTCTTCTTCGAGCATGACTTGGGAGGGATCTTCGCATTCGGTCACCCCGTCTGATAACAAAATCAAACGATCACCCGGCCTGATGGTACAATCAAATTCATCAAACTCCATTCCTTCCATCAAACCTACCGGGAAGCCACCCGTGCCGACGAATTCAACGGAACCATCTGCGCGCTGTATCATCGGGTGCGGATGGCCCGCCTGAGACATTTTTACATGTCCCGTCGAGAGATCAATAAAAGCCAAGACGAGTGTCAGATAGTGTTCGGTATCCATCTCACCCAACACCAATTCATTCAGCTTTGTCACAACCTCGGCCGGTGGCCGGGTGTGATAGCTCCCATCTGATTGTTTAGCCAATGACACGTTTTGATCCAACGCAACCCCTGACAGGTAACCGGCAAGACGGGCCGTCATCAAAGCGGAGCTGATTCCATGACCCGATACATCAATGGCAAACAGGCCAAGCTGGCCGTCATCCGTTGGGAAAAAGCCCACAAGATCGCCACCCACATGGCCCGCAGAACGCAAGAGCAATGATAGTGATCCCTCCGGCAGGACCTTATGGCGTTCAGGAAGCAGCGATTGCTGAAGTTTCTTAGCTTCGATCAAATCTTTATCGACAAGATCATAGACCCGTCGCAGCTCATCCAATGTGTCATTCACCAAACGGTTCTTTTGAGACAATTCGCGCTGCATCGCGATGATCCGTTCACCTGCCGTGATGCGCGCGCGCAGTTCGTTTTGGTTGACTGGTTTGATCAGAAAATCATCCGCACCTGAATCAAGCCCTTGTGCGACTTCTGCTTTTTCACTTTTGGAGGTTAGGAGGATGAAATAGGCATAGTTTTCCTGCTGGCTTTCGCGGAAAATCTGACAAAATTCGATACCCGACATGCCGGGCATCATCCAATCACTGATGATAATGTCTGGTTGCTCAACTTCACAAAGGGCCAAGGCCTCTTCAGCAGTCGAACACTCCTGAACTTTGAATCCCCACTTGCCAAGTGTAGCAGTTAATATGCGCCGTTGCAGTCGACTATCGTCAACGACAAGAACGGTATAAGGGTTCGATGTGGTTTGATCAGGATCAATTTTCGCGCGATCCGCCTGCATCTTGCCATACTTCCAATATTCAAACTTGAAAGAACCAGATACGCAGTAGGGCTTAAGGTCACGTAAAAGAGATAAATTTCATGAAACATGCGTCAGCTGACGGGTTTTGTTAAGAAAACGCGGTCTAGAATTACCTAGACGAAGAGGATTTAGCCATGATTGACTGGAACCGTGTACGTGAACTTCAAGATGAAGTTGGAGCAGAAGATTTTGATGAGATTCTCGAGCTTTTCTTTTCAGAAGTTGAAATCGTCATAGAGCCTCTTACCAACGTCACCGACGCAACCGCGATGGCCGCCGACCTTCATTTCCTCAGAAGCGGGGCGTTGAATTTGGGTTTCTCTGAACTTGCGAAACTCTGCGCCGCGGGAGAAATCACTGCAAATTCCGGGACGTTAGACGGGATTGATCCACATGCAATTCAACAGACTTATGAAGCAGCCAAATCCACTTTTACATCCAACATGTTGAAAGAACTGGCATCCTAGTGCTGCGATTCAAAAGATCGGAGCTAGACCAGTTTATAAAAACTCTTGACTTCTATACCGCCAAACGTTTCTTGCGCCTTTGCCCGCAGCATTTGCATACCGGTTACCCAGCGATCATGATCTTTAGATCGGTGCATTGTATAGGTCTGAACCTCAGGATGCGATAAGATCAGAAAACGATCCGCCTCAACTCCAGCGACAATTGCATCCGCGACATCGCCCGCAGTCAACAAGGATTCCTGTGTCGTCGCATCTGCATCTGATAATCCTAACAACGGAGTCGCAACATACTGCGGGCAAACCACAGAAACATTGATGCCATCAGCACCATGTGTAATCGCCAACGATTCTGCAAAGCTTACCGCAGCGTGTTTGGTCGCTGAATAGGCGGCATCCCCAATTTGGTTCAATAACCCCGCTGCTGATGCCACGTTCACCAAATGGCCTGACCTGCGTGCAATCATCCCGGGCAACAGCACCCGCGAAGCATACACATGACTCATCACATGCACCTCCCAATTGCGTTGCCACATCTCATTAGATTGTGACGCCGCATGTGTCGGATCGCCCCCGCCCAACCCAGCGTTAGAGACATAAATGTCAATGTCGCCCTGAATTTCCTTGGCTGTTGCAATCAGCTTCTGAACTTGCATTTCATCCCGCACATCACACTGTACTGCGATACCACCAACCTCAGCCGCTACAGTTTTTGCTTTGTCGCCATCCAAATCAGACACACAAACCTTTGCTCCCAGAGCCGCAACCTTACGGGCAAGAGCAGCGCCAATGCCACTCCCGGCCCCTGTGATAACAACTGACTTTTGGTCAAATTTCATGTTGGCGCTTTCTTAAATGACAAATTGCGTCAGCGTTTCGTCGTTGGTGATGTCGGTATAGGAAAACCCGTTCTCTTCCATGCGTTCGAATAACCCTGAAAAGTTTTCAGATTCATCCGTTTCGATGCCGATAAGGACCGATCCAAAGTTGCGGGCGGATTTCTTCATATATTCAAACCGGGTGACATTATCATTGGGCCCCAACATACCCAAGAAATCGCGCAATGCGCCGGGACGTTGCGGCAGACGGAGAATAAAATATTTCTTGAGGCCAGCAAACCGCTGAGCACGCTCCTTAACCTCAGGTAAACGTTCAAAGTCAAAATTGCCGCCCGTAACCATACAGACAACGGTCTTGCCCTTGATTTCGTTTCGCAAATCGCCCAGCGCTTCAATAGACATCGCGCCAGCAGGTTCCAGCACAATGCCTTCGACATTCAACATCTCAACAATCGTCTGACAGATCCGGTCTTCGGACAAATCAATGATGCTTTCTCGCGGGATATTGTTCAGAATGCCAAAAGGGCGCGCGCCAATCTTGGCTACAGCAGCCCCATCTACAAATGAATCAATCGGCGAAACATCGATTGGGGCGCCTTGTTCTATCGCGGCAGCGAAGCTCATCGCACCTGAGGGTTCTACAAACGTGTAGCGACATTCAGTACCAAAATACCCAAAAACACCCGCCGACAGACCTCCGCCGCCGACAGGCATAACAATGTGGTCAGGTACACGGCCCAGCTCTTGTTCAATCTCCACAGCGATAGACGCCTGCCCCTCAATCACATCATCATCATCAAATGGCGAAAGAAAATGCGCGCCTTGGTCTTGGCAGAATGATTGCGCCGCGGTCAGCGTTTCATCAAAATAATCCCCAACAAGACGTATTTCGGCATATGGCCCGCCGAACATTCGCGTTTTCAGGATTTTCTGTTCGGGTGTCGTGACCGGCATAAAAATCACCCCCTGCACACCAAAATGCTTGCACATAAACGCAACGCCTTGCGCGTGATTGCCCGCAGACGCGCAGACAAACAGGTTCTGATCCGGGATCACTTTGCGCATCGCATTAAAAGCACCGCGTAACTTATAGGATCTGACCGGTGTCAAATCCTCACGCTTTAGCCAAATATCAGCCCCGAAACGATCCGACAAAAGTTCGTTTTTCAACAATGGAGTAGCGGGAAAAACCGGTCGCATCTTTGCAGCGGCAAGGGTTGCCATCGCTTGAAAATTCTCTGTCATAGACCAATCTCCGGTTGCTTTTGTCAGTCGTAGGCCCACACATCTGATAGGTCAACGCGACACGCTGTTCTTGCCCATACTTGCAAAACAAGTTACCTCGCGGCCAAGTCGAAAAAGGAATTCTCATGTCAGCGCCCAAAAAAGTTGTGCTCGCCTACTCTGGCGGTCTTGATACCTCCATCATCCTCAAGTGGCTGCAAACCGAATACGGTTGCGAAGTCGTGACATTCACGGCCGATCTGGGTCAAGGAGAAGAGCTTGAACCAGCCCGTGCCAAAGCGGAATTGATGGGTGCAAGCGATATCTATATCGAAGATGTCCGCGAAGAGTTTGTGCGCGACTTTGTGTTCCCGATGTTTCGGGCCAATGCAGTGTATGAAGGGTTGTATCTGCTGGGTACTTCCATCGCACGGCCACTCATCTCCAAGCGGTTGGTTGAGATTGCAGAAGAAACCGGCGCTGATGCGGTTGCACATGGGGCGACAGGGAAAGGGAATGATCAGGTACGTTTCGAACTGGCGGCCTATGCGTTGAACCCTGATATCAAAGTGATTGCCCCCTGGCGGGAATGGGATTTATCCAGCCGAACCAAGCTTATCGATTTTGCCGAAAAGAACCAAATTCCGATCGCCAAAGACAAACGCGGCGAAGCGCCGTTCAGCGTTGATGCGAACCTCCTGCATACTTCGTCTGAGGGCAAGGTTCTGGAAGATCCTGCGGTAGATGCGCCTGATTATGTCTACCAACGTACTATAAATCCTGAGGATGCTCCCAACGAACCTGAGTACGTTGAAATCGGGTTTGAACGTGGTGATGCGGTCTCAATCAATGGCACGGCAATGTCCCCTGCTACGATCCTAACCAAGCTTAATGAACTGGGCGGAAAGCATGGGTGTGGACGACTTGATTTGGTTGAAGGGCGTTTTGTTGGCATGAAGTCGCGCGGGATTTATGAAACACCCGGCGGTACATTGTTGCTCGAAGCGCATCGCGGCATTGAATCCATCACGCTTGATCGGGGCGCGATGCATCTCAAGGATGAGCTGATGCCGCGCTACGCCGAACTGATCTATAATGGGTTTTGGTACTCTCCCGAACGCACCATGTTACAGGCCGCCATCGATGCAAGCCAAACACATGTCACAGGCACCGTGCGTCTGAAGCTTTACAAAGGCAGTGCCCGCACAGTGGGCAGATGGTCAGAGCATAGCCTTTATTCTGAGGCCCATGTAACATTTGAAGATGATGCTGGTGCATATGATCAAGCCGACGCTGCTGGGTTCATCCAACTGAACGCGCTACGGTTGAAACTTTTGGCCGCGCGGGACAAGCGCCTTAAGGGTTAAATCTTGCAGGCCGCCATTGCTTCATAATGTGGTAGGGCGGCTGACAAGAGCGGCTGCAAATGCGGCTCTAATTTGGGTAAACCAGGCTCTGCTCCGGCAAAACCGGTGCTCTTGTGGACAGCGCCATACCAATGTTTGGCCCAGATGCCATCTTCTAGTTTTGGTCCCGCAGGCCAACTTAGCATCGCGGGATCAAACGGCAGATCAATGGCGTCACACAACCGGCGTAACATCATTTCCGGGTTGGCACGAATATCAGCGCTATCAACCACCAATCCACCCACAGCATTATACAACAATGTCTGCTGTTCAAAACCAATATCCGCGAGGGATATCTCCTCTCGCTTAGCCGTATAGCTTGCTATGACTCGCGCGGGATGACGGATAAGATGCACGTGAACGCAACCATCTGCCCACCCCAAAGGAAAGCCATCAATCATATGATGGGGCATTTGTTTCATATACAAATGCGGTGATCCACCGCTGCGGCAAGAAGCATCGATCATATCCGGGTTTGTCTGATGTGCCTCAAGTATCTGGTCTTGCATTGGGTGGACGACCCCTGTCGCACTTAGATACGCACCATAAAACGGCTCATCGATGACCGAAAAATCCGCGCGGTTACCAAAACTATACATCATAGCCGTGCTCAAATTGCGCGGCCCTGACCACATCGCTATTCGCATTTCTGTTCTTTCTCAGAGCTCATAATGGAATTGTTACGGATCCCTACCAAACAGTAAATTGCTTTCACCCGTGCGTGAGATGTCGGGCCTGTGTGTTGCGCTGACACCCATTCAGGGGCAGCATTAAGAAAAAAGGAGGCGGCCATGACACATCTCTCACTCTTTAAATCCTACGCCCTTGCCGGGCTAATCGCAGTAGGGCTTTTCGCTCACTCCACTTCTGCACATGCCGCAGCATCAGAAACGCTCACTGTAGCAGGCGGGTGTTTTTGGTGTGTGGAATCAGATTTTGAATCCGTACGTGGCGTGAAAGAAGCGGTTTCGGGCTTTGCTGGTGGAACAACCGCAAACCCGACATACAAACAAGTCACAGGAGGCAATACCGGCCACTATGAGGCGGTACAGATCACATTTGATCCGGACGTCGTCAGCCGCGATACTTTGCTGAGCCTGTTCTTTCGATCTATTGATCCGACCGATGCAGGAGGGCAATTTTGTGATCGTGGAGCAAGTTACAGGACCGCAATCTTTGCCGCTGACAGTGCACAAAAAGCGGCCGCAGAAAAGGCAAAATCAGATGCACAAGCAGCCTTAGGTCAGAAAATTGTAACGCCCATTTTGGGCAACGCAGAATTCTTCGCAGCCGATGCCTATCATCAGGATTACTACAAAAGCAGTGATCGGCTTGCGGTGACATCTGTCGGAATCGGCGTCAAGAAATCCACAGCCTATAAACGGTATCGTAAGGGCTGTGGCCGGGATGCTCGGGTGAAGGCCCTGTGGGGATCAGATGCGCCGTTTGTCAAATAAGTCCTGGCGATTTTAAGTTAATGATCAGCCTTGGATCTAACCATCCAAGGCTGATTCATTTCTGACAGATCACTCACCGACTTTGGACGCTGCAAGAATAGCCATATTTAAAATGTCATTCGCTGTCGCAGTTGTAGAACACATCTGAATACTCCGATCTACACCGGTCAAAATAGGGCCAATGACCGTCGCGCCTGCCATCTCTTGCATCAACTTTACCGAAATGCTGGCTGAGTGTCGCGCTGGCACAACCAAGATGTTCGCTGGCCCCGTCAGTCGGGAGAATGGATATTGAGACTGTGCTTGCGTATTCATCGCAACATCGACAGTCATTTCTCCCTCATACTCAAAATCGACACCGCGGCTGTCCAATACCATAGGAGCAAGCCGCATTTTCTCTGCGCGTTCGGACACCGGATACCCGAATGTTGAAAAACTAACAAACGCGACACGTGGCTCAATGCCCATATTTCGCGCAACAACTGCCCCGCGTTCTGCAATGTTTGCCAGATCATTTTCATCCGGCCATTCATGCACAAGCGTATCTGCAATAAACACAATCCGGCCTTTGTGCATGAGCGCTGTAAACCCAGCCGCTCCATTTTCTGCGTTCGCGTCAAACACATGGTTGAGACGATCCAAGACATGCGCAGATTTTCGCGTTGCACCGGTGACCAAGCCATCACCGTGACCGTGCTGCAACATCAGAGCCGCAAAGACATGCCGATCACGCGCGGCGAGGCGATGGATGTCTTTCGCGTCGAATCCTCGACGTTGCAGTCGCCCATAAAGGAAGTTCTTATACATCTCTAAGTGGGAGGTTTTGGCCGCATTTATAACTTCCAACTCTCGAACAGCATCGGCCATTCCAGCCTCTTCAAGCATTGACTTCACGTCCTCCGGACGCCCCACCACCAATGCCTTGCCAAGACCAGAACGTTGATATGTCACCGCAGCGCGCAATACGCGGGGGTCATCCCCTTCGGCAAAAATCATCCGGGCCTGATTAACCCGTGCACGGGCATTGATCCCGCGCAAAATGTTGGCCGTCGGATCCATGCGCGACTTAAGATTTAACTCATAAGCTTCCATATCGATGATCGGGCGGCGGGCAGCACCAGTATCCATTCCCGCTTTGGCCACAGCCGGCGGAATCCGGTGGATCAACCTAGGATCAAAGGGGGTCGGAATGATATAATCTCTGCCGAAAGTAAGAGTCTTACCATAGGCCATAGCAACTTCATCTGGCACATCTTCGCGCGCCAGGTTGGCCAAAGCATGTGCACAAGCGATCTTCATTTCATCGTTGATCGCACGGGCGTTGATATCCAGCGCGCCACGGAACAGATATGGAAAGCCAAGAACGTTGTTCACCTGGTTTGGATAATCGCTCCGTCCGGTTGCAACAATTGCATCCATGCGGACCTCATGTGCCTCTTCTGGTGTAATCTCTGGATCCGGGTTTGCCATGGCGAAAATAACAGGATTGTCCGCCATGCTGGCAACCATTGCAGGGGTCACTGCCCCTTTTGCTGAAACGCCCAGAAACACATCTGCATCCTTCATGGCGTCTTCAAGTGTCCGAAGCTCAGTCATCGCTGCATGGGCTGACTTCCACTGGTTCATCCCTTCGGTACGACCCTGATAGATCACACCTTTGGTGTCACACATAATGCAGTTATTATGCCGGGCGCCCATTGATTTTAGCAGCTCAAGACAGGCAATACCCGCCGCACCCGCACCGTTGAGAACGATGCGCACATCCTCAATTTTCTTGCCCGAAATATGCAGTGCGTTGATAAGCCCAGCCGCACAAATCACAGCTGTCCCGTGTTGGTCATCGTGAAAAACCGGGATATCCATCTCTTCTTTGAGCCGCTGTTCAATGATGAAACACTCAGGCGCCTTAATATCTTCAAGGTTGATCCCGCCAAAGGTTGGGCCCATCAGTTTACAGGCACTGATGAATGCTTCTGTGTCTTCGGTATCCAGTTCGATATCGATGGAATTCACGTCGGCAAACCGCTTGAACAGAACTGATTTACCTTCCATCACAGGTTTGGACGCCAAAGCACCGAGATTCCCAAGACCCAAGACCGCCGTCCCATTTGAGATTACCGCCACAAGGTTGCCCTTGTTCGTATAATCGTAAGCGGTCTCAGGATTTGCGGCGATAGCTTCGCAAGGGACTGCAACCCCGGGGGAATATGCCAATGACAGATCCCGTTGAGTTGTCATTGGGACGGTCGCGGATATTTCAAATTTGCCGGGTGTCGGCTCAAGGTGAAAGGCAAGCGCCTCTTCTGAAGTAATACGGGTTTTGGTCACAGCAGGGCACTTTCATTGTTTCTTGAACCATAGCTTTGATCCCATTCCCGCACAATCATGCGACAAACCGGACCCATTCATGATTGCGGACAAAGGCGTCATGGCGCTGCGGAAAATCAGTCTGTAATCGGGACAATGCCCAACGGATCACCTGAGGTCGTTCACAACGGTTTGCGCACCAGATCATCCGAACCAATGTCTGCCAGCGCGATGGGTTTGCTTTATACGCCAGATCAAGGCTCATTAATTCTGACTTCGGTTCATCCAAAGCCTTGTGGCAATCAGCTTTGAGCAAACACAATATAGCATTCCGACCAAGCAATTCATCGTGCTGCTCAATCAATTTAACAGCTTGCTCCGCGCCGCCAACTTTGATCAGCTGTCGCGTCAATTGGACAACGGGTTTGGGTGTCTGAAATTTTGGGAATTGGCCAAGCAACGCAACAACTAGCGCCATAACCTGTCCTGTACCCTCTTCTGAAATCGATGCTGGAACAAGACCTTCAGTCTCAAAAACAGGCTCTATTTCGACGTCTTCTGACTTAAAGTCTGCAAAGAAATTGATATAGTTGCATTGCGATGCATGCGCCAAAGGCCAAAAGTCACCCCAACGCAGACGCGCAGTCTGCAGTGTACCGATCTCTATCACATAAGCTTTTGGATTGGCGAAAAGCATATTGGTGAAACCCGCGCCATGATAGGATACCATGATTTCAGCTTGCGCCATCAAAGCAATCTGCTCAAGCGGACTTAAGCTTTCAAAGACAACATACTCAAATCCAAACATTGCCAGATGTTCAAAAAGCTTATCTTCTCCCTCCATATGTCGTTCACGGCTTTTCCGGGTGTCCCTGCCAACAAAAAACCTTTTGGGCAGATGGCTAAAGTCCTGTCCATCGATAGCTTTTAGAGCACGATCACGAAGCGCTATCAGGGATGCGTTCACCGTATTTCGTGAAAGCGGAACACGTGAAGCCGTCGAAGTTATTCCTCCTCCCTGTTTTAGAGAGTCAGGTATGTGGCGTTCGATACCCACAACACCCGCCTCGGGCGTCTGATAATGACCTCCAACCATATCATATGCTGTCAGAACGTTTTGGTATTCCTTTGGCGTCCGCTCAAAAAACACCCGACCAGCGTATTCCGGAAACAGGGTTTCGACAAAGCTCTTTGCAAAAGGCTGTTGGCTTTCTTCAGAATTTGGAAAGTGGAAAAAGATGTCACCTTGAAAATCCAAGCCATCCAGAACCGTCAACTGACACAACGACTCCGTTACGAAATGGAAGTAATTGAACGTGTTTCGGCATGGAATAGCGAATGCCATATCAGGCTCTAACATGCCTGAATAGAGTGGAATTTCCTTCCCATTGTTCTCTGCCCTGCACTTGGCAAAATAGACTTCTAGTCGAGTGTCAGCGTCAATCTCAGCCTGAGAATTTTCCCATCTAAAGCGGTTGATCAACCGTGTGCCTGCTGCGCCGCTCAGGATCAGGCGGTCGCGCGCTTGAACGAAAGACTTCTTGAAACTGACCTTGTCCAAAACGACCGGTACAGTGTTATATTCGATGGCTGCACCAAACATCCCGGTGTTTTCTGTGCGCCGGATCAACCGTTCTATTTTGTCATTAACGCTCTGACTTGAGCTGACTGCAAAGGCGCTGACCCGTCCTTTTGGAATCTTGCGCCAGATGAATTCCGGCTCCAACAACATGCGAAAACCTGGATCTCGCCATGGATTGAGAAACAGCACATCAGGGTGCATCGTCAGATCAACATTGTTGCGCACTTTGGGTCGTAGCCTTTGCTTGATATTAATCATTGTTAACACGCCAAACCTACCCGTCTAGCGTGAAGGTGCGCTTGTCGCCCCTTTCCCTATCACGGCTGGTTTTGTACAGACAGATAGCGACAGGGGGAACCGAGTGAGCGAAGCCAAAACAACGCCGATGATGGCCCAATATCTGGAAATCAAGGCGGACCACCAAGGTGCGATCCTGTTCTACCGGATGGGCGATTTTTACGAGATGTTCTTTGATGACGCAATCGCTGCCGCAGAAGCGTTGGATATTGCGCTTACGAAACGGGGAAAACATGAAGGCGCGGATATCCCGATGTGTGGTGTCCCCGTTCATGCCGCCGAAGGGTATTTTCTGACCTTGATCCGCAAAGGGTTTCGGGTCGCTGTTTGTGAGCAAATGGAGAGCCCGGCGGAAGCCAAAAAACGGGGCTATAAAGCCGTTGTTAAACGCGAGGTTGTCCGGCTTGTTACGCCCGGCACACTCACCGAAGATTCACTGCTTGAAGCGCGACGCCATAATTATCTTGCCGCTTATGCCGAGGCTCGCGACCAGGCAGCGCTTGCATGGGTTGATATTTCCACAGGTTCCTTTCACGTGATGCCGATAGATGAAGGTCGGCTCGGGCTTGAGTTGGCTCGGCTTAGTCCCAAAGAACTGATCGTATCAGAAACCAAGGAATTGGAGCTCCGTGATGTCATCGCAGACAGCGGGGTTGCGTTAACAGATTTAGCTCGTTCGGCATTTGACAGCACAAGCGCGGAGAATCGGGTTTGCAAGTTGTTTTCCATAGCGACATTAGAGGCCTTTGGATCCTTTGATCGCGCTGAGATATCTTCGATGGGCGCATTGATTGAATATCTGGAGATCACGCAAAAAGGGAAGCTGCCGCTTTTACGTCCACCCCAGAAAGAAAACGGCGCCCGAACCGTTCAGATTGATGCTGCGACACGTCGTAATCTGGAATTGACGCATGCATTGACCGGCGGGCGGGCTGGATCCTTATTGAACTTGATGGATCAGACATGCACAGCAGCTGGTGCGCGGTTGCTGGAACGACGTATCTCAAGCCCGTCGCGGATAGTGGATGTCATTACCCGACGTCTTGATGCAGTGAGTTTTGGATTTGACAATCGTCGTGTCTCCAATGAACTGCGCGAAACTTTGCGCCGGGTTCCCGATCTGGATCGCGCTCTTTCGCGTCTGTCACTGGACCGTGCAGGACCACGGGATTTAGCCGCCGTTCGAAATGGATTGATCGAAGCTGACAATCTCGCGCACCGGCTCAAAGCCGAAGAGATGCCTGAGTTATTGCTGGAAAGCGCTTCTTCCCTTGAAGGCCGCGATAATTTGGCGAATTTGCTCGATGAGGCGTTGGTTGCTGAACCGCCCTTGTTGACAAGAGACGGCGGCTTTATCGCGCCTGAATATGACGATGATCTCGATGGATCGCGAAAGTTGCGCGATGAGGGCAGAAGCATCATTGCGTCAATGCAAGCCGATTTCATCGCTGAGACCGGGATTACGTCTCTGAAGATCAAACATAATAACGTGTTGGGTTACTTTATCGAAACAACAGCAACCCATGCGGAAAAAATGTTGTCAGCGCCACTGTCAGAAACCTTTATCCATCGGCAGACAACGGCAAATCAGGTGCGGTTCACAACCGTCGAACTCTCAGAGCTTGAAACCAAAATACTCAATGCCGGAAATCATGCGTTGGAGATTGAAAAACGCCACTACGAACATCTTCGGAATGAGGTTTTGAAGTACGCAGCGCAGATTTCTCAAACTTCAAATGCGTTGGCTGAATTCGATCTGGCATTGTCACTGGCTTCTTTGGCCGAGCAGGAAAACTGGGTAAGGCCAAAAATTGATGCGAGCCGGGCGTTTGAGATTACAGGCGGCAGACATCCCGTGGTGGAACGTGCGCTTGGCCATCGGTCCGGCGATCCGTTTATTGCCAACAATTGTGATCTAAGCGCGGATGATCAGACCGCCAATATTTGGCTGCTTACCGGTCCCAACATGGCTGGTAAGTCGACGTTTCTGAGACAAAACGCATTGATTGCCCTCATGGCGCAAATGGGAAGTTTTGTGCCCGCAACAAGCGCTCATATAGGTGTTGTCAGTCAGTTATTCAGCCGCGTTGGTGCCTCTGATGATCTGGCGCGTGGCCGGTCCACCTTTATGGTTGAAATGGTGGAGACCGCGGCGATTTTGAACCAAGCGGATGATCGCGCTTTGGTCATATTAGACGAAATCGGGCGTGGGACAGCCACTTATGATGGATTGTCCATCGCATGGGCAACGCTTGAACATCTTCATGATGTTAATAGATCGAGGGCCCTGTTTGCGACGCATTACCATGAGATGACCGCCCTTTCTGCCAAGTTAGACGGAGTGGAAAATGCCACGGTTGCGGTGAAGGAATGGGAAGGCGAAGTCATCTTCCTTCATGAAGTTCGCAAAGGTGCCGCTGATCGATCTTATGGAGTTCAGGTTGCACAGCTCGCCGGTTTGCCAGAAACCGTGATCGCCCGCGCCCGCGTTGTGTTGGATGCTCTGGAAAAAGGGGAAAGGGAGGGAGGAGCGACGCAAAAGACATTGATTGACGATTTGCCGCTGTTTTCCGCGATCCCCACACCGCCGCCTGTCGTAGCAGAAACCTCTGAAGTCGAAGAACAATTGGCTGAAATCATCCCAGATGAGTTGACCCCCAAAGAAGCGCTTGACCTCTTGTATAAACTGAAAGAGGCGGCCAATAACTGACCGCCTCTTTGTCATATTGAGATCTGTTCCACTCGGCTACAAACCTTGTCAGGCCGGTTGGGACGAAACCCCAACCTGCGCAGGTCGCAGCAATCGGTCGTGCAACATGAAACCTTCCGCCGCAACTTGGATGATGTCGCCAGCTTTCGTTCCCGGAACCGGGGCTTCAAACATCGCCTGATGGTTTTGCGGATCAAAACGGTCCCCAACTTCTGGCGCAATCACCTCGATCCCGTGTTTCTTAAACACGCTCAACAATTCGCGCATCGTAAGTTCAACACCTTCCAGCAGGGCAGCAGAGACCTCTTTCTGCTCTTCCGTTGCCGCCTCAAGCGCGCGTTTCATGTTGTCATATACCGGCAACATATCCCGAGCCAATTTTGACCCGCCGTAATTCTCTGCCTCACGCCGATCTTTATCAGAACGTTTGCGGGCATTTTCTGCATCCGCAAGCGCACGCATGAACTTATTTTTCAATTCGTCCCGCTCGGCACGAAGTTGATCAAGCTCAAGTGCTTCATCATCAATCTCGGCTTCATCTTCGGCGAACTCTTCCGCCATCGCTTCTTCTAGATCATCCAGAAATTCGTTTTCTCTTGGCTCTGCCATTTCTCACCTTTAGCTGCGGTCGGAGACCAGTTTGCCCACCAGCTGCGCTGTGTAATTCACAATTGGAACAATACGCCCATAGTTCAACCTTGTTGGGCCAATCACGCCTACTGCACCAATCACCTTTCGATCAGCGTTCATATAGGGGGAAACGACCAGAGAGGAACCCGAAAGTGAGAAAAGTTTGTTCTCTGAACCGATAAAAATGCGTACACCCTCGCCTCCTTCGGCTAAATTAAGAAATTCTGCGATGTCACGTTTGCGTTCAAGGTCATCAAATAGGGTCTTGATCCGATCCAAGTCGGCTTCCTCTTCGCCGTCCAACAGGTTTGACCGGCCTCTTACAATCAAACGTTCTGAATTTTCATCATCCCCTTGCCAAAGGGCCAAACCACTTTCAACAAGCTGGCGAGCCAGCGTATCTACCTCCTGACGGCGCATCGCTATCTCTTGTGTGATACCGCGTTGCACCTCTGTTATTGTTTTACCTTCAACAATTGCGTTCAAAAAGTTTGCCGCCTCTCGCATCGAACTTGGCGTTTGCCCGGGAGGGGGTGTGAATATCCGATTTTCGACATGCCCGTCTGAAAAGACCAAAACCACCAAAGCACGATCTTGGGAAAGTGAAACAAATTCGATGTGTTTTATCGGGGCTTCGTGTTTTGGCGTCAAAACCAATGATGCCCCCTGCGTCACACCCGAAAGCGCAGAACCAACCCTGTCAAGCAATCCTCCAACATCCGAAGCATTGTCACCCATCGTCGCGTCGATCTTTTCGCGGTCGGTTTCGGTAGGATCACCCAATTCGATCATGCCATCCACAAACATGCGCAATCCCATCTGTGTTGGAATCCGGCCCGCACTGATGTGAGGTGAACCCAAGACACCCATAAATTCGAGATCTTGCATCACATTTCGGATCGTGGCGGCACTTACTTTTTCGCTAAAATCCCGGGTCAACGTCCGGGAACCAACCGGGTCACCGCTCGCCAGATAGCCTTCGACCACCCGGCGGAAAACCTCGCGAGAGCGGTCGTTCATTTCCTGTAATAGTTCGGATGTATCAGAGGGCGTGTTGTTCATGGTGTACGTAATAAAGGTGGGATAGAAGCAAACGTCAATCGGGGTTGCATTCCTCAGGGCCGCGAGAGTATGCCCTAGCCACATCAAGAAGGAAAAATCAATGCGTCCCTCCGGCCGAAAATTAGATGAAATGCGCTCCGTCTCTGTAGAGGTGGGATTTACCAAACACGCAGAGGGCTCCGCATTGATCAAAGTGGGAGATACACATGTGCTGTGTACCGCCACGATTGAAGACCGCGTACCACCCTTTATCAAAGGATCGGGATTGGGTTGGGTGACAGCAGAATACGGCATGTTGCCCCGCGCAACCAACACACGGATGCGCCGCGAAGCTGCTTCTGGGAAACAAGGTGGCCGCACTGTCGAAATTCAACGTCTGATCGGTCGTTCATTGCGGGCTGGCGTAGATCGCGTGGCTTTGGGAGAACGTCAAATCACCGTCGATTGTGATGTGTTACAAGCTGATGGCGGTACCCGTTGCGCATCAATCACAGGCGGTTGGATTGCTTTGCGGCTTGCGGTCAATAAGCTAATGAAAGCCGGCGATGTAGTATCTGATCCACTTGTTGATCCGGTCGCCGCGATCAGTTGCGGGATATATGCGGGCCAACCTGTTTTAGATCTCGATTATCCAGAAGACTCCGAAGCCGGTGTGGACGGTAATTTCATAATGACCGGTTCAAAGCAACTTATCGAGGTTCAAATGAGCGCAGAGGGTTCTACCTATAGCCGTGATCAGATGAACCAATTGGTCGATCTAGCCGAGAAAGGCGTGGACGAATTGGTCGCAATCCAAAAAGCTGCCACAGCGTGACCCGGAAGTTCACCGATCAACGCATCCTGTTTGCAACCCATAACGCGGGTAAGCTGGTAGAATTGGGTCAGTTGTTTGGCCCACGTGGTGTTGGAGTGGTTGGTGCGGCTGAGATGAAGCTCCCCGAACCGGAGGAGACAGAGAACACATTTGTAGGAAATGCGCGTATAAAAGCCCATGCTGCCAGCCAAGCAACAGGCATTCCAGCTCTAGCTGACGATTCCGGTATCGAGGTTGAAGGGCTTGATGGTGCGCCGGGTGTGTATACTGCTGATTGGGCAGAAACGCCAAATGGTCGCGATTTCTTGATGGCAATGACCAAGACTCACAATCTGCTGGAATCTAAAAATGTGCCACACCCCCGGCGGGCGCGGTTTTGTGCAACGATGGTTTTAGCTTGGCCAGACGGCCATGATGAGGTGTTTGAAGGCTATGCAAACGGCACTTTGGTTTGGCCATTGCGGGGTGCACTTGGCCATGGATATGATCCGATGTTTCAGCCAGACGGCCATGATCGAACATTTGCAGAAATGACAGCAGAAGAGAAGAACGTAATCAGTCATCGGGCTGCGGTCTTTGAAAAGTTGCTGACTGGCTGTTTTGACTGAAGATTGGCAGCTAGGCGGTTTTGGATTGTATATCCATTGGCCGTTCTGCGAGGCCAAATGTCCCTATTGTGACTTTAACAGCCATGTTTCGCGCACTATTGATCAACAGGCATGGCGCGATGCGTATTTAGATGAGCTTCGTAAAGCTGCTCTTGAGACCAAAGGGCGAGTACTGAATTCTGTTTTCTTTGGTGGTGGCACACCCAGCCTGATGGATCCCGACATTGTCGCCGACATTGTTACCGCCATAAAGACGCTCTGGCCCATCAGCAATGATATGGAAATCACGCTAGAGGCGAATCCGAGTTCTGTAGAGGCCGGGAGGTTTGCGGGATTTCGTGACGCTGGAATCAATCGGATTTCTATGGGCATTCAGGCGTTAAATGATACCGATCTAAAAAGGCTCGGGCGCCTTCATTCTGTGAAAGAGGCATGGGCCGCTTTTGATGTTGCTCGACACCAGTTTGAAAGGGTCAGTTTCGATCTGATATATGGACGGCAGGACCAAACCCTGTCTGCTTGGAAGACAGAGCTCAAACAAGCTCTAGACCGAGCAATAGACCATATTTCACTTTACCAGCTTACAATCGAAAATGGGACCGCTTTTGGTGATCGATACGCAAGAGGAAAACTTGATGGTCTACCTAATGATGATCTGGGTGCTGACATGTTTTCGCTTACCCAAGATATTTGTGGCGAACTGGGTATGCCTGCTTATGAAGTTTCCAATCATGCGCGAGACAATGCAACCTCCCGTCACAACCTAATTTATTGGCGGTACGGCGATTACATCGGTATCGGTCCCGGCGCGCACGGGAGAGTGACCATTGACGGCGTGAAATGGGCGACAGAAGCGTATAGCAATCCAAAACGGTGGCTAGATAAACCTACAGAAAATAGCCGCGAGAAAGTGAGACAACGCCTTTGTGCCAAAGATCAAGCTACCGAATTCCTATTGATGGGTTTGCGTCTGAAGGAAGGTATTTCGCTGGAACGCTACGAAAATCTATGCGGGCACCCTATTTCGGCAAGCGCCGTAGATCATTTACAAGATATTGGCATGGTTGAGATAAGAGATTCAAATTTAATTGTTTTAAATCAGGGTGTTATTGTACTAAATGCAGTCATTGAAACGTTGCTTCCTGAGGATTAGGACGAAGAGCACTTTGATTTAGTCAACGGATCAAAGCCGTTTCACAGATGAGGCATTTATCAGTATCTATGAGCAGAGTTAACTGCCGCTCAACAATCGACACAAAGCATCTAAATCATCAAGTGATTTGTAGTGCACAGACAACTGCCCTGCTTCCTGACCCGGTTTATGATCAATCGAGATCTTCATCCCAACAGACGCTGACAAATCATTCTCTAACGCCTTAGTATCAGCGTCTTTTTCAGCTTTAGGCGCTAAACTACGCTGGCTAGGTTTAGACCCTTCAGATACCGCCTCTCGCTTTACCAACGCTTCAGTAGCACGAACGGACAGACCACCCTTTACGATTTGTTGCGCTAATTTCATCGGATCTTTAGCTGGAATAAGAGCTCTGGCATGTCCGGCGCTCAAATCGCCATTTTGCACCATGCTCATCACACCATCCGGCAAATTAAGTAGCCTCAGGAGATTGGCAATATGGCTCCGACTTTTGCCCAGAGCTTCCGCCATTTTCTCTTGAGTGTGGCCAAACCGGTCCATTAATTGTCGATATCCTGCCGCCTCTTCAATTGCATTCAGATCAGCGCGTTGAATATTCTCGATTATCGCGACTTCAAGAACCTCTACGTCTGTAAAGCTCCGCACAATCACCGGAAGTTCGTGTAGCTGCGCCATCTGCGCTGCGCGCCAGCGTCGTTCACCTGCTACAATCTCAAATGTATCATCCGCTCTAGTTCGGACGATCAATGGTTGGATGACACCCTTTTCCTTTATAGAAGCAGCCAGATCATCCAGATCGTCTTGTACAAATTGCTTTCTCGGTTGATCAGGATTTGGTGAAATTTGGTCAATTGGAACCAATTGCTCCGCAGCTGTTGGGCCTTTTGCGGCGATTGCTTCTGTCTCTGTGACATCCGCCATCAATGCAGACAGCCCACGACCTAAGCCACGCTTACGTTCCTGCTTATCTGACATCATCTTATCCTTCGTTATTTTCTATCAGTTCGTTCGCAAGCGCTCTGTAAGCGATTGCACCCTTGGATTGGCTGTCATACGCCAGAACCGGCATCGAAAAGCTAGGAGCTTCACTAACACGGACATTTCTGGGGATCATGGTGTTAAAAACAAGATCACCCAGGTTGGCCCGCGCGTCTTGTTCTACCTGCTGTGACAAGTTATTGCGCTTATCATACATCGTTAACACCACACCCTCGATCCGCAAATCCTTGTTTCCCGACTGCCGAACCTCCCGAATCGTTAGCATCAATTGACTAAGCCCTTCCAAAGCAAAAAATTCGCTTTGCAGCGGAACCAAAACAGAATGCGCCGCAATCATAGCATTCACAGTCAAAAGGTTTAGGGAAGGAGGGCAATCAATAAGAATATAATCGAATTCGAATTGATCCATTTGTGTCTGACGCAATGCATCGTGGAGCAGAAAACTGCGTTTTTCGCTTGAAAGTAGTTCGATATCAGCAGAACTGAGATCGACTGTTGCTGGAACCGCAAATAGCCCATCAAAATCGGTAGATTTGATAACATCATCGAGATCCAGATCTTCGAGGAGGAGTTCATAAGTCGTAAATTCGCGATCATCGATATCAATTCCGATACCTGTAGAAGCGTTGCCTTGAGGGTCGAGATCAACAAGTAGAATTCGTTTTCCAATCTCTCCCAACGCAGCCGCGAGGTTGATCGTCGTGGTTGTCTTACCGACTCCACCTTTTTGATTTGCAATCGCTATAATCTTCGGACCTTGAGGACGGGATAAATCAGACACGGGTAATATCCTTGACCTTCAATACAGCAGCTTTGGGATTGGTTTTACTCTTAATATGCTCTACCCCGAATGACCATTGATTTCGGGCATCTTCTACTTCATTTTTCCAATTCGCCCCTTTGGGAAATAGCGCTATTCCGTGTGGGGCCATTTGGCGTTCTCCATGCTCTAAAAGCGCAGTGAGATCAGCGAGTGCGCGTGCTGATAAGATATCCGCGTTCAAAGATTCGATGTTTTCGATCCGATCCGCGATGACTTTCGCGTTCAGTTCAAGTTCTCTTATTGCCGTTCGGAGAAAGACTGCCTTTCTTTGGTCACTTTCAATCAGTGTCATCGTTCTCGTTCCAGAATCCAAACTTAAAATTGCGATTACGATAGCTGGAAAACCTCCCCCGCTACCGATATCAACCCAATGACCTGAATCCGGTGCTAATTCATGGAGCTGTGCGGAATCTACGATATGTCGTTCCCAAATTTCAGGCAGACTCGACTTGGAGATCAGATTGATGCTCTTTGTCCATTTTTGAACAAGCTCTACAAAAACATCCAGCCGATCCGATGTTTCACGTGAAACATTTAGTTCGATCATGCAGATTTCTCTCTACGAATACGACGTAATTTCGCCAAAATTAATGTCAGAGCAGCAGGTGTAACTCCTTCAATGCGGCTAGCTTGTGCGATCGTTTCCGGCATCGCGGATGAAAGCTTTGCCTTCATCTCATTCGACAAACCGGTCAAATCTTCGTATCGAAAATCAATCGGAATTTTCTGCGCTTCATCCTTCTTCAACGCTTCTATATCAGCCTTTTGCCGATCCAAATAATTGGCATACAACGCATCTCTCTCAATCTGTGTTCTGATCTCTTCATCTGTAGTAGCCAATTCCGGCAACAATGAAACCATCCCCTCAAATGTGGCCCCAGGAAAGGACAATAACTGAAATGCTGTCCTGCGGTTCCCGTCTCGACTTACTGACAGACCAGCTTTCCCAGCTTCGCTCCCAGTAAACGTCTTACTTCCTAACAAATTCAACCCAATTTGAAGTTTGCGCAACTTGTCTTCAAATATACCCCGGCGACTTTCACCAACGCATCCAATCTCAACACCCAAAGGTGTAAGCCGTTGATCGGCGTTATCAGCCCGCAAAGATAACCGGAACTCTGCCCTAGACGTGAACATTCTGTAGGGCTCTGTAACACCCCTTGTCGTCAAATCATCAATCATCACACCGATGTAACTGTCTGCGCGACTGAATTGGATCCCATCACCACCATTGGAGGCTCTCGCTGCATTTAGACCTGCGACTAACCCTTGGGCCGCAGCTTCTTCATATCCCGTTGTTCCATTTATTTGCCCTGCCAGATATAACCCAGGTACTGCTTTCAGTTCCAAGGTACTTTTGAGGGCTCGGGGATCAATGTAGTCATATTCAATAGCATATCCCGGCTGGAGTATTTCCGCGTTTTCCAGTCCTTTTATCGTCCTAACGTAACTCTCTTGAACATCTTCAGGTAAGGACGTTGAGATCCCGTTCGGGTAGATTGTGTGGTCGTCTGCCCCTTCAGGCTCCAAGAAAATCTGATGAGATCCCTTTTCAGAAAATCGAACAACCTTGTCTTCTATTGAAGGGCAGTACCGGGGGCCGATGCCATCAATATGGCCACCATACATCGCTGACCGAGATAGGTTACTTCGTATAATCTCATGAGTTTCTGGATTCGTATGCGTTACGCCGCAAGAAATCTGGGGCGCTGTCACCTTCCTCGACAAGAACGAAAATAGTACAGGTTCATCGTCGCCCGGCTGACTCTCAAGGTCTGTCCAGTCTATTGTCCGTCCATCTAAACGTGGAGGCGTGCCTGTCTTTAGCCGCCCCATGGGAAGATTAAACCCATCTATTCTTTGGGCAAGCACATTTGACGCTCGATCGCCCATTCGACCACCAGATCTGGAAACATCGCCAATATGAATTACTCCTCGTAAGAAAGTTCCGGTGGTAAGGATCACTGAATTGGATAAGATGCTTTCTCCACTTTCCATTTCAACACCAACAACCCGGCCTCGATTTAGCTTAAGGTCAGTAACTTCCCCTTCGACCAGGGTTATTTGTGGTTGAGAAAGAGTTTCATTCAACATCTCACGCTGATAGATTTTGCGATCTGCCTGCGCCCTAGGTCCTTGAACTGCAGGACCCTTGCGTCGATTTAGTAGCCGAAATTGAATCCCAGCTTTATCCGCGACTCGTGCCATCACGCCGTCCAGAGCATCAATCTCTCTGACGAGGTGACCTTTTCCCAAACCACCAATTGCAGGATTGCAAGACATAACACCGATATCACCTTTTGTCATCGTAATCAGTGCTGTCTCTGCACCAAGCCGTACAGCCGCATGAGCAGCTTCAACGCCTGCATGACCACCGCCAATCACAATCACCTCAAAATGTTTCACGTGAAACACTCCATCATTTACCGATACAAAAACTGGAAAAAATCTCGTCTAAGAGATCCTCCACGCCAACTCGACCCACGATATTCTCAAGCGACCGTATCACAAATCTGAGCTCTTCGGCGACGATATCGTAGGACATAACACCACCACACACTAAATCTTGCGCCTTCGTCAAAAACTCTACCGCCGTCTCCAAAGCCACCCGATGTCTAACATGAGACGCTAACCCTGCACCCATACTTCGCTTTACCAGTTCGTCAGATACGTTCGAGATCAACCTTTCGACCCCCTGACCCGTCTTTCCCGAAACTGCATCCCTATCATCACAGCCAAGGTCAGCCTTCGATCTGACCACAATATCACCACCCAGTGGTCTTAGCGCCAAATCATCATCCCCAGAAACCAAAAAAATACGTAGGTCAGCCATAGATGCACGTTCTATCGCTCTCTCAATCCCAATGGTTTCAATAACATCATCGCTCTCCCGCAACCCAGCCGTATCTAAAAAGGTCACGGGAAGCCCATTCAAATTCATCCTGACCTCAACCACGTCCCTTGTCGTACCGGCAAATTCCGATGTGATCGCTGCCTCCCGACCCGCAATGTGATTTAGCAAAGTTGATTTCCCAGCGTTCGGTGCGCCAACAATCGCAACTTCGAAACCCAAACGGATACGTTCGGCCACCTTCCCTCCCTCAACTTCCTTTTGAAGCGAAGAAATTGTACCTTCCAAAAGGCCCATCACCTCTGGCGTTACATCTACAGGGACATCCTCGTCAGCGAAATCTATCGTCGCTTCAAGCAAAGCAGCCGCCCGAATCAAATCAGCGCGCCAGCCTTCTACCAAATTACCCAGATGCCCGGACAAGACCCGAAGAGCTTGTTTTCTCTGTAGCTCCGTTTCTGCATCTATCAAATCAGCAAGACCCTCAACCTGCGCAAGGTCAAGTTTTTCATTCTCTAGAGCTCGACGAGTAAACTCCCCTGCTTCCGCCAGACGAGCATCCGAAAATCCGTCCAACCGATCCAATACCGCTGCAACCACCGCAATACTCCCATGCAAATGGAGCTCGACAACATCCTCACCCGTAAAGCTCCGCGGCGCATGAAAGGGCAACACCAACGCCTGATCGATCAATGCACCTTGATCGTCCGTTATTAACCGAACGGCCGTACAATGAGAGCCAGGCAATGACCCTGCTACGCATCTACCGATCTCAAGAGCCGATGGCCCTGAAATTCTGATAACCGCAACACCCGACCGGCCTGTCGCTGTTGCCAGCGCAAAAATCGTATCCATTCACAGATGCCCCTCTCTCTAGAGAGTTAGGTATTCATAGAATCAAAGAAGTCCGAATTTGTTTTCGTCTGTTTCAATTTTCCAATCAGGAATTCGATTGCATCAGTCGTGCCCATCGGATTCAAGATACGCCGCAACACAAAGGTCTTCTGAAGGTCAATTTTGTCGACCAACAGATCCTCTTTGCGTGTACCCGATTTAAGGATGTCGATCGCAGGGAACACACGTTTGTCAGCAATTTTGCGATCAAGGACGATCTCAGAGTTACCAGTCCCTTTGAATTCCTCAAAGATCACTTCGTCCATCCGTGATCCAGTATCAATCAGAGCTGTCGCAATAATTGTCAGTGATCCGCCTTCTTCGATATTTCGCGCCGCACCAAAGAAACGCTTAGGCCGTTGAAGAGCGTTGGCATCGACACCACCGGTCAAAACCTTTCCAGAGGAAGGTACAACCGTATTAAAGGCACGGCCAAGTCGCGTGATTGAATCAAGCAAGATCACAACATCCCGCTTATGTTCTACAAGGCGTTTCGCTTTTTCAATCACCATATCAGACACAGCAACGTGTCGGGTCGCTGGCTCATCAAAGGTTGATGAAACAACTTCACCTTTAACGGACCGCTGCATATCCGTAACTTCTTCTGGTCGTTCATCGATCAACAGAACAATCAAATAGCATTCAGGGTGATTTTTTTCGATCGAATTGGCAATGTTTTGCAACAGTACTGTTTTACCGGTCCTTGGCGGCGCAACAATAAGTGAGCGTTGCCCCTTCCCGATTGGTGAAACCAAATCAATGATCCGAGAAGATCGGTCCTTAACAGTCGGATCATCCACTTCCATGGTCAGACGTTCATCAGGATAAAGCGGCGTCAAGTTTTCAAAGGCTACCTTGTGGCGCGCCTTTTCCGGCTCTTCAAAATTGATCTTTGTTACTTCTGTCAGCGCAAAGTACCGCTCGTTATCGTCTGGAGCCTTAATCAACCCTTCAATCGTGTCCCCAGTCCGCAACGACCACTGTCGTATCATTTCAGGTGAGACATAGATATCATCCGGACCGGGAAGATAATTTGCCTCAGGCGACCGCAGAAACCCAAAACCATCCTGAAGAACTTCCAGAACACCATCACCAGAAATTTCCCATCCCTCATCAGCCCGCTCGCGCAGGATCTGAAACATCATTTCTCCCTTACGCATCGTAGACGCGTTTTCGATCTCCAGCTCTTCAGCCATCGCGATCAAATTCTTAGGAGTTTGTGCCTTGAGGTCGGCGAGGTTCAACGTATCTGTTGTCATGAAAATTCCTCTTCAGCCCCATCTCAAAGACAGGCTGCTGGGTATTTATTGTAAAAGCTAAGTATCATCCCCGGACGGGGCGATCATGGACCATATAGGAGACCAAACCCCTCAAGTCAACAAATCAGAACTTCACCGCTACAGAGAAAACAATCACGATCATCAGGACAGTTGGGACCTCATTCATCAGCCTGTATTGCCGTCCAGTAATTTCATTCTCACCCCGTTGAAAAGCCTTCATCCGTCCCAGCAACCAAGTATGAAAAACTGTCATTGCAATGACGCCGCAACCCTTAGTCCAAGGCCAAATCATTGACCAATCGACGATGCCAGGGGTAAACACTAACAAAAGCCCAAACGTCCAAGTAGCATGCATCGCTGGACGCATAATCACAGTGGCCAGTTTGAATTCCATCATTGCAAATGTCTCGTGCATCCTCCCCTCCAAACCTGCCTGTTCCGTATGATGCACAAACAGCCGTGGAAGATAGAACAACGCAGCCATCCATGAGATCACAGACATGATATGGAGTGCCAAAATCCATGGATAGGCCAGGGCAAGTAGATCCAGCATGTCACGCTCCGTTCTTTGTGCCCTTCATATAATAATAAAGAAAATAAGAAAGATGATGATGTAAGTAGGGACAGCAAAACCTGTGGATTAACAGTTTATTCACACAATTGAAGTCAGGCCACCCAACTTGTTCAGGCTTTGGGGATAAATACCAAAAAGATATTTGAAAGTTATTTATTATCAATAGCTTAACACATATTTTTCAAAGAAAAACTGTGAGCAACTAACCAAAGAAATCAGAATAAACCGATTCCTCCACCACAGGATTTTATCCTTACCCACTCATGCAAAAACTTCGAACAACAAGAGGATATCGCCCAACGCCAACGGCCTTGTGCATCCTGCAGAAATTTTGCACTAAAAATCCCTAACAAACCCTTAACTAAACCCACAAGGTTATCCCCATGCCTCAGCCCCTTGTCCTTGCTTCGGGATCATCGATCCGTACGCAGCTTTTGCAACAGGCCGGGGTTCCACACATTGTTCAACCACAGCGGGTTGACGAAGAAATGATAAAACAGGCTCTGCTGGCTGAACAAGCATCTCCGCGAGATATCGCTGATACCTTAGCTGAAATGAAAGCAAGAAAAGGCAGTGAGAAAAATCCAGGCGCGTTGGTCTTAGGCTGTGATCAAGTGCTTGATCATGCGAACATGATCTTATCCAAACCAACTGACCCCGAAGATGCCCGCGCTCAGCTAAGATTGCTACGCAATGATCGACATTCATTGCTTAGTGCTGCTGTGATTTATGAAGATGGGAAGCCAATCTGGCGTCAAATTGGTCAGGTGAGGCTTCGAATGCGGGAATTGAGCGATTCTTACATTGATGACTATGTGACCCGGAACTGGGACAGTATCCAACACGCGGTTGGCTGCTATAAACTCGAAGAGGAAGGTGTGCGGTTATTCTCAAATATACAAGGGGATTACTTTCATGTTCTGGGTATGCCACTTGTTGAGTTACTGAATTATCTAACTTTACGTGGGGATCTGAAATCATGACTCTTCCAAAAATACCGCTGGCTGGTGTTATCGGGTCGCCCATTGCTCATTCAAAGTCGCCGCAGCTTCATGGCCATTGGCTCAAGACGTACGGCATTGCAGGTCATTACATCCCGTTGGACATCGCCGCATCAGATTTGGAACAGACGATCCGCACATTGCCAAAAATGGGTTTTGTCGGGGTAAATGTGACGATCCCACACAAAGAAGCCATTCTGTCTATTGCTGATCTGGTGACAGACCGAGCCATTCTTATTGGCGCAGCAAACACCCTGATTTTCCGCAAAGATGGTAAGATTCATGCAGATAATACAGATGGTTACGGATTTCTAGAGAACCTCAAGACAGGGGCTCCAAATTGGGACCCAAGATCAGGTCCTGCAGCTGTATTAGGCGCTGGCGGTGCAGCACGCGCTGTTATAGCGTCTCTGCTGGATGCCGGGGTGCCGGAAATTATGTTGTCCAATCGAACACGGGTACGGGCAGAAAAGCTTAGATCAGATTTTGGAAACCGTGTTCGAATTTTCGATTGGGTCCAAGCAGGCAATATGCTCGAACAGGCCGCGTTGGTTGTTAATACAACGGCTTTGGGGATGATTGGCAAAGGTGAACTCCGTGTCCCTCTTGATGGGTTACGCAAGGAATCTGTGGTGACTGATCTCGTCTATACACCACTCAAGACCAAGCTGTTGGAAACAGCAGAAGAAGTGGGTTGTGTGACTGTCGATGGCTTGGGAATGTTGCTTCATCAAGCTGTACCGGGGTTCGAACGCTGGTTTGGCACACGCCCAACCGTGGACAGTGCGGCCCGAGCAGCGGCCTTGCGCTGATGTTCCTACTGGGATTAACGGGTTCAATCGGCATGGGCAAATCTACGACAGCTGCCCTGTTTGCCGAAGAAGGATGTGATGTCTGGGACGCTGATGCCGCAGTGCACCGTCTTTATGCAAAAGACGGCCTTGCAGTACCTGCAATTCAATCGATGTTCCCCGATGTCATTGTTGACGGCGCCGTGTCGCGAAGCATCTTAAAAGACATCATTGGCCAAGATCCAACAGTCCTGAAAAGGATCGAGCAGATTGTGCATCCCTTAGTGGGACAGGACCGCGCAGCATTTATCAACAAAGCACAGTCTGAGATTGTTGTTTTGGACATCCCGCTGCTTTTTGAAACAGGGGGCCAAGACCGTGTAGATGCTGTGGCCTGTGTGTTTATAGAAGATGATAAGCAGCAGGACCGTGTGATGGCCCGGGGTACAATGACGCTAGAGCAATTTCAAACCATCCGCGCTATACAATTGCCAGCAGCGGAGAAATGTGCGCGGGCAGATTACGTGATTGAGACAGATACGATTGAACACGCGCGCGCCCAGGTGCAATCTGTCATTGCGGACATTCAAACGAGGCTTGAAAATGCGTGAGATCGTGCTTGATACGGAAACGACAGGATTTGACCCAGAGACAGGTGATCGGATTGTCGAGATTGGCGCAGTCGAGTTAATGGGTCACGTAGCAACAGGAAAGACCTACCACCAATATATCAATCCCGAGCGTGGAATGCCCCAAGAAGCGTTTGAAGTGCACGGCTTGGGGGATGATTTTTTAAGAGATAAGCCAAAGTTTGCGCAAGTTGGTCAGGCATTTCTGGATTTTATCGGGGATGCCAAATTGGTCATTCACAACGCGGCATTTGATATCAAATTCCTTAATGCCGAACTGAAGTGGATGAATCTCCCACAAATCCCATGGGAGCAAGCCATTGATACACTGGCGATCGCTCGCAAACGGTTTCCCGGTTCCCCCGCATCTCTGGATGCGCTTTGCCGACGCTTCAACATCGACAATTCATCGCGCACTTTGCACGGTGCGTTGTTGGACAGCGAAATTCTAGCCGAAGTTTATCTGGAGTTGATTGGCGGTCGGCAGCCTGACTTTGCCCTCTCCAACCAAAGCCAAGGGTCGCGGGACGCCAATGTAGCAAAGTGGACGCCAAAACCAAGGCCAACGGCCCTTGGATCAAGGATTACTGAAAAAGAGGCCGCCGCCCATGCTGATTTCGTCAGCAAATTGGGCGACGGCGCATTGTGGTCCAAGACTTAGGCGTCGGCTGTCGGCGCGCCTTCCGCAGCTTGACGCCGCGCAATTTCGTTACGGTAAAGCGATACGAAATCGATGTTCTCTAGGTTCAATGGCGGGAAACCGCCATCGCGCGTGACGTCGCTGACGATCCGACGCAAGAAGGGAAAGATCATCCGCGGGCATTCGATCAACAGGAATGGATGGATCTGATCGTCTGGAATGTTCTCAATGTGGAAAATTCCGACATAGTCGACTTCCAAGACAAACAACGTGGCGTCGCCACCTTTGTCTTTGGACGTCACGTTTAGTTTGATCGAACATTCAAATTGATGATCCACAGTTCGCTTCTTTGCATCAAGGTTTACTTGAACCTCGACATCAGGCTGCACTTCGGTGGACCCGCCCTTTTGCGCCATAATGTTTTCAAAGGACATATCGCGGATAAATTGTCCCAAAACGCGCATCTGCGGCTGTGGGGGTTGTGGTGCTTCTTCGGCCATTGGTGACACTCCGTACTAAATTTATTCACGCGGGCTTAACAGAAGGGTGTGCGGCTCTCAATGCTTAGTCCAACCACTATCGCCTTTGTCATCAGGCGAACGTTCGCGAATTTCATGAAATTCCGCGTCAATAACATCACCGTGAGAATCAGACCGGCCTTGGTGTTGATGTTGCCCGGTGCCGGGTGTGCCAAAAGATTGGACATTGACCCGTGCACGAATTGCCTGAAACGCCGCCTTGCGCACCGCGGGAATGAGCAACGAAAAGCCGACAGCATCTGTGAAAAACCCCGGCGTAAGCAACAGCGCACCGGCGAAAAGGATCATAGCACCATGCACCAAAGGCTCCGTTGGGTCCTGCATGTCAGAAAAACTGGACCGCAATTGCCCCATTGCCAAGGCCCCCTGCGTTCGCACCAGCCATGTGCCTGCAACAGCGGTAATCAGCACGATCGCAAGCGTCCAGCCAAGCCCAATAATTCCGCCAACCTTTATGAAAAGCGCAATCTCAATCATGGGAATTGCGATAAATGCGATCAAAAGCCACATGGATGATACGTCCTTTTGCAAGGGGTAGAGTGGACTCACCCCGGTCGACGACCTACATAGGGGTTCATACGAGATGTTTCCATGCTTTCACCCCAAGAGGTTCCGATGAATTCACCCCTGATACAGCTTCTGGTGTTGGCCGGTATTGCGGTATTTCTGATCCTGCGCTTGCGTAATGTGCTGGGTACTCGCGAAGGCTTTGAAAAGCCGCCAGCGACAGATATGCCGTCCTCCCGCCGCAGCAACGGTCCAGCGTTCGAAGTGATCGAAGGTGGTCCCGATCTCGACATAACGGATCATGTCGAAGCGGACAGCACGCAAGGCAAAGCGCTGGCCGAAATGAAACGGATAGAGCCATCCTTTGGTGTGAGCGATTTTCTAGGAGGCGCGCGTGGTGCCTATGAGATGATCGTAATGGGCTATGAGCTTGGTAATCTCGACGATATTCAACCATTCCTGTCTGAGGAAATCTATGAAAGCTTTGTTGATGGTGTTGCAGCACGGGAAGACCAAGGGCTGACCATTGAAGCGGATTTCGCGGGTGTGCGGACAACAGAGCTGATTGATGCGACGATCGATCCTGACACCAAGGAAGCTGAAGTAACCATTCACTTCGTCGGCGTTCTAACCTCGGCTGTGCGCGACGAAGCAGGCGACATCGTTGAAGGAAGTCTAACCGAGCTAAAAATTCAAAAAGATACTTGGGTCTTTGCCCGTATCATGGGTTCGGACGATCCAAATTGGCTTTTGGTCTCTACAGACGGCTAAGCCATGCGCTTAGGGCATCGCTTGTTGCGGGTGTGCTTGCGGTGACATCCGCTGGCGCAACTGATGTATCCTACGAAGTTTTGACATTTGATCAGCTTGATGGCTGGGCACTAGATAACCATGGCGCTGCGTTAAAGACGTTCCAAAACACCTGCCGAGATATGAAAGACGCGGATTGGCAGGCGCTCTGCAAATATGCTTCTGATAATCCCGATCCAAAGCAATTTTTTGAATTATTCTTTCGGCCTGTCGTGATCGATGATGGTCAAGAGGCCCTGTTTACGGGATATTTCGAACCAGAGCTTGACGGTGACCGGTACCGATCTGCTCGGTATCAATATCCGGTCTACAAAATGCCACCAGAGGCCTTGCGCAATAATCCTTGGCTGACCCGAAAGGAAATCCTTGAGACAGATGTTATGCGCGGCCGGGGGCTTGAAATTGCTTGGGTTGATGATCCGGTTGAGCTGTTCTTTTTGCAGATCCAAGGGTCAGGCCGTATCAAGCTGCCTAATGGTGAGCGTGTTCGCGTTGGGTATCGTGGGGCAAATGGCCATCCGTACAGGTCTATTGGTGTCGAACTGGTTCGACGTGGTGTTTACCAACCTCATCAGGTCAGCGCCGAAGTCATCAAAAACTGGGTTCGCCGCAATCCTGCCGAAGGCCGGGATCTGCTGTTTCATAATCCATCCTACGTCTTTTTTCGCGAAGTAAGTCAGGTACCCGCTGATCAGGGCCCATTGGGCGCCATGAACCGGTCGGTTACCGCGATGCGGAGCATTGCCGTCGATCCTTCTTACGTGAAACTCGGCTCCCCTGTCTGGGTAGAAAAGGATGGTAACACTCCACTTCGTCGACTGATGATTGCTCAGGATACCGGATCAGCGATTAAAGGGGCACAACGGGCTGATGTGTTCTTTGGAACAGGTGATCAGGCAGGCCAAGATGCAGGCAAACTTCGTGATCCGGGGCGTATGGTTGTGTTAATGCCAATCCAAAGAGCCTATGCGCTTTTGCCAGAAAGCGCGATATGACCCGGCACCGGAACGGACGTTTGAATGATGACGACCTTGAACTTTGGCGCAAAGTGACGGAGCGGACAGAAAAATTAGACCTTAAGTCGCTGTTCACACCAGCGATTGATGCAGCGCCACCCGCTCCGACTGTTCTTAAGAAATCAAGATCCGTTGTTTTAGGAAAACCATCCCCCAAACCCCGGCAAACCCCACATGATCTGATGCCATCACTTCCTGATCGCCTTGGACGCACGCCTGTTCAAATGGATCAAAAAGCCTTTGGGCGCATGAAACGCGGCAAATTAAAGCCAGAGGCACGGATTGATTTGCATGGCATGACGCTTGACCGCGCCCATCCGGCTCTTAGCCGTTTTATCATGGCGTCACATAAATCAGGGCATCGTCTTGTGTTGGTGATCACTGGTAAAGGCAAGGAGCGCGATACTGGTGGCCCTATTCCGGTACGATACGGAGTATTACGCCATCAGGTGCCGCAATGGCTGTCTATTGCGCCGATGTCGTCGGCTGTTTTGCAAGTTTCGCAAGCCCATCTCAGCCATGGCGGGGGTGGTGCATATTACGTTTATCTAAGGCGACAGCGCTAACGTCCAAGGGACGGTCTGTATCGAACAATCCCGTAAGTCGCCAACGCGGCAGCAATCAGATAAAAGACGGATATCGGCAACATTTGGTCTGGAAAATCAACTCCATAGTCAATCAGCAACCCTGTCACGCCCGGCCCAATGGCAGAGCCAAAGACCATGAGCGCCGCAGCCACGGATTTGATCGCGCCAATGTGCCGAGTGCCGTAATACTCTGCCCAAAAAGTAGAAGTTCCAGTGCCCTGCATCCCCTGCCCGATCCCAAAAATGACCAATCCAACACCCGCCATAAAGATCGTGTCAGCATGGGCTAAAACGATAAACGACAGTGCAAATGGCAACATTTGCAGTGGAACAACGCGACTTACCCCAAATCTGTCTATTGCCCATCCAGACACAAAGGTCGTGATGATTGAGGAGACTGTATAGATAGGCATCAGAGCAACATAAGATACCAAAGACCACCCTTTGACCTCTGTCAGGTGCACTTGTTGAAAAAACAAAGCAGTCCCCCATGCAGAAGGCCCGACGACCAAAGGGATCATCAGAAAGAACAGGCCAGACCGGAGCATCTCATAGCGGTTCCAGTGTTTGCCATTCATCCCGGCAATCTGTGCATCTGCTGCCATTGATTGTGGTGTCCGTTCTTGTTGGAGCAGAAAAACCAAAACAGGAATGGTGAGCACCACTAGAACCGCTGCAAGAACCCAAAGGTTACGCCAATGCGTCACTGCAAAAAGCGCAACAAAGGCAATTGGAAGCACAGCTTGACCCACTGCATAACCCATCGATGACAAGGATAAAGCCTTGCCGCGCGTCGCTTCAAACCAGCGCACCATCGCCACCGACCCCAGTTGAGACATCATCCCCTGCCCCGTAAAGCGAAGCGCAAAAATGATTACCACCAACAAAACCCAGGATGTATTGACAGCCATCGCTAAACAGGCAGCAGCCAGAGCCAACATAACTGTGATGGCAAGTGCGCGGACCCTGAACCTGTCTGTCAAAACACCCGCCCATACCATGGCAAGTGCGGACAGCGTTGTCCCGACCGTGTAAATACCCCCCCACTGACCATTGGTAAGGCCGAAATCTGCCTTAATTTGACCAGCAAAAAGCGAGATAAAATAGGTCTGTCCATAAGACGAGGTGAAGGTCAGCAAGAAGCCTGCTGACAAGAACAGCAAATTTGTCCGAAGGAAGCGGTAGTAGCTCATACCACTACATCTGCGGCTTGATCAGGAATGAAAAGGGCAAATCAACATTTGGACCCTGGTGCCAGTGGTTTTGCAAACTCTGATCTGCTTCAACCTCAACGCTCTTTGACCTGCCGCAAAGCTTCTTTAGTCTAAAGGACGTATCGGCTCAGATCTGTAGATCGCGTCAGTTCACCAAGGTTTTCCTCAACAAAATCGCTGTTTACTTCTATCTCATCGCCAGCACGATCAGGAGCGGTAAACGATAGTTCCTCAAATACACGCTCCATCACAGTATAAAGACGGCGTGCGCCAATGTTTTCTATCGTTTGGTTCACATCAGCTGCAATTTTGGCCAGTGCTTTGATCCCGTCTGGCGTAAAGTTAACTTTGACCTCTTCTGTGCCCATCAAAGCTGTGTATTGCAACGTCAGCGCATTGTCTGTTTCTGTTAGGATGCGGATGAAATCTTCTTCGGTCAGCGCCCGCAGTTCTACTCGGATCGGCAGCCGCCCTTGCAGCTCGGGCAGCAAATCGGAAGGTTTCGCTATGTGGAAAGCACCTGATGCAATAAAGAGCACATGATCTGTTTTGACGGGCCCGTGTTTGGTGCTGACGGTTGTGCCTTCGATCAAAGGCAGCAAATCGCGCTGCACACCCTCGCGACTGACGTCTCCGCCGCGCGCATCTGAACGCGCGCAAACCTTGTCAATTTCATCAAGGAAAACGATACCGTTCTGTTCTACCGCTTCAATCGCTGTTCGGGTCACAGTTTCATCGTCCAAAAGCTTGTCTGCTTCTTCACCGATCAGAACATCATAACTTTCCGACACCGAAAGCCTTTTTTTGGTTGTACGTCCGCCCATGGCTTTGCCGAACAGATCGCCCAAATTCATCATACCGGCACCCATTCCAGGTTGGCCCGGGATGTCCATCATCGAAAAAGGACTGGAGGTATCCGATACTTCTAGCTCAATCATAGTGTCATCAAGCAGACCATCCTTGAGCTTTTTGCGGAACATGTCGCGGGTTCCTTCCCGCGCTTCCGTGCCAGCAATTGCGTCAATCACCCGCTCTTCCGCAGCTTTATGCGCATTGGCCTGCACTTCTTCGCGCATGTAATCACGCGTCATTGAAATGGCCGCATCAACCAGATCGCGAATAATTTGTTCTACGTCTCTGCCAACGTATCCAACCTCTGTGAATTTTGTAGCCTCAACTTTGAGAAATGGAGCCCGGGCAAGTTTGGCCAATCGTCGGCTGATCTCTGTCTTACCAACACCGGTTGGTCCGATCATCAGGATATTTTTGGGATAAACCTCATCCCGCAAATCGTCGCTGAGTTGTTTGCGTCTCCAACGGTTACGCAGAGCGACAGCAACGGCACGTTTGGCGTCTTTTTGGCCGATAATAAAGCGGTCCAGTTCCGAGACGATTTCACGGGGGGTCAGATCGGTCATGCTGAAATTTTCTCCACGGTAAGATTGCCGTTTGTGTAAACGCAGATGTCGGATGCAATTGCCATTGCGTCCCTTGCTACACCTTCGGCATCGCGGTCGCTGTCTATTAGGCCGCGCGCGGCAGCAAGAGCGTAATTGCCACCAGAGCCAATCGCGGCCACATCATGTTCAGGCTCCAGCACATCGCCAGCGCCGGTGATCACCAACAAATCTGTACCATCGGTCACGATCAACATCGCTTCGAGCTTTTGCAGATATTTGTCTGTCCGCCAGTCTTTGGCCAGTTCAACGGATGCGCGCGCCAATTGCCCCGGCGTTGCTTCTAGTTTTGTTTCCAATCGTTCCAACAGGGTAAAAGCGTCAGCAGTTGATCCAGCAAAGCCCGCAACCACGTCGAACCCACCAGGCGATAACCGGCGGACTTTGCGCGCCGTGCCTTTGATCACAGTCTGACCAAGGCTGACCTGCCCATCGCCAGCTATCACGACCTCACCATCTTTTTTTACGCCGATGATTGTCGTGCCGTGCCATCCGGGAAAGTCGTCATGTGCCATCACAGGCCCTTTCGTTATTGTGGTGCGTATATGGCCTTGTTGGACTGGACAAACAAGGGTTGTGGTGCTTGTGAGACAGCCGAACACAGGTTAGCCTTTTTCCATGCCCACCGACAAAATAATATCTTTCTATCTGGAAGAACCGCTTAGAAAGAGCGCCCAAGCTGGCGAGCATAATTTTATCAACTTGATGGCAGCTGTGGTCAAAAGATCAGGGTTAGAGCCTGTATTTTTGCCATCGTCCAATCACGATCACTCAGTTTCAGGATATTCGCTCAGCCATATGACAAGTCCACCAAATGACAAAGGTTTGGTGTTTCGGCGTGTTTATCACTATCCTTTTTGGCAAATAGAAGCTGTCTCTCAGCGTTGGCACTGGGATGTAGCGCGAGCGTCTTTTGACCCGATAAATGCGTCTGATGATGCGGCGCGTTTTTACCGGTTCTGGCAAAAGCGGCTATTTGGGGATGCGCCACAACGGGCGAGTAAACGGGGCCTAGTGTATGTCCCCCTGCAAGGTCAGCTACTCAGGAAAAGGATATTCCAATCTTGTACGCCGCTTGAAATGGTTCAACATTGTCTAACCCATGATGCCAATCGACAGATCGTGGTGACGTTACATCCCAAAGAAACATATCGTTCCGACGAACTTGCAGGTTTAGAGGCCCTGTCGCGCGAGCATGCTCGTCTTACAATCGATATCGGCAACATGGAGAAATATCTCCAGACTTGTGATTATGTCGTTACTCAAAATTCCAGCGCTGCGTTCTCAGGGTATTTTTTCGGAAAACCTACGTTACTGTTTGGTCAGGTGGATTTTCATCATATCGCGGAACGGGCAAACATGCTGTCTCTGAGGGAGAGTTTTGAGCGGGTTGCCGCCCTGAAACCGGCTTTTGCCGCTTACATTTGGTGGTTTTGGCAAGATCAATCGATCAACGCAGGCCGTGATGATGCCAAAACAAAAATTGCCGCCCGTTTACGGCGATTTGGCTGGCCCATATCAGAGGAATGAGCCGCATCTCCAAGAAAAAAAGAGCGCCAAGTCGAGCGCTCTTTTCCAAAAAAATTGACCGTCTGTTTAGATGGATTCTTCGATCCAGCTTTGCAACGCAGCTTTTGGTCTGGCGCCCGCCATGTTTGAAACAACTTCGCCGCCTTTAAAGATGAACAACGCAGGAATACCGCGCACGCCCATCTGCGCAGGGGAGTTAGGATTGTCATCGACGTTGACTTTGACGATCTTAACCTTGCCATCCATTTCGGCGGACAATTCTTCTAAGGAAGGCCCGATTTGTTTGCAGGGGCCGCACCACTCTGCCCAAAAATCCACTACTACGGGAATTTCGGAATTCTTTACTTCGGCATCGAATGTGTCGTCTGTGACTGCGACAGTGGCCATGTTGTTCTCCTGCAAGGCGTTACGTTGCGCAGAACCTATGAACGCGCACCGTCTACGTCAAGGTAAGGTGATTGGATGAAAGCTTCGGTCACAAGATCGTGCGGCAAATACATCAGCGTTGCATCCTTTGTCCAAAGGACTGCTGTTTGGATGTCGTGGTTTGGATAAATTTGGGCCAACATCGCAGAATATGCACCCATCTGCCGCAAGATACCCTCGGGGCAGGCCTGTGCTGTAGTGGGAATTGCACGATTGGTTTTATAATCCACCAATAGAACGTGGTCAGGAGAGATAATCAGTTTGTCGATGATACCATGAAGCCGGCGACCGCGAACATCGGCGGTAATGGGGACTTCCGACAGAGTTTCGACGGAAAACAGCGTCGCAAGCGCTGGCGATGATACGATTTTGCCTGCCTCATCAATCGCTTGTTGTGCGATTTCAGGATCTACATCTTGTGTGAGTTCTTTTGCTTGTGCGTCAAAGGACGAGGATTCCAAAAAGGGGAGCTTTTCCAGCAATGTATGAACAAGCGTCCCATAAGCCATCGCCGCATCGCTGTCTTTACCTTCTTCGTTGGGTAGCGCTTTTGCGCCACCTAAGTCTGACGGAGAAAGCACATCTTGAGGGTGGCTATAGGTTGGTACGTCTTGTTCAAAAACTGGGTCTAACTTGGATGTTTGCGTCATCTTCTCCGAGACCAGCAGCGATTCTAACCCATCCCAATCGCCTTCTTGAAACCGCAAAATCCCGGTATCATCAACTTCGGTTGCATTAATATGTTTCATCGCTTCTTCGGTGATCTGATACCAAGCGGTTTCATTGGCCGGTAAGTTGCCTTGTGCAGCAATAATCAACCATTTTTCAGCCCGTGTCATCGCGACATAAAACAACCGCATACGTTCCGCCTGTTCGGCGTCTTTGATTGCTTGTGTTGTTTCACGTATCGGTTCTGGGGCGTCTTCCTGAGATGGTTTCCAGATCGGGACGCCATTTTGCTTGATGATTTCATCGGTTAATCGAATGTCGCGTTTGCCGCTATCCGGCAGGATCACGATCGGCGCTTCGAGCCCTTTGGATCCATGGACAGTCATGACCCGGATTTGGTTTGACGCGCTATCAATCTGGCGCTTGATTTCAAGATCGTCAGTTTGCATCCATTCGATGAAACCAGTCAGACTAGGTACATCATTTCGCTCATACGCCAGCGCTTGGGTTAGCATGGCGTTAATTCCGTCCTCAGCTTCCAGCCCCAGCCGAGCCAATAACGCCTTGCGTCCACCGTGACGTGTCAGCACCCTCTCAATGAGGTCATAGGGGCGCAGAAAATCAACCTGCCCGCGCATATCGTGGAGTATGTCCAGTGTCTGAGCATGCGTGTCTTGTTTGTTGCGCAGTGCTTCCCACAAAATCGGGCTGTCTCGACGATGGGCCAAATCAAACAATTCCTGTTCGGACCATGCAAAAATCGGTGATTTAAGTGCAGTCGCAAGAGACAGACTATCATCAGGGGTGGCAAGGAAAGACAGCAAAGCCTGAATGTCTTTTACGGCAAGTTCCGCTCCGACCTTCAGCCTATCTGCGCCTGCGATGGGAAGTTTTTTTACCTTACAGGCGCGGATGATTTCCGAAAACAAGGCGGAGCGGCGTTGCACCAAAATTAGGAAGTCGCCGGGTCTAACCGGTCGTTTGATAAATGTACCGCGGGTCGCACCGTCATCGGGGATAAAGGTGGGATCGTAAGGGTTTACCATTCTGCTGATCTGAGTTGCGATTTGATCCGCAAGTACAACGGCACCGTCTTGCGCGGATAACCTATCCAGTGGATCGGTCCAATCTGGTTTGTCATTCTCTTTTTCTGTTTCCACCAAAGGCCACAAGTCTACACGACCCGGTAGGTCAGACTTAAAGGCAATATGCTGTGACTGTTTGTCAAAGTCAGGACGTCTGCGCGGGTCGAAAACAGTGTCTACAAGACGCAATATCGCGTTGGAAGATCGAAATGAATAATCAAGGCTGCGGCGTTGAAAGGGTTGCCCGGCGCCCAGGATTTTCTCTTCGAACAAAGATGCCTTTTGGTCAAATTCCCGAGGATCTGCCCCTTGAAAGGAATAGATCGATTGTTTTTTGTCCCCAACAACAAAAAGGGTTCTTGCAACATCAGTCCGCGCGCCTGCGCCGCTGTGAAATTCATCCGCCAACTTTTCGATGACGTCCCATTGCCGCGGTGAAGTGTCCTGTGCTTCATCAACAAGGATATGATCAATGCCGCCGTCAATCCGGTACAAGACCCATGCTGCGACCGCCTTGTCATGCAACAAAGCACGCGCCTTAAGGATCAGATCATCAAAGTCTAACCACCCGCGCAATTGCTTAGCCACTTCATATCGATCAAGAAATGCGTTAGCAAATTGATGCAACGCCAAAGCCTTTTCAGCAGCCAGCAATGCCAATCGTTGATCTCGAGCCTCCTCCACTCGCTGCATCAACGCTTCCAATTCGGGCATAAGATGCCCAATAGATTTTTGTGTTTTTTTGGTTGGGACACTGCCAATCTTTGCAGTGAAGGGAGGCTTTGCCTTGCCTTTCGTCAAAAATACGTTCTCTAACGTGGGTAAGCCAGCCAAATTTAGAGCTTTGATATCACCAATAACCTTGCCGATTTTGATGTCATTTGTTGATCCCGCCATCATCGCTGGCACCAGTTCATCAAACAACGCCTGTTCGCTGCCTAGGAAGACTGATTTTTCAACTTGTCTTGCGTCCAGATTGGCGGGTTGCCCAAACAACGCAAGCAATTCATCCCGTGTTACGATGTCTGTAAACGCGTCTCTCAACCCAACAACTGCTTTTGTTAGCTTGCCGAAATCCCCACTGCCATAGAACTGTGCAACGGCGGTGATCAACGCACTTTCTTTTCCCTGTGCCATCTGATCAAGAATCTCATCCCGAAGCAGGTCGGCAGCACGATCTTCAATCTCTGTGAATTGCGGGCTGACTCCGGCTTCAAGAGGAAAGCGCCGTAATAGAGATGCACAAAAGGAGTGGATGGTCTGAATCTTAAGCCCGCCCGGGGTTTCCGTCGCAAGGGCAAATAATGTCCGCGCTTTGCGCAATCGATCCCCGTCAAGGGCTCCTTCAACCCCTAGCTGGACCATTTCTTGTCGCAAAGCGTCGTCTTGCAACATCGCCCATGCGCCAAGCCGTCTGAATAAACGGTTTTGCATCTCTGACGCGGCTGCTTTGGTGTAGGTTAAGCATAGAATGTGCTGCGGCTTCACCCCATCGAGTAGCAACCGAGCAACCCGGTCAGTCAAAACGCGTGTCTTGCCAGATCCCGCATTCGCACCCAACCATGTCGAAGCATCCGGGCGCGCAGCATCAATCTGAGCGCGGGTTGCATCATCGAAAATCATACCAAATCCTCTGGCGTCACGGGCGTTGTGCCATCCCATTCACCATATCGGGCAAGTTGGTCATAATCTCCGGCAAAGCCATCCTTTTCCATCATGCGACGGGCTGTAAACCCTTGGTCTTTTGTTAGATAGGATGCAATGAGACTGCGTAAACCGGCTAGAACCACTTTTGGCGGTTCGGTGTCTAACGGTGCAGATTTCTCTTCTGGTTTCGGCCCTAATCCAATGAAAATGGCCTGATCCACAGAAGTGGGACCAATGTTCTTAAAGCCACCTTCTTCAATCATTGCAGCTTCCAAAAGCAATTGCTTGTCAAAGTGTTTCTGCTTGTCGGCGCTGGGCGGTGTTCCGGTCTTGTAATCATAGAGAATTGCCGTTCCAGCATCTGTTTGATCAACTCGATCCGCCGTTCCACTAAGCGTGAAACCTAAGTCTTCAAAAACATGTTTCCCCATTGCTGTTTTCTCAAGCAATTTTGGCGTCGCATAGCTTTGCCGTTTTATTTCTTGTGCGATGAACCAATCTGCGACCCGCTCTATCCGTGTTAACCAAATCAGCCGGGCAACCGGCCACGGTGCTTGTTCGTGCAAAACGCGGTCTGCGACCTGCAACAGATTCGCTTTGCTCAGATGTTGAGGATCGTCCAGAACAGAACGAATAAACCGTTCCATAATTGTGTGCATGACGACACCACGTTCCCGTGCGTCTGGGCTTTGGACCAAAGGATTTACCGGCCTCAGCCGAAGGGTGTGTTTGGCATAGATCGCATAGGGGTCTCGGATCAGACGTTGTATTTCTGTAACTGACAAGGATCGGGGGCGAGCCGTGACAGGTGGACGAGGGGATGGACGGATCGCCGGTTCGGTTCTCTCAAAGGCCTCAAGCGCGTGAGATTGGGCAATCCATTCAGCGCCGCGTGCGCGCATACCTTCCCATGCGGATGCACCTTTTTGATCTGGTAAGCCAAGCAGCAGGTTTTCTAACCGATTCAACCAACGAGAAGGGATGGTTTCAGCCTCATCAGATCGAATTGCACGGGTTAAACAGACTTCGGGTGCTGCGATCGCTTGTTGATAATCATGCGCCGAAAGCCCGATACGACGCTCTGGCAATAACAGCCCAACGCGCAATCGCATTTGCCGATTTAACCAGGGATCAGGTGCCGGCGCTTCGGGCCATGTGCCATCGTTCAACCCTGCCATGATCACTAGATCTGCACCATGAACCCGTGCTTCAAGCGTGCCCCAAATCATGACCAAAGGATGGGGCGCATCTCGGTCGCGCACTTCTTCGCCGCTCAACAATGCAGCCATAAGGTCTGCATAGTCCGAGGCATTCATAACCCCGCCAAACTCGGCATGCTCGGCCAATCCTTGCATAACTCCCCGGGCTTTTTGACCGGCTTTCTTTTTCCAAAGTTCATGTTGATCATCATTGGTGGATCCTGTCGCAACTTTCTCTGCAAGCGCTTGATGAAGGTCGACCCAATTTTCCAATGGATGATTTGATTGTGGATAGTGACCACAAAAAACCTCTGTGACCCAAGACACCCACGCCAGAAATTTGTCAGGCGCTTCCAGCGACAAAGCCACTTTATTTCCAATGCGGGTCAATCCGTCAGGGTCAGGATAAGGCAGCCCATCGCGCCTGATCTGCATTTCCAACCTTGCTGTGTTCAGTTGATGTTCATTACGACCGGCTCCGCTATGTGTCAGAGGGTGCTTGAGTAAGGTGAGCAATGCTTCGGTATCTAATTTCCGGCCATACAGACCAGCAATATGCCGCAAGAATCGCCCCGGCGGGGAAAGTTGCAAAGGTGTGCCCGCACTGTCGTCAGGCAGGATGTTCCAGCGATCCAAGGCGGATGTCACCTGCCGGGTCAACATACGGTCTGGTGTGATCAATGCGGCAGTTTTGCCCTCTTCCACGGCCTTGCGAAGCCTTAATGCAATTGCCAATGCTTCAATGCGTGGCGTTGGGGCCTCGATCAAGGTGAGATCTTTGGTGGCTTTCTCCAGATGGGTGAGTTTCGGACCTTCGCTCATCCATGTATCTGTGATTGGGGCAGGGCGCAGTGATAGGGAAATCAGCGCATTGCGCTCGGGTGAAGGAGCAGGGACATCGGCCCACTCACCCACATCCTTGCGAGAGAGACCAAGCTGTTGCAACAGATCGAAAAAACGGAATTGGGGATGGTCTTCTGGTGGCGTATCGCCCGTCAATGAACCCCACATTTCGACAGGCATCGCAAAGTCGAATCCCGGCAGAACCAATGCGCCTTGCGGCAGCTTTGCGACCGCCTCCATCAGCATCGATGTTGTTCCTCGCGACCCGGTTGAGCCTGCAACTATCACGGGGTTTTCAGGCGGGCTATTCTGCCAATGTTCCGAAATGGCTTTGACTAACTTTCTCTGTCGGGCCTCTACATCGGGGGCGCTGTTCATCCCGTCCAGATAACGATCTGCAATGGCAAGAAATTGCTTGGCCCGTTCCCAATGCCCTGACTGATCCGAAACATCCAAATGCGCGATATCCTCTGCCGTCACCCCCTCGCCCTGCATCTCATCAATCAATGTCGCAAGACTATCTGATAGCGCATAAAGAGACGCGCGGGGGGCAATTGATTTATCGGTGTCGAGCAAACTGGAAACCAGTTGAACCAATTCCAACCGGCGTCGCAACGACGCTGTAGCAGGCGGAAGTGCAATGGAGGGAACCAGCGTATCGAGGTCGGTCAGTAGGCGAATGCGGGGCAAAAATCCTGCAGGTCCCGTGTCAAACAGGCTACGCAACCGCCGTGCCATACGACGTGTGTTCACGATCAGGTCGATCTGCGCCATTTTATGCGGAGGTTGGCCTTCAATCCGCGAACGTAGACCGGAAATCAAAGCCGCTGGGAAATCGACACCGGGCGCTATACCAAAAACCCGCGACGGTTTTCCGTGTTCAAACATGATCGTTTTCTAACATCTTTTCAGCCATTTTAATCCCTTCGGGATGACCCACATCACACCATTTTCCCGGATAACACAGCCCATAAAGCCGATCAGATCTGAGCATCCTGTCCCAGAGCAGATTTAGTGAAAATGCAGTTTCGGTGATGTCTGACAACTCTTCAGTTTTTATGATCTGAACGCCACCATAAACCAAACCCGGCCCCCGTTTTATCTTGCCAGTTTCTGACAACAGGAAGTCACCTGATCTCTGGTACCCAATAGCGTTTTCACGTGGGATACAGATGAGCAAAGCATCCATTTTGTCGGGGTTCCAAAAATTCCGCAAAAGGGCAACAGGATTGGGCCCGGCCCAGACCGCATCTGTGTTTAAGGTTACTACTGGGTGGTTCCCTAAGATAGAAAGCGCATTACGCAATCCACCACCGGTTTCCAAGATGTGCGGCGCCTCGATGACTGTCCTTACATCTTTGGCGGATAAATGTGCTGAAAGCATGTCCGCCTTGTAATGCAAATTCGCGACGATTGGGTCGCATGACTCTTGCTGCGCCAGATCAAGCGCGTGATCGATTAGCGGTCTTCCAGCCACCTCAATCAAGGGCTTGGGTCGATCTTGGGTCAACTTCTTCATACGAGTGCCGAACCCGGCAGCAAACATCAGGGCCGGGAATGAGGGTGCAGACATCGAGATTTCATGTGCTCCAGAAACGCCGGGGAGGGCTCAGGAAGAATATGTAACAGACTTTTCTTGAGCGGTGCTAATGTTGGATGTTGTAAGTTTCGCATAACATGGTCCCAGACGCGGGGGATCAACTCAACGTAATGGGTTTTTTTATCGCGCTGACACAACCGAGCAAATATCCCCAAAATGCGCAGATTGCGTTGAAGGCCCAAAATGGCATAGTCAGTTTGAAACGGTTCCTTAGCTGTATTGGTCTGGGCGAGGTAATATGCCATTGCTTCGGTCTGGGAACCTTCGCTGACATCCCGCCGAGCATCCTGAAGGATTGAGACAAGATCATAGGCCGGATGAGCCAACATAGCGTCTTGGAAATCTAAAATTCCTATACTGCTGATCCCGAATTCCTGCGAAAGCAAAAGCAGATTTTCAACATGATAATCCCGCAGCATGATGATCTTTTTTGTCTGGCTGACTTGCTCTGCAAAAGGTCTGAAAATTGTTAAGAAGTCGGCCTTCTGGTCAGGGGTGACCTCGGGCGCATACCATTCAAAAAGCGGATCGATCATATCGACCAACCAATTTGAATCAGCGTAAGGAAGATCCAGTGGAGGGACGTTTCGCAAGTTGATCAACACATCCATTGCGCCGCGATACAGGTCTGTGACTTGAGAAGGATTTTTTGTCATTAGTTTTGCAAAAAGCTGATCTCCGAAATCTTCGATAAGGAGGAATCCGTTGTTGATGTCCTGATGATAAATCTCTGGCGTCCGGAGGCCATGCAGCCGCAAATGATCCGCGATTGTTATAAAGGGGCGGACATCCTCGCCTTTTTCAAGCGGGGCATCCATCAGGATACAGGTTTCACCATTGCTTGCAGTCAATCGATCATAGGTTCTGGCCGAGGCGTCCCCCGCGATCCTTTGTCTGTTGGCATTGTTCCAACCGGTTTGCGAAAGAAACTCTTTGATGTGAACATCGGGGTTGTTCATGATTGCCAATCACGAAGCTTTTTCGTCCATTTCGGATCAGACCAATGTGCAATGACTTTGCGCTCATCCGGCACGGATGTTGCTTCTAAACGAAGGGTTAGTGCATTTGCAGGGGTCAACAAACCCAGCCGTTCGGGCCATTCGATAAGACAGATATCGGTTTCAAAAGCCTCCGTTAGGCCCAGCTCTTCGATCTCATTTGTTGATGTGAGGCGGTAAAGATCAGCGTGCCAAAGGTCCCCCTTGTCCAATTCATAGGTTTGAACAAGCGTAAAGGTCGGAGAAGGGACATCCTCCGGAACCGGCAAGAGAGATTGGATAAGCGCGCGCGCAAAATGGGACTTTCCCGCGCCCACGTCACCTTGCAGTAATACAACATCGCCGGGCTCTAGCGTCGTCGCCAGCGTCGATGCATGACGTGCGGTCGCATCAGGCGTTGGAAAGGAAAAAGCGCGGTGTTCAACAGACATGCCATATGGTGACAACGGCTGTTGACCGTTGCAAGTCGAAAGCGTGCTTGCCCGTGGTTTCGCGGATTTACCTCATGCGATTTTCTGCGAGAGCAACGAATTGGACACGGGTTCATTCAGCCTGCTCATGCGAAACCGAAACAAAGTGGCATCCATTGCGATTGGGGTAAGATCACATTGTACAGGTCCTTCGCCAGTTATGATTAGTTCTAAGGTCATTTCCTTACGATTGCTCAATGTCTGGACATATTCGGAAACACTGGCCCAATTCACGCCATCAACAGTTTTTGTCCGCCATAAATCAATGGCGTCTGAGATTGTCACATCGGCAAATGCAGCTTCTGGGTTTTGCTCCCACACCTCGCGATATGCTGCGTTACAGAAGGTCAGGATTCCTGCTGAAGAAAAGACAACAAGCGGATCTTCGATATTGTCCAAAATAGCTTCATATTGCTGAACTTCGTTGCGGAAATTTCGCGTGAGGGTCACCTCAGAGCTTATGTCTTCGATGAGAAACGCTGTTGCTCCATCGGGATGAGGACGACCTTGAACGGCATAGGTACGGCCATCTTCTAGCACCCAAGTTTCTTGATAAAGCCCGCCGGAAGCGGCTGAAATAACGGCTCCTATCTCCTGACGCCACGAGTTATAGTTTTTCGGTTCCGGCATTCGCCGGTTCTCACGCAACTGGTCAAAGAAAGACAACATCGTCGGTTGCGTGGCCAAAAATTTCGGTTGTAATCCAGTCAAATCAACCAGGGCCGGGTTGAACATACCTAACTGTCCAGCTCTGTTGAAAATGGCCAACCCAATGGGCAAATCAGCAAATGATTTCGCCAAAGTCTGGACAAAGGAGCGCTGGGCTTCTTCGGAATCGACAAGCGGGGTTATCTGTGCGGCATGATACATCGTTCTGGTGCCTGATATATACGTCGACACTTCAAACCACTCGACCCCATCTTTGGGGGAGACTAACTTTACCCTTTTTATCCCATCCGGTTCTGTCTCTGGAAACAGCTGATGATCATCAGTCTCACCGAATTTTGCCAACAGTTTAGCATAGGCCGCATTGTACCAAATAATTTTGCCGTCGGCATCACATTCCCAAGCCGGGCTACCCATAGTTTCACAACAAATGGATTGGGATCTATTAATTGGACTATGTGCGGGATTGTGTGATGTTTCGGAAATCTGAACCCAGCACAATCCGTCGCGCCAATTTACCTCGAGGACAGCGGGATCATCGTTATCATCGGGCAAAATTACCATATTTCCGATACTTGCAGGCGATAGAGTTTCGGGAAATTCTGGGAACCGCTGCAACAATGCTGATCGCAAATCTTGCCATCCGTGAACGCCGGGATAAAGGGCAAAGGTATTCAGGGCGCGGTTTGTAGCATGGTGCAACACGTCATCTTCAAACAACAGTGCAATTGGATCATCGACAGCGGAATCAGTGATAAGACCCCGATCAGTGGTTCGTCGAAAATAAAACGTGGCCAACAATGCTGTTGTTAATGACATGCACAACACGACAACAAGTTCTGACAGCATCATCACAAGGCGATTCCTCCGGCGCTAATGGAAGGATATCATTGAGTAAATTGGTTAATTGGTTCTTAATGATGTCGAGAATTTAAGAAGACTTGAACCTAAGCTGTAAACTGTTCGTTCTGACCCATCGGCATTCTGTCGTTGTGTTCCTCTGATTCAAGGGCCTCTCTTTGCCAGATAACCTCAGCGATAGCACCTGATCCTTTGCCATTGGCCTGATCCTCCGGACCGTTGGCAAACCGCAGCCGTGCTCCAGACCTTTCGAGCAAAGTTTTTGCGATGAAAAGACCCAAACCCATACCCTCATATTCCGGTCGGGGTTGCGCATAAGTAGAGCGTGATCGTTCACGCATGAAAGGGTCTCCGATTCGTCCCAGAATGTTCATCGAAAATCCCGGACCATCGTCCAAAATTCGAATGGAGATTTCTTTGTCTGACCAGCCAAATTCGACCCAAGCAGTGCTTTCGGCGAAGTCCACGGCGTTTTGGATCAAATTTCTAAGACCGTGGATGATTTCGGGTTTTCGGAGCAAGATGGGTTGGTTTTTGCGCTCCAAGCCAACACCAGTTTGCGTCAAAACAACTGATTTGCCTCGATCCATATGTGGCTCGGCAGATTCCTCGACCAACGCTTCAAGAGGAGAAATACGCAGGTGCAGATCGTCTTTGCCCGCCCTGCCCATGTTGCGCAGAATGTCCCGGCAACGGTCTGCTTGATCTCTGATCAGGGCGGCATCTTCGGCCAGTTCAGGGGTCTCTTTCAGATCATTCAAAAGCTCTACACTGGTTAACTTGATTGTTGCCAAGGGTGTACCCAACTCATGTGCTGCGGCAGCCACGACGCCGCCCAAATCAGTCAGTTTTTGTTCACGTGAAAGAGCGAGTTGCGTTGCGGCAAGCGCATCACCCATCGAGTGCACTTCTGTTGCTACCCGACGCGAATATGCGCTGGTAAAAACAATCGCAATTACCAGCGCGGTCCATTGTCCAAAGACAAACAAATCAGGAATCGCAAGAATATCTCCGTCTGCCACGGTCAGCGGTAAATGATAGATTGCCAGGATTGAAACCAGTACAATAGCCATCGATCCCAACACAACCGTTGAGCGCAAGCTGAGTGCTGTTGCGGAAATTGTCACGGGGCCAAGCAGGAGTAAAGCAAATGGGTTATTCAGACCGCCAGTTAAATAGAGCAGGAACCCGATTTGAAGCAGATCAAACATGATCATCCAAAGGTTCTCATACTCTGTTAAGCGCTTGTTCTTGGGGTATAGGAAGGTCGCCATCAAGTTGGCGATCACAGAAGATCCTATCGCCAGATAAAACAGGCCCGGGCTAATCTGAATGTCGAAGGCGACAACTGCCACAGTCACCGCGATGATCTGGCCGATGATCGCAACCCACCGTAGAACGATCATTGTACGCAGACGAATCCAATTTGCGCGTGTGCGTCCGGTTAACGGGCGGATGGTTGCCTGCGTCATCTGCGCACCTTTTGTTTATTCGCAGTTGTGCCTGCGTCCCTATATCGTAAATCTGCGCTTAACCCTGATCAAGAGCGCCATTTGGCGCAGGAGGCCGACATGACACGTATGATAGCAATTGCAGCTGCGGCTGTTGCTGGAGTTTTTCTGATAGGTTTGGTCATGATGACTCAGCTGGGCGGAGGCGGCGACCAATTTGCACAATGCAGAAGCTCGACCGTTGCCGGTGATATGGGGGGGCCTTTTGAGTTGATAAATGGCCAAGGCGAAACCGTGACTGACATTGATGTCATCACAGAACCGACATTGATCTATTTTGGGTACACCTATTGTCCTGATGTTTGCCCGATGGATGTTGATCGAAACGCATCTGCAATCGAGGTCCTCGAAGAGGCTGGTAAGCTGGTAAAGCCCGTCTTTATCTCTATCGATCCAGAACGTGATACACCTCAGGTCGTGGGGGAATATGCAGAAGCGATGCATCCACGTATGGTTGGGCTGACTGGATCAGCTGCACAGGTAAAAGCGGCGAGCATGGCGTACCGCACCTACTATCGGGCTCATGATGAAGTAGACGGTGAATACTTGGTGGATCATTCAACCTTCAGCTATCTGGTGATGCCAGAAATTGGTTTTGTTGAGTATTTCCGGCGCGATATCCCACCGACACAGATGGCTGAACAATTGGCTTGTTTTGTTGATGCGGTCTGAGTGATTTGACCAAATCAGCAAAAGACGCATATTGATAACAAGGCGCGAAGTTTGGAAGAGGGCGAAAACGTGACCCTAGATAGCGATGCGATTGGCCCCGACAAATCATTGTTGCTGGTTGATGATGATGAACCGTTCTTGCGGCGGCTTGCTAAAGCCATGGAGAAACGTGGATTTGAGGTTGAGACAGCGGGCAGTGTGGCTGGCGGACGGGCGATAGCAACAGCAAGACCTCCGGCTTATGCTGTGATTGACCTGCGTCTTGAGGATGGCAATGGTCTTGATGTGGTTGAGGTGCTGCGGGAGCGTCGCGAAGACGCAAGGGTCGTGGTGCTTACTGGATATGGTGCCATCGCAACCGCGGTTGCTGCTGTTAAAATCGGTGCAACAGATTACCTGTCCAAACCAGCAGATGCCAATGACATCACAAAGGCGCTTCTTGCCAATGATGATATTTTGCCAGAACCACCGGAAAATCCAATGAGCGCGGACCGTGTGCGGTGGGAACATATCCAGCGTGTTTATGAGCTTTGTGATCGCAATGTTTCAGAAACAGCACGACGTCTGAGCATGCACAGGCGCACGCTGCAACGTATTTTGGCAAAGCGATCCCCGCGCTAAAAACTGCCCTGGAACTTCTGACAGATTTCTTTGCGTTTCGTGCAGGGTTCTGACGTATTCACCGACTTTAGCGCCGGAACCTGCAAAAACGCTAATATGCCAATGTGCTTTCCACAGCACGTCGCCAATCGGCATACTTCGTTGCGCGTGTGTCAGACGCCATCTCGGGACTAAATTGCCGATCAAGCGCCCAGGTTTTAGCAAATTCCGCTTGATTTGGCAGCACGCCGACCTTCATTCCCGCCAGCCAGGCAACGCCAAGCGCTGTTGTCTCAAGCACTTTTGGCCGATCCACAGGTGCATCGATAATATCCGCTAGAAATTGCATCGCCCAATTGGATGCGCTCATGCCTCCATCAACCCGCAGAACTGGTGCGGCCCCTTTGGAAATCCAATCTGATTGCATGGCCTCTAGCAAATCGCGTGTTTGATATCCCACGCTTTCTAATGCGGCCTTAGCCATTTCATTGGGCCCGGAATTGCGGGTTAACCCAAAGATCGCACCCCGACATTCCGGGTTCCAATAGGGGGCGCCTAGACCGGTGAAAGCAGGTACTAACACGACTGATTGGGTCTTGTCCGCGTCTTCAGCCAATGCTTGCGTCTCAGTGGCATCCCGGATGATCTTGAGCCCGTCACGCAACCACTGCACAACAGCACCCGCGACAAAGATCGATCCTTCGAGCGCATAAGTGGGTTTGCCGTCCAGCTGGTAAGCGATGGTTGTCAGCAGGCGGTTGTTTGATTTGACCGGCGTATTCCCAGTGTTCAAAAGCGCAAAACAACCCGTCCCATAAGTCGACTTTAACATACCGGGCTCAAAGCAAGCCTGCCCAATCGTAGCCGCCTGTTGATCGCCCGCAACGCCACAAATCGGGATAGCACGTCCAAAAAGACCCACCTCACATTGACCAAAGTCATCGGCACTATTTTTGACGACAGGCAACATGTTCATCGGGATTTCGAAGAGGTCACAGATCGTCTGGCTCCAACGCCCTTTGCGAATGTCATAGAGCATCGTGCGCGCGGCGTTGGTTGCGTCGGTGACGTGTTCTTTACCACCGGTCAACTTCCAAATCAGAAAGGTATCAACTGTACCAAACAACAACTCGCCCCGCTTCGCCATTTCGCGGGCGCCGTCAACGTGATCCAATACCCACTTGAGCTTGGTTGCCGAGAAATATGGGTCGATCAACAGCCCGGTCCGATCAGAAAACAAATCGCTATGGCCCTGATCGCGCAGTGTTTTGCAATAGTCGGCTGTACGACGATCTTGCCAGACAATCGCATTATAAATCGGTTTCCCCGTTGCCTTGTTCCAAACTACAGTGGTTTCCCGCTGGTTTGTGATCCCGATCGAAACAATTTCCGACGCGTTCAAGCCGGCACGGTCAATCGCTGCGCGGCATGTGCTTGCGGTTGTGGTCCAAAGATCGTCGGGATCATGCTCTACCCAGCCTGATTGCGGGAAATGTTGCGGGAATTCCTCTTGCGCGGATGCAACTGGGTTGAGCGCAGCATCAAACAGGATTGCGCGGCTTGAGGTTGTGCCCTGATCAATTGCGAGAACATAGGTCATAGGGGATATCACTTCATTTCGTTTGTTGCGGGTTGGGTCGCGGTTCAGCCCCATCTCTGTTGCTGACGCAAAAGGTCTCTTAGGTATGTCCCTTTTCGAAAGGGTAGTCGGAACACTTCTACTTTTCGAGCTTAACTTTTGCTGTGCGGATTGGTCGCTCCCTCAGAGGTGTCCATCGGTTTGTTTTGGAAACGGTCTTCCATCCATTTGTCCAATGCATCGATTTCTGATTTTGTCATCCGCAGGCCAAGTTTGCTACGCCGCCAGACGATGTCATCAGCCTTGCGCGCATATTCCTTTGATATCAGCCATTCGACCTCCCGTTCTGTCAATGTCGCGCCAAAATCCTTGCCTAAATCGTCTTGGGCAGTTGCACCACTAAGAATACCTGCAGCGTCGGTTCCATAGGCGCGGATCAACCGTTTTGCCCAACGATCTGTCAGGAAAGGATGGGCAGCACGGAGCGCTGATATCAGATCCTCAACGCCACTTACGGGAAAGTCACCGCCGGGCATAGGAACGCCAGCTGTCCAAGGTTTACCTACATTAGGTAAGACATCTGTTATATGCTCCAAAGCGCTTTCTGCCAGGCAACGATATGTTGTTATCTTACCTCCAAATATGTTCAGCGCTGACGCACCTCGGCTCTTGTCCAGTTTTAGAACATAGTCGCGGGTCGCTGCGCTTGCTGTGCTTGCACCATCATCATAAAGCGGGCGGACCCCGGAGTAAGTCCAGACGATGTTATCCTGACTGATCGGATTTGCGAGGTATTGGTTGATGAAATTCAACAGATAAGTTTGCTCTTCTGGTGTACATTCCGGTTTGACGTCAGGGTTTGGATGATCACTGTCTGTTGTCCCGATCAGCGTGAAATCCGTTTCATAGGGAATAGCAAAGATGATCCGTCCGTCAGTGCCCTGAAAAAAGTAGCACTTGTCATGGTCAAATAACCGCTTTGTTACGATGTGGCTGCCCCGCACCAATCGTACACCGTCTTTCTGATTGCTTTTGATCGTTCCACTCAAAACATCGCCTACCCAAGGGCCAGCGGCATTCACGATCATCTTGGCGCGGACATTGTGTTTTTTGCCGGTCTGGGAATTCTGTAGATCAACATGCCAACCTCCTTCCACGACATTGGCGGCAACGACCTTTTCACGGGTCATGATCTTGGCGCCCCGGGCTTCCGCATCCCGTGCATTCAGGACAACAAGCCGTGAATCCTCGACCCAGCAGTCAGAGTATTCGAAGGCTTTTTCAAACATTGGATTAAGCGGTTTGCCTTCGGGTGCAGTACGCAGATTAATGTTACTGGTCCCTGGCAGAACTTCGCGACCACCTAGGTTATCATACAAGAACAGGCCCAACCGAACGAGCCATGCAGGACGTCGCCCCTTCATCCATGGCATCACAAAGCTAAGTATCTTAGAGACCGGCGTGGACATATCGAAGCGCATGCTGGCGTGATAGGGCAGGACAAACCGCATAGGCCAAGCGATATGAGGCATCGCCTTGAGAAGGGTTTCCCTTTCTATCAGGGCTTCGCGTACAAGCCGGACCTCAAGATATTCAAGATAACGCAAGCCGCCGTGAAACAATTTGGTCGACGACGCTGAGGTCGCGGACCCAACATCGTTCATTTCAGCAAGAGCAACCGACAGGCCGCGCCCGGCCGCGTCCCGTGCGATGCCGCATCCATTGATGCCCCCGCCGATGACTAGCAAATCGTATTCGTGGTTCATGTGTTCCCCAACTGCGCAAAGTAGTGCCTAGCAATTGGTGACCAAATTCGAGCGCAAATGGAAGAAAAAAATGTTCGTTAATGCGCGTTTTCGAGCATTTGTCTTGATAGGAGCACAATTTTCCTGTGTATTCCCGCAAAAATCTCAAAACCAAACCGAATCGCTTGAAAAGGGATCTAAAGCGAACACGAATGAACATCCTTTCGGGTATTGGCTTGTGCCAGAGTGCCGAAATCACAGAAAACAGGAACAAAATGGTCCAGACTCTTCGCAAACCTGAAATCATCAGTATCGCCCGTCGAGAAGGAAAGGTCACTGTTGATGGGTTGGTTGATCACTTTGGGGTCACCCCACAGACCGTTCGCCGCGACCTGACAGAGCTTGCCGAAGCAGGGCAATTGGAACGTGTGCATGGCGGTGCAGTATTACCGTCTACCACGGTGAATATTGGATATAGTGAACGGCGCAACCTGAACCAAGCAGCGAAAGTGGATATTGCCCGTGAATGTGCGGCACAAATCCCCAATGATTGCTCTGTCTTTCTAAATATCGGCACCACAACCGAAGCGGTCGCGGCTGAACTTCTTCGTCATGAAGGATTGTTGGTTGTGACCAACAACATCAACATCGCGATCATCCTTTCGGCAAATACCAACATCGAAGTGGTTGTGACCGGTGGAAATCTGCGCCGAACAGATGGCGGATTGATCGGAGAATTGGCAAGAGACACCATCAACCAATTCCAGTTCGACTTTGCAGTGATTGGTTGCTCAGCACTTCATGAAGGTGGAGATATCTTGGATTTCGATTTTCAGGAGGTTGGTGTCAGTCGGACCATTATACGCCGCAGTGCAAAGGTTTTCTTAGTGGCTGATGCCTCAAAGTTTGATCGCAAAGCACCAGCCAAGATTGCATCATTAGCGCAGATTGATACCTTTTTCACCGATAGGCCGCCGCCTCAAACCTGTCTCGAAGAATGCCACCAATCCCAAACAAATGTGCTGTTGGTTTCTTCTGATTCAAAGGTCAAATCGCTTTAGTCGTTTATCGACAATCTGACCATTTGCCATTTCGTGGCCTTCAATCATACCGTAGTCTTGAAACCCCCGGCTTTGATAGTAGATCAAACCACCTTCGTTATCCGCGCGGATATTGGCGTTGATCCAGACGTAACCAAGGCTCTTGGCAGCGGCTTGTGTTGCTTTGAATAATGCAGATCCAATACCCAACCCAGTTTGACCGATCTCGACAAAGGTGGCGATGCTCGCAACTTCGGGAGGATGGTTCTTTTCAGGTTCGATCCACTGAAACCCCACAACCCGTTCATCCTTGTTTAAGGCCACATGCCAAGCATTTCGGTCCGGCGCAAAGGTCATCCATTCTGCTAAATCATCACCTGTTACCGGGCGGGCAAGCGCAGTCGTGCCACCTTCATTGATGATCGCATTTAGCAATTGTGCCATGTCAGGCAGATCAAGTTTGATCGCGGGGCGCACAGAAATCATGTCATTTGCTCCAGCAAAGAGTGGTGGCGTGCGGTGAATGCATTTCGTGTTTCGACCGGAGGCCTTAGCACAATGGATAACCCTGCCAATAAACCAGGATCAGGTGAACCGAAGAACTTTGAAGCCTCTGTTTCTGAAAATCCAGCGATTTGTGTGGCCTCCATCCATGCGCTTATTTTGTCAGCTTTCTTGATTTGTTTCTTAATTGCTAGGGGGATCATCGCAGGCAGGCCGAACCGTAAATGAATGGCTGCGGTCAACCTGTCATCAAGCGCACCATACCCGGGCCCCACAGCCGCTTTCACGGGGGAAATCATGTCACCTATCACGTATTCGGGCGCATCATGCAGCAACGCGGCTAAGTGCCATTTTTTAGGAGCTGCACCGTTTATGCGGGAGAAAAGCGTTTCTACCAACAAAGAATGCTCCGCAACCGAATAAGCATAATCACCATTGGTTTGACCATTCCACCGTGCGACAAATGCCAAACCATGCGCGATATCTTCTATTTCTATGTCGACCGGGGTCGGATCAAGCAGATCAAGCCTGCGCCCCGACAGCATCCGTTGCCATGCTCTGGGTTGTTGCGCCATATGATTGCGCCCTCTTGTTGTTACGACACCTTCACCCTCTAGTTTCACGAAGACAAGGATGATGACACCAATTATTTGCATCTGCTGGAAGGAACATAAACGTCCTGTAAGGCATCTTAGTCCAAAGCTGGTTGAGACAATGCTGCAAAACTGCTAGCTGCCTTGCAAACAACATCGATTGAGGTGCCTCATGGCCAATGACTATATCGTAAAAGACATCAGCCTTGCCGCCTTTGGGCGCAAAGAACTGGATATCGCGGAAACCGAAATGCCGGGTCTGATGGCATTGCGAGCAGAATATGGCGAAGCGCAGCCTCTGAAAGGGTCGCGCATCGTTGGGTCATTGCACATGACAGTTCAAACAGCGGTATTAATCGAAACATTGGTTGCTTTGGGTGCTGATGTGCGCTGGGCTTCGTGCAATATCTTTTCTACCCAAGACCACGCTGCGGCGGTCATCGCCCAAGCAGGTGTTCCGGTATTTGCGATCAAAGGTCAGTCTCTCGAAGAGCATTGGGACTACCTCGACAAATCCTTTATGTTTGACGAAGGTCCAAACCTGATTTTGGATGATGGTGGTGATGCAACGCTTTATATTTTGCTGGGTGCACGTGCCGAAGCAGGAGAAGATGTTATCGCGGTACCAGCATCCGAAGAAGAGGTAGCAATCAAAGCGCAGATCAAAAAGCGTATGGCAGCGAGCCCTGGCTGGTTCACTAAAATGCGTGATCAGATCAAAGGTGTATCCGAGGAAACAACCACTGGTGTGCACCGTCTTTATGAATTGCAAAAGAACGGTCAATTGCCATTCCCTGCGATCAACGTGAATGATTCAGTCACCAAGTCAAAGTTTGATAACAAATATGGCTGTAAGGAATCGCTGGTGGATGGCATCCGCCGCGCGACAGATACAATGATGGCCGGCAAGGTTGCAGTTGTGATGGGCTATGGCGATGTGGGCAAAGGTTCTGCGGCATCTCTGGCCGGTGCGGGTGCTCGGGTCAAAGTGACGGAAGTTGATCCGATCTGTGCATTGCAAGCAGCGATGGACGGTTTTGAGGTTGTGTTGTTGGAAGACGTGGTGGCAACTGCGGATATCTTTATCACGACCACTGGCAACAAAGACGTGATCCGCATCGAACATATGCGCGAGATGAAGGACATGGCAATTGTTGGCAACATAGGGCATTTTGACAACGAAATCCAGGTGGCAAGCCTGAAGAACCACAAATGGACCAACATCAAAGAACAGGTCGATATGATCGAAATGCCGAATGGCAATCGGTTGATCTTGCTCAGTGAAGGGCGCTTGCTGAATCTTGGTAATGCGACGGGTCACCCGTCATTTGTAATGTCAGCATCTTTCACCAATCAGGTGCTTGCGCAGATGGAACTGTGGACAAATACAGAAGCTTATTCCAACGACGTCTACATCTTGCCCAAACATCTGGATGAAAAAGTCGCACGGCTGCATTTGGATCGGATCGGAGTGAAACTGACTAAGATGGATCCAGAGCAAGCTGCCTATATCGGGGTTAAGCCCGAAGGTCCCTTCAAGCCGGAACATTATCGGTACTGATCTGACGGCTTTGGTGCGATTTTTCGTTCCTTTACAGAAATCACTCCGGCAACAGGGAAATTTCCGTTGCCGGAGTAATGATAATTAGAACGCGATGACAAACCTCATGCGATTCTTATATCTGGGCATATTGCTTGCTGTCTTTGGCAGCCTTGGATACGTCGCGCTAACAGGACCGGAAACACCGCTACCTGACGCGTGGAACCCAACCAAACCGCTGCATGTTACACATGAATATACGCCGTTGACGCAATGGAAGTTGACGCGCGCTCTAAATGATCGTCAGGCGTGCCTTGCGGCTCTTGGAACCGGTGCTCAAATAACTTCGCTTCCCGATTTTGGGGCATCAGCGCAATGTCATATTAAGCCGCAGGTACGTCTTTCTGCTGTTGGACAATCCTCCCTAAATCCAGTGAACACGCGCTGCCAGACTGCGTTACGCATGGCCATGTGGGAACACCATGGGATTCAGCCTGCGGCGCAGGCGCATCTTGGCGCTGCCGTTGGACGTGTTGCACATTTCTCAAGCTATAGTTGCCGGGCCATTAGAACGCCAAAAGGCAGCACCACCAGAATGAGCACCCATGCCACTGCAGACGCAATAGACGTTAGCGGGTTCATATTGGACGATGGGCGGGAAATTTCTTTGAAACGCGATTGGAATGGCGATGCTACAACAGCCGCATTCCTTCGAGATGTTCGTGACAGTGCATGTGAATGGTTTCGTGTAACATTAAGCCCTGACTACAACACGCTCCATGCGGATCATTTTCATCTCCAACACACCGGTTGGGGTTTGTGCAGGTAAATTTTTTCGCCGACGGGGAATATCAGTAAATTTTTTCCTTTTTAGGGTGCGCCTAAGTCACTAGGCTGGTTACCAAGGCCAAAATAGGCCGGAATTTTAGTTATGACAGGGAGAAGCCCTAATGGGTAAACGAGACGAGTGGATCGCGAAGTACGCGGATGATCTGAAGAACAAATGCGGCATCACGCCGGACATGGACCTTTTGACCAAAGTGACCATTGGCTGTGGACCATCAATCTATAACGCGGATGCGCAAACGGTCGCGGGCAGCCAAAAGAGCGAATTAGAAACAGTTGAAAAGAATTTCCTCATCAAGAAATTGGGCTTGCCGGCAGGTCCCAATCTGATGGAAGCGATTAACAAATCGATAGAGACATATGGTAAATCCGAGCGTAACAAATACCGTGCTGTGATCTATTACATGCTGACCAAAGAGTTTGGCAAAGAATCAGTTTACGGCTGAGCCTGAACTGAAGTGTCATTGAAGCGTCCGTAGGTAACTGTGGACGCTTTCAAATTGCGTTACATTCTAAATATCAAATACTTGGCAGATAGCGTGTTTTGACCTAAGCTCTATCTATCGGCTAGAATAGCCAGAACAGATTTCTATACGTGTGTGGTGGTCATGGAAGCACACGGGGTGAGAAAGGGTTCTGGCTTTGGGGCTGGAACCCTTTTCTTTGCAGGCCTACCTACATAAGCGTCAAGATAAGACCCATAATCGCACATCCAAATGTGGCATAGCCGCTATCGATCACAGTCAATTTAAAAGGCCGACCTCCGTAGCCGTTATTGATCATGATCCAGGGGCTGATGAAAAACAGGCCGATGCCAAGCCCTGCCACCAGACCTTTCATTGCGGTATCAATACCTGACAGTGAAAACGTGTGCCGCATCATGCCTGCAACCAATAACATCGCGATTCCGGCCATGATATACGGCGTGGCAGAGTTATTGATAGGCCGCCCGTTCTTGTCCACTTCTATCCCGGCGGCTTGGACCCATTGTTTCTGCAAGGTCATGTACCAAAACGCGCCAAAGGCAAAGCCTGCAACAGCTGCGACAACTACTGCTAATAGTCCCATTTTTCATCCCCTCTGTGACACGAAGAAACTATGGGGCAGTTTGTCGAAATTGCCTACAGCGTAGTTTTGCCTAAATCACAGATGGTGCGCCATTCCGTTTCGGTTACCGGTTGCACAGAAAGACGCGAATTTTTTACCAAGACCATTTCGGCGAGTTCTTTGCGCTCTTTGATCTGCTCAAGCGACACAGGTACGGTCAAGGGTTTGATTGCTTTGATGTCCACGCACTCCCAGCGGGGGTCATCGGTTGTACTGTCAGGGTGTGCTTGTGCAATCACCTCTACGATTCCAACTACCGATTTTTCCTTCAATGAATGATAAAAGAACCCCAGATCACCCTTATCCATTTCGCGCATGAAGTTGCGTGCTTGATAGTTTCGCACGCCATCCCATTCTTCACCAATCTCGCCTTTGGCAACCTGATCGTCCCATCCCCAGGTATTGGGCTCTGATTTAAACAACCAATATCGCATTACCCGATTACCCTGTTCCAATGGGTCAACGTGACGCTCTGAAACAAGCCAGCCTGAGCGTAAGGATCAGCATCTGCCCAGGCTTGTGCGTCGGCCATGGTTTCGACGTCCAATATGATCAAAGATCCTATCATTTCGCCAGCGTGATCCAGCAAAGGTCCGGCCTGGGCGACAACGCCTGTCGTCTTGAGGTAGTCCAGATGCGCTGGGCGGTTTTCCTGACGGACAGCCAAGGCATTGGGTTTGTCATGGGTCAACAGAGTTACAAACATATCATTCTTCCTTTAGAGGGCGGGCCAATAAAAGGCGCATTGCGGTTTCGACATCTAGCCGATTGTCGATCAGTGCGGCAACAGCTTTGGTAATTGGCATTTCTACGTCTAGCCGCGTGGCAAGGACGTCCACAGCTTGAGCGGTCGCTGCCCCTTCGACGGTGACGTTAGGGTCAAAGAGAGCGCCTTTGCCGAGTGATATCCCGAATGCATAGTTGCGGGATTGATGTGATGTACAGGTCAACGTTAAGTCGCCAAAACCAGACAAACCTGACAGTGTTTTGGGGTCAGCCTTTAGATGCCCGGCCAATCTTTGCATTTCGGCATAGCCTCGGGTCATCAACGCCGCGCGGGCACTCTCACCAAGCCCGGCACCCATCGCAGCGCCGCAGGCAATGGCCGCAACATTCTTGAGCGCGCCGCCAAGCTCTGCTCCAACTGTGTCGGTTGTTCGGTAAAGCCTGAGATTTGCAGAGGTCAACGCATTTTGCAGGTACTGCCCGCGCTTCTCGTCCTCGCAAGCAAGAGTGAGGGCGGTTGGTAAGCCGCGAGCGATATCAATGGCAAAGCTGGGACCTGTCAGAATTGCCGGGGTTGCGGTGGGGACTGTTTCCGACATGACAGACACAGGGCCAAGCCCACTGCTGAGTTCGATCCCTTTGCAGCAGGCGACAAGAGTCTTGCCCTGAAGATGAGACGCGTTATCGATCAGGAACTGCCGCAACTTTTGCATCGGAACGGCGATCAATAGGATATCGGCCAAGCACGCTTTGGCGATATCATCAGTGAGCGACAACGCCTCTGGGAAAATGCAATCTGGCAGGCGAGCGGTGTTGCATCGGGAAATGTTCATGTCGCTAAGGGTTCTGGCCCAAAGTACGACAGGTCCATTTTCTGCCAGCGAAATTGCGAGTGCAGTACCAAATGCACCAGCGCCCAAGACCGCGATACTCATGCCTTGGCTCCCTTTTTTCCGCTGCCGAGCATAGCTGGCTGCGAGGTGTCCAAAGGCCAACGTGGACGGGCAGAGAGCGTCAGGTCATCAGGGCCTCGCAAGTGAGATTGCTCGGCGGCGGTATAGGCAATCATCGCAGCGTTATCTGTGCAAAGCGCCAAAGGTGGTGCAACAAAACTGGCATCGAAAGTTGCCGAAACACGCTCTAACTCAATGCGAATGGATTGATTTGCTGCAACGCCGCCCGCGACACAAAATGTGCGAGGTGAGGCATCTGGATAATTTGCAAAGGCCTGTGCGGTTTTAGCGGCTAATACATCCACAACGGCCATCTGAAAACTGGCAGCAAGGTCGGCCTGATCTTGGTGGGACAGGCCACCCGCGTCTGCCACAAGGGAGTCGCGTGTACGCAAAACTGCAGTTTTCAAGCCGGAGAATGACATGTCACAATTGTCGCGATCCATCAAAGGTCGTGGAAAAGCAAAGCGCGAAGGGTCGCCGGACTTACTTGCTTGTTCAATTGCGGGACCACCGGGTTGGGGCAATCCGATTAATCGGGCAACTTTGTCAAAAGCTTCTCCCGGGGCATCATCTATCGTTCCGCCCATACGTTTGAAAGTGTCTGGCCCTTCAACCAAGAGAAATTGGCAGTGACCTCCTGAGACAAGTAACATCAGATAGGGGTAGGGTACGTTGTCAGTTAAGCGTGGGGTCAAAGCGTGCCCGGCAAGATGGTTAACACCATAAAGCGGTTTTCTAGTTGCAGCGGCCAAACCTTTTGCACACATAACACCTGAAACCACACCACCAATCAGCCCAGGTCCCGCTGTTACTGCAATCAGATCAATCTCATCCAGCGATATCTTGGCGTCTTCCAAAGCTTGCTCAACACAATGATCCAGCTTTTCAGCATGCGCACGGGCTGCGATCTCGGGCACGACGCCGCCAAATGCGGCATGCAAGTCTGTTTGACCGGAAACAATGGAGGACAGGACACGCGCCGTTCCCGGTGGGTCCACATGTACCACGGCGGCCGCGGTATCGTCGCAACTGCTTTCCAAACCAAGGATTGTCAAAGGGCGATGCATTTCGGCTTTCCATTGCAAGGGCGCTGGCTCGGAGGTAACACCGACACCCATGGCAAACAATGCTCCGACTATTGATGGATAGATCAACTCTTCTTTTGACACGGCCTTTGAAAAGCGCCGAAGCATTTGTGGCACGTCTCGATTCGTCTTTGTTGACTGAAGTGCGAGTGGTCATATCACCGCTGCTGGAAATCAAACCGCTGGGTCGCACCCCGGATACCTCCAGCTATGCGGGCTTTGTTTTTACCTCTGCACACGCAGTTGAATTTTCAGAGCATGGCGATGCGCGTGCTGCTTTCTGTGTCGGGGAGCGCACAGCCCAAGCCGCACGGCGTCATGGTTGGGACGTAAGGCATGTTGCAAAAGACGCCGCCGAATTGATCGAAGAATTTGCGAAAGCCCCTGTAACGGCCCCTCTGCTTCATTTAGCTGGGCGACATCGGCGTGGTGAAATTGATATGAGATTGACGGCTCTTGGCATCCAAACCGATACAATTGTTGTGTATGATCAGATCGCAGTGCCGCTGACCACCGAAACATCAGATTTAGTGGAAGGGGAAGCTGTTGTCATCCTTCCCCTATTTTCCCCACGGACGGCCGTGCAGTTTAGAACGTTAGTAACAAAGGCACCTCATGTTCACGTGATAGCGTTGAGTCAGGCGGTTGCTGACGCTTTGCAAGGACTTCCAATGGGGAGTTTGCACATTGTAGCAGCACCAAACGGTCACGCCATGCAGGCACATGTTGAAAAGCTGTTGAGGAAGAATAGCTTGCCTTGAAGGGCATGGTCCTTGGCGGGTATGTTAGTGAGGTCAGTTTGATCGCAGGGTCAGAATCATAAGGGTATGAAGTGTGGCGAAAGCGAAGAAACCATCCTCCGGCAATAAGAACGCCGCAAAATCCTCTAAATCAGAGGCAAGCGAAGCAGGAAAAACGCCGATCTCGGGGATACCAAAATCCAAGGCTACAAAAACCACAAAATCGGTCAGCGCCGCGTCTGCAACAATGGGCTCAACCAAAGATGTGGCAGCCAAGGTTGAGCCAGTGAAAACTGTGGAAAAGAAATCTGCAGAAAACACGTCAAAGCCAACCTCTCAAAAGGCTTCATCTGACGCTGTAGTGTCGCCAAAATCTGTGGGCCAAGCTGACAAAGGGCCATCGGATGACGACGTCACGCCAAAAACCGCGCCAATTGCAGAAGCCAATACCGCAAAAGAAATCGCTACAACTGCAACGCCGTCACCCGCTCAGCCTTCGGTAACCGCTGAACGCCAAAGTGTGTTTTGGCCGTTGGTGCTTGGTGGTTTGGTTGCTGGCGGCATCGGTTTTGCCGTTGCTGAGCTGAATGTTCTGAGCACGCGAGGTGTGACGGACGAAATAAGGGCGACGCTTAACAAACAACAAGATGAAATCACTGCATTGCAAGAGGTCGAGCCAGCGGTGCCTGATCTCACTGAAATTACGACCAGTATAGCAGCCGTTTCAGATGCGGTGGGCACCCTTGACGCCCGCCTGACGGAGCTTGAAAATCGTCCGGTGGTAACCATTGAGGGCGAAACAGTAACACCCGCTCCGGATTACACTGATGAAATGGCGGCTTTGCAATCCTCAATTGAGGCACAAAAGGCCGAAGTAGAACAGCAACGGATTGAAATTGAACGATTATTAGAAAATGCGGTTAGCGTAGAAGAAGCAACCGCATCCGTCGCAAAAGAAGCTGCTGTGCGGAATGCCCTAACAGAAATCACTGTTGCGATAAGCGAGGGAAGCGGTTTTGTCGATGCGCTCGCGGCGCTAAACGACGCAGGTGTAGAAGACATACCAGCGGCGCTAAGCGATTTTGCCGAAGATGGTGCCCCCACATTGGTGACTTTGCAAAATGGATTTCCGGATGCAGCACGTGATGCATTGTCAGCGGCCCGGTCTGCCGGTGTTGATGAGGGTACCGGGGGCGTGTCCGGTTTTCTGCGACGTCAACTTGGCGCCCGATCAACTGCCCCACGTGAAGGGTCAGACCCGGATGCGGTATTATCCCGAGCAGAAGCCGCAGTGCGCGAAGGTCAACTTGACGAAGCATTCAATGAGATAGAGTCATTGCCACCAGAGGTTCTTGCCGTCATGGACGGCTGGCTGGCGCAAGCCCGGGCCCGATTGGGTGCCGAAAATGCTGTTAAGGATCTGTCCCAACGCCTGACGGCAAACTGAGGAAGTCGAATTTATGCTGTGGTCACTGATCAAGATTGTTCTGTTTATAGCCGTCGTTGCTGCGTTGGCGTGGGGCGCGGGGTATCTGTTGGAAAGCACTGGCGGTATCCGGATTGATGTAATGGGACAAGAATTTACTCTTGGACCGCTACAGTCCGTTGTTGGCATTGTGGTGCTGATGTTTGCTGTTTGGCTGTTGCTCAAGGTGTTTGCGCTCTTGTTGGCTACATGGAAGTTTCTCAATGGGGATGAAACAGCATTGTCGCGTTACTTTGACCGCAACCGGGAACGCAAAGGGTTTAATGCGCTGTCAGATGGCTTGATGGCGTTGGCAAGTGGCGAAGGAAAGCTGGCGCTTGCGAAGGCGCAAAAGGCAGATAAATACCTGCAAAAACCTGCGCTGACAAATCTGCTTACTGCGCAAGCCGCAGAAATGGCAGGAGATCGTCGTAAAGCCGAAGAAACATATCGCAAGTTGGTTGAGGATGAATCCACGCGCTTTGTTGGTGTGCGGGGCATTATGAAACAAAAGTTGGCTGACGGAGATACGGACACGGCACTGAAGCTGGCAGAAAAAGCATTTGCCCTAAAACCAAAACATGTTGAGACGGGCGATGTTTTATTGCAATTGCAAGCAACCAAAGAAGATTGGTCAGGCGCGCGCAAGACGTTGAGCGCCAAACTAAAGAACGGTCAGTTGCCGCGGGATGTGCACAAACGACGTGACGCGGTCTTGGCTCTGTCAGAGGCCCGAGACGTGCTGGAAGACGGAAACGATATAGACGCACGCGAAGCCGCAATTGAAGCAAATAGATTGTCTCCTGATCTGATCCCAGCAGCTGTCATGGCAGCACAGGGCTATATTGAACAGGGCAAACCGCGGTATGCGGCGCGTGTTCTGACCAAAGCCTGGAGTGTAAAACCACATCCAGATGTTGCCGCTGCCTTTGCTGCAATTGCACCTGATGAAAAACCTGCTGCCCGGATCAAAAGGTTTGCAGTACTTACAAAGGCGCAACCGGATCATCCGGAAACCAAAATGCTCAAATCTGAATTGCATCTTGCGGATGAAGATTTTCCATCGGCCCGACGCGCGTTGGGTGACTTGGCAGAATCTGACCCGACCGCCCGCGCTGTCACGTTAATGGCAGCAATTGAACGTGGTGAAGGAGCATCAGATGCAGTTGTCAAAGGATGGCTGACACGCGCGCTGACCGTTTCGCGGGGGCCGCAGTGGATTTGCGACAACTGCCAACACATCCATGCCGAATGGAAACCAATGTGCAGCAACTGTAATAGCTTTGACACTCTGGCATGGAAGACCCCTCCAACTTCAGAGGTTGCTATGCCTGGCGGTGTTCAAATGCTGCCGCTCATTGTTGGGGCGCCTGACGAGGAACCAGCGGCAGATAATGCGGTGGTTATTGTGGAGCCGGGCAACATCGAGGATGCGGAACTGGTAACAGAACCACCTGCCGTCGATAAGGAACAGAAAGAAGTTGAGGCGAAAACCTGAGCTTACTTTCCCTTCCAGACAGGGTCGCGTTTTTCCGTAAAGGCGCGCGCCCCTTCCAGTTGATCTTCTGAGGCGTAAAGAACGTCAACACTGCGCAGCTGACGGCCAGTAATGCGGTTCATCGCATCCTGAAATTTGCTGTCCTCTGCGTCGCGAACGATTTCTTTGATCGCTGCATAGACTAGCGGTGGACCAGAGGCCAAAAGGCGGGCAAGTTCCCATGCTCGGTCCATCAATTGCTCCGGCGCTGTGATTTCGTTGATGAGGCCCCATGTTTTGGCTTCATGAACATCAAACCAACGCCCCGTGAGGAGGAGTTCCATTGCAATATGATAAGGGATGCGCTTGGGTAATTTAACGGATGCGGCATCCGCAACGGTGCCTGACCGGATCTCTGGCAAGGCAAAGGTTGCATGATCCGCCGCGATGATCATATCCGCAGAGAGGGCCAGTTCGAGCCCGCCGCCGCAAGCAATCCCATTTACGGCGGCGATGATGGGTTTATTCAGATCGCGCATTTCTTGAATACCGCCGAAACCGCCAAGACCATAGTCATCATCCACGGCATCCCCGCCAGATGCCGCCTTGAGATCCCACCCTGGGCAAAAGAACTTGTCCCCGCCGCCCGTGATTATGGCGACCCGGAGATCGGGGTCGTCACGAAAACCAGCAAAGACTTCGCCCATCAATCGGGATGTCTTTAGGTCAATGGCGTTGGCCTTGGGGCGGTCCAGCGTAACCTCAAGTATCGCGCCATCCCGACGGGTTTTGATCGGTGTTTCGGTCATGTCAGATCCTTTGTGTTAGTAATGCGCAACAAAGCGTCAGCTGCAATTGCTTTTGCTTGGGTGCAAATAAGCGGGTTGATTTCAATTTCCTGCAAGGTCTCAGCATGGGCGATGGCAAAATCCTGAACAGCGGAAATTGCCTCGATGACAGAAGGGATGTTCGCGGGCGGCGCATTCCGGTACCCCAAGAAAAGGGGCCCGATCTTAAGAGAAAGCAAAGCGTCCTCTATCTCAGCCTTGGATGCGGGAATGAGCAATGATGTGGTGTCCTGCATCAACTCCGTAAGGGTCCCACCTGCCCCAAGCGTCAAAACAAAACCATGTGCAGGGTCTTTGATGACACCCACTAACATTTCAACAACAGGGTCTGTGATCATCTCTTCGATGAGAAATTCAGAGGCGCTCATCGATTGCGCGGCTTCGCGCGTCTCTTCGCAACTTTTGAGGTTCAGCCTTACTGCGCCGGAGTCGGTTTTATGTGCGACGCCTTCGCCCTTTACGACCTGAGGAAACCCAACGCGTTGCGATGCATGATTGATGTCATCCAATGAAGATACGCGCACGGATTTCGGTATCTGGAGCCCATATTGGGCTAGGGAAACTTTAGCCTCTGCTTCTGAGATCAAAACGGCTTGAGTGTGCTGGTTTGGCAGTGTTAGCGGTTCTCCTATTGGAGCAATTGGCATTGCGGCGACACCACAAGCAGCCAATGCTTCGCTTAGACCTGCAAATGGCACAACTCCGGCTTGCATCAGGGTTTGCGCGACAGTTTCCGGCATCAATTCCGGCAAGGTTGCAACCATGCCATATAAGCAACCGGTTTGTTCAGCCGCGCCAATCGTTGCGGCAATTGCGCAATCCCAATCTGAGGGGTCACAAAGATCAGCACGCGGAAAATCTACAATCAACAACGTGATAGCAATGCCAGGATCGGACATGGCGGCAAAGGCACGAGTCATTGCCGGAATATCGCGCCAGATGTAGGTATGATAGTCAAGTGGATTGGCCAAAGCCACACGAGGACCCAGCGCAGTGCGTAGCTCTGACATTTGCCTTGTGTTCAGGGATGGAAAGCTGATGTTATGATTTAGCGCAGTGTCAGCGGACAGGCTCGCCTCACCTCCCGAACAACTGATTGTCGCAATGGTGTTTTGCGGCAAACGACCGGCCAGATGCATCAGCTTTAGGGTTTCCAAAAAGGTGGGAAGGTCGTCCACGCGCGAGATGCCCAGACGCTTTAGCAAAGCATCAGCGCCGGCATCCTGTCCGGCCAGTGATGCAGTATGTGATACGGTTGCGGCGCGGGCCTGATCGGACTTTCCTACTTTAATGGCAACGATGGGTTTTTTCAGCAAAGCAGCGCGGGAGGCCAAGGCTTCGAAAGCGCGTAGATCACCAACGCCTTCGATATGCAGACCAAGCGCTGTAACACGATCATCTTCCAGCAAGGTCATCCCGATGTCAGCGATACCCGATTGCGCCTGATTACCGGCTGTTACCACATAAGCTAAAGGCAAGGCTCGGGACTGCATGGTTAGATTGATCGCGATGTTTGAGCTTTGTGTGATGATCGCGACACCGCGATCTACCTGCTTGCCGCCGTGCTGATCTGGCCAAAGCAAAGCACCATCTAAGTAATTGATATAACCATAGCAATTAGGCCCCAGAATGGGCATATTTCCCGCGGCATCCAACAACGCCTTTTGTAGATTAGCGCCGCTTGCATCTTCGGCCTGCGCTTCTAGAAACCCGGATGCGAAACAGACGGCACCCCCTGCATCCAGTTGCGCCAATTGATCGACAATTTCGATTGTTGCGTCACGATTCACACCAATAAATGTCGCATCTGGTGGCTTTGGCAGATCCGCAACGCTGCGATAGACTGGAAGTGTTTGAATGGAAGCTGCGGTTGGATGAATTGGCCAGATTTCACCAGCAAACCCCATTTGCTGACATTGTGAAATCACTTGATTGCACCAAGCTCCACCGCCAACAACAGCGATGGATGTTGGGCGCAATAACCGTTCTAAACTCTGCGCCATTAGGCCCCCAACGGACGCAACAGATCGCGCGAAATGATGTGGCGTTGGATTTCTGAAGTGCCATCCCAGATCCGCTCAACGCGAGCGTCACGCCAGAAACGTTCAATGGGGAAGTCGTCCATTAACCCCATCCCACCGAAAATTTGCAAGGTTGTATCCGTGACGCGCGCCAAAGTTTCTGACGCGTGTAGTTTGGCCGATGCAATCTCCCGGTTAGCTGGTAACCCCTGATCCAAACGCCAAGCTGCGGCGAGGGTGAGCCATTCAGCGGCATCGATCTCTGTTATCATATCTGCGATTTGAAAAGAGACACCTTGGAATTTGCCGATCTGTTGACCGAATTGCTTGCGTTCCGCTGAATAGTTCAGCGCGTAATCGAAACATCGCCGTGCACGACCAATGCTGAATGCTGCAACAGTAAGGCGTGTGGCGTACAGCCATTCGTTCATCACCGCGAACCCGCCATCAACATCGCCCAACACCTGAGCATCCGGCAAGCGACAGTTGTCAAAATAGAGGATGCAGTTCTTATACCCCTTATGACTGACTGAATTGTAGCCGTCACGCACCTCAAATCCCGGCGTGCCTCTATCAACAAGAAATGTCGTGATCCGTTTTTTCGGTCCCTTGGGGGTTTCATCAACGCCGGTTGCAACGAACACGATAAAAAAATCAGCATGCTCTGCCCCGGAAATAAAGTGTTTGGACCCGCCCACCACCCAATCACCGCCGTCTTTTACAGCAGAACATTTCATCCCTCGAACATCCGATCCGGCGTCTGGTTCGGTCATTGCAAGGGCGTCCATCCGTTCGCCTCGCACCGCTGGCAATAAGTAGCGTTCGCGTTGATCCTTGTTGCATGCCATCAAAATATTCTGGGGTCTGCCAAAGAAATGGGTGAGTGCCATCGACCCACGTCCGAGCTCCCGTTCGACCAAAGTAAAGTCCAAATGCGACAAACCTGCGCCACCTACCTCTTCAGGGAAGTTACAGGCATAAAAGCCCAGGTCGATGACCTTCTGTTTGATCTTTTCGCCAAGCTCTGGTGGCACCTGCCCGGTCCGTTCCACTTCAGCCTCATGCGGGTAAATCTCCTTTTCTACAAAGCTGCGGACGGTGGAGACGATCATCTCTTGCTCGTCGCTCAGACCAAAGTTCATGGGGCAATCCTTATGTCATATCGGGCTGACAATATGCTTATCGTTGGAGACTTCCATCCAGAAAACGGCATTCTGTTAAACTTGTATTTACCGGTTAGGCTACACAACAGAATGGCAGAGATGGGTATGGACAATGGCCCGGTATGTGGGGACCCAACGAAAAGGTTAATGATGATCCGTTCGTTCAAGACGCCTTTTTCCCGTCCACAGCTGGGCGCCTATCATCATGGAGTGATGCAATATCATTACCGTGATGTGATGTGTAATAAATCCCCGATCGACATCGCCCTTTACCTGCATCTGATCCATGCGGTTCAACCCGGCAGTTTTATTGAGATAGGGACCAAATTTGGCGGTTCTGCCGTGATGTTTCGGGATGTCGCCAAAAAGATGTACGGACTTGACACTCAAGTGGTGTCGATTGATCGGGCCCCGCCGTCTGATGAAAAGAAATTCAAGGATATCCGCTTTATTCAAGGCGATGTGATGGATCTTGAGACTGTTTTTGCCGAATATGAATTATTCGATCTCCCACGCCCATGGATCCTATCCGAAGACAGCGCGCATACATTTTCTGCTTGTTTGGCGGTTCTGGAGTTTGGTCAACGGCACCTGCGCTCAGGTGAATACCTGATTATGGAAGACAGCGTCTTGGCTGAACTCGATCTGGCGGATCGATTTGACGGCGGACCCAGTCGTGCACTGGCGCAGTTCTTCGCTCAATCCCCGGACGTCTATCAGATTGATACAACCTATTGTGACATGTTTGGGGTCAACGCGACGACAAACCCCAACGGCTATTTGCTGAGGATGTAAGATGGCGCTTGCGCAAGAAAAACCAGGTACTTTGCCATTTGCGGAAGACATCCGTTTGGTCATTTGGGATCTGGATGAGACGTTCTGGGATGGGACGTTGACGGAAGGTGGCATTTCATATCGTTTTGATCATCATCAGCTGGTCATTGATTTAGCCAACAGGGGTATCTTGTCGACAATCTGCTCCAAAAACGATCATAGCGTGGTCGAAAATGAATTGCGAAACAGAGGGTTATGGGATCATTTCATCTTCCCAAGTATTGATTGGACGCCAAAAGGCCCGCGTATCACGGCAATGTTGGCACAATTGGGACTCCGCGCTTCCAGCGTTCTCTTTATCGATGACAACCCGATGAACCTTGCGCAGGCAAGTCATTTCAATCTGGGCCTTAACGTTCGTTTGCCTTCGGTCATAGCGGGCCTTCTTGATGAGCCACAAGTGTTGGGAAAACCCGATCCGGATATGGAACGGTTAAAACAATACAAAGTTAAGGAACGTAAAGCGCAAGTTGAGCAACTTGTTGGTGTTGATGCAATCGCGTTTTTGCGCCAATCGAATGTTCAAGTATGCATCGATTACAATGTCGAAGCGCATCTTGATCGGGCGGTGGAATTGATTAATCGCACCAATCAACTGAACTTTACCAAATCTCGTTTGCCCGAGGATATGACTACGGCAAAGCAAGAATTGTCAGCATTGCTTGCACGTAACACAACAGATGCCGCCCTCATCAAGGTGCGTGATGATTTTGGCGATTATGGGTATGTCGGTTTCTATCTGACTGAACGGATGCATAATGTGCGGCGCCTCAAACACTTCTGTTTTTCTTGTCGCACTTTGAACATGTACATTGAACATTGGGTCTATGCGCACCTTGATCGTCCCCCGTTACAGATTGAGGGAGAGGTGTTGACTGATCCAACTTGTGATCAGATCGATGTGAATTGGATCACGTCTTCCCTGATCGACACGCAAATTGCAGAGGGCGCATCGCCGGATTGCCACTTTGACAGGATAATTGCCCGTGGTGGCTGCGATCTAGCCAGCTTGATGCATTATTTTTCTTACCACGCGGATCAAATGATTGAAGAATTCAATTTACCCAAATGCGGGCAGATATTTCGCCGTGATCACACGTCTTTTCTGATGGCAGCAATTGAAGGTGGGTTAACCGATGCTCAACGAGATGCAGCGAGGTCGATTGGCTACCAGGAAGAGGATTTCAAAACTGAGCTGTTTGATCCAGTAAAAGATAAGACTCTAATTTTGTTGAGTTTTTGGGCTGATGCTGACATACCCGAATACCGCCACAGGCAAAGCAAACTCCGGACGCCCTATTGGCTGACCGGGGCGCAGAACCATGATTTGATTGCAAAACATGAGCTGCGCGCGGCCGTTGCCACCACAGATCTACAGCGCAACAGATTGAAAACCTTATGCAGCGATTTTGATCATTTTGGCCTGCTGGATCAAAGCGAAATGCAACGTCGTTACGAAAAGATCTTTAGTAAGTTACCTCAGGATACACCATGTGTTGTCTTGTTGGCGAACGAACGCGGCCCTTTGCATTATCATGCGCCTTCTCGACCAGGACATCCGCATCACAAACGGCTCAATGAAGCCCTGTGTCTAGTGGCCCAAAAATATTCATCAGTGATCCTAGTTGATCCGGCAGACCATATTCGCGGGGCCAATGATATGATTGATCTCAACCATTTCAAGCGTCCCGTATACCATCGTATATACCAAGATATTTTGACCCGCTTACGTGATCTTCCTGTTGGGAAACAGAAGGACAAAAAGCATGGCTGAGCCCAAATTATTTTCAAACCTGTTCCTGAGTGTGGGTGCGATGAAAGCCGGTACAACATGGCTCTATGCGGTACTTGCACGTCATCCTGCTCTGTATTTTGCGATGGAAAAGGAGATCCACTATTTTTACCATCGTTATGTGAACCCGCAGCAATTGAGCGAGAGGTATCGCTTGCGGGAAGCCAGCAACCGATACTTGGGTCAGTTCAACCCTGATACAGCCAATATCGATGCGATCAGGGGAAATTTGCGTTGGATAAGTGCCTATCTTGAACGTCCCGTAGATGATTATTGGTATCGAAATATTTTTCAGATGCGTGATCATCAAACTTATGCCTGCGACTTTTCCAATCTGAACGCGCAGCTACCGGCGGAAGCGTGGCCACAGATCGCGGCAAAATGCGATAGATTGCGCGTGTTATTCACCATGCGCGATCCGGTGCAGCGGCTTTGGAGCCACACGAAGTTTCACCTGCAGCTGACAGGACAATTGGACAATCTTGATTCATGGAGCCCTGATCAATTTGAGGAATTCATTCGTCGTCCGCACATCTGGGTGAATGCCGAATACGGAGCGATATTACGCAATTTGCGCGCTGGTCTAGAGGCTGAGATGCTTAAAGTGACTTTTTACGAAGAAGTGCATAGTGATCAGAAAAATTCCTTGAAGAGCATTGAGAGTTTTCTTGGCGTGCAACATTTCGATTACCCGAAAGCAGTTTTGGACAGGCGTTTCACAAAGAGTGTAGAGCACCAAATGCCAGATTTTTTCCCTAATCTGATTGCGCGAGATGTGCGCCGAATCTGCGCTGAGGTTGAAGCCGAAGGATATGCGATACCGACTACTTGGACGATACCACCTCCTGCAACTACTTGATTTTTTTGTTATTTGTCGAGGAGATCACGATGGAACCGATTCAACAAAAACAGCCCTACTACTGTCGTTATTGCGGCAATTCCCAACGGATAGGCGATTGAGACATATGTAGGTTGATAGAACGGATAAAACCCGTCGCGCATGAGGCCGACGATATGAACAATAGGGTTGTACCACAGGTAGTCTGAATACGGTTGAGGAACGCTCTCAAAGATGAAGAACACGCAAGATATCAAGAACAGGGGTCTGTTCAAAATGGCCCATGCGGTATTCCAAATCGGATAGGCAAGTGTCAGAAAACTATTGAGTGTCCCGATTCCGATCCCAAGTGCAGCAGTCAATACATAGGCCTGTCCAATCTTGCTGTGATCCAACGTTGTCGTGGGTTGCAGCATCAACAATATAAACCCGATAACGATAAAATGGACCATCATTTGGGTCAGAAAATTCAGTACAAAACGCGCAATCAATGCGTCAACGAAAGTGACGCGCGGATAGGTCAAAAGAGCCCGACTGAATTGGATCGTTTGAGCCAGTTTTGAGGACAGATCGGTGTACATCATCAAAGGCAAGATCCCAGCTGCATAGAACAACGCAAAACTGGTCCCAAGGGGAGGCGTGCGAAACCCAATGGAGAACACGAGCGTTAACAAAGCAATACCAGCTGCGGGTTCCAATATCGCCCAAATGTAACCGCCAGGCGATCTGCCATAGGTGGTTGTGATTTCTCTCAGGATCAGTGCTCCAATGGCCCGTAAGGTTGCATAGGGCCGGATCTGCGGGCGCAATGGTTTGCTGGTTGGCAAGGGAGCGGACATTTGGCTGCCTTTGATTTTTCAACACACGTAGAATTAACCGTGTCTGGCATAATGTTCGATAAATGCCAGTAAAGGGTTAAGGGTGATGTCGGTTACTTCGACACAGATTGCGCAGGCGGGTGGAAAAATACGTCAACTCAAGTCAGTTGCGAGAGTGCAGGCATCAAATGTAGTGCCTAAGCCAATGCCATCTGCGTCTCAGGAAATTCCGCAATTTCCGATAAGACCACCTGCACGTCCTGCAACGACTCGTCGGCGGCATCGGTTCCTGATGCTGACATTCACATTGTTCGTTATGTTGCCTGTATGTTTGTCGGGATACTATCTGTGGGAGCGAGCGTTAGACCAATATGCGTCTTATTTCGCGTTTTCGGTGCGGACGGAGGAACAGAGCTCGGCGATTGAGTTGTTGGGCGGCATAACCGAGCTATCAGGATCTAGTTCTTCGGATACTGACATCCTCTTTGCGTATCTCTCCAGTCAGGAGTTGGTTGCGAAAGTAGATGCGCAGGTGAATTTGCGCGCTATTTGGTCGCAGAAGCCTGAAGGTCAGGACCCAGTTTTTACGTTTGACCCCGATGGGACAATCGAAGATTTGCAGGATCATTGGAACCGCAAGGTATCTATAGTCTACGATAGTGGGACAGGATTGATGGATTTGCGGGTGCTGGCTTTTGATCCGCAGGATGCACAACGGGTCGCTCAGGCCATCCTCGATGCTTCAGCCTCTATGATCAACAATCTATCGCGGATTGCGCAACAGGATTCGATCCGATTTTCGCGTGAGGAGCTAGAAAATGCTGTTGAACGACTAAAGTCAGCCAGACAAAAGTTAACTCAGTTTCGCAATCGGACACAAATTGTGGATCCCAATATCGATACGCAAAATCAGATGGGATTGCTCGTTACCCTGCAACAACAATTGGCCGAGGCGTTGATCGACTCAGATCTATTGATCGACACAACCCGTGAGAATGATCCTCGGCTGACTCAATCGAAACGGAGGATAAGCGTGATAGAGGCACGTATTGCTGCAGAGCGACGCAATCTTGGATTGGGTGCAGAAGCGGAAAGCGGGGAGGCTTTTGCCACGCTAGTTGGCGAATACGAAGGTTTGATCGTAGACCGTGAATTTGCTGAGATAGCCTATACAGCTGCGCTAAGCGCCCATGATTCAGCATTGGCTGAGGTACGAAAGCAAAGTAGATATTTGGCTGCACATGTAAAACCAACGTTGGCTGAAAGGGCTGAATTCCCGCAACGGGGTTTGACGATCACCATCCTCGCGCTGTTTTGTTTCTTTGCCTGGTCGATTTTTTGTCTGGTCTTTTACTCACTCAGAGACCGGAGCTGAGTCTGCTTATGGTGCGACTTGAAAACCTGACGAAGTATTTTCCAACGCGGCACGGACGAAAAACGATAGTCCAAGACCTTTGCGCCACCTTTCCTACGGGCGCAAGCGTGGCATTGCTTGGGCGAAACGGGGCTGGGAAAAGCACGTTGCTCAACCTGATTGCTGGAACAATTCGACCGACGTTTGGTCAGGTTCTATCAACCGGCAGCATTTCCTATCCGGTTGGGTTTCAAGGGTCGTTCCATCCCGATCTGACAGGCGTTCAAAACACGCGATTTGTCGCGAGACTGTATGGAATGGACAGCGACGATCTGGTAGAATTTGTTGAGGATTTTTCTGAACTTGAGGATCATTTTCGGATGCCTTTCAGAACCTATTCCGCCGGTATGAAATCGCGTTTGTCTTTTGGGGTATCGATGGGGATTCCTTTTGATACCTATCTGGTTGATGAGGTCACATCAGTTGGGGATGGCGCATTTCGACACAAGAGCGTGCAGGTTTTTGACAATCGGATGCAAAAATCTGGCGCTATTGTCGTTACCCATTCCCCGCAGATGGTGAAACGCTTGTGTGATATGGCGGCGGTGCTGGAGGCAGGGCAGCTGTATTTATACGATGATCTGGATGCTGGATTGGCTCATCATGCGCGCAATTTGTTGGGGTAACAGCTGTTTGGTTTTGGAGCAGGACCGACCGCACTAATGACCGGGCATTTGCGGTGAATATTTCTGGAGCCCAAACATCCCGCCAAACGTTCCGGGTCTGCGCCGTAAATGTGTCCTGATCCGATTTGAACCGATCAATCAATGCAGTCACTTGTTTTGCATTTCTTGCCATATTTGTTGATCCAATCAATAGCCCACATGGATGGCGCGCGACAAGATCAGCCGCGCCGTCAAAGTCGCGCAAGATGATTGGCAAACCTGCCTCGAACGCCTCCAATGTGCCTATCGGTGTTCCTTCATATCTTGAGGTTAACAGATACGCATCAGCCTGCTGCAACGCCCAGCGTACATCGGTGAGAGGCCCGGTAAAGGTAATGCGAGCGAATGTATCGGCAGAGACCCGTTTTGCCATGGAATGTTGAAATTCGACCTCGTCAGTACCGGGTCCACATAGCGTCAGATGAAAATGTCGCGGTAGCTGAGCCAAAAGCCGGACTGCGAAATAGTAATCTTTTTGACGGCCCGTTCGTCCGGTCATGATTAGATTGATTTTGTCATGGTTGCGACGGGCGGGAAGGGGGCTCAGGTTTGAACAATTAGGGAGCACATGAACCTTATGTCTGGCCAAATTGTGAGCATGCGTATCCCGTGCCACCCAACTGGCCATTCGGTGCGTTAAGAATACGATGGTTTGTGGCGGGCTCCAGGCGAGTAGGAATTTCTCAAGGCGTTTGCTAGTAACGTTGACAAAAGGATGATGACCGCGCCCATAAGGTAACCCATGATGCGTAAAGACGACTGGGCAATTTGGTCGCCAGACACGGGTCAAAAGCGCCAGTCGAGCCATCAACGTTGGTAGGCGTGCGTGCAACCAAATGAGGTCAGCATCACTATTGCGTAAGGTGCGCAAAAGCCCTGTCAAACCGCACCAAAGTCGAGAAATGGACAGCCGATTGGTGAGACCCTGAACAACAAGGTGTTCAATGCCGCTTTGCCTTAGGGCTGTGTAACCCCCATTGTCCTGATCGCTGATGACCGTGAGGGTTGCTTCATCTTTCAGGGCATCCACAAGATGCAGGATATGACGCGGGACACCGGAAGGTCGACCGTCACCACCTACAAGCACAATGTTTGGCTTCATATCAGACCCGACCAAGGCTTGCAGCGCCCCAAAAGCCTATAGTTCCCAACCAGGTTTGCCGGTAAGGAGCGACACGTATCAGTGCAACAAGGCGATGAACTCCTTTTGTTTTGCGTGCCTTTGCAAAGTCCCGGATCACGTGACGCGCAGCTGGCGTAAGCATGTCTTGGACAAGGCGGAGCGCATCAAGGTTGCGTCCAACACGATCTGAAAAGAGTCCGCAAATCACCGCTTTTTTGCGGTGAAATTGTGCTGATAGCCCTTGTCTATTTCCGATCGCGTTATTGCGATGTTGGCGATACAGTATTTGTGGTTTGCCGGGGTCAAAATGGATGGTTCCACCGCACCCGGTCAGCAACAGATAGAGCCACCAATCATGGGCAAAGACAGACGACGTCTGTTTTGCGGCTTTTATCGCCAAAGCTGCGGCTTTTGGATTCAACATGATGGTGTTGCCGGACGCAATATTCTCAACCAGTGCATTTCTCAAACTGCATTGACGACCTATCGTCGGGGACCAGGTTTCTCTTCCTCTTTCGGGGGTCCAAATGATCCGCCGTCCGCAATAAAGCGCCGGATGATTTTCATATTCACCGAGACAAGCCAACGCACGTCCGATCTTATCAGGGAGCCAAACGTCATCCTGATCGGCAAAACAAACAAAGCCGACGTCATGCTCCATCGCGCTGATCATCGCCATATAGTTTGCAGCGAATCCCTTTTTCGGCCCTTTCCTGATCGTGATTTGACTGGGATATTGCCTCGCAAATCGCTGCAGGATGTCCATGCTGTCGTCTGAAGATCCGTCGTCACTGCAAAAAAGATGCCAATTGGTATGATGCTGCGCGACAATACTATCTAACTGCATTTGCAGGTGTTGGGCACCATTCCAAACCCCCATCAAGATGGTGACCATTGGCTGCGCTGTTTGATGTGTCTTTGATCCACTCATGATGAAGAGGAGAACAAACTAAATAAGTTCAGATATTCTTAAATTCCGTCGATTAACCCTGTTGAAAACCCGTCACAAAAGGACTCTTGCGTGATACGAACCCCCGTTCCGGTATTGGTTAAGCGGTTCTTGACCAGCGTTCGGCAGGACGGTGTGATCCGCGCTGTTTTTCGGTCAATATCTTATGTGAAAAGAAGAGTATTCGGCCTGCGACCTAGCATCCTACTTCGCAAGGGGTTTGGTCGTCCGGGGTCAGATGGAAAGTACCTTCAAGGTATTTGGCAGACTCTCGCGCGCGAAGATGCGTTTCATATCCTGCAGAGCCCCAAAATTCATCAAAAGCGACGTCAGATCGCAATGATCGCTGATCTAAACCTGCCGCAATGTCGCAAATACCGGGTTGAACAATTGGCGGGTTTTTGGCGCGCGCGCGGGGTCGAATTTGAGTTTTCTCATTATCAAGATGTCTCTCGCGCAGCGCGGATCATGCAGCAGGCCACCCACCTGATGGAATATCGTTTACAGGCAAGCCCAGCAGCAGACATGTTGCGGTATGAAGCGAGGCGCCTGCGGTTACCAATCCTTTATGATCTGGATGATCCCCTGTTTTCGATCTCTGCTTATGAAACTTATCGAAATATGGAAATGCTTGCCCCTGCAATGAAAACGCATTTCCTTGCCGAGGCGCCGAAGTATCTGAGCATGATGAATGGAGCAGACGTCATATCTGTTTCGACACCAGGTTTGGCGACACATGCTGGGTTGTATTCAGACAGGCCAATTTTCCTGCGTCGCAACTTTGCGGATACGCAAACCCTTCGTGCCGGCGCAACGGCGATGCGAGAAAGTCAGACGGGCGATGGTATTTTTCGAGTTGCCTTTGCAAGCGGATCCCAAGGCCATGAAGCTGATTTCAATGAGATTTTAGAGCCGCTTACTGAGTTCATTCTTCAGGATCCAAAAAGGCGATTGATGTTGATGGGTCATTTCGACAGATCGCGTTTGCCGTCTGATTTGTTTGGGCAATTAGAAACTACAAAATTCAGCAACTATGATCGTTACCTCAAGATTTTGGCCCGCGCTGATTGCGCCGTGATGCCGCTTTTTGATGATGTGTTTAACCGCTGTAAAAGTGCCGTCCGTGTGATCGACGCAGCGGCTGTTGGCGTGCCAAGTGTGGTTGGCCCCGTCGGGGATTTGCCATCACTGGTAAAAGATGGAGAGACCGGGTTTGTGGCTGAAGCGACAGGGTGGGTCTCGGCTTTGAGCGCGCTCGCGGAGGCGCCAGAAAGGGCGCAAAAAATGGGTTTGTCTGCAAGACGAAATCTTGAAACCCATTGGCGCGCGTCTGACCAACCTCACGTCGTTGCTCCAGAGCTTATCGATTGGGTCGAATCATGACGCAACGCCACATCCTCGTGGCAAACGTCTTTTTTGCGCCTTTCAGCTACGGTGGTGCAACTGTTGTAGCTGAACAGGTAGCGCGGGCTTTGATGCGTCAAGGTGGGTATCGCGTCACCGCTGTATCCTTGTGTGGACGCAGCGATTTGGCAGCTTATTCAATAATAAAGACCCAAAAAAATGGCATTGAAAATTACCTGATTAATGTTCCTGACCGGCGTAATTATGGCGCGATGTACAACAACCCAGAGATCACAGGACGCATCGCGGAACTGATTGATGCACTGCAACCCGATCTTGTTCATGCCCATTGCATTCAGGAAATTGGAACCGGGATCATAGCCGCAGCTGAGGAAGCAGGTGTGCCGGTTATCCTAAGCGTTCACGATTTTTGGTGGCTTTGCGAACGTCAATTCATGGTGCGACTAGATGAGACGTATTGTGGCCAATTTCCTGTTGTTGTTGATCAATGCAAAGGGTGCGCTGATAATTTCTGGGCCGCGAAGATGCGGTTTACCCACTTGCAAGATATGAGTGAAAAGGTGGCCATGGTGACCTATCCGAGCCAATTTGCAAAAGATCTGAGTGAGGGGTCAGGTTTTGCCGTTGGACGTGGTATTGTTTGGGAAAATGGCGTGCGACATCCCGATGGACGATTTTTTGATCTGCAAGCGCAGCGCCGGGCGCGGGATGATCGGACACGGTTTGGATTTGTTGGCGGACCTTCTGCATTGAAAGGGTGGCCACAAATTCGCAAGGCCTTTTGCGACATCGAACATGATGATTTCGCGGGATTGGTGGTTGAGGGTAGTCTGGATGGGTCCTGGTGGACACCATCCGCATTAAAAGGTCTGCGAGGATCTTGGGATGTGCATCCGGGTTTCACCCAAGAAACGATGGATGAGTACTATGCTCAAATCGATGTCCTTTTGTTCATGTCCCAATGGAAAGAGACATTTGGATTGTCCATCAGAGAGGCGATCGCGCGTGGCATATCTGTCATCCAAACTGACAGCGGTGGGACAACTGAATACGGCTCGGTCGATATGAACCGCCTGATACCAATTGGTGCACCGGCTGACGTTTTACGGCTGCAAGTTGAACACGAGTTGAGGAAAAGGCCACGGGGCCAACCCCCTGTGGCTGTCACAGGATTTGACGATCAGGCACAGGCTTTTTCCAAGCTTGTCGATCAGGTTCTTGATGACCCGGGCAAGACCAATTGATCAAACATCTAAGACTCCAATTACCCTTGGATTGAGCGATTGCAGATGTATGTGCGTTGCGCAAGTAGAGCCAGGGGCGCACGGATGCATCAACTGATGTTTACCCCGGTGTCACAGGGTTCGCTCCATTCAGCTTTCATAAAAGATGCAAAGGACACTCCATGTCACAGACGTCACCCCTTCTTTCGCTGCCCTATATTCAACCGGCGCAAGCGCAAAAACATGTGACGCACAATGAGGCGTTGCGGATTCTTGATGCCGTCACACAGTTGAGTGTCATCAGTTATACCTTGACTGCACCACCGTCGCTGCCTGCCTCGGGTGATCGTTATATTGTCGCAAATGGTGCCACAGATGCATGGACGGATCAGGCCGGTAACATTGCTGTTTTTGTCGATAACACATGGCAATTTTTCGCGCCTGGCATCGGTTGGCGCGCTGATGTCACGGGATCAGGGCAAGAAATTCGATTTGACGGTACGGATTGGGTTGGCACAGCAGGAGGCACAGTCTTGCAGAATTTGCCCGAGGTTGGGATTGGTACAGTTGCAGATGCCACGAACAAGCTGGCGGTTTCATCTGATGCGACCTTATTGAACCACAATGGTGCTGGTCATCAGTTAAAACTCAACAAGGCAATTTCGACGGAGACATCAAGCTTGTTGTTTCAAACAGGTTTTGCCGGGCGCGCGGAAATGGGGACCGCGGGGACCGATGATTTTTCCATCAAGGTCAGTGCAGATGGCGCTACTTTTCACACCGGCCTCAATATTGAAGGCAACAACGGTGCGGTTCAGTTCCCAAATGGTCAAATCTTTTTTGAAGATGCCTTTGTCGCAAATGATACTGCATGGTCGGTGAATATCCCGTGGTCTGATCCATCGCGGATCATGCTATGGCTGAGTGCGGATGTGGCTGGCCAATGTGGGCTGGTGACAGTAACGGGTGCGCTCTCTGGTGCTGCAAACTTTGCCGAGATTTTCGCCAACCCACCGGGATCGTTGAATTTCTTGACCGGAACGCTCGTCGGAACTACAGGTCCATCCGGCGCGATCAATCTGTCTATTGATGTTACAGGTAGCGAACCAAAGCTGTATCTCGAAAACCGGCTTGGGGCGGATCGGACATTTACGTTGTCCACACTTGGAAAGTGAAAAACGTCCTGAGTAAGGTTTCTGGCGCAACACCCAGAAAGAAAACCTAAAAAATGCCGTAAATCCGGCGTCAAATCGCGCCGAGCGCTGTATTGGTAGGAACATACCTTGCAAACAGCGACGGAGCTTTCTGTTGGACTTCATCACCCCTACCACACTTTCTGGAGTGGTTCTGATTAACCCGCCGCGTTTTGGTGACGCGCGCGGGTTTTTCTCCGAAAGCTGGAATCGCAAAAAGATGGCGGCGCATGGAATCGACATTGATTTTGTGCAGGACAATCATTCAGTATCCGCAGCTGTAAACACCGTTCGTGGGCTTCATTTTCAATCCCCACCTCACGCGCAAGCGAAATTGGTGCGTTGCGGGCGCGGTGCATTGTTTGATGTGGCAGTCGATGTGCGAAAGGGGTCTGACACGTTTGGGCAATGGGTCGGCTTTGAACTGACAGCCGAAAACGGCCTACAACTTTTGATTCCAGCCGGGTTTTTACATGGTTTTGCCACGCGCGCACCAGACACTGAAATCATCTATAAATGCAGTGACTATTATGCCCCGGAATGTGATGGGGCGGTTCGGTTTGATGATCCTGACATCGCAATTGATTGGGGGTTGAGCGGCGCGGCAGTCCTGTCCGAAAAGGATGAGAATGCGCCAGCCTTGGCCGCTTTTGACAGCCCCTTTCAGGCGGAGGGCGCGGTGTGAAAATTTTGGTAACTGGAGGGGCCGGGTTTATTGGTTCTGCGGTGATCCGTTTGGCGATCAGTCGCGGACATGAAGTGATCAATGTCGACGCCTTGACCTATGCGGGATGTCTTGAAAACCTTGCAGCTGTATCCGCCAATCCCAACTACGCATTTGCTCAGGCAGATATCCGTGATCGTGCGCAATTGGATGCTGTTTTTGATCAGCATCGGCCCGGAATAGTGATGCATTTGGCAGCTGAATCTCATGTAGATCGTTCGATCGATGGTCCTGGAGATTTCATCGAAACGAATATCACAGGGACGTATCATTTACTTGAAGCTGCGCGGCGTTATTGGTCAGATGCTGGCAAACCCGAAGATTTCCGTTTTCACCACATTTCAACGGATGAAGTTTTTGGGACATTGGGTGAAGATGGCATGTTCACCGAAGATACAGCCTATGACCCGCGTTCCCCTTATTCGGCCTCCAAAGCAGCAAGCGATCATTTGGTCCGGGCATGGGCAGAGACATATGGATTGCCAGTTGTTCTGACTAATTGCTCGAACAATTATGGCCCCTATCATTTCCCTGAAAAGCTGATCCCAGTTGTCATTCTGAACGCGCTGGCTGGCAAGGATATCCCTGTATACGGGCAGGGGCTAAATGTCCGCGACTGGTTGTTTGTTGAAGATCATGCAGATGCGTTGCTGTTGGTGTTAGAGAAGGGCGCGCTGGGCCGAAGTTATAACATCGGAGGAGAGAATGAGGTGCGCAATATCGATTTGGTCCACAGTATTTGCGCGATTCTGGATCGTGTTCGGCCAAAGGACAGATCATATGCGGATCAGATTACATTTGTTCAGGATCGCGCGGGGCATGACCTTCGATATGCGATCGACCCATCCCGCATCCGTGATGAATTGGGGTGGCGGCCATCTGTGACGTTGCAAGAAGGTTTGGAGCGAACGGTACACTGGTATCTTGAGAACGAAACATGGTGGCGCGCGCTTCAGGTCCGCGATGGTGTGGGTCAGCGTTTGGGGACAAAGGCGTGACCATTCTTGTGTTTGGCAAAACTGGTCAGGTGTCACGGGAATTGGCCACATTCTCAAACACCAAGTGTTTGGGTCGCGGAGATGCCGATCTGACTGACCCCAAAAGCTGCGCCGCCGCTATTCGAACTTATATGCCCGTCGCGGTGATCAATGCAGCGGCCTACACCGCCGTCGATAAAGCGGAAGAAGAGGAACCGCTTGCAGCAATGGTGAATGCAAAGGCGCCCGAGGCGATGGCACAAGAATGTGCTGCTTTGGGCATTCCATTTCTGCACATCTCAACGGATTACGTTTTTGACGGTAGCGGTACGGGTGCATGGTTACCTGAGGATGCCACGGGACCACTTGGTGTCTATGGGCGTTCCAAGCTGGCAGGAGAAGACGCCGTGAGTGCTGCCAACGGTATTCATGCGATCCTGCGGACATCTTGGGTGGTTTCAGCGCATGGCAATAATTTTGTCAAAACGATGCTGCGCTTAGGTGCTGAACGGGACACCTTAAATATCGTTTCTGATCAGGTTGGCGGTCCGACCGCAGCCCGTGACATTGCCATTGCTTGCCACACCATGGTCAAGCAATTGATCGACGATCCAAACAAGAGCGGAACCTACCATTTCAGCGGTGCGCCGGATTGCTCATGGGCGCAGTTCGCCCGCGCAATTTTCGATCAAGCGGGATTGGTTTGTGAGGTCAAAGAAATCCCAACAGCTGACTACCCGACGCCTGCCAAACGTCCGCTCAATTCACGGTTGGATTGTGCAAACACCTTTGAAACTTTTGGCCTTTCCCGTCCCGACTGGCGTGAAAGCCTGACAGACATTCTGAATGAATTAGGAACCGTCACATGACAAATCGCAAAGGGATTATCCTTGCCGGTGGCTCGGGTACGCGGCTTTATCCGATTACGATGGGGATCAGCAAACAATTGCTGCCTATCTACGACAAACCGATGATCTACTATCCGATCTCTGTGTTGATGTTGGCGGGAATCAAAGACATTGCGATGATCACTACACCGCAAGATCAGGCGCAATTTCAGCGATCTTTGGGTGACGGGAGCCAGTGGGGGGTATCGCTGACTTACATCGTTCAACCTTCACCGGATGGCTTGGCACAGGCCTATATTCTGGCCGAAGATTTCCTTGAAGGGGCGCCTTCTGCCATGGTTTTGGGCGACAATATTTTCTTTGGCCACGGCCTACCTGAACTGTTGTCCGAGGCAGATGCACAGCCCAGTGGAGGAACCGTTTTTGGGTATCATGTTGCAGATCCAGAGCGCTATGGCGTTGTGGGATTTGACAGCACTGGCACAGCGCAGACAATCATTGAGAAGCCGGAAAACCCTGCATCCAACTATGCGGTGACGGGTCTCTACTTTTTGGACGCAGATGCGCCCAAATTGGCCAAAGACGTAAAGCCATCGGATCGCGGTGAATTGGAAATCACATCGCTGCTAGAGATGTACCTCAACGGCGGTAACCTGCGGGTTAAACGCATGGGACGCGGGTATGCTTGGCTGGATACCGGTACCCACGCCAGCCTTCTGGACGCGGGTAATTTTGTGCGAACCCTGACACAACGGCAAGGGTTGCAGACCGGATGCCTCGAAGAAATCGCGCATGAGCAAGGCTGGATAACGGATGATGAGTTGCTTAAGCGCGCTGAGCTGTTTGAAAAGAACGATTATGGCCGTTACTTAAAGGAGTTGCTGAAGTAATCAGCCTTTAGCCCCCTGACCGCGAGAGTACACATCTTCGTAGCGGATAATATCGTCTTCTCCCAGATAGCTGCCGGTTTGAACTTCGATCAATTCCATCGGTGAGTCGCCTGGGTTTTCCATACGGTGAATAGCGCCCAACGGAATGTAGACGGATTGATTTTCATGCACCAATTGCGATTCGATGGTTTCTACGGTTTCACCTATGGTCACTTTGGCGGTGCCGACGACAACGATCCAATGTTCTGCACGAAATTTATGGCTTTGCAGACTTAGAGCTGCACCTGGATTCACAACAATACGTTTGACCTGAAAGGATGCGGATAGGATCAACGTCTCAAAGAAACCCCAAGGGCGGTGATCTTTGGGAAAATTGTTCGCTTGTGGTACATCAGCAGAACGCAATTGTTTGACAACTGCCCCGAGATCGCTGGTACGACGTCGATCAGCAACTAAAACGGCGTCCGGCATTGCAACGGCAACGATATTCTCAAGACCAAGACCGACAAGTTGCAGTGCATCATTTTCCGACCGCAAAAGCGTGTCTTTGCAATCTGTCGCGTGGACTTTTCCTTGCAGGGTAACTCCGTCAGCGTCCGTATCTGCATGTTGTTTTACGGCGCTCCAGCCACCCATATCCGACCAATCGCCTTCATGTGCGATGACACTAAGGTTGTCGACTTTCTCCATGATCGCAAAATCAACCGAGATATCTTCGCAGGTGTCCCAAGCTTCGGGATCAAGTCGAAGAAACCCCAGATCAGGCTTTGCTTTATCAACTGCGGTTTGGACCTGCTTCAACATTTCCGGCGCGTGGGTCGCAAAAGCATCAATCAGTGTTTTCGCAGAATACATAAAGATGCCGGCATTCCAAAGATACCCACCTGTTGCGATCATCCGTTCCGCTTCGGCTAGCACTGGCTTTTCGACGAAACGGTTCAGCGGTCGCGCCCCATGCGCCTCTCCTGAACCAAGCTCAAGGTAGCCATAACCTGTTTCAGGTCGGTCCGGTTTGATCCCAAAGGTTACAATTTGACCTGCCTTGGCAGCTTCAATGCCCCGCTGCAAGCTGTCGCAAAATTTGTCTGCTTGGGTAATGTAATGATCCGAGGGGGTCGCCAACAAAAGGGCTTCTGGGTCTTTGGATGCCACAACCAGGGCAGCAGCCAGCAAAGCGGGAGCCGTGTTGCGTGCGCTTGGTTCGATTAGAATTGAACCGGGTGTAATTCCAGCGTCATGTAATTGTTGTGTTGCAATAAATCGAAAATCCGAATTGGTCACGATCAATGGCTCGGCAAACCCTGTACCCCACAATCGTTTGCTGGATTGTTGAAACAGGCTGCCTTCTCCAATCAGGTCAATGAACTGTTTTGGAAAACTTTTTCGTGACACTGGCCACAGACGCGTCCCTGATCCACCACACAGGATCACCGGGGTAATGTCGTTGGTTGTCATCACAAGTCCTTCTCGTCTTCTTCTGGCCGGGTTCGTCATATTTTCGTGAACCGTGCTCATCTTCTGTTAAGATGGGCCGCACCCTAGTTGCAAGAGACAATACCGCACAGCATACTTTGCTGCCCGGACTTTTTGCCAAGGTCTGGTTATTATTGACTTTTGAAGTGCGCAGAACCCGCCATTGCGGGTTACCGTGCCGCTTAACCGGGGGAAATGGATCATGACAGATGCGGAAATTGGCAAGATCACGCTGAAAGCAATGCAAAAGCGGCATGCGGAATTGAAGAAAAGTGTCCATTGTACACCGGTAGTTGATTTGCAGGCGCCAGCGGTTACCGAAGTTCTGGGCGGCGGTTCAATGACGCTCAAGCTTGAGTGTTTTCAACAAACTGGAACTTTTAAGGCGCGTGGGGCTTTATCGAATATCCAGGCGATCCCCAACCAAAAACGCGCGCACGGAATTACTGCAGCAAGTGCCGGAAATCACGCGATCGCGGCCGCATGGGCTGCAAAGGCCGCAGGGCTTTCAGCCAAAGTTGTGATGCAGAACAACGCCAACCCCATTCGGATTGAACGTGCATGTGCGCAAGGGAGTGAGGTGATTTTACGAGATCCGGGGATGGCCACCTTTAACGAAGCTAAAAGGTTGGCACAGGATGAAGGGCGAACCTTTATTCACCCGTTTGATGGCGTTGACACTGTGTTGGGAACGGCGGGTGTTGGGTTGGAATTGATGACGCAAATCCGCGATCTGGATGCTGTCGTTGTTTCGGTAGGAGGCGGAGGATTGATCAGCGGTGTGGCTGCTGCTGTGAAATTGCTTAACCCTGCATGCAAGGTCTATGGCGTTGAACCAGAGGGAGCCGCGGCCATGTCGCGGTCCTTAAGCATTGGCGCACCTGTGACAATTGAAAGCGTTGATACAATTGCTGATAGCCTTGGTCCGCCCATGGCGATGGCGTTGGGGCATGCCATGTGCGCAACCTACGTTGATCAAATTGTTACGGTCAGCGATGATGCGATCTGCGCTGGTATGGTGGTTCTTCAACAAGACGCAAAGCTTGCGGTTGAGCCTGCGGCGGGGGCTGCGATGGCGGGTGCCTTGGGTCCCTTGCGCAAGGATTTGCAGGGCAAACGGATAGGGATTGTCGTATGTGGAGCCAACATTGATGCGGTGACCTATGCCCAGCAAATCAACCGAGGTGCGGCGCATTTACAAGAGCTGTTACAAACACCTTGACCTTCCAGTAACTGGAAGCCCTATATCAGCGACGAGTTGTCCAAGATAGGGTAGACCGTTGACCCAAGCCATCACCCTGCCAATCCAAAATATGACCTGCGGCGCTTGTGCCAGCCGGGTCAAAGCGCTTTTGACAAAGATCGACGGCATCCTAACAGCGGATGTAAACTTGGCCACTGAATCGGTGCAGATCACGGCGTTAGACCCAGAACCGCTTAAAAATGCGCTTGGGGCTTTGGCCGAGGCGGGTTACCCTGCCCAACCGGCAGAGTTAACGCTGAGTGTGTCAGGTATGCATTGTGCATCCTGCGTAGGGCGGCTGGGTCGCGCATTTGAAGCAGTGCCGGGCGTTACAGAAACGCAGGTGAACCTTGCTTTGGAAAACGCCGTGCTGCGCTATATTCCGGGCGTTACAGATCAACGGAAACTGATCCAAGTCGCGCAAGCAGCCGGTTTTCCCGCCACATTAACAGACCAGTTTACCCCACAAAATCACGCGACGAAAAAAGAGGCGGAGGCGACAGCCCATCGCAATGCCATGCTGATTGCGGCGGCTCTGACATTACCCGTCTTCGTTCTTGAAATGGGCGGGCATCTTTTCCCGATTTGGCACCATTGGATTGGCCAAACGATTGGTCACACCACAAGTTGGCTGATTCAATTTATCCTGACGTCTGTTGTTTTGATCGGACCGGGGCGACAATTCTTTTCAGTTGGGCTCACCGCGCTTCGGCGAAAGGCACCCAATATGGATAGCCTTGTTGCGTTGGGTGCAGGATCAGCTTGGTTGTTTTCAACGGTTGCTCTCATTGCGCCTCAAATGCTTCCTGAGGGGACAAGAGTTGTCTACTTCGAGGCCGCCGCAGTCATTGTAACGCTGATCCTTTTGGGCCGCTGGTTCGAAGCGCGGGCGAAAGGTCAGACAGGAGGAGCGATTCGCAAGCTACTGGGTCTTCAACCGCGTTCAGCAGTGCTGCGGCGGGATGAAAATTGGGTCGATGTGCCGATTTCCGATATCGTTGTAGGCGATACCTTCTTGCTGCGCCCCGGTGCGCAGGTTCCAACAGATGCCAAAGTTGTGTCCGGCGACAGCTATGTCGATGAAAGCATGCTGACCGGAGAACCAATGCAAATCGCCAAGTCTAGCGGTGACCCTCTGACCGGTGGCAGCGTGAACGGAAATGGCAGTCTGATCTGCAGGGCAGAGCGCGTTGGCATGGATACAACACTGGCCCATATCATCCGAATGGTCACTGATGCACAGGGCGCCCGTTTGCCCATTCAGGCTTTGGTGGACCGCGTGACACTTTGGTTTGTGCCGGCGGTTATCGGAGTGGCGGTGTTGACCGTCGTGGTGTGGTTGATGTTCGGTCCGCAGCCGGTATTGGCTCATGCGCTGGTTGTTGGCGTTTCGGTTTTGATTATCGCTTGTCCCTGTGCCATGGGGCTGGCAACGCCAACGTCCATTATGGTTGGTACCGGTCGCGCTGCAGAATTGGGGATATTGTTCCGGCAAGGTGATGCGTTGCAGTCACTTAATTCGGTTGAGGTCGTCGCATTCGACAAAACCGGGACATTGACAGCGGGGCAACCAGAACTGACGACGTTTTTGCCAACAGGTGACTTTGACCCTGACCTCTTGATGAGTCAGATCGCGTCCGTCGAACAGCATTCGCAACATCCGTTAGCCGCTGCGATTGCAGATGCAGCTGCGAAACGAAATGTACCAAACAAAACAGCAACGGATTTCAAAGTGCATAGCGGGCAAGGGATCAGTGCTGTTATTGGCGGTTCTCGAATTTTCATCGGCAACGGTGCGTTAATGGAAGAACACGGCGCAGACTTGCGGGATATGAGAGCGCAGGCTGACGCGTTGGAAAAAGAGGGGCAGACCACGTTCTTTGCCGCGCAGGGGGGCGTCGTGTGCGCGCTTTTGTCCGTATCAGACCCTGTTCGCCCATCCAGCGCGGCTGCGATAGCAGCGCTTAAATCGCGAGGACTGAGGGTTGCGATGATCACAGGAGACGCCCAAGGCACTGCGCAAGCTGTGGCTCAACAGTTGGGTATTGAAACTGTTATTGCCAATGTCAGACCGGAGGGAAAGCTGCACGCACTTCAAGACTTGCGAGCGGCATATGGAAAGGTTGCGTTTGTTGGCGACGGGATCAACGATGCGCCGGTATTGGCCCATGCGGATGTCGGGATTGCCATTGGTACCGGCACGGATGTTGCAATTGAAACGGCGGACGTTGTGTTGATGTCGGGAAACCTGAGAGGCGTAACTTTGGCTTTTTCATTGTCGCGTTCGACCTTGCGAAATATCAAACAGAATCTTGCTTGGGCATTTGGATACAACATTGTGTTGATACCCGTGGCTGCAGGACTTCTATATCCTTCTTTCAATATCCTGCTGTCACCGGGCCTTGCTGCTGGAGCGATGGCGTTTTCATCAATCTTTGTTTTAGGCAATGCGCTTCGGTTGCGCCGCGTTGGAGGTGAAATTTGAACATCAAATCGGTTAGTGCCAGTACCGGTTTGCCAGCCAAAACGATCCGATATTATGAAGACATCGGGCTGGTAATGCCGCAACGGCAAGCAAATGGATACCGGGTGTTTTCGGACAGTGATGTGCATAAATTGGCGTTCCTTGCGCGTGCGCGATCACTGGGGTTTCCGGTGGAAAGTTGCCGGAGCTTATTGGCGCTATACAACGACAAAGAACGGGCAAGCGCGGATGTACGAAGGATTGCGCAATCTCATCTTGAAGAAATAGGGCAAAAAATTGCTGAACTGACGACAATGCAGGAAACATTGGCAACGCTGGTGTCGTCCTGTGCAGGAAATGACAGGCCTGATTGCCCGATCCTGACTGATTTAGCGGATGCAAGACCTGCGACTTAACCCCGGCACTGGCTTGACGGCGCGGCTTAGGCAATAACGGGGTCAGGACGGAACAGAGAGGATAACAAGATGTACGTCATTGATGCCCCAGAACAAGCAAGTCTGGCCGTGCAAGGCACATCACAACGTTTTCCGATCCGTCGGATTTTTTGTGTGGGTCGAAACTATGAAGCGCATGCGCGTGAAATGGGCAAAGACCCTACCCGGGAAGCGCCTTTCTTTTTCACCAAACCGGCAGATGCGGCAATCGATACCCCTTGCACCATGCCTTACCCTACATTGACGGAGGATTTACATCACGAGATAGAACTGGTGATCGCAATTGGCAAAGGTGGTTCTGACATTTCTCAGGATGATGTGATGGGCCATGTTTGGGGTGCCGCGGTTGGGTTGGACATGACACGCCGGGATCTTCAGGGTGAAGCCAAGAAAATGGGCCGTCCTTGGGATTGGGGCAAAGCCTTTGATCACTCTGCGCCTATCGGTCCAATAAGACCCATTCAGGATGTTCCCAGCGTTGAAACAGGTCGGATATGGCTCGCCGTGAACGGAGAGGTCAGGCAAGATGCTGATCTGAGCGATTTGATTTGGTCCGTGAAGGAACATGTCTCCATTCTATCTCAGGCGATGAAGCTTGCTCCGGGGGATATCATCATGACGGGTACCCCTGCGGGTGTTGGGGCCGTCGGGGTCGGCGACGTCATTACCGGTGGTGTGGCTGGCGTCGGAGAGCTTGAGGTCAAGATCGGGCCGAGGGCATGACTGATTTAGCGCTGCATAATTACTTTAGATCCTCCACATCGGTTCGTGTTCGCGCGGCCTTGAACCTGAAGGGTCTGGATTATGATTACATCCCGCTGTCGCTGCTTAAGGGTGAGCAGGCAAGCCTTGACCATCTGGCACTAAATCCGTCAGGGCTGGTACCCACCTTGGTCACACCGCAAGGGCCTTTGCCGCAATCATTGGCCATTCTGGAATGGCTGGATGAAGTTCATCCAGAACCCGCCCTATTGCCGGATGATCCTTGGGCGCGTGCCCGTGTTCGTAGTTTGGCGCAGATTATCGCGTTGGATATCCATCCCGTGAACAACCTGCGTATACTTAAACATCTTGAGACAGAATTTGGTGTGGATGCGGCAGGCAAAGCCGATTGGTTTCGTACATGGGCCAACGCCGGAATGCTGGCGTTGGAAGCAAGGTTAACTGCTGAGCCTGAAACGGGGGCCTTTTGTCATAAAGACACTGTAGGACTAGCCGATTTATGTCTCTTCGCGCAGGTTTTGAACAACGCGCGATTTGACGTGGATATGGGTAGGTTTCCGACGATCAATCGCATCCATGCAAATTGCATGAAAATCCCAGCTTTGGCAGATGCAGCACCTGCAAACCAGCCAGATGCGCAATAATCAGTCTCTAAATCGGGTGTTTTGTTAAGAAAGCTGAAAGATGTGCAGCGACCTCTTGCGTGGCATCCCACACAATTGAATGACCTGCTGGTTCAATTGTTGCCTCTGTCAGATCAGGAATTTCGGCAAATCCATGCTGTGCCAAATCAGGAGGAAGCAAGACGTCCTGACCAGCATAAAGGACAAGTGCAGGGCAGCTTAACTTCTCGGGCTTCGCCTTGGGTTGGAAATTCCGTAATGCATCGATTTGCAGTGCCATTGCATCCCGGCTTTGAATAAAGGGGTACCCCCTTGCCGCAGTCAAAGCAGTCTCAATATTGGCTGAATCCTCGAAAAATCTACTCCCAAATATCCATGGGTACAGAGCCCTCAACCACATTTCCTCACCATCGGGTGCCGAACGCACTGTCAACAACATGTCAAAGACTGCGGCAGTCCGAGCAGATCGGGACGTGCTTGACGCAAAGATTGCAATTGTCGCAATCTTCTCAGGTGCCATCGTGGCAAGTTCAAGAGCTAACAAGCCGCCAAGAGAATGACCGGCAACGTGAAATTTCTCAAACCCAAGATGTGACATCAACGTCAATGCATCCTGTGCCATATGGCTGCAATCTGCAGGCGCATCCCAAGGTGCGGTGCGTCCAGTAGTACGGTTATCAGGGCGGATCACCGTAAAATGATCTGTGAACATCGGGGCAAAACCAGCCCAAGTCGCACTGTCACTCAACATTCCAGCCAGCAAAAGCAAAGGCGGTCCGACTCCTTCGATCTCATAGTGCAGTGTAACATCCTCAAGCGCGAGTTCAGGCATTCAACATTCCCCATGTTGGAAGCAGGTCGTTGGGCGCTGGAATAGCTTCATAAACTGCCCTTGCGATGGCACGCGACAAGCACAAAGCGGCGGCATGCCCGATCAGGCCTACGTGCCCAGCAGGCTTTGCAGCGGTGGTCATTGCAAAAACAAGATCACCATCCTGTGGCATATGGGCCGGTACCGTTGCACGCCCAATTCCATCATGCGCGGCGACTGCGACTCTCTGGCATTCTGCCTTAGTTAGAGACGCATCAGTTGCAATAATTGCGATCGTTGTGTTTTCGCGTACTGACATCGCCTCGACTTTGCGGCTGTCAAGTGAGAGTCCTAGGCCAGACGCAGGATCAGTGCCTAAACCGCCAAATTCATTGTCTAATTCGAAGGGAGCAGCAAAAAAATACCTGTCGCTGGGAGTTGTCACATTGCCAACCGGATTGGTTGCCACCAGTGCGCCGACGGTTGAACCATCCGGCAAAACCAGGGATGCAGAACCCAGACCGCCTTTCATCATCCCGGTCAACGCTCCGGTCCCTGCCCCCACTGTTCCAAGTGTGAAATGATCTGATGCATTCGCAAAAGCAGATGTTCCTAATGCGCGATAAGGGTTTTCTTGCCAGTTCTTTTCACCACCATTCAGCAGGTCAAACAAGATCGCGCCAGGGACCAAGGGTACTGTCGCTTTACCAACCTTAAATCCCCGTCCAGCTGCGTGCAAACCGTCAACAACGCCGGAACAGGCGTCCAGACCAAAAGCAGAGCCACCGGAAAGCACCAAAGCGTCAACCTCCGCTACCGCCTTATCAGGGGCCAACAGGTCTGTTTCCCGCGTTCCAGGAGCCCCGCCCATCACATGGACTGATGCGCAAAAGGCTTTTTCAGCAGTGACAACAGTACTGCCTGATTTAAGCGCGTTGTCCTGTGCATTCCCGACCAAGACGCCTGCTACATCAGTGATCAGGTTCTTTGGGCCTGCCTGCATTTCGGTCTCCTATAGCCGCGGTTTTGCTGCTGCCGTGGTCGGATCACCCGTATTAGGCTCTCCTTTAGGCTCAATCAGCAACACTTCGCATTCGGTATCTGCACGTGGGCGATGGGTGACGCCTTTGGGAACGATAAACATTTCCCCCGCTCGGACCGGGTGAGCCTCGTTTTCGTATTCCATCACCATTTCACCCTTTAGAACCAAAAAGAAATCATCTGTGTCTACGTGTAGATGAAAGGGAAAAGCACCCTGAAATTTGACGACCATTACGTCGTTGTTGTTGTAGTCGGCCACAACATGGGGGTCCCAATGTGTGCTGATTTGCGCCAGTTTTGCGGCAAGGTTGATAGGTTGGGTCATGAATGTCCTTGGATGTTTGGCAAGACAGGTGCCGCAGCGAGGAGGCTTTTGGTATAAGAATGCTGAGGGTCGGAAAAGACGTCTTTGGTTGGTCCCTGTTCGACGATTTTGCCAGATTTCATCACCAATACCCGGTCCGTGATTGTCCGAACAACGGAGAGATCGTGCGAAATAAAGAGATATGTTAGATTGTAGGTCCCGCAAAGGTCAGCGAGCAGATCAAGAATTTGCGCACGGACAGAAACGTCTAACGCGCTCACGGCTTCGTCAAATAAAATGAGCTCAGGCCGAATGATCAGCGCGCGTGCAATGGCGATACGTTGGCGTTGCCCACCTGAAAATTCATGGATGTACTTATGCGCGTCATTTGATGATAGCCCGACGTCAGTCAATGCTGTGTCGATGGCGCGGGTTCGCTCTGCGCCCTTGGGTGGGTCATGCAAAAGGTGAAATGGTTCGGTGATCAAACGATCCACTCGGTGACGTGGATTGAAACTGCCGAATGGATCCTGAAAAACAACTTGCATCTTGCGCCGTACATCGAGATTTGGCTTTCTGGATGAGAAAACAGGATGCCCATCAAGTGTGATGCTTCCACCTTGCAGCGGCTCCAGCCCCAAAATTGCACGTGTTAGAGTCGATTTTCCGCAACCACTTTCCCCGACTAGCCCCAATCTTTCTCCGCGATGGATCGAAAAAGAGACCTCATCAACCGCTCGAAAATGCCCCGGCGATCCGAATATTGTTTTCCGTGGCAATCGATAATCGCGAATGACATGATCCGCGACCAATAAAGGCGAAGGCGTGGGCGCGGATGGCAATTTTACCTCGTGACGCGACGCTTCAAACAGCATTTTAGTGTAGGGGTGTTGCATGTTCTGCAAAAGTGATTGCGTAGGCCCTTGTTCCACAATTTGGCCATGACGCATAACGACTATTCGGTCTGCCATCTCACCAACCACAGCAAGGTCATGAGTGATCATCATCAACCCGACATTGTCTTCTTTAACAAGCGTTTTGAGCAGCTCAAGAATTTGGGCTTGTGTGGTGACGTCCAACGCGGTTGTGGGTTCATCCGCAACCAACAGACGTGGGCGCAGCGCAATGGCGATTGCAATCACGACACGCTGACGTTGACCGCCAGAGAGTTCATGAGGAAACCGCGACAATGGAAATTTGTCTTGGGGCAACCCAACGCGTGTAAGAATCTCTGCGGCTCGGGTTTCGGCACTTGCGCGATCTGTATTGGTATCGTGAATGCGGATCGTTTCAGCGACCTGAGCGGCGATGGTTTGGACCGGGTTCAAAGCTGTCATTGGTTCTTGAAAAACCATGCCAACATCATTGCCGCGCAACGCGCAAAGGTCGGGTTCGGACAACTGGGTTAGCTCATTGCCATCAAGCAGGATTTGTCCCTCCACCAAAGTGCCCTTGGGAAGCAGTTGCATCGTTGACAGCGCAGTCATCGATTTTCCGGACCCGCTTTCTCCAGCTACCGCCACAATTTCTCCGGGGCTGATCGTAAGCGAAATATCGTGTAAGATATCGATCCCATGGATCGACAGGTTTAGGTTGTTGATCTCCAAAAGGCTCATGTCCGCGCCACCCTAAGTCGCGGATCAAGATAATCGCGCAAACCATCACCCATCAGGTTCAACCCAAGCACAGTCAGGATGATCGCACAGCCGGGTACCAAGGCCATGTGCGGTGCGATGCTGACCAAAGTTTGCGCATCTGCCAACATACGGCCCCAAGACGGAGTAGGAGGTTGTGCACCCAGCCCGACATAGCTCAGCCCAGCTTCGGCAAGAATACCTAATGAAAACTGGATTGTGCCCTGAACAATCAACAAATTGGTGACATTGGGTAGGATATGTTCAATGGAAATACGCATGGAATTTTTGCCCGCAACACGGGCGGCAAGGATAAATTCGCGTTGCCAAAGCGACAAAGCCGCGCCTCGTGTGATCCGGGCAAAGACTGGAATGTTGAAAATCCCAATGGCGATAATTGCGTTCACAGCGCCGGCCCCAAAAATCGCGGTGATCAAGATCGCGATGACAAGGCTAGGGAATGCAAACACCAGATCATTTCCCCGCATGATCACTTCGTCAATGATACTACCCTGTCGCGCCGCAGCCCAAAGCCCCAGCGGCACGCCCAACCCCATGCCAATACCCAATGCGACCATAGCTACTGCAATTGAGGTACGTGCCCCGACCATGATCATGCTCAGCAGGTCACGGCCAAAATGATCGGTACCCAACAAATGCGCGCCATAAGGTGCTTTGAGCTTGTTTGGGATATCTAAGGTTGCGTGATCATAAGGGGTCCATACAAAGCTGATCAGGGCCGCGAGAACAAAAACCGCAGAAAGCATCGCGCCGATAATAAGATTGCGTTTCATGTGCGCGCCCTGAGCCGGGGATCAACAGCGGCATAGGCCAGATCAACGAGGAAATTCACAACGATTACCGAAAATACCAACAGCATTACAACTGACTCCACCACTATCAGATCTCGGGCAGAGATTGACTGAAACACCAACCGTCCCAATCCGGGAAGATAAAATACCTGCTCAATGATAATGGACCCGGCCAACAGAAAGGAAAATTGCAAACCGATGATCGTTAACACCGGGATCATGGCGTTACGTAGCCCATGTCGCCACAAGGCCTGACGGGCGCTAAGGCCCTTGGCTCGCGCCGTTCGCATAAAATCTTCGCCCATCACATCAAGCAATGAAGATCGCATAACCCGGGCAAGGATCGCCGCCTGAGGCAGAGCCAAAGCGATGGCAGGGAGGGTCAGGGCATGCAATCCTGCCCAAAGCCCTTTGTCCCAGCCGACAAATCCGCCTGCAGCAAACCACTGCAAGTTGATGGCGAAAATCAGAACCAACATCATAGCGAACCAAAAGTTTGGTACAGCCACTCCCAGTTGAGTGACCCCCATGACTCCAATGTCTCCGGCTTTTCCACGGCGGCTGGCCGCGTAAATCCCTGCGGGAAAGGCAACCAATGTGCTGATCGCCAGCGCATAGAGCGCAAGGGGGAGAGACACCCAAAGGCGGCTTGTTACCATTTCAATAACAGGTGTGCGGTAGGTATAGGAGGTGCCAAAATCACCGGTCAACATGCCGCTGATCCAAGTAAAATATCGTTGAATTTTCGGTACATCGAGACCAAGTTCGGCACGCAAAGCTGCCAAGGTATCGTCTTGTGCATTGACGCCCAGCATAAAGGACGCCGGATCCCCCGGAGCGATTTCGATCACAGCAAAGATCACAACCGAAGCGACGGCAAGGCTGATCAAAAGCGACAGCAAACGTTTGAGAGTGTAGCGAAGCATTGAACAGAGCGTAAGCGCCGCGTTGAAGGGCGTCCAGAGGGATAACGCGGGGCTGGCAAAGCTGTTGAGACGGGTTAAGTGTGGCTTATGGAGCTACCGCAATTCATCGGGCATGAGATATTCCGCCATTCAAGTTATGGTCGTTGGCATCCATTGCGTGTGCCGCGTGTGTCTACGGTGATCGACCTAAGCCGGGCGTTGGGATGGTTGCCTGATGCGCAGTTTCATCGTTCCCCGCGCGCTAAACCCGCAGCTCTCGTGAACTGGCACACCCCCGATTATGTCGCAGCACTACAGCGTATTGAGGCCACTCAGGTTGCGTCAGATAAGGATCGGTCTGAATATGATATCGGTAGTGTTACCAACCCTATTTTCCCTGAGATTTTCAGCCGTCCGGCCACGGCGGCGGGTGGTTCTATCCGTGCAGGAGAGATGCTTGGGAACGGAGGTGTTGTGTATAACCCGGCAGGAGGCACTCACCACGGGATGCCAAATCGGGCGAATGGTTTTTGCTATCTGAATGATTCTGTACTCGCCATGCTCAGCTTGCGTCATCAGGGGGTGCGCCGCATTGCCTATGTCGACATTGATGCGCATCACCCCGATGGTGTTGAGGTTGGCTTTGGTGGTGATATGGATTGTTTGATGATCTCAGTCCATGAGGCGCGGCTATGGCCTCGGACGGGGCCGCTTGAAAATGACGCAGGCGGGAATGCGTTCAATTTGCCAGTGCCGCGCGGGTTCAATGACAGCGAAATGGCATTGGCCCGTGATGCGTTGATCCTACCCAAAGTGGCTGCGTTTGAACCCGACGCAATTGTATTGTTGTGCGGTGCTGATGGGCTGGAAGAAGACCCGCTGTCACATATGTCGCTTAGCAATAATGCGCAGTTGGATGTGCTGCGCGGATTGATGGGGATTGCGCCGCGTCTGTTGGTGTTGGGCGGCGGCGGATATAACCCATGGTCCGTTGGGCGCCTTTGGGCGCAAGTGTGGGGTGTTCTGAATGGATATGAAACGCCAAATGTCCTTCCCGATGCGGCCGAGGCGGTGCTGCGTGGGTTGCGGTTTGATGGAAACAGACGAGGCAAGAACCCACCTGACCATTGGTTCACAACCCTAAAGGATGAACCTCGCGAAGGCGAGATAAGGTCAGAAGTTCGTGAAGCTTTGGATTTGCTTTGCACGAGATCAATATCCTAAGGAATCGTTTGTCATCTTGGTAAAGGGATGGTCAGGTCCCCGAGGCAAAATGTTGTACTTCAATCTATTAGGGGACCAGAAGATGACAAAGTTGAGTGACTTCAAAGTGTTGGCGTTTGATGTTTATGGCACGTTGATAGATTGGGAAAGTGGGATGGTCACCGCATTGAAACCGTTGACCGACAAAATCAGTGCCACCTTGTCTCGCGATGATATTCTTGAGGCCCATGCATTTCACGAATCTACCGCACAACGCTGGACGCCAAGCAAGAAGTATTCCGATTTGCTTGCTATTGTGTATCGGCGTTTGGCCGAAGAATGGGGGGCGCACGTGACATGGGAAGAATGTCAGGCCTATGGGCTTTCTGTACGGCAATGGCCCGCTTTTGAGGACAGTCGTGCGGCACTTTCCTATCTTAAACTCCATTACAAATTGGTCGTTCTGACCAATACAGACAACCAGAGCTTTCAGGGTTCTAACGCGCGTTTGAATGTGCATTTTGATGGGGTCTACACAGCCGAAGATGTGGGGAGTTACAAGCCATCGGACCGCAATTTTGATTACATGCTGGAAACCCTAGCGCGGCAGGGCATCAAAAAGGGCGATATTTTGCACACCGCAGAAAGCATGTTTCATGATCATGGCCCGGCCAATCGACATGGGTTGTCAAATTGTTGGATCTATCGACGACATGCAAAAGAAGGGTTTGGGGCTACGATGGATCCAGGTCCAACGCCAACCTATGATTTTCGCTTCAATAGCATGGCGGAACTCGCTCAGGCGCATCAATCAGAGATGGCAACCACGTCCTGATCCCAAGTTTGCGAAATGCTGCGTCAGATGAAAAGGGCCTCCGCTGTGCGAAGGCCCGATTGCGTTTCACTTGCCGATCATTCAGCCCATTTGACGCTTGTCAGGTCGTTGGCTTGGGTTGGTGCATTCGCCCAAAGACCCTGCAACCCTGCCTTTGCAACAGTCGCCGCCGCCAGTTGAAACAGATAGCCGTTTACGTAGTCATCTGAGATGATCTGTTGCGCTTGTGCCATCATTTGGTCGCGCATTGCTGGCTCTGCGGTGGTATTTAGTTTTGCAATCAGATCCTGAAACGCTTTGTTGTCATACTGAAAATAATAGTCGGGGTTCGCATAGATCCCGATGTCCATTGGTTCTGTATGACTAACGATCGTCAGGCCAAAATTCTTGCCCCTGAACACTGTCTCAAGCCATTGTGCCCATTCGACATTGGTAATCTCTGCTTTGATACCAACTTCGGCAAGTTGAGCGGCGATAATCTCGCCTCCGCGACGTGCATAAGAGGGTGGAGGCAGGTGCAAAGTGGTTTCAAAGCCATCCGCAAATCCTGCTTCAGCCAACAGTTCTTTGGCTTTTGCAGGGTCGTAGTTTGATTGCCCGGTCAGATCGACATAGGCCGGATTATGTGGGGCGAAATGGGTGCCAATTGGCGTGCCGAGACCAAACATCGCACCATCAATGATCGCCTGACGATCAATGGCATGGGCCACCGCTTGGCGCACTTTGACGTTGTCAAATGGTGGCATCTTGTTGTTGGTGGAAAGGATCGTCTCTCCTTCGGTGGACCCGACCAGAACTTGAAACCGTGGATCAGCTTCAAATTGCGGGAGGTTTTCAGGCGCCGGGAAACCAGAGAACACATCAACGTCCTCAGCCATAACCGCTGCAAACGCGGCGGTTGGATCTGAAATGAACTTGAATGTGGCAGAGGCCAGCACAGGGGCGTCGCCCCAATAGGCATCGTTGCGCAATAACTCAACCTTGTCGCCCTGCGTCCAGCTGTCAAACTTGAAGGCACCGGTACCGATTGGCTGTTGTTTGATGTTCTCAATGCTCTCGGGCGCGACAATAACCGCATCACCCCAGGCAAGGTTGAAAATCATGTTGCCATTGGGTTCTGACAGCTTGATTTCTACTGTGCTGGGATCAATGACAGTCACTTCAGAGATCGCAGCATAAAGCGCCTTTTGTGCATTTGCGCTGTCTTCTGCCCCTATCCGGTCGAGGGAAAATTTGACGTCTTCGGCGTCCATTGTAGTGCCGTCATGGAATGTCACGCCGGAACGGAGCTTGAATGTATAGGTCAAACCATCGTCGGAAATGCCCCAAGATTCAGCCAGACCCGGGACAATTGATCCGTCAGACATGAAACGTGTGAGACCTTCAAACACGTTAGAGTACAGCACCGAATCGATGGCACCGGCCGCCGCAGACGTTGGATCCATATGCGGTGGTTCAAGTTGGATGGCGATTGTGATGTCGTCTTTGGCTGCGGCGGTACCGGCCATCAACGCGGCGGTTCCGGCACTCAGCAGGATATGGCGGAGGTAGGTCATTTTGGGCTCCCATTCTAATTATCCACTCAGGCTAGCCAAAACACCCATCAGTGACCAGCATTCCGTAGGATTCATTTGCTTTTGATTTGTGTTCCGCGTAGGGACGGCGGCTCGTCAGGAAGGAAGTGCGATGTCTGAGATTTTAGGAATTGATTTTGGCACGTCGAATTCCGCTGCGGGTATTTGTGTGGATGGCAAACCGCAGCTGATCCCGCTTGAAGGGGCGGAATTGACGATGCCAACAGCAGTATTTTTCGATTTTGAAGCGCGGAAAATGGTGGTGGGCGGTCAGGCAAGTGATGCGCTATTGGGTGGCGATGAAGGCCGCTACATGCGCGGCCTCAAGAGCCTGTTGGGTACCCGGTTGGTGCGTGAAAGTCGTATGTTATTGGGCGAACGGCTCGACTTTATTGACATCATCGCGCGGTTCTTGGCTGAGGTAAAAGCGCGCGCTGAAATTGCTACCGGAAAGAAATTCGACCGCGCATTGTCCGGTCGACCTGTGCGGTTTCATTCAAAAGACGAAAAACGGAATGCGCAGGCATTGATTGATTTGACCGAAGCCTATGCGCGGGCGGGTTTCCAAGATGTGCAATTCCTGAACGAACCAGAAGCGGCAGCGCATGCCAATCGAGAGGTGCTCTCTGCTGGTGATCTGGGGTTGATTGTGGACATCGGAGGCGGGACCTCTGACTTTACGCTTTTTCGGCAAAAAGGTGCGCGCGAAATTGATATCCTCACCAGTTATGGGGTGCGCATTGGTGGCACAGATTTTGACCGCCGTCTTAGCATTGCACGGGTGATGCCCCAACTTGGCATGGGCAGCCCAATTCGTCATGCTTTTGGTAATGACACGCATGTTGCTCCAAATGCGATTTTCAACGATCTAGCGACTTGGGCAAAAATCCCATTTCTGTATGGCCCTGACACATTGCGTGCTGCTCGGGAGCTCGAGAAATACGCGGTCCATGAGAAACGGTTGGGTCGTTTGGTAAAAGTATTGGAAGAAGAACTAGGCCATGATCTGGCGTTTGCTGTTGAGGCAGGCAAGATCATGGCGAATACGCCCGGCATTGATGATCCGGTGATCAAAGTTGGCATGCTGAAACGAGGTGCTGTTTTGCCATTGCCCGTTGACATGATGACAAACAAGCTGAGCGGTTTGGCCGATGAAGTGGGCGAGGCGGCGTTGGCAACGCTGTCCGCTGCTGATGTCGCCGTTGAAGACGTGACAAAGTTGATCTTTGTGGGGGGGTCGAGTTTGATGAATGTGATCGAGGCTGCGCTGACCAAACGGTTCCCCAGCGCTCAGGTACATCGGGGTGCCGCAATGACCGCGATTGTAGATGGGTTGGCTTTGGGGACCGCTGTGCATAGCACTTCGTGAAGAACTTGAAGCTCCGAGGATCGCTTGGCGCATTCGATCCTGTCATTACCGCCTGCGCAACGGTCTAACGTATCAGGTTCGTTTTCACCGCGGAGGATTGCGGCGCACCTTTGGGTGCCACAGGCATGTTGATGTCCTCATTAGCAATCTCATCCTAAACTCTTTGAGGCATCGCTCAGTGATCGTCACAAATTGGAGCGAAGCTGCGCATTAACCGGCGATCTCTTTCATTGCTGACAACAGGCTGCGCACTTCATCAATCGTGTTGTAATGGCAAAGCGAAACACGCACAGCAGCCTCCAAGCCCAATGGCGTCAGAATGTTCCCCGAATAGTGATCTGCCTTGCGCACATGGGTGCGAATACCTTGGGCGTTCAACCGTTCGACAATCTCAAACGCATCCACATGATCAAGCGCGAAACAAACCAAGCCTTCGCGTTCAGGGTTTTCCGTGCCACCAAGTATCGTCACGCCACGAAGCTCGGCCAAGCCAGGCAAATTGTCTATTCCGTGCAACAGCGTGTCTGTCAGCGCTTTTTCATGGGCGTGTATGGCAGCGCCCGCGGCCTGAATACGCGCGCGACGGTCTGTTTCTGAAGATACCTCAGAACCCAACCATTCGAAATAGGACACGACATCGCTAAAGGTCGCATAAGCCCCGGTATCGCGCGTTCCCATCTCCCAATTGCCGGCAGGGCTGTCCTTGAGTGTTTCGATGGGCAACGCGGTCAACCTGTCTGACACCCAACTCACACCGTAGCCATGTCGAGAGAATACTTTGTATGGAGAGACGACATAACCATCAACGTCATAGCTGGCGATGTCGATATGTCCGTGGCTCGCGTGCTGAATGCCGTCAACAAAGATGAAAGCCTCCGGGGCAACCGCACGAATGGCCGCTGATATGCCAGCAACGTCATTGCCGATCCCGGTAACAGGTGAGGTATGTAGGATTGTCGCGAGGCGCACGTCTGGCGTCATTGAGGCTGCGTAGGCTTCTGGTGTGACCCGCCCGGTGGCATTGTCGTGTTGGACACTGATATATGATTTGCCTGCCATCGTGGCCCAATGTTGCGCGGCGCTGCGCGAGGCGGGATGTTCAACAGAAGAGCCTAACACAACGCCCCCTGACGGGCTGCCCATCACTGCGGTGCGGATTAAGCGGAATGTCAATTCTGTCCCGGATTCGCCGACAAAGAATTGTCCGTTGGGTGCGTTAAAGAATACAGCCATGTCTGCCTTGGCTTGATTGATCACATCCATCAATGCAGCTGCTGCCGGGTTTGCGCGCCCTTGATTGTCAGGGAGTGCTGCAAATTTGGCCGACGTCTCAACTACCGATTTCAAGGTTAGTGCACCGCCAGCGTTTTCAAAGAAGATGCGCGGTCCCTGAAACGGACAGGAAGCAACATGAGCAAAACGATCCCGAATGGCTTGGGTCAATACAGTGGAGTTCGTGATCATCATAATACCTTTCAGACGGGTGATTTTTTCTTTGTGTCATTGCAGGATATAGGGATGAAAACAACGTCGATTGTCATGACTTGGGCTTTTGGACAGTCTTGGGCTGTTGTTGAGATATCGTCATGGGTACCATTGGCGTTATATGATCAAAGAAGGATGACAAGTGACTGACAGTTTGACCGCACCGGCGAAATTGGGTCTGCGCGGCTATTGGTTGGCGTTTCGTGGCAGTATCACACGTGTTGGCGATAATAAGTTGGCGTTGATCTCGGCGGGGGTTGCGTTCTTTTCGATGCTGTCGCTCTTTCCCGGATTGGCCGCGCTGATCGCTCTTATGGGCGTGATTTCGGATCCGATTGTGGTTGTCGCGCAGCTTGAGGAAATGCGTCCCTTTCTGCCTGAGGATGTGTTTGAAATTATCAACACACAGGTGGTTAGTCTGGTGAGCGCAAGTAATGATACGTTGGGATGGGCCGGGGCGCTGTCATTGATTGTTGCGCTTTGGTCCGCGCGGACGGGCGTAGGAGCGATGATCAGCGGACTAAATGCGGTTTACGGTGTTGATGATCGGCAAACAGCAAGACATTATCTGCGCGCGACCTTGCTCACGCTGGCCTTGGTTGGCGTTGTATTGATCGCGCTGCTCAGCCTTGTGGTGATCCCGGTCCTATTGGCGTTTTTTCCACTGGGGTCCGTTGGCACGTTATTGATAGATGGGCTGCGTTGGATTGTTGCGGTATCGGTGCTGTTTGTCGGTATTGGGCTGCTGTATCGATTTGGTCCAAACAGAGACAAAGGATCAGTTGGATGGCTGTCATCCGGTGCCATGGTTGCGGTTGTGTTCTGGGTGGTTTTGTCGCTTGGGTTTTCGTATTACGTCGCCAATTTTGGCAATTACAATCAGGTCTATGGATCGATTGGTGCGGTGATTGCCATGCTGATTTGGTTGTGGATCAGCAGCTTTCTCGTGTTGTATGGTGCCGCCCTAAACGCGCAAATCGAAGTGCGCAAAAAGGGCGGTCTATCGGTCTAGGATCAGACCCTTTGGAAACTCAGATTATCAACGTTTCAGTGGATGAGAAAAACATCGCCTGAGATACAGAGGAGATAATCTGATCCACTGAATAAGGCTTGGATACCAGAAATGCAGGCTCTGGTTTTGCACCAGTCAAAAGCCGCTCTGGGAAGGCTGTGATAAAGATCACCGGCCGCTTGCCCAGCGCTTTCAGAATGTCATTTACCGCATCTATCCCAGAAGAATTGTCCGCCAATTGAATATCTGCAAGAATGAGGTCAGGCGGGTCCGCCTTGGCCAGCGCAACCGCCTCAGCCTGTGTCTGGGCTATCCCGGTGATGCGGTGACCCATGTCGCCAACGATGGCTTCGATATCCATCGCGATGATGGCTTCATCCTCAATGATCATCACGGATCCAGCCACGTCATCCGCCATTTCATTTCGTGCCACTTTGATCAGGTCTTCAGCTTCGTTTTGGTCAACCCCGATGATTGTCGCCACCTCTGCAAAAGAAAACCCTTCCAGTGAGTACAACAACAGCGCTTCGCGACTGTTGTTGGTTAATGTCTTAAGCCGTTGTTGCGCGATGGCATATGACCCATCTTCTCCATCGTCGATAGGCGCGCCGGCACTTGCCCAGATCCCATATAGAACCCTAAATAGCCCGGTTTTGACGGCATGCTCTTCAATGACTGATCGATCTGCCAAGATCGCCTCTAACGCCGTTGCAGCAAATTTGTCACCGCTGGTTTGACTACCCGTCATGGCGCGGGCAAAGCGCCGAAGGTAGGGTAGATTATCACCAATTTGATCGGCTATGCTCTGATCTTGGGTCGTGTCACTCATTTAAGTGGCCTTTTTCTTAACTTTCTGGGAACCAAACCCCTAAGACCGACGTTTGGTTCCCAAGTGAATTCGAAATAAACTGGCGATAAGCCTGTCGTAACAAAGGTCGTGGTTCGTGGATAGACAAATGAAAGACGATCGTGAGCAGTCGATTGACGAAAACCTGCGCAAGGTTTTTGATCAGACGCTTGACGAAGGAATTCCGGATAGATTTAGGAACTTGCTGAGCCAACTCAAAGAGCAGGACAGTGGCCAAGGCCAAAGAAAATGACGAATACCGACCCTCGTGATGAGTTGGTCGAACATTTGCCTGCGATGCGTGCGTTTGCCATAAGCTTGACCAGAAACAGGGCTTTGGCGGACGACATGGTTCAGGATACTCTGGTCAAAGCTTGGACGAACATTGAAAAGTTTGATGTAGGCACCAACATGCGGGCCTGGTTGTTTACTATTTTGCGCAATACCTACTACACCAACCGTCGCAAAGCCAAACGTGAAGTGGCGGACATTGATGGTGTTTTTACAGAAAGCCTTGCTGAGAAACCCGCTCATGATGGCCACATGCAACTGGCCGATTTCCGCCGTGCGCTGGGCCAATTGAAAGACGAGCAACGAGAAGCTCTTTTGTTGGTTGGGGCTTCCGGATTTTCCTACGAAGAAGCTGCAAAAATGTGCGGTGTAGCAGTCGGAACCATCAAAAGCCGTACAAATCGCGCCAGAGCACAATTGATAGACATCCTGGACATGGATCAAAACGATACAATGGAATTGACTGACGATGCGACAATGTCTGTGTTGTCCGCGTCCAAGGTGGCCAGCTTTTAGGTATGACTTCGGGATTCTTTACCGGTGATTTAGTGCGAGGGCTGGCGGTTCGCGTGTTGTTTTTTCTGTCGCTTACTTTGTTACCGATAGGGTTGATCGCGGTCAGCCAGACGAACCAGATTGCAGAACAGAACCAATTGAATGCAGAATTGTCGTTGATTGCAGTGACAGAGCAAGCATCATCCGCAGAAAGGTTTCTTCTGAACAAAGCTTTTGGTGCAGCTGAGGCGCTCGCATCAATCATTAGTCTGCACCGCCACCGCACCGAAGCGTGTTCCGCATTTTTCAGAGCGTATCGGGAGGCCAACAATCATTATCGCTTGGTTGGCTTCATTGAAACATCCGGGGCGATGGAGTGTTCTTCTGCCCAAAGGCGGTACGATTTTTCTGAGGACCCACTCTTTATTGCGACATTGCAAGAACCATCGCCTCGTACATTGGCCTTGCAGGCGGGGTCATTCACCCAAGAACCGGTGACCGTTGTGACCTCCCCGGTTGTTGAGAATGACGAAACTGTGGGTTTTATAGCCATCGCCATCGATTTTGATGCCTTTCAACAGTTTAGCGAACTCGAGTTGGCGCGCCCCCCTCTTGCATTGATGACCTTTAACCGAAATGGAAAGGTCATCACGACTGACCGCGTCACGGATATGAATGGGAGAGAGATGCCAGCCGATGTTTCGCTGGACGTTATTACCAATAAGGGACGGACGGTTTTTGTCGCTCAGAACACAGAAGGTGTCCGGCGGGTCTATGCGGTGCACCCCGTTGTTGAAGATGCGGTATTTGCGGTCAGTGTTTGGCCACTTGATACACCATTTATGAAACCGTCGCTGATGACACGGTTGGGGGCACTGGTGCCTATTGTGATGTGGGCAGCGAGCTTGGTCGTGTCGTTTTGGGCGTTGAATCATCTGGCCATTCGCCACATCCGCAAATTGGTCCGCCAAATGCGTCGCTTTGCTGTTAACCGTTATCTGCCGCGAACCACCCTTGGATCAAGAGTGCCTACCGAATTGGTTGAAATGGAAGCGGCGTTTATCAACATGGGAGAGAGCATTCTTCGTGATGAAGCTAAATCCGAAGACAGCCTGCGGGAAAAGAATATTCTGCTCAAAGAAGTTCATCATCGGGTCAAGAATAACCTGCAGCTGATCTCATCGATCATGAACATGCAGATCCGACAAGCCAAAACCAAGGATGCGAGCCTTGTGTTGCGCAGGCTTCAGGATCGCATCCTGAGTCTCGCAACCGTGCATAAGAACCTCTATCAAAACGATAATTTGGTGCGGGTTGATGCTAAGTTACTATTGCGCGAGACGGTCAATCAACTGTTGGCGGTTGGGCTTGCGGCAGGGTCAAAAGTTGTGATCACCCAAAATTACACGTCCATCAGTTTGGATGCGGACAATGCGGCTCCTTTGACTTTGCTGGTGTCCGAGGCGCTGACCAATGCGCTCAAACACGTGCAGCAGGAGGGCAGCATTGACGCCTATTTATCTGTAAATCTGGGATTTGACGATGATGATTGTGCGCAGCTGACAATCGAGAACAGCAAAGGTGTTGTGCCTGATCAAGATGGAACCGGGCTTGGGTCTCGTCTTATCGAAGCATTCGCACGACAACTGAATGGACGTATTGAGGTTGATGAAACAGCTGACACATACGCGTTGACGGTTCGTTTTCCGGTGCGGTTATCTGAAAAACAAGTCTTGGACTATTGACAGCTTCAACCCTCAAAAGCTCGGCGGTGTACAGGCGCTGACAATTTCACACACCTCATTTGCTGTGTTGCGAAACCGATGTGGTTGGTTGCTGTCAAAAAGATACCCGTCCCCCGCTTCCAGTGTTTGAACCTGCCCATCCACCATCAATTCAATAGCACCTCGTACAACAATTCCCGCTTCTTCGCCAACATGAGAAAGCGCCTCGGGGCCGGTATCAGCACCGGGTGCGTAGGTTTCATGCAAGACCTGCAATGAGTGATTTTGTGCGTCTCCAAGCATCCTCAACGACAACTTGGAATCGCTTTCTGGCGCAATCTCGGTGAGTTCGCTGGCTTTGTAGAACACCTTTGGCGTGTCGGTGTCTTCGATTGTGGAAAAGAACTCTGCCATGCTGATTGGAATCGCATCAAGCAGGCTTTTGAGGGAGGCAACCGATGGACTTGTCCGGTTCTGTTCGATCAATGAAACAGTGCCGTTTGTCAGCCCTGCGCGGGAGGCAAGTTCGCGTTGGGACAAGCCGCGTTCGCTGCGTATTGCCTTTAGTTTTTCCCCAATGTCCAAAATCCAGGCTCCCGTTCAAATTTGACCCGTTGGTAGCCCGTGTGGGCGCAGACGTCAGTGGCAAAGATCAGCGCATGTTCCATGAAGGTTCAGCGCCACGAAACTCTCTGATTGACAAAAATATTAAACGGGATGATAGGATTTTTTAAACATGATCTGTCATCGGAATTCAAGGAGCCTGAACATGTCTAGCACCGCCAAGAAACCACGTCGCAAAGCAGCACCAAAGAAAAAGACTGCGGTTAAGGCTGAGGCCATTGTTGAACCGATTGTGTCGGACGCTGTTGCCGCCGCAGACCTCACCAATGCACAACTGATTGCACGTCGCGATGCGGCCGTGCCCCGCGGTGTTGCCTCTGCGGCGCCGATTTATGCAAAATACGCCGAAAATGCCGAACTATGGGATGTAGAAGGCAATCGGTTTATCGATTTTTGCGGTGGAATTGGCGTGCTGAACACGGGTCATCGCCATGCCAAGGTGATCGCCGCAGCAAAAGCGCAAGAAGATCACTATACCCATACCGCATTTCAGGTTGTGCCTTACGGTCCGTATATTGATTTGGCAGAACGGCTTAATAATTTGGCTCCGGGCGATGCACCCAAAAAGACCTTGCTGGTCACCACAGGTGCCGAAGCAGTGGAAAATGCTGTAAAAATCGCACGCGCCGCGACGGGTCGCCCCGGCATTATCGCGTTTACGGGCGGCTATCACGGTCGCACTTTGCTGACGCTTGGGATGACCGGAAAAGTGTCTCCTTATAAAAAGGACGTTGGCCCGTTTCCTGCTGATGTATTCCGGGCGCCGTTTCCGTCACTGCGTGATGGGATTACAGTTGAGGATGCGATCATTGGTCTAAAGAACTTGTTCTTAACCGATGCTCAGCCTGATCGGGTTGCCGCGATTATCGTTGAACCGGTGTTGGGCGAAGGCGGTTATGTTCCTGTGCCCTTTGACATGATGCAAAAGCTCCGCGAGGTGTGTGACACCCATGGTATTTTGCTGATTGCGGATGAGGTGCAGGCGGGATTTGGCCGGACAGGTAAATGGTTTGCAATCGAACATTCCGGCGTCGTGCCCGACCTGATCACTGTCGCAAAATCCATGGCTGGTGGGTATCCGCTTGCTGGTGTGATTGGCCGCGCGGACATCATGGATGCGATGGAACCCGGCGGGCTGGGTGGGACCTATGGCGGCAACCCAGTTGCCTGCGCCGCAGCATTGGCGACAATCGATGCAATAGAAAACGAAGACCTTTTGACTCGCTCAACGGGTATGGGTGAAACCCTAAAGGTGCGACTGGCTGAGATTGGAGCGCGCTCTGCGCCATATCGGTTCTGGGATATCCGGGGTCTAGGTGCGATGGTTGCGGTTGAGTTTGTCACGGATTTTGAGACGGCCACACCGGATGCTGCATTCACCAAACGGGTAATCGCCCATGCGTTGAAACGTGGTTTGTTGCTGCTAAGCTGTAGCATGCACGGTAATGCACTGCGTATTATGGTGCCTTTGACTGCATCAGATGCCATTATTGACGAGGGTCTGGAAATCTTGGAAGCAGCTGTACAGGCGGCTGTTGTTGAAGGCTGACCATCGTGGAAAAAAGCAAAAGAGGCACGCAAAAAGTATGCGTGCCTCTTTTGGGATCTTGGCAATTCGTTTAGCCAATCAAACTCGCGTTTCCACCGGCGCAAAGCTATCTGCGCGGGCGCGGGCCCAGCGGCTTTTGTTGCCACGAATGTCTTCGGCGTTGTCGTCCAGCAAATACCCTTCTGGCAGATACCCAAACACATCGCTGGCCTCGGCCATGCTCTTGTCCCCTTGCCGCAACATCATATGGTAAGGTAGAAATTCGCCGGGATGGCAAAGACCGGCAGCACCCGTCATTTCTCCCAATGCTTCCATTGTGTTTTTGTGAAACCGTGCCACGCGTTCACTCTTGTGATCCACGTTCAATGCACGCATGCGCGATTTGTCCTGTGTAGCGACGCCGACGGGGCAATGATTTGTGTGACATGCCTGTGCCTGAATACATCCAATAGAAAACATGAAACCGCGCGCGGAGTTGCACCAATCCGCGCCCAATGCCAGCGCATGTGCTATGTCAAAAGCGGAAACAACCTTGCCAGCTGCGCCAACCTTGACTTGATCGCGTAACCCTGCGCCGCGCAGGGTGTTGTGTACAAATGTAAGCCCTTCAACCATCGGCATGCCAACGTGGTTAGAAAATTCCACCGGCGCAGCACCTGTGCCGCCTTCTGTGCCGTCAACCACGATGAAATCAGGTACTATCTCTGTCTCTAGCATTGCTTTGACCATGCACATGAATTCACGTCTATGCCCGATACAAAGTTTGAAACCCACTGGTTTGCCCCCGGATAAATCCCGCAACTGGCCAATAAATTCCATCATTTCAATTGGCGTTGAAAATGCCGGATGCGCAGCAGGAGATATGCAGTCAATGCCCATTGGGACGCCACGGGCTTCGGCGATTTCTGGTGTGATTTTTGAGGCAGGCAACACTCCGCCATGGCCGGGTTTCGCCCCTTGGCTCAGCTTCAACTCGATCATTTTGATTTGATCAAGCGACGCGGTTGCTTTGAATTTTTCAGGATCAAATGATCCATCTGCAGCTCGGCTGCCATAATACCCTGAGGCAAGCTGGTAGATCAGATCTCCGCCACCTGCCTTGTGATACCGGCTGACGGATCCTTCACCGGTGTCATGGGCAAATCCGCCCAACTTGGCCCCGGTGTTAAGCGCTTGAATGGCGTTGGCAGATAACGACCCAAAACTCATTGCTGAGATATTGTAGAGAGATGCCGAATAAGGTTGTTTGCATTGCGGTCCGCCAATGGTTGTTCGGAAATCACAATCTGTAATGTGACGCGGTTGAACGGAATGGGTGACCCATGCATATCCTGCGTCATAGACCCGTTCACGCGTGCCAAATGGGCGCGCGTCCTCTTGGCCTTTTGCCCGTTGATAGACCAGAGACCGATGATCCCGGCTAAAGGGCTCTTCGTCTTGATCAGATTCGATCAGATATTGCCGAATTTCCGGCCGGATGCCTTCAAAGAAAAACCGCATGTGACCAAGCACGGGATAATTCCGCAGGATCGAATGTTTGGTTTGGGTTACGTCGTAGACCCCCATTGCCGACAATCCGGCGAAAAGGAAAAAGGCCAAAACAAACCAACCGCTCCATGTAAAGATCAGCACAAATGTGATGAATGCCAGAGCCAGAACAGCCGCGAATGTTGTAAATCTAGTCATTGATCCAAAATCAGGCATTATGCCCCCTGTTTTCGTTACGCACCCTATGATCAGGGATCAGTCTGGCGTGATTGCAAACGAAGGCAAGCGCTTGTGTTCTGATTTGATGCCCTGACTGACTCAAATACAATATCTGCGCGTTTAGCGCCTGCAAAACCACCTGAAAATGCACAGAAAACAGAAATTTATGTCGTTTCAAGTCCAGATTGATTTCGCTGCTTGAAGAAAATTTCAAAGCTGCCTACGCTCATCATAGAGCTGGAGTTGGCGTGAAGGTATGGGGGAATTGTGCTGTCAAACCAAATGAGTGCGTCATTTTTTGGCCTCTTGATCACAATGCCTCTAGGGCAATTCTTGAGGTCTCCTTCTGTTAATTTCACCGAAATTCCATCCCAGTGCACCTGAGAAGTCGGCTCGCACCTCTTGGCACAAATGTTGTCTTTGCAATGCTCAAAATCGCGCTGCGCCAAAGGCACGCTGCCGGTCCTCGATTTCGTCTGTTTCCCTTCAATGATGATCGGCGTAAGGAGCGGGAAAACCGGCGTATCAATTGGACGGGTACCGCCCAGCGCCGCGTTTGTCGGAGTGTTCTGATATGACCCCATTCGCAATTGCCGGCGTCCAGATGTACGTCAATGCCTTGCAATCCAATGTCGAAGGGATGATCCAACGGCTGGATATCCTGATGGCACGGTTCCCTTGGACGCAGATGGTCCTTTTCTCGGAGCTAGCGCCCTACGGTCCATTGGATAAATTTGCCCTTCCGCCGGAAAATGAAACAATCGAGCGGTTTCAACAGGCTGCGCGCAAACATCGGGTCTGGTTGATACCGGGGTCCATGTTTCTCAAACATCCGGGTGATGGGCGGGTTTATAACACATCTGTGGTGATCAACCCCGAAGGTGAAGTGATCCGCCGTTACGCCAAGATGTTTCCGTTCCGCCCCTATGAGGCCGGGATTGCAGCGGGAACAGAGTTTTGTGTTTTTGACGTGCCGGACGTGGGCCGATTTGGCTTGTCGATCTGCTATGATATCTGGTTTCCTGAAACGACCCGTCAGTTGACTTCGCAAGGGGTCGAAGTGTTATTGCACCCGGTGTTGACCGGAACCACTGACCGCGATGCCGAATTGGCCATCGCCCGCGCGACCGCCGCGCAGTTTCAATGCTATATATTTGATGTGAACGGTCTTGGGGCCGGGGGTGTCGGAAAGTCCTGTGTGGTTGATCCAACGTCGATGGTACTTCACCAGTCGGCGGGCCAAGAAGACATGTTTCCCATTGAAATTGATCTCAACATGGTGCGCCGTCAGCGTGAAACGGGAATGAAAGGGTTGGGGCAAGTTCTCAAATCGTTTCGTGACCGATCCACTGACTTTTCTGTTTATGATCGCAACAGCGGCACCGATGCTTTTCTTAAGACTTTGGGCCCTCTTGAGGTTCCGCATCAAGGTAGCCGCGCCGGGCTTCATGTGGATGTTCCGGCTCAAGGGCTGGCCGAGGCGCTGCCTGTCACGGCACCAGAAACCACAGGTTTTGCCCCTGAACCACTGCCAAATCCGAGCGCTGGAACCGCCAGCCAACCGCAATCCGTGCCTGCCAAGCCAGTTATACCGGGCCCGCCAAAAGAAACATCCAGCGGATAAGCCACTGTATTTTCGGCCAACGTGACGCCGATCTTGAATGCAGCAGCCCTTCGCGAAACGGAGACGTGACGATGCATTCGATGAATGAATACTCCTCGGCGATTCAGCTGCGTTCTGATCGATGGAGTGCCTTGCGACAAGCCAGTGCTGCATTGGTCCGTGACACTGGCAACAACCAGGTTGAGACGCTGAGCGCCAAGATCACCGACCTTTTCGTGTCGCTTGCTCTTATCGAACCCTATTGGGCCTTTCCCGGGATGGCGGCCTTTGATCATCTTCGCCGTCAGTTTGAGCATGGCAATTATGAAGATCTTGCTTTTGCTGTAAATCGTGTGACGCGGGCATTGACCACTGGCGCCTATCGACGTCGCCAAATCCCATTGGATCGCGATTCAGTGGATCATGAAGAAGACGATGAGGCCATGCTGCCGCCAGAAGCCCGCGCATTGGCCAAGCCTTATTTCGAAGTCCTGATCGTTGACAATGTGAACGAACAGCAAGAACGCTGGCTTAAGTCAAATGTTACCCGCATGCGCCGTTCCGAAGATCCGTTTATTTATGAGGCCGTGGTGGTGAACAGCGTTGAGGACGCGCTGATTGCTGTGCTGTTTAATCACAACATTCAAGCTATCGTTGTGCGGCCCGGGCTGACGCTAAAATCCAAAACGGATCAGGACATTCTAACCCGTTATCTTGCCCGTGCGGGCGGGCGTGCCGAAATTGATGCAATGGCGCCTGAAAGCTATGGGCCTGAGCTGTGCCGGATGGTGGCCAAGGTTCGGCCTGAGCTTGACGCCTATTTGGTGACTGAACGTTCGGTCGAAGACATAGCGGGTCTTGATCTAGGGATTTGTCGGCGGGTTTTCTATAACCAAGAAGATTTCATGGAGCTGCATCTGAACATCCTGAGAGGTGTGCAGGCGCGCAATAAGTCGCCGTTCTTTACGGCCTTGGTGGAATATTCAAAACAGCCAACAGGCGTGTTTCACGCCATGCCGATCAGCCGAGGGAAATCGATCACGCGGTCCCATTGGATACAGGACATGGGTGCGTTTTACGGACCAAACATCTTTTTGGCCGAAACCTCTGCCACATCAGGCGGGTTGGATAGCCTTCTTGAACCCCATGGGCCAATCAAAGAAGCCCAAGAGCTTGCCGCACGTGCTTTCGGCTCTAAACAGACGTTTTTTGCGACAAATGGCACATCTACTTGTAACAAGATCGTTGTGCAGGCGTTGATCCAACCGGGTGATATCGTGTTGGTGGACCGCGATTGCCACAAATCGCACCACTATGGCATGGTGCTGGCGGGTGCGCAGGTTTGCTATCTGGATAGCTATCCGCTTAACAAATATTCCATGTATGGGGCGGTCCCTTTGCGTGAGATCAAGCATCAATTGCTCGCGCTGAAGGCGGCCGGCAAGCTTGATAGAGTGCGGATGTTGTTGTTGACCAACTGCACCTTTGATGGGCTTGTCTATAACGTGCAGCGGGTGATGGAAGAATGTCTCGCGATCAAACCGGATTTGATTTTCCTTTGGGATGAAGCATGGTTTGCCTTTGCCCGGTTTAACCCCACCTACCGGCAGCGGACCGGCATGGAAGCAGCAAATCGGTTGCGCGGCACTCTGAAGTCCCAATCCCATGCAGAAGCTTTTCGTGCTCAGCAAGATAGGCTCGCGAATGCTGATACGGACACGTTGCTAGATGCGCGTCTTATCCCGCCACCTGATGCACGCGTGCGTGTGTATACCACGCAATCGACCCATAAGACGCTGACATCTCTGCGGCAGGGTTCGATGATTCATGTCAACGATCAGGATTTTAAGGGTGAAGTGGAGCAATCATTCCACGAGGCCTATATGACACATACCTCAACCTCCCCCAATTATCAGATCATCGCGTCGCTTGATGTGGGGCGTCGTCAGGTTGAATTGGAAGGTTTCGAGTTTGTACAGCGACAGGTCGAGGCGGCGATGTCTATGCGCCGTGCGATCACCGACCATCCCTTGTTGTCAAAATATTTCAAAGTTCTGACCGCGGGCGATATGATCCCAGAGGAACATCGCGAAAGTGGGGTCACCAGCTATTATGATACCGAGCAAGGCTGGACCGACATGTGGGATTGTTGGGAACAGGATGAATTCTCGCTTGATCCGACCCGTGTCACTTTAGCAGTGGGTGGTACAGGTTGGGATGGTGACACGTTCAAGACCGATATCTTGATGGATAAATACGGCATCCAAATCAACAAAACCTCGCGCAATACGGTGTTGTTCATGACCAACATCGGCACAACGCGATCCTCAGTTGCTTATTTGATCGAAGTGTTGGTGGAGATAGCGAATTCGCTGGATGATCGGTTGGATGACGCCAGTCGGATGGAACGAATGAGCTTTGACAAGCGGGTGAGCAACCTGATGGAGCATTATCCACCCCTGCCTGACTTCAGCCGTTTTCACGATGCGTTCAAGGCAAATGGTACCCCAGAAGGAGATATCCGTACGGCCTATTACCTCAGCTATACGGATGAAAACTGTGATTATCTGGATCTGGACGGAACACTCAAAGAGGCGATGGAGGCGGGTGAAACCGTGGTCTCAGCCAGCTTTATTATTCCCTATCCACCGGGCTTTCCGATCCTTGTTCCCGGACAGGTGATCAGCCACGAAATTCTAGACTTTATGCGCGCATTGGATGTCACTGAGATCCATGGCTACCGTCCTGATCTGGGCTTGCGTGTATTTACCCAGGATGCGCTGGACGGCGTCAGCGCAGATCGAAATTCAAACTAAAGGACCCAAGATATGGCTACTGTTCTCAAAAACATCTCAGAAATCCGCCGGTTCTTTCATCGAAATGAAGATCCGATTTACTTTATCTCAGCCACCAACTTTAACCTTTTGGGGTTGGATGAGTGGGTCAAGAATTTCAAATATATCTGCTATATTGACTGCTACGGCGGCAAACATCCCAATGTATTCTGCCCGTCTGAACAACCTCATGCTGAGTTTCAATCGATTGAGGACATCAACAACTATCTGCTGCAGCACAAAGAGGTCATTGATTTCATCAAACGTCGCGGCGGCAAGCCCAAGTTTGTGTTCCTGATGTTTGATGAGGAAACGGAACGGTTGTCCAAAGAACTTGGAGCCTCTGTTTGGTTTCCCAAAGCCAAATTGCGGACGCAAATGGACAACAAGATTGAGACAGTTCGCATTGGCAACAAGGCCGGCGTGCCCTCTGTGCCCAATGTGTTGGCCGAGGTTAAGTCCTATGAGGGGCTTCGCAAAACCTGCGAGAAAGCCGGGATTGGTAACGATCTGGTGCTGCAATCTGCTTTTGGCGATAGCGGTCACACCACATTTTTTATTAAGAACGAAGCAGATTTTCGACGCCATGAAAGTGAGATCATCGGCGAGGGTGAGATCAAGATCATGAAGCGTATCGATTGTCGCGGCGCGGCGATTGAGGCTTGTGCAACCAAGGAAGGTACAATTGTCGGCCCTCTGATGACCGAACTGGTCGGATTCAAGGAACTGACCCCCTATCGCGGCGGATGGTGTGGGAATGAAATCCTTGCAACAGCCTTTCCACCCAAAGTACGCGAACAGGCGCGTGAACTGACTTTCAAGTTTGGGGAACAGCTGCGCAAAGAGGGGTATCGTGGGTATTTCGAACTCGACTTCCTGATTGATAAAAAGACCGGCGATCTTTGGCTTGGTGAGTTGAATCCACGCATTACCGGAGCGTCCTCAATGACCAACCACGCGGCATTTGCACATGCGGATGCGCCGCTGTTCCTGTTTCACTTGCTCGAATTTTCGCGCAAGAAATTTGAACTTGATGTCGATGAATTGAATGCACGCTGGGCAGACCCGGCCAACATTGACGGATGGTCGCAGATGGTGATCAAACACACCGATGATAGCGTGGATGTTTGTACTCAGGCGCCGCAAACTGGCATTTATAAGATGCGCGAAGACGGCTCTGTTGTGTTCGACCGGTTCGACTACCACCGTCGCGCTGTCGAGAGCGAGAATGAAGCGTTTTTCCTGAGCATTCTGAGGCCCGGAGAATATCGTTATGAGGGTGCAGACATCGGTATATTGGTGACGCGAGGTCGCTCTATGACCAAGTCTTTTCAGTTGAATGAACGTGCAAAAAAGTGGATTCATGGAATCAAGCAAAGCGTTGATGGCAAAGCACTGCCAACAGCACAAGCTGGACCAGCACTTGCCGATCCGGCGTTCAAGATACTCTAATGCTCTCGAAAGGCCCCGATGTATTGGCGCGCCATCCAAGAAGAACAGCCCGGCCCGAAATGGGCCCGGCTCTTTGCCGAATACTGGCCTGATTACCGCAATTGGTGGCTCAAGGAGGGTGAAGCCGCCCGTCCGACCTATGCTGAAGGATTGCGTGCGCTACGCTTTCACATGCCTGAAATGCTGCCGCTTTATGAAGAGCTTTGCGCGCTGGCCGGTGGTGGAGATCTCCAGGCGCGCTTCCTGAGTTTCTACAATCCGCCGCCTTATCTATCTGGATGTTCGCAAGCGATCTGGGCAGGCAAGGAACCCGTCATGGTGCGCAACTACGACTACAATCCGACCGCTTTTGATCAACTGGTGTTGCATACATCATGGCAGGGCCGCCGGGTATTGGGCACCTCGGATGGGCTATGGGGGCTTGTGGATGGGGTAAATGATGCGGGTTTGGCAATATCGCTGACATTTGGCGGACGGCGTGTTGTTGGGCAAGGGTTCGGCGTGCCGCTTATTCTGCGGTATGTCCTGCAAACCTGCGAAACTGTGAAAGAAGCCACCGCGGTTCTGGCCCGTGTTCCCACGCATATGAGCTATAATGTTACCGTATTGGACCGGAGCCGGACCTATGCGACCGCGATGATGGGTCCTGACAGGGAAACGGTGATAACCCATGCGGCCGTTGCGACAAACCATCAGGAAAACGTGGAATGGGTGAGCCACGCAAGATTCACCGCAACCGTTGAACGAGAACGGTTTTTGCTCAACAGATTGCGGATGCACAAAGATCCCGAAGAAAAATTCATCGAAGCTTTTCTAAAGCCGCCGCTGTATTCTACGGCCTTCGCTGCCGGGTTCGGGACTTTGTACACAGCTGTATTTCGCCCCCGAAAGGGAGAGATGGAACTGCGATGGCCCGGAACCATTTGGCCTATGTCATTGACTGAATTTGCTGAAGGCGCACGAGAAGTGCTTGTCCCGGGCGCGGCATGAAACAAGGGCCATTGGCATCCCTGAAAGTGGTGGAATTCTCGGGATTGGGCCCTGCACCCTTGGCGGGGCAATTGCTCGCAGATATGGGGGCTCAGGTGGTTACTGTGGATCGCAAAGCCGCGCCAGCCGATCTGACTGACGTGAACCGGCGGGGCAAAAGATCTGTTGTTTTGAACCTCAAGGCCGACGCCGGCCTGAGAGCTGCAAAACGTCTGATAGATAGCTGCGATGTATTGATCGAAGGTTTTCGCCCCGGAGTAATGGAACGGCTTGGACTTGGCCCCGACCAATGTCCCGAAAAACTGATATATGCCCGAATGACCGGTTGGGGTCAGAATGGCCCAATGGCGCAAACCGCCGGTCATGACATAACCTACCTCGCTCTTACCGGGGCGCTGCATGCAATGGGCGAAGCAGATCGACCACCGGTGCCGCCCATGAATCTTGTTGCGGATTATGGCGGCGGAACGATGTTCCTCATTTTCGGTATTCTTTCGGCTGTGATCGAACGTGGTGTGTCCGGCAAAGGTCAGGTGGTGGATGCGGCCATGGTTGACGGAGTGCCAGCGATGATGGGCCTCATTCACGGGATGCTGGCCCAAGGCAATTGGACCGAGGACCGGGGTTGCAACTGGCTTGACGGTGCGGCTCCGTTTTATCGTTGTTACACCTGTGCAGACGGAAGATTTATCGCTGTTGGGGCGTTGGAGCCGCAATTCTATGCGATCCTGATCGACAAATTGCGCTTGTCGGAAACCTACATCGCTACTCAAAATGACCGTAAGACGTGGCCCGACCGTACCGCAGAATTTGCACAGGTTTTTGCACAACGAAGCCGGGATGAATGGGCAGAGGTTTTTGAAGAAACGGATGCCTGCGTTGCCCCGGTCCTGACGTTTTCCGAAGCAAAGGATCATCCGCACCTATCTCGCCGTCAAACCTATGTGACGTTAGGGGGTGTGCAGCAATCCGCGACCGCACCAAGGTTCAGCCGTTCCGTGCCGCCGTTGCCTGATTTACCCAAAGCTATGGGCGGGGATTCACATTCTGTGCTGTCTGAAATCGGGATGTCAGAGGATGAAATCGCTACCGCGCTAAATAAGGACAGTTAAAAACGGCAAAACCACCGCGATCAATTGATAGACCTGCGCGCGATGTGGCTTGGGAGAGATTAAGCCGTGTTCTCTTGGTAAATCTTTCTGTATCGTATGAATATGAAAGCCCTTGCCGACAGCCCAGAGACCGCGCTTTTGGATGACCTGATTGTTTGTCCGCAATGCGATGCGGCTTTTCGGATGAAAATGCCGGAACATGGCGAGCGGGCGGTTTGTCAGCGGTGCCACAAGGTTTTGATTTCTCCACGTCGGAATGCAGGATTGCACATTATAGCGGTTGCGCTTGCGGTGTTGTTCTTGATCGTGGGGGCCGCGATCTATCCTTTTTTGACAATCGATGCGGCGGGTAACAAAAATGCGGTGTCGGTGTTGGATGCCGCGCTTGCGTTTTCAGGGGGGCCAATGTTGTTTTTGTCTTTGACGACTGCGGCGCTCATTATTTTTGTTCCGCTGCTTCGAGTTCTCCTGACGCTTTATGTTTTGATTCCCGTTGTTCTGGATCGGCCAGCCGCGCGGCATGCTATCGCGGCCTTTCGGCTTTCAGAAGCGCTGCGGCCCTGGTCCATGGCCGAAATATTTGCCATTGGGTGCGCGGTCGCACTGGTTAAAATCACGGACCTTGCGAGCGTTGGTTTTGGTCCGGCATTCTGGATGTTTGGCATTCTCGTTGTTCTTGTCATCGCGCAGGACAGTTTTATGTGTAAGTGGTCAGTATGGTATCGTCTGGAACATCCAAAGACATCGTAAGTGCCCGGTCTATGGGCTTGGTGGCATGCCGTCGATGTAACAAGGCATCCACGGTTGGAACGGCGCGTTGCCCGCGCTGCAATCATCGCTTGCAATCGCGTGATCCTCTTAGCCTACAGAGGGTGTGGGCATTCTGGACCGTAGGCGTTTTGTGCTACATCCCTGCAAATACGCTGCCTATGTTACGCACCCAGACATTGTTCAAAGTGGATGAAAGCACAATTATCAGTGGCGCTGTTGAACTGGCGCATTACGGGAACTTTGGGGTTGCGGGGATCATCCTTTTCGCCTCTGTTGTTATCCCAATCGCGAAATTCTGGGCGGTGGCGTACCTTGCGATTAGCGTCAAACAAGACCGCGTAATGTCCAACCATCGGCGGCAATTCATGTTTGAAATCGTCGAGTATATTGGCCGCTGGTCAATGATCGATATCTTTGTGGTTGCGATTTTGTCTGCACTGGTGCAACTCAAGACACTTGCATCCATTAATCCCGGCCCAGCGAGTATTTTCTTTGCTTTGTCGGTGATTTTCACGATGCTTTCTGCGCAGGCTTTTGACTCTCGATTGATATGGGATGTTCGGGCAAAGGGGGAACCAGCGCCGCATGACTGATGAGCTGCCAGAAGTGTCGGTTTTACCGACGCGCAAGGTTTTCCTAAGTGGTGCATCCATTGTTTGGATCATCCCGCTTTTGGCGTTGATCGCTGCCCTGTTTGTCGCTTGGCAAAACTATACTGACCGCGGCCCACTTGTGGTGATTGAATTTCAGCAAGGGGCGGGCATCAAGGCAGGCGAGACAGAACTGCGTTACCGCGATATCACGGTTGGGGTGGTCGAAAAGGTCGGTTTCACCACTGGCTTGGAACGTGTCACAGCCAGCGTGCGTGTTGACAAAGATGTCGCGCCTTTTATCGACAACGGGGCTGTGTTCTGGATTGTGCAACCTGAGGTGTCGGCACAAGGTATTACCGGGTTAAGCACGGTTTTGAGCGGCGTCTATATTGAGGGATCGTGGGATGAACAGCCTGGGCCTTTGCCGGAGCGTTTTACCGGGGCCTCACAAGCACCATTGATCCGGCCCGGGCAATCAGGTTTGCAATTGGCTTTTCGAACCGTTGCGAATGGACAGCTGACTGATAACGCGCCGATCCTGTACAAGGGTATCGAAGTGGGTCGGGTTGGCAGAGCGAGCATTGCACCACGTGGCAATTTTGCCATCGTTGAGGCGCTCATTTTTGAAGAGCATCGCGACTTGATCAACCAATCTACGCGGTTTTGGGATACATCGGGTTTTAGCGTCAACATCAGCACAGCCGGGGCTGAGATTGACTTTTCCTCTATCGCTACTCTTTTGGGGGGTGGTGTTACCTTTGATACGTTCGTTTCAGGCGGTGGACCTGTTCAGGATGGCAAAGTCTTTGAAGTTTTCCCGGATGTCGAATCTGCGCGAAGCTCACTTTTCAATCAATCCGAAGTGCAGCCGCTTGAGATCAGCGTGATCTTTGACGACAATATTTCTGGGCTTGCAGTAGGGGCGCCGGTTGAACTCAGTGGACTGAGGATTGGTGAGGTCGCAAGTCTGTCTGGTATCGTAGATTACGACCAATTTGGGGACAGCCGTGTGCGGCTGAATGCCAATATGTCAATTCAACCCGCCCGGCTTGGTTTGCAAGGGCAGGTAACAGCGCAAAGCGCTCTGGTTTTCTTGCAGGGGCGCGTGCGCGCGGGTCTGCGGGCACGGCTTGCCTCAGCCAGTTTGCTGACGGGCGGATTGAAAGTTGAACTTGTGCAGGTCAATGACGCGCCGCCTGATACATTGCGCGAAGTTCCGGACAGCTTGCCGATATTTCCCACAACCGCAAACGAGATGTCCGATGCCGCGGCCACAGTTGAAGGTGTGTTTGCACGGATCAATAATTTGCCTATCGAAGAATTGCTTAACGCGGCAATCACCTTCCTTGAATCCGCAGACACCTTTATCTCAAATGACGATTTACGCGCCGCGCCCAATGATGTGCGGCAATTGCTGGCAGAAATTACCGGGTTGGTCGCGTCAGACGATATCAAGAACATCCCCGTTTCGATCAATTCAACATTGACCCGGGTTGAAGGATTGGTTGCAGAAGTCGAGCAACAGAAAATTACCGCGAAACTGTCTGCGGTTTTGGAGGGTGCAGCCACGGCTGCGACCGCTATCGAAACATCTGTTACAGGTGTTCCCGAACTGATTGCACAAATCGAAGCTGTTGCGGCAAAAGCAGAAGGGCTCCCGCTGGAAACACTGGTGGCAGAATTGTCCAAATTGATTGCCTCAGCCGAAGCGGTGGTTGGATCAGAAGATGTTCTGGCTTTGCCTGCTAGTTTGAATGTTGCAATGGGTGATGTCCGAGGCTTGCTGGCTGAGGTGCAAGGTCTTGTGGCCTCAGATGAGGTTCAGAATATTCCCGGAACCTTGAATGCAACTTTGGTTCGGGTCGAGGCGCTTGTGTCTCAATTGGAGACGGAACGGGTTGCTGCGAAACTCTCACAAGCGTTAGACGGGGCTGCGGCCGCTGCCAATGCGGTGGAATCTTCGGTTGCTGGTGTTCCAGAGCTGATTGCACAGATAGAAGCCGTCGCCGCCAAGGCTGAAAATATCGCGATTGATGAATTGATCGCGGAATTGTCGACGCTCACGCGATCTGCTGATGCATTGATCGGAACGGACGATGCAGTGGCCCTGCCCGGTGCGCTGAAAGGCGCGCTTGATGAGGTCAACGCAACCTTGCAAGAGTTGCGGGAGGGTGGTGCAATTGAGAACGTAAATCGCACAATGACAGCAGCCCGGAACGCCGCGGATAGTATCGCCGTTTCTGCGCAAGATTTGCCGCAGATTGTTGAACGTTTGACTCGACTATTTGCTCAGGCCAGTCAGACGATCGAAGGGTATAACAAAGGGGATGCGATCACCCGGTCTGCCCAAACCACATTACGGGATATTCAAAAGGCGGCGGATGCGCTTGCGTCTCTTGCCCGGACCATTGAACGTAACCCCAATTCGCTTTTGCTTGGACGTTGATTATGATTTCTGCTGCCCGCCTATTTTGCCTTCCATTGTTTGTTGTTCTTGTTGGCTGTAGTTCGCCCGAACGTTTCGCAGTTAGCCCCCCGTCAGAAGTTGAAAAGTCGCGCATTGCCTTTGCGGCTGTTGAGGTGCGTGACGTGTCGCTGCCCAGCTATGCGGCTGCGGATGAAATTGCTCAACAGCTGGAAGATGGAACGCTTGTCAGTTCGTCGGATGTTTTGTGGGCGGACGCGCCCGAGCGCGCCATCGCGCTTGAACTTAGCCAGAACCTCGCGCGGATCACAGGACGACGGATCGCGTCTGAACCGTGGCCCTTCGAAGCATTCCCAAACGCGCGTCTGGAAATCCGCTTTGCTGAACTGGTTGCCAAAAATGTCGGTCGCTTTTCCGCTTCTGGTCAATACTTCGTCGCAGTCGCTGACGGAGGCCGCGAACGTTCAGGCTTGTTTGATTTGGAGGTAGCATTTGACCCTGACGGGGGACCGAATGCGATTGCCACAGCGCGTGGTCAATTGATCCTTGATCTAGCACAATTCGTGGCGCGAGAAGGACTACGCTAGAGTACTTGCTCCTCTGCCCTAGAGAGGACAGAGGAGCAAGTGATCAGAAGTCGAGGTTTTCGACGCTCAGCGCGTTCTTTTGGATGAATTCGCGACGTGGTTCCACCACATCACCCATCAATTTTGTAAAGAGATCATCCGCTTCGGCCATATCCTCGACTTTCACCTGTAACAGCGTGCGGGCGTCGGGATCCAATGTGGTTTCCCAAAGTTGGTCAGGGTTCATTTCGCCCAGACCTTTATAGCGCTGCAGCGACAGCCCTTTTTCGCCTTCAGCAAGGATCGCATCCAGCAAGTCCATGGGGCCATGGATCAATTGTGTGCGGTCTTTGCGAACCAAAGTTGCCGGGAGGTTATAGACGTCTTGCAAATGCTCCGTGAAGCTGCCTGACTTTTTCGCTTCACCAGATCGCAGCATTTTACCATCCAGCGTCCGCACCTCTTCGACACCGCGCAGGATGCGGGCAAGTTTGATACCGTGATCCTGTGTGATCCGACCTTGCCACCCACGTTCATATTCAAGTGCGATCAAATCCAACCGTTTGGCAACGATGTCTGCAACGCCTTGCAAATCTCGGTCAACGGCACCCGCTACAAATGCGCCTGCAATGGCCGCCTGTTCCAGAATGTGACGCGGATAATGAGTCGGAAACGCGTCCAGCACCCGCCGCATCTGACGGGCTAATTCGACAACACGGGCAAGGTCGGCTCCGGTGATTTCTTCGCCGTTGCCCTGACGGAGCATTGCCCCCTCGATCCCTTGATTGACAAGGTATTCTTCCATCGCGGCCTGATCTTTCAAGTAAACCTCGGATTTGCCCCGCGACACTTTGTAGAGCGGGGGCTGTGCGATATACAGGTGACCATGCTCAATCAGCTGCGGCATTTGGCGGTAAAAGAATGTCAGTAGCAATGTTCGAATATGCGCGCCGTCAACGTCAGCGTCGGTCATGATGACGATCTTGTGGTAACGCAGTTTGGACAGGTTGAATTCATCCCGCCCGATTCCGGTCCCTAGTGCCATCACAAGGTTGCCGATTTCTTGTGAGCCCAACATCCGGTCAAATCGGGCGCGTTCGACATTAAGGATCTTACCCTTAAGCGGTAGAATGGCTTGAGTCTGCCGGTCACGACCTGTCTGAGCCGAGCCGCCCGCTGAATCACCCTCCACCAGAAAGACTTCGGTTTTCGATGGGTCTTTCTCGGAACAATCCTTAAGCTTCCCTGCAAGGAAGTTCACATCCATCGCTGTTTTGCGGCGTGTGAGATCCCGTGCTTTACGTGCGGCTTCGCGGGCATGTGCCGCTTCTATGATCTTGCTGACGACAATCCGCGCCTCGTTGGGGTTTTCTTCAAACCACTCAGACAGCTTTTCATTCATCAAACCCTCAACTGCGGGTCGGACTTCTGACGACACCAGCTTGTCTTTGGTCTGGGAAGAAAACTTTGGGTCCGGGACTTTGACAGACAGAACACAGGTTAACCCTTCACGGGCGTCGTCCCCGGTGAACGTTACCTTTTCCTTTTTGGCGATCCCGCTGGACTGTGCATAGTTGTTGATTGTCCGGGTCAATGCGCCACGGAAACCTGCCATATGTGTGCCGCCATCACGCTGTGGGATGTTATTGGTAAAGGGCAGAACATTTTCATGATAGCTGTCGTTCCACCACATCGCCACTTCAACGCCTATGTCGTCTTTTTCGCCGGTCACAAAAATCGGCTCTGGCATGACAGAGGATTTGTTGCGGTCCAGATATTTGACGAACTCTTTGACTCCGCCTTCATAGTAGAGCTCTGCCCGCAATGGTTCTGCGGGACGTTCATCCGTCAGAATGATGCGCACGCCAGAATTCAAGAATGCCAATTCGCGCAGGCGTTTTTCCAACGTCTCAAAAGAATATTCGAGGTTGGAGAACGTGTCTGTTGACGCCATAAACCGGACTTCGGTTCCTTTGCGGTCTGTGTCACCTAAAACCTTGAGGTGGTCGACCGTATATCCGCCTTCGAACCGGGCGATATGTTCTTTGCCGTCTCTCCAGATGCGCAGTTCCAACCAATCACTGAGGGCATTCACAACAGAAACACCAACGCCGTGCAGGCCGCCGGAAACCTTGTAAGAATTACTGTCAAACTTACCGCCAGCGTGAAGCTGGGTCATGATAACTTCAGCGGCTGATACGCCTTCTTCTTCATGAATGCCCACCGGAATGCCGCGACCATTGTCGCTGACAGAAACGGAGCTATCTTCATGGATTGTGACGTTCACCGCGTCGGCATGACCTGCCAAAGCCTCGTCAATGCCGTTGTCTACGACCTCATAAACCATGTGGTGCAAACCAGAACCATCATCAGTGTCACCGATGTACATGCCAGGGCGTTTGCGAACCGCCTCTAACCCTTTGAGAACCTTGATAGAATCGGCACCATATTCTTGTGGTGTCTGCTCTTGTTCGGACATTCGGAAAAACCTTCTTATTTTGCCCGATTTATAGTGGTTTTCCAAAGGATTGTCACGCAAATGGCACAATATTTTGTGCTTGTCTGCGTTAGGTCAGTTGAACTGCGAAACCTGAGATATGCCATCGCCCTCGGTGACCTCCAGACGTTGCGCGCGAGACCCTAATGCGGCGAACATTTCGGCCCCGGTGCCGGTCATCCATGCCTGTGACCCAAGCGCGCAAATCTCATTGTAGAGCGCCGCTTGCCGGTCTGCATCCAAATGTGCGGCGACTTCATCAAGAAGCAGGAGCGGGGGCGCGCCAAAATCCGCTGCTAACGCGCGGGCATTGGCGAGGATCAAAGAGACGAGCAGGGCTTTTTGCTCACCTGTTGAACACTCTTTGGCGGGAACCTCTTTGGCTGTGTAGATGCCAGATAGATCAGCCCGATGCGGACCAATCAATGTTCGCCCAGCGGCAAGGTCTCTTGCGCGATTGTCAGCCAAAGCATCACGTAAACCGTTTGCATCAGTTGGCATTTCACACAGCAATTCCAACGACGCTATTGGAAAGGCCGTTTCGGTTTGTGCCTGCGCGGTTGCGATGGCTTCAAGGGCCTGTTGCCGACCATGATGTATCGCTGCCCCTGCCTCGGCCATGCGGGTCTCTAGTGCGACATACCAAGACGGTTCCCTAACCATATCCTTGAGCAGCCGGTTACGCTCTCTCATAGCCTTTTCAAAGCTAAGTGAATGTTCTGCGTGGTCTGGCAAGAAACTCAGCGTCATCCGGTCCAAAAACCGCCGCCTTCCCTCCGCTCCTTCGATCCAAAGCCGATCCATGGCGGGGATCAACCACAAGACGCGCGCAATGCGACCAAGGGCGGTCTGCGCCGTTGATTTTCCATCAATTCGGGTCTGACGGGCGGCTCCGGCTTCAGACGAAATCTCAACTTCATGTCGTTGATGTGGCGCAGTGAGCTGACCGGTAATCTTCCACCCAAGTGTTTCGGGTCGCCGCGCCATGTCTTGGGCGCTAGACCGTCGCAATCCGCGCCCTGGCGACATCAATGATATCGCCTCAAGTATGTTGGTCTTGCCAGCGCCGTTAGGACCAAAGATCGCGACAGGTCGCTCATCACAATCGATTATGGCACGTTTGTGAGACCTGAAGTGCGACAACGTTAATTGAGTAAGAAAATGACCAGTCACACCAACCCCCCGATGTCTTCGCAAAAGTCGGATCGGAATGTTGTAAAACTCATCAAGTATTTTGCGCCGGACACCGAAATCTTAACCGAAATCGTGCTGCACTTTTCACCAAGTTCGCGCCATTTAAACACGCATTGGCATGACAACATAAACCGCAGACATGTCATTGCCTTCACGCATCAGCGTCGGGTCTCCTGAGGAATTGAACAGAAATACCGCATTCTCCCGGTCCACCTGACTTGCGATTTCTTGCAAATATTTGGCGTTAAACCCAATTTCAAGGCGTTCGTCCCCATAGGCCACAACCAGTTCTTCTTCTGCTGCCCCGCTGTCAGGGGCATTGACGGACAGAACCAACCGGTCCTCGTCCAATTGCAGTTTGACTGCGCGTGAGCGTTCTGAGCTGACTGTCGCAACACGGTCCACCGCCTGTGCGAAGTCAGCAGCATCCACTTCCATCTTACGGGTGTTCCCCTGCGGGATCACGCGGGTGTAATCGGGGAAGGTGCCGTCGATAACTTTGGATGTAAGTGTAATTTCGGGTGTAGCAAAGCGTACTTTTGTTTCAGAAACAGATACGGCGATCTTCATGTCGTCATCATCTAGAAGCTTGCGCAGTTCGCCTACGGTCTTGCGCGGGACAATCACGCCGGGCATATCACCCGCGCTCTCAGGCAGATCGGCGTCAATGCGCGCCAAGCGGTGACCATCAGTGGCAACACAACGCAGGACTTTACCGCCATCTGCATCCGAGACATGCATGTAGACACCGTTCAAATAATACCGGGTTTCTTCCGTTGAAATGGCGAATTTCGACTTATCGAACAATCTGCGCAAGACTTTCGCAGGCGCGCTGAAATTTGAAGCATACTCTGAAGACGCCATTACCGGAAAATCTTCTCTTGGTAAGGTGGCAAGCGAGAAATTGGAGCGCCCGGTTTCTACGGTCATCCGGCCTGCAGCGCTGTCCGCTGTCAGGCTCACCAACGCGCCGTCGGGCAGTTTGCGAACGATCTCATGAAGCAGGGTCGCGGATACCGTTGTGGCCCCGGCACGTTCAACCTGGGCGCCGACCTTATCGACAACTTCAATGTCCAAGTCCGTGGCCCGAAAAGACACATCACTGCCTTCGGCTTCGATCAGAACATTGGCAAGGATCGGAATGGTATTGCGCCGTTCCACAACCGACTGTGCCTGACTGACCGCCTTGAGCAGCGCAGCGCGCTCGATGCTGAATTTCATTTGTCTTCTCCATCAGGACTGTCGGGAGAGGCAGACTACCTTTTTCCCCCGCTTGCGCAAGACTTTTGAGTGTTTCACGAACCAATTGCAAGAGGGGCCGCATTGGCCCCTCTCTCCGATAACACTGACTGTATCATATTGTCAGGATTTTAACGCGCGACCCAGCAATTCAAGGTCTTCTGCAATCTGACCGTCAGATTGGCGAAGCTCTTCAATTCGACGGACGCCATGCATGACCGTTGTGTGGTCACGACCTCCAAAACGTCGGCCAATTTCAGGCAATGATCTGCTGGTAAGCTGTTTGCACAGGTACATCGCTATTTGACGAGGGCGTGCATAGCTGCGCAGACGTTTCGGGCCAATCATATCACTGAGACGAATGTTGAAGTGTTCGCTGACTTTACGTTGAATTTCCTCAACTGTGATCTTGCGTTCATTAGACCGTAGGACATCCGCCAAACAATCCTGTGTCAGATCCATATCTATTTCACGACCAACAAGGGAAGCGAAAGCAAAGAGCCGGGTGAGAGCCCCTTCAAGCACCCGCACATTTGATGTGATGCGGAGCGCAAGAAACTCTAGCACGCCATCCGCCATCTCAAGTCCCGGGTACGTCTTTTGCTGAAGTTCAAGTTTGCTTTGCAAAATGCCCAATCGCAATTCGTAGTCAGTTGGATGCAGATCTACGACCAATCCACATTGCAAACGTGACTGCACGCGTTCCTCAAGGTCTTTGATGTCTGTCGGGGCGCGGTCGGCGGAAATGATGATTTGTTTGTGTTGATCAACCAGAGCGTTGAAAGTGTGAAAGAATTCTTCCTGAGTACTGTCTTTGCCTGCGATAAACTGGACATCATCAACCATTAGGACATCGACAGAACGGAAAAGCTCTTTGAAATCCATCATTTTTCGGTCGCGAAGGGCCTGTACAAAACGGTACATGAATTGTTCCGCCGACAGGTAAAGGACGTTTAGTTCAGGTTTTCGTTCTTTCAACTCTTGCGCAATCGCATGCATCAGGTGCGTCTTACCCAAGCCAACGCCACCATACAAAAACAAGGGATTAAAGGTAACCGGACCTCCTTCGGCAACACGTCGCGCTGCGGCATGGGCCAGCTCGTTTGGTTTACCTACAACAAAGTTGTCAAAGCTGAAGCGCGGATCAAGAGGGGCAGTGTTGGTGATATTTCCGCCGGTGGGTTTTTTGTCAGATACAGCTTTTTCGGTTTTGGTAACCGTTGGTTTGGTGGACGCATTACTTGGGGTGCTGAGTGCGAAGTTGAGGCGGGACACAGAGATGCCTTCCGCGTTCAGCTCATGCAAAATGAGGTCAGAAAAATTCTGACTAACGTAATTGCCGAAAAAGTTGGTGGGGACGTTCAATGTGGCAATACCATTTGCCGCTTCTCCCGGCACCATTGGTTCAATCCAAGTGGTGTAGCTGTTTTGGCCCACTGTCTTTAACAGCCGTTGCCTTATGTTACCCCATTGATCTTGCGTCATTTTTTTCTTTCTGTCCCAACCCAAAGTTATTACTGATTGGTAAAATCAGCGGCGAAATCCAACAGGACGCAAAAATCTATCCGGTCCCGAGAATGAAACCGATTTGCGTCCAGCGGACTAATTTTCTATAGGGCGAATACCAACGCCAAAACGCTAACAAGAACGCCTTGAGTCAGACGGATCGCCCGTCGTTTAGTGATGTGACAGGGCAAATGCGTCGTTACACATTTGCATTTCACCTATCCGAACATTTCCGTTCTCAGATGGTCCTAGGTTACCGCACCGCACCGCACAATGCATCCCGGTCCCCAAGGCCTGTCCCCCCAGCGAAGTGAATCGCATAGCCTTGGTAGCAAGTGAAACGGTACCGTTTCAACACATCTTAAAACTTGACTCATCAATTGTTGAAAAAGAATCTGTTCGGCGATTTTAAGATGAGCACGCAACAAAAAAGACGCCAGAAACTGACGCCTTTCTTATCAATCAATTAGCCGATTCTCATAGAATCGGAACGGTGGGATCAAGCCAAAGCTTTGACCCGCGCCGAGAGACGCGACATTTTTCTTGAAGCGGTGTTCTTATGATACACACCCTTTGTCACACCGCGCATCAGCTCCGGCTGTGCTGCCTTAAGTGCGGCAACCGCGTCGTCCTTAACGCCGGATTCGATGGCTTCTTCTACCTTGCGCAGATAGGTGCGGATACGTGAACGACGGGCTTTGTTGATCTGGAAACGCTTTTCGTTCTGACGTGCGCGTTTTTTGGATTGTGCTGTATTGGCCATGCGGATCTACCTTTGGGTCTTGTTCAAAAATTTAGCGCGTGACGCCAAACCCTGACCGGATGATCCGGCCCCCGTCAACGGGGAGGTGATTCTAGCCTGAGCGGGCTGCACGCGCATGTCTGGCGCGGGCTATAACGCTGTTGGGTGCCAGATGTAAAGGCAGGATGATCTTTCGGGGTGGGTGGTTTAGGTCTTTGCCCTCTCCATATCCCTGATCAAAAGCACCGAAACCAATCCAAATGCCAAACAGGAGCAGGTGGCGGTGAGTAAAGCAGGAGTAAAGCTGCCGTTGCGATCAAACAGAATGCCGCCAATCCATGGCGCACAGAACCCGGCAACACCCCAGGCTGTGAAAACCACTGCGAACCTGCGTTGAAACTCTCCGGGTCCAAAGGAGGATTGGGTGACCAAAGGGATCGTTGATGCTGTGAGGCCGTAGCCCGCGGCAACACACATCATCCCAAGGGGCATTATCTTGACCCATTCGGAGCTTAGGAAACTGGCAGTCAGGCCCAAAGCTGTAATGCCAAATGACAACGCAAGGCACCCACTCAATCCACATCTCGCTCCGAGTAAAGCGGCGCTTAACCGTCCTGCGGTATTGCATATCGCAATTCCACCCAAAGTAAGGCCAACGGTTGTAAGGCCCATTTGAACCTCATCCATCATCTTGGCGGCCAGACCCAATACCATCAGGCCAGTGTAAGACCCAAATGCAAATGTAAGCCAAAGCAGAAAACAACGCCTGTTACCTGCACTTTGGGTTTTATCTTGGTTGAGCGCAGAGGATGGCGGGGATGACGTTTCGCTTCGCCAATTGCTTTGCCACGCCATGAGCGCAGAAACGACCAACCCCATGACCAGAAACAGCAAGCCGTTCAGTCCCCAGCCCTGGTCCCCTCCAAATCGCCAAAGCGGCCCAAAAACCGCGCTGCCTGCGCCAAAGCTGGCCACGATCACCGGTGTGGCAATTTCCTTTTGGATCGATTGAGCAGAAATCGCCAATGCAATGATATAGATGGCCCCGCTGGCGGCGCCAAAACCGCCACTGAACCAAATCAGGAACAGAACGTAGGTGGGGGCATTCAACGCCAAGAGCACAAACACCGCCCCAAGTGTTGCAAACCATGCAAACTGACGGGTAGACGACCTGCCCCTGAACACGCTGGGGAGGATCAAAACCGCAGAACTGAAACTGACAATCGCTATAGAAAAGGCCAACCCGGTATCAGCCGTCGAGACAGAATATCGATCTTGCAGCGGGGCAATGAGGGCGCTCCAACCATAAAGACCGCCGGCACAAAAACAGGCCATGATTGCAGGCAAAAGCGGATTTCGAAAGAATGGGTGCAATCCTGTACGGGTCATATCGCAGTGCCTGCATCTCTCTGGGGTGCATTCTTCATTCAATTGAACTTGTATCTACAAATAGGTTAAGTCAATGTGCCTCCATGTCCATAAGTAATGTCATCATCTCTGGCGCGGCAGTGACGCCATTTAACCGGCGTAAAGACGGCACCGGCTTTAGAGATTGGGCCAGCGATGCTTTTGGGATGGCCATAAAAAGGGCTGAACTCGATAGAACTGAAATTGGCGCGTTGTTCGTGGCGTCCGAAAGTGACTTCTTCTCGCTTCAGCTCAATCCGGCGTCGATCCTGGCAACTGAACTTGGCGTTGTAGGTGTTGCTGCGCAGCGTATAGAAGGAGGCGGTGCATCTGGCCAATTGGCAGTACATGCGGCGGTAAAGGCGGTTGCCTCTGGGGTTGTACGGCATGCAGCAGTTGTTGGCGTTGACCCCTCAGCCTCATCGCTTTCTGGGGACGCAATCCGCGCGCTCTATGGGTTTTCATTTGATGCATGGACTGACGGTCTGAGTGGTGTGACATCAACGGCATTATACGCCTTGTCCTATCAGGCTTTTGCAGCAGAACATGATGTGACAGACGATGACCTTGCTGCGGTGACAATACAAAACCGCAAGAACGCGCAAGCCAATCCCGGTGCGCATCTGCCCCGGGCTCATACGATTGATGAGATTGCTGACAGCCCCTTTATCGCGTCCCCTTACCGACGCCTGCATTGTTCTCCGTTGTCAGACGGCAGCGCAGTGTTGATTGTATCGCACAAAGACAATGTGCCCCAAACCCGGTCTGGGGCGCCGCGCATTGCCGGAATCGGAGCGGCCACAGATCATATGCATCTCGGCGCGCGGGCAACCCCCGGGGTGTTCACGGCCAAATCCAAAGCGATGCAAAAGGCCTGTACCATGGCCCAAGTCACGCCAAAAGACATTGGATTTGCGGAAATTTATGACGCCTATGCGGGTGCGCAATTACAGGCGATCTCTGCGCTTGGCCTGAGTGATGCGCCCGGACCCATGCAGCGGGCCGGGGTTTTTGGTCCAGAAGGATCGTGCCCCATAAACCTGTCTGGCGGATTGATGGGGCAAGGGGCTCCGGTAGGTGCGACAGGCGTTGCTCAGACTGCGACATGTGCGCTGCAGCTCGAAGGTTGTTATCACACCGAAAATCAACTGACGTCACCACCACAATATGCGCTTGCTGATACTCATGGCGGGGTTTGCACATCATCTGCGGTGACTATTCTGAAACAGGGTGCACATTCATGATCCCTTATAAACTGACCCTAGATTACACTTTGGCGCCGGGGTGGATGGCGCCGTTTATCGATGGCTTGCGGGCCAACAAAGCGATGGCACGGGTATGCCGGGGATGTTCTGAGGTCAGTTTTCCGCCGACGCGCATATGTACCTGCGGGGCCGAAAAAGCGGAGTGGCGGGAATTGAGCGGTCAGGCCGACATCGCATTTCGCACGGGCGGCACTGATGGCACGTTTGGGTTGGTACGGTTTCGCGGTGCCAATACACAAAGTGTCGTGCGGCTGAACGGGATTGAATCGGACACAAATACCGGATGGCTGGCTGCGGCGGAGAACGACACCCCGCATCTGGCCCTTGGCCCGCACAAAATGAAAGATCAACAATGACAGCTTCACTAGAAATTCCAGAAAACCTGTTGGGTCCTTTGAACTTGCATTCACATGGGTCGGGTTATGACATCAGATGGTCATCTGATACCAATATTTTCCACATGACACTTGGAAAATACCTAGACGAAGCGACCCGCAATAACCCGGCGATGATCTTTGAAGATCCCTCAGGAGCCCTTCATGTTCAAAGTTTTGCAGAAATAGACCGTGCCGCAACGAATTTGGCGGCAGCTTTGCAAGATTTGGGATATGGACGGGGTAGCCTGATCGGCCTGCATACCGGCCAACACCCGGATACCGCCGTTGCACATATGGCTGTGTGTAAGCTGGGCGGCATAGCTGTAACGCTGTCACAGCTTTATGGACCCGATACGCTGCGTCATGCCATGAACGATTGTAAATTACCGGTCTTGTTGACCAGTTCAGATGCTTGGGCGCCTCTGCGGGCAACGGCGGCTGATGACTTTCCCGATCTCAAACACATCCTGAGCCGTGACCCACACGAGGGCGAACATGATCTTGCCGCCGCACTCACACGAGATGCTGTCGATTTCACACCAGAATACACCGGCGCGGATGATCCGGCTTTGCTTATGTACACTTCAGGATCCACCGGAAAACCCAAGGGCATATTGCACGGCCACCGTGTGTTGGCCGCTTATACGCCATCGATCAATTTGTTCTTTAATCTTGCGATGGAAGAAGCGGATGCAGTCTATTGGTCACCGTCAGATTGGGCTTGGGTTGGTGGCCTGTTGGACATGCTTTTCCCGGCATGGATGGCAGGTCGACCAATTGCCACATCATTGGAGCGTTTTTCAGCTGATTATGCCTATCAGTTTATGAGCCGGCACAAGGTGACACATACTTTTCTGGCACCAACGGCCATAAAACGTCTGGCCCAGCATGATGACCCGCACGCAGAACATGACCTTGCCTTGCGTTACATTTGCACAGGTGGCGAAGCATTGGCGTCAGATACACTGAGCTGGGCCGAAAATAAGCTGCGTGTCGTGTGCAACGAGTTTTATGGCATGACGGAGGTCAATCACCTGATCGGAAATTGTGCAGCATTATTCCCGCGACTTCCCGGATCTATGGGTCGGGCCTATCCCGGGCATGACGTGCGGCTGGTCGACGGCGACGGACAAGATGTGGCTGACGGTGAACCCGGTGAGATTGTGACCCTGCAAACCTCGCCTACTCGGTTTCTTGGGTACCTCAACAATCCTGAAAAAACAGAAGAGATGAAGTTGGGTCCTTTCTTGCGCACGCATGACCTCGCTGTGCGGGATAAGGACGGATATTTCTGGTACAAAGGCCGGTCTGACGATCTTATCAAATCCTCAGGATTTCGTATTGGACCAGCAGAGATTGAGGAATGTTTGCTGGCACATCCGGCCGTTGCCGAAGTTGCAGTCATTGGTAAACCTGACGCAGACCGCGGATCAATTGTTAAGGCTGTGGTGAAACTAAAAGCGGGGGTGGTGGGGGACGATGCGCTGCGCGCCGTGTTGCGTGAACACGTCAAGACACGGCTTGCAGGCTACAAAGCGCCACGGGAAGTTGTCTTTGTAGATGGGTTTGAGATGACATCATCAGGCAAGATCAACCGCCGCGCCTTACGAGATGCAGAACTGGCAAATGCGCAGGGGGCCCAATGAGCACGAGGCAATGCGCATTGGTTTTTCCAAGCGGATCGCGAGCGGCAGGGGTGAATGAGTGATATGACAACGATACTAGCAGATACGATCCCAAAATATGAACAGGCTTATCGGGTCATCCTTGATCGATTGCGGGCCGGGCGCTATCCGGTTGGTGGTCGCATGCCCACTGAAACGGAACTGGCCAGCCATTTTGATGTGAGCAGAGTCACAATCCGCAAAGCTCTCGATATGCTGGTTCAGGATGGTTATGTCGAAAGCAAACAGGGAAGCGGATACACAGTTCTGACTTTGTCGCCGCCGTCGGACACGTGTTTGACGTCCTTCACGGATGCAATGCTGCGCGCTGGGCGCGAACCGGCGTCACGCTTTATTTCGATTGACAGCTTTGCCAAAGGCGCCAGCGAAATTGCGCATTTGCCGCCCGAAATGCAGGGCATTCCTGTGACACGCGTGGTGCGGTTGCGCACAGTAGACGGACAGCCATCCATGTTGGTGATGACCTATGCCCCGCGCGATCTATTACCAAACGCAACCTCGGCAGACTTTCCCGAAACCGGGCCAGAGCAATCTATTCTGCGCATTCTCCAAGCTCGATTTGCTTTGGAATGGTCTGCAGCCTGTGAAGATATTAGCCCGATTTTGGCGGATGCCGACATGTCCCGGACCTTTGCGATTGACCAAGGTCAACCGCTCTTGAAACAGGCCTGCTCTGCATTCGATGACGATGGTCGAATGGTGTTTCACGAGGACGTCTATCGCAATGGTCCTGTCAGTTTCAATCTTTCCCAATCAAACCGCAAACCGCGCCACCCATAGAAAGGTCTCATCATGACTGGTTTCACCCCCCTTCCGGCTGATGTAATGAAAAACCGTCTTGCCTTGCCGCGTGACAAACCGGTACGGCTTTTGATCGACACCGACACCGCCAATGAAATCGACGATCAATATGCACTGGCTTGGGCGCTTTTGTCACCAGAGCATATGACCGTTGAGGCAATCACCGCAGAACCTTTCTCCTTTGCACACCATCAACCCGAACTGATCGCAGCAGAGCGTGCGATAGAGAGCGGTGACAAACGTCAAGAGCATTTGGTGGGTGGTTTTCAAGGCTGGATTGAACGATTGCACAAGGCGGGACGGCGTGCAGCTGATCTTGACTTTGTCGGCCCTGCCGAAGGCATGGAGCTGAGCTTTGAGGAAATTTGTACGATCTACGATAAGCTTGGCATGTCCTCTGAAGGTCGTGTTTATCGCGGCGCGACCCGTTATATGCAAAGCGCCGACGACATTGTCGAATCCGAAGCTGTTGATGCGATCATCAAACATGCGATGACAGGTGATGGACCGCTTTATATTGCGGCAATGGGCTGTGTTACAAACATTGCTGCGGCATTGCTAAAAGCGCCTGAAATCATCGATCGTATTGTCGTTATCTGGACCTCGGCCTACCCGTCTCATGCGACACATTGCAACCGTCCGTCTCTGAATCTCGTGCAGGATGTGCATGCCTCACGGTTGATCTTTGACAGCGGTGTACCGCATGTCTATCTGCCGGGATATCATGTGGGTGCGCAGCTGAAAATTTCACGACCTGAGATGGCTGCACATGTGAAAGGCCAAGGAGCGATTGGGGATTATCTCTATCACCTTTATACCAACAATCCGCTGCACGACATGTTCGCGATCGAAGATCGCGCGCGTCGGACTTGGGTGATTTGGGACATCATCAATATCGCATGGCTGATCAATCCAGATTGGGTGCCAACGATGCTGACAACATCGCCGGTTTTGAACGAAGATCTTTTTTGGGAAAAGTCCGATGATCGTCATTTGATGCGCGAGGCACATGATGTGCAGCGGGATGAGATTTTTCTGGATTTCTATGATAAACTGGCGCGTGCGAATAACAGAGCCTGAGATTTCTTTCGGGGCTGTATGGTGAGCTTTGTTACGTTCTCAAATGAACATTTGAAACAAAGTCAATCCAGCGGCCCCGATGACGCCGCCCACGAGTGCTGCCAACAGATACCAACGCCAGCGTGATTGTCTGTCTGGCTGAGGCGGGTTGGCCTGTGCCATCAATGCGCTTTCGACCAGAACCGGCAGGCGAGGGCCAAAGCGGGCCAGCACCATAGCGGTATTGGCAAGGTCTGTGATCACCGCACGCGGACCGATAGATTTGGTGATATAGCTGGTCACAATCGGACTTGCGACTTCCCAGATATTCATATGCGGATTAAGCGAACGCGCCACACCTTCAACCACCACCATAGTGCGTTGAAGCAAAATCAGTTCGGTACGCGTTTCCATTCCAAAACGTTCAGTCACTTCAAAAAGATAACTTAATAGACGAGCCATTGAGATATGCGTGGCGTCCATGCCAAAAATCGGCTCCCCGACGGCGCGCAAAGCACGGGCAAATTCGTCTACATCTTTGTCAGCAGGCACATAACCCGCCTCAAAATGTACCTTTGCCACACGTTTGTAGTCCCGACGGATGAAGCCATAGAGGATCTCTGCGTAGACCCGTCTTGTGTATTCATCAATGTAACCCATGATCCCAAAATCATAGGCCACCACATCTCCGTTTGGAGCGACCTTGAGATTGCCCTGATGCATATCAGCGTGGAAATACCCGTCGCGCAGCGCGTGATTAAGAAAGAGTTGCAGCACTGAATTGCTCAGTGCGACGCGGTCGTGTCCCGCTGCATCAATTGCGTCATTATCGCCCATCGAAACGCCATCTGCCCAATCCAACGTCATAACCCGGCGCGAAGAATGAGCCCATTTGATCTGTGGAACCTGAAACCCTTCGTCGTCTTTTGTGTTGGCCGCAAATTCAGACGCGGCGGCGCTTTCTAGTCGTAGATCCAGTTCGCCACGCACAACGCCGTCAAAATGTTCAATCACATCCATCGGACGAAGCCGACGGGCGCCGGGCGAAAACAATTCAACCATGCGAGCCGCAAGATAAAATGCGTCGACGTCTTTGCGAAAGGCGCGCTCAACACCCGGCCGCAGCACTTTAACAGCGACATCCTCACCGTTGCTCAAAAGTTTGGCTTTGTGCACCTGAGCAATCGAAGCTGCTGCGACTGGCGCGCTGAACTCCGAGAACATTTCACCCACTGGCATGCCCAGTTCGCGTTCCACTTCAGCCTTTGCTTCTTGGATGCTGAACGGTGGCAACTTGTCTTGGAGGACCCGGAGTTGCACGGCAAGCTCATCCCCGACAACGTCGGGGCGCGTAGACAAAACCTGACCAAACTTGATGTATGCCGGGCCAAGTGCCGTTAATGCACGGGTGGCAGGCGGCATGTCGGGGTCACCTTTGTAGCCCAGCCATTTGAACGGCAACCCCAAGGCGCGGGCGACAAAACGCAGCGCGGGAGGGGCTTCGTACGCGTCCAGCACCACCTGCATCGCGCCGGTGCGTTCCAAGGTGGCACCCGTGCGCACCAACCGCCATATGTTGTGAAATCCCCGCAAACTCAGATTTTCCAGCCGGAATGCAGCGCAGCTATGCCCATGCTCAGGTTACGGTATTTTGCTTGTTCGAAACCAGCGTTTCTAAGCATGCCTAGAAATGTCTCCTGATCAGGGAAGTTTCGGATCGATTCGACGAGGTATTGGTAACTGTCGCGGTCATTTGCAATGACTTGGCCCATGCGCGGGATCACATTGAAACTATAAAGATCATAGGCTTTTTGCATCATCGGGTTCGGAAGTTGGCTGAATTCAAGCACCATCAGCCGACCCCCAGGGCGCAGGACGCGGTATGCTTCGTTCAAAGCTTCTTGGGGCCGGGTTACATTCCTAATGCCAAAACTGATTGTGTAGACGTCAAAGGTATTGTCCTCAAACGGGAGCGCCATCGCGTCCCCCACAACCCAGTCAAGACTGTCGGCCATCGCCGCTGCTTCGGCCCGTTTGCGCCCTTCGATCAACATTCCTTCGGTTAGGTCACAAACTGTCGCATGGCCCTGGCCAGCCCGTTTTAGAAACTTAAATGACACATCGCCGGTGCCACCAGCCACATCAAGCAGTTTCTGGCCAGAACGCGGGGCCAGCCAATCCATCATAGCTTCTTTCCAGATGCGGTGAATGCCAACGCTCATCACGTCATTCATGATGTCATATTTATTGGCCACATCCGAGAACAGGCTGCGTACTTTGCCTGCTTTCTCGTGCTCGGGAATCGTTTGGGAGCCGAAATGAGTTGTGTCGTCCGTCATCGATCGCATCCTGATGTTGTCAAAACCGAGATATAGCGCCTATCAAGCAGATACAAACCGCCATTTGCCGCATCTGTTTGGCGCTGGCGTGAAAAGGATGCCATATGCCTGAACTTCCCGAGGTCGAAACCGTGATGCGCGGATTAACGCCAGCCATGGAAAACACTGTGATTGCCCAAGCAGATGTGAACCGCCCGGATCTGCGTTGGCCCTTTCCCGAACGTATGGCGGAACGGCTGACAGGGCAGAAAGTTTTGCGATTGCGACGCCGGTCCAAGTACATTTTGATCGATTTGGACTCAGAAGAATCACTGCTTGTGCATCTGGGAATGTCAGGGCGTATGTTGGTTTCTGGTGATCCACTCGGGCAATTTGTGCATCAACATCCTTCTCCTGAAAAACATGACCATGTGGTTTTTCACATGCAAAATGGCGCGCGAATTACGTTTAACGACCCTCGACGGTTTGGTGCCATGAATCTGCTGGACACAGCCACTGCTGATCAGCATAAGTTGCTTGCCTCAATCGGGCCGGAACCTCTGGGAAATGACTTTCACGAAGCGCATTTGATTGCGGCTTTCTCTGGTCGCAACACGCCGATCAAATCGGCCCTTCTGGATCAACGAATTGTTGCAGGGCTAGGAAATATCTATGTCTGTGAAGCGCTTTACCGGGCGGGTATTCACCCTGCGCGCAAGGTGGGCCGCATCGCTGCATCGCGCATTGCGGCACTTGTTCCGATCATCCGAACAGTACTGAGCGAAGCGATTGAAGCGGGTGGATCATCCCTGCGCGACTTTCGTCAAGCTGATGGGGAATTGGGGTATTTTCAGCACAGTTTTGATGTTTATGGACGAGAGGGCGAAGGCTGCCGATCCGATGATTGCGCAAACACGATTGAGCGCATTGTGCAATCTGGACGCTCATCTTTCTACTGCCGTCAATGCCAAAGATAGCTTGAAACGTCATTTGCCCGTGGTATGCACAGAACCCTGTGCGCAACAATTGAGAGCATCGTAGATGGCTTACGAAACGATCACGCTGGACGTCGACAACCATGTGGCTTTGGTCACGCTAAACCGGCCTGATGCGCTTAATGCGCTAAACGACCAATTGATGTCCGAATTGGCAAATGCCCTTAAGGGGTGTCAGGACAACGAAAAAGTCCGCTGCATTGTGATCACCGGTTCGGAAAAAGCCTTTGCCGCTGGGGCCGACATCGCAATGATGAAAGACAAGAGCTTTGTTGATGCTTTTGTTGGCGATTTGTTCACACCGGAAACAGATCAGATCATGCGTGTCCGCAAACCGATCATCGCGGCTGTGTCTGGTTACGCTTTGGGGGGAGGATGCGAACTGGCGATGATGTGCGATTTTATCATCTGTTCCGAAACCGCGAAATTTGGTCAACCAGAGATCAATCTGGGGGTTGTCGCCGGCATTGGGGGCACCCAGCGTTTGACCCGTTTGGTGGGCAAAGCCAAAGCAATGGATATGAACCTGACCGGCCGTTTTATGGATGCTTCTGAAGCAGAACGGTCCGGGCTGGTCAGCCGTGTTGTCCCAGTCAAGAAATTGATGGATGAGACGATGCAAGCCGCGCAAAAGATCGCTGAAAAGTCTATGATTTCTGTGATGGTTGTCAAAGAAGCTGTGAACCGTGCGTATGAGGTACCGCTCCGTGAAGGTCTGTTGTTTGAGCGTCGGGTGTTTCATTCCCTGTTCTCAACCGAGGATCAGAATGAAGGCATGTCTGCGTTTTTGGAAAAACGTGAACCGCAATTCCGGGACAAGTAAGCGGTACCGATGCAATAACACTTGGCTCTGATCCAAAGCAGTTTTGCTAAAGATGGTTGTCAGAATTCCCAGCAGCGCCGTAGATCAAACCGATATCCCCCGCTGATGTCGTTCCATTTGGGACGGATCATACATGTCGAGGGATAGGATCGCAGCAGGTGATTTGGCCCTTAAAACTATTCCTTGGCAGAGATAGCGAGAGCCAATATCAAGGAAATATGTGGTTTCGCGGTCAAAAATTCAGGTCTCCTTAAGGTGGCAATCAAGATAGACATGCTCAGATGTTTTGTGATGGTTGCCGAACATGGCAGCTTATCAGAAGCTTCAGAGGTTCTTGGCCGGACGCCTTCGGCGGTTTCGATGATGTTAAAGCAGTTCGAAGATCATGTAGGTTCTGCTCTATTTGAAACAGCACGCAAATCCCGTTTAACCCCTGTTGGTGACCTCATCCTTGCCGAGGCCCGCCGAGAAGTCGCCCACTTCGAAAATACCGTTTCAGTGATTGAAGGGATATCGCGGTCAGAAATTGGGTACCTGAGGTTGACTGTCACCCCATCGGTGGCCACCGCGATTTTGCCCGTAATCATTGCTAGGTTTACACGGAAATACCCAAAAGTTCATATCAACATTCGAGACATGGATTCCGCGACAATCGCGCGTGAGCTCGAACGGGAACGAGCCGATATCGGGATCGGTTCTTTCGTCAAAGTCGAAGGCATGCAGCGGACCGAACTGTTTAGTGATGCATTTGGCGTGGTCTGCCGCAAAGATCATCCACTTGTTGAAAATTGGGATCAACTTGAATGGCGCACCATTGGAGATCATCTGATCATCGCAAATGGTCTGTGCGATCAGATCACAGATCCCGACTTTGCGCCGATTCTTGCACAATCTCGGATGATGGTACCAAATACGGCGTCTCTTTTGGGCTTGGTACGGCAAGGCGTTGGGATCACTGTATTGCCTCAGTTGGCGGTTGCCGGGTTGCATGAAGACTTTGCGTTTTTACCTTTGGCCGACGTTGCAGCGCGGCGGACTGTCCATATCATGTCAAGACCAGCCAATCTTTTGATACCAACAGCGCGCGCGTTTCTTAAACTGGTGTCAGAGATGAAGCGGGACGGTAGCTTGGCGCTCGATATCAAAATTCAAGATTCCTGAATCAAAATTCAATAAATTTAAAATGCCTGAATCGATGGAACGAGATACCCTCTTTCCACGCAAAGAGCTCTGTTGGGTTACGAAAGGGATACATCATGCAAGACACCAATCTGAATTACATCGCCGGAGAATGGGTGGCGGGTGCATCCGAAATCGAAAACCGTAACCCTTCTGATACGAGCGATTTGATTGGGATGTTTGCCCAAGCAACCCCCGAGCAATTGGATGCCACATTAGATCAGGCCAAACGTGCTCAGGTTGAATGGGCTGCTTATGGGATTGAACGAAAATACAACGTGTTGATGGCGATAGGCACAGAAATGATGAGCCGTGCAGAAGAATTGGGGACCTTGCTTTCGCGAGAAGAAGGCAAACCCTTGGCTGAAGGAAAAGGTGAAGTCTATCGCGCGGGCCAGTTCTTTACTTATTACGCAGCCGAAACATTGCGCCAGATGGGAGACACAGCAGATTCCGTTCGAGATGGGATTGAAATAGATGTGCGCCGCGAACCTGTCGGTGTTATTGCAATCATTTCGCCCTGGAATTTCCCAACTGCGACCGCGTCTTGGAAAATTGCACCGGCGCTGTGCTATGGCAATGCGGTGGTCTGGAAACCCGCGAATGTAACGCCGGCATCCGCCGTCGCTTTGATTGAGATCATTGCCCGTCAGGACATCCCCAAGGGTCTTGTATCATTGGTAATGGGCGCGGGTAGCGCCATAGGTCAGCGGTTGGTCGAAAGCCCAAAAGTTGGCGCAATCAGCTTTACAGGGTCGGTTCCGGTCGGCAAAGGCATTGCATCCAGCGCTATCCAGAATCTAACGCGGGTTCAAATGGAGATGGGATCCAAGAATGCTCTGGCGGTTTTGGATGATGCAGATCTGGATCTGGCCGTTTCGTTGGCTTTGGGCGGCGCCTTTGGCGGATCAGGACAAAAATGTACTGCTTCTTCGCGTTTGGTGGTGCACAATGCCGTGCATGACCAATTTGTCGAAAAACTGGTCGCCGGGGCCAAAGCTATGAAAGTGGGTCATGCGTTAGAAGCAGGCACCCAATTGGGCCCAGTCGTGTCAGAACAGCAGATGACCGAAAATCTAGCCTATGTTGACCTTGCCGCAGCTGAGGGGGCCGAATTGTTATGCGGCGGACAGCGATTGGAGATGCCGACGGAGGGGTACTATATGTCACCCGGGGTTTTTGTCGGCACGCATAACGACATGCGGATCAATCGCGAAGAGATGTTCGCACCTTTGGCCTGTGTCATCCCCGTCGCGAGCTATGATGAAGCATTGCACGTCGTTAATGACACGAATTTTGGACTGACAGCTGGCATTGTCACCACAAATCTAGCACGGGCCACCCATTTCCGCCGCAATGCACAATCGGGCTGTGTCATGGTCAATTTGCCCACAGCTGGCACTGATTATCATGTGCCATTTGGCGGACGCGGAGACAGCTCTTATGGACCTCGTGAGCAGGGGAGCACGGCGGCCGAATTTTACACAATTGTAAAAACAGCCTATATCTCATCGGGCGTACCGATGTGATGCTTATTGATAACCTTCAATATGCCAATTGGTCGGAAAAGATATTTCGTCAGATGCGCCAAGGTGGCGTTGATGCGGTGCATGTGACGATATCTTATCACGAGAACTTTCGAGAAACGGTACTGAATTTCGAACAATGGAACCGCTGGTTCGAACAATACCCGGATCTGATCATGAAGGGACAATGGGCGTCTGATGTTGACCGGGCGCGTGAAACTGGACGCACCGCAATCTTTTTCGGATTTCAAAATCCATCGCCCATTGAGGATGATATCGGACTGGTCGAAATCCTGCATACTCTTGGTGCGCGGTTCATGCAGCTGACCTATAACAATCAATCGCTTTTGGCGACAGGGTGCTATGAAGCAGAAGACCCCGGCATCACCCGCATGGGACGGCAGGTTATTAAAGAAATGAACCGCGTCGGTCTGGTGGTCGATATGAGCCACTCTGCGGATCGTTCTACAATCGAAGCCGCCGAGATTTCGGAGCGTCCCATCGCGATCACCCATGCCAATCCTTATGAGTGGGCGCCTGCACTGCGTAACAAAAAGGATGATGTCATTCGGGCAGTGACAGAAAATGGCGGTATGATGGGATTCTCGGTTTACCCACATCATTTGAAGAACAAATCCGACTGCACGTTGGAACTCTTTTGCGAGATGATCGCGCGCACGGCTGAAAAGTTCGGGGCACAGCATCTCGGGATCGGGACGGACCTATGTCAGGACCAGCCTGATAGTGTGGTGGAGTGGATGCGGGTGGGCCGCTGGAGCAAAGAGATTGACTACGGTGAAGGCTCCGCCGCTGCGCCGGGCTTTCCGCCAATGCCAAGTTGGTTCAACGACAATCGTGACTTTGGAAATATCGAAACAGGGCTGCGCGCAACAGGCCTGAGTTCTGAAGAAGTCGCCGGCATTATGGGCGACAATTGGCACAGGTTTTACGCGGAAAATTTTAAGCCGCAGCGTTAGATGGTAGGATAAAACATGAGGTTGCAGTCCGAAACGTTAGAGATCATTGCCAAGCGTGACCCTGCGGCGGTCATGCGATTGTCTCGGCTTGGTTCATTTCATCAGTCTCGTTTGTCCTTCATGCGTATCCTGACCCGTCGAATGACCCGCGAGAATTGGACGTTCTCAAGACCGGTTTTTGAGTTTGACGAAAAGGGTGTCGGGCACGCTGTCTATTGCGCACATACCCCTGATCGAACTTATTCGTTGATTGCATTTGGTCATGATTTACCGCCCCAAGATCGTTCGGATCGGGTGATCGCGCAAGCATGGGACAGCACGTTTACACTGTTTGATGGTGTGCCGGAGGAGTCCGATATCGCGCGGTTGCGTCAAAATATTCCGCTGCAAGAGGCCGGGCGGGTGACTGAAAAGGAACTGTCTGTGTCCCGGGCAAACCGCTCAGTTCGGCTATGGAACCATGTGGTGTCCTGCCTTGCTGCGGGTGAACAACCTGAGCAGAGCGAAGTTGATAAAGTCGGATATTTGATGCGCACAACGGCTGTCTATGGGTCGGGCAAGTTGGGTGCAGCAGACCGAGAAATGATCGCTGATCGGCCCGAGTGCAATGCGCCGTTTCAGATCGAAATGCTGTCTGTGTTTCTGACCCGCACGTATGTCCGCGATTTGGTTCAACATGTGGCAAATCTCTTAGGGGGGCCGACGGCGTGCACGTTGGATTTGGGTATCGCGCGCAGCTTGGGTATTGGAAATTCAACCGGGCTTGGCATGGCGCCCTTCCTTCTGAACCACCCACAACTTTTCAATAATTGGATCACAGCGCGGGAAGAGGCAATTGCAACTGTGCGCAACCTGCCAAGCGCCAGCGAAATGGAAACAGCGACCTTTCAAAGGCTGTTAGAACGGTCGCTTGTCTTAGTCGATATTTGGCATTCAGATCACCCGATCCAGATTGAGAAGTTAAAAAAGTTAAGGCGCGATTTGCACAAGTTGGCAGATCATGTGTCACGGACAAATTTGCAAAACTCGCACCCCTGGGACCGCTTGTTTACGTGGGCCAACAATGTTCTGGGCGAGGATGGGCAGGAATGTCTGGCGTCTTTGATGCTCGAACCATATGGGGCGCTTGTTGATCATTTGGCGGATCAGATGTCCGACAAAGATGCAGTGGGTTTTCGCATTGATGGGACGATGTCGGTAGCCGATCTGCGAGTCATTCTTGAGGGCTCTTACGGATGGGCGATGGAAGTCGATTGGTCCCAAAAGGAGCAATGTGCACGGGCTTGGTATGTATCGGCAGAGAAACTGGAGCCGCGTCTGGGTGAACGTTTTGAGGAACCGATTGCGCCTTATGAACAGCCTTTGGCACCCGGCCGCGATGCCGCTGCACTGTATCACGCGTTAGCGCTGGAGGATGCAGAGACTCCTTTGGCCGCCTTTTTGTTGGCCCACCCAGAGCACCGTCACAGTGTTCGGCGTGCGCAGATCGTCGCGCGGGCACCTTATGCAGAAATTCGGGATAACACGATCAGCTCAGACTTGATGCCAATTGACATGCTGCGCTGCAAACTTTCGTTCTTTGGCGCCACATGTTTTGACCCCAGATCAGACCGCTGGGTGCGAATTTGTATGTTTGCAAATGCCCCCTATCCAGAAGAATTGCCCGCCTTTCAGGACGATGATTGGTCATATCCCCCTCTGGACAGGGGCCAGAGATGAGTCATTCGCTCAATGAAATCGAAGCGCTCTCCAAGCGGGCCGCACGGGGGGCGGGATATTCTTGGGGGATGGCCGAAGAAGCAGCAAGGGCCTCACGGTGGCTTGCTTCTCATGATCTGGCAGGCCCGGCGCATCTGTTAGAGGTTTTGGAGCAAAACGATGGTGTCTCTCATCAACTGCTTGCTCCTGTGGCTTTGACAGGCGTGTGGTGTGCCGCTTCGGGGACTCTGTGTCCGCTTGCCGCGGGTGTTACGCTGAATGATTGTGCAGATCAGCTTGGGCAAAGCTTGCAGATAGAAATGAGTAACGTGTCCTACCCGCTGTTGGTTGTGCCATTCGCGGCATGGGCCGCTGTTCACATCAATCAACCTGTGTGTGTGATGTGGCAGGACCTGAAAATCGTCACGGATGGCAACTCAATCCGGCTCAGTGATCCGCAATCTCAAATCAATATAGTCAAAGCAGCGGTGCTGACTTGTTGTGCTTTTGCGGGAAATCGAGAAGGAGCCGCACGCCATCCTGGCAATCGAGCTGGCGTGAAGCCCGAAACTGTCGCAGGGCTGAGTGCTTTTGCGCAGCGCACCTATGCGCCCGCGACCGATGCATCACGCCGGTTGGGGGCCGGGTTGTCTGACAATGATTAACGTTGATGAACGAAATACCGCAGTCGTTGCGCCAAAAGGCTGCGGAAAACCGAAATACGGCGCACCCAAAACAACAGGGGACTAAAATGACTATCAAACCACCATTTACCGAGTTGGAGATTGAAAAAGCTCCAGACGGATTTTACGAGGGCTACAGCCTTCCCATCGCATTGATCAGTAAGGCGATTATGGTCGCATTGGTCGTCTGGGCTCTTGTTTGGCCCGGAAATGCCAGCAGTGTGCTGTCGTCTGTGAATGGCACTCTATTGAATGGATTCAACAGTTTTTATGTGATTTCTGTTGGCCTATTTGCCTTCTTTCTGTTTGTGCTGGCGCTTTTGCCTGCAACTGGCGGGAAAATGCTCGGGACCGCAGGAACAGTGCCAGAGTTTTCAAATTTCTCTTGGTTCTCAATGATGTTCGGCGCGGGTCTGGGCGTTGGCCTTATGGTCTTTGCAACTGCCGAACCGCTGGGCCTTTGGGGGTCCAATCCGGTTGTGTTGTCTGGCGATGTCGCTGCCAATTCTGAAGAAGCGGTGCAATCTGCTTATCGTTATACATTCTTGCATTACGGGTTCCACGCGTGGGCTATCTATGTGCTGACTGGCCTGTCGTTGGCTTACTATGCCTATACGCGGGAAATGCCGTTGACGATCCGTTCGGCGTTGACTCCGTTACTGGGCAAAGCGGCAAATGGATTTCTAGGTCATCTGGTTGATGTATTAGGTGTGGTTGCGACAATCCTTGGTGTGTCCGTCACAATCGGCTTTGGTGTTAGTCAGTTTGTGGATGGGGTCTATGCCGTATCTGGGATGGAATGGTTGATGAACGGCGATGCAGAGGCACCCAAGCCAAGCACCGTTGGTCTGATCGCCGCGCTTCTTGTGATTATGGGCTTGTCTATATTATCAGCGGTGTCGGGTGTGGGGCGAGGGATCAAATACCTCTCCAACCTAAATTTGGTTCTGTCTGTAATCTTGCTTTTGACATTTGTAATTTTCGGATCGTTTTTCTTTGCGATGACGAAATTCGGAACTGGGTTGGTCGATTACATCCTAAATTTTGTTCAGATGTCTTTCGGGGCCTATGGGCCACAATCGGCTGACGCATTTGCCGCGGCAATTCCCGAAGCAGCACAGGCTTTGCCTGCTGAAGATGTTGCGGCAATCTATGGGGCGGCGACGTCTCCCTGGGGTTCTTTGGCTGGATTCACCGAAGGTTTGCCAGCCTCAGCAGCAGCATTGGACGCCAAAGCCATCTATGCCGCAGGCGAGCAAGGCCGTCAGTTTGCCTGGCAAGCGGGTTGGACCACTTTCTATTGGGCGTGGTGGATCGCGTTCTCACCCTTTGTAGGCTTGTTCCTAGCGCGTATCTCAAAGGGCCGCACTGTGCGTGAATTCATCTTTGGTTGCGTCATTGCGCCTGCCATCGTGTGTTTTTTGTGGATGACTATTCTGGGCGGTACTGCCATTGATCTGGAGCTAAACGGCGATGCTGCTGGTTCATTGATTGGTGCCACAAACACAGCGAAATTGTTTGCAACACTTGAACAGATGATCTCAGGCGGATTCTTGTCAGCGATTACCATTATGTGCGTTGTCTTGATCATGACTTTCCTTGTGACATCTGCTGATTCCGGTATCTTGGTGATGAACACCATAATGTCGGGTGGTGAGCAGGATACGGGTATCAAACACCGCATCATTTGGGGTTTGATCCTGACTGCGGTGATAGGTGCCCTGATTATTGCTGGTAATAGCGGCGCTGAATCGAACCCATTTGGCGCGCTGCAAAATGCGATGATCATCGGGGCGCTCCCCTTTACCATCGTCATGGTGTTCATGATGATTTCACTGGTCAAGGCGTTGTATCGGGACAACATCCGAGAAAAGCAAACCTAAGACCTGAAAAACATGCAGGCCGTGCCACAGGTGCGGCCTGACATTGTTGGAACATTACTGCGCTTGTTCTTCTTGTGATCCGGGCTGATAATGTGGTTCCACAACACAGTACTCTTTTCACAAATGCAGGACCAACGATGAGCGCAATCGCCCTGTGCGCACTCGCAAACAAGCAACGTACCCAAATAGACGCGGCATCTGATCCGGCGGTTTGCTCTTATGTGACCGCTGTTGAGGTCATTTATGTCTGATACCAACGTGCACCGCATGCGGTTGTGGCGTGATATCGAATGGCGCGCTGTCGTGGCGGCTTTTATGCTGAATGGATTGCTGTTTGGAGCTTGGGCGGCGCGGGTGCCTGCCTTCAAGGATCGGTTTGATCTGGATCCCGGCGCGCTTGGGCTTTTGTTGCTGGCCCTTGCCGCTGGGGCCATTGCATCCTTCCCGTTTGCTGGGGCCTTTACCGAACGTCTAGGCGCATCGAAATTAACAATTCTATGTGCTTTGTTCTATGCGCCAGCCTTGGCCCTTATAGGAATGGCACCTACGTTTTTGACACTTGGATTGGCGCTAGGGCTGTTCGGGGCGATCCATGGGGCGATGGACGTCGCCATGAATGGTTGGGGCGCACAAGTTGAAACACGGACAAAGCGCAGCACAATGTCGATCTTCCATGCAATGTTCAGCCTCGGTGCAGGACTTGGCGCAGCAAGCGGGTTTGTCGCGGTTCGGTGGGGACTGGAACCGGAGCTTCATTTTGCTGCTGTGGCTTTGATCGGGGGTGTGGGTGGATTGGGGGCGATGATCGGGACAGGCTCGTCGCAAAGTGGGTCACCAACCAATCATCCTGAAACGCCACTTGTGGCATTGCCATCGGGGCCATTGGTGCTGGTCGGATTGGTGGCTTTTTCAGCCTCGATGGGGGAAGGTGCAATGGCTGATTGGAGCGCAGTTTTTCTGAGATTTGCAACCAATGCGTCCGAAGCACAATCAGCGCTTGGATATACCGTTTTTAGCATATCAATGGTGCTAACCCGTTTAAGTGGGGGGATCATGGTTGAGCGATTTGGGCCAGCGGTTGTTGTTCGTGCTAGTTCTGCAACAGCGCTTGTTGGCCTGTTGATCGCTATTATCAGTCAGGAAATATCGTTTGTTTTGGTCGGTTTTGCCCTAACAGGGGTTGGATATGCAGTTGTGATGCCATTGGTGTTTGCCCGTGCAGCGCGGGACCCGGATGTGCCGGCAGGTCCTGCGATCGCGAGTGTCGCTATGCTTGGTTATGGTGGACTGCTATTGGGGCCACCGGTAATTGGTTTTATCGCGCAGATGACCAACATGCGGCTGTCCTTTTTGGTGCTTGCGGGATTGGCGGTTTTGGCAATGATTCTGGCTTCCAAGCTCACTGAACCGCATTGATTGGGCGTTAACGAGAGCAGATAGCCTGCGCCTTGTTTTTGCAACGCCTAACAACCGCGTTACGCACCGTTTTGGCTGCGCCAGCCAATTGCACTTAACCCCGCAAACAAGACAGCAGCAACGCAGACGATAGATGGCCCTGCAGGTGTGTCAAAAATATAAGCGGCCCTGAGGCCCGCGACCGATGAAATCCCACCAATGGCCGCCGCAATGAGGGCCATTTCCTCGGGCGTCCGTGAAAGGCTTCGTGCGGCGGCGGCAGGAATGACAAGCATCGCCGCGATGAGAAGGACGCCAACCACCTTGATCGCGACAGCTACGGTAACGGCCAAAGCAAGCGTCAGAACGAGCTGTTCCCGTTTGGGGTCGATGCCGCTTGCATGGGCGAGTTCTTCGTTCAATGTCGAAGTCAAAAGCGGTGACCAACGCCAGCCAATAAGGGCAATAACCAATGCAGCGCCGCACCAGATGACCAACAGATCTGTGCGCGAAACCGCAAGGATATCACCAAACAGATAGGCCATAAGATCGATCCGGATACCGGATAGAAAGGAAACCGCGACGAGACCAAAAGCAAGGGCGGAATGAGCGAGAACGCCCAACAATGTGTCCATGGCATACCCACGTCCGCTCAGCATTGTGACCGTGAGAGCCATGATCAATGCGACAACAACTGCACCCACAAAGACTGAAAGTTGCAGCGCCAAAGACAAGGCCACGCCTAAGATTGCAGCGTGAGCTGTTGCATCGCCAAAATAGGCCATCCTGCGCCACACTACGAAACACCCAAGTGGTGCCGCAGCAAACGCCACACCGACCCCGGCAAGGGTTGCCCGTGTCATAAAATCGTCCAACATTACTCAGCTGCCTCATGTTCGTGCGTGTGGTCATGGTTGTGGTCGTGATCATGACGATACAGCGCCAGCGCCCCGCCTGTACCTGATCCAAAGAGAGCGCGATACTCCGGCGCTGAAGCAACAACCGCGGGTGTTCCTGCACAACAAACATGACCATTCAAGCAGATAACCCGATCCGACGCGCTCATTACCACATGAAGTTCATGGCTGATCATCAACACGGCACAACCGGTTTGCTGCCGCACGGCTTCAATTTGAAGATAAAACGCGGCGGAACCCGGTTGATCGAGCCCTTGCGTCGCTTCGTCCAGCAGCAAGATGTCGGGCTGATTGATCAATGCCCGGGCCAGCAACACCCTTTGAAATTGCCCTCCTGACAATTGCGACATCTGTCGCTTTAACAGATCAGGCACGCCTGCGGTCTCAAGCGCGAATGCGCTTTCTTGGCGCGTCACCCGTTCCGTAAGACCCATAAAACGTTCCACAGTGATGGGAAGGGTCGCGTCAATATGAAGGCTTTGAGGGACATAACCAATCCGTAAGCCGGGTTTCAAAACAACCTTTCCAATTGTGGGTCGTGTTGCGCCAATAATCGCCTTTAGCAAACTTGTTTTGCCCGATCCATTTGGACCGACGATGGTAACAATCTCGCCCGGTTCTACAGCCAGGGACACGCTATGCAATACCGTGTTGGCGCCGTAACGGACGCTCAGGTTGTCGACAGAGATCAGGCTCATGCGTTGGCCTTATCGACACAGCTTGGGCACACGCCCTCAGCTTCGACAACCGTACATTCAATTTGAAAACCTGTAGCCTGTGCCGCAGAGTCAAGAATGTTACCCGCGAGCCCGGATTGGGCTTCAGCAACGGTATCGCAAATCCGACAGATCATGAATGCAGGCGAATGTGTTTGACCAGGATGAGCACAGGCGACAAAAGCGTTTAACCGTTCAATTTTATGGGCAAACCCATTCTCGACAAGGAACTCGAGCGCACGATAAGCAACAGGTGGCTGCGACCCGAAACCGGCGTCGCGCAGAAGATCCAGAATGGCATATGCCCCAAGCGCGCGGTGCTCTTTCAGCAAGAATTCAAGCACCTTTCGTCTGACGGGGGTCAGGCGAAGCCCTTGAACCGCACATTGCGCATCTGTTGATGACAATGCTTCTGTCACGCACGCTGCATGATCATGACGCTGAAAACCAAGCGCCCTCGTATTATTTGCGTCTTTGGAAGAAACGTTGGTTGTCATGTTATCTTATATCAGTTATCCCGCTGGAAATGTTATAAGATCACATAGGATTCCAAATGTCCAGAAAACTTCTCTCCGTAATGGCCGCATTGATGGGTAGCAGCGTAATGGCTGATGTGCCCAACGTTGCCGTGGATATCGCACCAGTTCATTCGCTTGTCGCGCAAGTCATGGAAGGCGTCGGCGCTCCAAACCTGATCGTACAACCAGGAGCCTCCCCGCATGAATACAGTCTCCGTCCGTCCGAAGCTGGTGCGTTGCAAGATGCGGATTTGGTATTCTGGATGGGCGAGGATTTGACGCCATGGTTGGAAGGTGCGATCGAAACTCTTGCCGAAGGCGCGACTGTCACGACATTCTTGGAAACCGAAGATACGGCTCTGCTGAACTTCCGAGAGGGAGCTCTTTTCGAGGCGCATGATCATGATGACCATGCAAGCGAGGGAGGTCATGAAGATCATGCTGAGACCGAGCACAAAGATCACGATGATCACGACGATCATGCAGAAGACGGACACGAAGATCACGACGATCATGGGGAGGATGGGCACAAAGATCACGACGCCCACGCGGAGACTGAACATGACAAGCATGACGATCATGATGACGAGCATGCCGGACATGAAGGCCATGGTAGTCATGATCCACACGCGTGGCTGTCTGTGGGAAACGCCACGACATGGTTGAACCTCATCGCAGCAAAACTGTCCGCAGCTGATCCGGAAAATGCGAGCGTCTATTTCGCCAATGCGGCAGAGTCGCGCGAGGAAATGGCAGCGCTGTCTGTCGAAATCGCAGCAACCCTTGAGCCGCTGAGAGGGAAAAACTTTATCGCGTTCCACGACGCTTACCAGTATTTCGAAGCTGATTTTGATTTCCCGGCCTCTGGCGCGATTTCTTTGGGTGATGCGTCTGATCCTAGCCCGGCACGGATCGCCGCCATCCAGAGCCGCATTAAGCAAGAAGGCATCGATTGCGTCCTGAGCGAACCACAGTTCAATCCCGGCATCGTAGATACAGTACTTCGTGGCACACCAGCCAATACCGGAATTGTCGATCCACTCGGCGCATCTTTGCAATCTGGACCGGGCCTCTATTCGGAACTCCTCCGCAACATGGCGGCAAATCTGGTTGAGTGTTTGAAATAAAGTAAGAAACGCTTGCGGTTGGCATAAAAAGCGGGGCAAATATCGGGATGGCAAAGAAGGCCACTTGCCAGATAACAGATGGCGACTTGGAGGAGAGGGTATCCCTAATGATGCCTCTCCTGCCCAAAACTCTATTTGTTTGAATAGAGAGGACACCCGATGATGAGCAAGGCACCGTTATGGCAATGGAGCGCAACTGAGATCGCAGCAGCGACACGAGACGGCAGCTTGAGCGCAGTTGAGGCCACTGAGGCTGCGATTGAGCGGATGGAAGAGGCCAATCCAGACCTGAACGCGGTGGTAGAGAGTCTGGCCGACGCAGCAAGAGTTGAAGCAAAGGCGCTCGATGCAAGCGATGGCCCCAAAGGGCCGCTGCACGGTGTGCCAGTGACGATCAAGATCAACGTGGATCAGAAGGGACATGCCACATCAAACGGTGTGCCTGCTTTCAAAGACATGATCGCGCCAAATGATGCGCCCGTTGTGCGCAATCTCAAAGCGGCGGGCGCCATTGTTATCGGGCGTACCAATACACCCGAGTTTTCGTTTCGCGCAGACACTGACAACCCTCTCTTCGGGCGGACCCATAACCCTTGGGGGCGTCATGTCTCTGCCGGAGGATCGTCCGGCGGTGCCGGATCAGCTGTGATGTCAGGGATTGGCGCATTGGCTCACGGCAATGACATTGGCGGGTCGCTGCGCTTTCCTGCTTCTGCTAATGGCGCGGTCACTGTCAAAGCCGGATTGGGACGCGTACCCGCTTACAATCCAAGCCAGAAGAGCGAGCGAGGTCTGTTGGCGCAATCCATGTCAGTTCAAGGCCTGATCACACGGACAGCCGCCGATCTTCACCTCTCCATGCCCGCTTTGATAGCAACTGATCCACATGATCCATTCCATGTCCCGATGCCTTGGCGCGGAGCGCCACTCGAAGCGCCCATCCGTGTTGCTGTGTCATACGACGATTTTGGCTTTGGGCTTCATCCGGAAGTTGCAACCGCAATAGATAAGGCAGCATCCGCACTGTCTGATGTGGGATATGCGGTGGAAATGGTTGAACCGCCGTTTGCACATGAGACAGGTCAAGTTGGATATCGGGCGCTGATGGGTGAAGTAAAAGCGCTGATTGGTACGGATATACACCGGTATGGCTCAGCGGAGCTCAACAAGATTTTTGAAGAATATTATCAGCAGTATCCGCCCTATGAAGGCGCCGAGCTCCTCACTATGATGGCGCAGCGTACGCATTATGCGCGCGCGTGGTCGCTGTTTCTTGAAGACTATCCGTTAGTGTTGACACCCTTCCTTCTGAAACCGTTCTTTGCGCCGGGCCGGGATGCGGAAGGTACAGAGGGCGTGCGGGATGCATTGGGTGGCGCGCATTGGTCTTTCATCATGAATTTCTTGGGCCTCCCTGCAGGTAATTTGCCGACGCATATCGCCCAGGTTTCTAAGGGATCGCAGCCTATTGGCGTGCAAATTGCGGGGCGGAGATGGCGGGAAGATTTGATTGTTGATGCAATGCAGGCAATTGAGACGGTAATTCCGCCAGCATGTGATACACTTTGGAAGCGCTTTGCTCAGAGTTAGAGCCTATCAAACTGTTTGAAGCCCCCAACGCAACCGTGTTTTGGAACCCCTTGATCGCTCCGACAGAGGTCGGGTATCAACTAAAAATCCGCTGAGATTGACCTAACCAGTCCAAAGCGAAAGGCGGCGCGCTCGCTTACGCCCAAGGGCAGTTATCAGAAACTTGTCACCGTGAGACCTCATGGCGAAGCGCAATTTCTGTCGTTCGAACATATCAGGACGATGATGTTCTTTCCATAAGCTTTGTGCGGAACACTTCTGCAGGCGTCTAATACTCGCTGCAAGATCGCAATTCGACCGCAATCAGCTGGTTAACCTAAGTAGGCAACTTCGGATATTGGACCCGCCACTAGCGGATAGCATTGAAAAGCTAGTGAACCGTCTGGTAGCGACGCGACACTTGCGTCAACCAGGTCAAACAGTAAGTTTCTCACATCCAAGTGTTCACCAACTTCCGTCAGACGTCGCACTCGACTTCTTGAGCGAAACAGACACCATTTGTGAGATTTCGGACGACGTGAAACCAACTGGTCTTTGGGTTCTTGAGGCTGAACTTGGTCACGTTGTAACCTTCGAAAGCAGTGACGGATCAGACTATGGGAAGACTTCGTACGCGCTCTTCGCGACCGACACATCACATTGCGAACTCGCACCCGTTTGGCACAATCGCTACATCGCCGCTGTAGATTTCGATCCCGCTACCAACGCCGTTGTCACTGCGTCTGGCGACAATAATATCGTAGTTTGGTATGCTGGGTCCGACGAAGAACTGGACGTTTTTTCACACGGCTGGCACGTTCGAGATGCCGATTTTATCAATAGCCATCAGGTGATAACACATACCGAGTCCGGCGATGTCTGGGTGTGGGATACCGTGACTGACGCCGAAATCTTCCGCCTTAACGGAACCCAAGAAAATAGGGCTTGGTACGAGACCAAAGCCGACGGAACCGTGATGATCTTCGTCCCTGAATCCGGTAAGGAAATCAAGGCCTTCAAAATAGCGGATGCAAGGGACATGGAGAATCCTGATCTTAGGTCGCAACTTTGCTCGATTCTGCGCGGTTTGGACGGCCAAAAGCGTTCCCTTGCCGCCAAGAGCCTTCGTAAGTTGGGGCATGATCCCTGTGCTTGACTGTGAAATCCAATCTCCAACTGGTGAGCAACCGATATTCCAGCGTTGTCGGAATCCTGTTTTGACAGGCACAAGGAGTGTCGCGCGCTTAGCGTGAAGCACCGCCTACTCGTTTTCACCAGCCCCTGCTTCGAAAGTCCCGAGAAGGGCGTCCAAGACCTTGAGCACCTGAAGAAGGGTCTCGCGGGTTTCGTGAAGTTCCGCCCCAATCTTCACCTCACCTCGCCCGGTCAACATAAGCACCGCAACCAACTCGTCGATCGAATTCCGCATGAGCTCTGACCAAACGGGTAGATCAGCAAGCTCATGCTCGAAATCTACACTCTTATGGTCCTATGACAGCAAGTGACTAAAGTTGGTGACCTTAATGACCACAAACATGACCCAAATGGTCAAACATCACGAGTCGTCACAATTGAAAACAGTGGTGAGCCGTGCAGGATTCGAACCTGCGACCCACTGATTAAAAGTCAGTTGCTCTACCAACTGAGCTAACGGCCCACGCTGGCTGTGTCTAGAAAGGTGTGTCCAAAGGGTCAAGCCCATAAAGCGCTAAATCAGCAGGACATGCTGGATAAGTTGCATCAGTCGGTTTATACGCCGGCTATGGGCCACGATTTTAACGACAATTTGCGCTTTTTGAAGATGCATGGGCTGGGCAATGATTTTGTTGTCATGGATGCGCGTGCTCGAAAGGTATCTATAACCCCTTTAATGGCTCAGAGAATCGGTCATCGGCACTTTGGTGTGGGTTTTGATCAACTTGCGGTTATTTCAGATGGTGATTCAGATGCACATCTGACGTTTTATAATGCCGACGGGTCAACCTCGGCCGCTTGTGGAAATGCTACACGATGTATCGCCCGATACCTGTTTGATGAAACCGGCCAGAAAAGCCTGCATTTGACAACTGATCGTGGCGATTTGTTCGCGGAAGACAGAGGTGACAGGCTGACGGCGGTGAATATGGGCCAACCGCAGCTGAACTGGAAGGAAGTCCCGTTGGCGCGCGAAATGGATACATTGGCACTGGAGATTGACGGTGCGCCGACGGCGACAGGTATGGGTAACCCGCATTGTACATTTTTTGTGGATGATGTGGAGGCCGTTGATCTAATGACAATGGGCGCGGCACTGGAACATCACCCGTTTTATCCGGAGCGCACAAATGTGCAGTTCGCCCAAATTATTGGACCGGACCATATTCGGATGCGGGTTTGGGAACGGGGTGTGGGTGTCACACTTGCGTCTGGATCATCGTCTTGTGCCACAGCAGTGGCAGCCAACCGCCGCGGTTTGACGGGGCGCTCCGTGACGGTTGATTTGGATGGCGGGCGTCTGCAGATCGATTGGCGTGATGATGGTGTTTGGATGATTGGCCCAACCGCACATGTCTTTAGTGGCACATTCACTGCTGAATTTTTGAATGATTTCAAATGAGCGCGCCAGTCTTTTCCAATCACGGTTGTCGTCTGAATGCTTACGAAGTTGAGGCGATGAAAGATCTGGCAGGACAGGCCGGACTAAAGAATGCCGTGGTTGTGAATACTTGCGCGGTCACCGCAGAAGCGGTGCGCAAAGCCCGTCAGGACATCAGAAAACTGCGCAAATCACATCCTGATGCACGTTTGATTGTGACGGGATGTGCCGCCCAAACTGAGCCCGAGACATTTGCCAGAATGGCAGAAGTTGATGCGGTCATTGGCAATATCGAAAAGATGCAGCCGGATATTTGGAACGGCCTTGCTGCTGATTTCATCGGCGCTACCGAAGCGGTGCAAGTTGATGACATTATGTCAGTCACAGAAACGGCCGGGCATCTTATCGATGGGTTTGGCACGCGGAGCCGGGCCTATGTTCAAGTTCAAAATGGCTGCGATCATCGGTGCACATTTTGTATCATTCCCCATGGGCGTGGAAATTCTCGTTCTGTTCCGGCTGGAGTTGTAGTCGATCAGATCAAGCGCCTTGTGGACAAGGGCTTTAACGAAGTGGTCCTTACGGGCGTTGATTTGACCTCATGGGGGGCGGATTTACCAGCTACAGCCAAATTGGGGGATCTGGTGATGCGCATTTTGCGATTGGTGCCGGACCTGCCGCGCCTCAGGATATCATCGATTGATAGCATAGAGGTTGATGAAAACCTGTTGTTGGCGATCGCGACAGAACGGCGCCTGATGCCGCATCTGCATCTTTCGTTGCAGCACGGCGATGACATGATCCTAAAGCGGATGAAACGACGCCATTTGCGGGATGATGCCATTCGGTTCTGTCAAGACGCACGCCGGCTTCGGTCTGATATGACATTTGGCGCAGATATCATTGCAGGTTTCCCAACGGAAACTGACGTGATGTTTGAAAATTCGCTGGGGCTTGTTTCAGAGTGTGATCTGACTTGGCTTCATGTTTTTCCGTATTCAGCACGTTCGGGCACCCCTGCCGCGCGGATGCCGCCGGTTAATGGGGCGCTGATCAAGGAACGTGCTGCCCGGCTTCGTGCTATTGGTGAGGAGCAGGTGGCGACGCATTTGCAGGCTCAGGTCGGGCAAGAGCATCATGTGCTCATGGAAAGTCCGACGATGGGGCGGACAGAGCAATTTAGTGAAGTGTGTTTTACTTCGCCGCAGATTGAGGGTCAGATCGTGACAGCGACGATTGCGGCGACCAAAGGCAATCAACTTGTTGCCTGACAGGCAAGAAATTCATAACCTTTCAGCGCTTCGACAACATTTCACGTCCTGTTTCAAGGAAACTTATGCCGATCGGTTAACTTCTGAAGAGCTGTGTGGATTAATTGCGGGTCTCAACACCCCTGATCTGGGCGGGTTGCTGCCAGGAAAAGACGAAAGGATTGTCACCCGTGGTAATCACGGTGACGTATCCGGTTGCGCTATTTGGGCGTTACGCGCTGGCACGGCATATATATGGGGCTTTTATGTTCGCAAGGCGGAGCAACGCCGTGGCGTAGGGAGGTCACTTCTTATGGGTGTATTGGCCGTTTTGCCGCCCCAGAGCAGAGTGAAAGTTCAGGTGTTGAAAGACAGCCCAAGTGCAGTTGCATTCTATCGCCATTTTGGATTTGAGATTGAAGGTGAAGCGCTGCATGAATTGGCTCCGGGCCGTCATGATGTGGCTCTGCATATGGTTGGGATGGCATCCGATCTGCGTCAGGTCACCTAAAGGTCCGATAGCGAAACCCTTGAAACAATCCAGTCACGCCAAAAAGGCCCCGCAATGCGCTTGCGAGGCCCTTCAATTTCCGACTGTCTGATAAATTCAGTCTTCTTTTCTACGTTTCACCGGTGCCCAGATGCGTTTGTTGGTCAGGTACAACAATACAGCGAGCAAAGTGAGGAATACGACGCCGGCAAAACCGGCTTGCTTGCGCGCCATCATTTTGGGTTCCGCTGTCCACATCAAAAATGCTGAAACGTCTTCCGCCAGATGATGCAAATCAGCGGAGTGCTCATCGGCAAATTCAACGTCATCGCCGTAAAGCGGGGGCGCCATAGCGATCCAACCGCCCGGGAATGCTGTGTTTTCATAGAACGTGACACCTGCCTGCTCTTTTTCTTCACCGGTGTATCCGGTTAGCAATGAGGCGATGTATTCCGGTCCACCGATGCCCTTGAAGAACTGGTTAATGCCCAATCCGTAAGGTCCGTGAAAACCAGAACGTTTCTTTGCCATCAATGACAGATCTGGCGCGGTTTCCAGGTTAGAAGCAGGGAAGTGATCCGTAGGACTTGCTTCGCGGAAATCATCCAGATCGGCATCAAACACTTCGAATTGCTTGGCGTATTCGATCACCTGCTCCTCAGGCATCGTTGGGCCCCCTTCGTCAGTCAATGTACGAATTGGTACGAACTTGAGCCCGTGACAAGCAGAACAAATCTCAGTGTAGATTTGTAAGCCGCGTTGAAGCTGGTTCACATCATAAGACCCAAACGGACCCTCAAAGGAGAAGTCAAAGTCTTCGACATGCGCGTCACCACCGCCTGCTGCCATCACACCAGAGGTGCCTAGGCCTAGGGCGATCAGAGCGGAGATGGTCAGTTTTTTGAACGTTTTCATTGTCATTACTCCGCAGGCGTCGAGGCTGATGCACCGGAGGCTTTTTCGCCCCCATGGCTGGCCTTATAGGCTTCTTCGATCGTTGCCGGTTGAGGTAGCGGTTTTTCGATCACGCCCAAGAGTGGCAGGATCACTAAGAAGTACCCAAACCAGTAGGCCGAAGCGATAAGCGAGAAGGTTGCATAGGGTTCCTCTGCTGGCATCGCGCCCAACCACATCAAGGCAAAGAAGTCGATGACAAGCAGCCCAAACCACCATTTGAACATGGGGCGGTATCGACCCGAACGCACGTTTGAAGTATCTAGCCATGGCACTGCGGCCATGACGGCAATTGCGCCAAACATAGCCAGAACACCAAAGAATTTCGCATCAATGATGCCACCTGTCAGCGTCTCAGCGATGATCACTACCCAAACTTCGGATGTGAAGGCCCGCAAGATCGCGTAAAACGGCAGGAAGTACCATTCCGGAACGATGTGCGCTGGCGTCGCAAGTGGGTTCGCTTCGATGTAGTTATCTGGGTGGCCCAGATAGTTTGGCATGAAACCCACCACTGCAAAGAACACAACAAGGATAACGGCAAGAGCAAACAAATCCTTGATCACAAAGTAGGGCCAGAATGGCAGCGTGTCTTTTTCAGCTTCTTCCTTGGATCCGCGCCGTACTTCGATACCTGATGGGTTGTTGTTACCCGTGGTATGGAAAGCCCAGATGTGCAGGATCACAAGACCTGCAATCAAGAATGGCAAAAGGTAATGCAGGCTGAAGAAACGTGTCAATGTTGCGTTGTCCACGGCAGGGCCGCCCAACAAGAACGTCTGCAACGTTTCACCCACAAATGGGATCGCACCAAATAGGCCGGTGATCACAGTTGCACCCCAGAAGGACATCTGCCCCCAAGGCAACACGTAGCCCATGAATGCCGTCGCCATCATGAGCAGATAGATCAGCATGCCGATGATCCATGTCACTTCGCGTGGCGCTTTATAAGAACCGTAATACAGCCCCCGGAAGATATGCGCATAGACCGCGATGAAAAACAGCGACGCGCCGTTAGCGTGCATATAACGCAGCATATGCCCACCGTTCACATCGCGCATGATATGCTCAACAGACGCAAACGCGAGTGTGGTGTCAGGGGTATAATGCATCACCAGAACAATGCCGGTCACAATTTGCAGTGCCAGACAAAAGGTCAGCACAATGCCCCAAATCCACATCCAGTTCAGGTTTTTGGGTGTGGGGATCATCAGCGTGTCATACATCAGGCCAATAACAGGCAAACGCGAGTGCAACCACTTTTCGCCGCCTGTTTTTGGTTCGTAATGGTCGTGAGGAATTCCAGACATCTTTCTCTCCCTTAACCCAGTTTGATTGTGGAATCGTCCACGAATTCAGCTACAGGCACTGGCAGGTTTCGTGGAGCCGGGCCTTTACGGATGCGTCCGGCGGTATCGTAGTGCGAACCGTGGCACGGGCAGAACCAGCCATCAAAATCACCCGCGTCACCCAAAGGTACGCACCCCAGGTGCGTACAAACACCCATCATTACCAGCCATTCGCCAGCTTCGTCCAAGGTGCGGTTTTCGTCTACTGCTGTAGCATCGGCCGCGATATTTTCATTCTCGGCGCCCTGGTCGGGTAATTCCGACAGTTCGACGTTGCGGGCCGCTTCGATCTCTTCTTCGGTTCGGCGGCGGATAAACACAGGCTTGCCCAGCCACTTGACGGTCAATTGTGACCCGGTCTCAATTTCACTTACGTCTACGCGGATAGAGGACAATGCCAGAACGTCTGCGGAAGGGTTCATTTGGTTGACCAAAGGCCAGACCGCGCCACCAACTGCGACAGCGCCTGTCCCGGCGGTTGCGTAGTACAGGAAATCCCTACGGGTGCCTGCGTGATCTTCTGCGTTGGACACGTGTTTTCTCCAATTGTTCCGGCCCGAGTCGGCCAACAGCATTAAGGTCGCGTAAAAGCGCAACCCGACTTAATTGGCTGTCTAACTTGCCCGCTTCGATGCGTCTAGATGCCAAAGACGTGCAAAGGGTCGCAGGTAGGTATTAAGATCACCCAAATCAAGACAATCTGCGCTAGTTATCCTGCTGGTGGTTGGGTCGCTTGCATTGAAGGGCGCGAATCGAATTCTGCATACCATGAAGCAAGTGCGTCGTTTCCGGTCCGCCAGCCTCGGGCATCGTGACGAAAATCGACATATCCAAGCGCACAGGCAACTGCGATCTGTCCCATGTCCAACGGACCTGCCAGATGGCTCATCCAGCGGGTGTTCAGAGCTGTGCAGGCGCGCGCGATCTTGTTCCATTGGGCATCCATCCAACCTTGCATTTGCTTTTCTTCGGGGCGCATCCGACCTTCATAGGTCATGGATAGGGCGGCATCCAAAATGCCATCAGCTGTCGCCTCCAGTGTCAGGATATCCCAATGCCGCGCTCCTTTTCCATAAAGGGCGGCCTGTGCACGGTCATTGAGATAGGCGCAAATTACTCGACTGTCATAAAGGGCTGGCCCTTCGGCCCGCTCTAGTGTCGGCACTTTGCCCAAAGGGTTGGAAGATAGCAGTGCCTGATTGGTGTCCAGAGGAGTGGTGGCGCGTGTTTCGAGTGTAATGTCGCTTAACTGATCGGTTTCGTGCAACACCATCATGACTTTGCGAACGTAAGGGGAGGTGGGGGAATAAGCGAGTTTCATGCGGTATCTCCTATGCTTTGCCCTGAACTATCACAGGGCAATCACTCAGGCGCAATCCTAGCATTGTATCGGTATTGGCCCTAACCGCCCTCACTTGCTCCGTGCATCAGTGCTGCCAGAATTCCTGTTTCTGACCCAAATCCATATCCGCTGACTTGATCAGCAGCTGCGGTGCGCGCCGTGTCGGGTTTGTTTTGCCCCAGCTTCCAAGTGCCATCCAGGCTGTGTATTTCCATCCGGCAAGGCAAAATCATGCGCATCATCTTGTCTCGGACAGCTTCGGTCATTTTTGCCGTTTTCCATGCGGGTTTGGGTGTCAGCCGATCTTCGTAAAACGCTGCCTGTCGGTCCAATAGGTCGAGCAAGTCTTTTTGAGGGCGCAGTTCGATAACGCCGGTCAAATGCACCGCCACATAATTCCACGTCGGCACCTGGTCGATCACCTCGTACCAATCAGGCGAGATATAGCTGTCGGGACCTGACACTGCGATTTTGGCATTCCGGGGCGTTTTTAATATCCGCGCAATCGGATTGGACCGCACCAGATGAAACTCTGCCACGCTCCCTTCGGCGTTCAACAAGAAAGGTATATGGCTGAGCATCGGAAAATCATCATTTTGGACAGCCAAAACGCCAAACCCACGCTCCCGGGCAAAGCTGATGTTTTGTACCTTGTCAGCGTCATGGAAAACCGGATTGGGGTGCATAGGGCCAAGACCTCTTATTTGAAGGCGAGTCTGCCCTTGCACAAACCATGGGGCAGGTGCAGTGTGCAAGGATTCTCAGGGCGGGGCGGAATTCCCCACCGGCGGTAGGGGTACGATGTGCCTAAGCCCGCGAGCGCAACCCGCGCCTTTCGAGGTACGGTTGGTCAGCAGACCCGGTCAAAATCCGGGGCCGACGGTCATAGTCCGGATGGAAGAGAATGCAGGTGTTTCAGGGAGCCCATGGGTGACTTGTCACGCGTGTGATCGCCTTGGGTGGACGTGTCTGAACCTAAAGGAGATCCAAATGACACACTCACCCCGCTACGCCTTTGTAAAAGCACAATGGCATGCCGAAATCGTTAACCGTGCCTATGACGGTTTTATTGAAATCATTGCGCCAGAGCAGGTGGATGTCTTTGATGTCCCCGGTGCATTTGAACTCCCACTCATGGCTCAAAAGCTTGCCTTGAGTGGAAGATATGCTGCGGTTGTTTGTGCCGCTTTCGTTGTTGATGGTGGTATCTACCGCCATGATTTTGTCGCCAGCGCCGTGGTTGATGGGTTGATGCGTGTCGGTCTTGATACAGGTGTGCCGGTTATGTCGGTGTCGTTAACGCCACATCAGTATCAGGAAACGGACTATCACGATGCGATCTATCAAGACCATTTTGTCCAAAAAGGACGAGAGGCCGGGCAAGCGACATTGGGCACGCTCAGAGTACATACGCAGTCTGCGGCCTAGGTCCTGACCCCCAGCTGACCAATACGGTCACAGCGCCCGGAATTTGAAAAAGTCCCGGGTGCGCGCGTCAGATATTGCATTACCTCGCTACACGGCATTAGCTGGTTCCATGACACCTCAAGAAATCGTGGCGCTCATCAATGCCACCCTAAAAACCGGACAACGCAAGCTGGTCGCCCTTGTCGGGCCGCCCGCCAGCGGGAAATCAACTTTGGCCCAAGCCTTGGCTGATTTGGACCCAAAGGCCGCTGTCGTGCCGATGGATGGCTTTCATCTCGACAACGCTTTGATCGAACCGCGAGGCCTTTTGGCGCGTAAAGGATCGCCAGATACGTTTGATGCTGCGGGGTTTTTGCATCTCGTTCGGCGGCTGGGTACCGAAGCGGATGTCACGTTTCCGTTGTTTGATCGCGGATTGGATAAATCCATAAATGCTGCAGGTCATCTTGGCCCGGAAACGGAAACTGTAATTGTTGAAGGAAACTACCTTTTGCTGGATCGCCCCATCTGGGATCAATTGCCGTTGCTTTGGGATTACTCAATCCGGCTGGACGTCGCTAAGGACCAGCTGGAAAACCGTCTGATACAACGCTGGCGTGACTATGGTCTTTCGGAACAAGCGGCACAGGAACGGGCGCAATCAAACGACCTGATCAATGCAAGATCGGTGCAAGACAACAGCCTGCCTGCTGATCTAGTCCTCTCCGAGGTACGCCTTTAGGTCGGGTGGCGGGTTTTCCATAAGCGTTGCCGCTGGTTGTGGCGCCATTGCGACCCCCGATCCGACAAAGATCACCTGATCGGCAATGCGCCGCACGTCTTCTGGTGCATGGGTAACCATAATCAATCCAGCACCGGTTTCGGCGATCAACCCTTTGACGAGGTCCAGCATGTCATTTCTTAGGGCGGGGCCAAGGGCGGCAAAAGGCTCATCCAACAATAGCCAAGGCCGGGCCTGCACCAAAACACGGGCCAAGGCCGCGCGGCTTTGTTGCCCTCCTGACAATGCGCCGGGCCTTTTGTGGATTTGATCAGTGAGGCCGACTCTGTTCAATGCAGCCGCGACACGGGTTTCATCTTGCGCAGTCAGCCGCATCTGTGGGTTAATCCCTAGGCCAACATTCTGCGCCACAGTCAGATGCGGGAAAAGGTTATTATCCTGAAACAACATTGTCATGGGCCGCGACCCGGGCGCAGCTTGGGTGATGTCGTGATCCTGCCACCACAATTGCCCTGCCATCGGGACAAACCCACAAAGCGCGCCAAGCAACGTCGATTTCCCTGCACCGGATGGGCCGATTACAGAATAACTTTGCCCTTGTTCCAGCGTCATTTCGGCCTTTAGGCAAAAGGAGCCTTGTGAAACCCCCATGTTTTCAAGGCGCAGCATATCGTCTTCCTCCTGCATCGCATCCCCAGAATACCCCAAGTGCCATCGCCAAGAGCAATAACGCCGCCCCGGCGGCGGCTTCCATCTGGTAAGCTCCCATCAAACGATACATCTGCAAGGGCAGCGTTGCCCGATCCGCATCTGCGAACAACGCGATCACCCCAAGATCACCAAGAGACAGTGCCCCGGTTAGGCCCGCGGCAAACCCAAATTGCGGCGCAAGGCGTGGCAGTAAAACCCATCGCCAAAGGGACCATCCCCGCAGGTTTAACGCCAGCCTCAGCCGATCATAATCCTGCACAGTTTCCCGCAATCTCGGCACTAGGATGCGCAGCGCAAAAGGTAATGACATCAGTGCATTCACCAATGCGGTAACCGCCAGCGATACGTCGGCCGGATTTATGACTGGATTGATAACGATGAACCATCCTGTTCCGATCATCAACGGCGAAGCAGACAAACCCAAAAGCCCGATCGCCTCTATGCCACCGGATCTCCGCGAGGCGATCCATCCCGCCATTGGCAAAGCAAGCGCGGACATCGCAAGGACCGAAAGGCATGCGACCCAAAACGATGCGCCCGCTGCTCTCCAAACGTCTGATGGCAATAACGCGAGCCCGGAGGCTCCTCTCAGCACCACTGCGAACAACGGTAATACCAAAAAAGCGGCGGCAAGCAGAATCACCAAACCATCTAGTGCGCGGTGCAAATTGCTTTGCGCATCCCACCGTAGGACGGGTCTGTCCTGCCCACCACTCAGGGAAACCGAAGGGATGACCCAAAGGGCAATCAACGCGGCACTGCCCGCCAGTACCAGCTGTATCAAAGACAAAAGTGCGGCACGCCCCAGATCAAAATCAAAGCGAAATGCCTGATAGATTGCCAATTCTACCGTTGTCGCACGGGGCCCGCCTCCCAGAGTTAAGGCGACCGCAAAGCTGGTCAGACAGATCACAAAAATCAGGGCGGCCACACCCGGCACAATCTGGCGGATTAAGGGCCATTCGATTATTCGGAAAAACGCCCATGGGGTCAGCCGGAGCTGTGCGGCCAGCCGGAAACGTTCTGCGGGTAAGGTTTGCCACCCTTGCAATAACAGGCGCGTGGCCAACGGTAAGTTGAAAAACACATGTGCCAACACAACACCATGGAAGCCATAAATGGACACCGTCGGTAATCCCATCGCATTCAGCGCTAGGTTCAGCCAACCGTTCCGCCCAAAGATGGCGAGCAAACCTAGAACCGCGACAATCACCGGGAGGATGAATGGAGCACCCAGCAGGGTGACCAATACCTGACGACCAAAAAATTGCCGCCGTGCCAAAGCGCGGGCAACTGGGATGGCCAGTAAGACCGATAACCCAGCAGACCAAAGCGCCTGAGTGACGGTAAATCGGATTGCCGCCCAATCTCCGGGGCCAAAGCCGAAACCCGGTTCGACCCGAGAGCCGATGCCAATTGCGGCAATCAAGATGACCGCCACCGTCAAAACGGCAGCGATCATTCCCAATGTTTGGGTTATTGGGTCAGTGCGCTGCGCCATGCTTCAATCGCTTGATCCTGCACCGCTGCGGCTTCTGCCTCATTATAGAACAAAACCTTTTCAGGCAGCTCCAACTGATCCCAACCCTCTGGCCATTCGGCGCGGGGCAAGGCAGAGGGCAGTGACCAATTTGCTGTTGGAATCACCTGTTGGAAGTCCTTGGACACCACATATTCCATGAACATATCGGCCAGTTCCGGTTGATCAGTTGCGGCGATCTTGCCCACTGTTTCAACCATGAAATAATGCCCTTCAGGGAAGATTGCGGCTTTCTTGGTCAGATCTTCCTCTGCAAACATATGATATGCAGGCGAGGTGGTGTAGCTAAGCACCATGTCCGCCTCACCATCGGTGAACATGCCATAGCTTGAAGACCAATCCTTGGTCACGGTCAGGATTTTCGGGGCAAGTTTTCCCCAAACTTCAGCTGATTTATCGCCATAGACAGACTGTACCCACAGCACCAGCGCCAGACCGGAGATCGAGGTGCGCGGGTCTTGAATGACAATTTTCACATCATCCGGCATCGCCAGCAACGCTTCAAAAGAGGCCGGGGGGGTATCGGTGCGAGTGGTGTCATAGATGAAAGCCGTATGCCCATAGTTGAACGGCAGGAATGTGTCGTCGGTCCATTCAATCGGCAGGGTCAGGACTGAGTTATCTTGTCCATGTGTGGTGAAAAGCCCGGTTGCGCGGGCTTTGGCCGTGACATCAGATGTCAAACCAATGACGACGTCCGCCTTAGTCCGTTCGCCTTCCAGCAGCAAACGCGGCAACAGATCACCTGTCGCCCAAACCAGATCGCAATCACAAAATGCTTCGAAGTTTTTTTCGATGACCGGGCCGGGACCCCATTCGGATGTAAAGTAATCGCCTGCATAGACAGTCAATTCAGTTTTTTCCGCAGCGGCTGCTGACGCGGCAATAAGTGTTGTAGCAGCAAGTGTAAGAGCCTTCATGGCATCCTCCAAAATGCGGCGTTGAGAAGTACAGGAGGATTTTCCAGACCTTCCCTCCGCCGGTGTTAACCGGTTCAGGTTCAACGGGTCAGCTTGCGCAATCTCAGCCATAAATGGCCCCCCGAGGTAGGCGTAGGGATAGGGTGCTGGTGTCTTGAACGCAAGGTGAATCCCAGAGTATGAATCAATGGGGTCTGACCTTGGGTGAGCGAAAGATGACCAGGTGGCCGGGCTCTTGTAAATGTGATTGGTTTGCTGGCGTGAGTAACGTCATGTTGTAGAAAATCCAAAAATGCCAAAAAGGATAGAGCCCCATGAAAACACTTGCACTTGCGACAGCCGCATTGATCTCGTTTTCCAGCATTGCATCAGCACAGGACGCTACCCGCGCGGTGGTTAATGTAAGCGGTGATGTCTATCGCTGGCAAAACAACAATCACTACGGGCTTGTTGTTTTGACCAAAGAAGGGGTGGTTGTCGCAGACCCAATCAATGCAGATGCGTCCACTTGGCTTGAGGGTGAAATTGCTAAAATGTCAGATTTGCCGGTAACGCAACTCATGTACAGCCATTCGCATGCTGATCACGCATCAGGAGGGGAAGTGTTTGCTGATACAGCTGAAACCATTGCACATGAAAATGCCCCGGATGAAATCGTAGGTGTTGCAGTTGATCGTCGCGTGAGTGACGGTGACAGCATGACCGTTGGTGATAAGACCTTTGAATTCACCTATCTTGGCAAGGGGCATGGTACTGATCTTATGGTCGTCGTCGTGCGACCTGAAAACGTGGCTTTTGTCGTGGATGCCATGGCGCCGCGGCGTTTGCCTTTCCGTGACATGCCGGGGGCGAATACGGACGATTGGACAGATCAGGTCCGCAAGGTTGATACGCTTGACTTCGACATTCTCGCGCCGGGCCATGGAAATGTCGGCCCGCGCGAAAGTGTGGGTGAAGTAGTGACATATATGGAAACGCTTCGCGCAGAAGTTTTGGCTGGTTTGAAAGCAGGGAAATCTGTTGAGGATCTGCAAGCTGAGCTGACTTTTGACGGGTATTCGCAATGGTTAGGCTTTAACTGGCGGACAGCTAATATCGCTGGCACTGCGCGATCCCTGATTGAAAGCGGGGCGGTGAACTAAACGGTGATCTTCTCCCTCGTTATCTTCAAATTGCTGTCTATGCATCGATTGATGTTTGTCAAATCACTACGCTTCCTAATGGTTTTTGCTACCGCGTGGTTTGCGGGGACGGTGGTTGCGCAAGCATGTGGGCCGGATGCGCCCTGTGAGATTGACGGGGGGAGTTACTATCTCAAGGTGCCAGAAGGCCAAGGACCGCATCCTGTCTTGATCTGGTTTCATGGGGCAAACAGCAGTGGTTCTTCGATCCACCGACAGGGTGGATTGCAACGTGATTTCCTAGAAAACGGCTACGCATTGTTGGCGCCAAACGGGCAGACACGGGCAGGCAGAAACCCGGATCGGTTTTTCTTTCCTGGCCGTGATGGGTCCTCTCGGGATGATGTTGCCTTTACCTTCGCCGTCTTGGATGCTGCGAAGGCGCAGGCAAATCTGGATCTGACGCGCGTTTATGCAGCGGGGTTTTCTGCGGGAGGATCAATGGCATGGTTGCTGGCATGTAAAGCAGGTGATCGGTTATCGGGGATGATCAGCGTTGCGGGGGCATTACGCAGTCCCAATGCGACTGATTGCTCAGGTCTCGCGGGGCTACCGGTCATGCAGGTGCATGGGTTCGCGGACGGTCAAGTGCCTTTGGAGGGGCGTGGTATCCGCGATTGGCATCAAGGTAGTGTTTGGGAAATTCTTGCGCGTGCGCGGAGGGCCAATGGCTGCCGGACACATCCCGATGAAATCACGGTCGACAACGATTTTCGCAGCCGAGTCTGGGCGCAATCCTGCGCGAATGCATCGGTGCGCATCGACCTGCATGATGGGGGACACGGTTTGCCGCAAGGATGGACGAGCCGGGCAAGAGTATTCTTAGAAGCTTTTGACCCGGTGACCCACTGAAACAGAGGGGTGTTCCTAAGGTGGAGGCCCGTGACCCGAGATCGTCACAAAATTTCTGATCCGTTTTCAAGAATGTCGAGCAGAGCGTTGGCTCCCTGCGCGAGCATGGACGCGACTTCGGCTTTCTCTGTCAGGCTCAGGCTTGACCATGTGTGTCCGGTGTGCTGGCCGGTCAAAATGACAGCATCCGCTTCCCCTGAATCGACATCTACGGTCACACTTAACTGATCCGTTTCCATCTGAAGCGCGGACGCTCCCTGCGTGAGCATTCGAAGAGCAGCTGACCGTTCGGATTTTAACTCAATAATACGTTGTGCGCGGTCAGCTTCGTTTAGTTTCTGCGTCGCATCCATTTCAATCCGCCACGCCCGCATCGCAGCCAGAACCGCACCTCCGGCACTGAGTGGCAACAGGGGCGGACACAGCACACCTATGGCTACGCCCATGCCAACACCGGCTCCCACGCCATGTTTCAACGCCTTGGTACTGGCCTGCAATCGCATCGCAATTGGTTTGGCAACAGCATCTGACATGGCGGCGGACAACGATTTTTGAAAATTCGCAGCGAGCACGGGAATAGAACTCACTCTTGCCATGGAATTGTTAGCACCGTCTTTTAGGTGTCCAACAAGAGTCGGAATTGCGGTGACACGAGACTTCGTTTCTTCCCATGTCGATTCCGAAATTTGAACAACACCTTTCAGTTTTCGCGAGACAAAAGAGGCCCGTTTAAATGGGACCTCCGGTTTTGGCGCATATTCGGCAAGAACATCCAGCTCTGCCTTGGCAACGTTGAATTGCTTTTGCTCAATCCGATGTCTTGCGTCTGTCGCCAATTGGGCTGCGCGATTGAGCGAGGCGTTGATCTGGTGTTTCTCTTTGTCACCGACAGACCTCATCGCATCGATGTTTTCTAACAAGGTCATGATAGTAATCAGACTGGGGGCGTGGACAACGTGAAATGCTCTGTTCAGCTTCCAGATATCAGGGTCGTGTCGGAGCGCTTTGATGATGTATTCAAGGTTTTGGTCAAGTTGACCAACGGCATGTTTAAAATCGTAATCCTCTGCCGATCTGGTTTTCACAGTGGCAGACAACTGCTCTAACGTTTGTAGCCTGTCAAAATCATCAGGACCGTCGATCATCAATAGAGCCTCTTAAAGCAGTTGTTTCCAAGTTAGAGCTGCATACCCTAGTTTTGAAGGGATCGAAGGCAAAATTCGCGAATGACCGTTGCGCCACAATGGGTGCGCGCGTTTGCCTTGCGATACTCTATCCCTTGAGGCCCCGCGTCTGCCCCGTTAATGCAGTGCCAACAGGAGCACCCATATGTCGATGAACAGCTTTGGCCACCTTTTCCGCGTCACCACTTGGGGTGAAAGTCATGGACCCGCTTTGGGGGCGACGGTGGATGGCTGTCCGCCGGGTGTGCCTGTCGATGCCGTGATGATCCAACATTGGCTGGACAAACGGAAACCGGGCCAAAATAAATATACCACGCAGCGCCGTGAGGCGGACGAAGTGCGCATCCTGTCAGGGGTTTTTGAGGGTGTAACCACCGGCACGCCCATTCAATTGATGATTGAAAACACAGATCAACGGTCCAAGGATTATGGGGATATTAAGGACAAGTTTCGCCCCGGTCACGCTGACATCACTTATTTTCAGAAATATGGTGTCCGCGATTATCGCGGTGGCGGGCGTTCCTCTGCACGTGAAACAGCGTCTCGGGTGGCGGCAGGTGGGTTGGCGCGCCAAGCTATCAAAGCGCTGGCTCCTGATCTGCAAATCACTGGCTACATGGTACAGATGGGTCCACATCAAATTGACCGCACGGTTTTCGATTGGGATCAGATTGAACAAAACCCGTTTTGGGTCCCTGACGCCAAAGCGGCAACGGATTGGGCAAGTTATCTGGACGGTTTGCGCAAGTCAGGCTCTTCGGTTGGTGCAATCATTGAAGTGACAGCGCGGGGCGTTCCCGCCGGATTGGGAGCGCCTGTTTACGGTAAGCTTGATACAGATCTGGCGGCTGCAATGATGAGCATCAATGCCGTCAAAGGGGTGGAAATTGGCGAAGGTATGTCTGCTGCGATGTTGACAGGCGAATTGAACGCGGATGAGATTTTCATGGGCAATGATGGCGCACCGCGCTATTCATCCAACCACGCAGGCGGCATATTAGGCGGGATCAGCACAGGCCAAGATGTGGTTGTTCGTTTTGCAGTCAAGCCGACATCGTCTATCCTGACCACCCGCAAAACGATCACCAAATCAGGTGAAGAGACCGAAATCATTACCAAGGGCCGTCATGATCCCTGTGTGGGCATCCGCGCTGTCCCTGTCGGCGAAGCAATGATGGCTTGTGTTTTACTTGATCATCTGTTGTTGCACCGCGGGCAAGTTGGAGAAAATCAGGGGCGCATCGGCTAAGCGCAGACCATTCCATCCAATGGGAAAGGCATAGATACAATGCAAATCATGTGTCTCAACGGGTGGGGCGGCAAGTTGCATGAGGTTCTGTTGCCGTATCTGATCGACGCTGCGCCGCATGTGTTGTGCTTGCAAGAGGTGGTACATAGCCCCGCCTCAGACAAAGATTGGCTGACCTACCGCGATGGCGAGCATGTTTTGCCACAGCGTGCAAATTTTTTTCGCGATGTTTGTGCTGCGCTGCCCGATCATGTGCCCACATTCTGTCCTGCCGCGCGTGGGGTTCTATGGGATGATGACATCGCTGTTCCGTCGTTTTGGGGTCTGGCGACCTTTGTACATAAGTCGCTTCCGGTCATACAGCAGGTACAGGGATTTGTTCATAAAGGGTATGGGCCAGATGGCTATGGGGATCATCCAAGATCACGTAGTGCGCATGGCGTACGGCTCTATGATCACGGTGGAGACAGGGCAATCAGCATCACCCACATGCATGGTTTACGTGACTTGAATGGCAAGGCCGACACCCCTGAACGGGACTTGCAGGCGCAGCGCTTGTTGGAGATGTCTAGCACTGTGTCAGCAGACCATGACCTGCGGGTGATATGCGGTGATTTCAACGTAAAAGAAAACAGCGAAACCCTACGGCTTTTGGAACAAGCAGGCATGACCGAACTGGTTACGGCCCGCGGTTTTCCCGGTACGCGTAATGCCCAATACGAAAAGCCGGGGAAATTCGCCGATTACATGTTGGTTAGCGATGAACAGGCTGCCAGACACTTTGATGTGGTGTATGATCCCGAGGTCTCCGATCATTGCCCGTTGGTCTTGGGCCTCTAGATCACAATTGTCAGAGGTGGTCGCGAGGTTTCGGACCAGTTGATAAGGTGGATCGCATGACGAACGATGTGATCCGATATCAAGAAACGAAAGAACCATTCGCCTTTTTAGGGCCAAGGTGGGGCTTGAAGTGGTCCGCGATGAGGTGGTGCTTGCGGGGTTGTTTACAAATAAGACGTGCATCAATTTTCGGTAGGTGTTTGCATGCAATCACTGAGAGGCGACCCAAATCGGCACATGGAACAACATTGGTCAGCGACCTCTCCATGCACTCCACATTTGGAACGCTCCAATATCTGCAATTCAAGAAATTGGCCTTTGAAAAAATCAGCGATTTCAGGAGTTATGACACTTCGTAGAATTCTAGCGGCAGTCCATCGGGGTCTTGGAAAAACGTAAACCGTTTTCCAGTGAATTCATCGATTCGGACCGGTTCGACAGGGACGCCATGCGCCGCAAGCTCGGCGATTGCAGCATCAAGATCGCTTACTTGAAAAGCAAGATGCCTCAATCCGCAAGCTTCTGGTCGGCTTGCTCGGAGGGGAGGGTCGGGAAAGCTAAACACTTCAAGTTGCCCCCCATCATCCAAAGCAAGATCCAGCTTCCAGGAATCACGCTCCTCCCGGTAGTTCTCAGCCAGTATTTCAAGACCCAGCACATCACAGTAGAATGCCTTTGATACCGGGTAATCTTGGACGATCAGAGCAGCATGATGAAACCCAAGTTGCATTGCGTTCCTTTCCAATGAACAATTAAGAGCGTCTGGCGATTTTGAGACACGTCTCGCAAATCGTGTCCCTTTTCAAGATATGTGCACGCTGTTACCAATCATCTAGTCGTAAAGTTTGATTTAGGCTGTCTGGCTTCAACGAAAGTGACATTGTTCATGAATGGGCTGACCATATCACAAGTGCAGGACACGCCGAAAGTGGATGACCGCAAGGGTGTGCAATCTGTGGATCGGGCGTTTGATCTGCTGCGCGTTTTTGAACAATCTGAGCAGCCACTTGGGGTGAAAGACATTTCTGAGGTAACGGGGATGACGCCGTCGCAGGTGCATCACTATTTGGTTTCGCTCACACGGTCTGGCGCAATCGCGCAACGTCCTGATGGGCGGTATGAGCTGGGTGTTTTCACCCTGCAATTGGGCCTTGCTGCGCTAAAGCGGTTGGAGCCGGTCGAGCGGGCGGTTCAAGCCGCCCGCGCCTTTCGTGATGCTACGGGTGAAGCGACGTTTATTGCGCTGTGGGGCAGCCATGGCGCGACGATCATCCGCTATTTTGAGGGCTTTCAGCCTGTTACTGTCGAAATACGCGCAGGGTTGACGATGCCGCTGATCGGTTCGGCCACGGGGCATGTGTTTTTAACCTGGCTCAGTGAACAGGCAACTGCGAAATTTGTATCCAATGACGCTGATGCGGAGGCGATCAAAAGCGCCACGAAGGCCGCGGGCTTGGGCCATGTTCACGGTGATCTTCTGCCACGCATCTCTGCCCTGAGCGCGCCGGTCTTTGATCGTGACGGTCGGCTGGCATTTTCTATGACGACATTAGGCTGGATTGACGCGTTTGATGACAGTTTGGATGGGACGCTGGCGCATCGGCTTCGCGCGGCAAGCAGCGATCTGTCAACTGCGCTTGGATATGCTGCTTAACGTACCTCTAACGTCAGGAAGAGCGTCAGCATCGGGAAAGCGAGCAAGACGGCCAACCGCAGGATGTCTGCCACGATAAAGGGAGTGACCCCTTTCCATATCGTCTTGATGTTTATGTCGTTGGTCAGCCCCTTTGATGATGAAAAGGTTCATACCCACGGGCGGCGTAATCAGCCCTATCTCGGTTGCGCAGACCAGTAAGATGCCGAACCACACTGGATCAATTCCAAGCGATTGGATCAGCGGAAACACAATCGGAATCGTCACAAAGATGACCGACAGCCCATCCATCACGCAGCCAAGGGCCAGATAAACCAGCATCAGCACGACCAGCACGCCCATTGGCGACAGGCCGGTGTCAGCGACAAAGCCTATAATTAAGGTGGGCAGATGCGTGCGCTCGATGAAAGCGTTAAACGCGGCTGTGCCGACAATGATCAGGAATATCATTGCCGTCGTTTTGGCCGCATCTTCAAGTGCTGCGGGCAAGAACCCAACAGAGCGGTTACGGATGACTGCTGCCAACAGGCCGCCAAATGCGCCAACGGCTGCGGCCTCGATCGTGGAAAACCAACCGGTATAGATACCGCCTAAAACCAAACCAAATAACAGCACAACCTGCCAAACTGCGCCAAGCTGACGCAAGCGTGTGGCCATCGCAGCCTTGTGCACCAAGGGGGCCGCGTCTGGTTTGCTCCAAACGGAATAGCGCACTGCGCCAAGGTAGAATGCCGTCCCGATCAAGCCCGGGATCAGCCCCGCGATGAACAGTTTGCCAATCGATGTGCCCGTGAGGATGCCATAGATTAACAAGATGATGGACGGTGGAATAAGAATGCCAAGTGTGCCGCCTGCCGCAATCGCTCCTGTCGCCAAGCCATCATCATAACCTCGCGCCCGCATCTGTGGCATCGCCACCCGCGTCATTGTCGCGGCCGTGGCAAGCGAGGACCCGCAAATCGCGCCGAACATTGCACAGGCCCCGATTGTTGCTTGGGCAAGGCCTCCGCGCCAATGCCCGATCATGGCGAACATACCGTCATATAGCTTTTTGGAGAGATCCGCGTGGGTGACGAAAACCCCCATCAGGATGAACAGCGGGATAACAGACAGGCTGTAGGGGAACACGCTTTCAAAGGCGGAAGCGGCAAAGGTCAGGCCCGTGGTTTTGACCCCCGTCAGCAACGTCCCTCCGACAAGACCGACTGTGGCCATGGCGATTGCTATGGGAACACGTAAAAACACGAGCACCAAAAGGGCCGCGAACCCGACAACGCCCCAAACTTCTATCGCGATGGTCTCAAACATGCACCGGCCTCGCGAACAGGTTCAGGCAAAGCTGTGAGACGCACACCAGCCAGCTAAGTGCGGCGCCGCACATCAACATGCCCCAATACCAGATCATCGGTATTTCGACGTTCTGTGACACATCCCCATATCGCAAAACCCGCGACGCTTGGGTCCAGCCGTACCACAGCAACAGGCTGAGCGCACCAATACTCAGGATCAGCGCAAAACTCTTTAGCGCCAGATCAGCACGGGGTGACAAACGGTGATCGTACAGTTCGACCGCCACATGCGCCCCTGTGAGAAAGGCGCGCGGCATGGCCAAATAGGCTAAGCCGATGACTGCAAATTGGGTCAAGTCGACAAGACCAAAATACCCTGTGCTGAAAAACTTGCGCGCAAAGACATCTGCCACGGTGAACAGGATGACGCCGATCATCAGCGCACCACCGATCCAGATCGGAACACGCGTTATCAGGTCTAGGAATTTATGCACTACTGGCCCTTACATAGAAATGGACCCGCACGGCGTACGGGTCCACAAGATCATAGCGACACCAGATCAATTTGCAGAGAGCGCGCGTGCCTGCGTGATCAACGCCGCACCATTTGTACAATCCCCAGCCAGATCAGCCTCTAATCGGGTAACTGTCGCAGCGGTCGCGTCTATCCAAGCCTGACGCAGCGCCGCGTCTGGTGAAATCACTTCACCACCTGCATCTGTGATCTGTGCCGGACCAGCAGCACCCCAAGCCGTCCACCAATCGGGGAACTGCGCCACAAGCACGTCACCTGAAATGCTGTCAATTGCCTCTTGAACGTCTGCAGGCAGGCTGTCGAATTTGTCTTGGTTCATGATGAAGTAGAACGGTGTGGTATAGGCTCCGATCTCTATTGCGTTTGTTGTCACTTCAGTAATGCGGAACTCCTTAAGCCCGGCCCAGGGCAGCACAACGCCGTCCAACGCGCCCGTCTGCATATTCTCATACACCTGACCCGGAGGCATACCGACGGGAACACCGCCAAGGTCTTCGATCATGGCTGCTACATATGGGGATGGGACGCGAATGCGCAGACCGGCAAGGTCTTGGGGGTTTTCAACCCGCTTGCCACCTGTTGTCGCCAACACGCCCGGATCATGCGCCATCAGTGCCAGCACTTTGACGTCTGAATGTTCATCAGCGAGGTATTCTGGTTACACGCTCCACAACACTTCATTTGCTTCCTCAACACTGTCTGTCAAGAACGGCAGTTCGATGACTTGCGTACAGGTGAAACGACCCCGTGGAATGCCGTGCAAACCAAACGATATATCGGCGATGCCATCGGCAACTTGATCCCATTGCTTGGTGATCGTGCCCAAAGCAGAGCCAGCCGTTTGAATGTCGACTTTGACCTTGCCGTCAGTTGCCTCTTCGATCTGGCGGGCGAAAGGTTCAAGGAAATCAACATGAAGGCCCAGGACCGGTGGTAAACAATGGGACATCGTCAACGTGATATCCTCGGCCTGTGCTGTCCCTGCAGCAAGGCTCGCCACTGCGGTTGCCCGCAAGATTGATTTCAGTGTCATCGTAAGATCCTCTCAAATTTACTATTGGTAAATTTATTTACTAGGTATACTTTTGAATATACCCACCCTATTTGCAAGGAAAACTTGACCTGACGACGAAGGCGCCGATCTATGAAGTGGATTTCTATGCGGACGCATTTATCCGCGACCCGCATCCGCATTATGCGGCCATGCGCGCGCTTGGGCCTGTCGTCTATATCCCGTCGCTTGGAAACTATGTGCTGACACAACACGCGCCGGTGCAAAATGCGCTGCGCGATCATCTGCGGTTTACCAGCGCGAAAGGTGTGGCAGGGGACAAATTTGGATCGGAGTTTTTGCAGGGCAACACTGTCGCTTCTGATCCTCCGACACATACCAAACTGCGGCGCGCCATGGCCCCCCCTTTGCTGCCCGGCGCACTTGAGACGATCCGACCTGAGGTAGAGCGCGTTGCCGATACCTTGATCGAAGGGCTGGTTGGAAAGGGCAGCTTTGATGCCGTGAGTGACCTTGCGCGCTACTTGCCGTTAAAGATCGTGACCGAGATGGTTGGCCTGCCGGACTTTGGCCAAGACAACATGCTCAAATGGGCTGCTGTGGCTTTTGATGTGTTGGGTGAACAAAATGAGCGCGGCCAAAAAGCGCTGGATGCCATCGCCGAGATGCGTGCGTTCATCAAAAGCCAAGTCACCCGCGAGACGTTGAAAGAGGGCAGCTGGACGTACCGTATTCTTGATCTGGTTGACCAAGGCGCGCTGAGTGCTGACCTCGCTCCGTTTGCAATCCGTGACTATATCAACCCAAGTTTGGACACGACGATTTCAGCGACGGGGCAGTTGATCTGGCAACTTTCCCAAAACCCCGATCAATGGAATAAACTGCGGGATAATCCTGATCTGTGTCGCAATGCGGTGAACGAGGCGGTGCGTCTCGGCACCCCTATTCGCAGCTTTTCGCGCCACACGACACAAGAGGTTGAGGTGGCGGGCATTACCTTGCCCCAGGGCGCGCGTGTGATGATGCTGTTTGCTTCCGCCAACCGCGACGCCCAAGTATTTGATAATCCGGACGAGTTCGATGTGACCCGCGACCCTAAGGATCACCTTGGGTTTGGCAGCGGTATTCACATGTGTATTGGAATGCATCTTGCCCAGCTTGAGATGATTTCGTTGCTTAAGGCCATGATTTCGAGTGTTGGTCGGATTGAGGTCGGCAGGCCCGAAATCGCGTTGAACAACACAATCGCCGCCTTTGCGACATTGCCCACGACGTTTCAGGCAGACGCGCGCGCAGCGGTGCGCACGCAAGCAGTTGTGACCCACCCCAGTTTGTTGTCAGCAACGGTGATCAAGCGAAAAACCATTGCCAAAGACATCGTTTCGCTGACCTTGCAATCCTCAGATGAGACACCTTTGCCAGTGGCGCAGGCAGGTGCCCATATCGATATTCACATCCGCGACGGGTTGGTGCGGCAATATTCGTTGACCGGTCAGATGTCATCGACCTATGAAATCGCAATTCAAAAAGAGCCGGAATCGCGGGGTGGGTCGGTTGCCATGCACGAGACCTACAAAGTGGGCGCGTCCATAAAGATAAGCCACCCGCGCAACAACTTTCCGCTTGTTGCTGGTACTGCCCCCAATCTGCTGTTTAGTGGTGGTGTCGGCCTGACGCCGATCCTTGCCATGGCTTGGGAACTGCACGCGGCCAAGCGCCTGTTTGAATGGCACGCCTCTGCGCGGTCTGGCGCTGATCTGGCTTATGCCCAGGACCTCCAAAACCTGCCGTTCGCAGATCGCATCCATGTGCGTCTTGATGATGTGTCAATACATCAGCCCGACATTCCAAGCTGCCTTAATGCGGCTTCGCAAGACGCGCATGTCTACATCTGCGGTCCCAAAGGGTATATGGACTTTGTCCAATCCAGCGCTTTGGAGGCTGGATTGGATGCCCAACACATTCATGTTGAACACTTTGGCGCAGAAATTGATGTCGACGGAGATCCGTTTGAAGTGGTCGCACAGCGGTCTGGCGTGAGTGTCGAAGTTGGGCTAAAAGAAACGATCTTAGGCGCGCTGATCCGCGTTGGTATCGCAGTGCCAACATCATGCGAAAACGGCGTTTGCGGCAGTTGTTTGACGGCTGTCGTGACCGGCACACCAGATCACCGTGACCTTGTCCTGACGGATTGCGAAAAAGCATCAAACAATCGCATCGCGGTATGTTGTTCGCGCTCAAAGACAAAAAAGCTGGTGCTGGACCTTTGAGGATGCAACCGCGTATTTCTTTTAGGACCGCTATTGGCATGGATGCGACGATACGAACTCGTTCACACTTTTTCCGACGCGAGGAAAGGTGGGTTGTGTTTTCAAGGCCGTGATGGGCTTTCAGCGTTTTTCCGCGGCATCCGGTAAGGCAATACAAACTATCAAATCGTTTTGGTTCGCGGCGTAAGTCGTTGGGCGCGCTTTCAGAATGCCGATGAAAGCGGATACGATGAGTGCCTTTGCCGAAACACTGGTATCGCGGTGGAATACGCGCGTGACGATGAGCGACCTTCTAGGTGGGCGATTTTTGCGGGCAGGTCACTCTTGGAATGCAAAATGTAACAACGACTTGGGTCCTTCGTTAGGGAAGGGTGTCGGTCGGATCTGTTTCAGCGGCCATGTGGTCTGGCACAATCGCAAAAACAGGTCTAGACCGCCGCTTGATCGCATTTTGCGACATTGATGACGCGGATCGGAAACTTGCCCATGTTCACTATGCTTTTGCTGAAAAACCCAGAAACGCGCGGACTTGATCCTGCACTGGTCGAAAATTTGCGCAGTGCTTGGGGCGGCACTCAGGTGAATTGGCTCGCGCCGGGCGAAGCTGCAGAGTTTGATGTGGGTGGTATGCCGGATAACCTTTGGGAGGTCTGGGAAAGTTGTCGGGCAATGGAGGTCGACCTGATCGCCGTTCCTACCGCCAACAGACGCAAGAAAATGCTGTTGGCTGATATGGACAGCACAATGATCGAACAAGAATGTATTGATGAACTCGCTGATGAAGCCGGTGTTGGCGCAAGGGTCAAGGATATCACCGCACGGGCGATGAACGGCGAACTGGACTTTGATGGCGCGCTGCGCGAGCGGGTCGGTCTGCTCAAAGGGTTGAACGCGACCATTATCGATAAGGTACTGGCTGAACGGATCACATTCATGCCCGGGGGAAGGACACTGCTGAACACCATGAAGGCAAGCGACGGGCATGCGGCCTTGGTGTCCGGCGGCTTTACGGCGTTTACCGGGCATGTGGCCAAGGTGTTGGGGTTTGATGAAAACCGCGCCAATACCCTTGTGATCGAAAAAAGGGAGCTGACCGGGGAAGTGGGTCTGCCGATCCTTGGAAAGCAGGCCAAAGTGGATGCGTTGGAACAAATCACACAGCGGATTGGGATAAACGAGGCTGACGTTATCGCCGTGGGGGACGGCGCGAATGATCTGGGCATGCTGGGCCGGGCTGGGCTTGGGGTTGCCTTGCATGCAAAGCCATCTGTGGCCGCGCAATGTGATGTGAGGATAAATTTTGGTGACCTCACAGCGCTTCTTTATGTGCAGGGGTATGCCAAAGCGGAGTTTGTGCAAACTTGACTGCTATGTGGTGATCAGGCTGGTTTGAGAGGTATTTGCGGTCAAACCTGCGAATGACATCGACGCGGCCTGTGCAGCGGCGACTGAAAACCCAATGACCTAGATCAGATCGGCAGCGGGACGCATAACACCTGTTTCAATCCCCCGCCAGTTACGGATCGTTGCGTTCATGCGTTTTATCGCGGCCGGATGGGCGGCATCCAATACGCCCAATCGTACGAGAAGCGCTGCAATCGCGCATTCGGCCGCCCGCGTTGTCCCGCAAGCAGCTTTGAGCGCGATACCAATCTTTTGTTCTGGCAAGATCGCAATAAAAAAGCCCTCGGCCCCGGTTTTCAATGCGACCTTACCGTCCATTGCCCGCATCAATTCGGTGCAGGCGCGGGTTTCGCCAGCGACCAGATCAGGATGCAAACGCATTGCCTGATGGAGCCGTGCCTCAGCGGAGTCCTCAGCGGCACTTGCAAAATGCGCCATCGCACGTGCCATCCCGTGAAGGGAGCAAGCAAAGTTCGGCGCAGAACAGCCATCAATACCAAACCCCGGGGATGTTTCATTTGTAGTGCGTTCAAACGCTTCCAGACAGGCGCGCTGAACGGGATGGTCCGGGTCCACATATTCGGGGCCCGCCTTGAGATGTTGCGCGAGGGTCAGAAAGCCTGTGTGTTTGCCTGAGCAATTGTTGTGGATTTGGCAGGGTTTTTCCTCTGCGCGGATCAAATCCTCGTGGGCGGTTTTGTCAGATGGGTTTTGCGGCCCGCATCGATAAGCGTTATCGTTCAAACCCAGCCCTTCCAACCAGATGCCAACCGGATCGGTATGTATCTTTGCCCCCTGATGAGACGCGCAGGCCAAAGCCAAATGGGCAGGTGTTAAAGCGTAAGCATCTGCGGCTCCTGAAGTAATCAAGGGCAGCGCTTGGATCATCTTTGAAGAGGACCGGGGCAGGACCACTTTGTTCGGATCACCCCAACTTTCGATAATGTCACCCTGCTCGGAACAGATTACGGCATGACCGGAATGAACACTTTCAAGGAAAGGACCGCGCCAGATTTCGAGAAAGGGGGAGGCATTGATCATTTTTCACCTATGGTTTGCGCGAAATCCCGCCAATCAGGGTTTCGTAGGTCGCCAGTTTCGCGTTACTATGCTTTTTGTCAAAAAGATAACAGGCACTTGAGACGGGAGCGATGAGCAAATCTTCGCCAAAACGGTCAAAAGGCATATTGAGGTCAAGGACAGCTTGGAGGCTGGACAGATGGGAATGATGAAAATTGTTGGGTGTGCAATGGGGTTGGCCGCGCTGCTGACTACAGGGGCATCCGCGCAAGAACAAAGCACAAATCGCGTTGCGGCCGAGACCGACTGGAGCGTGTTTGTCGAAGACAATCCAACAGAATGTTGGGGGGTTTCCACCCCAAAGGAAGCGGTGAATACCCGCGATGGGCGGGTGGTTGCGGTGAACCGGGGGCAAACATTGTTGATGGTGTTTTACCGCCCGTCTGCGGGGGCCAAAGGACAGGTTGCCTTTACTGGCGGATATCCTTTTGCGTCTGGATCAACCGTGACGATGAATATCTCGGGCAATACGTTTGAGTTATTTACCGAAGGGGAATGGGCCTGGCCTGCGACGACGGATGATGACACCAAAATCATCACGGCGATGAAGCGGGGGGCAAGTGCGTCGTTGTCGGGCGTATCTGGGCGTGGAACAAATACCAAAGACACGTTTTCCCTGCTTGGGTTTACCGCAGCTGTGGAAGACGCGGCCAAACGTTGCGGCGGCTGACACCGCTGCCAATGGTGGGCTAGAAGCCCACCCTACGATGTGAGGGAAGCGCGTGGCAGGTTAGGCCACACCTTTTGCATTTCGCCGCGAAGCCTATATAGCAGGCGTATTCCCTAACTGTTGAGTCGTCCCATGTCTGCAAACGCACCGATCACCCAAGACGTTCATACCATACCGCGGAAATTGCCGGATGGGCCGGTAAACCTGATTGGCATGACCCGTGAGGCAATGCGCGACGCGCTGATCGCGCAAGGAACGCCCGAAAAACAAGCAAAGATGCGGGTGGGGCAGATTTGGCAATGGATCTATCAATGGGGCGTTCGCGACTTTGCCGATATGACGAACCTTGGCAAAGCCTACCGCGCTGAGCTGGCCGAAACCTTTGTGCTTGAGGTGCCCGAAGTCGTGACCCGACAGATATCCGAAGATGGCACACGCAAATATTTGGTGCGCATTGCGGGCGGGCACGAAGTTGAGGTTGTCTATATCCCCGAGGAAAGCCGTGGAACCTTGTGTGTGTCCTCTCAGGTTGGGTGCACATTGACCTGTTCGTTTTGTCACACGGGCACGCAAAAGCTGGTGCGCAATCTGACCGCGTCCGAAATCATCGGTCAGGTGATGGTCGCTCGTGATGATCTGGATGAATGGCCCGAAGTGGGCGCGCGCAGAGTTGAAACACGGTTGCTGTCTAACATTGTGCTGATGGGCATGGGGGAACCTCTCTATAACTTTGAAAATGTCCGCGATGCGATGAAGATTGCCATGGATCCGGAAGGCATCCAATTGTCGCGCCGACGGATCACGCTTTCGACTTCTGGTGTGGTGCCGGAAATTGCCCGCACCGCGCAAGAGATCGGCTGCCAATTGGCGGTGTCCTTTCACGCAACCACCGATGAGGTCCGCAATACGCTGGTTCCCATCAACAAACGCTGGAACATTGAGGAACTGCTTGCCGCGCTCAAAGCCTATCCAAAGGTATCGAATTCTGAGCGGATCACCTTTGAATACGTGATGCTTGACGGGATCAATGACAGTGACGAAGACGCGCATCGTTTGGTTAAGTTGATTGAAGGGATACCAGCCAAGATCAACTTGATCCCTTTTAATGAATGGCCCGGTGCCCCATACAAACGGTCCTCAAACAACCGGATTCGACGGTTTTCGGAAATTGTGTACCGGGCCGGTTATGCCTCTCCTGTTCGCACCCCAAGAGGCGAAGACATCATGGCCGCTTGTGGCCAGCTTAAATCTGAGACTGAGCGGGCCCGCAAATCGCGCAAACAGATCGAAGCCGAAGCAGGTCTGTCCTGATTGGTGCATGCGTTTTATCAGGTGCCTTGTCCGGTGGGCGGGCTATGGATCATGCCTTGTCCAACACATGAACAGGACATTCAGCGTCTAGGTCACGCAGGGATCACAACAGCGCTGTCAATGCTGCCTTCGGCTGAGGCTGCGGATTTGGCTATGGCTCAGGAAGGTCAATTTTGTGCAAATTATGGCCTGACATTTCGGAATTATCCCATCCCTGATTTTGGATTACCCGACCCACAGCCCTTTGCAGCACTTATTGAGGAATTGGTGGCCGATTTGCAGCAAGACGCAAAGATTGCTGTGCATTGTCGTGCAGGTATCGGGCGATCGGGGATGGTGTGTTCCTGTATCCTCATCGCGCTGGGGTATTCGGCGGCTCGTGCCAAAAGCATTGTCAGCGATGCAAGAAGCGTTTCGATTCCCGATACAGTTGAACAAGACACATTTATCAACGATTTCGCAAAGCCATGAATTTACGAAATAACATTAAGATATTGAAATCGGTCAATATTATTTGGATTTGACCTAAGGTCAGCTTTTGTGTGCAACCACGAAATGACCCATCTCCCGCCGCATTTCAGCAGAACTGTTGCCATGATCCAAATCCAATCTGTTTCCATTAAATACCCAATCAGGAGACAATAGATGTCCATCATGTTTAACAAAGATCCATTTATCACAGCACAGGTGATCGACCTTGTATTGCGCGAACGCGAATCCTCATTGTCGCAGCGCGAATGGAAGCATCGGCTGGCCGGTTATGGTTATGGGATCAAAGAGACTGACTTTGGTCAGGTCGTTGAAACCTTGCCCCATCATATCGAAGTTGGCGTGTTGCCCGCAGAACTGAGCGCTTAACGTTTTTACCGCCCGGGAATTTCTTCCCGGGTTGTGGGTGCGTCCCAGTTTTCGATCAATTCCATTGCTTCACTTGCGGTTTCGACAAAGCGGAACAGGTCAAGATCCTCTGCTGAGATGGTGCCGGCATCGGCCAGTGCTTCCCAGTTGATGATCTTTTGCCAGAATTCCTTGCCAAACAGCAAGAATGGCACGCGCTGCATCCGGCCTGTTTGGATCAAGGTCAGGGCCTCAAACAGTTCATCCATGGTGCCAAAACCACCGGGGAAGACACAGATCGCCTTGGCGCGCATCAAGAAGTGCATCTTGCGGATCGCAAAGTAGTGAAAGTTAAAGCAGAGCTCCGGCGTGACATATTCATTTGGAGCCTGTTCAAAGGGCAGAACAATATTCAACCCAATGGAACGACCACCTGCGTCTATTGCGCCTCGGTTGCCGGCCTCCATCACGCCGGGGCCACCGCCGGTCACGATCACGTCTTCTTTGCCGTCACTTTCCATGGATTGGAGCGTCATCAGGCGCGCAAATTCGCGCGTCTCATCGTAAAACCGTGATAAATCCGCCAAAGTTTTTGTGCGCGCAGATGCTTTGTCGGCAGGTGCCGGAATGCGCGCGCCGCCAAACAGCACAATGGTTGAAACAATCCCTTCGGCGTCCAGCATCAGTTCAGGTTTCAGCAATTCTAGTTGAAGCCGCACAGGGCGCAATTCGTCCTGACACATGAAGTCGTCATCGGTGAAAGCCAACCGATAGGCGGGCGCACGGGATTGTGGCGTATCCGGGATCGCTTCTGCGCTGGTGCGGTCTGTGTGGGCATCGCGCAAGGGGTGACGGCGTTGATCGTCTTTCATAAGTCTCTCCGGAATATCACTTGGCCCAACGTCGCGCGGATGCGCCGCAGATGCAAACACCTTTAATAGCGTGTTCCATCAAATGGCGTTGAATGATTGCGCTGCGATGGGTGCAACGGTATAGCCGCGCAAAGGAATTTTACATCAGGAGCGCCGCATATGTCTAACGCCCAACTCGAAACCGCCATCGAAGCCGCATGGGACGCGCGGGACCAAATCACCTCAGCCACAACAGGAGAACAGCGTGACGCGATTGAAGACACGCTGAACGCGCTTGACAGCGGCGCATTGCGCGTTGCGGAAAAACAAGAGAACGGCGACTGGCATGTGAACCAATGGGCCAAAAAAGCCGTTCTGCTAGGATTTCGCATTAAGGACATGGAACATCAAGAAGGTGGGCCGCAGGGCGCTGGCTGGTGGGACAAGGTCGACAGCAAGTTCAAAGGCTGGGGTGACAACCAATGGACACAGGCGGGTTTTCGCGCGGTTCCAAATTGTGTTGTCCGTCGCTCTGCCTTTATCGCGCCCGGTGTTGTGTTGATGCCGTCTTTTGTGAACATCGGTGCTTATGTCGATAGTGGCACAATGGTTGACACATGGGCGACCGTTGGGTCTTGCGCGCAGATCGGTAAAAACGTCCACCTGTCCGGCGGTGTCGGTATTGGCGGCGTGTTGGAACCCATGCAGGCGGGGCCAACCATCATCGAAGACAACTGCTTTATCGGTGCCCGCTCCGAAGTTGTTGAGGGCTGTATTGTCCGTGAAGGTTCTGTTTTGGGCATGGGTGTTTTCATTGGCCAATCCACCAAGATTGTGGACCGCGAAACCGGCGAAGTGATGTACGGCGAAGTGCCGTCCGGTTCAGTTGTTGTGGCAGGTTCTATGCCGTCCAAGAACGGTGTGAATCTGTATTGCGCGGTGATCGTTAAGCGGGTGGACGAACGTACACGTTCCAAAACATCCATCAACGAGTTGTTGCGTGACTGACAAGGAGCCGCCTCGCGGGCAATTGGTCAAGGACCCTGTGTCCTTGGCCAAACCCGTGGAGCCAGACATTCCAGGCAAGGTGCGGTTTGCAGGTTTGCCCGAAAAGCGAGTGTTGAAATAAATCGATGTCTGAACCGAAAAAGCCCAAGAAACCGTCCCGTCAGCAAGTCTATACCCTGTTGGTCCAGATTGGCCGCAAAGAAGGTGACGGATTGCCTGACAAGGCGACGGGTGCTGCGCTCATGTGTTTTGCCTCTGGCATAGACGAAGCCGAAGCCGTGCGCGAAACAGTAGCTATTCTTAAACAGGCGGACACCAATCCGCTGGATGTCACAGGCTATGGGACATTGGCCGAACGGGAAGCGGATGGTCAGGAAATTGACGCCGAAGAACGCGGTCTGATGGCGCGCGCACTTGAAGAAAATTCAGTGATTGTCGCGCAGATGACTCCGTTTTTTGACTAGGCTCTTGTGTTTCTGCGCCGAGGGCACTCGCACAACGCCTATAAGTGTACGCTATGCAGCGCGCTGTCGTGCCAAATGGATCGCATCATACCAACGCAGTACATGATGTGCAGGCCGGGGGTGTTCAGGCAACAGGTTGCGGTGGAAAGGCCGCAATAAACTGCTTTGCAGATGTGATGTCTGACGCCGGATACGTCCGATATATAGGCTTTCTATTGAGGTCCCTGCGGCCAACAGGGTTTCGTGACGCGGCAAGATCATCTGCGTATAGTTGATCATTGGTCCGCAGGGTTCTGTCAAAGCAGCGAACCCGTTAACAAGATGACGGGCAGGGACCAAAACAGCTTCCTGTCCAAACAGGTATTCAACTTCTGGCCCGTCAATCAATAACCGTTGATCTGGTGCAACGATGATATCTTGTTTCAGTCCGAAGTAGGGCGCACGCAACCGGATTGGGCGATAGCTGCCACGCGCAGGCACCATTCGGTTTACCGTTTGCAAAACCGGCACAACGCCGTCATCGCGTGTGACCACCGTATCGCCGCGCTGCAAGTTGCTGGCGGCTTTGTATCCCCATGGCGTTGCTAAAGGCGTGGCTGGTAAAAGCGTTGGCATCGGACCGATGGTTTCAATGTCATCTGACAACGCAGCAAAGACCATGTCACAGGCAAAGGTCTGCTCGCTGCGCCCTAGCATCAATCCGCGAATATCATCCAATCGGAGAGGAAGCGGGTTGTCCACATATGCGCTTTTGACTTGCGTTTCTTCGGGCTTTTCCAAGGTCATGCGACCCCAATTATGTTGGGTGTCCCATGAATAAGTAATCCGCGCCACGTCCGTGCGACCGGCTTTGCTATGCTGAATTGCAGCATGGCAAATGGTATCACCTTGTACCTGAACCATTGAAATGCCCCCGCCCGGAATAGCCTGAAATGTCAGGCTTCGCATTTCTGGATAAGTATCTTGATAGGAAAACAAGGCTTGTGGGCGACCGTCAGGGGACAGTCGGGTTTCGAACATGATACTGCCGCGGGTCAACAAGGCCTGAGGATGATCATCCAAGATCGCTTGGGGCTTTTTATCTGCACCCAAACCGCGCAGCGACAAACGGCGTTCATCATGATCACAAAGGGCAAGCCAAGTCATATCAGGCCACCTTGCTGACGCGTAGCAGATCCGCTTCGTACCGCTTCAAAGTGCGGCGTGCGGCCTGAGAATATCCTTGCCCGGTCTCGGGATCAATTTCTGGGAAAATCGCACAAATTTCATCAACCACGTCACGCTCAAAGCTTTTGGTGGTTTGCGGGCCGGGCAAAAAGCTCTCGGTCTCCAACCCTTCAGAAAACACCACCTGATGTCGATCAAACAACAAGTGCACATATGTCACCTCGCCACCGGCGCGGCGTCGTACAGACCGATCATTGACCAGATCACGTGCCGCCACCAAAACTTCCGCCTCTCCAAACAACAATTCGGCAAGGTTGTCTCGGATCAGAATGCGGTGCAACGGGGACACCAATAGGTCGCGATGTGTGCCAAAGGTGTTGGCGCGGATGTGGATTGGCGCAAAGTTACCGGTTGCCGCGACTTGTCGGGTGCCGATCCAACGCAGCGGCTGTGCGCCTTCGTCCTGCGTAAGCACTAAATCTCCGGGCGACAGGCTTTCTGCGGGGCGTTCACCGTCGGGTGTCGCGATCATTGTGCCTGCGACAAAACAAGGTACTCCTGTCGCGTTAACGAAACCAACGTCTGTGTCGACGCCATTGTCGATTGTATAGGTAAAGTTGAAATTTTCGACATCACCGTCACCAGTAACAGTAAAAGTGCCGTCAGCATTCAGGCGTACAGTTTGGCCTGTCGGCAAGGTGACCGTGTCGCCAACAACAACATCGACACCATTGATCTGCGTAATGGTCAACGTTCCGGGCCCGTTGTTCAGATCATTGGCCAGCACATCAATGTCTTTGTCCCCATCCGGGAACAGGTCGATGTTGTCTGAAATCGCGACCAAGTTGGTTTGAACGGAATTCCCTGCGATCAGCAAACTTGAATCGAAGTTGGAGTCGGCCACATCCGCGATGGCGATCTTGAGCGAATTCACCTGATCGGGCACGACGTTCATAGTGAGCGTCAGCGTGATCGTGAAGCCGTCCATCTCGGTGTTAAAGTCATCGTTTTGGTTGTCAACGAACATGTTAATGTTGTTGGATGTGTTGACATTGCCCGGATCCACATCGCCGTTGCCGACATCCATTGGAACCAATGTTCCATTGACCCAAACGCCGACGAAATCCTGAAAAACTGAGTTTTGAAATTCAGGGTATTCTTCTGAGGAGAATACAAATTGCATCGTCAGCGTGTCGGTGTCGGGAATGAAATCAACGTCTAAGGTGGATGAATCGAAGGTACTTGCGTTGGCTGTAGTGTTGTACAGATTGACGTTGCTGGGGCCAGATGTGTTGGTTGTTGTGTTGGTGTTTTGGTTTGAGCTGCCGCTGGAGTTGGTGAAATCTTCTGCCTCACCCGTTGATAGGATGATCCCGGTGTCGCCCGGGGTAACACCTCCTGCGACACTGTCACCGTTGGAATAAGTACCCGCACTGTCGATGTCACCAGTGTAGGATGCCCCTGTAACCGTCACGCCATTGCCAAATATGGTGTTTGCCATATCCAGTGCTGTTGTGCCTTCGCGAACCGTCTCAATCGGGAGTTCTGACGCTGCTACCATGTCGTTTTGCCTCACACCTGAGACCCAAATGACAAAACAGCAACATGAGAACGCGGGTGCGCGTTTCATTGTTTCTTTGGTGGTTCGGATCAATTTGGCCCTGTTTTCAGGTGCTCGGTTTGATCACGGTACTGCTGGTGCCCTGCCTCGGGTCATATTATTGACATAATGTTAGCATCGTCCGACGGCGCTGTTAAGCTTTTCTTCGGCCATACCTCTTGGCACCGCGCCTTTTTCGCCACAAAAGGAGGCCGTCGCTCGTGTTGTCTAAATAAAGGAACCGTCATGCCCCCAGTTGATCCCGCTCTGTTGACCGCTCAATTGGTGCGCTGTGCATCTGTCACGCCGGCAAATGAAGGTGCGTTAGAGATATTGGAAACACTGCTGTCTGATGCAGGGTTTGAATGTACGTGGGCGGATCGCGGTGGCATTCGTAATCTTTTTGCGCGATGGGGGGCCAAGGGCAACCATCGCGCCTTTGGTTTTAACGGTCACACGGATGTTGTCCCCATCGGCAATCCCGACGATTGGTCCATGCCGCCATTCGGCGCTGAGATCAAAGATGGTGTGATGTATGGCCGTGGGACAACCGATATGAAATCCGGTGTCGCCGCTTTTGCAGCTGCCGCTGTGGATTTCGTGACAGAAACCCCACCTGACGGGGCGGTTATTCTGGCGATCACGGGGGATGAGGAAGGCGACGCTCAGGACGGCACTACGGCCCTTTTGGAGCATATGGAGCGCAACGGCGAGGGCATGGATGTGTGTCTTGTCGGAGAACCGACCTGCCCCAACAAGATGGGTGACATGATCAAGATCGGGCGGCGCGGATCCATGACGGCGTGGGTCACGGTTACGGGGACGCAGGGCCATTCTGCTTATCCGCACCGTGCGAATAACCCGTTACCGGCGATGGTCCGTTTGATGGACCGGCTGGCCAGTCATGAATTGGACCAAGGGACCGATCATTTTGACCCCTCAACCTTGGCTGTTGTAACTGTCGACACCGGGAACCCGGCGACCAATGTAATCCCCGCAAGCTGTTCTGCTGCAGTGAATATCCGGTTCAATGACACGCATTCAGGCGAAAGCCTAACCGAATGGTTGCATGCAGAAGTGGATCAAATCCGTGCGATTTTCGGTGTGACGATTGATGTTAAAATAAAAATTTCGGGGGAAAGTTTTATCACCCCTCCTGGCGCATTGTCAGCATTGGTAGCCAATGCCGTAGAGGCTGAAACGGGCGTCAATCCAGAGCTTTCAACAACGGGCGGCACCAGCGACGCGCGTTTTGTCAAATCTCACTGTCCAGTGGTCGAATTTGGTCTTGTGGGACAATCGATGCATCAGGTGGATGAACATGTGCGTGTGGACCATATCCATCAACTCAAGGCGATTTACGGCCGTATCCTGCGGGACTATTTTGCATGAGCGTTTCAATTCAGCTCACGGATGATTTGGAGACATGTCTGGCCTTGCGGCGCGCGGTTTTTATGGATGAACAGGGCGTGTCTTTTGAAGACGAGGTGGATGGGTTGGACCCAAAATGCCTGCACCTTTTGGCATCTGTTTCTGGCGTGCCGGGAGGAACAGCACGGATACATCTAGCGGACTCAGTTGCTAAGATTGGCCGGGTCTGTGTGTTGCGTACTCACCGAGGATTTGGGCTTGGGGCGGCCCTTATCCGCAAGGCGCTTGAGGTATCCAAACCGAACGCCACGCAAGCTAAATTGGGCGCGCAGGTGCAGGCGCTGCGTTTCTATGAGACACTTGGGTTTACTGCCTTTGGTCCAGTTTATGACGACGCCGGAATTGATCATCGCGACATGATCCAAGACCTATGAAGCCTACGTTGATTATCATGGTTAAGGAACCCCGCCCGGGACGGGTGAAAACCCGTCTGGGTCGCGACATCGGCATGACGACAGCCGCATGGTGGTTTCGGCATCAGACCCAAGCTCTGATCCGGCGCATGCGTGATCCGCGCTGGGACCTTGTGTTGGCGGTTTCGCCCGAAGTTACGGGATTAACCAGCCGCATCTGGCCATCTGATTTGCCGCGTTGGGGGCAAGGGCAGGGTGATTTGGGGGATCGCATGGCGCGCATGCTAAGGGGAGCGGCGGGAGGCCCGGCCTGTGTGATCGGTGCGGATATCCCGGGCATTAAGCCTCAACATATTGGGCAGGCCTTCAAGGCGTTAGGCAATCATGATGCGGTTTTCGGACCGGCGTTTGACGGTGGCTATTGGCTGATCGGTCTTAAACATCCCCAACGCCAACCACCGAGCCTTTTTAATGGGGTGCGCTGGTCCACCGAACATACGCTTGCTGACAGCAAATTGACGTTGCCGGATCACCGGATTGCTGAAATCGCGAGCTTGGCTGACGTAGACACCGCTGACGATTTGCCGATGACGCCGCTTTAGGGGCGTGATACCTCCAACCCCATGAGCAAATTCCCCACCAAAGATGAAATCCTTGAATGGATTGAACAGAACCCAACCCTGACCGCCAAACGCGACATAGCAAAGGCGTTTGGGATCAAAGGTGCCGCGCGGATTGATCTGAAGCGTCTGCTGAAAGAGCTGGAAGCCGAAGGCCATCTGGAAAAGCGCAAACGGAGCTATCAAGACCCGGACCGCTTGCCCCCTGTTTCTATTTTGATGGTCGCAGGGCCGGATGATCAGGGTGATCTGTTTGCCAAGCCGATGGAATGGCAAGGCGAAGGGCTCGAGCCTCGTATTTTGGTCATTCCCCGCGCATCAGACCCGGCGCTGGGCGAGGGTGATCGCATTTTGGCACGACTGACCTTGGTCAAAAATGATGAATACCAATACGAAGCGCGATTGATCCGCCGGATCGGGACAAACCCCAAAAAGGTTTTGGGTGTTTTTCGCAAGCGATCTGAAGGGGGCCGGATTTTGCCGATCGACAAAGGATCGGACAAAGAATGGATCGTTGCAGAAGATGCGATGCATGGCGCGCAAGACGGTGAATTGGTTGAAGCCGAGATGGCCGGACCAAAGGGCCGCATGGGGTTGCCCAAAGCACGGATTGTCGCGCGGTTGGGTGACCCTTCCGCGCCCAAAGCGGTGTCATTGATAGCCATTCACCAACACGGTATCCCGGATGATTTCCCTGATGAGGTCATTGCTCAGGCTGATGGCGCCAAACCGATGGGTCTGAATGGCCGCGAAGATCTGCGCGATTTGCCGTTGATTACCATCGATCCGTCAGATGCGAGGGATCATGATGATGCTTGTTATGCGCATGCAGATGATGACCCAAAAAACGTCGGCGGCCATGTTGTGTGGGTCGCGATTGCGGATGTAGCAGGATATGTCACGCCGGACTCTGCGTTGGACCGTGAGGCGCGCAAGCGCGGGAATTCAACCTATTTCCCGGATCGGGTTGTGCCGATGCTGCCGGACAGATTGTCGGGCGATTTGTGTTCACTGCACGAAGGGGTGCCGCGCGCCTGTATTGCGGTGCGGATGGTGCTGGATTCCAAAGGCCAGAAACTGTCGCATAGTTTTCATCGGGGGCTGATGCGGTCGCCTGCGTCCTTGCATTATGAAGAAGTGCAAGATGCCATTGATGGCAATGCAAATGACCGCTGCGGTGCTTTGTTAGAGCCAGTTTTGAAACCGCTCTATGCGGCCTATGCAGCGCTCAAGGCCGCCCGCGCTCAGCGACAACCGCTTGATCTGGATCTGCCGGAACGGCGGGTTGAGCTTTTAGATGACGGCACCGTAAAGTCCGTGAATTTCAAAGAACGTCTGGATGCGCATCGGCTGATTGAAGAGCTAATGGTTTTGGCAAATGTTGCCGCCGCAGAAACATTGCTGGCCAAGAAAACCCCGCTTTTGTTTCGTATCCACGAAGAACCGACACAGGAAAAGTTGGAAAGCCTGAGAGAGACCGCCCAAGCGGCTGGTTTTAATCTGGCCAAGGGGCAGGTCTTGCAAACTGCGCACCTTAACAAGCTGTTGAATGATGCGGCGGGGACTGATGAGGCGGAGTTGATCAATCTGTCTACCTTGCGGTCAATGACGCAGGCCTATTACGGTCCTCAACATATCGGGCACTTTGGGTTGGCGCTTAAATCCTATGCGCATTTCACGTCTCCAATTCGCCGCTATGCGGACCTGATCGTGCATCGCGCGTTAATTACTGCGCATGGGTGGGGGGGGCAATCTGAGGCGTCGGACGGGCGTGACGATGGATTACAACCAGAAGATTTTGAAACGTTAGAACAAACAGGCGCGCATATTTCGGACACGGAACGCCGTTCAATGATGGCTGAGCGAGACACAACAGACCGGTATCTGGCGTCTTATCTTTCTGAACGAGTGGGTAATGAATTTGGTGGCCGGATCAGCGGAATTGCGCGTTTCGGTGTCTTTGTGAAGCTGGATGAAACCGGGGCGGATGGTCTTTTGCCGATGCGCAGTTTGGGACGCGAATATTTCGACCATGATGCTGAAACACAGACATTGATGGGAGCTGATACCGGGATGGTGATCAGCCTTGGTCAACGCGTTGTTGTGCGTCTGGCGGAAGCTGTGCCAGTGACGGGTGGTATCGCGCTGGAGTTGCTGGAGATAGAGGATCAGAAAGTTCAACAGGGACGGCAGTCTCCGGCGGGGCGGAACCCACGCCGGAAATCTGCCAAAGGCAAACGCAAGAAAGACAAGATCAAGCGGAAAGTCTCTCGGACTCGGCGTTGACGGGTTGGCCCATCACATCCTGTGCACGGTCAATGTAGCGGCAAAGAATTTCGTCTTCTGCAATGCGGGTTTTTAGCAAAGTTTTGCCCGGAGTGGCCCGCATAGTGGCCAACATCGCCGCAACTGAAGCGTCTGCGGCGGTGGGTCGGTCCCCGAACAGAAATGCGCCGTGCCAAAGCCGGGTTGTGATCGCTTGCAGATCGGGCTCCAATCGGTCGAGCCGTTCTTGAGCGGTCAACCGTCCCAGACCTTGGGTATGCATCCCTTTGATTAGCGATTTGCGTATCCCGTTTGTGATGTAGCCCCGCATGAGTTTTGGGATCTCTGAGAAATAGGCGTCGCGGATGGTTGGCCAGACGATATCATCCGCCCACCGGTCCAGAACAATGTGGAAATACATATGCTCTTCTGCCAACCGGATGAACGCCCGGGATGTGCTCTTTTCCATGTCTGATAGACCTTGATCAAAGTCGGCACCGTTTTGTTCCAGGTAATCGCGAATATTGTCACTATCCGGGATGATCTGGTCCCTAATTTGTATTGCAGGAAGCTTTTGACGCGGCACCTTGCGTGGATCGGCAAGATCATCGCGCTGCCAAGACAGCTTTGACATGTTCAGCAACCAAATCGCCTTAATGCAAAACGGGCTTCCGGCGGGTTGTCCAAAGGATGGGGCATAAGTGAGCAGCGTTATCATCAAGTATCTCCTGTGATTTGAATTGAGATTGATGTAACAGTCATTGCTGTCAATTTTTGTCAGTATAGGGTAAGTTATTTCCATGACCCGGACTCATAGACTTTTTCAGATGATGACCACCTTGCGCCGCCTTCCGGCCCCTGTACGTGCTGTTCAGTTAGCGGATGAACTAGGAACGTCGCTTCGAACCGTATATCGCGACATTGACGCATTGCGAGGCTTGGGGGCTGTTATCGACGGAGAGGCTGGATTTGGGTACACGTTGATAGAAGATGCCGCTTTGCCGCCATTGGGATTTGAAGATGATGAGCTTGAAGCCTTGGTATTGGGGCTGCGGGATGTTGCAGTGATCGGTGATCCTGCTTTGGCTAAAGCCGCGCAATCCGCATTGGCAAAGCTTACAGCACGGGTCCCGCCACGACAGGCGCATCGTTTGCAACATGCGATCCTTGATGCCCGCCGATTTGTACGCCCTGCAATGCCTCGCATTGATGTTGCCGCCCTAAGAGCCGCGACTTGGGAGGAAGAAACGGTGCGGTTCGCCTACACGGATGGCAAAAACATGTCTTCAAACCGGGAGGTTGATCCCTTGGGCATCGTTTACATGCAAGATACTAATATGCTGATGGCATGGTGTCATTTACGAAAGGATTTTCGGGTGTTTCGGCTGGATCGAATGGATGATCTAGAGCGCGTCGGGCGCAGTTTCCGACCAAAACGCGTGCCAATGTTGCGCGATTATACTGACAAGTTGCGAGCTGAGGCTCTGGAACGAGCGAAAGCCCGCGCGGGTACAGACTAGGGGGTTTTGTGGCAATTTTTTAGCGGTTAAGCTGAAGAGGAGCAGAAAATCTGGAGCTTTCTTTATGCGTTGGCCCAAAAAAATTGTAGCGATCTTTGGTTTGATTTTGATGTCGATTCCAGCCAGCGCGGCCGGGCCAGAGGCATCTATTCGACCCTCAGTGCGGAGCGCAACGGCCGCTCTTGCAGGCACTTCGGTGCAAGGGGTCGCATCGCAAGGTTTCGATGATTGGATCGTTGATTTTCGCCCTCGGGCCATTGCAGCTGGAGTCGCCCCGGACACTTTTGATCAGGCGATGAAGGGCCTGAAGTATGATGCCAAAATTATCAAACGCGACCGCAATCAGGCCGAATTTACCAAAACCATTTGGGACTACCTTGATACTGCCGCTTCTGATTTGCGGGTTCAAAACGGGCGCAAGGCACTGTTGAAATGGGATGTGCCGCTCAGCAAGATTGAGGCTGAATATGGTGTTAAAAAACAGGTGATCGTCGCGATTTGGGGGCTGGAAAGCGCCTATGGTACATTTCGAGGTAGCGTTGCGATCATCAATGCCCTTGCGACGCTGGCGTATGACGCACGGCGCGCGGCGTTTTTTGAGAATGAGCTACTCGAAGCCCTTCTGATTTTGCAAAACGGTGACACGACCCGCGCGTTGATGCAGGGAAGCTGGGCCGGAGCGATGGGCCATACACAGTTTATGCCGTCGTCCTTTCAGGCATATGCAGTCGATTTTGACGGGGATGGCAAACGGAATATTTGGGAGGATGATCCTCGTGATGCGTTGGCGTCCACGGCCGCCTATTTGAAGCATTTCGGTTGGACCCATGGACAGCCATGGGGGATCGAAGTTCGTTTGCCAGACGATTTCGATTTTGAATTGGCGGCCAGGAAGACATTAAAGCATCCAACCGAATGGGCAGCTCTTGGTCTCACACCAGTAGCGGGCCGTTTTGAGGATGAGCATGGTCCGGCGTCGATCCTTTTGCCTGGCGGAGGGGAAGGCGCTGCATTTATGATCTTTGCGAACTTTGCTGTGATAGAGAAATACAACACCGCAGATGCCTATGTGATTGGTGTCGGACATCTGAGCGATCGGATATCGGGCGGTGGTGCAATTGAACAGAAATGGCCTCGGCGGCTTAGGGCATTGAGCAAGGAGGAGCGGATTGAGCTTCAAGAACGGTTGACCACCGCCGGGTTTGATACTGTCAAGATCGATGCCAAGATGGGACCATTGACCATCAATGCAGTAAGACGATTTCAAAAATCCATTGGCCAGCGCCCGGATGGGTATCCGTCGCTGGCAATTTTGGACAGGCTACGCGCCCGTTAAATCAAGTGTCCTTATGAGGCAGCTTTCAACAGGTCTTTGTCTTTGAGGTCCTTGTAAGTCGCATCAAGCGCAGATGTGGCACGTGCCGCAAACACCTGAATTTCTTCGGGTGTGATCACCAATGGTGGAGAGATGATCATCCGGTCCCCGACATGGCGCATCACCAGATTGTTTGCAAAGCAATGTTCGCGACACATGTATCCCACTGCCCCTTTTTCGCCTGCAAATGTTGCTCGGCTCTCTTTGTGAGGGGTCAGCGGCAAGGATGCCATCATGCCAGATACGTTTAAACCCCCAACCAATGGATGTTCCGCCAGTTGATTCAAAACACCATGAAGTGCTGGCATCGCGACGTTGCGGATGTGGGATAACATATCTTCTTCCTGCATGATGCGCAGGTTTTCCAAGGCCACAGCTGCGCAGACCGGATGACCGGAATAGGTGTAGCCGTGGTTGAATTCACAGGCGTTGATGACTTCGGCAATTTTGTCTGACACGATGGAGCCGCCAATAGGGGCGTACCCCGATGACAGGCCCTTGGCGATGGTCATGATGTCTGGAGTGATCCCCATCGTCTCAGAGCCAAACCAATTACCGGTTCGCCCAAAACCGCAGATCACCTCATCTGCGATTAGCAGGACATCGTATTTGGTGCAGATGCGCTGAATTTCGGGCCAATATGTCGTTGGCGGCACAATCACGCCGCCTGCCCCTTGCACGGGTTCACCGATAAAGGCGGCGACGTTTTCAGCGCCCAATTCGAGAATTTTGGCCTCCAGTTCCTGCGCGCGGGCGAGCCCAAATTCCTCTTCGGTTTGATCCTCACCTTCAGCCCACCAATCAGGTTGGCCGATGTGGTGTATCCCAGGTATTGGCATGCCGCCTTGTTCGTGAATATAGGTCATGCCTCCCAGAGATCCGGACCCAACGGAAGACCCATGATAGGCATTCATGCGGCTGATAATATGGGATTTTTGCGGCTGGCCTTTTTCGGCCCAATAGGTTCGGACCATGCGCAGGTTGGTGTCATTTGCCTCGGACCCGGAACCGGCAAAAAACACATGGTTCAGATCACCGGGCGCAAGGCGGGCCAATTCAGCGGCCAAGGCGATGCCGGGTACATGTGTGGTTTGAAAAAAGGTGTTATAATAAGGTAGTTCGTTCATTTGCCGTGCAGCAACTTGACCCATCTCGGGGCGACCATAACCAAGGTTCACGCACCAAAGACCCGCCATCGCATCCAAAATCTCATTGCCGTCACTATCCGTCAGGTAAACTCCCTTGGCCCGTGTAATAACCCGTGCTCCTTTTGCAGCCAGTTCATCGCCTGTGGTGAATGGGTGCATATGGTGCGCTGCATCCAGCGCTTGTAATTCGGCAGTGGGCAGATGGTTGGTGATTGTGGGCATTAAAATGAACCTCTGAGAACGGGAAAAGCGCGCCTCTAGAATATGATCAAATTCGCCGAAGTCAATTGGAGGATCAAGTAACGACCGCTTCGGCCAGTGCCGTATCGATCTGCTGTACCCCTTGCATAACGTCCTCGGCCATTGCGGTGGCCGCGGCTTTGGCATCACGTTGTTGAAAGGCATCCAATAGGTCTTGATGCCGGTCAGGTAGGTTGCTGGTGCCGAATCGCCCACACACAACGCGCAAAGAGGGACCAAACCGCAGCCACAACCGGTCTACTGTTGCGGCTATGATAGGGGCGGCAGCAGTGTCATATATCAGGGCGTGAAAGCGATAATTATGGGTAAGGTACCCACCTACATCCCCCTGAGCGATGGCATGGTTTAGGTCATCATCGAAACGCTTGAGCGACGTTAAGATATCAGGTGTCATACGTCTGGCCGCGCGAGATGCGAGCTCTGGTTCAAGTGTTTTTCTCATAAAACCAAGCTCTTGTGCGCAGCTTTGTGAAAGAGCAGGCACACTGACGCGGCGGTTGTCTTGAAGCGTGAGCGCGCCTTCTGCCACCAAACGACGCAATGCTTCGCGAACAGGTGTCATGCCAACATTCAATGTTTCCGTCAGCCCCTGAATTGTAACGGCTTGCCCAGGTGCAAGGTCACCAAAGAGGATCATCACCCGAAGTTTTGCATAAACTGCCTGATGCGCGGGCATCTTAGCAGACGGTGTTTGAAATCTTGGGTCTTGGGGGGGCATCACATCGGATTTCATCGGTCTCTGCCTTTTTTCCACGCGTTTTTAGGAACCTTGCACCAAGAGAGCACGCATGAAAGCATAAAGATACTTGCCGTGGAGCACAAAACTTGATCAAATTATGCCAAGGCTGGGATAAATCCAGCCACCTAAGGGAGCGAAACATGAGAACACGTATTCTATTTGGCATTGGTGCCATCGCATTAGCCGCTGGCGTCGCAAGCGCCGAAGAAGTCCGAGTCTACAACTGGTCCGACTATATCGACGAAAGCTTGTTGAAAAAATTTGAAGAAGAAACCGGCATTGAGCTGATTTATGATGTCTTTGACAGCAACGAAGTGCTTGAAACCAAATTGTTGGCCGGTGGATCTGGTTATGATGTGGTCGTGCCGTCAGGAACGTTCTTACAACGTCAGATCACAGCAGGCGCTTTCCAAAAGCTGGATCAGTCTCAACTTAGTAATTCTGGGAACATGTGGGATGTCATCAGCGAACGTGTCAGTAAATACGACCCCGGCAACGCATATGCGATCAACTACATGTGGGGGACCACCGGGATCGGCGTGAATACGGGTAAGGTCAAAGAGATCCTTGGTGAAGATGCTCCAGTAAACTCTCTGGCTCTTGTTCTTGATCCTGCGAACATGGAAAAACTGGCGGCTTGTGGTGTTCATTTCCTCGATGCGCCTGCCGAGATCATTCCCGCAACGCTGGCATATCTGGGTGAAAACCCAGACAGTCAGGACCCGGATGTCATCAAGAAAACTGAGCCTGTTTTGGCTGCCATTGCCCCCCATGTGCAGAAGTTCCATAGCTCTGAGTACATAAACGCCTTGGCGAATGGTGATATCTGCGTCGCGGTTGGTTGGTCCGGAGATATTTTGCAAGCCCGCGATCGTGCCGCTGAAGCCGAAAATGGCGTTGAAATTGAATATTTCGCACCCAAAGAAGGGGCGCTGATGTGGTTTGACAACATGGCGATCCCTGTTGATGCGCCAAACCCTGAGGCAGCGCACAAGTTCCTGAACTTCATCATGGATGCGCAAAATATGGCGGCAGCGTCAAACTACGTTTATTATGCGAACGGCAATCTCGCGTCGCAAGAATTTTTGGTTGAAGATGTCATTGATGATGTAGCGATTTACCCAGACGAAGCAACGTTGGAAAACCTCTACACTACATCGCCTTATGGCCCTAAGGTGCAGCGGGTCGTCACCCGCATGTGGACCAAGATCAAATCGGGTACCTAAACCCGATTGGGGCGTTACCAATCTGGTAGCGCCCCTATTTCTTCAACACCTTCTGAAGGGATTTACCCGCCATGAACCAAACCGTTTTTGCCCCATGGGATTCACCTTCTGCGAAACCACTCATCCGGTTTCAAGGGGTTACAAAGCGATTTGGCGAATTCACGGCTATCGAAAATCTGTCATTAGACATTTACGAAAAAGAATTTTTTGCGCTCTTGGGCCCGTCCGGCTGTGGCAAGACGACAATGATGCGGATGCTTGCCGGGTTTGAGACGGCGAGCGAAGGCCGCATCGAATTGGCAGGAGAAGATATTGGACATGTCCCTCCAAACGAGCGGGCTGTGAATATGATGTTTCAATCTTATGCCCTTTTTCCACATCTAAGTATTTGGGAAAATATTGCCTTTGGGCTCAAGCGAGACCGGAAGCCGAAAGATGAAGTCGCCTCCCGCGTCGAGGAAATGCTCAAGCTTGTCCGGCTGGAGAAATTCGCACAACGCAAGCCACACCAGATCTCGGGCGGCCAACGCCAGCGTGTGGCGCTTGCGCGTTCTTTGGCAAAGGCGCCCAAACTATTGCTTTTGGATGAACCCCTGGGAGCCTTGGACAAAAAGTTAAGGCAAGACACCCAATTTGAACTGATGGACATTCAGGAAACCACCGGCACTACTTTTGTGATTGTGACGCATGATCAAGAAGAAGCGATGACCGTCGCGTCTCGTGTTGCGGTAATGGATGAGGGCCAGATCATCCAAGTTTCTACCCCGTCTGAGATCTATGAACATCCCAACTCTGTCTACGTGGCTGATTTCATTGGGGATGTGAATATTATCAAAGGCCGGGCAATGTCAGCAGGCAATGACCGTTATTATCTAAACTGGTCACCTGGCCAAACAGCCATTCTTTGCACCTCGGCCAAACCCTTGAATGACGCCCAGGAAATGCATCTCGCCATCCGGCCAGAAAAAATCAAGATCACAGCAAAAAAACCAGTTGATGTCCCCAATGCGATGCAGGGCAAAGTGCTCGACATCGCGTATTTGGGCAACTTATCAACGTTTCATGTTGAACTGCCGGGTGGTCAGATAATCAAGGCACAAATGGCAAACACCAAACGGATCTCTCGACGCGACATCACTTGGGAAGACGAAGTCTGGGTATCTTGGAGCGCAACTGCTGGCGTCTTGTTGGAACAATGATAGATAACGGGACATCCATTCTCTTTTTGGCCCTAAATACCGCGGGGTCCGGGGCTGGCCCCGGTCCAACGCTTGCATCAAAAGCTGAGGGTGCTTTATGCGCCGGATAACTCTCATCGCCGTTCCCTACATTTGGCTATTGGTCCTGTTTCTGGCACCATTCCTGATCGTTTCGAAGATATCCCTGTCAGATGCAGCACTAGCGATCCCGCCATATACGCCGACGATCAAAGATGGCATTGTTACATTGTTTGCGGAACTCGACTTTGAGAATTTCGTTTTCCTGACCGAAGACGATCTTTACTGGAAAGCCTACTTTAGCTCATTGCGGATCGCAGTCTTATCTACAATTTTCACGTTGTTTGTTGGTTATCCCATTGCTTACGGCATGGCACGGGCGCCGGATGAATGGCGAGCCACGTTGATGATGTTGATTATCCTGCCTTTCTGGACTTCCTTTTTGATCCGCGTTTACGCTTGGATGGGCATCCTCAGCAACGAAGGTTTGTTGAATCAACTCCTGCAATGGATGGGTCTGATCCGTGAGCCGTTGATTCTCTTAAACACCAACATCGCGGTGTATATCGGGATTGTTTATACGTACCTACCGTTCATGATCTTACCGATTTTCTCGGCACTTGACCGGCTGGATACCTCTTTGGACGAAGCAGCACAGGATCTTGGCTGCACCCGGGCGCAAGCGTTTTGGCTGGTGACAATCCCACTGTCGAAAAACGGAATTATCGCGGGGTCCTTTTTGGTGTTCATCCCTGCCTTAGGTGAATTTGTGATTCCTTCTTTGCTTGGTGGGTCCGGTACTTTGATGATTGGCAAAGTGTTGTGGGAAGAATTCTTTAACAACCGCGATTGGCCCGTGGCGTCTGCGGTTGCTGTCATCTTGTTGTTGATCCTTGTGATCCCCATCGTGTTGTTTCAGCGCAACCAGCAACGACAACAGGAGGCCGAAAAATGAAACGGCTGAGTTGGTTCAATGTCACGTCATTGTCGCTGGGATTTGCGTTCCTTTATCTCCCGATGATCGTTTTGGTTATCTACAGTTTCAACGCGTCGAAATTGGTAACGGTCTGGGCCGGTTTTTCGGTTAAATGGTATGGCGAATTGTTTCGCAATGAAGCCTTTTTGGATGCTGCTTGGGTGACGCTGAAGGTTGGCATCCTGTCATCAACTTTCGCCACGATTCTTGGAACAATGGCTGCTTATGTCTTGGTGCGTGGTGGTCGGTTTTTCGGGCGGACATTGTTCTCGGGCATGATTTATGCGCCTTTGGTCATGCCAGAGGTCATCACGGGCCTGTCGCTCTTGCTGTTGTTTATCGGCATAGGTTTGGACCGAGGTGTTTTGACCATTGTGCTGGCGCATACTACCTTTTCGATGTGTTATGTTTCGGTTGTTGTTTCCTCGCGGCTGGTGTCTTTCGACCGCTCATTGGAAGAAGCAGCTCTTGATCTCGGCTCGACCCAATGGGAAGCATTCCGGCTAGTGACCTTGCCAATCATTGCGCCGGCAGTGATTTCTGGATGGCTTCTGGCCTTCACGCTTAGCCTTGATGATTTGGTCATAGCGTCATTTGCGGCTGGGCCATCTGCAACAACTTTACCTATCAAGATTTTTTCTGCTGTTCGGCTTGGCGTGTCACCAGAAATCAACGCGTTGTCATCGATCATGATCCTTATCGTGACGGTGGGTGTGATCTGCGCGTCGTTGGTCAGCAAACGATCTGCCGTCAAAGCAAAACAAGACGCTCAGGCCGCTGAACGAACGGCGGGATAATGCGGCGAATTTATGCGGATTTTGCCTATTCTGATGCGCCGCGTGCCGGATGTTGGTGGGATGAGACCTGTCGCTTGTCGCCACGGGCTCCGCTGTCGCAGAATATTCAATGTGATGTGGCGATTGTCGGTGGAGGATTTACCGGAATTTCGGCAGCGCTGCATCTGGCCGAGGCTGGCCTGAGCGTTGCCGTACTCGAAGCGCGGCATGTGGGTTGGGGGGCCTCTGGGCGCAACGGTGGATTTTGTTGTCTGGGGGGTGGGATGCTTGGCAACACAGCCCTTGAAACCGCCTTTGGAAAATCGGGTCGTGACGAATGGCGAAAAGCAGAGGTTGCTGCAATTCGGCTGGTAGAAGGCTTGTTGGATCGTTTTGGAATTGAGGTAGATCGCCATTCGGACGGTGAAACCCAGCTTGCCCACCGTACGCGCGATTTTGATGCCATGCGCGATGAGGTCTCATATTATGCAGAAAGTTATGGCCTTGAAGCTCGGCTGACAGGCCCCGGCTCGCTCGTGGACGAAGGCATGAACGGTGGGTTTAAGGGGGCGATCACTGTTCCTGTTGGATTCGGATTGAACCCGCGCAAGTACATTGTGGGCCTCGCGGATGCGGCCGAAGAAAAAGGCGCCCAGATTTTTGAGGATATGTCCGTCATTGAAATCCTTCGAAAGGGCGAGAGTTTCGATATCAAAACTGCAGGGGGCGCAGTAAGCGCAGACCGGGTGATTGTCGCGACCAATGGGTATTCGTCCGAAGATTTGCCTGCCTGGTTAGCTGGCCGGTATATGCCCACACAATCCAGCATTATTGTCACCCGACCGCTGAGCCAAACAGAGCTGGATGCGCAAGGATGGACGAGCAAGCAAGCGTCTTATGATACGCGCCACTTGCTACACTACTTTCGATTGATGCCGGACAACCGCATGCTTTTTGGGGTACGCGGTGGGTTATTGGCGAGTACACGGTCCGAAACGCGGGCGACACAACGCGCACGCACGGATTTTGAAGCGATGTTTCCGGCGTGGAAAGATGTCGAAACGCCTCATGCTTGGTCTGGCATGGTTTGTATTGCGCGCAACCAGATGCCGTTTGTTGGGGGCGTTCCCGGGCATCCGGGCATGTTCACCAGCTTATGTTACCACGGAAACGGGGTTGCCATGGCCAGTTATTGCGGGGCGCTGCTGGCGGATGTGGTACAAGGTAAAAACCCCGATCACATCTACCCAAAAGCGATACAGCGCCCGCTTGCGCGATTTGAATTAGGTCCTCTGCGGCGTCTGCTAATGCCGCTGGCCTATGCGCGTTTTGCGCTGCAAGATCGCTGAACTTTAAGTAGCTTCCCGCAGAGCCGATACATCGTTGGCCAAGATCGCAGCACCCCCTTCAAGAATTAACAATTGTTGACCAGATTCCAGCCGGGCTTCGGTGATTCGAGCATAGGAGCTGGCTGGTTCACTCAGGATCACTTCGCCATTGGAACGGCTCTCAATCTCAAAAGAGTAAATGCCGGGCTGAAATGGTGTGCCATTTTCAGCAACGCCTGCCCAAGATATCGGCGCAGCGGAAACTGGGATCGAGAGGCGTTGAACAGTGGCCCCGGTTTGATCCTTCACGTTCAGAAACACTTCGTCTGAGATGGCGGCGGGTCGTGGCTGGATATCAATTGGGGTGCCATCAAAAAGAACAGGAGCTGTTGTTTGGGCTTCCATTCCGATCCAACCGGCCATTTGTGCTATGTTTCCAGTGCCCAATTGAGCGCCAAGGGCAGTTAATAGATCGTTGCCCTTGACCTGCTGTTCTACCATCGAGAATTGAGCAAGCTGTGCCGCGTATTCTGTTGATTCTATCGGTTCAAGCGGATCTTGGTATTTTGCCTGAGCCGTTAGCATTTTGAGAAACGTCTCAAAATCGGATGAAATGACAGGCCCGGATTCGGAACTGGCATTCGTGGTGGCGGCGTTGAGGGCGCTTGTTACCGTATTTGTAGAAGTGGTTACGTCCATGAAAAGTCCTTTCTATACGCGGATATCGACGCCGGTTGTGACGCCAGATGACAATGTGATCTCTGCTGATTCCGGTGTGATTGTTTCAGCGGGGGTATTGGTGTCAGATTGACTCTTGTTGGAATTGGACTCGCTATCTTCAGTTGTTTCCCCTCCCGCAAAAGAGAAGGAAATATCACTGTACCCAATGTCGTGAAAAGCGGCCTCAAGGTTGCTGATGTGGCGGCGCATCAAATCAATTGTTTCTGGTCGCTCCGCAAGGACGTTGACCGTAATACCGGCCTCGGAGTGAGATAGGGCAAGACGAACCCGCCCTAGTTCCTCGGGGCTGAGTCTGATTTCAACAGGTCTGCTTGGCATATGTTGTAAGACATCGGCGATCTGGCGGGCCACATGTTGCGGCAAATCCATGCGGGTTGTGATGGCCTGAGTCGTCTGTGTGGAACTGCTGGTACTGGTCGCATCAGCCCGCAAAGGATTTTGCGGCTCGATCTCCAAAGAGGAAGCAGAGAGCGACTTGAGGTCCTTTTGTGATTGCATAGTGACCTGTGCACTCAAAACCGGTTGGATTGGTGTTGGTGCGGTCGGTTTGGTCAATTTCGAAGCGCTGTCTGTGGGCAAATCGTCAACACCCAGCGGCGCGTGTGGATCTTGAGTGCTTTGCCTGCGCGTGCTGCTTGTTGATTGGGTGATCGTAAACGCGTTTAACGGTTGAGCCGTCTTCGACAGGGTGTCAGCAGGACCCTGTGGCCGCCCCTGAATATCAGTGGTCAACAAGGTCTCAGGCGCCGATTTACCTGCCTCTGATTGAAGCGGTTTCGATTGCGTTCCTAAATTTGGCGCAGGCAAGATGGGGGGTTCTTTTGCATCCACTGGTTTGTAAGGAATTGTAGTCTGCAATACCCTTTCCACTTGCGAAACATCGGTCTTGGCCGTGGTTGAGCCACGAGAAGGCTCGGAATGCAGGGTCTGGGCTGAGCTGCCTTTTTCCACTTCCGTCTGGGCCGATTTGGATGTCTGTACCGTGATGGGTGCTTCCGCAGCATTTGTAATCTGGTTTTGAGTTGGTCCAGAAAGGGCGGGGGGTGTCTTTGGTGAGGAATCCTGCGGGGTCGCCGATTGTGCGGCGATGGCGCCCTGAGCGTTCTTTGCGGTCAAGGATTTTGCAATTTCTGATAGGGTCGGGTCGGCTTCCAAGTCACCTTCTGGACTATCACCGTTCGTACCTAACTGCCCTCTTTCATCAAGCTCGGCTAGGTCTTCGGCTGTTTTGCCTATTTGCGCAGTTTCGTCGGGTAGAACAGCTTTGATTTGTTCCTCAATGGTCGCTAGTTCCTGCTCAAACACTGCATGGAAAGCAGTTGGATCATCGCCGGGATCGTCCAATTGTGAAGTGGGAGGCAATGCCAACTTCTGGTCTGTTGCCGCTGGTGTTTGATTGACCTGGGTCAACAATGTCGAGCCGAGTAATGAATGCACAGATACCTCCGGGATTTCTTCTCCGATGGGGGGCGTTATGCGCGAACATCCTTACCGGTTGTTTACCCATTCTGGCGCATGGTCCAAAAAATAGACCGCAATTTAAGGAAACCTGCGCTGTGGACACTATTCGTTCTGTGACACCCCAACCGCCACCACCTCAGGACCGGGATCGACAATTGCGCGATGCCGCCGAAAAACTTGAAGCTGCATTTCTGGCTGAAATGTTGAAATCAGCCGGGCTTGGCAAAACAAGTGAAGAATTTGGCGGTGGAGCAGGCGAGGATCAGTTTTCCTCGCTGCTGGTGGAACAACATGCCCTTGCCATGGTTCGCGCCGGGGGCATCGGGCTAAGCGAATCTATTTTTGACGCACTTAAGGAGAGAAATAATGACAGCTGATATCCAAGCAGATGATACCATCATCGAACTACATGAATTGTTAGATGCGGAGCGCGAAGCGTTGTTAAAGGGGGATTTGGAAAAGCTGAATGAAATGCTCTCACCAAAAGAAGCATTGATCGATGCGATCATCGACGCTGAGCTTAAGGACCGTGCAGCACTTGAGGTGCTTGATACCAAAGTGCGTCGCAATCAATTACTTTTGGATGGTGCACTCGAAGGAATTCGTGCGGTTGCATCCCGTATGGCAAAGTTGAGAGAAGTGCGTGGTACCCTTGAGACATATGGTGCGGATGGGAAAAAGCACGACATCCCTTTGCAGGTCGATAGTTCTGTTGAGCACCGCGCCTGAAGCTTTGATTAAAAACCTTAAGAGTTGGCGGACGGGAATTTAGCATTCGTTAAGGTCTATCCGTCAAATCTGTTCCTGCATCCGAGGTCGGGTGGCGCATGAACTTGAGAACAAGAGCATGCATTGGTCAGAACGACATGTCGTCCAGCCCTGCGTGGGGTGGGACTTAATGGACGCAAAGCGTCAATGACTAAAGGAACTTGCTAATGTCTAGCATTCTTACAAACAACAGCGCGATGGTTGCGCTTCAGACACTGAAATCCATCAACATGGGTCTGTCTGAGACTCAGAACCAGATCTCCACTGGTAAAGAGATTGGCTCTGCCAAAGATAATTCAGCAATCTGGTCAATTTCCAAGGTAATGGAGGCGGATGTTGCCGGTTTTGATGCAGTTTCAAAGTCACTAGCCGTAGGTGAAGCAACACTCGGCGTGGCTTCTGCCGGTGCTGAGTCCATCGTTGAGACGCTGAAAGAAATGGAAGCGCTTGCCGTTGCTGGTGGTAGTGAAACAGCGGACTTCACCAAGATCCAAGCCGACATGTTGCAGAAAGTTGCGCAGATCACGGATACAATTGAAGCATCCCAGTTTAATGGCGTTAACTTGCTTTCGACTGCGGGCGATCCGCTGACAATTGTTTCATCAGTGAACCGTGTCGGTACGGCAGCTGCAACAACCGACACAATTTCGGTTGCTAATATCGACTTTGAAGGCGGGCTTGATACAGGTGCTTTGACCGCAATCACGGATGCCGCCACTGCTGCTACAGCGTTTGGTGAAATTCAAACAATGCTGACAACGGCCTTGGCGGGTGCTTCAACCATTGGTTCCGCCGCTAGCCGGGTCGAGAACCAAGCAGTCTTTGTCGACAAGTTGAGCAGCTCGCTGAAGACCGGCATCGGCGCCCTTGTAGATGCGGATATGGAAGCTGCGTCGGCACGACTGCAGGCGCTACAGACACAGCAACAGCTGGGTGTACAGGCTCTGTCGATCGCCAACCAGGCACCACAGACCATCCTGTCTCTGTTCCGTTAAGACAGTAGGATCGGGGGCGGATTTCTCCGCCTCCGATACCTTGGAACCCATAAAGAGTAGGTAAGGTTTGTCGTGAACGCATTAGCAAAAGCTCAACAGGCATATTCGCCGCAAGTGGCTCCCATCCGATCAAATCGCAGTATCGAATATGACGTCTTAGCCAGAATTACTTTTCGCCTGAAGAAGGCGATTGAAAAAGGTAAATTTGGCCCATTGGTCGAGGCTTTGGACGAAAACCGTACATTGTGGCGCGCTTTGGCGATTGATGTTGCTGATCCGAATAACGAACTCCCTAAAGAGCTTCGCGCACGTATTTTTTACCTAGCCGAATTTACACACAACCATACAAGCAAAGTGATCCGCAGAGAAGAAAACGCGGTCCCACTGCTTGAAGTGAATACCGCAATCCTTCGTGGACTGAAACCAGGTGGATTAGCAACATGAGTGGTCTTGTTCTCAAGTTGAGCCCAAAGGAACGGGTGTTGATCAATGGTGCTGTGATTGAAAATGGCGATCGCCGCAGCCGTTTGTCAATAATGACACCCAACGCTCATATTCTGCGTCTGCGTGATGCTATCCATCCTGAAGAGGCAAAGACGCCGGTGCGACGGGTTTGTTTTGCTATGCAGCTTGTCTTGTCAGGAGATAGCGCGCCGGACGATGTGTATCATGGATTGTTGCGCCAGGTCGAAGAATTGAGCCAGGTCTTTAAGGATTCCGATAGCCGCGCGATGCTGACGGAAGCAAGCGATGCGATCATTGATGGACAGCATTACCGGGCACTCAAGGCTTTGCGTGGGCTGATCCCACGTGAGGATCGGTTATTGGCGGTGAGGGCGAGCTGATGTTTCAACCAATTGTACCTGCAGAAGGGTTGACCGGTTGGCGGTTCCTCCAGCGCACTTATGATTCCCAGTTTGAAGCATTTAGTTCTTCAACCATTCAACAACGGGATGCAGAGTATTTTGAGGAGAAAATCGGTTCGATAACCTCGGCTGAAGAATTGGTCCAGGATCGACGTCTTTTGACGGTCGCGCTTGGCGCCTTCGGTCTACAAGACGATATCAACAACCGCTATTTTATCCAAAAAGTTCTGGAAGAAGGTACAGTTAGCGATGACGCGTTGGCCAATCGCCTTGCCGATTCTCGGTATAGTGAAATGGCAGAAGCATTTGGGTTCGGTCCGTCTGCGACACCGGCGGTGAACCAACCGGGCTTTGCGGAAGGTATCAATGCCCGGTTCCATTCTAACAGCTTTGAAATCGCAGCAGGTGAGCAAGATTCAGCCATGCGCGTAGCTCTTTATGCACAGCGTAGTTTGCCGGAACTTGCGGCATCCGAGGGATCGCTTGATACCAAGTGGTTCACAATCATGGGTGATCCGCCGCTGAGAGAACTGTTTGAACGGGCCTTAAACTTGCCAACGTCCATCGGTCAAATTGATATTGATCAGCAATTGTCTGTCTTCAAGGATCGCGCAACTCAGGTTTTTGGATCAAACGATTTAGGTCAGTTTGTCGAAGAAGATGCCGTACAAGATGCCATCACCAAGTTCATCGTGCGGGATCAGATCGGTAATCTAACTGGCGGGTTGTCAGGTGGGTCGATCGCACTGACGTTGTTAGGTGGATAGAGTTGAACGAGGTCTGACCAAATGACCGTTGGCAATGGAATGTAGCGTTTTTGGTTCGGTGAGGACGCTCCTTGAACCCGTTTTGGATGTGCATACTTTAGAGTCGCCAAAGTTGATCCGATCAATCAAACCATCTTGGCTGATCAGGGTTGAGGCCGGTTGATAGTTGCAAATATCGCCTGACCCCTGATCCTGTTAAGTAGCTGTTTTAGAATTTGAAATTTTTCATTCTTTGCGTCATTATCCAGTTAGTAACGACGGCTCAACAGGTCTCCCTTCATAAAATTATCCATCCCAATTGATGTCCTTGACGATTTCCGGCTTGCCCCTTCCCAGATTGACAAAACCACACCTGCATCGTTACCTAAAACTGTAGTTAGTGAGGGTTGTGGATATGGACAAAGCCGTTGTAAAGGCCTTCACTCTGCTGGAAATCCTATCAGAAAACGAAGCGCCGATGGGTGTGACGGAACTGTCCAATAGAACTGAACTTGGAAAAAGTAACGTCCACCGCTTGCTCCAGACTTTGTTGACCCTCGGTTATGTCAAAAAGCCGGATGAAACGCATTACACCGCCTCTCTTCGGGTTTGGGAACTGGGCAGTCAGATCATTTCTCGGGTCAATATCCGCGACGTCGCGCGCCCCTATATGCAATTGTTGGCGCAGGCGACGGGAGAGACCGTTCACTTGTCGGAACTTTGCACAAGCGAAGTGCTGTATATCGATAAGATTGAAAGCCGCGAACCCGTGCGTGCCTATACGCAATTGGGCGGACGTGCGCCCGCCTATTGTACCGCCACAGGTAAGGTGATGCTTGCCTATCAAACTGATGATGACATCCGTCAGGTCTTGAAAACGGCCATCCAGCACACAACAAAGACACTCATCGATGCAGATGTTTTTCTGGCGCAGGCAGAACAAATTCGCCAGCAACGTTTTGCCGTAAACCGAGGTGAATGGCGAAGTGACATTATTGGGATCAGCGCACCAGTCTGTTGTGCTATGGGCCAGGTCGATGGTGCAATTGGATTATCTGCTCCGGCAAGCCGTTTAAGCGAATCCCAGTTAGAAGGATTGGCTCCGATGATATTGGAATTTGCTGAGAAAATCTCAATCGAGCTTGGTTGCACGCCATCGGTATGGTCAGGGTTAAATCAACCACGACTGTGACACGATCAGTGAGCCCCCAGCGGCCACTTAAACCAAATTGACGGTTTTAGTGGGGTACTGTTGAGAGATCTAAACCAGCGCTGGTCGATCCCTTTCCTGAGGCCGAATGACCGCGCCGACGTTGTTAAGACGCAAGAGGCCGTGAGATTTTGAGAACCCATTTTTCATGTTAGGTTGAGTTGCCGACATCAGACTTGACTGGTACGCGTTGAGCGGGGCGGCCAGCGGCTTTCCCGCGGCGCAAGATCAGATTGAGTTGCTGAAAACTGTGCGCGCAGTCATGGGGCGCAGATTGGCCCATAAAGGTGTCGAGATCCGACCAGAGCGCAATCGCAGTATCCAGTTCTGTATCGTTGCCGTGGGTATAGAGACCCGCTCGTATCATCACAGCGTTGCGGTCGTAGAGACCAAGTAATCGCCGGGCTTCTTTTAGCATATCGTTTTCATCATCAGAGGCCGCGGCAGGGAGGCTGCGTGAGACCGATTGCAAAACATCGACTGCCGGATAGCGCCCTCGCTCGGCGATGCCACGATCCAGGACAATATGACCATCCAGCACTCCACGCATGATATCAGCAATAGGTTCGTCCATGTCGGACCCTGCAACCAATACGGAAAACAGCGCGGTGATATCTCCTTGGTTGTCTTTTCCCGGCCCGGCGCGTTCGCACAATGACATGATCATATGGGCAGTTGAAGGAGGATAGCCGCGCAGAACAGGTGCCTCACCGGCAGCGACCGCAACTTCACGGTGTGCCTCCGCGAAACGGGTGATTGAATCGGCCAAAAGGAGGACCGAATGGCCTTGATCGCGGAAGTGTTCAGCCACCGTCATCGCTGTCCATGCGCAACGGCGCCGTTGCAGGGCGGATTGGTCAGAGGTTGCGGTGACAACCACCGCACGTTTCATGCCCTCCGGGCCGACGACTTCTTCGACGAAGTGTCGCAGTTCCCGGCCACGTTCACCAATCAAGGCAATCACAACGATGTCGGCTTCCATATGTGATGCCAACGTACCCAGCAGGCTACTTTTGCCAACACCGGACCCAGCGAAAAGACCAACCCGTTGTCCTTTGACGATGGGCAACATGGTGTTTGTTATGGCCATGCCGGTGTGTAGCCGCTGACCCAAGGCACGCCGCTGTGCGGCATTTGGTGGCGGTGAACGTAAGGGGCGCGCCAAAGGACCACGCAACAAGGGCTTGCCATCCAGCGGTTTCCCGGATGCGTCAATAATACGACCAAGCCAAAGGTCAGATGGGGCCACCGAAACTTCGGGTGAGAGTGTCGCACGGTCATTTAGCGCAACGCCTTCGGGCGATTCCTCGGGGAGGGCGACAACAGCGTCGCCGTTGAGCTGCACAACTTCACAAGCCAAAGCCCCCCGCGCGGCTCGCGTGACATTTATTCGATCACCGATGCGGACCGTTCCGCTATCCAATCCAGAAATGTTGATCACACCAGCCCGAACCTGACTAACCCGGCCCACCGGACGGATCGGGGTTAATGCATCAAGGTGGGCATGAAGTCCGTCGAGGTGACGTGACGGGGATGAGGTCAATGACATGGGATTCCTTTTTCGACTGCTCACCCTTTCTAAAGGAATCGGGGTTAAGCCATGATTGAAATTGCTCGAGGGAGAAACCCCGATGTTTGAAAATTTAGATGTCTTTCGGATGTCATCCGCTATGGCCCGGCACGCTGGCCAACGTCAGGCAGTTGTTGCGGAGAATGTCGCGAATGCCGACACACCGGGATATATCGCCCGCGATGTAATGGACTTTCAGTCCACATATGTCCCTACCGAAACCCATGCCAACCTTCGTGCTACACGCGCAAAACACCTGTTTGGCAAAATGGGTGACGACACATTGCCAGCCGCTGTCGAAATGAAGGACCAAGCCACGCCGAACGGCAATCAGGTGTCCATTGAAACGGAAATGTTGAAATCAGTCGGGGCCAAACGGCAACACGACCGCGCGCTAGCCATTTACAAAAATGGCATCAGCGTCCTGCGTAGCACCCTGCGGTCCAGCTAAGGAACATATCATGAGCGAATTTTCAAAAGCACTCAGCGTCTCTTCAAGCGGTTTGAAGGCCCAAGCGGCAAGGCTGCGACATTTGTCTGAGAATATTTCAAATGCGGATACACCCGGGTACCGGCGCAAAACCATCCCTTTTGAAACGACGATGCGTGCCCAAGATGGCGTATCAATGGTTGAGCCCGGACGTGTCCGTTTGGATCGGAGCGAGTTGGAGAAAATTTATGATCCGACGCACCCGCTGGCTGATGAAACCGGAAACTATGACGGGTCAAATGTCGATTTGTTGATTGAATTGGCAGACGCCCGCGAAGCACAGCGTAGCTATGAGGCGAACCTCAAGGTTTTTGAGCAAACCCGAAAGATGTCTTCGGGCTTGATGGACCTGCTGCGGCGATAAAATAACCAAAAACTGACGTAAATGAAAGGAGATCTAGAATGGAGATCAGAGGACTATCCGTAGCGCAACGCTATGCAGACGCAAAACCTGCAACGGACCCGGTAGAAAACCCGGATGCGTTGAACGTTGTAAAAACAGCGTTTACCGATTTTGCCACCACTCTTGCTGAAGGTGAGCAGACAGCAACATCAGCAATGATCGGAGACGCCGATCCTCATTCCTTGGTGACTGCATTGGCACAAACGGAACTTGTCGTCGAAACCGCAGTAACGGTTCGTAACAAAGTTGTCGAAGCCTATCAGGAAATCTTGCGGATGCCCGTCTAGTGCTCAATGAAATCATCTTTTTCGACACGATGAGACAAGGATTGTGGGTGGCGTTGTCCATTTCGCTCCCTATTCTGACCGTGGCGTTGGTGGCCGGTGTATCTATTGGGTTGGTACAGGCATTGACCTCAATTCAAGAGATGACTCTGACATTCGTGCCAAAACTGGCGGCAATCGCTGCGGTGTTTTGGCTTTCCATGGGGTTCATGACGCAAACGCTAATCTCATTTTTTCACGACCGTATCATACCGTTGGTCATAGGAGGTTGATTTGGAACACGCTGGATATACAACTCTAAGCCGCCAATCAGGGTTGGCCCGAGAAATGCAGATCGTTGCAAATAACATCGCAAATGCTGCAACCACAGGGTATCGCGCCGAAGGGTTGATCTTTTCGGAGTATGTGCAATCGGTTGATCAGGGACCATCGGTATCTATTGGCCAGGGCAATGTGCACAATACGTCGTTTGAACAAGGCGCTCTGACTAAGACTGCCGGTACTTTTGATCTGGCAATTGAAGGTGACGGATATTTTCTGATTGAAACACCAAGGGGGGAACGACTAACTCGAGCTGGTGCATTTTCGCCCAGCGCGAATGGTGACCTTGTGACTTACGATGGATTTCCTGTGCTTGACGCAGGGGGGGCACCGGTCTTTGTCCCTCAAGGTGCGGACATTGCGATTTCGCCGGACGGAACACTTAGCGCTGATGGTACGCCCCTTGGGCAAATCGGTGTGGTTCGGCCATTGGACCCTGAAAATATGCTGCGGGAAGACGGCGTGATGTTTCGTGCGGACGGCGGTATTGAACCTTCTGAAACAGCGCGTGTACTGCAAGGTTTTGTAGAAAACTCCAATGTGAATGCGGTTTATCAGCTTGCCCGAATGATCGAGGTGCAACGCGCCTATGAACTTGGTCAAAGTTTTCTTGAGACCGAAGACGAGCGGGTCCGTACAGCGATGAAATCCTTGATGACTTAACCAAAAGGAGACACAAATGCGTGCTCTAAAAATTGCTGCTACAGGCATGTTGGCCCAACAAATGCGGGTTGAGACGATCTCAAACAACCTGTCGAATATGTCAACAACGGGATATAATGCGCGTCGCGCTGAATTTGCGGATTTGCATTATCAACAGCTGTCTCGTGCAGGCGCAATCAACGCCTCGGATGGGACGGTATTGCCGACCGGTGTACAGCTTGGTCTTGGGGTGCGACCGGCTGCGGTTTCCATCCATCTGGCGCAAGGTGGGTTATCGGCCACGGGTGGTGATCTAGACGTCGCTATTGATGGGCAAGGTTTCCTAGAAGTGACGTTGCCCAGTGGCCAAGCGGCCTATACCCGGGATGGCGGGCTCAAGCGCACAGGCGAAGGATTAATCGTTACTTCCGATGGCTATGCTGTCGCACCAGAAATTGTGATCCCTCAGGACGCGTTAAACATTTCAATTAACGGTGAGGGCGAAGTTTATGCCTATTTCGACGAAACCGCTGATGGGCAACTTTTGGGACAATTTAATCTAACGGGTTTCACCAATGCAAAAGGACTTGAAGCACTGGGAAGCAATTTGTTTGCAGAGACCGAAGCTTCGGGTCCGCCAGTTGTTTCGACCCCGGGTGTCGATGGTTTGGGAACGATGCGCCAAGGATACCTTGAAGACAGTTCCGTTGATGCGGTTCGAGAGATTACTGAATTGATCGAGGCACAGCGGGGTTATGAGATGAATGCGAAAGTTATTTCCGCCGCTGATCAAATGATGGGCGCTACGACGCAGGTCCGTTGATGATGTGGCGCGTTTTCCTTCTTATTCTGATCGCCGGACCTCTTGGAGCCGAAAGTGTCGTGCCGACTCGTACGATCCGAGCAAATGCTCTTATCGCGGCAGAAGACGTGACACTGCGAACTCTCGCCGTTCAAGGAGGATATGCCCGCTTGGCCGATGTAATCGGGCAGGAGGCTCGTGTGGTTCTATACCCTGGTCGCGTGATCGGTATTGATGATGTCGGTCCCCCGGCCTTGGTAGCGCGCAATCAAGTGGTCCGATTGGCATTTTTTTCAAATGGCCTTGAGATCACGACAGAAGGGCGCGCGCTTGAGCGCGGAGCTGAGGGAGATCGCGTGCGGATTATGAATCTTTCTTCTCGCACAACTGTTTTTGGCCAGGTGCAGGCCGACGGAAGTATCCATGTCAGCCCTTAGGAGCCCCCTGATGAAACATCTATTCGCTATCTTGTTCAGCGTGGGAGCCGTAGCCGGTTGCACAAGTGTTGAAGAGATCGGAAAACCGCCAAAATTCACGCCAGCAATGGAGACAGCAGATCATTCCGCGATGATAAGTCCTGGGTTACCCTTGCGGGTGGAGGAAACGCGGGATGTTGATCGAGCCTCACTTTGGTCAGGGACAAGGCAGTCCCTGCTTGGTGACAGGCGGGCAATGCAACGGGGCGATATCCTGACAGTTGTGATTGAGATTGACGAACGCGCAGAGATTTCCAATGCGTCGGATCGATCAAGGAGCGGGTCTGAAAACCTGAGCGTACCTGATTTCGTCGGTCTGCCGCAGCGTCTCGAGAACAGATTGCCAGACGGCGCAACAACGGACAGTTTGGTCGGTATCAATTCGGGAAGTTCATCTTCGGGTGATGGGTCTGTCAAACGCAATGAAAAGCTAACCCTAAGGGTCGCTGCAACTGTTGTCGATGTTTTGCCTAATGGGGTTTTGTCCATTTCCGGCACGCAGGAGCTACGCGTGAATTTCGAACTGCGTGAACTTCTGGTTACAGGATATGTGCGACCTGCAGATATTTCCCGACAAAACGAAATAACCTATGACAAGATTGCGTCAGCGCGGGTGTCTTATGGTGGTCGCGGGCAGATTACAGATGTGCAGCAACCACGCTACGGGCAGCAAATTTTAGACGTCATATTGCCATTCTAAGGAAGATAAAATGCTGAAAAAAATCCTTCCGATTGTCTTGTTGCTGGTTGGTTCCGGAGCAGGTGTTGGTGCAGGCATATTCTTGCGCCCAGCACCTGAGCCAGAAGAAATAGCAGCAGAGGCTGAACATGCCGAGGAAGAAGAAGTCATTGAAGAAAAAGAAGCGTATGGTCCAGACAATCCAGCGCCAGAGATGGATTACGTTAAGCTTAGCAATCAATTTGTTGTCCCGATCGTAAAGGACACAGCGGTTGCGGCGTTGGTGGTGATGTCATTGAGCATTGAGGTGCCAGAAGGTGGCAATGATGCCGTCTTTCGGCGCGAACCCAAATTGCGCGACAGTTTCCTTCAGGTGCTTTTTGACCACGCAAATATTGGTGGGTTTGATGGAGCTTTCACCTCTGCCAACAATCTTGCAGTCTTACGCAACGCGTTGCGGGAAGCGGGTCAAAAAGAACTGGGGGCAGACGTATTAAATGATGTCTTGATCCTTGAAATCGCCCGGCAAGATTATTGAGCGTTGGACGATTTTTCAAAGAGCGCATGATCAATTGCCCGACCGATGATGGCTTGCCTTGCCTTCTTTTGGCGAGAGGCCATGTTGGTCGCGATAAGGCTCTCCAAAGCGGTGACTTTTCCAAAGACATGCCTCACTTTGTCTTGTTCGTGCGCTTTCAAAGCAAGCGTACGTGCAAGTTGAATGTTCAATGTTGTGCGTGACCGGGCAAGCCAACTCTGCCATAGAACGTCCGCACCAAGGGATTTCATTTTGATCATCTCATGTGGATCAGAGCTGCCTACCTGATCCAAACCCTTCAACTTTTCCAACTCTGCGCGCAGACGATTCTCTTCTTGTACGATTAGGGCAAAAGCCTGACGCTGTTGATCATACCGTGTTTGGCTGATTTCAAGAAGGCGCGGTAGATCGTCTGAATTTTTCATATTTGTGACTTTGCCTTTTGACGCATGGTTTCAGAAAATCGAATAGCAGCGGCCACAGCGCGATAGAAATCCGGCGGTATCTGTTCACCAATTTCAGTTGTTGCATGCAGCGATCGCGCCGTTGGTGGGTCGCTGTGAATTGGAACGCCCGCCGATTGTGCAGCTTCGCGAATAGCCTTTGCGATTTCATCTACACCCTTTGCTACGCACTCGGGGGCTTCACCAGGGGCGCGGCTCCATTTCAATGCGACTGCGTAATGTGTTGGATTGACGATAACGACATCCGCCTTAGGGACTTCAGCCATCATTTGATTCTGAGAAACCGCCATGGCGCGCTGGCGACGTTCTTGTTTTAGATGTGGATCGCCTTCACTGTTCTTTGTTTCATCAAGGATTTCCTTGTGGGACATTCGATTTTTTCGAAGATGTTCAAAATGCTGCCAAATCGCATCAACGATCCCAATCGAAGCTGAGATCAGGACAACCGTGAACAGGAAGGTAAGACAAAGTTCCGACAGTAAGGACAGCACAAGGTGGGGCCCGGTTTGCAACGCCGCAATCATTTCGGGCATGCGGATCGTTATAAAGATGGCCACAACAACTGAATAGATGAGCAATTTGACGAAACTTTTGGCCCATTCGAATAGGCCAGATCGCCCGAATTTGTTCTTTGCGTTTGAAATCAGTGAAATGCGCGAGAGCTTTGGTTCCAGTTTACTTGGCGCAAAAATCAATGCCCGCTGCGCAACAATTGCAAGGATGACACCGACAGCAGGCATCGCAAAAAATGGGCCTAAACCCATAAAAACAGGCCAAAAAAGACTGGCAAAAGGAATTTGCCCTGACCCCTCGAAAAACAAGGGGGCAAGAGTGGCCGGCTGGTCCACCATTACCATGAGGGCAGTGCCAGCCGTTTTGATACCAGAAGCGCCGGCCATAAGGAGGGCGATTAGCAAACCGGCGTAGCCTGCAGCGGTCATCAGGTCCGTTGATTTCGCAACTTCCCCTTTTTTTCTTGCCTCAAGCAGTTTCTGCGGAGTTGCATCAAAGGTCTTTGCGCTTGGATCTTCCTGCATGCTCATGGGGTCGTCCGGTAGGGATTAGCCATGAACGTTTCCAAGGCGTTCAGCCAATGCTCAAGCATAAAGGGTCCGGCCAATAGCAACACAAGGAGGCCTCCCGCGGTGATGACGGGGGCGCCCACAAAAGCGACCATCAACTGTGGCATTGCTTTGTTGATCGCACCAAGAGCTAGATTGTAGATCACCGAGAGAATGACAAAGGGTGCAGCAAGAGTGAAGGCCAATGCAAAGACTTCTACTATCCGTGCGACCCCCCATTGCGACAAAACAGATCCGGGGAGCAATCGACCCATTGGCATCAGGTCATAAGAGACGATAAGCAGCAATGCGGCCTTGATGTGTAATCCTGACATCACAGCCAACGCAAGCCCACCGATAATGAGTATGTAGCCGATTGCGGGCAATGGGTCGACGGCCGCTCCGCCTAGAATCTGGGATAATGAAGTCGACTGGGCCGCAATGGAGCCCGCAGTTTGTAGCCCAAGAATAAAAAGTCGGATGCCTATTCCAAGGACCAAGCCAACCAATGTTTCGGTGAATATCAGAACCGCCATAGAATCAATGCCCGGGGTAAAGGTCCCTTGAGGTACCGCAGGTGCCACGATCATCACAAAAGCAAGGATGATTATCAATTTGACCCGTGCAGGGACGGTGCGTTCCCCAAAAACAGGGAGCAATGTGACCAATGCCCCGACCCGGAAAAATACTGCGATTCCATGCCACAAATACGCATTCGTAATCTGCATCAACTCTGCCAATACGGCGGTCATGCTGCGATGACACCAACCAAAGACGGGCTTGCATCAAGACCGATTTCTTCAAAAGATAAGACAGGGTTGGATATGCCTTTGGCCCGCATCACGGTGCGCAAGAAGCGTCGGCGCCTGGTGTTCGTTACAAGTGCGGGGTAAACGCCATTCTGTCCTGCGTCGTTTAATTTTTCAGATGCCCGCTCAGCCAATTGGTTAAAGAGTTCCGGCGGGAGTGCCACGTCTATTCCTCGTTCTCCTTCTATCTGGTAAGTGCTGAAGGTTTCTTCCCATTCGGGTGCTAATTGTACCAAAGGCAAAGTCCCATCACCCCGGCGCATTTCCGCAACCAGTTGGAAGCCCAAACGCTGGCGCACATGTTCGCAGATAGCCTCAGGCTGGGCGTTCATTCCGCGTGCTTCTGCTGCAGCTTCGAGAATAAGTGGCAAATTCCGGATCGAGACTTGTTCATCAAGCAACAGGCGAAGAACCGAATGCAGAATATCTATTGGCACTTTATCAGGGATCATTTCATCCATTAGCTTACGATTTGCTTCAGCTCTTGCAGGATTGCTGACGCTCGTCAGTTCGTGCAATGTTCGCCGCAGAGATTTGAGCGTCAAAAGCCTGCTGAAGTTGTTCTTTACGACCTCCAATAGATGCGTGGCGAGAATTTCGGTCGGTGTGACCAAGGTGACCCCTCCCAATGCCGCAGTTTCCTGATCCTTGGTGTTGATCCAGCGGGCAGGTGCGCCATAGACTGGTTCGGTCGTGTCAGTGCCATCCGGCAAGGCGCTTCGATCTTCTGGAGCCAGCGCGAGGACTTGATCGGGGTTCAATTCTGCTCGGGCCTGCTCTACACCTTGAATGCGGATGACATAGGTCCCTAAACTCAAAGCGGCATTATCTGTCAGTCGGATTTCTGGAAGGATTAGCCCAAATACAGTTGCCACATGGGTCCGCATTTTGGAAATCCGTGGATCTAGACCGTTGGCGGGATCCAAAACCATATTGACCAGGTCAGGAGCAAATTCGACATGAACGTCGTCGAGCTCAAGGATGTCGCCCATGGATTTAGTCGGTGGCAATATTTTTTCGGCTTCTTCCAATGGTACTTCGGTGGTTTCGCGTTTTGCGTTTCGGTAAAGGTAGAATGCAGATATCGCGAGCAGCCCACCTCCGAAAGTAAAGGGCAAGAAAGGCAGCCCGGGAAATAGACCGAAGGCGACCATGAGCACAGCCACAGTTGCAAGTGCTGATGGATGTTTGCCCAACTGGTCAAAGACCGCGAGATCAGTTGCACCGTGCGTGCCGCCGCGCGCCAGTAGCAAGGCCGACGCAATAGAAATGATCACAGCGGGAATTTGTGAAACCAAACCATCGCCTACGGTCAAAATTGCGTAGGTTTCAAACGCCGTTCCGATTGGCATTCCTTGAACAATAATGCCCATCACCAAACCGGCTACAAGGTTCAAAAGGGTAATCAGCAAACCCGCAACTGCATCGCCTTTTACAAATTTTGACGCACCGTCGAGCGAACCAAAAAACGTAGTCTCTTGCTGTTCGCGCTCCCGCCGTTCGCGTGCTTCTTCATGTGTAATCGCCCCAGCGGACATATCACTGTCGATCGCCATTTGTTTGCCGGGCATTCCGTCGAGTGCAAAACGCGCTCCGACCTCTGCCATGCGGGTTGCGCCTTTGTTGATCACCATAAAGTTGACGATTAGCAGAACGCAGAAGACCACTAGCCCCAGAAAAACGGAGCCTCCCATGACGAATTGGGCAAAACTCTCGATCACGTCTCCCGCCGCATTGGTACCTGTATGACCTTGGCCAATGATCAATTTTGTTGACGCGACGTTCAATGACAAACGTAGCATTAACGATGCCAAGAGAATTGTCGGGAAGGCTGAGAAGTCTAATGGCCGCTCGACAAAGAGAGTTACAGTAAATATCAAAATTGCCAAAGCGAAAGACAAGGCAAGACCTGTGTCGAGAACCCAAGAAGGCATGGGAAGGATCATCATCACGATGATTGCCATCAACGCAACAGCTAGTAAAATTGTGGGGTTGAATTTTGACCCAAACGAAAATTGATCCAACTTCTATTCTCCCTGCCAATAAGCGACCATTTGGTCGAAATGGTTGCCAATTCTTGGGTTCGCTTCAGTCACACCAAATACTGGGGGGAACCGCTCAAAATCGGTCACTGGTGAAACAGTAGTTATTTCGGGTCGAGACGGGCGCATGTTGGCATATCGGCTGACATACTTTTGTTTGTGGCGACTTTTGGATGAATGAAAAACCGCCAATGCGTAGATCCAATTGCCATGCTTATTCCGAAGAGCAATTAAGCTTTTTGCAAAAACCTGAGCATTTTCAAACGGATCGAACATATCTTCGATTGCGTTAAAATGGCTGCTGTGTTGTTCAAAGCTGAGCTGAAAACACCCTATGTCAAAGGCGCGCTCTCCTTGACGAAAATGCTTGAAGATATACGCCTGCGCTTGGATCTCTGTATCGAACCAAATTCGCTGCCCTTTGATGCTGACCGTCCACGGCCAAATCTGAATCTGTTCTGTAGTTTTTGATGCTTGGCCAATGTGCCTTACAATTCCAAATACCTCTAAGGGTATTTTAAATTCCGATGCGGCTTGCTTGGCTGCGTGGTCACAAGTGATATCTGCCGTACTGCCAGCCCAAAGGGGCGAAGAAATCAGTATTTTCCAAAAAAAGACGGAGACAAATCGATTGAACCAACTCAAATTGAGTTGCCGGTACCTATGCATTCTACATCTCCAAAATCACATTCTGTGATGTATCTTGCCTAATATGTTTCGGTTGATTTTAGGTAACCAACCACCAGCACTCTGTTGAATTATTCCGATGTTTCTGTGGACTCGATATCGAGCTCCGGAGCGTTAAGAAGATCCAAGAGAATTTGGCGCGCTGTCTCGCTTTCAGCGAGTGCGTCGGAACTTCTTGCCAACATGCCATTTGATGAGCCAGACGGAGAAATTTCCGTTTCAGACAAGTTGACTATGGGGCCGAAAATCGGGCTATCTGTTGCTGTTAACGTTACCCATTCCTCCGCAAGCCAAGCAGATTGCTCTGCATCTTCTGACCGATTTACCCGTTGAAAAATCGCGTGTGCTTCTGCGTGATCACCTGCGATTTGCTTCGCCTGGGCGCGTAATAAGTCGACTTCGTCGCCGGTCATATCTTGCAAAGCGGCGAGCACCTGTTGGGGCTGTTCCAGTGCAATTCCCGCACGGGCGATTAACATCTGTCTGGGTTCGTGGAGTGGATTTGCCGGAATGGTCTCGGCAACATTTTTTGCTTGTTTCGCGAACCCAAGATCGAACAATCGAGAAGAAATGCGAAACACTGATCTATGTGGCAGTCGTTTGATATCCTGCATTGGCAGGTCAAAGATATGATCAAGAAAAACAACATCTGCGGCAGCGTCCGTTAATTCTTCGGTCAAACGAAGGCGTAATGCAACGGCCTCCTCCTCTTCGGAAACGCCGCCAAGTTCTTCCATCGCTTCAAAGGCGCTGTCAAACTGCAATGATCGGGCAAGTGCCAAAACATGTGCCCTTCGTAGCCCTGGACCCCACTCACTGTCTCTGAGCTCTTTTGCGTATGCCTCAACCAATCCCGCAGTGTCCGGATCAATGGGCTGGCCATCATCCAATTGAGTTTGAACCAATGCGATCAATGCTTCGGGGGATTGTTCCGCGTTGTCATCAACAACATCTTGCAATCCGTCGGTTGCTTGCTCGATATCCCCTTCATCTATCGCAATCTCAGCTTGGGCAAGTTTTGCGGTATGGGGCAGTGTATCTGACCGGCGCTGTAGATTACGTAAAGCTAAAGTTGCGGCATCTGCATTTCCCAAGGAAAGCAATTTCCGGCTGAGGGCTGGGGCTAAAAATTTCCGCAAATGCAAAGGGAGCTTATCCAAGGCGCGCAAGGCAGCACTTGCATCGATATTTGAAATACCTGCAATGTCGTTTAGAGCGAGGATAGCCCAAAGTGACGCATCGGTGTCACAATCTAACAATCCGGGCAACAGACTTCCATCAGGTGCATGACCTGTTTCCATGATTTGCGCGATATCTCTAATCCATGCCTCTTGTGCCGCCAGTTCAGGATCCAGAGCTAAAATTTGAAGCGCTTCCGCACCAAAGCCGAAATGCACGTACATTTGAGCTAGGTTTTTGGCAGCGTCATGATTCAATCGATCAAATTCTCCATAAAGCGTCAGTCTAGCCTCACCTGTTTGTTGGTCAAACGTTCGGTCATCCGCCCAATCGCTGATGTCAAATTCAACATCGGCCGGGCAAGTAACTCCGGTTAGTGTCTGTTCAACATTTGCGGGGATAGAAACTCTGGGAAAATCTAGGCTAGAGGTAATTCGTAAATTGTTGTTGGGATTCGTTTGATCATCCTCAACTTCGGTAGGAACAGCTGCCGATTCTGCTTCCAAGACGCTCGTGTCAATCTGTGGTCGCGCGAAAGAAGGAAGGTTCACGCCGGGTTTTGGAGTCAATAGTCCGCGTGTTGCCGCAATTCCCAATTCCCGAGCCAGTTGTTCCTGAACATCGGTTAGAGACTGCTGCTCTTTTTCACTCAAGGGTGTTCGCGCCAAATCGGGAATACCAAGCGGGACGGGCTGTTGCGTTAGCTCAAGAGGCTCTGGCTGTATGGTGATTGGCAGTTCAATAGTCGGTTTAGCCTTTGCAACAATATTGGGTTGCAAGGGTGTTGGTAATTCCTCTTCGGTTCTTTGATCAACTTCGATAACCTCGGCTTCTGCTACATCCTGTTGAACTGGAACAAAGGGAAAAGGGCGGGTCACGCCCGGAGAAGCGATGTCGATCGCGATAAACCCATCTGTAGCCAAAAAAGGCGACACGTTGCAATCACAAGCGAGTTGAATGACAAAGCCATCTTCATTGGCAACGATGCTACTTACGCGATCCCGAGGAATAAGGTTGAAGACATCTGAAACATCAAACTCAGTTGCGATATCAGATGATTCAAATTTGACTTCCCGGTTGGTCTGTACAACGCTCCATTCCGCACCTGACGGGATCGGAGCAACAAGACGTGTGAACCCAACATGTTCACCTGAGCGAACGATTGCATTTTGAGCCAGAACTCCAACTGGAATACATCCCAAAATGGCCGCAGACAGGAAAAAACGCATCGGTCATGCCGCCTCTTGTTTGATCGATTTTAATGCTTCTTCCAAATCAGAGTAGCTTGGACGATGGTGCGAAGGAGTATTTTGGCGACCAACTTCGATACAGATGTTCGTGGCATGATTGTGAAGGTTCGCGACCAACACCTCTCGGATGAGTTGATAGAAATGCGCTTCATCTTCGGTCACATCTTTGACTTTCGCTGCAAATGGACCTACCAGACCATATGCGAGGAAGACGCCGAGAAACGTGCCTACCAAGGCGCCACCAATCAGTTTACCAAGAACTTCGGGCGGCTGATCGATAGATGCCATCGTTTTGATAACGCCCAAAACAGCCGCAACAATACCGAGGGCAGGCAAACCATCTGCGACGGTCTGCAAGGCATGGCTGGAGTGCATGGCGTGATGTGCATTTGCTTCCATCCGCTTTTCCAAAACTTCTTCGACCTGATGAGGATCATCATAGTTCATTGAAGCAGACCGCATCGTATCGCAAATCAAAGCAACTGCTTCTTTGTCACTTAAAATCTTTGGATACTTCGAAAAAATGGATGAATCGTTCGGTGCTTCGATGTGCTCTTCAATGGCGACGGGATTTTGACGAGCCAAGCGAACCAATTCAAAAAGTAAGCAAAGTAGATCCCGGTAGTCGTCGTTTGACCATTTTGGGCCTTTGAATACCTTGCCGACATCTTTGACAGTGTGTTTGATTGCGGGGCCATCATTACTAATCAAGAATGCGCCCAAAGCCGCACCGCCGATCATGGTCATTTCGAACGGCAGGGACTTAAGTATGATCCCCATCTTGCCGCCGGCAGCCAGGTAGCCACCAAAAACCATGACAAAAATTGTGATTATGCCAATTATGCCTATCATGCGGATTCCAATGCTGTTTTGGTTGCTGTAACACTCTCAAACATGCGTTAAGAAAGTATCATGATGCCCTAGCTTTTTGGCACATTTGCATTTCGACCTGCCAAAATAACGCTAATAGAATAAGCAACGTCCGGCGAAAGGCCTGCCATGACAGATGCGGCTGCATCTGGCCGCATACGGCCGAGGAATCCGGCGGCAAAGTCTGGCTCCATGGTTTCAAATAATGCGGCTGCATCTTTGGGTTTCATGCTTTCATAAACCGTAGTTAGCCGCGCAAGATCGTCTTCTGCTGCGCCATCCGCCAACGACAAGGTTGCGCGTAAATTTGCTTCGGCTATTTCTAAGGTCTCTAGCCGCTTTGTAATCTCAATATCTGCAACGGCCAGCGCCTTACCCCGCATCTCCAATTGCTTTTCACGTTCAATTACACGCTTTTCTCGCTCTTTGAGTGCGGTGAGTAGATCACCTATCTCTGTACGATTGATCGTTGGGGGCTCTTGTGCCTGTGTAGCCGCATTTGAGCCACCCTCAAGTGTGTCTTCGGCCATAGACGTCTTCATTGCCATTTCGGCATCTTCGGGCTTTGCCAGAGCTTCGGCAACCGCCTCAGCCGGGCCCGCGACAATCCGGAGAATGGCAGAAGAGGTCAGCATCAATGCCATTATCAAAATAGCACCGCGCCCTGTGCGACGTTTTTGTTTCTTAGCCATATCAATGCGCTCCGGTTTGTTCACGTCGCCGGACAAACATCGGGCCGTCCACAACTTCCGGCGGAGATTTTTGTTGAGGAGGATTCGATTCAGCTGAAACCGGTTGGGTTTCAGTGGAAGGAGGTGTTTCGGGCACATCAGAAGTCGCTTCAGGCAAGTCATGCAACGAAGCCATTTGGAGTTCTAACTTACGCGCCGAATCTTCTGACCTGTCCACCAAATCAGTTAGCGTTTTTGCGGACTGCTTGGCTGAGGTTTGGGCAGCTTCTAGTGTTTTTGTTAAATCGTCTACCTGGGCGGAGAGGACGGCAACCGCTCCACCTACTCCTTTCTCAAGGTCGTTGAAACGGTTCAGGCGACGACCAAGAACAAAACAATAAAAGCCAGCACCAAGTGCGCCAGCGGCCAGAAAAATATCTGCGATGAGTTCCATGTCAGCCCCTTTAAGTCAGTACAAATTCCATAATCAGCAGATCATTGACCATGCCATTTCCAGTTACGACTTGCACACGCCGGAGCATTTGTGCGCGAAGCCGGGTCAGAGCGGACGGATCATCAAGATCGCTGGGTTCTATTGCTCTTAAGTAGCTGTTCAAAACGTCAACCACACGAGGCAACAATTTCACGACGTCTTCTTGCGCCTCCGATGGCACTTCCAAATTAGCTCTGAATTTTAAATGCTGCGAATTCGCTGGCGCGCGCAAAGAAATGACCAGTGGATCTACTTCCACGTAAGCGACATCGGGCCCGGTAACTTTGACTGTTTCTTGTTCGTCTTCATGCTCGGCTGATTCGGTGCTCAATATCAAGCCGCTCCAACTCGCATAAAACCCCCCGCCACCACCAACAAGTGCGAGAACCAGACCAATGATCATGGGGAGTTTCGACGCCTTCGGAGACTCTTCTACTGCTTCGGTTTCTTCTTCTGACATTTGATTTCCAATGCTGATCTGAAAACGCTTATAGCCTTGATTGCACTAACCGAATGTTAAGGTGGATCGTTCATCAATTGGCTCAATCCCGACAGAAGGTTGGGTGTGACGGAGGCGATTGTGCAGCAATTACTGAAAGTCTGGATGCAGCTTGAACTGCGCCGGCAAATCATCGTGATATTCGCAACGGCGGCAATGTTTTTTGCCGTAATTACGATGTCCCGTTTGGCAACAGCACCTAGTATGACTTTGCTCTATGCAGGGTTGGAAAATGGGGCCGCAGGGGATGTCGTCCGGGCCTTGGAACAACGTGGTGTGGCATTTGATGTTCGGGGGGGATCGATCTTTGTTGATTCGCAGGAACGTGACCAATTGCGGCTAACTTTGGCAAGCGAAGGACTCCCGGCAAATAGCAACCGTGGGTACGAACTTTTGGATAACCTCACGGGTTTTGGAACAACATCACAGATGTTTGATGCCGCTTATTGGCGCGCAAAAGAAGGGGAATTGGCACGCACCATCGTTGCCAACCCGCAGATTGCGATGGCAAGGGTTCACATCGCCAGTACCGGCTCCAACCCATTTCAGCGGGGCGTGACACCAAAAGCTTCTGTGTCACTGACACCAAATGGTGGCTCGGTAAGCTCAGCACAGGCCAAGGCGGTACGCTTTTTGGTCGCATCAGCAGTGGCAGGGTTAGCGCCGGAAGATGTTGCTGTGATCGACGCAAATGGAGCGTTGGTGGGGCAAACGGATGACGTGGCCCCTGCAATTGGCGGTGATGATATTTCGCAAGTGTTGCGTGATCGTGTTCAACGATTGCTGGAAGCACGGGTTGGCTTTGGGAATGCGGTGGTCGAAGTCAGCGTCGATACCGTCACTGAAAGTGAAGCTATCCGTGAACGCCGCTTTGATCCAGAAGGTCGGGTCGCAATCAGCACCGATACCGAAGAACGGACAGGTAATTCGCAAGATGCGGGCGGCGGCGACGTCACCGTGGCGAGTAATTTGCCAGATCAAGAAGGCGGTGGCGGGAGTGATAGTTCGTCTTCGCAAAATAGTGAAACCCGCGAACGTGTAAATTACGAAGTTTCTGAGACCGAGCGTGAAATTGTACGCACACCTGGCGCGATCAAGCGGGTCACAGTTGCTGTGCTGGTCAATGAACCCGTCATCACAAATGAACAAGGCGAGCAGGTCGCCGCGCCCCGAGAAGAGGCTGAGATCGCGGCGATGCGAGAGCTTGTTTCCTCCGCTGTTGGGTTTGATGAATCCCGCGGTGATATCATTACCATCAAGTCTATGGCGCTGTTATCCGTTTCGCCAACTGGCACATTGGCCGAAACGTCGTTTCTCGCTGGGTTAGACATCGACTTAATGTCGGCAATCCAGATGGCGATCCTTGGTCTGGTGACATTAATTTTGGGGCTGTTTGTGGTGCGCCCAGTCTTATCCCGGCCGACAAACAGCGGGGAGGCGGATATTCCGGCATTGCTTCCTGCTGATGGCAGCGGGGAGGAAGGAAGTGCCTTGGATGGTGAAATAAGTGAGGCCGGAAGTTTCGATCTCCCCCCCGCGCTAGATTTGAGTGGTGATCTTGGTGGCGGATTAGAACCGCTTCCTGATCTGCCCATGATGGGCGGCGGAGGAGATGATCCCGTTGATCGGCTGCGCAATTTGATTGGTGAACGGCAGGATGAAACGGTCGAGATTCTACGCAATTGGCTCGAAGATAAGGAAGAAAATGCATGACCTCTATGTCCCATCTTTACAGCGATTTAAGCGCTTTCAAGAACGTTGGCGCCACCTTGACGCATTTCCTAGAGGAAGATGTGGAAGATGCGAAATTATCGTCCTTCGAAGGGGGCTACAAGGCGGGCTGGGATGACGCCGCCAAAGCGCAAAATGCTGAAGACACGCAGTTGAGAGCAGATATTTTGCAACAGTTGCAAGACATGTCGTTCACCTATCACGAGGCCTACTCTAAATTGACGGCAGGCATGCAGCCATTGATGCTACGCTTGATCAAATCCGTCTTGCCAGTTGCAATTCAAAAGACACTTGGTGCGCACATAGTGAATGAGATCAACATGTTGGTCGAAAACCAAACCGATGGTCTGCTCGAACTGGCCGTTTCAGCCGAAGGGCATGCGACAATTGCAGCGCTGTTGGAAGATCAAACTGAAATCCCGTTCTCCATCACATCGGATCCGACGCTTAGCGATGCTCAAGTGTTCTTGCGGATCGATAATGTAGAACGGGAAATCAATCTCGATACGATTCTGGCGCAGGTGACGGATGCAGTCGATGCATTCTTCCATGCTGTTCACCAAAAGGAGCAAGCTGATGGATGATCCAACACCACAGCAAAACTCAAGTGTTGATATGACCAACCCGTTCACCGCTGTCCCAATCGAGGTTAGCGTCTGTGTAGGGAAGGCCCGTCCGCTGATCCGAGACTTAGTAACCATGGGCGAAAACGGTTTGTTGACACTCGACAGCCGCGTTGATGACCCAGTAGAACTATTTGTTGGCGACCGGCTCATCGCGCGCGGTATGCTCGAAGAGAAAGAGGATGATAGCAACGGCCAACTCGTTGTACGCCTTACGGAAATCCTACAATTGCAACCTGATCCTTGACCGTTCGCTTCGCCTTTACGGCTCTCCTTGCGGCAGCCTTCTGGGCCATTCCTGGCCCGCTTTTGGCGCAGGAGTTTTCTGTTTCTCTTGGTGACGATGGGTCGATTTCCGCCAGGACACTACAGTTGTTTGCGTTGATCACGGTGCTTAGCCTTGCACCGGGGTTGGCCATCATGATCACCTGTTTTCCATTCATTGTTACAGTCCTATCGATCTTACGGCAGGCAATTGGGTTGCAACAATCGCCGCCAAATATGCTCATCGTAAGCCTTGCGTTGTTTTTGACATATTTTGTAATGGAGCCAGTTTTCACTGAAGCTTGGCAGAACGGGATCTCGCCGCTCAGCAATGAAACCATAGACGCTGAAACCGCATTTGTCCGCACATTGGAACCCTTCCGAAACTTTATGGCTGCCCGGCTGGATCCAGAGACGTTTTTTGCGATGGCTGAATTGAGACCGGACACAATCGCAGCACAACCGACGCCTGATGCACCACTTTCCGTACTGGTGCCCAGCTTTCTTTTGTCCGAAATTTCTCGGGCATTTCAGGTCGGTTTTCTCATTTTTCTCCCTTTTCTGATCATTGATCTTGTTGTCGCTGCAATCTTGATGTCGATGGGTATGATGATGGTTCCTCCCGCAATTGTCTCATTACCATTTAAATTGGCATTTTTTGTTGTCGCGGATGGATGGAGTTTGATCGCGGGTAGTCTCGTGCGTAGTTATTTTTAAACTTCGATTTCACCAGTATTAAATTAAATCGCCGACAGTCTTCCGTCACGGATTAAAGTTCCAGATACACATCCATTGTTATGAACCAATGGGGTGGAGTTGGAGTTGAACGTGAAATATCAAGAGATGGTCGTTTGGACGTCTTATGGTTGGTAGTATTGGCCATGTCGTTGTTCAAGGTGTGGGTTGGTTTTTCCTCATAACGGTTATGCTTTCAGGCCTATCGTCAGCTGATGTGTTAGTTTTGTTGGGCACACTTGCGCTTGCAGAAACCATAAGCACTGTCTTTGAATATCCTAGTTCTGCTCGACGGTGTCTTTCGACGGTTACTGACAGGTTGGGCCGCGTGCTCTTTCTCTGGGTGATCGCCTGCATTTTGATCTTGATCCTTCACAACTTTCAGTTGCTTGTGTTTTTCCGTGGTCAGGGGTTCGCGATGTTGGCGGTATTAGGGATGGCCCTTCTTTTGGCCCTCATGAAAACCATTTTTGGCGCAGACCCCCATGGTTTCGTTGGATGGCTCATCTCTACTCGGCACTTTTTCATTGCGGGTGCATTGATGGCTGTAAAGGCATTTGGCACATTGACAGTCGATGTAGCCTTAGCCGTCGCTATGTTATGTCAACTTTGCCTGTTGTTGCTCTTGTTTCGGCAATTCCAAAACAGACTTGTGACGGCTACAGATTTTTTACCGGCAAGAGATTTCAGTTCGGGACTTTGGCGGTATGCAGACCTCATGATAATGCCCTGCGTACTGATCGGTTCCGAAGCATTGATCTATCTATTTGCCCGCCTTTTGGTGGAAGTTGTTCAGGCCGGAGTTGCCCTTTTGGGTGCACGCGCCATTTCAAACTTGCGGTCGGCAAGAGAGTTACAAGATCGCTCGGAGTTCATTGGATTGGCGGCACGGTTGAACCTTGGAACGCTGCTGGTTGGGGGTGGAATTAGTTTGGGTGTGTTGACGTCTGGTCGATACATCGCTGATGCCATTGGTGCATCTGAGTTGTCTTTCCAGCCGGTATTGCTGTGGCTGTTGGCGGGTGCTGCTGGGCCGATGCTTTTTGGCGCGACTGATCCAATACTCCGAGCGGCCCAAATTCGGTTCCCACTGATCTTCTTGCCAACATTGATGATGGCTCTTGCTTGGGTCGCTGTGTTATCTACTCCGGTTCCAACGGCATTGTTCATGGCACAAGTGATGGCCGTCTTGAATTTGAGCGCCTCAGCAATTGCTGCTTTGATCTTAGCAAGAAAGATTGGCGTTTGGCCGGGGTTATCAGCTTTGATGTTTCGTCAGATCAAGCTCATCTAGTGCTGCTAACGTACCACGAATTCGGCATGCAAGGCTCCGGCAGCTTTGATGCTCTTTAGAATGTCGATCATATCGCGGGGAGACACGCCCAATGCGTTGAGGCCTGCGATGACCTCAGAGAGAGAGGTTCCCTCGCGTACTTCGGCCAATCCAATGCCGGGTTCTTCCTCAATCGCTGCATTTGTCCGTGGGACCACCACAGTTTGCCCATCGCTGAACGGATTAGGTTGAACAACAATTGGCGCTTCTTGAATGCGTAAAGTTAGATTTCCCTGACTGACAGCAACCCGCGAGATGCGGACATCCTCGCCCATCACAATGGTACCAGAGCGTTGGTCCACGACAACCCGCGCCTTACGTTCTGGCTCAACCTGAATGTTTTCAATGCGACCAAGCGCGTGTGCGACTGATCGCATCCGCATGCCTGGGATATCCAATTGAACGGTACCGCTGTCTAACATCAATGCAACCGGTCGCCCAAAGTTGTTGTTGATTGCCTGTTCGATACGTCCGGCGGTTGTAAAATCGGCCTCTCTTAAGGCAAGGCGCAGATCATTCAGCGTCGCCAGCTGAAATTCGATCTCACGTTCAATTCGAGCACCCGCTGGTATGCTGCCAGAGGTCGGAACGCCTTGTACAACACGCCCTCCATCTCCTTCTGCTGCGGCGCCACCTGCAATGATTGTCCCTTGTGCAACAGCATAGATTTCGCCGTCTGCGGCGTTCATCGGGGTCATGACCAATGTACCGCCCATCAGGCTATTGGCGTCACCAATGGCTGATACTGTCACATCAATTTGCCCGCCTGCCCGTGCAAAGGGAGGCAATGTTGCGGTGACCAATACAGCCGCGACGTTTTTCGGGCGAAACTGTTCTCCGGTTACGTTGACGCCCAGACGTTCAAGGATGTTCGTCATGATGTCTTCGGTAAAGGGGGCGTTGCGCAACCCATCACCGCTGCCGTTTAAACCTACGACAAGGCCATAGCCGACCAAATCGTTGCCCCGAACCCCATCAAAATCTACAAGATCTTTGATCCGAACGGGACTGGCGAGTGTCATGTTAACGGAAAACAAGATGGCCAGAAGGGCGCTTAAAAAATGCTTCACAGGAAATTCACCAAAGAGAGCTGGGACATTCGCACGGTTACGGAATACAGGCTTTGTAATTGAAATTGGGCTTCCTCCAAACGGGTTGCGGCTTCAAACGGGTCGACCTCAAGAAGCGCCGCCTTGGCGAACTCGATGCTTGTCAGTTCGGCGGCGTTGCGCGCTGAGACTTTCTCAATTGTTGCCTCTGAAAACCCAACCCCGGCCCGAAGAGCAATTAGATCTTCTTGGGCGCCCAAAAGGGCCGAACCGGTTTTGTGAAACAGTTCAGACTGAGTTTCTTCGTCAAAACCGAATGCCGGGTCACCAGCGATGGCGGCAACCGCTGCAAGTTCAATCACTTCTCGTAATCGTGGTTCCGTTGCCCGCACATCTACCGTCACAGTGTCAGATTCTGAAAGGTTGAAACGGGCCAATGGCACGTCGCCACCTTGATAAACGGTCGCATCAAAACCAGCTGGATCGTCGAACCATGCTTTTGCGGCTATCAGCAAATCATCTGGTGTTGCGGCCCCTGCTACTGCGGTACGCAAAGCGGTGAGGATTGTATCTGTATCGGGCAGGGGTCTTTGATCTGTTTGAATACCGGAAAAGAGAAATCGGCCTGCGGTTTTGGTGTTCACAACCCCGACGATGCTTTCCAAAGACTGTCGTGCTGCCGCTGCGGTTTCGCTACTTAAATTGCCAATTGCGCTTGTTCCCGCTACAATCAAATTGCTCGATAGCTCACTGCTGTAATCGTCGACAACACCCAAGACGTCTTGCACTGAAGTTGTGTAGATCCGCGCTTCGGTTGTTGAAACGTCATAACTATCGAGTATATCAGCACGCCGCTCCAAATCGGTCAGGTAACTGTGGTTACCTGCTAAGACATCACGCACATCGGACACAGTACCAGTGGCAAGTTCGTTGGTAAGCCGCTCGATGTCCTGGCGCAGCGTGACATTGCGTTGCCGTGACGTGTAAGAATGCGAAAGGTCGCCTAAATTGTTCACTGTCATGGGTTACAACCTCAATATCGTTTGCATCATTTCATCTGCTGCGGCGATCATACGTGCGTTGGCCGCATAAGCCTGTTCGATCAGCAATAGGCGTTGGATTTCTGCGTCGCTGTCGACACCATCCGCCAGCTGTCGTTCGGTCAACTCGGTGAGCCTGGCGTTGGTATAAGACAATTCTTGTTCGCTAATTCTGACCCGGTTGCTGGTGTCTGAGGTAACAAGGGCGACAAGATCGATCGCCGCAAATGCGCTGCCTCCAAAACCACCACTTGCAGGGACACGCGCTTCTGTCAGCACGTCAGACATCGCGGTTAGTAAGGTTGCATCACCAACAGACCCGGGCGTTACCGCGTTGATCCCGTCTCGTAGGCGCCAAGTTTCGCCACCTTGGTCAGGGTCAACAGCCGCATTTAGTTCAAGCCTGCTTGAAAGTCCAAGTTCATTGATTGGATCAAAAAACCCGCCGGAATCTGTAAATAGCCCAGCGTCACCTACGGCAAGGGTGGTGTCGACATTTGGATCCTGAAACCGCTCGACCAGGTCCCGCGCAATGCTGTCAATCTGTTCTTGCGCCTCTACGCCCAGTTCATCACGAATGGCAAATTGGCTCCCGATGGCGCCACCGCGCAGCGCGCCATGTTCTGAGTCCGTTCGAACCGAGACGCCGTTGATTGTCAGGCCGGATAACGTGCCTGCCCCTACGGACATATATGGGGTGACCAGATTTGATGAATGGAATTCCAACTCTGCGGCAGTGCCATCAACCAGCACCGCGCCGCCTACCGTATAAAGCGCGATTTGCCCGTTGTCTCGTGGCACATCGCGAACAGGGACAAGAACACCAATGGTGTCGATTACACCCTGTCGTGCATCTTGTAATGCCGCAACATCACCGCCTTGCACTTGCGTGGCTGTGATTTGTGTATTTAAGGCAACCACCTGTTCCAGAGCGACATTAAGCTGGTCAAGCTGTTGCGAGATTGTACGATCTGCAACGGATCTGGCATCTTGGATTCCGTCAGACGCGTCGCGTAGGCTATTGGCAAGGCTCCCCGCATCTAGGACCGCTGCTGTCAAACGTTCTGGGGCGTCTGGTCTGCTGGCGGCGGTAATCAGAGAGCTTTCAAAACCAGACATACGTCCGCTAACTGATGCCTCAAGGTCTGGCGTGCCAAGAATTTGCTCAAACCGTTCATAATAGGTTGCGAGGTTTTCAGAGGCGACTTGTTCAGCCTCCGCCAAACGTCTGTCCGCAGCCAAGCTGGCGTCAAAGATGCGGGTTATCCCGTCAATCTGAACACCACCTGAACTTGTTATAGCCGAGGCGGATAAATCCAACACCCGGCGGCTATAGCCGGGTGTCAGTGCGTTAGAGATATTGGACGACACCAGTTCTGCTCCGCGACCAGCGGCGCGCAAACCTGAGAGCGCGTTGGATATTGCCCCAGAAATTGTCATTTTGGTGCTCCATTCCCGATTGTTAAGTAGTCAAAAGTTTAGTTAACGTTTGATGTTCGTGGTTTCCTGCAACATCTCATCAACTGTCTGGATAACCTTAGCGTTTGAGCTGTAGGCTCGCTGCGTTTGGATCATGTCGGTCAGTTCGCTGGCGACATCGGTATTCGATTCCTCCAGTGCGAATGACACAACATCGCCAGTTGGGCCGTCACTGGCATCCCAAAGGAAGATTGATCCACTTTCGACTGACGGCAGGTATGTTTGTTGGTCAAGCGCGACCATGCCGTTGGGGTTGGGCAGATCTACAAGTGGGATTTGGTAAATCACTCTTGTAATACCTGTATCGAAATATGCGAAAACAAACCCGTTTTGGTCTACTTCAACGCTGGTCATATTGCCGACTGGGGACCCGTCTTTGGTAATGGAGATTGGCGCGAAGTTATCAGACAATTGGGTCATGCCGTTGCTGTCCCCAATCAGGCCGATGCCAACTTCGATCGGGCCGCCCTCTACCTGAATGATAAAGGTACCGGTCAGCGGATCATAAGGCCCACCAATAGCACCGGGTTGAGTGACGGCTGCCAATGTACCACCGTCAACTCGATCATCGACAAACTCTAGTGTGTACTCTCCGATTGAAGTGCCGGGGTCGGTCGAATCGAACACGGACATTGTCCAGGTATTGGACGATCCGGTGGCTGGCACCGTTGGCGTGAATACAATATTGAGACTCTCAGATGTACCAAGGTTGTCAAAATATTCGATAGACAATTCTGAGGCAATACCATCAGCGTCTGAATCTGTTTCCGTCGCAGGCAAGTTAACCCCTAGGGTCATCTTTGTCGTAGGATCACCTGAGAATTGGTTCACATTGATTTGTACCGGTTCTAATCCGTCTGCGGTATCCCTTGGGAAAGTTGGGATTGTACCATCGGTCAAAGCAGGCCAGCCCAAGAGCACCAGATCTGATGATGATCTTAGATATCCTTCTGAGTCTGTGCGAAATGACCCAGTGGTCGTGAGGAACATGGTGGGATCACCATTATCTACTTCGACTTCCGACACTGTAGTAACAGGGAGGAAACCGCGACCACGAACAGCAAGGTCCGTCGCGTTACTTGTTGAGACCAATGAACCTCGTTGATCAATCAGTCGTTCAGAAACAGCCCGAACACCACCAGCGGAATAGGTACCGCCACTGCTTGAGATCACAAGAGAATGAAAGTCTGTCTCAACCCGTTTGTATCCGTAGGTTGAGGAGTTTGAGATATTGTCTGAAATGGTGGCTAATCGCGTTGCATTCGCCTGCAAACCCGCCACCCCGGCATTAAGCGAAGAGGAAATAGTCATGTGTCAGAAACGCCTTTCTGCTGCTTCAATTATCTTGAACAGACACATAGCCTCATCCGACTTAATGCTGGGCTAACATATAAAATGCGGGCTATTTGTTGATCCATTTTGATCATTGCGCCAAGAAGTCTGAGGGAGCCCGGATTTTGCACACGATGACCTCAAGGCGTATTGATCTGTCACAGAAATGCTCATTCTCGCAGTAGAATAACCTCGACCCGATTGTTGCGCAGGGCCATCCTGTTTTCCATTACCGGTTCGCGATCTGCATGCCCGATGACACGTTGGATGCGCTGCGGCGGCACTCTGGCTCCCTCGAGTAACATGCGCACGATGTCTCCGCGGGTAGCGGATTTCTCCCAAACGGGACTGCGTGCCCAAACCACAGGATTTGCAGCAACATGCGCGCCTATAGAGATGTTATTGGTAATTGCACGGGATGTTGCCGCAACGATCTCGATGAGGTCGCGCAAAAGCTGAGTCGGTGTATTGCTGTCCTCAACAAACAAGGGCGCGCCGTCCAATTCAAATAGCTCGATGACCAGGCCTTCGTCGGTGATCCGGGTTATGACATGACGCAATGCGTTTTCCATTACCTGGCTTTCGCCGCCACGCCCCATCAACGCCTCTTCGATTGCGAGAAGTTCGGCGGTTTTTTCATCTTCTGTGCCGGTTCCGGTATCGCCTCGTGATTTGTTTTCGGAAGAAATACGTTTGTTTGTACCGCCTGTGCCCGTTTGGGGCAGGGCTTCTTCTGAAAAAATACTGTCACCGCCAAATGCACCGTTCCCGCCGCCCGAAACCCGATTGATCGGAATCGTCGGAGAAAAATAATCTGCAATACCTTTGCGTTGCTGTTCTGTTGTCGCGTTTAGCAGCCACATCAACATAAAAAAGGCCATCATTGCGGTTACAAAATCCGCATAGGCAACTTTCCAGGCACCGCCATGGTGCCCTCCGCCGCCAACGACCTTCTTACGTTTGATGATGACTGGCGCCGCGTTTGCTTGCGCGCTCATCTCAACCACCTCTTTTCACCCACGTTCGGTGATACCAACTGGGCGCTAACGAGGGCTTAACATATTCAATTGCAGGCAATTTACGTAACCCCTCACACTTGAGGAAAGAAGAATGTCCTTGGTCGGATTGATGATTGGACTGGATGTTGCGAACAAGCTTTTACCAGCGAAATCACGTCAGCTGGGTTGCGTTTGCTGAAATTGTTTCGGCTGCAATGGCGAACAAAAACCGCACGGGTTAATCACCCCTTTCGCGCTTCAGTCAGCTTGATCTGCTTTTGCCGTTCGCGAAATCTGTCTTTGTCCCATTCACTGGTTTGGTCAAAACAATTGTGACAACTGACGCCCATTTCAAATTCGGAGCGTTGCATATCTTCGGGAAGGATTGGCTGGCGACATCCGTGACACAAAACATGCGGACCTTCCTGCAAACCATGTCCCACACTGACCCGTGCATCAAAGACAAAACAATCGCCTTTCCAGGTGCTCTTTTCTTGGGGCACCTCTTCAAGGTACTTCAGAATACCGCCTTTAAGGTGAAAAACGTCTTCCACACCCTGACCCAAAAGAAAATTCGTCGATTTTTCACAGCGAATGCCACCTGTGCAGAACATAGCAATACGCTTGTTGTGGAAACGGTCTTTGTTCTTGGCCCACCATTCTGGAAACTCACCAAAGCTTTTGGTTTGAGGATCAACAGCGCCGTCAAAGGTGCCGATCGCCACCTCATAATCATTACGGGTGTCTATAACGGCAACATCCGGGCTTTGGATCAGTTCATTCCAATCTGCGGGGCTGACATAATTCCCTACTTTGCTCGCCGGATCTACATCTGGCTGACCCATAGTAACAATCTCCCGCTTGATGCGGACCTTCATGCGGGGAAAGGGTGGGGTGTCGCTTGTAGATTCTTTCCATTCCAATGCGCGACAACCCTGCAAGTCCCGTAAATGCGAAATGACAGCGTCAATTCCTGCACGTGGTCCTGCAATCGTTCCGTTTACCCCTTCGGTCGCCAACAACAAGGTTCCCTTGACGTTTTGAGAGAGGCATAGCTCCAACAACTCTGGCTTGAGCGCAGCAGGATCGGGGAATCGGGTGAAATGATATAGGGCAGCAATGGTATACATGAGCGGTGAAATAGGCCCTGTTTGACCTGTTGTGCAAGAGGACGATACGTTAATCTGGACTTTGCTGCGGTAAGCAAACAGGAGATATCTATGCGTGCTCTCATCGTGATTGACGTACAAAACGATTTTTGTCCCGATGGCGCGTTGGCCGTCCCGGACGGGGATGTCATTGTGGAGGGGATTAATGCGCTGATGGGTGAATTTGATGCCGTTATTCTGACGCAAGATTGGCATCCTGCGGGTCATTCCTCATTTGCGTCTTCCCATGTGGGCAAAACGCCTTACGACTTGATCGATATGCCTTACGGACCGCAAGTTCTGTGGCCTGATCACTGCATTCAAGGCACAACAGGCGCGGCGTTTCACCCTCAATTGGACGATGATCGCGCTGATCTGATCATTCGCAAGGGGTACAACCCGGACATCGACAGCTATTCCGCATTTTTTGAAAATGATCACAAAACGCCAACAGGACTTGAGGGATATTTGCGAACGCGTGGAGCCACAGAGTTGACGCTGGTTGGACTCGCGCTGGATTTCTGCGTGAATTTTTCTGCGGTTGACGCTGCGAAACTTGGGTTTGATGTCAAAGTACGACAAGACCTTTGTCGTGCGATTGATCTGTACGGGTCACTTGGGGCGGCGGTTGAGGGGATGACCACTGCTGGTGTGTCGCTTCAATAGCAGAAAAAGGGCGGGAACAGGGAACTGTCCGATCTGGATTTGTGGAAGAATTTGACCACTGCAATTGGTGACCTTGTGAGATTTCGCGCCATGCGGCACAAGGACCTGTCCAAAGGAGAACCACGCCATGGTCGACATTGCCACTCGTGTATGGAACCACAAATGGAAAATTGACCCTATTGTGCGGTCTTTGATCGACACTGATTTCTATAAGCTTCTGATGTGTCAGTCGATTTTTCGCAACAAGCCGGACACGCAGGTCACATTTTCATTGATAAACCGGTCCAAGCATATCCCACTCGCCAAGCTCATTGATGAAGGGGAATTGCGGGAACAATTGGATCATGTCCGGTCGCTGTCGTTGTCTCGAGGAGAATCCACTTGGCTGCGCGGGAACACGTTTTACGGCAAACGCCAGATGTTTCGCTCTGATTTCATGGAATGGTTCGAAGGCCTAAGCCTGCCTCCCTATCATCTGGAACGGCGCGGCGATCAATATGAACTGACATTTGAAGGCAAATGGCATGAGGTCATGCTTTGGGAGATTCCGGCCCTTGCGATTTTGATGGAATTGCGTGGCCGTGCGGTTTTGGACGAAATGGGCAAGTTTGAATTGCAGGTCCTATATGCCCGTGCCATGACCCGTGTTTGGGAAAAGATTGAGGGCTTGCGCGAAATCCCCGACCTGTCGATTGCCGACTTTGGCACGCGACGGCGGCATTCTTATCTGTGGCAGGATTGGTGTGTGCAGGCGATGTCTGCAGGGTTAGGCCCTGCGTTTACCGGAACATCCAATTGCAAAATTGCAATGAGTCGTGAAGTAGAAGCGATCGGCACAAATGCCCATGAATTGCCGATGGTATATGCTGCATTGGCATCTGATGATGCCGGACTCGCCCGTGCCCCATATGATGTTCTTTCGGATTGGCACGATGAACATGAAGGCAATTTGCGGATCATTCTACCGGACACCTATGGGACCAAAGGTTTTCTCGATAATGCGCCTGATTGGCTTGCCGGGTGGACCGGCATTCGGATCGATAGCGGCGATCCGGCAATGGCCGCACAAATCGCGATTGATTGGTGGCGCGCGCGCGGTGAGGATCCATCGGGCAAGCGAGTGATCTTTAGTGATGGTTTGGACGTGGAAAAGATGAAGAACTTGCACAGGCAATTCGCAGATAAGGTGAATGTGTCTTTTGGTTGGGGCACCTTGCTAACCAATGATTTCCGAAAGTTAGTTCCAGATGACGCGCTCGCCCCGTTTTCGTTGGTTTGCAAGGCGGTGGAGGCCAATGGTAACCCCACAGTCAAGCTGTCCGACAATCCCAACAAGGCAATGGGCCCGACATCCGAGATTGAGCGCTACAAGCGGGTCTTTGGTGTAGGTGAGCAAATCGCAGAAGCAGTCGTTGTATAGGCGCAGATCCCGAGGCCAGGACCCATTGACCCAGCGTAATAAGCGTTCGCGATGCAGGGCCAATGGATCCTGACGCTAGTCTTGTTTGCGCTGCCTTTCGCGCCAAATGATGATCAGACCGCCGATAACAATCAGAAGGGCGCCGGGAAACAACTCGGCCCATGGGGCCTCTCCGTAAAACACCCACCCCAATCCGAAAGCGATGGGGATACCAAAGTAGTTGAAGGGCGCCAGATCACTTTGATCTGCCATCCGGTATGCAGTGACCAGCAACAGAACTGCTATCCCGCCAAAAAAACCCATACCTGCAATCCAAAGCAGATCGGTTGTCTCGCGCAAAGTGGAAAACCCTCCAAAGCTGGGAACAATGAGGAATGCGCCGATCGCAGCAACAGCTGTAGAATAGAGATTAATCAAAGGGGTCGGCACGTCCTCATCCATCAGCCGCGCGGTCACCCCAACCAGAGCATAACAAAATGCAGCGATCAAAGGCAAAATTGCTGCGGTTGAAAAGGTGTCCCGTCCCGGCCCCACAACCATAATCACCCCCACAAAACCGACCAATACAGCGACCCATCTGACAGCGCCGACTTTTTCACCCAAAAGCGGTACGGCCAGCGCCACCAGAAACAAGGCGTTGGCATAGGTGATCGTAGATGCCGTGGCAAAACTCAGCAGTCCCAAAGACATGTAAAAACACAGCTGAGCCCCTGTCAGTATCACGCCTCGAAAAAGGGCCAGTCGCCATTGCCTGGGCCGCAACATCCGTCCTTTGCTGTGCCACTCCGATGACCCCCACAAGACGAGCGCTGAGGGGATCAGGCCAAAGATGTTCCGATAAGCTGACAATTCCGCCGCAGAATACCCTTCGGACAACCGTTTTATGATCAACCCCATGACATCAAACAGGACGATTGCCAGCAAGGAATATAGAATCGCAAGAGCTGTCCGATTGAGGCTCATTAAAGGTCCGATTTGACAGAAGGAATCGTATGCGTTTGGTCTACAAATACGCCAACCAGACGGAAAGAACAGACAAACAGCTGCACCAAGTGCGTATTGGACCCGCAACAGGTCGCAAATCCGCCTTGTCATCGGGAAGGCAAAGTGCGACATTTCGCAAGCTTGGTGTCCCGATACATGACCGGTGGTTGTGTGGGACCTAACAGGGAATTCAGTCAAGGCAACTGCCCCAAGCTGAAGCCGCCCCCGCGACTGTAAGCGGTGAGCCCGACCCAATTTGCCACTTGTCCCAATCGGGGCAGGGAAGGTGGGAAAAGGTGCTGACCCGTGAGCCAGGAGACCTGCCAAGCATGAACAGTAACAGGCCGTCGGGTGTGACGGTAAGGAGAAAAGACATGACAACACAAACAATGACACGGCAATCCGCTCGCTTTGTTCCTGCGCTTTTTGCTGCGGCACTTGGCATCGCGGTGATTTCACTGACCGGCCACGTTCAAGCAGCAGCGCTGCACGATGCAGCCCATGATGTGCGCCATGCAACAGGATTTCCCTGCCACTAGCATTTAGCAAAGGTCAGTTTGGCGTTCGTGTAACGCGATGCTGTTCCTTTGGGTGTTGCTGTGGGTCATTGGCAGCAACGCTTATCATTTCATTTTGTCGGTGTGATCGCGGCGCTGCCTCAAGGCGGTCCGCTCTTCGTTGTTTTCGGAGTACATGAGACCGGAACAACCGATAGACAAGCATAGGATTGCTTTTCAATGTACGCTCGTTTTTTTATCTCAGCCCTGTTTGCCGGTGCTGCGGCTGGCCTGATCGCCGGTCTTCTCCAGCTTTTGTTTGTCCAGCCCGTTTTGCTCCACGCAGAACTTTATGAAGGGGGGGAACTTGTGCATTTTGGTGCGCAAAAGGCCGTTACGGCGCACCCTGAATTGCCTGGATTTGATGTGGTTCGTAATGGGTTGAGCCTGGTTTTTACCATGCTGACTTATACCGGTTATGCGTTGATCATGTTGGCTGCGATGGGCCTGGCTGAGGATCGTGGCGCTAAGATTGATGGCCGCACGGGGCTTCTTTGGGGTGTTGCCGGTTTCATCGCGTTCCACCTTGCGCCGGGATTTACGCTTGCGCCCGAAGTACCCGGCGTTGCCGCTGCTGATGTGGCTTTGCGGCAAATTTGGTGGTTCGCAACAGTCGGTACCGCCGGAGTGGCGCTTTGGCTCATTGCCTTTGGCAAAGGATGGACTGCATGGGGGGTGGCCACGATTTTGCTGCTGGCGCCACATCTTATCGGTGCGCCCGAACCTGATGTGTTCTTGGGGCCTGTCCCGACCGAAATTGGTGCATTGTTTGCGGCGCGGGCTTTTGGTGTGGGATTGGTTGCGTGGGTCTTGTTGGGATGTTTTGCCGGGTACTTTTGGCAACGCGAAGGTGTCCATGCCGATGGTACGGCCACGGCATAAGGGAGACCTGACATGAACCGCACGCTTTCGCTTTTTGCAATTGGTTTGATTTTCGGCGGTGGCATCGGGTTTACCCTTGCCGCCGGTTATGGTGTGACTTTTGATGGGCACGATCACGGCGATCCCGCACATCACGGCGCAAGCACGGATCACGCTTTGATGCATGACACGCCAATCGATATCCCAGCCGCGGACGCACCTCAGATTTCGATCATGCTGCATCCAGACCCGATGGCCGGGTACAACCTGCATGTGATGACCGAGAACTTTGCGTTCTCCCCGCAGAATGCCAGCCTTTCGAATGTCACAGGTGAAGGGCATGCGCATGTCTACATCAATGGGCAAAAACTGAGCAGGCTTTATGGCGGGTGGATGCATTTGGACAACCTTCCCAAAGGAACGGTGGATATCGAAGTGACGTTGAATACCAATGATCATCGTCCGCTGACCGTGAATGGCACAGCCATTTCCGCCAAACATAGACTAGAGGTCGAATAGAATATGACAGCAACACTATATGTTTGTACGACCTGCCGGGCGGGTGAAGTGCTTGAAGACGATGCATCGCGACCGGGTGCATTGCTTCACGACGCACTTACCGCAGCACAGCCTGCAAAAGACGTTGAAATCGTGGGCGTGAAATGCCTGTCTGCTTGCTCTCAGGGGGCTGCAATTGCGCTATCTGAGCCGGGAAAATGGACCTATGTCTATGGTCGTTTGACCTCAGAAGATGCGTCAGACATCCTTGCGGGGGCGGCGGCCTATGCTGCAACTGACGATGGACTTGTCCCATGGCGGGAACGTCCTGTGCAATTTCGCAAACAAAGCCTTGCCCGTATCCCCCCATTTAATATGCCGTTGGAGGCTGCCGAATGAACGATCTGTCAAAAATTCCAGTTACCGTAATCACCGGCTTTCTTGGATCCGGCAAAACAACCTTAATCCGTCATTTGATGACCAATGCAGGCGGGCGTCGGCTTGCTGTTTTGGTCAACGAATTTGGCACGGTTGGTGTTGACGGCGATATCCTCAAATCTTGCGCGATCCCCGATTGCCCAGAAGAGAACATCGTAGAGCTGGCCAATGGTTGTATCTGCTGCACTGTTGCGGATGACTTTATTCCAACAATCGAAGCGTTGATGGCATTGCCGACCAAACCGGATCATATCCTGATTGAAACCTCTGGATTGGCCCTCCCCAAACCCCTGCTCAAAGCTTTTGACTGGCCTGCGATCAGGTCCAAAATCACCGTGGATGGTGTGATTGCATTGGCCGATGCCGAAGCCGTCGCTGCCGGGCGCTTTGCCGCAGATGAACATGCGGTTGATGAACAACGCAAAGCGGATGAAAGTCTCGATCACGAAACGCCATTGAGCGAAGTGTTCGAAGACCAGATTTCCTGCGCTGATATTGTTTTGATGTCAAAGGCCGATCTTGCCGGTGATACCGGGCTTGGTAAGGCGCGCAAGATCATCGAAGACGAATCCCCCCGCACTGTCCCGATTTTACCCATGAGCGAGGGTGTCATTGATCCAAACGTGATCCTTGGTTTGAACGCAGCCGCTGAGGATGATTTGGCCGCGCGTCCTTCGCATCATGATGGGCATGATGATCATGAACATGACGATTTCGAAACCATCGTTGTTCCAATGCCAGAAATTGCCGACCCCGCAGCGTTGGTCACTGCCATCGAAAAGCTTGCCAATGAACAGCATATTTTGCGGGTCAAAGGTTATGTTGGTGTGACGGGGAAACCGATGCGTTTGTTGGTGCAGGCGGTGGGTGCGCGTGTGCGTCATCAGTATGACCGACCTTGGGGCGATGAGCCCCGACAGGGGCATCTGGTGGTAATCGCAGAACATGACCATATCAACACAGCGGCGATCCGTGCCGTGTTGGGTGCATAAATCTGATGCATGTCGTCTTTCGTGAAAGCCATGGGCTGGAAGATACCGAAGCGCCTTTTGATCCGGGTCAAACCCCCGCTGATCTGGTGGTGCTATCGTTTTCTGACAGTGACCTTGGGGCTTTTGCGGCGGGCTGGCATCGCGGCGGTGGACCAGATGGCAGATTGCCGACATTGCGTTTGTGTAACCTGACAGCATTGCGCCACCCGGCCTCTATCGACAATTATGTCGAAGCAACGCTTTCAGGGGCCAAAGGAATCCTGATCAGGTTGATCGGTGGTGAAAATTATTGGCCTTATGGCCTTATGCAAGTTCAGGATTTTGCCCGGCGTCAGGGCATTGCGCTTGCCGTGCTGCCCGCTGACGGGCGCCAAGATCCGGGTCTGGATGCGCATTCAACGTTGCCGGTGTCGACGTTGCGGCGTTTAGCTCATTTGTGTGATGCTGGTGGCGCTGTGGCCGCACAGGCGGCCCTTGCGCAACTGAGCCTTGCAGCAGGGATCTATGCCGGGCCAGTGCCGGGAACAAAGACTGTCCCGGCTGCAGGGTTTTATGATCCAAAAGAAGGCATCATCAACAGTTGCCCGTATGATCAAACGCGGCCGGAATCGCCTGTACCGCTGATCGTGGTTACCTTTTATCGCAGCTATCTGACAGCGGCAGATACAGCCCCAATTGACACCCTGATTACGACACTGCAGGCACGTGGTTTTGCAGCTGTCGGGCTGTTTGTCCCCTCTTTGAAATCCGCACAAGGGCGTGCTTTTCTGGCAGAGGCTTTTAAATCGCACGCGCCAGCGGCCATCATCAATGCAACTGCATTCTCGGGTCGTGGGGCTGACAATACCTCGCCCCTGGACGCCCCTGGTTGCCCGGTATTCCAGGTGGCGCTATCGACCGCGCGCAAAAAGGAATGGGCAAGCTCGGAACGCGGTTTATCCCCGGCGGACCTTGCCATGCATGTCGTGTTGCCAGAGATTGATGGCCGTCTATTCGCAGGTGTGGTCAGCTTTAAGGCGCCGGAAAAACAGGACCCTGATCTGCAATATTCGCGGTTTTCCCACCGCGCAAACATTGCCCGTATCACCGCAGTTGTGGACCGCGTCACCGCATGGCATCGGTTGGCAAAATGCAATGTTGCAGACCGCAAGATTGCGCTGGTGCTTTCAACATACCCCGGCCGCGAAGATCAGATTGCCCATGCCGTTGGTCTCGACGCGCTGGCCTCAACCGAAGACATGTTGCTAACGCTCGCGGCGGCCGGATACAGTGTGACGCCCCAGGTGAATTTTGGCAAAACCCTGCCGCACACAAAAATTGCATGGTCGCTTAATGAATATCAAAAAGCGTTAGCGAGCCTTCCCGAAACACTCCGTATCGATCTGGAAACCGCATGGGGTGACCCGACCGCTGATCCTTTGTTTGATGAGGATGCCTTCCACTTCCCTGCTCAATTCTGTGGCAAGGCGCTTGTGGCTTTGCAACCTGAACGCGGCATCATCGACCAGCGTGAAACGGAGTATCATGATCTCGCGCGTGTCCCGCGTCATTCCTATGTCGCCTTTTATCTGTGGCTTAGGGCCCAAGGCATTCACGCACTGCTCCACATTGGGGCGCATGGTACTTTGGAATGGCTGCCCGGCAAATCGGTGGCACTGTCCGACCACTGTTGGCCGGAGATTTTGACCGGCGACCTTCCTGTCATCTACCCCTTCATCGTCAATGATCCGGGCGAAGCGGCGCAAGCCAAGCGCCGGATTGGCGCCTTGACGCTTGGGCATCTGCCACCCGCGATGAAGGAGAGCGCTACACCGGATGGCTTGCTGCAGCTCGAACGTCTTCTGGATGAATATTCGACCGCTGACGGCCTTGATCCCGCGCGCCGTGATCGGCTGATTGAGACAATACGATCCGAAGCGCAGGCCGCAGGCGTCGAAGACGATCTGGGCCTCAATGAGGACAGCAGCATGGCCGAAGCCATGACCCGCATTGACCGGTTCGTCTGTGATATCAAAGAATCGCAATACGGCGATGGGCTGCATGTCTTTGGCCGTGGGGAGGGCGAATTCCAAGGTTTGCTAGACGCACTTGCTGGCAAACGTATTGAAGCAGGCCCGTCCGGCTCGCCATACCGGGGTCGCTCAGATGTGCTGCCCACTGGTCGCAACCTTTTCGCCGTTGACCCACGCAGCGTTCCCACCCGCGCCGCGCATGCGCAAGGTGTCAAAGTTGCCGAAGAACTTATTCGGCGGCATTTGCAGGACGAAGGTGATTATCCAAAGGGGCTTGTCGTCGATCTTTGGGGCTCCGCAACGATGCGCACAGCCGGAGAAGAAGTTGCGATGGCGTTTCATCTGGCGGGTCTTGCACCAAAATGGGATGATGGCTCTGAACGTATCAGCGGATTTGAGGTTCTGCCCCTTACCTTGCTTAACCGGCCTCGAATTGATGTAACCTTGCGTGTTTCCGGCCTGTTTCGGGATGTTTTTCCGGGGCTGTCGCAACTTTTCGAAGCGGGTGCCCTTGCGCTTGCTGACCGCCAAGAAGCCGCAGATATGAATCCTTACAGGATCAAGACACCGCGCGTTTTTGGCCCTAAACCGGGGCTTTATGGTATGAATATGGATGCCGCCTTGCTTGATTATTCGAGCGATGGACGTGCCGCTGCGGGGGAGGCGTGGCTCAAGGCATCTGAATGGGCCATTGATGCGACGGGTGGAATTAATCAAGACCGACAGGCGTTGGAACGGCGGTTGCAGGCGGCTGATAGCTTTGCGCATATGCAGGACCTGACAGAATCAGATGTTCTGCTTGCGTCCGATTATGCCAGTCACGAGGGTGGATTTGCCGCAGCAATGGCCCATCTTGGGGCCGCGAAGCCCAGTATGTATCATGTTGATACCACCAAGCTGGACGCCCCAAAGGCGCGCACCATGACCGAAGAAATCGCGCGTGTTGTACGGGCGCGCGCGGCCAACCCGGAGTGGGCCAGCGGTATGATGCGTCATGCATTTCGCGGTGCCGCTGAAATTGCAGCGACACTTGATAACCTCGCTGCATTTGCTCATCTGACACGTGACGTACCGGCGCATCTTTTTGATCTCTATTACGATGCTACTTTGGGGCGTGCTGATCTGCTGGCCTTTATGGAGACAGAGAATCCAAAAGCCTTGGAGGAAATGCGCGCCCGTTTTGCAGCCCTTAGGGATGCGGGCCTGTGGGTCACACGGCGCAATTCCATCAATGTTCAAATGGACGCGGCAGAATGACCGAGCCTGTGATCAAAGGGTATTGTCCCGGTGCATTGCGCCCCATGATGTCAGGGGATGGATTAGTGGTGCGTCTGCGCCCTCTCAATGGCCGGTTGACGTCGGTTCAATGTCACGGAATTGCGGATCTATCCGAGCAATTTGGCAACGGCTTTCTGGACCTGTCTTCCCGTGCAAACATCCAATTGCGTGGCATCAGCGAGGCCAGCTATACAACCCTGATTGATCGATTGCGCGCGCTTGATCTGGTTGATCCAACCGAAGAAGTTGAGCAACGGCGCAATATCGTGATTACGCCGTTTTACGCCGGTTTGGATGAGACTGTGGCACTCAGTGACCGTCTGACCCAAGCTCTCAGAGGCATGTCATCACCTGCGCTCCCTCATAAATTTGGCTTTGCCATCGACACCGGGCCTGTGCCGGTTTTGCAGTCCGCCTCCGCTGACATTCGGATTGAGCGGGATGTAAAAGGTCGTTTCATCTTGGTTGCGGATGGCATGCAATATGCGAAACCGGTTTCATTTGACCAGTGTATTGAGGAAGCCCTTGCGCTTGCGGGTTGGTTCCTGCGTCATCGAACAACTGAAAATCGGATGGCGCATCTGCCAAAGTCGTTATCTCCAAAGGGGTTCAATACGCCTCGACAAAATCAGGTCTATCAGCCCACCCCCGGTCCAACGCCCTGGGGGTATCTTGCTGGGTTCGCATTTGGTCAATTTTCCGCCCATGCTTTGCGATGTATGGGCGCGTTAGGTGCGATCCATCTTACTCCATGGCGTATGACGCTTATTGAAAACATACAGACCCAACCGGCTATCGATGGGGCCATCACAGATCCGAATGATCCGCTATTGCGTGTCACGGCATGCCCGGGTGCCCCGCAATGTGCTCAGGCGTTTGGCGAAACGCGCGACATTGCCCGCAATTTGGCACATCATCTCAAATCTGATCAAACGCTCCATGTCTCCGGTTGTGCCAAAGGCTGTGCATATCCCAAAACCGCACCCCTGACCCTTACTGCGACGCAAACCGGTTTCGACCTTGTCAGACAGGGGCGTGCAGGCGATACGCCCTCGCAAACTGACCTCTCTTTTCCCGATATTATCAAGGCGCTCTGAATGGCCCACACTTATATCACCGACGGCGCGGAAATTTACCGACAGTCGTTTGCTACAATCCGCTCAGAGGCGGCGCTGTCCCGGTTCACAACAGAAGAAGAAATCGTAACCGTTCGCATGATCCACGCCGCTGGCATGGTGGGGCTGGAAGAACACGTGCAGTTTTCGTCAGATATGGCCATCACTGCGCGCGCAGCTCTCGAAGATGGGGCTCCGATCCTGTGCGATGCCTATATGGTCAGCGAGGGGATTACGCGAAAACGTTTGCCATGCGAAAATGAAGTGATCTGCACCCTGCGTGACCCAGCGGTGCCAGAGATGGCCAAGTCTATGGCAAACACCCGCTCCGCCGCCGCGTTAGAGCTGTGGCGGCCACATCTGCAAGGCGCTGTTGTGGCGATCGGGAATGCGCCAACCGCGCTTTTCCATCTGCTTAACATGCTTCAGGATCCAGACACTCCGCGTCCCGCAGCGATCATCGGGTGCCCTGTTGGGTTTATTGGGGCGGCTGAATCCAAAGAAGCGCTGATGCAGGACTTACCGGTTCCCTCAATGATTGTGCGCGGACGCCTTGGTGGTTCGGCCATCACTGTCGCTGCGGTCAATGCGCTTGCAAGTAGGGTTGAATAGACATGGGCAAGATAATTTGTGCAGGCCTAGGCCCCGGCGATCCAGAATTGATGAGTGTCAGATCTGACCGTACGATCCGGGGTGCGAAACATCTTGCGTTCTTTCGTAAGAAAGGCCGTGCCGGGCAAGCACGTAGTATCGTTCAGGGGATGTTGCGGAACGATGTTGTCGAATACCCCATGGAATACCCGGTCACGACTGAATTGCATTTTGACAGCGATGAATACCGGCAACTGATGGTCGATTTCTATGCTGATTGGTCAGAAAGGTTGGCAAGGTTGGCCCAATCGCATGACGTGGTTGTCTTGTGCGAAGGAGATCCGTTTTTCTATGGGTCATTCATGCACTTGCATACGCGACTTCAGGGGCGTGTAGACGTTGATGTGGTGCCTGCGATCCCCGGCATGGTTGGGTGTTGGAACGCATTGAATATGCCCTTTACATGGGGTGATGACGTTTTGACGGTCTTGATGGGTACCTTGCCTGAGGCCGACCTTGTAGATCACATGACGCGTGCGGATGCGTTGGTTGTGATGAAAACAGGACGCAATTTGCCCGCTGTCAAACGTGCATTGACCACAACGGGCAGGCTTGATGATGCTTGGTTGGTTGAAAAAGGCACGATGCCGGGGCAACGCATCGCAAGGCTGGCGGATGTGTGCGAAGACGACTGTCCGTATTTCGCGATCGTGTTGGTGCATGGGCAAGGCCGTAGACCTGAGATCGCGGAATGACGGGTTGGGTCGTTATCGCTGGTCTTGGTCCGGGCAATGCGGCACTTGTCACGCCCGAAGTGACAGAGGTGCTCGCGGAGGCGACAGATATCATTGGTTACATCCCTTATGTCGCAAGGGTGGCTGAACGCCCCGGGCTGACGCTTCATCCTACTGATAATCGTGTTGAGCTTGACCGCGCTGAGCATGCGCTAAAGCTGGCACAGGATGGCGCAAGGGTGGTTGTTGTTTCTTCGGGTGATCCGGGGGTTTTTGCCATGGCTTCAGCTGTGTTTGAGGCCATAGAAGCGCACCCCGGTTACATTGACACAGACGTCCGTGTCATGCCCGGTATCACCGCGATGCTGGCTGCCGCTGCTGCTGCTGGCGCGCCGTTGGGGCATGATTTTTGCGCGATCAACCTGAGTGATAATCTCAAACCATGGTCTTTGATCGAACATCGTTTGCGGATGGGCGCCAGAGGTGACTTTGCCATGGCATTCTATAACCCCAGATCAAAATCCCGACCCGCTGGTTTCGAAAAGACGCTGACCATTCTGCGAGAGGAATGTGAACCAGATCGCCTGATCACCTTTGCCCGTGCGGTCAGCACCCCAGAGGAGGCCATTAGGACAGTGACATTGGCTGAGGCAACGCCGGACATGGCCGATATGCGGACTGTTGTCATTGTAGGCAATAGCGCGACACGCCGGGTGGGCCGTTATGTCTATACGCCAAGGTCAGCGTCATGACCCAACCATTGCATGACCTCGCGTGGCGTTGTTGCGACGGTATGTCTGGGCAAAAGGGGGCGTTGCGCCATCAGCACTTGCAGCCCCAATATCCGCGCGGCGTCCAACTTGGCGCGCGCACCTGTGCCGCCACTGTTTTTGGCCACCACATGGGTAATGTCATGCGATTGCATCAAAGCGTGATCACCGTCCACATCAAAAGGGCCTCTTGCGATCACAACATCGGCGCTGGGCAAGGGCAATGTGCCGTCGGGTTCGTCCACCAATCGCAACAGATAATGATGCTGCGGTTTGGTCATAAACAACGCAAGATGTTGTTTGCCAATCGCAAGAAATACCCGCGTGGGGAGATCAGGCAGCGCGTCGGGGATGTCTTCCAGTCGAGACAACATTGTCCAATTGTCTCTGGGCGCGGGCACCCAAGCCGGACGTTCCAACCTGACCAAAGGCACGTGCGCCGAGTGACAAGCCTCAATAGCATTCCGGCTCATTCCTTCGGCAAAAGGGTGCGTGGCATCAATCACATGGCTGATGTGCTGCGACCTAAGATATCGCGACAAACCAGACACGCCCCCAAATCCGCCAACCCGCATCGGCAAAGGCTGTGGGACAGGCGATTGCGTGCGTCCAGCATAGGAGAATACAGCTTTTACACCGGCCTCGGCCAGAACACGGGCCATCTGACTGGCTTCTGTTGTGCCTCCCAGCAAAAGGGCGCGTGTCATGGCTGATCCTTGGCTCACACTCATCGGAATGGCTGACAATACCCTGGCCAATCTATCCCCTGCAAGTCGCGCAATCCTTGATGATGCCGAAGTCATCTTTGGAGGTCCACGCCATCTTGAATTGGTGGATGCCGGGACACGAGGGCAGCCATGGCCCATTCCCTTTAGCGTGGCCCCAGTGCTTGCAGTCAAGGGGCGCCGTGTGGTTGTGCTGACGTCTGGTGATCCGTTTTGGTTTGGCGCTGGCAGTACCCTTGCAACGCAACTGGCCGTTGGAGAATGGGCCGCAATCCCGGCCCCATCCACCTTTTCGCTTGTAGCAGGGCAATTAGGGTGGCGGATTGAAGACATAACATGCCACGGACTGCATGCTGCGCCTTTTGCCCAACTGCGCCCCGCGATATCCCCGAAAGGGCGCATGATATGCCTCGTTCGGGATGGGGACGCCCCGGCGTTGCTTGCGCGTTGGCTGTGCGAAGCTGGGGCAGAGCAGGCGGTGTTGCACATTTGCGAGCGAATGGGCGGCGAGGCTCAGCGCATTCGGACAACCTTAGCATCCGAATTTGACGTCCAAGACATTGCCGCGCCGGTTGCCGTGGCTGTGGAACTGCCAACAAATGTCGGCTTGCCGCGCGCGTCCGGCTTACCCGATGCACATTTTGCCCATGATGGGCAAATAACCAAACGACCTATCCGTGCAATGACGATGTCGGCTCTTGCTCCTCGTCCCGGTGAACATTTATGGGACATAGGCTCCGGTTCCGGCTCAATCTCCGTTGAATGGTGCCTTGCAGGAGGTCACGCGACCGCGTTTGAACGCAATCCCGAAAGGGTTTCGAACATACGCCGCAACATTGATGATTTTGGCATCGCGCATCTGATGGAGGTGGTCGAAGGTGTTTCGTCACAGACTGTGCAGCACCATCCCGCCCCCGAAGCGGTATTCGTGGGCGGAGGCGGCACGCAGGCGGTTTTTGATCTGCTTTTTTCGCTGTTGCCCGCAGGGACCCGCCTTGTTGCAAATAGTGTGACGCTTGAAACAGAAACTCTGTTGATGCAATTGCAGGCCCAAATGGGAGGCGAGCTGTTGCGTCTGGAATTGGCACAGGTTCAGCCGCTGGGATCCATGCGGGGCTGGCAACCCGCCCGACCGGTTGTGCAATGGAGCGTCACGTTATGAGGGTCATGGGTATTGGTTTTCGCGCGGCGGCAGATATCGCCAGCCTTCAGGACGCGATGCAGCGGGCCCTTGCCGCAGCACAAGGTCAAAAGATTGATGCCATCGTTTCGGAGGCTTCAAAAACTCGCGAAGTAGTATTCAGGGAGTTTGCGCAACTTCTTGGTTTGCCGGGCCTTGGCGTGTCTCAAAATGACTTGGCCCTGATGATAACACCAACTCAATCAAACCGCATCTTGGATCAGTTCGGTACAGGATCACTTGCCGAAGCGGCAGCTCTTGTTGCTGCTGGTCCGGATGCACGATTGGTTGCGGCACGTGCCGTGTCGGGTGATGGTAAAGCCACCGCAGCCATCGCGGACAATGAAGGAAATTTGACACCATGACGGTACATTTCATTGGCGCTGGCCCCGGCGCGCCTGACCTTATCACTTTGCGTGGTCGTGACCTGATCGCGGCTTGCCCAGTATGTCTTTATGCAGGATCACTGGTGCCCGAAGCGTTGCTGTCCCACTGCCCTGAGGGGGCCAAGATCATCAACACAGCGCGTATGTCTTTGGATGAAATCATGTCAGAAATCGCGACCGCTCATTCTAAGGGGTACGATGTCGCGCGCCTGCATTCGGGCGATTTGTCGGTCTGGTCTGCGATGGGAGAACAGCTGCGCAGGCTTCGCGCGCTTGATATCCCCTATGATGTGACACCGGGTGTGCCTTCATTTGCCGCGGCCGCTGCGGCCTTGAATGCTGAACTTACATTGCCGGGTGTTGCGCAATCCGTCGTTCTGACACGAACGTCTGGCCGTGCGACGGCAATGCCAGATGGCGAAACGCTTGAGAATTTTGCCAAGACCGGTGCGACACTTGCCATTCATCTTTCTGTCCACATCCTTGGGAAGGTTATCACAGAACTGACTCCGCACTATGGTCCGGAATGCCCGGTTGCCGTTGTGTGGCGGGCCAGCTGGCCAGATCAGCGTGTCGTCAAGGCAACGCTGTCGACCTTGCAAACAGCGATTGGTGAAGAGATGGAACGCACGGCCTTGATCTTGGTTGGGCATGCGATTGGCGCAGAAGATTTTGGCGAAAGCAGACTGTATGCTGGTGACTATGACCGTCGGTTTCGCCCCGTCGGCACCACCCCCCGTTTTCCGGAGACAACAGAATGATTCCTCCCGGCCTTATGATATCTGCCCCGTCCTCCGGTACAGGCAAGACCACGTTGATGTTGGGTCTTTTGGCCGCTTTGCGCGCGCAGGGCGTTGCGGTGCAGCCCTTCAAAAGCGGACCAGATTACATCGACCCGGCCTTTCACACTGCGGCCTCTGGCCGAGCGTCTTACAATGTCGATAGTTGGTCCATGGAACGCAGCGCCATTGATGGGCTGGTGGGCAACGCGGCAGGCGCTGACCTCATCTTGGCTGAAGGGTCGATGGGTTTGTTTGACGGGGTGGCGATCCCCGGTGCCTGTGGAAATGGTGCCAGCGCAGATATTGCTGCGCATATGGGCTGGCCCGTCATCTTGGTGCTGGATGTGAGCGGGGCTGCGCAATCGGTGGCTGCGACAGCGTTGGGTTTTAAAACCATGCGGCCAGATGTCAATTTGGCCGGTGTGGTGCTGAACCGGGTCGCCTCTCCGCGTCACGAGGCATTGGTGCGGGTTGGTATGGAGCAGGTGGGCGTTAAAGTGTTGGGTGTGCTGCCACGCCGCAAGGAGATCGAGATGCCCGAGCGCCACCTTGGGTTGGTGCAGGCGGGCGAGCAGGAAAACCTGCCAGAACTCTTGGATGAGGCGGCGGCCTTTATCAGTGAGAATGTTGACCTGGCAGCAATACGGAATGCCGCAGCAGGGACACTGAAAGACGCCCCTATCCCTGCTCGTGTTATTCCGCCCGGTATGCGTATTGCGTTGGCCCGAGACGATGCATTCGCTTTTGTCTATCCACATCTGATGGCGGGTTGGCGGGCAGCTGGTGCTGAAATCCTGCCTTTCTCACCTCTCGCAGATGAGCCCCCAGACCCGAGTGCTGATGTTTGTTGGTTGCCCGGAGGTTACCCAGAATTGCAGGCCGGTCGATTGGCAGCCGCAGAGACCTTTCGCAGGGGCATTCAGGCATTTGCCAAATCAAAACCGGTTCACGGTGAATGCGGCGGCTACATGGCCATGGGCGCTGGTTTGATTGACAAAGACGGGGTCCACCATCAAATGACAGGGCTTTTGGGGCTAGAGACGTCTTTTGCAAAGCGGAAATTTCACCTTGGATACCGCAAAGCCAAATTGAACGAAGCGATCCCTGGACATGAAGCAGGTGCAGGTTTGCGCGGGCATGAGTTTCATTACGCGACCATTTTGGATGAACCTGATGCGCCGCTGGCCAAGATTACCGACAGCAACGATCTGGATGTGGCTGAAACCGGGTCTGTGCGCCATTTTGAGGAGGGAGGGCGCGCAACAGGAACCTTCTTTCACCTAATATCGGAGGGCGCATGAGCGGCTTTGTATCCTTTGTGTCTTCGGGACCGGGCGATCCTGAGTTATTGACCGTGAAAGCCGTGGGTCGGTTGCAATCCGCCGATGTTGTTCTGTTCGATGACCTGAGCGCAGGGCCCATTTTGGAACATGCTGGACCAGAGGCGGATTTGATCGGGGTTGGCAAACGGGCTGGGCGGGCGTCCCCCAAACAACACCACGTCTCACAGGTTCTGGTGGATCATGCCGCCGCTGGCATGCGGGTGGTGCGGCTAAAATCAGGCGACAGCGGCATGTTTGGGCGGCTGGAAGAAGAGATTACAGCACTGAATGAAGCAGGCATCCCGTTTGAGATCATACCGGGCGTCACATCGGCTTCGGCCGCAGCAGCGATTGCCAAAATTCCCTTAACGCGGCGGTTGACGTCACGAAGAGTACAATTCGTTACGGGTGCTGATGTCTCGGGGGACTTGCCCAAAGATGTGAATATGGAAGCCCTCGCAGATCCTCAGGCGACGACGGTGGTTTACATGGGCAAGCGGACCTTCCCGACATTGGTCAAACGTTTGATCGATCATGGGTTATCAGCAGAAACGCCCGCGATGTTGGCCGAAGCTGTGTCAACTCCGGCTGAAAAGATCACGCGCCACAGTATTGCGAGCCTTGCGACATTGTTGGAAACGACAACCAGCACCACTCCTGCGTTGATATTTTATGGCCCCTTGGCGGAGCCGGACGAGTGAAAGCGTTTGTATGCCGGACCTGCACCCAAACGGATGGGTTGGATAGAATCCTTCGGGCAGCGTTGGACGGCGTTATTGTGGAAAGTGTGGATTGTATGTCTGGATGCCAACGTCCCCAAACGGTCGCCTTTCGCGCAGAAGGCAAAGTGGCCTATCTGTTTGGCGATATCAGCGCGGAAGATGTGAAAGATCTACAGATCTTTGTTACACATTATGCCAGCTCCCAAGATGGCACTTTTGAGGATGCCCGGGTCTTGGGCAACCTGCGCACCAAAGCAATTGCACGGATACCGGGGTAGAACATGATACTAACGTTGATCGGCATTGGAACGGGCAATCCTGAGCATCTTACGCTTCAGGCCATTAGAGCCATAAACAATCAGGACCTGATCCTTATTCCCCGCAAAGGAAAAGGAAAGACAGATCTTGCAGAACTGCGCCGCGCGGTCTGCGATGAGGTTTTGACCAACGACGCAACCCAGATTGTCGAATTTGACCTGCCGGTGCGGGATGAAAAAACCGATGATTACCGCCAACGGGTAGATGATTGGCATGATGCGATTGCGCAGGTCTGGCAAAATGCGATCGGGGGTGCGTCGACGACGGCCAGAGTTGCCCTTCTGATTTGGGGTGACCCATCACTTTACGACAGTTCCTTGCGGATTGCGGCGCGTCTTGATCCTGCACCGCAAATTGAGGTGATCCCTGGGATCACGTCCTTGCAAGCCTTAACAGCGGCCCATGCTATTCCGATCAATCGGATTGGCGCAGCATTTCTGGTGACAACAGGGCGACGTTTGCGCGACGGTGGCTGGCCGCAGGATGCCGATACGATTGCTGTAATGTTGGATGCAAGTTGTGCGTTTGAAACGTTGGAGAAAGAAAATTTCCACATCTGGTGGGGTGCCTATGTGGGCATGAAAGAACAAATTATCTGTGAAGGACGGTTGAGTGACGTAAGCGCTAAGATCATTCAAATGCGCGCCAAAGCCCGGGCTGATCACGGCTGGATCATGGATATCTACGTGTTGCGCAAGGAAAGCTGAGCGGTGTTGGACAGAAGGAAGATGTCTGGGGAGCAGCCGAAAACATCTTGGATGAAGATAAGGATCTTTCGGACTAATTATCGGGATCGACTTTGCCACGCATCGCCTTGACTTCGCCGCGGACTTTCTTGGCTTTGAGCCTGCGTTTTTTCGATCCTAATGTTGGGCGTGTCGCAATGCGGCGTTTTGGCGGGGTGAGTGCCTTTTTGATCAATTCAGACAATCTTTCACGTGCGATATCGCGGTTGCGTGCCTGGCTGCGGGTTTCGTCGCATTGAATGACCAGCGCGCCTTCGTTTGTCCAGCGTCGCCCCGCCAGCCGTTTCAAGCGGGATTTAACCGGAGCCGGCAGAGAAGGTGAATTGGCGGCTTCAAAGCGCAGCTCAACCGCGGTTGCAACTTTGTTAACGTTCTGTCCGCCCGGCCCAGAGGCACGCACGAATTGTTCGGTCAGCTCCCAATCCTGTAGGGAAATTTGATCAGTAATATGCAACATGAGGCCCTTGTGGCATTCTCAGGGTCAGACGTCAAAGATGCGAAAAGGGCCGCTCCTGAGAAGGTGCGGCCCAATCGAATGGTTTACAGGAGGTGGGTCGGTTAGACCGATGTCCACTTTGAAAATTATCAACCGCTAGGGGCTGCCCTAGCAGGAAACCTCCAAAGCTGTTCCGACACCTCTCTCCAATACCTTTCTTGACACTGGATCACCTCCTTTACATTTGTTGAACTCACCTGAATCGTTGCACATGTTTCGCAAAACGCAAAGTGTTTTCTTTGTTGGCGCATGTGAGAATCGTGCAGGCGATGCCTGCATTTGATTTTTTGAGTTGGGGCGCTGCCCCAAACCCCGCGGTATTTAGGGCCAAAAAGAAAAGCGGAGTTCAGGTGGTTGCGCGCGCCATTCGGCTTGTGATCATGCGGAAAGGGATGAGCGCCAGCAAAGCGATGGCGAGCTTGACGGCCCAATCGGCGACGGCAAGTGACACCCAAAGCGGAGCGAGGGGGCCTGAGCCTAGGATTGGCAAGACTTCAGCGGCCCATGAGACATCTGTTGCCGGATGAATGAAGCTGAACGTTTCGGAAAACGCGATGGAGAAAAAGAGCGCGGTGTCCAATGTTGATCCTACTAATGTGCTGATCAATGGCGCGCGCCACCATGTTCCGCCTTTCAGAGTGGCAAAAACGGAGACGTCGATCAGTTGGGCGATGAGGAAGGCTGTTCCAGATCCGATGGCGATGCGTAGGGTGACCAAGGGGCCAAATTCACCCATGATTTGCGTCCCGATGAGGGAACAAATTAGGCCAACGACGAAACCTACGAGTACAACACGTCGTGCGGCGGTAGCGCCGTAGATGCGATTCATCACATCAGTGATCAGAAAGGCCAGAGGATAGGTGAAGGCCCCCCAGGTGAGCCAATCACCATATAGGAACTGAACCAGAATATTTGAGGCCACAACGATGGCGGCCATGGCGATGATGCCGGGGAGTGTGGTGCGTGTCATATTGATAACCGTTTTTTGCAAGGGTGCGGCGACTTGGCCTGCGGGGATCGCAGACAGGGGCGATTTATGCCCATTCGCCGTGGGGCGCAAGTCATTCTGTTAGGATAAATTCGACTATTTGGCTGCGTTGTATGGGTAAAAAATTGTCGTCTGAGATGACTGTGAGATGTGCGCGCCCTGATGGATCCTGCCAGATCGAAATGGATTCAAGATTGTCAAATTCTGCGGGGTCGGTTGTTAAGAGAGTTCGGGAAATGAGGGGATTTGTTGTTAGATCAAATATCCGGATCCGACTGCGAAACCCTAAAGGGGTAACGGCGCGCTCTAAGAGGAAGAGCCGGGATTGGTCATCAATATCAGCTCCTACAGGGACAAACGGTGGGTGCAGTGAGACGTGTTGGGTGATGTCCCAACGGTCATCTGCATAGCGGTATAGTGGTGTTGTTACACTGTCCGATGTAGCGTTTTCGGAAAAGGCGTAAAGCGTGCCTTTTGGATCGACAGCGAGGGCTTCGAGGCCTTTGTTGACCGGAAAATTGGCGAAATTTGGGTGGTTCGGCAGAGGGCGAGTTTCGGCATTTTTCAGGTTTAACGACGTGATTCTATGGTCGAATTCAAACGACAGAAACGCGGTGCCGTGAGGGCCGATCGCGATGCCTTCAGCGTCATGGACCCGGTCTTTGAATGGTTTTCCGTTCGTGTCGAGCAAAGTTTTGACCGAGGTCACGTTGAGTCCAGAAATATGGCCCTGTTCGCGCTTGATTTGCGCCGTGATCAACTTGCCTCGGTCAGTTATCAAGATCGCCGAGGCGCCATCAGGAGCCATTTCGAATGCGGAAAACCCTCCAAACCATGGCTGGGACAGATCCCAATCCAACTTGGATACCAGAGACAGCTGTAGTTCAGCATGAGCGACAGAGCTGAGAGCGGCAAGAACCACCGCTAAGAGCAATCTCAATTTTCCAGAACCGCCTTGCATTGCACCGGCAGGTCCGCAAGCACAAGTTCACGCCGAGGTTTGGCGGGTTTGGCATTGGGATCGGGGGGCGGTGGGTTCAAGATATTACGTTGCCATTGTCGGGCATCTGCACATCCGTCCCCTGCGGGAGGCGGGTTTTGATCCACACAACCGCGTGCGCCTTTTGGGCAGTTGAGGCGCACATGGAAGTGATAGTGGTGACCGTACCATGGGCGAATTTTGCGCAACCAGCTGCGGTCCCCTTTTGCATCTTCGCACATTTGTACTTTGGCACCGGGAAAGACGAAAATTCTGGCAGTGCGAGGATCTTTGGCTGCCGCTTTGAGGATGTTGTGATGTGCTTGCGTCCACGAGGAGTTCACATAGGCGCCTCTTGTGCGGCGCATGGATATGGACGAAATGTTTTCGCGTTGTTTTGGACTGAGGTTCAATGATTTGGGCGGTAACATCCAAATATCCGCATCCAGGCCGATCTGATGGCTGCGATGACCAGTCAACATTGGACCGCCGCGCGGTTGGCTCAGATCACCGACATAAAGGCCCTCCCATCCTGGTTGAGTGGCGGCGAAAGCTGATAGCTTCTTTACCATATCAACCGTTTCAGGGTGCGCCCAATTGCGGTTGCGAGACAGGCGCATCGCTTGCCATGTGGGTCCGGTTTCTGGCAATTGCACGCTGCCTGCGGCGCATCCTTTGGCATAACTGCCAAAGGCCGCAGCAGAGTGATCCGTTGGTGAGGATTTGGCGCCAAACAGCTTTTTGGCCTGTACGTTGCTTAGCGCACCACCGGAAGAACCGATGGTTGGCAGGACCTCGCGCGCGCCGCTGATGTCACGGCCGCCACCGCCACAAGAAGCCAGTACAAGAGAGAGGGCAGAGGCCTTGAGTAATTTAGAAAGGATCATTTTGCAAAATCTCCGTCTCGTTTCACCCATGCTAACAGGATCAACCCAATGATGAACAGCCCTACAACAGGGGTGATGCCCAATCTTTGGCTGCCGGTTAGGTCGCTGGCGATGGCAATCAGTGCGGGTGCAAGAAACGAGGTGGCTTTGCCCGAGAGGGCATAGAGGCCGAAGGCTTCGGTCATCCGCTCCGGATCGCCTTGACGGGTCAACATATTGCGCGAGGATGCCTGCAATGCGCCTCCGGCGGCACCAATAATTGCCCCGGCGATATAGAACGCAATGTCCGGCGCGGCAGAACCTTCAGCAACCGAAAAGCCCATCACAGAGGTCGGTGTCAATGAGATGATCAGAATGGCTGTTAAGATCAAGAGACTACAACAAAAAACGATAATCGGCATGGGGCCGATGCGTCGGTCCACACGACCTCCGATCCAGCAAAAAACCGCCCCTGAGATCGCAGCGAGAATGCCAAAAACCCCAATATCAATGATCGACCAGTTTAACACGCCCAGAGCATAAATGCCGCCAAAGGTATACATCCCGTTTAACGCATCGCGGTAAAACATAGACGATCCCAGATAGGCCATAAGCGATGGATGGCGCGGCAGATTTTTCAGCGTTCCCAACAGATCGTTAAAGCTCTCGGTGAGGTTGATTTGTTTGCTGACCGCCTTTGGGTCGTCACGTGTGTACAAGAAGAAAGGGATCATAAAGACCGCAAACCATATGGCGACGATTGGGCCAACAATGCGGGTATCTGCTTTGGTTTCTGTATCAAGGCCAAAGAGCGGTGAAAGCCCAGCCAATGTTTTCCCGTCTGCACCTGCTTGAAACAACGCGATGATGACAATCAGAGCGAGAACACCGCCGACATACCCAAATGCCCAACCTGAACCTGAAATCCGACCGAGTTCATCCGGATTCGCGTCGAGCTCTGGTAGGTAGGAATTGGTAAAGATTGTTGCGAATTCCATTCCGATCAGGCCCATACCGAAAAAGAAGAGCGCCCAAAGGATTGAGAAATCCTGTGGTGCGGTCCACCACAATGCGGCTGCACCAGTGAAATAAAGCGCTGAGAACAGCCAAATCCAAGGCATGCGTTTCCCTGTGGAGTCAGCTATTGCGCCAAGAATTGGCGCCAGAATGGCGATGCTGATGCCCGCCACAGTCAGCCCATACCCCCAATAGGCCTGTGCCTGTGCCTTGGCCGCCTCTAGGGCCATGCCGCTTTCAACCAAAGTGGCGGTGGCCGTTTGGGCAAAATAGGGTCCAAAAATGAACGTGAGCAGCAATGTGTTGTATGGTTGGCTGGCCCAATCAAAGAAATACCAGCCCCAAATGCGCTTGCGTGATGATATATTCGCCATGTCCGCCCCCCGTTGTCGCCAGTGGTAGATCAGTCACTCTACAATCACGCAAGTGGGGCAGGATAATTTTGCCCTCGCGTCCGCACATGGGGCACAAATTGTGACGTTTTGTCACGAGGCAATTTGACGAACAAAAAACACTTGATCAGGTTGTTCTTATCAGTAATGTGAGACGCCATGACGCAAAGCATTAAGGGTAACGTCTTGTGATCAGAGCACTTTATTTCAGTACGGCCAATCCCACTCTCACTTTCGCTGATGTTGATGAGATGGTTGATCATGCGATCAAAAAGAATGCGAGGTTAAGCATCACAGGCGCTCTGGCGTATAACAGGCGAAATTTTTGTCAGGTGCTTGAAGGTCAACCTGACATCGTGAACAAATTGCTATCCGAGATTGAAGGAGATTCGCGACATTCCGGGTTTAAGTTGCTGGACAAAAAGGAAGTCTCTGAAAGAGCATTCCCTGATTGGTCTATGCGTCTTGTCAAAGATCTTGATTTTTCAATTGTGATCAATGCGATGCGGTCCTAGAGGCAAAAATAATGTTCCTACGCCTAAGGCCAAAAGGAATGAGGCGATATGGATGTTTGCAACTGGCGTCAGGAACGAACAGCGGTTAATCATAGCGCTGTCATAATTGGAGGATAGCCCGTGCGTGTCGTTTCGTTGGTACTGATTTCGCTTATTGCCCTGCTCCATGCCTATATTGCGTGGTTCGAGATTTTCGCATGGGAAACACGTGGTCCGATCGTTTTTGCGAGTTTTCCCCCAGACCTGTTTGCACAGACTGTGGATATGGCTGCCAATCAAGGGATCTATAACGCGTTTCTGGCTGCGGGATTGATATGGTCACTGATGATCAAAGACAAAGACTGGCAACGAAATGTTGCGGTCTGTTTCTTGATTTTTGTCGCGGTTGCAGGGGTTTTTGGCGCATTGACGGTAACAACACGCACATTGCTCGTTCAGACGGTGCCAGCGGTGTTGGCCTTGGTCACTGTGTACTTAAGCTCAAGGGCGCGCTGATCTCAAATCCTATGGAAGTCGGGCGGCTTTGATTGATCGCCCGTATTTTCGTGGACAATGATGTGAGGGTTGACCTTGAGCAGACGGCGTCAACCATGAAGCGGCGGCGCACTTGCAGATTGGCATCCATACGCTTAACTGTGCGGCACACCACATAAAGGGCCTGACATGACCTCGATCTTTCAAATTCTGATGCTGTTGCTGAACATTGTCTATTTTATCGTGATCGCGCATGTCATCATGTCTTGGCTGATAAATTTTCAGGTTTTGAACTTGCGACAACCTTTGGTGGCTCAAATCTGGGAAGGTCTGAACCGGTTACTTGAACCGATTTACAACCGGGTGCGCCGTGTGCTGCCACAGATGGGTGGGCTTGATCTGGCACCTCTTGTTGTGTTGATTGGGGTGGCTGTTGCGCGGATTGTCCTGGTCAACAACGCTGCAGCTTTCTATTGATACCTGTCCACTGACTTCTGGCTTGTTCATCCATTGCGAGTGTGGGAATCTGTGAAAAAGAGCAGATAATTTTTTACAGGGTTCCCCATGACTGGCGCAGCCACGCTTCTGTCTGATGTCTTTGGATTTGATGCCTTCCGTCCCGGCCAGCAAGAGATTGTAGAGGCTGTGACGGAAGGACAAAACGTGCTTGCCATCATGCCGACTGGCGGTGGCAAATCCCTGTGTTTCCAGTTGCCGGCGTTGATGCGTGCCGGTGTTACGGTAGTGATATCGCCATTGATCGCATTGATGCGTGATCAGGTGCGGGCGCTGCAAGAAGCAGGGGTTGGAGCCGGTGCCTTGACCTCAGGCAATACCCCAGAAGAAACCGATGCGGTTTGGGAAGGGCTTGAGAACGGGTCGCTCAAACTTTTGTACATGGCACCGGAACGGTTGGCGGCAGGGTCAGTTGTGGGCATGCTCAAACGGGTCGGTGTGCAGTTGATCGCTGTTGATGAGGCGCATTGCGTCAGCCAGTGGGGCCATGATTTCCGCCCCGATTATCTGCGCATCGGAGAGTTGCGCCGCCACCTCGACGTGCCCTTAGCTGCTTTTACGGCAACAGCAGACACTGAGACGCAGGCCGAAATTGTTCAAAAACTCTTTGATGGTCAGGCCCCTCGTGCTTTCTTGGGGGGCTTCGACCGGCCAAACATCCACCTCGCTTTTGCCGCCAAGAACAAACCTCGTGACCAAATTCTGAATTTTGCTGCGGCGCGAAAAGGGCAATCGGGTATTGTCTATTGTGGCACGCGGGCCAAAACCGAAGGGATTGCACGGGCGTTACGAGAGGCGGGGCAAAAAGCCATCCATTATCACGGCGGGATGGAAGCCGAGGACCGCCGCATAGCGGAACGGCAATTTCAACAAGAAGACGGTTTGATTGTCTGTGCCACGGTTGCATTTGGGATGGGCGTGGACAAACCCGACATACGTTGGGTTGCCCATGCTGATTTGCCCAAGTCTATTGAAGCTTACTATCAAGAGATTGGGCGGGCAGGCCGCGATGGGGCTCCGGCAGAAACGCTGACGTTGTTTGGGCCAGATGACATTCGTTTGCGGCGCACTCAAATCGATGAGGGGCTAGCACCACCCGAACGACGCGCGGCGGATCATGCCCGACTTAATGCGTTGCTCGGATTGGCCGAAGCGTTGGAGTGCCGACGCAAAACACTGCTGGGATATTTTGACGAGACTGACATCAGTTGCGGTCGTTGTGATTTATGTGACAACCCGGCAGATGTGTTTGATGGGACCACGGCAGTGCGCAAGGCGTTGTCCGCGATCTTGCGCACCGAAGAATGGTTCGGGGCGGGGCATTTGATTGACATCCTTTTGGGGATTGAGACCGACAAAGTAAAACAGCGCGGCCACGCAAGTTTACCGACCTTTGGTGTGGGGGGAGAATACGACCGCCGTCAATGGCAGGCTGTGTTTCGTCAGATGATGGGGCATGATTTGATCCGTCCTGACCCTGAACGCCATGGCGCGTTGCGCATGACAGATGCAGCGCTCCCAATCCTGCGGGATGAGGCCAAAATCAACCTACGCAGAGACAGCATCAAAAGCGCCGGCGCTTCGCGACGCCCTGCGGTGAAACAAATGGTCAGTGAAGAAGACGCGCCCCTGTTGTCTGCCCTCAAGGCGAAGCGACGCGCCATGGCAGAAGCCGCCAAGGTACCAGCCTATATCATTTTTACAGACCGCACCTTGATCGAGATGGCTGAAACGCGTCCGCGCGATCTTGATGGGATGGCGGGAATTGGCGGGGTAGGCGCCAAAAAGCTGGAGACTTACGGGACCGCTTTCCTTGAGGTGATCAATGGTGAAGCCGAACAAATGCACCCCAGCCGCCGCAAATTGGCCGGACAGGAAGCAGGCAATGTTTATGATCAGCTTTTACAGGTACAAGCGGACCTGACCCGTGGAACAGCAGGCACAGAAAAGCCGCTAAGTTGTTCAGCGGCGCAATTGGCCAAGGTGGCCCAGATGCGGGGTGCGGATGCTGGTGCAATCGAACAGCTTTTGGGGGAACGCCGCGCCTCTCGGTTTGGTCCGGCCTTTCTTGAAATTTTACGAGATGCAGGTTGATTGCGTTGTCGCACTTGCGGTGAGGCCATCAAAGGTTATCTGTGACCAAAGGACAAAGGGAATAAAGATGCTGGTTGTTATTTCGCCTGCCAAGCGGCTGGACTGGGATGCGCGTGATGTTCAAGTGACGCAGCCTGATTTTCAACAGGACGCGATCCGTTTGGCCAAGACGGCGCGCAATCTGACACTAGGTAAACTGAAAGCGCTCATGGATCTGAGTGATGATCTGGCTCGGTTGAACAGGGATCGATTTCAGGCGTTTGCGGCAGAGCCCAATGACGAGACAGTACGCCCGGCGGCCCTTGCGTTTGCAGGAGACACCTATCAAGGGCTAGAAGCAGGCAGTTTAGACAAAGACGAAATGGCATGGGCCCAAGACCATCTGCGGATTTTGTCAGGTCTTTATGGTGTCTTGCGCCCCCTTGATGCTATCCAACCTTACCGATTGGAAATGGGCAGTCGTCTAAAAACCCGTCGCGGGACGAATTTGTATGATTACTGGCGTGATGCGCTCTCCAAGGCATTGAATGATCAAGCGAAAGCCGTGAACAGCGATGTATTAATCAATTGCGCCAGCCAGGAGTACTTTGGGGCCGTGGCGCCTAAGGCATTGAAATTAAGGGTCATTACCCCACAGTTCCTAGAAGACAAGCACGATGGAAAAGGCCCCAAGATTGTTAGCTTTTTTGCAAAAAAAGCCCGGGGATCAATGGCGCGGTTTATCATCCAAAACCGATTGAACGACGCCGAAGCCATCAAGGATTTCGATCTGGGCGGATATGCATATCAAGCAGAGCGGTCGACACCGGACAAACCACATTTCGTGCGTGATTACGCAACTGCCTGATCAGGATAAAGCGGCTCGAATTCGGGCAGATGGACGAGTTCGATCTGCTCAACAATCAAGGGTTTACGAAGAGGTTTGGTAAGATATCGGTCCAGCCCGGCTGCCAGAATTTCATCGTCGTCCCCTTGCAGAGCGTGAGCGGTCAACGCGACGATAGGTGTGCGATGGTTGGTTTCCAGCTTGCGAATGTTTGCGGTGGCTTCTTTCCCGTCCATCTTGGGCATCGATATGTCCATAAAGATGAGGTCAGGCTTGATCGATTGAAATAGCTCGACCGCCTCTAACCCATTGTTTGCAAAGGTCAGTTCGATATTGAGTTCCTTAATCAATTTGCTTAGGACCAATTGGTTGGTCTTGTTGTCTTCCGCTGCAAGGACCCGCATTTTGCGGGACGGGTTTGAGCGTGGCACAGCTTTTGGGCTTGGCGCAACCTCTTCGAATTTCTGACCCGCTAAAAGCTCGAACAGCTGATGTCGCTTTGGCGGACATTCGAGAACACCATCTATCAAATCTAGAACCTCAGATCGCATCTTGTGTTGAACTTGGTTCAATATCACCAGAGGACGATCCATCATCCGGGTCTTGAGGTCGGAAATCGCCAACGTGCCCATGGTATCCGCGACCAAGAGCATATCGACGTCAGTCAGATCAACGGTCTTCGCTTCGTCCATCGGTATGGCGGCGACATCAATTTTGAGTTGCGCAAACTGTCGTGTCAGGATGGAACGGTGGACAGCGATGTCGTCCACAATCATCACGCGGGACAAACCGGGTGGTTTTTGCCACTCAATGGCCGGTGATTTTTCATCAATCGCAACGTTGATGTCGAAACCAAAGCAACTCCCGACACTCTGAGTTGAGGTAACCCATATCTCGCCATCCATCATTTCCACCAATCTTTGGCTGATCGCGAGCCCAAGACCGGTACCTTCGAATTGACGGTTTCGCTCATCCTCTACCTGATTGAATTCCCCAAAGACGTGATCAACCATATTTTCGGGAATACCAATGCCTGTGTCTTCGATGGTAACAGCCAATTGAATTTTATCTTCACCTTCCAAAGGTTTGCCCAACACACGCACCAGGACATGCCCCTCGGTGGTGAATTTCACAGCATTGCCAATTAGGTTGGTCAGCACCTGCCGGAGACGGCCGGGGTCGCCAACAACTTGTTGTGGTAACAGGAGATCACAATCAAAGAGCAGCAAAATACCTTTTTCCTGACAAGACGGTTGGAGAAGCAACAGCACCTCACGAACGGCCCGCTCCAAATCAAATGCCTTGGGTTTCAGGATCAACTTTTCCGCTTCGATTTTGGAATAGTCGAGAACGTCATTGATGATGACCAGCAACGCTTCAGCAGAAGACTTGATCGTTTCCACGTAAGGGCGTTGTTCACTGTCCATTTCTGTGGTGAGCAAAACGTCCGTCATGCCGATCACGCCATTCATAGGTGTGCGAATTTCGTGGCTCATGTTGGCAAGGAAGGCTGATTTTGCGCGGCTGCCACTTTCTGCGATGGAACGAGCTTCTTTTAGTTGTTCTTCGTAAGCCACTGTTTCGGAGATATCGAGCGAGAGGGTGATCATGTCACCCGTGGGCCCTCTTTGATCAATCAGCTTGTAATATTTTTGATCCCAAAGTTGTATGATGATTGGCTCGGGTCGGGTTTTTTGAAACCTTTCCGTCATCATCTGACGCCAAGCATCGGGCGACAGATCACCGGTATTGACGATTCCTTCATCCGTTAACGCCTGCAGGATCGTGACGTAATTGACCCCGCCTTTGATAGCTTCGAGCCCGTCAAACGTGGCCAAGTAGGCCCGGTTCGCCATAACCATTTCATTGTTCATATTAAAGAATGCGAAACCGTCCTTGATGGCATCGATCGAATGCAAGATGCGTCGTTCCACCACCGCAAGCCGTTGATTTGCGGCGCTTAGGTCTGATTTGACGCGCTTGTTTTCGCCACGCATGATTTCAACCGCTGCGCGTGTCTCAACGATTTTTTCATTCAATTGGCGTGCATGTTTTCCCAGTTTACGGTTCGCTGCAAAAAGTTCGGCTTTCTTTAGCTCCAGCATACGCTCGGCGGCCAATCTTCGACGCCGTTCTTCTGTGAGTTTGTTGGCAAGACTCATTCGCCACTCCGCTGCTCCTGTCTTACGGCGCAGACTGACCGAACTTTGTAAAAACTTACTTAAATCCGGTGGCATCTTGTTAGGTTAACATGGTCGTGGCACCCTATTGATATTTCAAAAGGAGGTTTAAGATGCGCATTCTGTCTCAAGTTATTCTTTCCGCTGTCCTGTTTATCTGTTGCGTGGTGCAATTGGCAGCGCAGGATGCGGTGCCGGGACATCGGTATTTATACACCCCGGATACGGACTATTACGGAGCAGACCTGACCAATCTTTTTGATACGGATCAAGCCGCCTGTGCGCGGGCCTGTTCTGCACAGGAAAAATGTGTGGCGTTTACCTTTAATACGCGCAGCAACGCTTGTTTCCCGAAATCCGCAATCACGGACCGCCAGCCTTATGAAGGCGCAATGTCTGCTCGCAAAATTTCTACGGATTTTGAGGTTCTAGAGGGTCAGGCGCGCAAAGTGGCCGATTTGAACATCTTGTCCGCCGCTGATTTTCAAGCTGCCGCAGGGTTTGTGGATCAGAATGCCAGGCGGTATTTCTTTGGAGAAGAAACTGGCGCAGACTTAATTGCTGCTATGACCGCGGCAGAGCAAACCGGGGATTCAATTGCTGCGTTACGATGGGCGGGCAAGGCGGCGGCGTTGACAGACCGAGCAGATATTTGGACGGCCTATGCACGCATTGCACTCGCCCGTGCCACCACCGGTGAAAGAGACGTGCGCCGTCAATTCAGACAAGAAGCGTTGCTGGCTGCAACAAACGGGTATCTTCGGGCGGTACGTCCGGGTGGCCAAGTGGAAGCGCTGCGCATTCTTGCCCGGACACTTGAGGCCAATCGGCGGGGGCGGGATATGATCCCGGTGCTGCGTTTGGCGCAGGCCATTGCACCCCGTCCAGAAGTGGAAACAGCGCTTGATGAAGCGATTGGAAAATATGGTTTCCGCATTACCGAACACCGGGTGGATAATGATGCCGCCGCTCCGCGTATTTGTGCGGACTTTTCCGAAAAGCTTGTTCAGGCAGGCGTGGATTATGAACCCTTTGTTCGGGTTGAGGGCCGGGGATTTGTAGTTCAGGCGCAAGACAGTCAAATTTGCCTTGATGGCGTAACACATGGCCAGCGATATGACGTAACCTTCCGTGCGGGTTTACCAGCCGCCAGCGGTGAAGTGCTCTACAAAGATGTTCGGCTGCAGCTTTACGTTCGCGACAGAACTCCAGCGGTCCGGTTTTCGGGGCGGGCTTATGTGCTTGCTCGTGGTGCAGATGCGGCTTTGCCAATCGAGACGGTGAATACCGACAAGCTTGATTTGCGATTGCAGAAAGTCAGCGACCGCAATTTGGTGCGGGCCATCCGCGAAAGCTATTTCGGTCGTCCATTGAGCGCCTATGAGGCGCAGCAATTTGGGCAAGAGATGGCGCAAGAAATCTGGTCAGGTGTGGGGAATGTTCAGAATGATTTGAACATGGATATGACCACACGTCTGCCCTTGGCCGATGCATTGGCGGATCAACCTCCGGGGATCTATGTGCTCAGTGCGGCGATCCCGGGTCAAGACCCCTATGACACCGCAGCAGCAATGCAGTGGTTTGTGTTATCTGATCTGGGCCTGTCTACGTGGTTTGGTATCGACGGGTTACAGGTTGCCGTGCGGCGATTGTCGGATGCCGGACCCAAAGCCGATGTCGAAGTACATCTCATCAGTCGGGCCAACGACGTTCTTGGTTCCGTCATGACAGATGAGGACGGTTTCGCGCGGTTTCCCGCTGGATTAAGTCGGGGAACAGGTGCCGCCAGCCCAGCCCTTTTGATGGCGCAGGACGGTGCCACAGACATCGCATTTCTACCCCTTACTGACCCGGCTTTTGATCTGTCTGATCGCGGGGTCGAAGGCCATCCACCTGCACCGCCAATTGATACCTTCCTGACCACAGATCGCGGTGCATACCGGGCTGGCGAAACGATCTTTGCCACAGCATTAACCCGCAATGACAAAGTTGAGGCATTGGCGGGGTTGCCGATCACAGCGATCCTAAGACGCCCGGACGGCGTGGAACACAGCCGCCAATTGAGCCAGAATGCCAGAGCCGGGGGGCATGTTTTTGCTTTGCCATTGGGATCAGACGTAGCGCGTGGAGCATGGCGGCTTGACATTCTTTCGGACGTCGACGCGCCTGCGCTGGCCTCAACAGTTGTGCTGGTTGAGGATTTTTTACCGGAACGGATTGATTTCGAAATCACTTTGCCAGATGCGCCATTACGCTTAGGTCAAACTCCGCCATTGCAGATTGCCACTCGGTATCTTTTTGGCGCGCCGGGAGCTGAACTGCCGGTGCAAGGAGATCTGCGATTGCGCGCAACGCGCCGTCTTGGGGGATGGGAAGGGTACCTATTTGGCCGCCACGATGCGCCTTTTCGTACGCAAACGCGGATTATTGAGGATGGGCAGACAGATGCTGCTGGGAATGCCACACTAACTTTGCCATTGCCGCACCTAGAAGAAGACGCCAGTACACCGTTAGAGGTGGAAGTGATCCTGCGCGTGGCCGAAGGGTCGGGCAGACCGGTAGAACGTCGTATCACCAAGTCGGTTACGCCGGATATCGCCCTGATCGGCATTAAACCTCGCTTTGAGGATGTGCTCCCCGAAGGCGCAGAGGCAACTTTTGATCTGATCGCCGTTGACCCAACGGGCACAGCCGTGCCGATGCCGGTTCAATGGACTGTCAATCGTGTGGATCGGCAATATCAATGGTACCAACTCTTTGGCAATTGGGAGTGGGAACCAGTGACCCGCCGAGTCCGAGTGGACAGCGGAAGCGCGACTTTGGGGGCCACCCCGGTCCCTATCGCGGTACCGACGGACTGGGGGTCTTATGAGCTCATTGTAGAACGTGAAGGCACCCCATTTACGACATCTTCTGTGGCATTTGATTCAGGATGGTATGGCGGGGATGGGGCCACAGATACGCCGGACCGGCTTGAGATGTCCTTGGACGCAGAAACTTACAAACAGGGCGATACAGCAAAGGTCCGTCTGGTGGCCGAAGCTGATGGCGTCGCAATGATTTCAGTTCTGTCCAATCGCGTGATTGATCGCAAGGCCGTGTCAGTAATAGCGGGCGAGAACGTCTTTGATCTTGAGGTGAGCGAAGACTGGGGCAGCGGCGCCTATGTCACCGCATCCGTTTTGCGTGGCATGGATGTGTCCGCAGGGCAGAATCCGGCACGTCAACTTGGTTTGGTCCACGCAGCTGTTTTGCCAACGGGCAAAGAACTATCGGTCAGGTTAGATGCGCCTGGTGTTGTTGATGGTCAGGCAGGTACGGTGAAGGCGAACATTATCGTAGAAGGGGTTGCCGAGGGACAAACCGCTTATGTCACGCTTGCTGCTGTTGATGTCGGCATCCTGAATTTGACCGGGTTCCCCGCACCCGATGTGACAGATCACTATTTTGGTCAACGCCGGTTGGGGGTAGAGCTGCGTGATATCTATGGTCGTTTGATTGACGGAATGAATGGGGCGCTTGGCACTGTTCGCTCAGGCGGTGATGCGGCCGCCCGCATTGGCGTGCAATCACCACCCCCTACGGAAAAGGTCATGGCGTTTTTTAGCGGTCCGATCACTGTCGGGCCAAATGGCCATGCTGTGGTTGAGATCATCAAGCCAGCTTTCAACGGCACAATCAAACTGATGGCAGTGGCTTGGACTGCGGATGCGGTCGGCAATGCGACAGGCGACATCATCGCAAGAGATCCGGTTGTGCTGACCGCCTCTCTGCCAAGGTTCTTGGCTCCCGGTGATCAAAGCCGCATGTTACTCGAATTGGTCCATGCCGATGGCGCCGCGGGGACGGTCACGCTTGAAGCTTATGCGGATGCTGGCGTGGCTCTTGGGGAAATTCCAAGGTCCGTCATATTGTCAGAGAAAGGGACTGCGGGGCTCAACATATCGCTACGCGGTCGTGAGGTTGGTGACCATCTGATCACCGTGCTCATGCGGACCCCGGACGGAACCGAGCTGCGCAAAGTGCTGACCATGCCCGTGCGGGACAACGATCCCGAAGTGTCGCAGACACGGCAATTCTCTTTGGGTGCAGGAGAAGCATTCACCTTTGATAATAATGTTCTTGCAGGTCTGCGGCTCGGCTCAGGCAATGCGACGCTGACAGCTGGTCCATTGGCGCGGTTTGATGTGCCCGGTCTTTTGCAGCAGTTGGAACGTTACCCTTATAGCTGCACCGAACAGCTGACCTCGGGAGCGATGCCGCTTTTGTATGTCAGCGATCTGGCACAGGACGTTGGATTGGGGGGACCTGACCAGATCGACGACAAAGTTGCCCAAGCCATCACCCGCATTTTGTCGCGACAATCAAGCAATGGCGCATTTGGTCTGTGGCGGGCGCAATCGGGTGAGTTTTGGTTGGATGCTTATGTGTCGGACTTTTTGTCACGTGCGCGGACCCAAGGTCATGTCGTGCCAGACCTCGCATTCTCGCTTGCCATGGATAATCTACGCAACCGGATCAATTATGCGCCTGACTTTGACAATGGAGGCGAAGACATTGCCTATGCTTTGTTGGTGCTGGCCCGTGAAGGCGCGGCAAACATGGGCGATCTGCGGTATTATGCGGACACAAAGGCCCAAGATTTTGCGACGCCGTTAGCCGTGGCGCAATTGGGAGGGGCATTGGCGGCTTATGGAGATCAGCTGCGTGCCGATGCAATGTTCCGTCGCGCAGGTGCGATGTTGGTTGGAAAACGTGATGACAAAAAGTGGCGCGCCGATTTCGGCACACCGCTTCGCGATGCTGCTGCCGTGCTCAAACTGTCATCCGAAGCGGGCAGTGCCGCCCTTGATCCTGCTGATCTTGTGCGTTTGGTTCACAAAGACCGCCGCCGTTTGTCGACACAAGAAGCCGCCCAAGTTGTGATGGCCGCTCAGGCCCTGACCACACCCGATGCTGTTGCAGGTGTGTTGGTGGATGGGGAACCGGCCCGTGGCCCGGTGGTTCGTCGTCTCAAGGATACACAAATCGGTGCATCGGTGATTGAGAACATCAGCAATGCACCGATGGATGTGACAATGACCACCTATGGGGTGCCCAAAGTTGCCCCGGATGCGGATGGATATGGTTACAAGATCGCGCGTCGCATTTATGCAATGGATGGTGGGCCTGTTGAGGGGGCAATTGCCTCTGGTACACGGCTTGTCGTTGTGATCGAAGTGAGCCCGTTTGAGGACATTGGCGCACGGTTGATCATTGATGATCCTTTGCCCGCCGGGCTCGAAATCGACAATCCAAACCTGATCCGCAGTGGCGACATCAAGGCGCTTGATTGGCTCAATACAAAAGATGTTGAAACGGTGGAATTCCGCAGTGACCGATTTGTGGCCGCGGTTAATCACAATGAGGCAAAGCCTTTTCAATTGGCCTATATCGTGCGGGCAGTGACCCCGGGAACGTACCATCATCCGGCAGCGACCGTAACGGATATGTACCGTCCTGAGTACCGGGCCAATACGGCAACAGGGCAGGTCAACGTAACCCGATGATCCGACGTTTTGGCCTTTTTGCGCTGGTTTTGTTTCTAGGCTTCGGTGCTGGTCTGCGGGATGCGTTTGATCATTGGGTCGCTGACACAAAATTGCCCCCGGTGTTGGTCGAAACGTCGGTCGAAGTCCGAGACCGGGCGGGCGCATTGCTTCGTGTCTTCCCGGTTGAAAATGGCCGTGTCCGGTTGGCATTGCACCCGGATCAGGTTGACCCGACCTTTTTGGATATGTTGATCGCCTATGAGGACAAGCGGTTTTTTGACCATGCAGGCGTTGACCTATGGGCCGCGCTGCGGGCGATGGGGCAAGCAGTTTGGGCAGGAGAGATTGTTTCAGGCGGATCAACTTTGACCATGCAGGTGGCGCGGTTATTGGAAAATTCAGGTACGGGTCGGTGGGGCGGGAAATTGCGTCAGATCCGGGTGGCATTGGCGTTAGAACAACATCTAAGCAAGACGCAGATATTGGAGCTCTATCTGATGCATGCGCCATATGGTGGCCCGGTAGAGGGGTTGCGCGCTGGTGCATTGGCGTGGTTTGGCAAGGACCCAAAGCGGTTGACGCAGGTCGAAGCCGCCTTGTTGATTGCCTTGCCGCAATCCCCTGAAAGCCGGCGGCCGGACCGATTCCCTCAGGCATCGACACGCGCCCGTGCCCGTGTTTTGAAGCGCTTGGATGTGCCGCATCAGTTTCGCGTGGCCCCGGTCCCCAACCGCATGTTTGCCTTTGCGCGACTTGCCCCACATTTGACAGATCAGGTCATGCGGGATGAACCGCACAAGGAAAGGCATGACCTGACGCTTGATGCGCGGATACAAGTTCAGATCGAAGAACTTGCCGCCCGGGCAGTGGTGGGACAGCCCAAAGGTGTGTCGGCCGCAATTATTGTCGCGAACCATCAGACCGGTGAACTGATAGCCTCTGTCGGATCGCCGGATTATTCGGCAAAGGGCGGTACCCTCGGGTTTGTTGATATGACCCGGGCGCTGCGCTCACCGGGATCGACACTCAAACCGTTCATTTATGGTCTGGCCTTTGATCAGGGTCTTGCCCATCCCGACACGATTATTGATGATTCCCCTGTCGCCTTTGGGCGCTATGCACCGCAGAATTTCGATGGTCAGTTCCGGGGGCAGCTTACATTGCGCGAAGCGCTGCAATTGTCGCTCAACATACCCCCGGTTTTGTTGACCCAAGAATTAGGCCCGGCGCGATTGATGGCAACATTGCGAAAAGGCGGAGCGAGCCCGGAGTTGCCCTCTGGAAAACCGGGATTAGCGGTGGCGTTGGGGGGCGTTGGTCTGACCTTGCGCGACCTTGTGCAGCTTTATGGAGGGTTGGCGAACGCGGGCAAAGTTCGCCCGTTAATCTGGCACAAAGAGACATCGCAAACAGAGCCACGCAAGTTGTTTTCAAATGCAGCGGCGTGGCAGGTGAGCCACATCCTGGCTGGCATACCAGCACCCGGCGGCACCGCGGTTGAGGCCCGGGACATCGCGTACAAGACTGGCACATCCTATGGGCACAGGGATGCATGGGCGATTGGATATGATGGTGCGCATGTCATCGGTGTCTGGCTTGGGCGGCCTGATGGCACGCCCGTGCCCGGTGCCTTTGGTGGCGATCTTGCTGCGCCAATCCTTTTCGAAGCTTTTGGTCGGATCAAGCCAGAGCTGAAACCCTTACCACCGCCGCCCCCTGAGACACTGTTGTTGAGCACGGCTGCTTTGCCCAAACCACTTCAACGATTCCGTAGTCGGGATGCGGTGTTTGCGCGCGCACAAGGCGCACCCAAGGTGAATTTCCCCCCGGATGGTGCCGTGTTACAGATGACGACAGACCAGTTGCCATTGAAATTGAGCGCGGGAAAGTTGCCGTTTACCGTGCTGGTAGATGGGAGACCAGTCCTAACTAACCTGCGTCGTCGCGATGCAATGCTGCCCCTCACCGGGATCGGGTTTTCGCACATTTCTGTGATCGATGCCGAAGGGCGCGGTTCTTCAGTGCAAGTCAGCATTCGTTAGCAAGAAACCGCCACTTGGCCCAAGCGCTTTGCGTTGCTGACAGGAATGCATTGTTGTATCTTTTGTCCCATGAAAACTGCTATTTCAGCTCTATTCACATTGGCTCTTTCCCCGCCGCTTTTGGCGCATCCACATATTTTTGTGGATACCGGGCTGGACCTGCGTTTTAACGATGCGGGGCAACTCTCTGAGGTACGTATCACCTGGGCGTATGATGAATTTTATTCGCTGCTCATCATGGAAGATCGCGCGCTTGATCCTGATTTCGATGGAGTGTTGACGCCTGCTGAACAAGAAGACCTGACAGGGTTTGATATGCAGTGGACCGAAGGTTTCAACGGAGATCTTGTGATCGAACAAAGCGGTAAATTGCTTATCTTGTCTGGACCAATGGACGCAACGGCTGCTTACGCCGACGGTCGAATCACAACGACCCATGTGCGCAAGGTTTCTGGTGCGCTTGCCAATGCGACATCGATTGAAATCAAACCTTATGATCCGACCTATTACACGGCTTATGACATAACATTGCCGGTTAATATCGAAGGCGCTGATGTGTGTCGGGACCAGATCAATGTCCCAAACATCGATGAGCAGTTGACGGAACTGCGCGACCAATTGAACCTGCTCGATGCAAATGTTCTTTCCTCGGATGAAAATGCACCTGACGTTGGCATTTTGCTGGCAAGCACGGTGGTTGTCACATGCGAAGTGTCCTGAGTTTAGCTGTTATTGCGATCATTCTGGGGTTGGGGTGGTTTTGGGTCAGCGGCGGTTTCGACCGTTTGGCCCTTTGGGCAGCAGGTGAACAACGAGAGTTCCAAAATGTCATTGCGCGGGCGCTGCGTGCTGCGCGCGCGGGTGAAGCTGGTGCGGTGATGACACTTCTTGGGGCCTGCTTTGCCTATGGTCTGGTACATGCTGCAGGTCCGGGTCATGGCAAAGTGCTGATCGGAGGGTATGGTTTTGCCCGCAAAGTGGCGATGTTTCGATTGGCCGCAATCGCGCTGGTTGCGTCATTGGGGCAAGCTGTCACAGCAGTGGCAATGGTGTATTTTGGCGTGCTTGTCCTGAACCTTGGGCGGCGGGCGATGGTGGATACAACTGAGGCCATTATGGCGCCGATGAGCTATGGCGCGATTGCACTAATAGGCTTGTGGTTGGTCTGGCGTGGCGCGCGAAAACTATGGGTCCCGGCGCACCATCATGATCATGATCACGCCCATGAAGGAGATAGCGCTGCTTGTTCAAGTTGTGGGCATGTGCACGGCCCGACCCTCGATCAGGTGGAAAACGCAGGCTCTCTACGAGAAGTATTTGCGTTGATCATTGGAATTGCGATCCGCCCCTGTACTGGCGCGCTCTTTGTACTGATTATCACGTGGCAGATGGGGATTGGTGGGCTTGGTGTTGCTGGTGCCTTTGCAATGGCGATAGGAACCGCATTGATCACCATCTTTGTGGGCCTTGCTGCAGCGGGTCTTCGGGGTGGCGTTTTGGCAGGCATTGCGGGATCGCCACAAATGGGACGTGTTATGGCAGGCATGGAGATTTTGGCAGGGACGGTCGTGATCATCTTGGCCAGTGGTCTATTGCTCCGAGCGATCTGAGCAATATTACCGCCGTCCCTCGCGCAGCCATGCGGCGGTAATGAGTCCGGCAGACAACAGTAAAACTAACCATCCCGGCAGAATTGGCGTCTGGCGAATGTCGCGCGTTTCATATGCTCCGCGTGGCGTTAGCCCAAGCCAACCACGCCCTGCCGCAGGTCGCCCCTCACGCACGTTGCGCAATCGTGGCAGCCCTTCTTCCAATCGGGGGGTACCACCGCGCATTGCGCTGATGACTGGGTCCAGCGTCTCTTTGCTGGCGATCGTTTCGACAAATTCGCGCGGTGATGCGGGGCCAAGGCCAATGACTGCTGTTTGATCCCCGTTGTCCAGACGATATAATCCGATCTGAGATCCCCTATATTGACCTTCAAACACACCGGGTGCTGTTTCAGTCAACGGCACTTCTGATGGGTTGCCTTCAGGATCAGTGATCGTTGCCGGAGGGATACGGTCGCCCAAGGTTCTGCGGGTGATGCGCATGTCCTGCCCGTCAGCCACGGCTGTCAACGTTTCTTCCTCAAGTTCGGGCTCTTTCATCATCCAATGAGCCAAACGGCGCAGCAGTTCCAATTGCGGGCCACCGCCCTCGTAACCACGGCTCCACAACCACGCATGATCAGATGCCAAGAGCGCAACACGTCCTTCATCGACCCTGTCCAAAACCAGCAGCGGGCGTTCATCAATGCCCTGCATCACCACATGTCCTTGTGGGTCAATCACATCAATCTGACGCAACCAACGTCCCCAATCGCCATTGTTCGGCAAATTTGTGGTGACGGGGTGCCGTTTGCCGATGTCCGTGACTGTCGGTGCGTAGGGGTCTTCAAGGACCCGTGCGGTTGGTCTGGCGGGCAGCACACTGCCCAAGGGCGAGCGATAGATGCTATCGGCGCTTGCAAAGTCCGGACCCGCAGCCACCAGAACAGCACCACCTTCGCGGACATAGTTCGCCACGTTATCCAGATAAAGCGCTGGTAGAATCCCGCGTCTTTTATATCGATCAAAGATGATCAGATCGAAGTCATCGATTTTTTCCATGAACAATTCACGTGTAGGAAAGGCAATGAGGGAAAGCTCATTTACCGGTACGCCGTCGTTCTTTTCAGGAGGGCGCAAAATCGTGAAATGGACCAAATCAACGGAACTGTCAGACTTCAGCAGATTCCGCCATGTGCGCCCCCCGGGGTGAGGCTCTCCGCTTACCAACAGCACGCTCAGACGGTCACGCACACCGTTCATCTGAATGAGAGCTGCATTGTTGCGATCCGTTAATTCGCCGTCTGCCTGGGGCAATGAGAAACGGATTACGTTTCGTCCGCCGTGGGGTAATGTGATCGGCAGTTCAAGATCTTGGCCGATTGGCACACGAAAAGTCTGTGCGGGTTCCCCATCAATGGAGATGTCCAGTGGCGCAAGGGTTTCTCCTGCTGGTGCTGCGCCCAGATCGTCGATGCGTAGGGTCAAGGTGACCGGTTCCCCGATAATGGCAAACGCAGGCGCGTTGCGTACGGTCAACCGGCGGTCCCAATCTGTCGATTTACCGGTCAATAACAGGTGCATCGGCGCGGGCAGATCTATCGGAATATCGGCGTCATGCACACGTCCGTCACCAATAGCAAGGATACCTGCAATGCGCGCGCGCGGCTCTTCGGCCAGCGCATCCGTGATCGCGGCCATCATCTGAGTGCCGGCATTTCCAAGCCCATCAGGCACCTTGATCCGGCGCAATTCAGTGTTCGGTCGCTCCGTGATCTGCGCGGCCAAAGCTTCAGCTGCAACAGATGTTTGTTCAGCTCGATCAGACAGCCTTTGGCTGGCGCTTTCATCTTCGACAAGAAGAACAATATCGCTGAGCGGCGCGCGGTCTTCTTGCTGATAAGAAGGGTTAAGCAAAGCGCCCAAAACCACCATTGCCGCGAGCCCGCGAAGCGGCCAGCCGTTTAATCCGCGCAATATTGCCAACATCAATGCAATCAGCGCAATAATCGCCACCACGATAAGCAGCGACATCGGGATGAGCGGGTCATATACAAGTGTCGAGGTCATTGGCCCAGCCGATCCAGTAATGCAGGTACATGCACCTGATCTGATTTATAATTGCCTGTCAGCACATGCATGATCAGGTTCACGCCAAACCGGTTCGCCAGTTCCCTTTGGCGCTCACCTGCATACCCTCGTCCAATGGGCAATAGGGGCGCTCCGTCGTTACGCACGGCCCAAGCTGCGGCCCAATCGTTGCCGCCGATTACAACCGGCGTGACGCCATCATTGAGATTGCGAAACGGCATGCCTTCGATCTGCTCTGCATTCGGCGGAGCGGCCTCGACCCATACTTCGCGAGAATTGTGCCGACCGGGAAAGTCTTGCAACAGATAGAAGGTCCGGGTCAGTACGTGATCTCCGGGCAAAGGTTCGAGCGGAGGGATATCAAGAGGTGCGGCAAGATCCTGCAGTTTGCGGCCATTGGGATTTGCACTGCCAAATTTTGCTATGTTCGCATCGCGTGTGTCAAAGAGGATCAATCCACCGGACCTGAGGTAATCGTTCAGCTTGGAGTAAGCCTCTGATGAGGGGCGCGGTTGATCAGGTGTTATGGGCCAGTAGAGGATCGGAAAGAACGCCAATTCGTCCGTCTCAAGATTAACAGCGGTCGCGGCAGCAGGTTCGATCGATGTGCGGAAAAACAAAGTATCTGACAGACCTTTCAGGCCCGCGGCGGCGATTTCATCCACCTGTGCATTGCCTGTGATCACATGCGCCAGCGAAACCTCTGTTGTTGCGGAAAGGGCGAAAGCATCCGCGTCAGTCTGGGCTTTGGCAGCAGGGGCGAGCCCGCTGAACATTATGCCAAGCAAAAGGATTGCGACGGTGCCAGTGCGGTTCAATAATCGGCCCGACAGCGCAAGTGACGCCACAACATCAGCCAACAACAGCAGGATCGATACACTGAGAAGCCAGCCAGCAATTGGTTGCTCGGGCGGAACGGCAAAACCCCGCACAGGAACATCAGCAGGCCAGACGGCAGGGGTAAGTGCATCATTTGAGCCAAAGGCATTTCGGGCCAGCCGGTTTTCATCGTTGCCATAGATCCCTGGTTGCATCGCTGGGCCAGATGCGGCTGTGATCAAATCAGGCCCGTCCACACCGGGTAAATTTCCGGCATCAGATAGCACGCCAAACCCATCCATCACCCGAAGCGGTATCCAGGTGGTTCCTTCCAAATCACCGGCCTCTGCCGAAGCCGAAGCAGATGAAACCGCCAAACGTTCCAACATTTCAACAAAAAGGCCTGACAAAGGTAAGGTGGACCATTCCGCCGTCGCCGTGACATGGAACAAGACGATCTGTCCTTTGCCTATAACTTTTCTTGTGACCAACGGGGTGCCATCGCTGAGCGATGCAATGACGCGGTCGGCCAAGGTTGGGTCCGGCTGTGCGACAACCTGCGCCGATACAACAACGTCATCTGGGATGTCCAAGCCAAAGAAAGGCGAACTTTCCTTGAAAGCTTCCAGCGATTTCGGCTCCCCCCAGCTCATTGCGCCACCAACACTACGTCCCCCCGCGCGCAGGCGAACGGGCATCAACGCGTCTTCGTCAAAACGGCTGATGTCGCTTGCTGCTATGCGAGGGCCGGCGAACCGGATCAGCATGCCGCCTTGATCGATCCAATCAATCAATGGCTCGGACTCCGCCTCAGACAAGGTTGCGATATCGGCAAGCACGATCACATCAGGGTTTGCCGGTAAGACATCCGTTATGGTGCCGTCAATCAAGTCAGTCGTGGTGATCAACGCCTGCTCAATATAGTGAAGAGGTGCCAAGAGCTGCAGGCCTTCTTGTGCGCTATCGTTCCCGATCAAGGCAACCTCGCGGCGGCGCAAGCCATCATCCACCAGCGAAACAGCGCCCGCAGAACGTTGCCCCGAAATTGCAAAGCCAGAGATCCGGGCACGCAATTCAGACGGCAGAGAAAACTCGGTCTGGGCCGTTGTCGCGTTTGCCTCAAAAGTGGCGGTGGCGGTGGCGATGATGCGCGCGTTGCCGGCAGGGTCCCGCCCCTCGGCCTGAATTGTAACTTCCCGCTCCAATCCGGGAATGGCCCGCGAAATCTCTAGGTTCACGATGTTGTTTTCATAGGTCGCAGGCGCAATCGCCAACACATTTGCGGCGGTTTGATAAACTTCGACGCTGCCGTTTTGTTGCAAGGCATCCAATATCTGATCCCGCCCAGGGTAGTCCAAGGCATCACTGAACCACAAAGTGTCAAAATCTGTCATGCCTTGCACAATATTCACGGCCCGCGCGAGATCTTCTTGGGACGGCTGCCATGGTGCGGGTTCAAACCCGGCAAGACGAGTACGCCAGACATCCGCTGATTGAAACGTTGGTTCATCAGGGCGAGTCAGCACAAGGAAACCAACGGGGCGCGCCGCGCGGCTGGCGCGGGTCAGCTGTGCTTGGATAGCCTGCGACTGCTGTGGCCAGCGAGTGCCACCGGCCCATGTTCCATCCAGCACGATCAACAGGGGCCCATCTCCGGATGTCTGATCTGCCTGAGGATTTAATACAGGGCCAGCCAATCCCAAAATTATTGCTGCAACGGCCAACATGCGCAACATCAACAACCACCATGGTGTGCGGTCTGAAACGGTGTCGGCGTCTTTTAACCCGAGCAGAAGCGCCACTCCGGGGAAGCGCCGCCGTATCGGCGCAGGCGGCACCGCACGCAAGATCAACCACAAAATGGGTAATGCGAAGAGCGCAAGCAGCAACCATGGTGCTGAAAAGCCAATGCCAGCCAAGACCATCATGCCGCCATCCCCGCGCGTGCATCAAGAGCACCATACAGCCACAAAAGTGCAGATTGGGCAGAGGCATCGGTGTGATGCAGCCCGTATTGCCAACCAGTCAATGTGCAGAGGCGCTGCAGCTCTGCCTTGCGCGCGGCCAAACGTTCCAGATATTGGCCCCTTAGGTCATTCGCTTTGAGCGTCTCATGGCTCAATGTTCCGCCGACGCTCTCAAAGATGGTACGTCCGCTAAAAGGAAATGCTTCTTCGGTAGGATCAAGTACGTGATACACAACGCCGCGTACGCCGCGATCCGCGGCTTTGGTGAGCGCGGTCTGAACACCGTCCAGATCCCCCATAAAGTCAGAGATAAACACCGCACGCGCATTCGGGATCATCGCGCGATGCTCTGGCGGGCTATAATCGGCGGCATTATCCTGACACAACAGTTCTGCAAGTCGCAGCACTTGTGGATTGCCTCGTCGCGGCGGCAGGGAGGTGCCGGTCAATCCCACCCGTTCTCCTCCACGCAACAGCATGATTGCCAAAGCCAGTCCTAAAACCCGCGCACGATCTGCCTTTTGGGGCAAGGCATTGTCAGAGGTAAACCGCATCGAGGCCCCCTGATCGACCCATAACATCACGGATTGGGCTATCTGCCATTCGCGTTCACGCACAAATTTCTGATCCCCCATAGCAGAGCGGCGATGATCGATCATCCTTCGGCTGTCGCCCAGCTGAGCAGGGCGGTATTGCCAGAAATCATCGCCCATTCCCGCACGTCTGCGTCCATGTGCCCCAAGCAGGACGGCGCCGGCCAAATGTTGCGCGCGCGCCAAAAGGGCAGGCAGACGCGACGCCTGATTTTCAGCATCAGCGCGGAGGGTCAGGGGGGTGTTCACGCGGCGGCCTTGGATCCGGTCAACGCAGCAGCGGTTTCATCAATCAGGTCTTGTAGCTTGTCCCCCCGCGCTCGGGCCGCAAAATTGAGCGCCATCCGGTGGCTCAGCACCGGGCGCGCCATGTCCAACACATCTTCGGCAGAGGGAACAAGGCGTCCATCCAGCAGTGCTTTGGCCCGGACGGCCAGCATCAAACCCTGCGCGGCCCGTGGGCCGGGACCCCATGCCACTGTTTCGCGCACTTTCTGACTGACGCCTTCTTCTTCGGGGCGAAAAGCGCGGACCAGATCAAGAATCAGTTCGACGACAGAGTCCCCAACCGGCATGCGCCGCAACAGGCGTTGTGCGGCAACAAGCTCTTGGGTTGAAAACACCTGCGTTGCTTCAGTTTCTGTTTCCCCGGTTGTCGCGATCAGAATATCGCGTTCCGTGTCACGGTCAGGATAGGCCACATCAATTTGGACAAGAAACCGATCCAATTGTGCTTCTGGCAAGGGATATGTCCCTTCTTGTTCAATCGGGTTTTGCGTTGCCAAAACATGAAACGGGACGCCAAGTGCCCGGTCCTGACCCGCGACGGTAACCGTTTTTTCCTGCATGGCCTGCAACAGGGCTGATTGTGTCCGGGGCGACGCCCGGTTGATTTCATCCGCCATCAGCAACTGACAAAAAATCGGACCTTCGATAAAACGAAACTTGCGGCTGCCGTCATCTTCGGTGTCCAACACCTCAGACCCCAGAATATCCGCAGGCATCAGATCTGGTGTGAATTGAATTCTGTTGCCATGTAGGCCCATCACCGTGCTTAGGGTTTCGACCAACCGTGTCTTGCCCAGACCGGGAAGGCCAATCAGCAATCCATGCCCACCACACAGCAAAGCGGTCAATGTGAGTTCAACAACCCGCCCCTGCCCAATAAAGCGTTGGGTGATAGAAGCCTTCGCCTGTAACAGCTTTTCGCCCAGCGCTTCGATTTCAGCGACCATGTCGTCGGCTTGGGTCATGACAATTGCTTCCTTGGAGTTATATCTATCGTTATCTTAAACCTATCTCTTTAACTGGAAATGGCAAAAGCGATGAGCGGACAAAAAACCGTTACCCCAAGTGCTGGAACCCTCACGGATCTGGCAAAAGCGGCAAAAACACGCGGTTTGCCGCCGTTAGAGGAATGGAACCCGCCGTTTTGTGGTGATCTGGATATGCATATCCGTCGGGATGGTACGTGGTTTTATCAGGGAACACCGATCGGTCGACCTGAACTGGTAAAGCTTTTTTCAACGATTCTGTGGCGCGAGGGGGATTCATATTTTCTTGTGACGCCAGTTGAAAAGGTCGGAATCACTGTTGAAGATGCGCCGTTTATCGCGGTTGATTTTGACGTGACAGGGGAAGGTGTTGATCAAAGGCTTTGTTTTACGACGAACTTGGATGATCAGGCCGAAGCAGGCCCAGACCACCCCATCCGCGTTGTGCGCGACCCACAAACCGGAGAACCCGCACCATATGTCTTGATCCGCCGCAACCTTGAAGCGCTTATTGACCGCAAGAGTTTTTATCGATTGGTTGACAAGGGCGTACATCATGACGAGTGGTTTGGCCTATGGTCCGGGGGCGCGTTCTTTGGCATCATCCCCTCAATTGAATTGCTAGGCGACGCTTGAATGACCTTGAAATTTGCTGCAAACCTAACGTCCCTCTGGCCAGAACTTCCCTATTTGGATCGGTTCAACGCTGCTGCCGAAGCGGGTTTTGATGCCATCGAAATTCTGTTTCCTTATGAAGTCGCAGCAAAGGAAACACAAAGGGCGTTGTTGGCTAACGGGCAGCAACTTGTCCTGCTCAACGCGCCGCCGCCCAACTACACCGGCGGGGTCCAAGGTTTTGCGGCTGAACCGGACCGGATTGACCGTTTCCAACGGGATATCATTCGCGCGTATCGTTATGCGGAGATGTTTGGTGCCTCTTACTTGCACGTGATGTCAGGGTATGCCGAAGGTGAAACGGCCAGAGAGACCTTTGTGTCGAACCTGATTTGGGCGGCAGACCGGGCACCCGAGGGGCTGACACTGACGGTAGAACCGCTTAACGCCAAGGCGATGCCGGGATATTATATGAACGATTATGATCTTGCCGCTGAGGTCATCAACGCGGTTGATTTGCCAAATGTTGGGCTGCAATTTGACAGTTATCACGCGCAGATGATCCATGGAAATGCGGTTGCCGTGTTTGACAAATTTGCCCCCTTGATCCGCCATATTCAAATTGGCGACACACCTGAACGTCGTGCGCCCGGGACCGGCGAGGTTGATTTTGCAGAGCTTTTCACCCGGATTGCTGCGTCAGGCTATGACGGATGGATCAGTGCCGAGTATCACCCAGGTGGCGCGACCGAAGACACTCTGGAGTGGAGAGGCTTGGCATGATCCCGGCGCGATTTGCCCCAGCGTTGTTTGGATTTATTTTATCGGGCCTCATGTCATTCCTTGTCTCGGGAATTGCCACATTGCGGGCATTCGGCGTTCCGGCTGACTTTTTGGTATTGTGGATGAGCGCATGGTTGCCGGGGTGGGCTGTTGCGTTTCCTGCCGTGCTGATCGTTGCGCCTGTGACGCGTCGGATCGTGGCGTTGATCACCCGGAGCTAGGAAAGGGTAATGGTGGATCACCGGGATGCCACTGTGGGTATTTCACCATGATCTTTGCAAACCGATCTGAAGTCAGAAACGCCGTGAGCCATCTGTGGATTGAAGGCCAGGGTTGTTGGTCAAACCAAGGCTTGTCGATAAAAGCGAATTGCCGCACAAAAGGCAAGATCGCAGCATCCGCCAAAGTCGGCCTGCCAAAGATAAACTCTGAAAGCTGGGTGTCCAGATCGTTGAGAATTGCGCTGGCGTTCTCCCGATGATGGGATGGATCGTGGTCAGGGTACCGTGACGCATATTTTGTACGGTCCAACGCGATTTTGAAGGGACCGTCAAAGCGTGCGATCCAATCATGACCCGCGTCAGGCATTTTCAACCAGCCTTGAGGATCATTTTGCTTAAGCGCCCAGAGCATGATGTCGAAACTTTCGTCAATCACACCGTTTGCGGTATGAAGACACGGAACTGTCGCGCTGGGCGAAACCTCTAGGAAGGGTTGCGGTTTTGCGCGCAAGACCACCTCACGCAATTCTACTCGGATCATTGAGACATCCAGGGCCAGCCGTGCGCGCATCGCATAGGGGCAACGGCGAAAGGAATATAAAATGGGTGTCATGTTAGTTTGCATAAGTTTTTGGTGCGATTGCCTGATCTGTTAAGGGTGGGCCAAAAGCCCACCTTACGAAGCTATCTGTCGGTATGTTAGGGGGCCGTTTCGGGTATCCGGGGGATTGAATTCAGGTCCCGTCTTGTTGTTTGTCCCATTCCTTCAGAAACCGTTTTGGTGCCATGTCGCGCCAGCTTTGTCGCAATCGGGCTTCGGCCCACCCTGCATCAATGCGTCCGGCGGTTACGAGGATATTGCCAAATTTTGCGTAATGCGGATGCAAAATAAAGGTTTCCGGGTCAGCGGCCGTCAATAATTCGCGTTCTTCAACGGAGCCTTTGAAAATCGCGGCTTCCACATAGGGAGACCACCAAGTCCACATCTTGCCATGTGCCTTGAGGTTTTCATTGCCCCAGCTGATAGCCAGTTCCACGTTTGGCAGATCGAGGGAAAAGGCAAGTGATTTGACGTCTTCCCAAGTGTGAAGCATTGGCATTTGTGACTTCCTTATTGAGCAGGGTGGGCAGGATGCCCCCCTTACAGGCGGTCAGCGGGCGAGACAGCATCCGCCCACCAATGATTAGTGCGCCTCCGCCCAATTTTGTCCGGTGCCTGCATCCACTGTCAACTTCACGGCCAATTTAACCACAGGACTGCTGGCGTTTTCCATCACGCCGCGCGCCGCCGAAATAAGCTGTTCTTCGGCCCCTTGGTCGACCTCAAACAGGAGTTCGTCATGCACCTGCAACAACATCGTTGCGGGCAAATCCGCTATCGCTTCAGGCATGCGGATCATGGCGCGACGTATGACATCTGCGGCGGTCCCTTGAATAGGCGCATTGATCGCGGCGCGGGCGGCAAAACCGGCGCGCGGGCCTTTGGAGGCGATTTCTGGCGTGTGAATTTTTCGCCCAAAAAGCGTTTGGACATAGCCGTGTTCTTTGGCAAAGGTTTTTGTGTCGTCCATATAAGTCCGAATACCGGGAAACCGTTCAAAGTAGCGATCAATAAAGCCCTGTGCCTCGCTGCGCGGGATGCGCAGGTTTCGCGCAAGGCCAAATCCGGAAATGCCATAAATAACACCAAAGTTGATGGCTTTGGCCCGTCGCCGCACATCCGCGGTCATTTCCTCCATCGGGACATCAAACATTTCTGATGCTGTCATCGCATGGATGTCGTCCCCTCTTGCAAAGGCTTCTTTGAGGGATGGAATGTCTGCAATATGAGCTAGAATGCGCAATTCAATCTGCGAATAATCAAGCGCGATCAGTGTTTTGCCCGGTTCAGCCACAAATGCTTCGCGGATGCGACGGCCTTCTTCGGTGCGGATTGGAATGTTTTGCAGGTTTGGATCCGTGGAGGCCAATCGCCCCGTTGAAGCGCCTGCGATAGAATAGGAGGTATGCACCCGCCCCGTGTCTGAGTTGATGTGATCCTGAAGCGCATCCGTATAGGTCGATTTCAATTTGCTGAGTTGGCGCCAGTCCAGTACGCGGGCGGGTAAGTCGTGTTCAGTGGCCAGATCTTCGAGCACATCAGCACCCGTGGCATAGGCCCCCGTTTTGCCCTTTTTGCCACCTTCAATCCCCATCTCGTCGAACAAGATTTCGCCCAGCTGTTTGGGCGAACCAACGTTGAATTTACGCCCGGCAAGTTCGTAAATTTCATCTTCCAATCCGGCCATTTTTTGGGCAAAGGCATTCGACATCCGGCTTAGCGCATCACGGTCTACTTTGATGCCAGATCGTTCCATCGCTGCCAAAACAGGCACCAGCGGGCGTTCCAGCGTTTCATACACACGCGTAACCTGTGCCATATGCAACTTGGGCTTAAGCACTTGCCAAAGCCGTAAAGTGATATCGGCATCCTCTGCCGCATATTTTACAGCCTCTTCCAATGGAACCTTATCAAAGGTGATCGCGGATTTTCCGGACCCTAGAAGCGGTTTGATTGGGATCGGCGTATGGTTGAGATAACGTTCGGACAGCGCGTCCATACCATGGTTATGCAGACCGGCATGTTGCGCATAAGACATCAGCATTGTGTCATCAAACGGTGCCACAGCGATGCCGATTTGCGCGAAAATCTTGGCATCATATTTCATGTTTTGCCCGATTTTCAGAATGCTGGGATCTTCCAACATTGGCTTAAGCATCTCAAGCGCGCGATCCAGTGGCATCTGCCCTTCGGCCAGTTCGTCTGAGCCAAACAGATCGTCGCCCCGGTGTGCTTTGTGGATCAGCGGAATATAGCAGGCTTTGCCAGCTTCGGTGGCCAGAGAGATGCCAACCAGATCGGCAGTCATCTCATTAAGACCGGTGGTCTCTGTATCTACTGCGACATAGCCAACTTCATAGATCGCATCGATCCATTCTTGCAGCGCTGCTTCATCGCTCACCTGCTCATATTTATCCGCATCAAAAGGCAGATCAACGACTTGTGGCGCATCCGCCGTTGGGGCCGCTTCGACGATTGCAGGGGCTTCGGCGCCCATCTGATCAGCGATGCGTTTGGTGAGCGTGCGAAATTCCATCTCTGCCAAAAACCCAAGCAGTTTGTCGGGCTCAGGTTCACGCACTTCCAGATCATCCAAGGTGAAATCAAGGGGTGTTTTATCATCCAGCAGCACCAACCGGCGAGACAGTCGAATTTGTTCCGCGTTCTCGATCAAGGTCTCGCGCCGTTTCGGTTGCTTGATCTCGCTTGCGCGTTCCAAAAGCGTTTCCAGATCACCGTATTCATTGATCAGCAGAGCAGCTGTTTTGATCCCGATACCGGGGGCACCCGGCACATTATCTACTGAATCACCTGCCAGAGCCTGCACATCCACCACACGGTCAGGATAAACACCGAATTTGGCAAAAACGCCTTCCCGGTCGATGCGGTTGTTCTTCATCGCGTCAAACATCTCAACACCGTCACCCACCAACTGCATCAGGTCTTTGTCGGAACTGATGATCGTACAACGCCCCCCGGCGGCACGTGCCTGCACAGCAAGGGTGGCGATGATGTCGTCCGCCTCATAGCCTTCCTTTTCTTCGCAAGCGATGTTGAACGCTTCGGTTGCGGTCCGGGTCAGCGGCATCTGCGGCCGCAGGTCTTCTGGCATGGCTTCGCGGTTGGCTTTGTACTGGTCATACATGTCGTTTCGAAAGGTATGGCTCCCCTTGTCGAAAATCACAGCGACATGGGTTGGCGCATCTGGTCCGGTGTTTCCTTCAACGTAACGATGCAGCATGTTGCAAAAGCCCGATACCGCCCCAATCGGAAGACCGTCCGATTTTCGCGTCAGAGGGGGCAATGCATGATACGCGCGGAAAATGAACGCGGAGCCGTCAATCAGATGCAGGTGGTGGCCTTTGCCAAATGTGCCGGACATATTGTGTTCCTCTTCGCCGCGATATCCTCTTTTGTCACGAAGCCATCGGGCCTACCAGCAGGCAGACCTCAATAGGATACACATTTTTACATGTTAGCGCAGGGCGCTGCCGACAAAACTGCGGATCAGAAATTGTTCTCGAAATCTTCGTGCACGTATTTGCAATCACAATAGCCACATTCAACCCAACCGGTGTCGCGTGGGATTTGCAACCAAACGCGAGGATGTCCCAAAGCCCCTTCGCCACCGTCACAGGCAACACGGTAGGTTTTCACGATCACGGTTTCTGGCGCTGTCTGGCTCATGTGTCTGGTCCTTGGCTGGCGGCTGTGCTTGACAGTCGTTATGCGCCAACTTGATGTTTGGGACAAGACCGGTCTGAAACGCGGTTACCTGCAGGTGACGGTGCAAAATGAGTAGGTTCTGATCCCCTGTGCGTTATCAACCATCCTTCAATGGGATGCAGAGTAAGGAAAGAGGTTCACGACGCTGGCTTGGCAAGGTAAAAGGGCGCAAAATAATGATTGGTCAGGCCGAAACATGAACATCCCAAAACCAGTGGTCCTTTGCATTCTTGATGGCTGGGGGCAGCGTTCAGAGCCGGAAGGAAACGCGCCGGTTCAGGCGCATACGCCGACATTTGACCGGATCATTGCCGAATGCCCGCACGCAACTTTGATCACTTATGGTCCTGACGTCGGGTTACCTCGTGGACAGATGGGCAATTCTGAGGTGGGTCATACCAACATCGGTGCGGGCCGTGTGGTAGCAATGGATCTTGGTCAAATTGACCTGGCTATTGAAGAAGACGCGTTTGCCCAACATCCGCCCTTGGTCGAATTTATGACCTCATTGCAAGCGACAGGTGGCACAGCGCATCTGATGGGGGTTGTGTCCGATGGAGGTGTCCATGGTCACCTTAACCATTTGGTCGCTGCGGCAAAGGCCTTGGATGATGCTGACCTGCCAGTAGTGGTTCATGCCATAACAGATGGGCGCGATGTAGCGCCACGTTCCGCGCTGACCTATTTTGAGCACTTGGACGCCGTACTGCCTGCCCGTGTCAAAATAGCGACGGTCACGGGCCGTTATTTTGCAATGGACCGCGACAACCGCTGGGACCGTGTTGAAAAAGCAGTGCAGGCGATCCTTTCTGGTCGCGGTCTGTCCGAAGAGAGCGCCGCGCAGGCGGTCGATGAGGCATATGCGCGAGGTGAGGATGACGAATTTATCCAACCAACTGTTCTGAATTCCTATCGTGGGGCTCAGGATGGCGATGGGCTGTTTTGTCTGAATTTCCGTGCTGACCGCGCGCGAGAGATCATGGCGGCCCTTGGTGATTCTGCCTTTGATGCTTTCGATGTCGGGACTCGCCCGGCTTGGAGCGCACTGATGGGGATGGCACAATACTCGGTTCAACATGGTACCTACATGTCCACGATGTATCACAAGCCTGACTTGCCAAATACGCTTGGCGCATGGGTGGCGCAGCACGGGTTACGCCAGTTTCGCCTTGCAGAAACAGAAAAGTATCCACATGTGACCTTCTTCCTCAATGGCGGACAAGAGGACGTCTTGAGCGGAGAAGACAGGTTCATGCCGCAATCCCCCAAAGTGGCGACTTATGACATGCAGCCTGAAATGTCTTCGGCAGAAGTCACGGATCAATTCGTGGGCGCGATTGAGTCCGGGTATGACCTGATTGTGGTGAATTACGCTAATCCAGACATGGTGGGTCATACCGGTGATCTGAAAGCGGCGATTGCAGCTTGTGAGGCTGTTGATTCAGGTCTCGCACGTGTCATGGCCGCGCTTGAGAAAGCAGGGGGCGCAATGGTGGTCACCGCGGATCACGGCAATTGTGAAACGATGATTGATCCTGAAACGGGCGGTCCCCACACCGCACACACACTTAACCCGGTTCCTGTCGCTGTGGTGGGGGCCCCGGCGGGGACGCGTCTGCGTGACGGGCGTCTTGCGGATCTTGCCCCCACCTTACTAAACTTGATGGGATTGGAACAGCCACCTGAAATGACGGGAGTATCCTTGCTCAAATGATCCGGCTCGCGGTTCTGTTCTTTCTGGCGTTACCTGTGTCGGTATTGGCGCAACTTCCTGCGGCGGATCAAGCGCGCGAAGCGGCAGCGGCTCTTGAAGAAGCGTCGACCCTCTTGGATCAGGCAGATGGTGCCCGTGACCGGGTCCGTGCGCTGACCCAGACGATACAGGCATTCGAAGTCGGATTGGGTGCCATGCGCTCGGGTTTGCGACAAGCGGCCATCAATGAGGCGCAATTGACAGCAAAGCTAAATGCGCGCGACACCGAGATTGCTGAACTTTTGGGAGTTTTGCAAAATCTCGGTAGTGCGGCCTCACCCGTTACGTTGCTGCATCCTGAGGGACCTACCGGAACGGCCCGGGCGGGGATGTTGTTGGCGGAACTTACCCCTGCATTAGACCGACGAGCCGCCGCGCTTAGAGCTGATTTGGAGAATGTGCAGATTCTGCGGACCCTTCAATCGGATGCTGCATCCCGGCTACAAGAAGGTCTGACAGAAGTTCAATCCGCCCGCACAGCGCTTAATCAGGCGATGGCCAACCGCACTGATTTGCCCCGTCGGTTTACGGCCGATCCTGTGCGTATTGGTATTCTGATCGCATCAACCGAAACGCTGGACGGTTTTGCGTCAGGGTTGTCAGAAATCATCACTGATGAAGTGTCCCCCGCGCCCGTTACGTTGGACGGGCAAATCGGCGCTTTGCCTTTGCCCGTGCAAGGGCTGGTTCTGCGCAGGGCGGGAGAAGCAGACGCGGCTGGCGTCACACGTCCGGGGTTGATCATGGCAACACGGGCGGGCGCAATTGTTACAACGCCAACTGCGGCAACAATCCGCTACACGGGGCCGCTTCTGGATTTCGGCAATGTAGTGATTCTTGAACCTCAAGCAGATACGTTGTTTGTGCTAGCAGGGCTTGATGTGGTTTACGGAGACGCAGGGCAGGTCATTGCAGGCGGCACTCCAATTGGTCTTATGGGGGGGAGCGTGCCACAAAGTGGCGATGATTTGTCACCCCTTCGTGAAGGTACTGGTCTCGAGCGTTCAGAAACGCTCTATATAGAAGTAAGAACGGATAACACCCCAGTGGACCCCGCAATGTGGTTCCGTACGGATGAGGATAGATAACGAGATGAAAAAGTTTGTCATGGCAGCCCTGGGCGGTACAGTTGCAGGCGTGATCGCAACCACGCAGGTTGCCGCACCGCTCTTGGCGCAAGAAAGCGCGAAAACAGAGAATGTATATGAGCAGCTGGATCTTTTTGGGGATATCTTTGAACGCATCCGCGCTCAATATGTCGAAGAAACCGATTCCAGTGAACTGATCGAAGCGGCCATCAACGGCATGCTGACTTCGCTTGACCCACACTCCAGTTATTTGTCCCCCAAAGACGCCGCAAAAATGCGCGAGCAGACACGCGGGGAATTTGGCGGTCTTGGGATAGAAGTTACGCAGGAAGAGGGCTTTGTCAAAGTTGTCTCTCCTATGGACGACACACCAGCATTCGAAGCCGGAATTGAAGCAGGCGATTTCATCACCCATGTTGATGGTGAAAGCCTTCTGGGTCTGGTGTTGGATGACGCAGTGGAGTTGATGCGGGGACCGGTCGGATCAGAAATCGTGATCACTGTCGTGCGCGAAGGAGAACAAGAACCGTTCGACGTTTCGATCATTCGCGACACGATCCAACTGACCGCTGTTCGTGCCCGGACCGAAGGCGATACGGTTGTGTTACGATTGACCACCTTCAACGAACAAACCTATCCTAAGATGAAGGAAAATCTTGAGGAACAGATCGAAGCCGCGGGCGGCATGGACAATATCAATGGCATTGTTCTGGACATGCGCAACAACCCCGGCGGATTGCTTAATCAGGCCATCGCTGTTTCGGATGCTTTCCTAGAAGAAGGTGAAATAGTCAGCACACGTGGTCGCGAATTGGCCGATGGGGACCGTGTGAACGCCAAAGCGGGCGATTTGATCAACGGCAAGCCAATGGTTGTGCTGATCAATGGCGGCTCGGCCTCCGCCTCAGAGATTGTCGCAGGTGCATTGCAAGACCACCGCCGCGCGATTGTTGTTGGTACCAAGAGCTTTGGCAAAGGATCCGTACAAACGGTGATGCCATTGCGTGGGAATGGCGCGATGCGATTGACCACTGCGCGATACTACACACCTTCGGGTCGATCTATTCAGGCCCTTGGCGTGTCTCCGGATATTGTCGTTGCTCAACCCTCGGCAGCCCAAAGTGATCAAGAAGATGAATCGAACGCACGTCCATTGCGCTCTGAAGCGGACCTGCGCGGAAGCCTGAACAATGATAGCCTGACCGATGATCAGATCAAACAGATCATGAAAGACCGCGAGAATGCGGACAAAGCGGCTGAGCTGCGCAAAGAAGATTATCAGCTGGCCTATGCGATCGACATTCTTAAAGGGCTGTCTGCGTTGTCGACGTCTGAATAAGACTTATCAAAGTAAATTGAAAATGGCCTGCCTTTTCTGGCAGGCCATTTTTTGTGCTTAGACATGCAGTGGTTTTGCATGTGATTGATGCATCCGGTACCGGTCAGATTGATGTGAGAATATCCGTCGCGAAACTGTCGATGAGGTTGGCGTCGGTTCCTCCGATCAAGAAATATCCGACACCATCCTGAATCCAACTTACCCCGGCAAGGTCAAACATCACTGTTTCTTCCGGCCCTCGATCCGCATCGTCCAAATGCACAATGCAAAGTGCCACCGGCGTACCTTCGGGCGTCAAGTAGGCCATCTGAAGCAGCGTTTCGCCTTTGAAACCAAGCACCTGCGCGCGTCTGAATTCAAGGCCTGCGATCTGGGTTGCGGGAGTCAAGGTCACACCAAAAGTTTCGCCTGCACGGCGCAGTACTTTATCCGTGTCCTGAGGCGTCTGATGTGCGGCACTGAGCGTTTCTGTTACATAAAGCGCTTGGTAGGAAGCGATTGCGTTCAACCAATCTGTTTCCTGTGTTCTGGATTGAACAAATGACATCAAACCGATGCCAAGTGCAAAGGATGCTACCAAGGCAAGTGGCGCGCCAAAACGTTCTAAATACGACCTCTTTGGTGCTTTTAGGAAAGCAGCTGGCAACCCGGGCGCGCCTAAAACCCCCGGATCCATCGCCTGGCGCAGGGCTGTTACTGATACGTCCAACCCAGCCAAACGGTTGCCCAAGACATCGTCAACGCTTAGCGCAGCATCGATCTCTTGTGCCTGAGCCACGTCAAGCTCTCCATCCAAAAAGGCGGTCAGTGTCTCATCGGAAAATTTTTCCTGATCATCTTTCATTTTTTTTCCATCCCATCCGGGAATTTTGCCGAGATCGTTTTGCGCGCGGCGGCCAGTCTGCTCATCACGGTCCCAATGGGAATACTAAGCATGTCGGCCGCATCTTTGTAGGCGTAGCCTTCAACATATACCAACATTACTGTTTCCCGTTGGCTTTCCGGCAGCGCCCCTATTGCATTAAACACTTCAGACGCAAAAATATTCATTTCAGATGATCCCCCCGGCATAACAAGGTTCGCATCCTCAACAGCGATCAATCCGTTGCCTTGCCTGACTGCATTTGCCCGCAGCTCATTTAACCAGATGCGCCGGGCAATTGTGAGAATCCAACGATCTAGATGAGTGTCCGGATCAAACTGATCTGCTTTTTCCAATGCCCGGGTACAGGCTCTTTGGGCAAGATCATCAGCATGCGCCCTGTTGCCTGTCAATGACAAGGAGAATCGCCAAAGACGCGGATAGATGTCTTGCAAACCTGCCCGCACTACGTCTGATCCAGATTTTTTTATCGACCAATGAATAACAGACCTCTTTGCAGTGTTAAGAATATACTACGGCTTTGTACCGTAGGTGGTTTTGCCCGGACCGGGAGAAACCAACCACATATAGAAGAGGAATAATACCTTGTTCAAACTCAAATTATTGACATGTGCTGCTGTGATTGCATCTTTGGGATCATTTGCATCTGCACAAAGCTGGACGTTGAATGCAGATGCGTCCCGGGTGGCTTTTGGTTCAGTCAAAAAAGACACGGTTGGCGAAGTGCATTCATTTGAAAGCATTTCTGGTACCGCTATGGGCGATGGTACCGTATCCGTCGAGATCGATCTAACGTCTGTCGAGACGTTCATTGATATTCGAAATGAACGGATGATGGAACATGTCTTTAATAGCACACCCAAAGCCATGATCAATGCGTCCATTGATATGGACGAGGTAAACGCGTTGGACGTTGGCGCCAGTACTGTTGTTGATGCAACAGGAACGGTTGAACTGGCCGGTAATTCACTAGAGCTGGATACCGAAATGTTCGTTATCCGCGTCAGTTCAGAAAAGGTGATGGTTACCACCAACGATATGATCATGTTGAATATTGCTGACATGGGATTGACGGCAGGCATCGATAAATTGATGGAACTGGCCAAATTGCCCGGCATCACCCGAGTGTCTCCGGTCACATTGCGTCTTGTGTTCGACATGGATCAAAAAGAAGCGACGTTGATCAAAGCCTCGACCGAAACAACACAGATCGCCCTCGCGGGCGATTCTAAAAAAGGCAAAAAGGTCTTTAAGAAATGCCGAGCCTGTCACAAGCTTGATGAAGGCAAGAATGGGGTTGGGCCAAGCCTGTTTCAGATTGTAGGGTCATCTTCGGGGACGGTAGAGGGGTTCAAATACTCTGACGCATTGCTGAATGCTGATCTGGAATGGACGCCAGAAAACTTATCTGCCTTTTTGGCCGACCCAAAAGGGTTCCTGCCGGGAAACAACATGTCATTTCGAGGCCTTAGAAAAGAAGCCGAAATTGAAGACCTGATCGCGTATCTCGCTTCTGAGGGTTAGGTGGTTTCAACACAGTGGCGGCGGAATGCGCGTTTGAGCATATCCAGTTCAGCGCGCAAGAGGCTCATTTCAGCCCGAATATCGTCGCCAATCATCTCCCCCGCCATCAAGGTGATATCTCCAATCTTAGCGTTGGCGTCGACATCGCGAATGATCAGTGTTTGAACTCCATCCGCAATGGCTTGTTTGGGGATTGGCACGGATAAGGTCCAATGATCTGCACTTTGATTATGGGTCAGTATGATGTCAGAGACGACAGTGTTTTCATGAGTGACTTCAACGCGTGGCTCATCCTCGCCCATCCCGGTGATGATACCTTGCCAGATGCCCTGCTGCATCTTGGTTTTTGTTAGTTGCAAGCCGCTCATGTGCGTCTCCTATTATAAATGTGCGCGGGGGCGGCGGGTAAATGTCAGATCACGAAGAATGACCTGATTCATTTGTGGTCCTTCAAAGATCAAGTCGATCCATGCCCTCTCCACCCGTTTTTCATTCAGGTTCGAATAAGCCAGATCAAACTCCACCCGGTGGTTTTCTTCGCTCAGGGGCAGCTCGCGGACAATCTGTTCGGTGTTGGGCCCGTGTTTGATATTCAGGCGCGCAAATATCTCCAAGGGTTTTTCCAGCTCTACGATTGCGTCCATGCGCAATAGGTGTGACCGTTTCAAACCTTTGACCCCGTCTTCGGGCAGGTCAATGACCACGGACAAGAAGGAGCCGTCAAATTGGAAAACATCCAATCGCATACCGTATGGAGCAAGGTCTTCTTCGCGCAGGTTTCGCAGTTGGCGCAGGGTGAGTTCAGAAGCGTCGCAGTCATGAAACAGCGTTACCTCATTGCCCAACATTGATTTGGTCTGAACCGAAGACAGCCCCGGTTGGGCCAGAGGCCCGCGCCATAATTCCGGGCGCCATGCCCAATCAGCGTTATGTGGTTTGGGAAAACTGGTTGACCCGATCATGGGCAGCGCCAGCCGTTCATCGGCCGTGTGTAACAGCTTGTCCAGATGGGTCTTTAGCTCTCGGGCGCGGTTGCGTTGACGGCGCAGAACCGGCAGTTCAGTCTTGTCTGCCTTTCGCGCCGCACGTGCCCAACGTTGGATATTCCTAGAGAATACCTTGCCGTCAAGAAAGCCTAGAGAGATTTTGGACATGAATGACGCGCCTGTTGTTTTCTGCACATCCTATCCACGGGAATGGTTTCATTCAAATAAATTGGCAACAATGGCCATTTAATTATCAATGATGTTACCAAATTGGAAACAGTGAGAGGCTCACGTGCCAGCGTTGGCGCTCGAAACGTTGATCAACTCTGATAGTAGCGCGCCGCCTTCACTGCTGGTCGCACGGCCATCGGCAGGCCCATATAACGCTAACCCCATAAACTGTGACCCGATCTGTGCGGTGCCACGCCATTGAACCGGGCCAAGGTCTTGATCCGGCACTGATCCCACAGCCTGAAACAAAACACTGCTCTGTGTCACAACAGGGCGGGAAACATTATCGAGACCCAGCGCTTGTGCCGTGTGGTTGGCGGTCGGCAGCACAGCGTTTGCATTTGCCGGACTAAAGCTGGCAGTGATCAAACCCAAGGGGGCATCCCCCGCCGCAGAGGGCCTGCCCAGCTGATCACATCGGGCCATCAATGCGAAATTTTGCTTTAGGCTGCTGCGATCAATGCAATATCCCGTCGGTGCAACCAGCAGGACCTGACCAAAAGCCATGCGCGCCCGAGACAGTGCAACCTCCTCAGGTTTCACTAGGGTCGTGCTTAACCCTTGCTGACCGCCTTCGCAGGCAGTCAGCGCAGAACAGGCCAGCGCCATTAGCGTGGCTTTACAGCTCCATGTAATCATGGGTTTCCGCCGCTGCACCGGGATGTGTGACCGCGCCCAAATAGGTTGGCCCAACCAATTGCGCGTATTTCCATAGCGCACCCGAGGCATAGTTTGTCGGACGAGGCCCGGGCCATGCCGCTTTGCGTTTGGCGAGTTCTTCTTCGCTCAGGTCGACGTCGATTGTCCCTTTTATCGCATCGATCGTGATCATATCCCCGTTCTGTAGCAAGCCGATCGGCCCACCCAATGCGGCCTCAGGGCCGACATGGCCCACACAGAAGCCTCGCGTCGCGCCTGAAAAACGGCCATCGGTGATCAGAGCGACTTTCTTGCCCATGCCTTGACCAGACAGGGCCGCCGTTGTGGCCAACATCTCGCGCATACCGGGTCCACCACGGGGACCCTCGTTGCGGATCACAAAAACATCACCTTCTGAATAGGTGCGGTTTTGAACCGCTTCAAACGCGTCTTGCTCAGATTCAAAGATCAATGCAGGCCCAGTAAAGACGATGTCATCTTCGCCCATACCAGCGATTTTCACGATGGCGCCTTCGGGGGCAAGGTTCCCCTTGAGGCCGACAACACCGCCGGTTTTTGTGATCGGAGTCGCAACAGAATGGATAACTTTGCCATCTGCCTCGCGTTCGACCCGGTCCAGTACTTCGCCCATGCTTTCGCCTGTGGCTGTCATGCAATCCGTGTGGATCAGCCCCGCTTTGCGCAGTTCTTTCATCACAACAGGGACACCGCCAGCTTCATAAAGGTCCTTGGCAACAAATTGGCCGCCGGGTTTCATATCTACAAAATAGGGGGTGTCGCGGAAGATTTCACAAACATCATCAAGGTAGAATTCGATGCCTGCCTCATGCGCCATCGCTGGCAGGTGCAATCCGGCATTGGTGGACCCACCGGTGCAGGCGACAATCCGAGCCGCGTTTTCAAATGCTTCACGTGTGCAAATGTCACGGGCGCGGATGTTCTTTTCGATCAGGGTCATCACAGCGGCCCCAGAAGCGTGCCCATATTCATCGCGGTCTTTGTAAGGTGCTGGCATGCCCGAGGAATTGGGCAACGCTAGGCCGATAGCCTCGGATACACAGGCCATTGTATTGGCCGTAAACTGGCCACCACAGGCCCCCGCAGAAGGGCAGGCAACGCGTTCAAGGATTTCCAGTTCGGCTTCTGTCATGGTGCCAGATTGATAGTTGCCAACTGCCTCAAACATATCCTGAACCGTCAGATCCCGTTCGGCAAACGACTGCGGTACATCTGCGCCTTTGGGGGCTCTACCCGGCAGGATTGATCCACCGTACAAAAACACCGAAGGCGTGTTCAGACGCAACATTGCCATCATCATGCCGGGTAAGGATTTGTCGCACCCGGCCAGACCAACAATCGCGTCATAGCAATGTCCGCGCATGGTCAGTTCAACAGTGTCAGCAATGGCCTCGCGGCTGGCCAAGGAAGAGCGCATGCCTTCATGCCCCATCGCGATGCCGTCAGTTACGGTAATGGTTGTGAACTCACGGGGCGTGCCTTGCTCAGATTTTACACCGGCTTTGACGGCCTGTGCCTGACGGCTCAATGCGATGTTGCACGGCGCGGCTTCATTCCAACAAGTCGCGACGCCCACCAAAGGCTGGTGGATTTCCTCATCCGTCATGCCCATGGCATAATAATAGGACCGGTGCGGCGCGCGCGCGGGTCCTTCCGTGACATGGCGGCTGGGCAGTTTGGTTTTGTCAAAGCGTTGGTTGCTGGACATCTTGTGGCTCCCGATTGGTGCGTTTGCACTGGAATAGTCGGGCAAGCGAGGTGCTGCAAGGCCAAGCAGTGATGTTGTAATGCGCAAGCGTCCATCCTAGGTAGTGGATACGTTCAGGGACTGACCTGGCCCTACGCCCTAAAAAGAAGTCCCGACCATGGAACGCAGCCTCTTCTCATTCATCTGGAAATACTCTCGCAGAGAGCAAATTGGCCTCTTGGCCTTTACGTTGTTCACTTTCCCTTTCCTATACGCCACGCTTGAGTTGCCCAAACGCATCATCAACGACGCCATCGGGTCCGACACGGATTTGATCCGCGTTTTTGGTTACGAGCTGTCTCAGGTGCAGTTCTTAATGGCTCTGTGTTTCGCGTATTTGGCGGCCGTTTTGGTGCATGGTGTGCTGAAGATGCGGTTGAACACGATGAAAGGTGTGTTGGCTGAACGTTTGTTGCGGCGGTTTCGCTATCAATTGATCGACCGCATGATGCGGTTCCCGCGTAGCTATTTTCAAAATACCAGCCAAGGTGAACTGGTTTCAATGGTCACCTCAGAGGCCGAACCAATGGGCGGTTTGATGGGGGACGCGGTGGCGCAACCTGCCTTTCAGGCGGGGCAAATGTTGATCATCGTGATCTTTTTGTTTTTGCAGTCGGTTTGGTTTGGACTGGCTGGTATCGCGTTGATCCCGCTGCAGGCTTATCTCATTCCGTATCTGCAACGTCAAATCAATCTGTTGAACAAGGAAAGAATCAAAGAGGTCCGCCTGTTTGCGGCCGAAATCGGAGAGACAGCCGCAGGAATCACTGATCTGCGTACCAATGGTGGATGGCGGTACCGATTGGCTAGTTTTACCGATCGATTGGGCAGATTATTTGAGGTGCGGTTCCGCATCTATCAGAAAAAATTCTTTATGAAGTTTCTCAACAACTTCATCACTCAGCTAACGCCGTTTTTCTTTTATGCTGTTGGCGGGTATCTGGCGATCAAGGGTGAGATCACCGTGGGTGCTCTTGTTGCGGCACTTGCCGCTTACAAAGATCTGTCCAGCCCGTGGAAAGAACTGTTGGCCTATTATAACCAGACGCAAGACATGTCGTTGCGCTGGGATATCGTGATGGAACGATTTGCGCCTGATCAGATGATAGATGAGGCGTTGTTCAATGGTACACCGTCAGAGATCCCACATTTGCGCGGCGACATTGATTTGACCAATCTATCGGTCAGAGGACCCAATGGCGAAATGATCCTCGACGATATCACATTACATGTTCCGGCTGGAAAACAGATTGCCTTGCAGGTTGCGACACAGGCCGAACGTACGGCACTTGCCGAAGTTCTTACCAGAGAGATCAACCCTTCCCGAGGCAAAGTAACAATAGCGGGTCATGATATGTCGACCCTGCATCAGGCGGTAGTGGCTGCGCGCATTGGCTATACCAATGCGCAGCCCTATCTGTTTCAGGGGACAGTTGGTGATAACCTGTTGATGTCGCTCAAGACCTGCCCAAAAACGGATTTGTGGGACTCGGCAAATAGGGGGCGTGCCGCAATGGAAGCCTACCGTTCCGGCAATAGCCAAGACAGCGTGGGGGGAGATTGGCTTGATCCCGAAATTGCTGATCTGAAAACAACCGAGGATGTCAATAAGTTCTGGTATGATATCACCACAGCGCTCGGCACTGCTGATGCAATATTTGAGCGCATGCTGATGTCGCAGATGGAGCCGGACAAACATCCAGAGCTGGCGAATGCAATCGTGGGTTTGCGCGAAGAAGTTTTCCAGAAACTGAGAGAAGCAGGGCTGGAAAGCGCAGTTTATCGGTTGGACCCTGACGTGTTCAACCCTGCGATCCCTTTGGGCGGGAACCTGATGTTTGCGGCCCCCATTCGCGCCATTAGCCAAGAAGGGCTGGTTGCGGAACGCAGATTTCTGGCGATGGTAATGGATCAGGGCCTTGGCGCTCAGGCCATTGCGATCTCACAAACGCTTGTGGAAACACTGCATGCAACCTTTGGCCGAGATGGGACGGGTCACCCGCTTTTCACCGCGCTTGGAATTGAAGAAAAGCTGTATGAACAATTGGTCGACATCGCAAATCGACGCCGTGACCAAGGCGACGGGGCCCTGTCTGAAACTGAGTTTGCGTTGCTGTTGACGGTTCCTTTTGCCTTTACAGCTGAACAAATCGGCCCGGCATTTCCTGAAAGCTTTAAACAGGAAATTCTTCGGATCCGAAAAACGAAAGGGGCCGCGTTGCGTGAACAAGTCAAGGAATTGTTCGTGCCTGTTGCGCCAGAAAACTATTTGCCGCGCCTGACCATTCTGGAGAACCTTATCTACGGTCGGCTGTCCTCTATGGCGGGGCATCGTGCCGATATGGTGCATGATCTGGTTATCGAGGTGCTTGAAAAACACGACCTCAAGCGGCTGGTATCCGCGAACCTATTCGACATCCCAACGGCGATTGGCGGCACGAACCTGCCAGCCGCTTTTCAACAACGAGCAGCACTTGGTCGGGCTGCGATCAAGCGGCCTGATGTTCTGATTCTTAATCAAGCTCTGGTCAGCCATGATCCGGCAAGCCAACGCCAAATCCGGGATGGATTGTCTGCTTTGCTGCCGGATACCACACAGATTTACATCAACAATACCTTCGCTCAACCTGAGGATTTTGATCTTCATGTTGAGATCAAGAATGGCCATGTCGATGGCGTCATAGGCGTTGATGGGCTAGACGGCCAAAGCATCGCATCTGGTGATTTCCGGCGCAAGCAACGTATCATCGGGCGAAACGAGTTGTTTGCCTCACTCGATCTGCGCAACCGTCGGCTTTTGGCGTTTGCGGCTCAGTGGTACACTGCACAGGAAGGTCAATGCATCTTCAAGGCCGGGGATCGGGCTGATGCTGCATATTTGTGCCTGTCCGGTCGGGCTGAGTTGGGGCATTTTGACGAAGAAGGTGTGCTGCATCATGTTTCTGATGTGGAACCGGGACGGTTGATTGGTGATCTGGCCGTGTTGCTGGATGAACCACGTCAATTGGATCTGGTTGCCAAAGAAGAAGTGAAGTTCCTGAGAATTGGGGCAGAGCAATTCCGTGCCGTTGTTGAAAACGACAAGGTTGTACTCCTGAACCTGTTGCGCACGGTCGCAGGGTATCTGGGCAATGCTGCGGACATGATGATCGCAGCAGGGCTTGAGGCACCGCGTGAGATGGGTCCGCCATCGCCTCCTATTGTACGTGCAACTGATCCGCAATGAGCCAAGATTCTTCTTACGAACGGCACGCCATGTTCGTTGCGCCAGCGCGCACTCATGCAGCGCTTTGGCGGTTGTTGGCGGGGTTTTTCCTTGCCGGGATCATCTATGTGTTGTTGGACCAATCGTTTCTGCGAATGATCGAAGGTGTGGACCTTGATCATCGCGCCAATAGCGGCGCTTTTGGAATGTATGCGTTGCTTGCCACTTTTGGGTTCATGATCGTCGGTGTGACGGTCAGCGCCCGAGTGCTCCACAACCGAGGATTCTTCAGCTTACTTGGCCCGATCAGGCCCTTGATCCAAGATTTTCGCGCAACCGTGATTGCGATTTTGGCAGTGATGATCGTGATATTCATTCTCCCGCCCTGGGATATGGGCGCACCTTTGCTGCAGAACATGCCCTTTGGAACTTGGCTCTCGTTGCTTGTGCCATCCCTGTTCTTCATTTTTATTCAGGTGACCTCCGAAGAGATCGTCTTTCGCGGATATGTTCAACAACAGCTGGCCGCGCGGTTTCAATCACCGGTAATCTGGATGGTCTTGCCATCCACTCTGTTTGCGTTGGGGCATTATGTGCCACAGGAAGCAGGCGAAAATGCCTTTTTGATTGCCGCTTGGTCTGGAATTTTTGGCATATTGATGGCGGATTTGACTGCCCGATCCGGGTCTCTTGGCCCCGCAATTGCTGTACATTTTTGCAACAATATTTCCGCAATTATGTTTGTATCGTTGCCCGATAGCCTGTCAGATCTAGCGCTTTATCTTGCACCATTCTCCATGGCTGATACGGCTGCTATGCGAGCATGGCTCCCGGTGGATTTTGCAATGATGTTTGTCTATTGGCTTGCGGCCCGCCTGGCCTTAAGGCGCTGATTGCAATTTTTGGCATTGGGTCTTATCTCAGTCAAAACAGATAAGCCCAAAACGATAAGCAGGGACACCGCATGAACTGGATCACCAACTACGTCCGCCCGCGGATCAACTCGATCTTTTCGCGTCGCGAGACACCGGATAATTTGTGGACCAAATGCGATGACTGTGGAACGATGCTGTTTCACCGCGAGGTTTCAGACAATCTGAACGTCTGTACCAATTGCGGACATCACATGCCAATCAGCCCGCGTGATCGTTTCACCGCACTTTTTGATGGCGGCATATTTGTGGATATCGATGTGCCGAAACCTATTGCTGATCCCCTGCAATTTCGGGATCAGAAAAAATACCCTGACCGAATGAAAGCCGCGCAGAAACACACAGGTGAGGGCGAAGCAATGTTGGTCGCCACTGGTGAGATCGGACGGACGCCAATTGTCGCGGCCTGTCAGGATTTCTCCTTTATGGGGGGATCAATGGGGATGTATGTGGGCAATGCGATCATTGCGGCCGCTCAAGAGGCCGTCAAACTGAACCGGCCGCTGATCCTGTTCTCCGCCGCCGGAGGCGCACGGATGCAAGAGGGAATCCTGTCGCTTATGCAAATGCCGCGCACCACGGTTGCGGTGCAAATGCTCAAAGAAGCAGGGCTGCCCTATATCGTTGTGTTGACCCATCCGACCACCGGCGGTGTGACCGCCAGCTATGCGATGTTGGGCGACGTACAAATCGCAGAACCCAACGCGTTGATCTGTTTTGCCGGCCCGCGTGTGATTGAACAGACCATCCGCGAAAAATTGCCGGAAGGGTTCCAGCGGGCTGAGTATTTGCTGGATCACGGGATGTTGGATCGTGTGACCCCGCGCACCCAATTGCGGGACGAGTTGATTAATATTACCCGGATGTTGTTGGGCCTGTCACCTGCCGTGCGGGGTGACCTGCCGGCACCTGATGCATCAGGTGACCCGGCAACTGATGTACCTGAGGCTGCGACTGACTCAGATGAGACACCGCAAAACGACGCTGGAAAATGAGCGCAAACAAGTCGGATCTCATTCTTGAGCGGATGTTGGCGCTGCATCCCAAACTGATGGACCTGACGTTGGGCCGGATGTTTCGGATGCTTGATGCGTTAGACAATCCGCAAAACAAGTTGCCGCCCGTGATCCATCTTGCCGGGACAAATGGCAAGGGATCGACCCAAGCGATGATCCGCGCTGGGCTTGAGGCGGCGGGCAAACGGGTTCATGCTTACACATCCCCGCATCTTGCCCGTTTCCACGAACGCATTCGGCTTGCAGGAGAGCTGATTGACGAAGACGCACTGACCAAAGTGCTGGATGAGTGTTATGCCGCCAATGACGGCGAAACGATCACCTATTTTGAGATCACAACAGCGGCTGCGCTATTGGCTTTTGCCCGAACGCCAGCGGATTTTACTTTGCTGGAAGTTGGTTTGGGTGGTCGGCTTGATGCGACAAATGTGATGGATACCGTTGCTCTCAGCGTTATTACCCCGGTTTCCATTGACCATCAGCAATTCCTTGGTGACACACTTAGCGCCATTGCAACTGAAAAAGCTGGGATCATCAAACGTGGTGTGCCTTGTGTTGTCGGACCTCAGGAAGACGACGCGCTTGAGGTTATCGAAGCCACTGCGATGCGCTTGGGCGCTCCGTTGTCGGTCTATGGCCAACATTGGCACGTAACCCAAGAAGCGGGTCGACTTGTTTTTCAAGATGAAACCGGGTTGTTGGATTTGCCGCTTCCCAATCTATTGGGGGATCATCAAGTGTTTAACGCCGGTGCTGCTCTTGCAGTTCTGCGGCATTTGGGATGCGATGAGAACGCTTGCGAAGCAGCGGTGACACGCGCTTATTGGCCCGCCCGTATGCAACGTTTGCGCAAAGGTCCATTGGTGGAATTGGCAGGGCAGGCAGAGCTGTGGCTTGATGGTGGTCATAACCCGGCTGCGGGTCACGCGATTGCGCAAACGCTGCTCAATAGCTCTACGCGGCCGACCCACCTGATTTGCGGTATGTTAAACACCAAAGACATCTCTGGCTATTTGCGCCCATTAGCGGCACAGGCGAAAAGTTTGTATGCAGTTTCCATTCCGGGCGAAACGGCGACATTGCCAGCTGCTCAGACAGCACAGGCCGCGCGGAGCGTTGGCTTGACTGCCTTTGAAGCACAGGATGTGGCCACCGCATTGAAGGAAATTCTTGCGGTTGATCCAAGCGCACGTGTGCTTATCTGTGGTTCACTTTATCTGGCTGGTGCAATTTTGCGCGAAAACGAATAATTTTATTGCCCACCCTGCCCACAAAGGCCGATTTCTGCTATTGTTGTCCTTAATTCAGGAGCGCTTTTTTGCGGCGCAAAACCTGAAACGCGGTGAGGACGAGCAAAATGAATAGCGAAATCAAGGGTAAGAGTACGCCACCTGCTAAACCAGATGCACGTGGATGGTCTCAGGTTGTGTTTGTATTGATCGGGGTCGGTATCATTGCTGGTGGGCTATGGTCGCTTTATATGGGCAATGCCCCTTATCATCCCGAGGATAACGTCACACAAAACGGTGTCTTTCTGGCTGGGGATTGATGTCTTGGCCGTTTGCCATCGATGTGAAACGTTGCAAGTGTAAGAGACATCGCAACGTTAGTCAGTGATCTTTATTCCTGTCCCCAATCGGCGGCTTGCATTTCCCGCAGGCGGGACGCGGTACGTTCAAATTCAAAGGTGCCTTCGCCTTCGACATAAAGCATCTCTGGCGCGGCGGCGGCTGAACAAATCAACCGTACACGTGCTTCATAAAGCGCGTCGATCAACGTCACAAACCGTTTGGCTTCGTTGAAATTGCTACGTCCAAGCTGCGGGATTTCATCCAGCATCAAAACCCGCACTGCTTCTGCTATGGCTAAGAAATCCGCAGGGCCAAGTGGTTTTCCACATACTTCATGAAACCGCGCGCGCCCCATTCCGTTGTGAAACAGCGGGATTTCGACATCCCGGCCCTTGACCCGCAAGATCAACGGCATGCCAGGCCCTTCGGCAAGGTCGTTCCAAACCTGATCCATAGCTGCCCGACTTTGTGCATCAACTGGGCTGAAATACACTTGCGCCCCGGCCAGCCGATCTTGTCGGTAATCCGTGGGGCTGGCCAGCTCATGAACAACCATGCGTTCTTTGATCAGTTCAATAAACGGCACAAACAAATTTCGGTTAAGTCCGTTTTCATACAACCCATCAGGCAAGCGATTGGAAGTTGTCACCACAACAACGCCTGCAGAAAACAGGGCTTGGAACAGGCGACCAACAATCATTGCGTCCGTGATGTCAGTGATCTGCATCTCGTCAAAGGCAAGAAGCCGAACGGAATTGGCCACATCTGCTGCAACCGGTGCGATGGCATCATCCACTCCGGTTTTGCGGGCTTCGTGCATGGCGGCATGGATTTCTTGCATAAAGGCATGAAAATGGACCCGCCGGGCAGGAATACCGTCCAGATGATCCACGAACATATCCATTAACATGGATTTACCACGGCCCACGCCTCCCCAAAGGTACAAGCCCTTTGGCGGCTCTGGTGCTTTGCGAAATAGCCCCTTTTTCACGGGGGTAAGCAAAGCATCGCGAATGCGGTCAAATTCCGGCAGCAAGGCTTCTTGTGCGGGGTCTGCTTGCAAAGTGCCCTCAGCAAGCATGGCATCATATGTGGCGCGTAGGCTGGTCATTTCCCTGCCATAGCGCATCAACTGTTGATTTGAAAACCACATGTCGAATGATGGCGCCGTGGGATGTATCAAAATCTAACCAACTCAGGCAACAAGGCTTGATTTGACCCCGTCCGCAAACTGCGTAGTCTGAACCGCGCATCAAGGAAAGCAACATGCCCGCCCGTCCCTCATTGTTTACTCCGGTTCTGATTGTCGGCTGTGTGATCATCATGGCCAGCTTTGCGGTGCGCGCCTCCTTTGGGGTGTTTCAAGTTCCGATAGCTGAAGAGTTCGGCTGGTTGAGAACGGAATTTTCACTGGCCATCGCCATTCAGAATCTCGCTTGGGGGATTGGGCAGCCGATTTTTGGCGCAATCGCAGAAAAACTTGGTGATCGGCGGGCCATTGTTCTTGGGGCAGTGATTTATGCCCTTGGGTTGATGCTGTCGGCCAATTCCGGGACGCCGGTTGAACATCAGGCCTATGCTTGGCTGGTGGGATTCGGCATTGCAGGTACAGGGTTTGGTGTGATCCTTGCTGTTGTGGGGCGTGCGTCCTCTGATGAAAACCGCTCCATGAGCCTTGCGATCGCGACGGCGGCGGGAAGTGTCGGTCAGGTGTTTGGTGCACCAATGGCTGAATGGATGCTGACCTTTTTGACATGGCAAAGCACGTTTATGGTTTTCGCGGCGATTATCCTGTCCACAATCCTGACTTTGCCTCTCATGCGCGCACCTCCCATGGCCAGCAAAGCCGAGCTCGAAGAAAGCCTTGGCCAGATCCTGACAAAAGCGTTCAAGGACCCTTCATATACATTGATCTTCCTCGGGTTTTTCTCCTGCGGGTATCAATTGGCCTTTATCACAGCACATTTCCCGGCCTTCGTGACAGAGATGTGTGGCCCCATCCTTGCAGGCGGAGTGTTGCATAACATTGGTATTACGACGACCTCGGCCTTGGGCGCTGTTGCGATTTCATTGATTGGGTTGGCCAATATTGCAGGAACTTTGGCCGCAGGTTGGGCAGGCAAACGATACTCCAAGAAGTACTTATTGGCTGGTATCTATGTGGGCCGCACGGTCGTCGCGGCGCTCTTTATCATGTTCCCGATAACACCCATTTCCGTGATCTTGTTTTCGGTTGCTATGGGGTCTTTGTGGTTGGCGACCGTGCCGCTGACCTCCGGCCTTGTCGCTCATATCTATGGTTTGCGCTATGTTGGCACCCTTTTTGGGATCATCTTCTTTAGTCACCAATTGGGCAGCTTTTTGGGCGTTTGGTTGGGAGGGCGGATGTATGATGCCTATGGAAGCTACACCGCCGTGTGGTGGATCGGTGTGGCCGTTGGAGCCTTTAGCGCGGTTGTCCACCTCCCTGTCAGGGAAAAGCGCTTGGAAAACTTGGCAGCGGCATAGGGTCAGGGCCCTAGATCGGTTGCATCCAAACTCGCATCAGACGCAAAACCTCATCGGTGTGAGTATAGGTCAGCCCATGCCCCGCATTATCAATGACCTCCTGGCGCGCATCCCGGTTCCATTCCGCCAACCGGCCAACCGCGGATAGTGGGATCAGATCGTCGTTTTGCGCCCAGATGGCCAGCACTGATATGTCATGCGCGGCAATCGTCTTGTGATCTGCCGAGAGATCTTCGGACAAAACACCGCGCAAACTGGCCAGCACAGCAGGGAAAAAACCGCGAAACTTTGTTTCAGCCAATTGCAGATCGTTGATATTGGGCACAGACCCGGGCACGTTGCGTTCCGCTTTTAATGCCTTACGCAATATCGTGGGATAGATCGCCATCACTAGCCAATAGCCAATCAATGGCGTGCCTTTGATAAACCGGATCAGACCTTTGCCTAAGGGCTGTGTTCCCGCTGATGCCAGTAGAATCAATTGCTTGACCCTGTTCGGGTACGTCGCTGCAAAACAGGTCGCAACGGCACCGCCCATGGAATAGCCAATCAAGGTCAGGTCGTCTTGGACACCTTCATGGGCCAATAATTCTCCTAGTTGTTGCAGAAAAAATTTGCGGTCCTGCACGCCTGCCAGGCGATCCGAAAAACCGCGCCCAAAGTGGTCATAGGTCAGCACCCGGTAACCGGAAAGCGCTAAGGCTCGGGTCATGCCGCGCCAGACAAAACTAGGTGTCGTTAATCCATGGATACAGACAATCACGGGGCCATTAGCAGGTCCATGCCACTCAAAATGCGTGACCCCCTGAGACAGCCGCACAAATTGCCCGGTTGCTGATCCACGCGCGGCATCATCCATCACATGCCGTCGCGCTTCTGAAGCCAGCGGAAGTGCTACAATCAGTCCGATTAGCAGCAGCAACCAGATCATACTTGCGCGGTCCAACGGTCCAGAATAAAGCGCGAAGTCATCAGATCCAGATGCGCCCCACCCCCGTTTTTGAACAACGTAATTTCATCGGGGGAACGACGCACAAAACGGTCCAGATCGTAGTAATCAGCGACCAAATCGTTGCGCTTGAACGTGCCAGCCTCCACCGGGATCTTGATTTCACCGATGTGATCAACGGTAGTGTCAAAGCTATCAACAAACACACGCGATTTAAGCAAGGCGGCATCGTCTACCTCGCGCATATCAGGGCGGTATGCGCCGATGAGATCGATGTGCTGACCGGGGCGCAACCAGTCGCCTTTGATCAGTGGATCGGTTGACATGGTGGCAGAGGTGACAATGTCAGCACGATGAACCGCAGAGGCCAGATCATCCGCAACCTGAAGCCCGGGCAGTTCAGTCGCCATCTTTTCCGCATTGTCGCGGGTCCTGTTCCAGATGGTAAACTGTGCTTGCGGAAATATCGCGCGATAAGCCGCATGCAGGGCGCGCCCTTGATTGCCCGCACCGACGATCAGGATCTCCTGACTGTCGCTGCGGGCCAATCGCCGCGCCGCCAAAAGGCTGTCACCCGCGGTCTTCCATTTGGTTACCAGATGGAAATCGACAATCGCCTCCAAAGCGCCTCCCTCATCGGCATAAAGGTTCAGACCTCCGTTCACCATAGGTGCCCCTTTGGCGGGATTGTCGGGAAAAATGGTGGCCGATTTAACGGCAATACCCAGCCCGTCAATCCATGCGGCCCGACTCAACAATGTATCTTTGCCGCGGTACAAAAAGGTATCGCCAATCTCTGCCTTGGGAAGATCATGCCCCGCAGCCAATGCATCCGTCAGGCCGATCCAATCTAATACGGCGTCTCCGGCGTCAAAAGGGATTATCGGAATGTTTGTCATTTCGCTTCCTTCATGATCAGCAACCTACTGACCTAGGCTGAGAGTGGGTTGCACCAACTACAAGCGCTGTTGGGATGTACATTCAACTATCCTTCAGCACCGGAGTTTTCAAAAATTTCGACCCATTTGCTTTCAAGAACAGGTCTATTGCCGAACCGCTGCGCGCAATTCACGTTCCAACGCTTCCAGAAATCGAGACCGGTCCGCTTTGGTGAAGCCTTTGCCGCCCCCTTGTCGGAAGGGATCCGCAGCGCGTATGTCTGCCATCAAGTCCCGTGTGGCCAGCACGTTCCCGATGTTTGCAGCGGTCAACGCCTCTCCGTTGTGTTTAAGAACCCGGGCGCCTGCCTCCACACATTTTGCAGCCAAGGGGATGTCACCTGTCACAACCACATCCCCCGGCCCACACCGCTCAGCGATCCACATGTCAGCCACATCAGGCCCATCCGGAACAATCACAGTTTCAACCAATGGGTTTTGCGACGGTCGAAGCCCTCCGTTTGAGACAACAAACATGCGCAGCTTGTGGCGTGTCACAACCCGCTCAGCCTCGGCTTTGACGGGGCACGCGTCCGCATCAATGTAAAGCGCACTCATCCTTTAACCGCCATAAAGCGCCTCAGCGTGAAAGGCGATATGATCTTCCATGAAGGTGGAGACAAAGAAATAGCTATGGTCATAACCGGCCTGCATTCGGAAGGTTCCGTCCTGCCGTTTGGCTGCCATTGCCTGCGCCAATGCTTCTGGTCTTAGCAAATCCAAAAATTGATCTGATGCTCCCTGATCCACAAGAACCGGCCCGTCAAAACCCTTTTCTTGCATCAATAAGGTCGCATCATGTTTGCTCCAACTTTCTTGATCTTGCCCCAGGTAAGCGGTCAGTTGTTTACGCCCCCAATCGCTTGCTGAGGGGTTTGCAATGGGTGCGAAGGCTGAGACAGATAGGTACCTGCCGGGGAGGTTCATCGCCAGCGTCAATGCGCCATGCCCGCCCATTGAGTGCCCGGTGATGCCCTGCCGGTCCATATCAACTGCAAATTTTGCGCCGATCAGTTTGGGCAATTCGTCTGCGATATAGTCCCACATCCGAAAATGGGGGCTCCATGGGTCTTGGGTGGCATTCACATAAAAACCGGCCCCCTTGCCCAGATCATAAGCGTCATCATCTGCAATTTCTTCTCCACGCGGAGAGGTATCAGGAAAGACCAAAGCAATGCCATGTTCTGCAGCCCAGGCCTGAGCCCCTGCTTTTGTCATGGCATTTTCATGTGTGCAGGTTAACCCAGAGAGATACCACAGCACCGGCACGGGGCCGTCCTTGGCTTCCTCGGGGAGGAATAGCCCAAAGGTCATCTCGCACTTGCACGCTTCTGAATCGTGGGAATAAACCCCTTGAGTGCCCCCAAAACAGGTATTCTCGGAGAGTGTTTTCATCAGTATTTTCCTTTTGACGGCGTGTCCGTCGGACCGTTAGCCAAGTTTTGGTGATTAGAACCCTGATACCCAGCCAACTACAAGACTGACAGTCACAATACTGATTGCAGTCGAAACTAATATGGCCGTTGAAGCCCGTGCAGGTGCCACGCCGTAGTGCTGAGCCAACATAAAAACGTTGCCGGCCACGGGGAGCGATGCGACGGCAATGATCACACCGGCCTTGAACGGTTCGACACCAAAAAGAACCAAGGCCGCAAAGGCCACAAAAAGCGGATGCAGGACGAGTTTACAAAAGGTCAACCATCCGGCAATTTCCAGCCGTTCCGGGTTGGTGAAAGCCAAGGACGCCCCGATTGCAAAGAGCGCACCGGGTGTTGCAGCGCCACCTAAAATCGAGAGGAATTCGTTCATCGGGACTGGAATGGGCACACCGGACGCGGCCCAAAGAAATCCCGCGATGATAGATACGATCATTGGGTTCTTGACCAACCCAAGAGCAACAGGGCGCAAAAAGCCTAGGCCAGCTTGCCCGTCTCGGGAGAGAGTGATCAAGATGACGATGAGGCTGGAAAATAATATCAGATCAACAGCCAACGCCATCAAAACCGGACCAATGGCATCAGGGCCAAGCAATAGGGTTAGCATTGGTACTCCCAGAAAACCGGCGTTCCCGATGACAGCACATTGGGCCTCTATTGCGGTCGTCGACACGTCTAGCCCGCGCAAGAATCCGACAAATGTTGCGATGCCATAGACAAATGCTGTGCCCCAAAGATAGGCAATGATCAGGCGCGTATCCCAAACCTCCGCCAATGACAGGTTTGCCGAAAACCGAAACAACATAGCGGAAAGGGCAAAGTAGAACACAAATTTAGTCAGATAGGCTGTCGCTTGTTGCGGAAAGAACCGTGCCCGTCCAACCCAATACCCAAGTCCGATAAGGGCAAAGAACGGCAGTGTTTTTAGAAATATTTGGAGCATAAGACAGGGATAGCCAGCCAACCTAATTCAGGCAACCCGCGACACACCACTGGCATTTCCCTGTGGTTAAGCTGCATTAGCTCCACTTTTTTCTTGGAACTGGACGTTTGGGTTAATAGTGTGGCCGTTCTCGTTTGGAGCATTCATGACCACTACCGCCCAACAGGTCCGCAAGGGACGCAAATATGATCAAGTGCTCGAAGGGGCGCGATCTGTCTTTATGGCAGATGGGTTTGAAGGGGCTAGTGTTGACGAAATCGCTCGGGTGGCGGCGGTGTCAAAGGCGACGCTTTATAGCTATTTCCCTGACAAACGGTTGTTGTTCATGGAAGTCGCCAACGCCGAATGTGCGCGCCAAAGCCACGAGGCGCTGGATAGCATCGACAGCACAGCGCCCCCGCAGGTCGTTTTGGATCAGGTGGGGCACCACTTTATTCGGTTCATCACATCCACATTTGGTCAGCAGATTTTCCGCATATGTGTCGCTGAATCGGATCGGTTTCCTGAAATCGGGCAGAGCTTTTACAATTCTGGCCCGGCGGTGATGCGGGCAGAAATGGCGCATTATTTTGAAGAAGCGACCATCCGTGGGGAGTTGGTGATCGATGATTTCGTCTTGGCCGCAGACCAATTCGGAGAATTGTGCAAAGCGGATTTGTGGCCTCGGTTGATATTTGGTGTCAGCAAATCGATTTCCGAAGCAGAGATTGACCGAGTTGTCCAAGGCGCTGTTGAGATGTTTTTGGCGCGATATGGCGCGCCGAAGGTGACCTTGTGAGAGCCGCTTTTTGCGCAGCCCTGTTCCTGCTCACCGCCTGTGCACCACGCCAAGGTCTTGGTCCCAGTAGGGGCGGGGATTTGTGCAATGCACAGGCTTATCAGGATCTCCTGGGTCTAGAAGAATCCGCTGCCAAAGCGCTGCCTCAGCCCAAACGGGTGTTCCATATCACTGATGCGCTGACGACTGATCTACAGATGAATCGGCTGAATGTGCAGCTTGATGACAGTGGCACAATCGGTGCGATTTTCTGCGGTTAAGAAACCAGATCCGTTAGGTCTTTGGTCGATTGTCGATGATGCGCACGGCTTTCCCCTCTGAGCGCGCAACGCTGCCTGCATCAGCAACTTCAACCGCTACGGTGATCCCGATTGTTTGTTTGATCTGAGCAACCAACGCTTTGGTTGCCACCGCGCGATTGTCATCGCTGAGACTGGCGTCCGCGCATTCACACAACACGCGCATCTGATCCATCCTGTCAGGACGGCTGAGTTCTATTTGGAAATGGGGGGCAAGCCCATTTGTTGCCATCAGTGCTTCTTCGATCTGGGTCGGAAACACATTGACCCCCCGCAGGATGATCATATCGTCGCTGCGCCCGGTCACCTTTTCCATGCGCCGCATCGTTCGCGCGGTGCCCGGCAAAAGGCGGGTGAGGTCACGGGTGCGGTACCGGATGATCGGAAATGCTTCTTTGGTGAGCGACGTGAAAACAAGCTCGCCCTGTTCGCCTTCTGCCACGGGTTCGCCGGTATCGGGATGGACGATCTCGGGAAAAAAATGATCCTCCCAGATGTGCAAACCGTCTTTGGTTTCCACACATTCCATGGAAACACCAGGGCCCATCACCTCAGAAAGCCCATAAATATCAAGCGCATGCATGTCGAAAGCTTGTTCAATTTCGTGGCGCATCGCGTTGGTCCAAGGTTCAGCCCCAAAAATCCCAACTTCAAGCGAAGAGGACCGCGGGTCCAACCCCTGTGCTGCAAATTCGTCCAGAATGGAAAGCGAATAAGAGGGGGTGACGGTGATGCCTTTGGGTTTGAAATCCTCGATCAACCTGACTTGCCTCGGGGTCATCCCGCCTGAGATCGGATAGGTGGTCAGCCCCAAGGCGTCAGCACCGAGGTGAATGCCCAATCCGCCCGTAAACAATCCGTAGCCGTAAGCGTTGTGCAGCATGTCCCCTTGTTTCAGGCCCGCCGCACGAAGTGAGCGCGCGACAACAGCGGCCCAATTGTCCAGATCTCTCTGCGTATACCCCACAACTGTTGGCTGCCCGGTTGTGCCAGAGGACGCATGGATGCGGGCGACCTTTTCTTTTGGGACGGCGAACATTTTGAAAGGATAGTTGTCCCGTAGGTCTGTTTTGACAGTGAACGGAAATTTCGACAGATCGGATAAGGATTTTAAGTCATCCGGGTGTACCCCGGCGGCGTCGAAGCTTTGTCGGTAAAACGGTACGTTTTCATAGGCATGGCGCAAGGACCATTTCATCCGCTCCAGCTGCACTCCCATGATTTCGTCCCGGCTCGCGGTCTCAATTGGATCCAACGTGCTTTTCCGGGGTGTCAGGTCTTTCATGGATGTGACTCCTCTTCTTCAAAATGCTGCCCTTTCACCGTGCGGGATAAGCCGCGGAAAAGCGCGATATCTCGCCCGTCTCCGCCGGTGATAACGACATCATAAACGCCAGACCGGCCTATCCGTGATACTTCGGCTGCGCGGGCTTTCAAGGTTTCGTTGGCCTGTGCAGGGGAAAGATAGGTAATCTGATTTTGGTACGCGACGGTGTTTTGGTTATAGGAATTACAGGCAAACGCAAAAGCGCTGTCTGCTAACGTAAAAATAAAACCGCCATGGCAAATGCCATGCCCGTTCAACATGTCGGCACGTACTGGCATCGTCAGGACAGCCTGTCCCGGTGCGATGTGTTCAATGGCCATTCCAAGCCCAGAGGACGCCATGTCTTGGGTAAACATTAGCTTGGCACATTTTTCCGCGCGGGCTTGCGGGGTCATCGATTAGAGTTTTTATGTTTCATGTTTTCGAGTATTGTCGGAAATTTGTAACGTTTTCAACCACTATGATATCTATCCCCTCTTGATTTGGCGGCAGAAGGGCGCAACTGTACTTTTATGACGATGCATATTCCTCCTAAAGTGACCCCTTTTGAACGCCCGCCAGAACAGGTGGCATTTCATCGAACAGAGCTGTCTGTCGTATTATCACTATATGGTCGCATGGTTGCAGCGGGCGAATGGCGTGATTATGGGATATCCTGCTTGCGCGAAGTTGCCGTGTTTTCGGTGTTTCGGCGCACCGCTGAAGTTCCTCTTTATCGCATCGAAAAGCGGCCCAAACTGCGGAATAAGCAAGGGATGTATGCGGTGCTAGGTGAAGGCGGACAGGTCCTGCGCCGAGGGCATGATCTGAAATCTGTGCTGCGGGTGTTGGAACGCAAGCTTATTCGAGCGGTGGATTGAACGCGGCCGTTGGTGGGTAACGAGACTGCGGGATCGGTATATAAGGCCAAAAAGAGGGGCGGGTTTGTGGGTTATAACCTGCGGTGCGCTGTGAGGGGGCCGTCGCCTTGGGACTGGATGCGCGCAATTGCATCAAGGATTGGTTCGTAAACGCAGGCCATTGCGCCAGCGTTCGCGTGGATCAGGGTTTGCGGGTCAGAAACAAGCGCCACATGGCCTTTCCAAAACAACAGATCATTCCGCTTGAAGGTCCCCGTGGCGGCTTGACCCAGCGTTTCTTGCATGTGGCTGTCCCCCGGGCAAGGAATTCCACAGGCAAGTAAGGCTGTTTGGACTAGGCCGGAGCAATCAATGCCCCATCTGCTGTTGCCTCCCCAAAGGTAAGGCGTTCCCAAAAAGAAGGCGGCCACTGATGCCGGGTCGCTGAATAACCTGTTGGCGGGGCTCAGGTGTTGTTTAGGGATAAATCCAAGCGATGTTTCTACGTATTTTCCCGTTTCTGAGAGGGCTGTTACACGGCTTGAAAAGGTGAGTCCGCATTGGTTGGGTGATTTGAAATCAGCGGCTCTGTAGGCGTGTGTCGCAGGTGCATGCACGATATGTGTGGCAGGTTGAACAGGACCAAGAAACTGCGACTGGAGATATCCACAGTAGCCATCCTTGGCGGCCTGAACATAGTGCCATTGACCATCAATGCCCAAATCCGTCACCGTATCACCGAAGATAAGTTGCCGGTCGCGGGGCCCATCGGGGCGGCGCATGAGATCAGCAATGGGTGCGGTAATCTGTTTGGGAGTTTGCTGAGTCACCTTGCTTGGGTCAGGTGTTGTTCGAGGATCGCTCATAGGTTCAAGAGAGGCTTGAGGGCTGCATAGACTGCACGTGTGCCTTGGCCAACGCCCCCTTTGGATCGGGCAGGTGCGTCCGTCGGTTGCCAACCATACATATCAAAATGCGCATATTTGCTTGATGTCACAAACCGGCGCAAGAACAGAGCGGCGGTGATGGAGCCGGCGAATCCCCCTTTGGGGGCGTTATCCAGATCAGCAATGCCGGGTTCGATCATGGTTTCGTAGGGATCATGGAAGGGCATGCGCCAAACCGGGTCTTTTTGGGCTGCGGCCGCCTGTTCAAGAGCGGTCACAAATCCCGGATCATCACTGTAATAGGGGGCCAGATCGGGGCCAACTGCAACGCGTGCGGCACCTGTGAGTGTTGCCATCGAGATGATTTGATCTGGGTTTTCTTCGTCAGCCAGTGCCAGCGCATCAGCCAGCACCAACCGGCCTTCGGCATCGGTGTTGTTGATCTCAATTGTCAGGCCTTTGCGGGAGGTTAAGATGTCTCCGGGACGAAAGGCATTACCTGCAACAGAGTTTTCAACCGCTGGAATCAGAACCCGAAGTTGCAAAGGGGCGTTTGTGGCCATGATCATATGGGACAGACCCAAAACGGCAGCAGCCCCGCCCATATCCTTTTTCATCAATCCCATTGAGGCCCCGGGTTTAAGATTTAGCCCGCCGGTATCAAAACACACGCCTTTGCCCACCAGGGTCAATTTCGGCCCGCTCGTTCCCCAACGCATGTCGATCAACCGGGGCGCGCGATCCGCCGCGCGGCCAACGGTATGGATCAGCGGGAAATTCTTTGTCAGAAGCTGATCGCCGCTGATGACGTCAATGGAGGCTTGATGTTGTGTGGCCAGATCACGTGCTGCGCTTTCAAGGTCAGGGGGCCCCATATCAGAGGCCGGGGTATTGATCAGATCACGGGTCAAGGCTTCGCCCGCTGCGAGGGATTCGATGAGTCCGCGGTTGAGGGTGGCTGGTGCGACCAATTGCGCCTTGGGCGCGGATTGCGGTCGATAGCGGTCAAACCGGTAACTAGAAAGCAACCAGCCCAGAGCCTCGGTTTCAGCCTCTGGGAATGTACCAACTACGGCATAGGCTCCTGCCGGTAATTTTGGCACACCGGCGGCAAGATGAAAACGTCCGCGTTTGCGACTGTGTTCTGTTCCATAGCCGATCAAAGCACAGTCAACAGAACCATCTGCCGCGGCGATACTGGTTACTTGCCCCAAAGCCCCTTTGAACCCCTGCGCGGTGACCCACCTGCGGTGGGTATCCGGTTGCGCAGATAACCAGTTGTCAAAATCTTCCTCTGCAATGACGTGCAAAGGAATTGTGCCGGTAGCCTTTGTGGCAAATTTGAGGGGCATCGAAGACCTTTTGGCTTGGGTAACTATCACTTTCAACCTAGCGGTTTCAGTGAGACCCGCAAGCGATCCTGAAGCAAACGTGTTAAGTTGAAAGGTCTGGAATGTTCCAAACAGCTGACAAAGACCGTTCCCCAACCCGCAGCAATCGTGACAATGTCGCTGCTACTGCAACGGTATCCTTGCGATCGATACTATAGGTGACATCACCAGCAACCTGACTAAGTGCAGACATACCGATTTGATCCGCAATCGCGATCAAGGATCGTGTATTTTTGCGCAAGTCCTGCCAACATTGTTCATTATACAACGTTTCGCAATGAGAGAGACGCAGAGCCAACTCTTCTAATGCCCGGCACACAACGTCTTCTGCCCCGGCTTCGCCTAACTGCGAATACAAGGCGCCAAGTCGATCTTGATCGACAACAATAGTCTCTAATGGATTGATTTGCAGAACCTGCATATTCACTCACCTTGTTACACAGCCCCCACGGCCATGATGCAATATGCGCCCGATAAGTTTGGAAATGGTTGAAGTGTACTTACCTTTTTGCTCGAAACTAATGTGAATTTGGGCTAACCCAACGCGGAAACCGTCAAAAAAGGATGTGCGGAATGCATGGGGTTCGCCCGTTACCAAATTATCTGGTACAACGCTATCAAGGGTGGAAAGCCACCGGATACGCAGACAACGAAGCATGGTACAAACGGCTGGCGGCGGCTGGGCAACATCCGCGTGCGATGGTCATCGCCTGTTGCGACAGCCGTGTGAATGTCATTTCCATATTTGGCGCGGATCAAGGCGAGTTCTTTATACACCGCAACATTGCGAATCTGGTCCCCCCCTTTCAACCTGATGGAGATCATCACGGGACCTCTGCGGCTGTGGAATATGCAGTCCGCGTGCTCAAGGTGAGCAATCTGATGGTGCTTGGGCATTCCGGATGTGGCGGGATCCAAGGATGTATCGATATGTGTAAAGGCCAAGCGCCTGAGCTTGAGGCAAAGGGCAGTTTTGTGGGCCGTTGGATGGATATCTTGCGTCCGCGTTTTGAAGATGTTGCAGACATCAAGGATGAAGATGAGCAGGCGCGCGCCATGGAGAAGCAAGCGATTGTGACGTCGCTCCAGAATCTGATGACCTTCCCCTGGATCGAAGACGCCGTCAACGCTGGGGAGCTGACGTTGCATGGTCTTTGGAATGATATTGGCGAAGGCAGTCTAGAAAGTTTCGACCCGCAAACCGATAGCTTTATACCTATCTGAGTGCCTTGATTTTGGAGCAGCTTCTATCATTGGCGGCGCAGAACCTGATCTCGCCGATCATTCTGTGTTTTGTGCTGGGTGTCGTTGCGGCGATGGCTCGGTCAGACCTTAGTATCCCGGAGGCCGTTGCCAAAGGGATATCAATCTATCTGCTGTTTGCCATTGGTTTCAAAGGGGGCGTCAGCGTTGCGGCGCATGGCATTGATGCAAAACTGGGATTCGCGCTGATTGCGGGTGTCATCTTGTCAGGTGTGTTACCCCTGATCGCCTTTGCATTGTTGAGGGTGATGACGTGCCTTGAGCGCCTGGATGCGGCAGCTGTTGCAGCGCATTATGGGTCCATATCTATCGTCACCTTTGTTGCGGCCACATCAGTTTTGGAAAGCCGTGGAATCGGGTCCGAGGGATATATGGTTGCAGTTGCCGCAGCGATGGAAGCACCAGCGATTTTGTCAGCGTTGTGGTTGGTCGCCAAAGGCAGCGGGCCGGGCTCCAAGGGCATGGACAAGGCGTTGTTGCGAGAAATCATGCTGAACGGGTCGATCGTATTGTTGGTTGGTGCGTTTCTTATCGGTTGGGCGACTGGTGAGGAAGGCTTGGCAGAAATCGCGCCGTTCATTGTCTCTCCCTTCAAAGGTGTGTTGTGTCTTTTCCTTTTGGACATGGGCTTGGTGGCTGGCCGTGGCTTGCGTGAGGGAGGCAAGATTTTGCGACCCGGCGTGGTTGCCTTCGGTGTTTTGATGCCTCTTGTCGGGGCGGTTCTGGGACTTGGCTTTGGAGGAGCGCTGGGCCTGTCCATGGGCGGTATTGCATTGATGATGGTCTTGTCCGCCTCTGCTTCCTATATCGCGGTTCCTGCTGCTATGCGAGTGGCATTGCCAGAAGCAAATCCATCGCTGTACCTCACTTTATCACTGGGTGTGACGTTTCCTTTTAATTTGACGCTTGGCATACCGCTATATGTCGCTGTCGCCCAAATCGTGACTGGAGGCTGAACAATGCAAACCTATCGCGCGAAACGAGTCGAGATTACCATTGAAGCGATCATGCAATCCCGCCTGACCGATGCGCTGACCGAATCAGGGGTAACGGGATACACCGTGCTGCCGGTGTTGGGAGGATCTGGCCGGTCCGGAGAATGGAGCCGCGCCGGGCAAGTTAGTCGGGCATCTGGTATGGTTCAGGTTGTATGCATCATCAAGCCCGAGAGATTAGATGCCTTGTTAGACGGTGTTTTTGCAGTTGTTGAGCGGCATATCGGTGTCGTGAGTGTCGCGGATTGCGATGTTTTGCGGGCAGAACGGTTTTAACGGCACGTTAACCGATTCGCTGTGATGGTCTTGGGTATGGAGACCGTCACATTGAAATTGCCCCCCAAATTGCTTACCGATGCTGCGCGCGTTGCATCCGGTCAGGATGTCACAATTGGCCATTTGGTCCGTGTGCTGTTGGCCAAGGAGGTTGAGCGCCGTCTTAATCCGAAGACGCCCATGCGGGCGGATGAGGGGCTCCTCGCCGCTTTACAAGCGCTCCTCGCACGCGACATGGCAGAGGCCAGTGGTTGGTCAGATCTCGCGGCGCGCTTGAAACCTCAAGGCTATGAATTGCGCCCTGCCGGCGGGGGTATTTCGTTGCATAAATCCTCTTGCGGCACTCGGGTTTGTAAGGGGTCAGAGCTGGGTTTTTCTTACCGCACTTTGGTGGAGCGGTTTCGCGCCGCCATGCCTGAGCATCCACGTGGATCACTTGATCTGACATTCCCGGAGTATCATCCCGATACAAAACCCCTCACTCCCCATGAAAGGGAAAACTTGCGACGCAACCTTGGACCGCTTTTCAATGTTGCTGGTGACTGGAATACGTTGATCACTGGGTTTGCCCGTCGAAATTACGAATTGCGCCCACTTGGGGATGGGTTGGCTGTGTATACCACAGGCCAAGGGCGTCACGTTTGCAATACTACGACGTTTGGCCATCGCTATTCAGCGTTGATGAAACGCTTTGGAGGGCCGATGCCCTATGCTCAGCAGGGGTGCTCAACACAGGCCGAAAACCCCAACCAAGAGATCGAGCTTCAAGTAATTGAGTAAAAATAGTCTGAGACAAAAAAGCCCCGATAACATCACCGGGGCTTTCCTCTGGTTTAGAAAAGCAAAGGAGTTATCCTTTCTTTAGAACCTCACGGCCCAAAAGTTCCGCAATCTGGACAGCGTTCAGCGCAGCCCCTTTACGCAGGTTGTCGCTGACGCACCACAGGTTCAGACCATTGTCGATTGTGCTGTCCTGACGAACGCGGCTGATAAAAGTGGCAAAATCGCCAACGCATTCAACAGGCGTGACGTAACCACCATCCTCGCGTTTATCGATCACCATAATGCCAGGCGCTTCCCGCAGGATATCGCGCGCTTCGTCTTCGTCCAGATGGTCTTCGGTTTCGATATTCACAGCTTCAGAATGGCCGACAAAGACTGGCACGCGAACGCATGTGGCCGTGACTTTGATCGCTGGATCAACGATCTTTTTGGTCTCGGCGACCATCTTCCATTCTTCTTTGGTTGTGCCGTCTTCCATGAACACATCGATATGTGGAATCACGTTAAACGCGATCTGTTTCGTGAACTTGTTGGGCGGAACTTCAGAAGTCGGATTATAAATCGATTTGGTCTGGTCCCAAAGTTCATCCGCGCCTTCTTTTCCTGCGCCGGAGACCGATTGATAGGTGCTCACAACAACACGTTTGATCGTTGCGCGATCATGCAGCGGCTTTAGGGCGACAACCATCTGGGCGGTTGAACAATTGGGGTTCGCGATGATGTTCTTTTTGGCGTAATCATGGATCGCCTCTGGATTCACCTCGGGAACGATCAACGGGATGTCCGGATCATAGCGATAAAGCGAAGAGTTATCGATCACAACACAACCTGCACGCGCCGCACCTGGCGCGTATTTCTTTGTGGCTTCGGATCCGACAGCGAACAATGCCATATCCCAACCTGTGAAATCGAACGTGTCCAGATCTTTGCACTTGAGCGTCGTTTCACCAAAGCTGATTTCCGTACCAAGCGAACGGCGGCTGGCCAATGCCACAACCTCGTCCGTAGGAAACTGGCGCTCTGCCAGAATGTTCAGCATTTCGCGGCCCACATTGCCAGTGGCGCCCACGACGGCGACGCGATAACCCATCTATTTTCTCCAATATGTATAGGGTGGTTTGCGGCTCATACACGGGTTCAGGGGCGGTGAAAAGGGTGCTGCACGCATGTCTGGCTTACATGCACGAACACGTGTTAAGTTAAACGTGGAAACAGGGGGATGCAGTGCAGACTTCAGACCGATATTACGAGAAGTTGCCGCGGGTGCGGGCCTTTGACCAACTGACCGAACAGGCACAATATTCGCCCTTGCCTGATGGTTGGCTGATCGGCGCATCTGACATTGTCAATTCCACTGGATTGGTTGCGGCGGGGCGATATAAAACCGTCAATATGGTCGGTGCCGCTGTAATATCGGCCCTGATGAATGCCTTGGAGGGACGCGCCTTTCCATTTGTGTTTGGCGGCGATGGTGCAGGGTTTGCCATTCCGCCCCAAGAAGCGGACGCCGCGCGGGATGCTTTGGCGCGGGTGGCGCGATGGTCGATAACAGAATTCGGAATCGAAATGCGCGTGGCGCTTGTGCCGCTTGAGGATGCGCGTGCCGCTGGATCAGATGTGTTGGTCGCACGATTTCAAGCTTCCGATGGTGTAGATTATGCGATGTTTGATGGTGGCGGATTGGTCTGGGCCGAAGGCAGGATGAAGGCAGGTGATTATTTGATCCCACCAGCTGCCGAAGGGGCCTTGCCTGATCTCACGGGGTTGTCTTGCCGCTGGTCCCATATGCCCGCGCGCAATGGAACAATCTTGTCGCTGATTGCCTCGCCTTTGCCGGATGCAACAACGCATGAGATCACAGCCGTCTATGCACAAATAATCGCGCTAACCAAAAGGTTGGAACGTGGTGGACATCCCAGCCCGGCTGCCGGACCGGGGTCAGATTGGCCGCCAAAAGGCGCCAAGCTTGAAGCGCATGCGGCGCATGGTGCGGGGTCAATCTTTGGAGCTCAAGCCAAAGCGTTATTTGAATCTTTTGTCGCTTGGGCGCTCATTCGCACTGGGATCACGCTTGGCGGATTTGATGCCCGCCGCTATGCGCGCGTGGTCGGGGACAATGCGGATTTTAGGAAATTGGATGACGGGTTGAAAATGACGCTTGATTGCGACGAACAGACTTTGGAAAAGATCAAAACTGTGCTGGATAACGCGGCGCAAAATGGTGTGCTGCGCTATGGTATCACCACTCAGGATGAGGCAATGATGACCTGCATCGTTCCTTCGATTATGGAAGACAACCATGTGCATTTCATTGATGGGGCAGCAGGTGGCTACACACAAGCCGCAACCTATATGAAAAACCGCTAATTGTCGCGGCTGAATAGATAGATCACAAAGCCAAAGGCGAGGACTGTCCAGAATAACGCAAACACAGTAGCATAGGGCGCCACTACCGTTTCGGATGGCAATGCCGCGCGGTAGACTTGACCGGAAATGAACTGAAACACGCCCACGCCACCGACGCTAAACAGGTTGAGCATTGTGACACCGCGGCCAATCAAGTGGGGCGGTAAAAAGCTGCGGCCATGGGCCATGATCACTGGATAACTTGCGCCAAAAAAGCCGACCGCACACATCATTGCGACGCTCAAACCGTAATTGCCCTGTGGGGACAGAACCAGAATACCGCCTGCTGTAAGCGCCAAAGCGGTGCCAGCAACGATGAGCCATTTGCGCGAGGGGTTGATACGATCCGCCCAGCCATAGGCCAATGCCCCGAAAACCATGGCCAGACCCATCAACAGAGTGGCTTGGCCGATGGCTGTCGTGTCCGTGCCAAAAACATCCGCCAGATAAGGCCCTATCCAAAGTCCCCGAACAGCGCCAGGAAAGGCATAGCTGACACCGATTAAAGGGAAGATGACCCACAACGCCTTGATTCGCGCCAGCTCTGTCAATGAGCCCGCTGTTTCGCTTTCGAGCCGCTCAGGATCGCGTACGGCGATCAAAGTGCCAAGAGCAACGACAATCGTCATCGCGCACAGCACCCAAAGTGTCGCGCGCCACCCCATCAATTCAGCTGCAATGGCCGTCGGATAGGCCGCGACTAGGTTGCCAAGGCTGCCAATGCCAACCATCAAAGAAGCGAGCAATGCGAACTGAGCCGGGGGATAGTCGCGCGCAAAGATGTAATAGGATGCCATCAACACGGGCGCACAGCCCACGCCGATCAACGCCATGGCGATACTGATGTGAACAGGTGTCGTAGCCATAGCAAAAACCGCGGTCCCGCCGGCCCCTCCGACCAAAAGTAGCCATCCAGATGTTCGACGAGGCCCAATAGAATCGAGCGCGGCGCCAATGGGGATCTGACAGGCGGCAAAAACCAGAAACCAAAGTCCTGAGGCCAAGGCCAGATCATCAGGTGTGGCACCCAAATCCGCTTCGAGGATTTCAGAGAGCACCGCGAGAAACGCGCGAAAGAACTGGCTGAGCACATAGGCCAGCCCAAGCAAAAGAATACCGATGTTCATTGTGTCAGTTATTGTTCCATTTGGCGGCCAGCGCCTGCGCGCTATGGCTCAGCAGCAAAACGTCAGCCCCAACAGCGACAAATTGCGCACCGGCGTCTAGTGCATCTTGGGTCATGGGATCATGGGTCGAAAGAATTCCGGGGGCTTTGCCCGCCGCGCGGATGCGGCGCAGGGCATCCATAATCGCGGTTTGAACATCCGAGTGCAGCGCATCGCTCATGTGGCCCATATCAGCGGCAAGATCTGCGGGGCCGATAAACACGCCGTCAACACCATCAATCTGCAATATGTCATCCAATGCAGCCAGCCCTTTGCGATTTTCGACCTGAACAAGCAGGCAAATTTCAGGATCAGCCGTTTTTCCGTAATCCGCAATCTGAGAGAACCGCGAAGCCCGCGACAGTGCATAACCAACCCCTCTGTCTCCATGCGGCGGGTAGGTGACATCACGCACCAACTGACGGGCTTGATCGGCGCTTTCGACCATCGGAACCAACACCGTTTGCGCACCTGCATCCAGCACCTGTTTCAGCATATAGGTTTCGCCAACTGGCACACGCACCACCGGATGACTGTCAAACGCAGCCAAGACTTGTAGTTGTCCCAAGATGGAGCGCAGATCATTTGGCCCGTGTTCGCCATCAATGACCAACCAATCAAAACCAGCAGTGCCCATGATCTCGGCGCTGAAAGTATCGCCAAGGCCGACCCAGCACCCAAACTGTGTCTTACCGTCTTTAAGGGCTTTCTTGAAGAGATTGGCGGCTGCGGGCATGTTAGGCTTCCTTTGGCTGACTATCCGGGCACCCTAGACGGGGCTCTATGTCTTTGACCAGAGCGGAGCGATTGATGTTTGCATTTGGTTTGAGCGGGTGGGATCAAATCGCCCCCGACCTTTGTCCTTCTAGGTTCCTATGGGGATGGTTCCGGATTGTGGCGCGGCAGAAATATGGATGCCAAGGGATAACGTTTGTGCCGCAGCGAGGACCGTTGGTGGAGCGCCAATGGAGCAGGATGAAGGGGTCCTGCCCCTAGATCACTTTGATCACGTCTTTATCGATAGAAAGCATGTAACCGCGCCGGGCGATGTTCTTGACCAGTAATTCCGAGACGATCTGATTGCCCAATGTATCGCGCAATCGCTTAATGCGTGTTGCACCAGCTGCTTCGTCACAATCCGCAGCAGAGCGGCCCGAAATGACACCTTCGATTTCGGAGCCGGACATGACGTCATCATCCATCCGTGCCTCGGCTAGAACCGACATCGTTTCCATCGCAGCGTCCGTCAACTTGAACCCAAGGTTGTTGAGATAGACAGTGTTTTCTTCGCGACTGATCAAAAGCGAATTCACCTGAATTCCTGCGCGTTCAATCTGCGCCATGCGACGGTTAAAGGTGATCAACATAATAAGGAAAACCAGTGCTGCGATCAGCATCGCAGTTGCGAAAACCAAGAGCACAAAAATGACCATACGATAGCTGGATAGGGTGTCCGAAAATGCGGTGCCAGATTGGGCAAGGATTTCCAGCAGCTTGATCTCGGCACCGGAGGTCAGATCATCATTTTCGACAAAAATCCGTGTGACCTGTGCGTTAAAGAGGTTCGCGTCTGGTAAGGTCCAGAACAGCACAAGCGCTCCGGTGATCAACAGAGCGGCAATCGCTGCGATACCCGCACCGACAAAACGGCGGATATCAGAAGCGGAGGTAGTTTGGTCCGGCACTGTCTTTCCTTTGAGCAAGGCCATCGTCTGCGAAAACAGAGATGATGTTAAGAAGGGTCCACCCTTGTGCCGCAAGCCGGGGGGCCAGTTCATTTGCAGCATTTTGTGCATCACAAGACCCGTTGACCTGCGCCACACCGTAGTGCAACCGCAATGGGTTGTCTTGTTTGGCCTTGTAATCGGCAAAGCAATTCGCCGCTTGGGCAGGTAATGCCAGACCAATCAGCACGACCGCCGCGATAAATCTAGATGTCTGTTTCATGTCTATATCAATGCGCGTTTGGGCAAGGTTATTCAATAACCTAAGGTGCTTTGGCCCGCCGTTATCCGATAACAGTGGGCTGTTATTGCCTGTCTTTAGGGGGTGGACCCAGATTGATCCCATCACAGCGCGGAATGTCCCGCCAACCCCAACAATGAGGATCACATCCATGTACCGCAAGTTCATCGCTGCCGTTGCCGCCACCGCAATCACGCTCACCGCCCTTGGGGCGTCTTCTGCAAGTGCAGATCAGCGCCGTCATGGAAATGCACAGGCCAATACAATCGCTGCATTGCTGGGATTGGCCGTTGTTGGGGCGATCATTCATGAAAAGCGCAAAGATAAGAAAGAAAAAGCCCACGGGCATCATAAGCCAGCTCCAACCTACACCACACCCAAGCATTCGGCGCAGCAGTTTGGTCGCCCCAGCTATCAACAACCCAATCCACGGCCCTTGCCGGCCCGTGTACATCGCAAGGTGCTGCCCTCAAAATGTTTGCGCAGTTTCGACACGCGTCGTGGTCACGTGCGGATGTTTGGAAGCCGCTGCCTGAATCAGAACTTCAAATTTGCCAACCGTTTGCCACAGCAATGCCAGTACGTGTTTGACACATCACGCGGCAATCGTCGGGGGTATGATGCCCATTGCCTGCGGGATCACGGTTACCGTTCGGCGCGGGGATAACACCTGCGTCTGATCCGTCTGGGCGGTCCCTGCCCAACGGAAGACTGGAGGAGGATGTTCGGGCATCTTCCTCCTTTTTGTTTGCGCTTAGGAGGCCGATGCGGTCTGGAGGGGGCATGAAACCAGATTATACATTTGAACGCGCCGCACAGGCAAAAGGATACATTCGGATTGCCGGTGTCGATGAAGTGGGGCGCGGCCCCTTGGCGGGCCCGGTCACGGCCGCGGCTGTGGTCTTGGACCCGATGCGCATTCCAGATGGGCTCAACGATTCCAAAAAGCTGACCAAACGGGCGCGCCAGCGGCTTTATGAAGAGATCATGCAAGTGGCAGATGTCAGCGTCGCTCATGCGACTGTTGAAGAGATTGACGAGATCAACATTCTGCGGGCATCGCATTTGGCGATGGTGCGGGCACTGGAAGGTCTGAAGATGCCGGCAGATTATGTGTTGATCGACGGAAATATGTTGCCCCGCGATCTGACCTTGCCGGGCGAGACAATCATCAAAGGAGACGCGCGCAGTCAGAGCATTTCTGCGGCCTCAATTGCGGCCAAAATTTGTCGAGATTGTGTCATGTTGTCCTTGGCGCAACAGCACCCCGGATATGGTTGGGAAACGAACATGGGATATGGATCAAAAAGTCACATGGAGGCGCTCCGAAATCTGGGTCCAACCCCAAACCATAGACGTTCGTTTAAGCCCGTACACAATATGTTGTAGCAACATATTTTCTTAACCAATTGATTCAAAAAAGAAATTGACCGCGAATCAGCTTTGACTCATGCTGTTCTCAACCAACGAGTGCAAAAAGCACCGGGGACGAGGCAGAAATTAATGATGACGAAAACAAAGAGCGTGCAAACGCTCCCCCTAAACACGATCCTGGACGGTGATTGCATCGAGGCAATGAATGCTTTGCCTGAGGCGTCTGTAGATCTGATTTTTGCGGACCCACCGTATAACCTCCAATTGCGGGGGGATTTGGTGCGGCCTGACAATTCCAAAGTTGATGCTGTGGATGACGAATGGGATCAATTCGCAAGTTTTAAGGTGTACGACCAGTTTACCAAAGCGTGGTTGAAAGCGGCGCGGCGTCTGTTGAAGCCTAATGGCGCAATCTGGGTTATCGGGTCTTATCACAACATCTTTCGTGTGGGTGCCGCGTTGCAGGATGCGGGATATTGGATCTTGAATGATGTGGTTTGGCGCAAGTCGAACCCGATGCCGAACTTTCGCGGAAAACGCTTTACCAATGCTCATGAAACGATGATCTGGGCCGGCAAAGATGAGAATGCAAAGTACACGTTCAACTACGAAGCTCTGAAGGCGTTGAACGAAGGTATCCAAATGCGCAGCGACTGGGTGCTGCCCATTTGCACAGGCCATGAACGGCTCAAGGATGAAAACGGCGACAAAGCGCACCCTACGCAAAAGCCAGAGAGCCTGTTGCACCGTATTCTAGTCGGATCAACAAATCCCGGGGATGTTATTCTGGATCCATTCTTTGGGACTGGCACAACCGGCGCCGTAGCCAAAATGTTGGGCCGGGATTTCATCGGGATTGAACGCGAAGAAGCCTATCGCAAGGTGGCAACAAAACGCATTGCAAACGTGCGCAAATTCGACCGGGAGGCGCTCCAGACAACAACCTCAAAACGTGCGGAACCACGTGTGCCGTTTGGGCAATTGGTCGAGCGCGGCATGTTACGTCCCGGCGAAGAATTGTATTCAATGAACGGACGCCACACCGCTAAGGTTCGTGCGGACGGCACTTTGATCGGTACTGACGTCAAAGGATCAATCCATCAGGTGGGTGCTGCTTATGAAAAAGCACCAAGCTGTAATGGGTGGACCTACTGGTGTTATAAAAAAGAAGGCAAACGTGTGCCGATCGACATTTTGCGCCAACAGATACGGGCCGAAATGGCCAATTGAGAATGACGGTTTCCTAAAGCAAGACCTTAAAGCTGCTCAATCCCATTATTTGGTTGATCGGGTTGGTTGAGGCTGCGTTCCCTACGAGGAAATAGGAGACACATTAGAACACCGCCGGTGCCTGCGGCCTTCCTCAAGAAGGACGCCTAGACAAGGCACTTACCTTAAGCCCCGCCCTTGTGGCGGGGCCTTTTTTTGGTCTGAAGTGTTACAGGGCATGAAAATCTGTTGGCTTGCCAGCCACGCCCGTTCATTTATCCACGGTGCAATGGGTCGGAGTACACAGGCTGCATCAACCCAAGCCACTGCCAGAGGTTGAAGCGGGCCCGAATGGAACGTCTCAAAAAACCTCATCGGAGTTTAGAGCTTTGGCGTAACAACGCCTTTGCCGCTCCAACTCCTCTTCGGTTATGGAACGTGAGACATCCGCCAGCAGGGTCAGTTCAAGATTAACTTTGGTATGTTGGGCCAGTGACGGTAGCGCCGCGAAGATGGTAAAAAAAACACTGAGGCAAGGCCAAGATACAGGCCGGGCCAAACGCATCGGGCCGGGGTTCTTTGGGAATCGAAGCGATTTGGAGCATGCGCAAAGGATCGTTTGACAACGACTTTGAGCAATCATCCTGTCAAATCTGTACCATGGCGCAAGGTAACGATTCAGTGCAATTTGGCGCGGCGTTTGCGTTGCAGTACTGCATGGACATAACGGGAATCGAATTCAGACTTGTTGAGGACAAAGACCACCCCGGCGGATGCCGCTTTTTCCCACATGAATGGAGACGGCCAGTCGCTGACCATAATGATTGGGATGTCAGCGAGCCGGGGGTCATTCGCGAGTTCCAGTGCAAAATTGGCCCCAAGTCCATCTGGCAAATTGTTGTCGAGCAAAATCAGCTCTGGATTGCCTCTGGAGAGCGCTTTTCGAGCAGCGCGCAGAGTTGTTGCTACTTCAATATTTATTTTGCCCGGTGCCTTTTTGACCACGCGGGTCATCTTTTCAGAGTCAAAGGCGCTGTCTTCGACGATCAAACAATTTGCTTCCAATCTAGGTTGCGCGCGAGTGGTGTCCATTGACTGCATCGGTCATTCCCATCAGGTTATCCCGGTTTGGGTGCCACAAAACACTTAACATTGAATGAGCTTCGGCCGTCTTTGGAACAAGTACAATCGACCTTAACGCGGCATTGGCGTGCGTCTTTTGTTGTAGTCCGACCAATCAGTTATCTCTGGGTAATAGGTGCGCCGCCAAGTCCGCACTCGCGGGTTCATGACCCGTCGCCAAAGTGGCGGGAACATCGCAGCAAAGGTCATAACCGGATATCCAAATGGCAATTGTGGTGCTTCTTCGGGGCTATAGTTTTGTAAAACGGGGAATCGACGGTCAGGTTTGTAATGATGATCAGAGTGACGTTGCAGGTTTATCAATAACCAGTTCGACGCCTTGTGCGCGGCATTCCATGAATGATGAGGTTGAACATGTTCATATTTTCCCTCCCCCAGATGTTTGCGCGTCAACCCGTAGTGTTCGATGTAATTCACTAGTTCAAGCTGCCATATAGCGACGCCAGCCTGAACAAAAAACAAAGCCATCCCGGTCCAGCCGCCTAATACCAAAGCGAGGAATAGGAAGGCTGTTTGCAGCCCCAGGTATTTCAGGAACGGATTACTTGGATGATGCCATGCCTGCTTTTTACGGGCGAGCATGCCTGCTTCTGCTTTGAACGCAGAAATCAGAGATTGGCGTAGAACGCGGGGGAAAAAACGGTGGAAACCTTCGTTGTATCTTGCCGTAACCGGATCACGTGGGGTTGCAACATAACGGTGATGCACCAACAGATGTTCGGATCGAAAATGCGAATAGAGCACCATGGCTAACAAAATATCCGCAAGCCATCGTTCAATACGTGGCTTTTGATGCATCAACTCGTGAGAATAATTAATGCCAATTGTACCGGTGACTACACCCATGCCAAAGAACAATAAAACCCGTTCCAGCGTGTTTAGATAATCGGCCTGCGGGGCGTACCAAAGCAGCCCGAACAAGGTTATGAATTGTGCCGGTACCCAAATCAAGGTGACAAGCCGGTACCAGAACAGGTCATCATCCGTCGCGTCGAGGTCAGCGTTTTCGAGGTTCAGTCCCAGAGCTGCATCAAGCAAGGCAAATAGGTACCACGTGGTCAGTGGCAAAAGCGCAATGGCCCAACCGCCCATAAAAGCCGCAATCCAGGTCAATGGGATCAACCCCAGAGACAGCCAGAACGGCAAGGCGCGGGAAAATCGGGCCAGTTCCTTTGGCGGGAGGGGTGAAAGTGGTGCGTCCATGGGGCCTCTGCGGGTTGAATTGCGCCAGCTTAACGTAGGCTGGCACTCAGACAAAGTGGCGACTTTGGGTTAGCCCTGCGACAAATCAAACGCTTTGCGCATGACCGTAGGCAAATCGGACGGTCGGAACTGATCCGGGGGGATAAATCTGCCCACGCCAGGCTCTGCGTTCAATGGGACATTGGCGTGTTGAACGACCAGAATCAGATGAAAATGAGTGAAGGTGTGACGGACTTCGCCGGGGAGTGTTTGCCAAAGAGCGGAGACCGGCGGGGTGCCTTGGGGGTGGTCAATTGAGGTATCGAGCCATTGCGAACCGGGCCAACCCAACATACCACCCAACAGTCCCTTTTCAGGCCGGGTTTCCAACAACCAAGCGCCATCTGCACGACGCGCCAAGTATACTGTACCTTGCCGCGTCGGTTTTGCCTTTTTGGGCGTTTTCTTTGGTAACTCCGCAGCGGTTCCCGCGGCCCGAGCAGCACAGGCGGACATCCAGGGGCAAATCCCACACGCGGGAGATTTAGGTGAACAGATCGTGGCGCCAAGGTCCATCACAGCTTGGGCGTAATCTCCGGGACGTTGATCGGGTGTCAATGTGGTCGCGTGCTTCATCAATTCAGGTTTGGCGGCCGGAAGCGGTGTGTGAATATCATAAAGCCGCGCCATCACCCGCTCGACGTTGCCATCCAGCACCGTCTTTGGCTGATCAAAGGCAATGGAGGCGACCGCCGCCGCTGTGTATGGGCCAATGCCGGGAAGCTTGAGCAAGGAATCATGATCAGTTGGAAAACGACCGTTGTGCTGATCCACGACAACACGCGCGCATTTCAACAGGTTGCGTGCCCGGGCATAATAACCGAGCCCGGCCCACTCTCCCATTACATCAGCATCTTTTGCGGTGGCCAGATCGGTGATTGTTGGCCAGCGTTCGATAAACCGCTGGAAATAGTCCCGTACGGTTGCAACGGTGGTCTGTTGCAGCATGATTTCGCTCATCCATACACGGTAAGGGTCTGGTGTAACACCGCTTTTGCGGTCCGAGGGACCAACCCGCCAAGGCATTTCCCGGGCATGCACATCATACCAATCCAACAAAAGCTGGGGGAGGGTGACAGTAGTGGTGATGTTCTCACGCAATATTTATGACCTTAGATCGCATCACAGGGTGGTGATAAGGGTGTCATAGGCTATGTAAGAAGCCGGATCATCTGGAAACATAACCATGCGGCCAAGGCGCACCAGTACAAAAGGTTTCAAACGCACCGACAGTCTTTTGTCGGGGCAGATCCGGCGTGCGTCCGAAACACGCGGATTTGCGCAGTCGCGGCTGTTGACCCAATGGAACGAAATCGCAGGCCAAGACATTGCGGCGATCGCACAACCTGTAGAGATCGGTTATGGGCGCGGCGGGATGGGGGCAACGCTGACTTTGCTGACAACTGGTGCAAATGCGCCAATGCTTGAGATGCAAAAGGAACAGATACGCACCAAAGTGAACGCTGTTTATGGCTATAATGCCATTGCGCGGGTCCGGGTGACGCAAACGGCCGCAACGGGATTTGCCGAAGGCAAAGTCGCATTTGGCCACAAAACACTTGAACAAACAGCGCCGGTAGACCCTGTGTTGCGTAGACAAGCGGCTGAAACCGCAAAGCCGGTATCGGACGATGGATTGCGCGATGCGCTTGCACGTCTGGGCGAGAACATATTGAACAAGACCAATCGCTGAAAAACAAGAAAAAGGAATTGAACATGGAACGCAGAAACATGATTCTTGGCGGTGTCGCCGTCGCTGGGTTGGGCGGCTGGGCATTGTCCAGAAATCTGGGGGCGGGCTCAACGTCGATCTCTGATTTGCCGGGTGTTGCAAATGCGCAAACGACCTCAGGTGATTTTGACACTGCAAGCATCCCGGACATGGTGCTGGGCAATTCGGATGCAACTGTCGAAGTTGTCGAATACGCTTCCTTTACCTGCCCTCACTGTGCGGCATTCCATGCCGGAGCCTATAAGCAACTTAAAGCTGACTTTATCGACACCGGCAAAATCAAGTTTGTCTATCGTGAAGTGTATTTTGACCGTCCGGGACTTTGGGCGTCGATGATGGCGCGGTGCGGTGGGCAAGAAAAGTTCTTTGGCATCATCGATTTGCTTTATAAATCCCAATCGGGGTGGGCGCGTGCCGGTGAACCAGCTGCGATCGTAGATGAGCTGCGCAAGATCGGGCGTTTGGCCGGTCTGAACAACGACACCCTAGAAGCCTGTTTGCAAGACGCTGAAATGGCGCAGACATTGGTCGCATGGTGGCAGGAAAACGGTGAGCGGGACGGGATCGATTCAACGCCAAGTTTCCTGATCAACGGGACCAAACACAGCAATATGGCCTATGCCAATATGAAGGCGCTGCTTGACGCTGAGATTGGCAGCTGATGAGCGATGCTTTGGCTGGCCCTTTGGCCGGTCTGAAAGTTGTGGAAATGGCGCGTGTTTTGGCTGGCCCTTGGGCTGGCCAGACATTGTCTGATCTGGGGTGCGAAGTGATCAAGGTGGAAAGCCCGGCAGGGGATGACACCCGCCAATGGGGCCCACCTTTTGTTGAACGCGATGACGATGTGTCGGCATCCTACTTTCATTCTACAAATCGGGGTAAAGCCTCTGTCACAGTGGACTTTCGGACAGCCGAAGGACAGGCTCGACTGAAAGATCTGTTGCGCGATGCGGACATCTTGATCGAGAATTTCAAGACCGGAGGTCTGGCGAAATATGGGTTGGATTATGACAGCCTGCATGCCGAGTTTCCGCAGCTGATATACTGTTCCATTACGGGGTTTGGACATACTGGCCCCTATGCGCACCGGGCTGGATATGATTTTATCATTCAGGGCATGTCTGGGCTCATGTCGATCACCGGAGAACCGGATCGGCAACCGCAAAAATCCGGAATGGCGATCACGGATATCTTTACCGGCATCTACGCAACCACAGCGATATTGGCTGCTGTGCATCAACGCGGGCAAACCGGCAAGGGACAGCATATCGATATGGCGTTGATGGATTGCGCGGTGTCAATCTTGGGCAATCAGGCGATGAATTATATGGTCACGGGAACGGTGCCGACCCGTATGGGCAATGCGCATCCAAACCTCACCCCCTACGAAGTGTTTGAGACCTCTGACGGGCATATCATTCTGGCTACGGGCAATGATGGTCAATTTCAGCGTCTATGCCGGCTGCTGGGATTAGATAGCATGGCCGAAGATCCTGCGTATAACACTAACGCAGATCGGGTTGCCAACCGGGCCTTGATGATCGGGCAGTTGACACAGGCCACACGGACTTGGACAGGTGATGACCTTCTAAGGGCTTGTGAGAAACACAATGTGCCTGCTGGACCGATCAATGATTTGGACGACGTTATGGCGGACCCTCAGGTGAAGGCGCGTGGCCTGAAAATTGAACAAGACGGCGTGCCGGGCCTGCGCTCGCCTTTCCGTTTTTCAGACGCGGAGCTTTCGCTTCATCGACCCGCGCCAAAATTAGGCGAAGACAACTGAGTCACAGATCGATCTGTTGAATAAGGTCTAAGCAATGGTTTTGAGACCGGACGGGCGCCTTTCCCTTTGATGTGATGCATCATAGATCGCACCCGGCCCCTAATGTCGGGGGAGCGAAGATAGTTTGTCAAACAACGGGTTCTGATCCGGGAGTTGTAGGCGCACTGGCAATGTAATCACTTTGTGCCGAAAAGCGGCGGGTAATCTGACGGCATCCTTTTCGGTGGTAACCAGTTGCGCAGCTTTACTCTTTGCATCGGCTTCGAGCCTGTTCAACAACGCCATGCTGAGCGGTTGATGATCACTGAGCGCTTCGCCATGGATCACGGATGCACCCAACCCACGCAATGTTTCAAAGAACTTTTCCGGATGTCCGATCCCTGCAAATGCAAAAGCACGCGTGTCAGACCAATCCATGCCGGTTTGCAAAGGGGCAAGTGCAGCTAAAACATGTGGAAGAGATGGGGGGAGTGCGGATTTGGCAAAATCGATCTGGCTTTGTGGTGATCCAATCGAGAGTAAAACATCAGCACGGCGCAAGCCGACAGTCACCGGTTCGCGCAGCGGCCCTGCCGGCAGACATAGACCGTTGCCAAACCCTTTTGCGGCATCCACCACAACGACCGATAAGTCATAGCAAAGACTTGGGTTCTGGAACCCATCATCCAAAACGAGAACACTAGCGCCAGCAGCGGCAGCGGCTTTCGCTCCTGCTGCCCTGTCCCGAGACACCCAGACTTCTGCAAATGCCGCCAACAAAAGCGGCTCATCCCCCACATCAGCGGCGGAATGGCGCGCGGGGTCAACTCTCACCGGACCTTCAAGCTTGCCGCCATACCCACGAGATATGATATGGGGTTCATGAAAGAGCCCGCGCAGATGCTCAACAATAGCAATAACGGTTGGGGTCTTGCCGGTGCCTCCTGCATTGATATTGCCGACACAGACGACCGGGATATCCAGTTTCGCACCTGCTTGCCGTGCCAAACGCCGCGCTGTCCCTTTGGCATAAAGAGAGCCAAGCGGACGAAGTAATTGCGCGCGCCAGTCCAAAGCCGGAGCGTACCAGAATGCGGGTGCGCGGGTCATGGGCGAGCCATTTCCAAATCGAGGATATCTTGGATCAAATCAACGACCTTATCGGCCAACTCGGCCCCGCGGCTGATCACATCCCAACCTGCGTGAGCCATGGCGGCCGCATGATCAGGGGCGATCAAATTTGTGACGGCAGTCCCCAGCGCATCAGCGTCGTTTACAATTCGGGCCGCTCCGGCTGCGGCTAACCGGGAATAGGAATGCATGTATTCGCGCACCTTTGGTCCATAAAGAACGGCTGACCCGAGGGCCGCGACATTCATTGGATCACAACTGATACTTCCGGGAAATAATGTGCTACCCAAAAAGGACACAGGCGCAACACGAAAGAACAGTCCCTGATCTTCCTGTGTATCACTCAGCATCACTTGAGTTGTTTCATCTGGAAATTGGCCTTCGGCCCACCGGACAACATTTAACCCACGTTCTGTGGCAAGGTCGACGGCGCTGTCCACTTCTGCGGCATTTGCGGGTTGCAGCAACAGAAGAAGTCTGTGTGACATGCGGGACGCCATTTGATGCGCTGAAAGTACGATTGGTATTTCTTGCGCCAACACTTGTGCTGCGAACCATGTCGGTCTGCCACCGAGCGTACCTGCGAGATCAGAAAGATCAGAATCGATGCAAGGCAAAACCTGACCGCCGGCTAACAGGGGTGAGGTTTGTTCAAGTTGATCGGGCGAGATTCCCATTTGTTCAAACTGCTTTTTGCCGATGTCGGATCGCGCGAAGATACAGTCAAATGTTGACAAAATCTGACGGGTGACATCAGGGAGCCAGCGGCTGTGACGTTTGTCAAATCCTGATCCATCAGCATCGATGAGAACCAAGGGGCAGGCCCGCTCAGAAGCGGCCAGGATCAGATTTGGACGCAACCCTCCCCAAACCCAGATGCCAGCATTGGGCGCCCAATGATCCAGAAAGGCATTGACGTTTGCCGGATGTTCGCCCGGAACCGTCATTTGGAGGATGTTCTTGTCCAGATGCGGGGGCGTTGCCGATATTGCGTGGTCGTCGGGTACCGTAATCAAGATGCTGAGGCCGGGGCGCGACGCCACAAGCCGTGCCGCCAAATTTTGCACCGCAACTAAATTTGAAACCTCGCCAGCATGCAACCAGACGAGTTCCCCATCAGGGCGCGGCGTCGCGGGGGGATCTGATGGTACATTTCCCCTTCGGGTCAATGCCCGATACGCGGTAAGCCCCAGCGACCGCGCCAATTTGGATTAACCCAGTTCTTCGGTAGAAGAGGCGGCGGCTTCTTCGTCACGCAGGCGGTGCAGGTGCGCAATAAAGTAACGCATGTGGGCGTTATCCACGGTCCGCTGTGCTTCGTTTTTCCACGCGTCGTAGGCTGCGGCATAATTGGGGAAGATACCAACTACATGGATGTCATCTACATTGCGGAATGTGTTTTCACTTGGGGTAACCAGTTCCCCTCCGAAAACAAGGTGCAGGCGTTGGGTCATTGTTTGGTCCTTTAGCTGCGAGATGATGGTGTCTTTGTGAGTAATCAGATGGGTCTTGTCACGCAAGAGCGTCGATGAGGGCTGCGCAAATGGGTTTGCCTCCGGCCACCACGCCATTTAACCGTGGATCGGCGTTGTTGAACCGCAGTGCTTTGCCGGTGCGATCACAGGCGATGCCGCCTGCTTCGGATGTGATCAGGGCGCCTGCTGCGATGTCCCATTCCCAAGAATGCCGCAATGTGATCATCGCTTCAAACCGACCTTGGGCGACCAATGCCAACCGGTAGGCAAGTGAAGGGCGGTAATTGCGTTTAAACTGAGGGGGCGTTTTTGCTGACCAATGATGTGGCTGTAACGCCGGTTTTGCGGCGAGAATGGTAGCAGTTTCCAGGGTCGAGGCATCAGAAGTCCGAATAGGCACACCGTTTAACGTGGCACCCTGACCAGCCGCAGCGGCATATAGTTTATTGCGCAAAGGCAAATAAACCACTGCGGCAGTGATTTGTCCTTTTTCCGCCACGGCGATGGAGTGGGCCCATGTTTTTGACCCTTCGACAAAGCTGCGGGTGCCATCAATCGGATCCACAATAAACACGCAATCTTTGCCAAGCCGTTCGGTGCTGTCTTCGCTTTCTTCGGACAGCCATCCATAGTCAGGCCGCGCATGTCGCAAGGTTGCAGCAAGCATGTCGTTCACCGCCAAATCGGCAGCCGTAACCGGGCCTGCCTCATCCGGTTTGTCCCAACGTTGTGCGGTGGTTCCGGTAAAGCTTGTGGCGACACGGCCGGCCATCCGCGCCGCATCAATCAACAAAGGCAGATCACGCGCCGGCAAGGGTCATTCCCGGTACCAGAAGAGACGGCACAACGCGGCTGAGATGGGTGCGGGCATCATTTGCTGGGATCATTTGGCGCAGCATATCACGCAGGTTGCCTGCGATGGTGCATTCATTGATCGCATGGGTCACCTCGCCATTTTCGACCCAAAACCCGGCAGCGCCCCGCGAATAATCGCCGGTATTGGGGTTGATCGTGCTGCCAATCATTGAAGTTACCAAAAGCCCGGTGCCCATATCGCGGATCAAATCGTCGTGCGTGGCGTCGCCTTGGGTCAATGCGATGTTCCACGTAGTCGGTGTGGGGCTGGAGGATGTGCTGCGGGCGGCATTCCCGGTCGCGGCCATTCCCAGCTTGCGGGCATTGGCAAGATCAAGGGTCCAGCCTTGCAATACCCCGTTCTCTACGATCATACGGCGTTTTGTGGGCAACCCTTCGGCATCAAAGGGGCGTGAACCGCTGGCGCGCGGACGATGCGGATCTTCGATTAGAGAAAGGTGATCAGGCAGAACCGCCTCATCCAAGGCATCGCGCAGGAACGATGCGCCTCTTGCAATTGAACTGCCGTTTACGGCGCCCAGCAAATGGCCGATCAGGCTGGATGCGATACGTTCATCGAAAAGCACAGGGAACGCGCCGGTTGGCGGTTTTCGGGCACCAAGCCGTTGAACAGCGCGTTCCGCCGCCTGCTTGCCGATCTCCTCTGGTGCGCGCAGATCAGCCTGAAAGATGCGTCCATCCCCGTCATAATCGCGCTCCATCGCTGTTCCGCTGCCCGCGATTGCAACACAAGAAAGCCCACGGTCCGTTCTGGCGTAGCCGCCTTCAAAGCCGTTGGTCATGGCGATATGCAGATGTTGCGCGCCGTATCCAGCGCTGGCGGATTGGACTTGGCTGACATCTTTTACAGCCAATGCAGCAGCTTCAGCCCGTGCCGCATCGTCTTGCAACGTTTGCGGTGAGGGTTCTGGTGTTGCATCACAAAGCTCAAGCGCGGCAACGTCCCATTCGGTGGCCAATTGATCAGGCTCGGCAAGGCCTGCGTGCGGATCGTCCGGCGCCTCGCGTGCCATGGCAACGGCCCGTTCCGCCATTTGCGTGATCGTTCGGTCAGAAACGTCAGACCCCGAGACCGTCGCAGAGCGTTGCCCCACAAAAACCCGCAAACCTATATCTATTCCTTCAGAGCGTTCGGCCTGTTCCAAGGCGGCGGCGCGGACATCGACAGATATCGAAGTGGCCCGCACGGCTTTGGCATCAGCCGCATCTGCACCCGCTTGGGTGGCGGCATGCAAAAGCGTTTTGGTCAGCACATCCAAGGGCTGGGACATTTGACGAAGCTCCAGTGATAATTCGCAGCAGAGGTAACGCCCCCCCCGACGAAGGACAAGGGTCGTTGGCAAAAAGGGCAACCTATGACAGGTGCCCTTTCCAGTTCATGAACCAGACTGACGGATCAGCGGATGCGTTGCCCATTGGCCAAAATTTGACCTTCGGATGTGAATTCAATCTTGGAGTTCAGCGTATCAGGTGTATCACCGGGAACTGCAAACAGCCCCATCATCATACGTGCGCCCATTGCCTGTTCCTGTGGCAAAAGCCCCAACGCCACCAGTTTGTCCATGAGGCCATTACCTCCGGCAAGAGCGACGTTGAGTGCGCCAACCGGGTTGCCGATGTTGGGGACCATCTGTGGGCCGGGGCCGTCAAAAGTGAATGCGCCGTTGCCTTCTAGTTTTGCACCAACCGCATCGATGATAAGATTGTTCAATGTAAGCGCACCTAGCTCAGCGGGTGGACCTATCAGCTGTGAGGCGGCCTCTGGGTTCATCCAATCGACCAGCAGTTTCGCTTTGCCGGCGAGATCAAGGATTATCGTTGCTGGGTCCCGCGGCAATTGGCCTGCGGGATCAAACATTCCCCAAATAATGTCGGACATCGTAAAGTCGCCCATTGTGATGCCAAAGGCAAAATCCTCTGGTTGTCCCGAGACGCTGACAGGCATGGAAAGATTGAATCCGCTTTCAGCCATCGCAACCTGAAATTGGAAGGGCATTACGCTAGGGGTGACGCTGACATTCACGTCGCGTTGCGCACCGGAATACGTCAGACCACCACTGCCCATTTCAAAGCCCAACTCTCCGCCCTGAGATGAGGTGGTCATGGCAAAGCTTTCACTTTTGGGGTTACGAATGTCAAAGTTAGCGCTCCCCTCGGTGTAGGAGAACGTGCCAGCGGCATCAAAACCGGCCGCGAGCATCGCGGACATGTCTGCCGCATCAAGGATCGACAGCGGGATTGTGCCGCCGCCATTAAAGTTCAAACCCTTTAGGGTGCCGTTAAATTCCCCTCCGGCCGTCGGATTTTCGGGATCGCTTGCTGCAAAGTCATAGGTGATGCTGTCAACGCTACCGGTTTGGTCGTATTGGCGTGCCGTGCCAATTGCCATTGTTGTTGTCGTGTCGATGTTATTGATCGTGACGTTCAGCGCCGCATTGTTTGCTGGCAGCTTCTGACCGTCAACTTCAACGTTTTCTAACGTTAACACTGCCGATTGCGCGGCGTAATCATAGGTCGTCTTATCAGGTGTGCCGCTTGCTATAATTGAATGGCCCGTCTGTGAGTAGTTAAGCAAAGTCGAAAATGGTTCTCCTCCGGGTTGTCCATTTCCACTTAACTGGATCGGCATCACATCTGGCATGATGATTGCGACGCTGCCATCGTTGTTTTGATCAAACCGCAAATTGCCCATCGACATTTGCAATGCGTCTCCATCAGGCAAGGCAAAGGACATGTTGATGTCACTGACGGTCAGATTGCCGCCATTCGCGCTTTCATTCGCGGTGAGCTGGTATCCCATTCCTTCAATGTATGCGCGCCAATCGCTCCAGACTTGCTGAGGTGTCAGATCGGCGAGGGCCACTTGGGAAATAAGGCTAAGTGGCAAGGCAAGGCCTACTGCCAGAGGCGAAAAACGAAACATATCAATAAAATCCTTTTTAGCTAAGAACGTTACCGTCTGGCACTGCATGCAAATCGTCAAGCCAGATGGAGGGGGTAGACCCCAAGTCGTCCGCAGAATACCACAGATATGAACGGAGATGCAAAATCTCAACCAAGGTCATTAGAGGAGCACTGCGGATGGATATGAACGGAAAAACAGCGATAATAACCGGTGCCAGTCGCGGCATTGGGGCAGAAACTGCGCGGACTTTTGCCGATGCTGGTGCCAATGTGGTGTTGCTTGCCCGGTCCAAAGACGCCATCGCAGCTTTGGCGGCTGAGATAGGCGCGCGCGCGATTTCTGTTGCCTGTGATGTTGCGCGTTTCACTGATATTTCAGCAGCTGTTGAACAGGCGCAAAACACCTTTGGGTCTGTGGATGTGTTGATCAACAATGCGGGCGTGATTGAACCCATCTCGGATCTTGCCACTGCGGATCCTGAAGGATGGTCGCAGGTCATCGATATCAATTTGAAGGGGGTGTTCAACGGCATGCGTGCTGTGTTGCCGGGCATGAAAGCGCAAGGTGGCGGATCGATATTGACGATTTCTTCTGGAGCCGCGCACCGCCCCTTAGAAGGTTGGAGCCATTATTGTGCATCCAAGGCCGCGGTCAATATGCTGACCCGGTCTTTGGACCAAGAGGAGGCCCAGAATGGTATTCGCGCCATCGGCCTGTCACCGGGAACTGTCGCAACTCAGATGCAGCGGGAGATCAAAGCGTCCGGTGTCAACCAAGTGAGTGCATTGGCGTGGGAAGATCATATTCCCGCCGATTGGCCTGCGCGGTGTCTGTTATGGATGTGCAGTGCCGAAGCGGATCGTTTCAAAGGCGATGAGATTTCTTTGCGTGATGAAGACATACGTCAGGCTGTTGGTCTGATATGATCAACCTGTCCAAAAACAATGCTGTTTGGACGGTGACCATCAACCGTCCTGACAAGGCGAATGCACTAACCCATAAAATGCTGACGGAATTGGCCGAGATCATTGAAGGTGCAGATGAAGCGCGGGCGGTGATCCTGACGGGGGCTGGCAACGTGTTTAGCGCTGGCGCTGATCTGGAAGAGGCGGTTGCCGGGCTTGCTAAATCCGATGTGTGGGAACGGTTATCAGGCGCCATTGCAGCCTTGCCGGGCCTGACAATTGCCGCGTTGAACGGTACATTGGCAGGTGGCGCAATGGGGATGGCGTTAGCGTGTGATTTGCGCATTGCGGTGCCATCGGCAAAGTTTTTCTATCCAGTGATGAAACTTGGATTTTTGCCGCAACCTTCTGACCCAGCGCGTCTGGCCAGACTAATAGGTCCAGCCCGGGCCAAGCTCATTCTGATGGGCGGGCAAAAGATTTCGTCAGAGGAAGCGCTGCGCTTTGGTTTAATTGACCGGATCGTCGCCCCAGAAGATCTGTTGGATCAGGCGCTGAATCTGACGGTTGATACTGTTGCGGCAAAGCCGGAGATCGCGCATGGGATCAAAGCGATGTGCAGCGAATGAACAGCAGTTGTCATCCACGGTGTAATTGCTGTGGTTGGGCGGAGGTTAGATCAGCGGCACAAAGGGCACATCGCAGCCCGCGAGCAGGGTTAGAACGAGCAGAGTGAGCAAGTTGCGCATTGGATGCCTCAATTTTGATTTTGAGTGAACCTGCGACGGAGGGAGCGCTGCTGTCAAGCAAGGGTATTGTGGTGCGTATTCTGGCATGCTTCGCCCTGCAACGAAGCATCAGTTGAATTTGGATGGGTGAGTTGCGCGGGCAATCACACCAAGGAACAGCCCATGTTACTGACATATCTTTTCACCAATTTTCTTGAGGAAGAACAGTTTGCCGAAGCCGTGCAGACAACGCGCTGCGCACTCGTTTCATTGACAAAATCGCGGGTTTTCCCCGCCGCATCCTATGTCTATTCAAGCGCCGGGCGCTCAGTGTCCTTTGTGGCGGATTTTGAAGATCACCACACCTATCGTTTTCATTTGCGGGGACACAGAGCGTGGCATCGTGATGTCGCACAGCTTGGCTTGCGGACAGAACAGCAAGCCCGCGACTATTTCTTCAGCAGGTATTTCCTCGCAAAAGACGCCTTTTTCAACAGCGCTATTGGCTGCGAACTACAGGCTCAGGCGTCTGATGTTGCGGATCAATTTGATACCACACACGAGCAGGCCACATGGGAACATTTCTTGGATGGTGTTTACGGGGTGTGCACGACGGATGGGCGGCCAGAGACTATTTTTCTGAAACAAGCAGGGGTGATGTTCATTGAAAAGATAACCCTAAAAGGGCCCAGTTCACTGTCCCCTCGTCAGACCGATCTGCTGCGCCGGACTGTTGATTTTCTTGACACAGTTGAATCAAAATTTGCGCCGCATGAAACACGCCAGATCTCTCGTCAACGCTGTATTCTTAACGTCAGAGACATCTTTTTTGGCCAGAAGATTGCGTGAAGGTGCCTCTGTTGCCGCTTCGGTCTAGATCGACACCAACTGCTGCAGCTTTTCGGAAGACACTTCTGCCTTTGAGCCACGGAATGTGCAACGCCCGCGTTCCAGCACCACAAATTGGTCGCCCAATTTATACGCAAAATCGAGGAATTGTTCGACCAAGACAATAGCCATGGTGCCCCGGTCCCGCAGCTCTTTTATGACTTCGCCAATGTGTTTGATGACGTTGGGTTGAATGCCCTCGGTAGGTTCGTCAAGCAAAAGCAGTTTGGGTTTTGTGATCAACGCGCGGGCAATCGCAAGCTGTTGTTGCTGACCGCCTGATAAGTCGCCGCCTCGTCGAGACAGAAAGTCCTTGAGGATCGGGAATAGCTCAAACACCCCGTCGGGGATGTGTTGGTCTTCTCGGGGCAAACAGGCAAATCCTGTTTCAAGGTTCTCTTGAACGGTCAGAAACGGAAAGATATCTCTGCCCTGTGGGACGTAGGCCACGCCTTTTTGCGCCAGAGCGTGCGCCTGTGCGCGTTTGATAGATTGGCCGTTTAGATCATAGGTGCCACCGCTTATCGGGTGGGTCCCCGAAATCGCCTTGAGCAGGCTTGTTTTGCCCACACCATTGGTGCCCATCACACATGTCACTTCGCCAATTTGCGCGGTGATGTCGATGCCATTCAAAATCTGGCTGCCACCATAGTGCAGTGTCAGATCGCGGATATTGAGAAGGTTATCGGCCAAGGTACACCTCGATTACTTTTTCGTCCGACGTTACGTGGTCAAGGCTGCCCTCGGCCAAAACGGACCCTTCGTGCAGGACAGTCACCTTGCAGGCCAGACGGCGCACAAATTCCATATCGTGTTCCACCACAACCACGGCACGGGTTTTGGCGGCCTCGACCAACAGGGCTGTGGTATGTTCACGTTCTGCGGGGGTCATCCCTGCGGCGGGTTCATCGACAAGCAAAAGCCGTGGTTCTTGGGCCAGCAACATGCCGATCTCAAGCCATTGTTTTTGCCCGTGCGACAGCTCACCTGATTTGCGATGCAAGGCGTTTGACAGACCAATTTGATCTGCCATCGCCTCTACTTTTTCATGATCCGCCTTTGAGGGGCGAAACCGGAGCACAGCAAAAGGATTGCGGCTTTTCTTGAGTGCCAGCATCAGGTTATCCGCAACGCTTTGATCCTCAAAGACTGTTGGCCGTTGAAACTTGCGCCCAATTCCGGCCTGAGCGATCTGGCTTTCCGACATGGACAACAAAGAAAGCGATTTCTCGCCCCAGATCACAGTGCCCTTGTTGGGGCGGGTCTTGCCCGTGATGATATCCATGAAAGTGGTTTTGCCAGCGCCATTTGGACCAATGACAGCCCGCATTTCACCTTCACCAATTTGAAAGGACAGGTTGTTGATGGCCTTAAAACCATCAAAGGAAACCGAAACCCCTGATACTTCCAGAAGCGTGCTCATGTATCGGCCTCCTTTTCCTGTAGCGCACCATCATCTGGGCCCAAGTCCGCCCCGTGACGATTGGGTTGATGGCGGTTTGAGATTGCATCGAACAAACCACCAATGCCACGTGGGGCAAAAAGCGTGACGCCAACAAATGAAAGACCCAGCAAGATTGTCCACCAGTTCACCCATTTGATTGTGTAGAAACCCAAGTGAACGTCTGGCGCCTGCCCTCCAGTGAACCACGTCGACAAAAGCGACACAAACGCAGCGCCGATCACGGCCCCATAAAGTTTGCCGCGTCCACCAATAGCCACCCAAACAGCAAGATAGATGGATGCAATGGGCGCAATTTCAGCGGGGTTGATGATGCCCGCCTGTGGATAGTACAGCGCTCCGGCGATGCCAGCGATGACAGCCGTGACCGTAAAGATGAACAGCTTGTAGGCTTCCACCGAATACCCCAGAAACCGCATGCGCGCTTCATCATCCCGGATGGCCCGAATGACCGATCCGAATTTTCCGGTGACCATCCAGGCACAAAAAAGATAACCCAGCCCAAGCGCCAAAGCGGAGACCCAGAAAAACACAACAGAGACCGTCGATTGCGGCACGGCATCAAGACCGGGAAGGTTTTGGAGACCCGACAATCCGTTGTTTCCGCGCAAGCCGCTGTCGTTCTGGAACAGATACAAGGACAAGGCGAGGGTCATCGCTTGGCTGAGGATGGACAGGTAAACGCCAGTCACACGGCTGCGAAAGGCCAGCGCGCCAAAGAGAAAGGCAATCAGGCCAGGCACAAGGATCACTGCGATAAGTTGAAGCGGCAATGAATGTGCGAATGACCAAATTGGCGGCAGGTCAGACGCGCCCACAACGCCAAATATCTGACCCGCAATACCATCCGAGATTTCTTGTGGTGTTGGGGGCAAGGGTGCGGCAGCAAGGCTGGATTGGACGATGATCTGCGTGCGCGCATACATCAACCACATGCCAATTGCGTATCCTCCGATCCCAAAGAACGCCATGTGCCCCAAAGACAGGATGCCGCAATATCCCCAAACAAGGTCCATAGCGAGGGCGACAAGACATAGACACAGGGTTTTGCCGAGTGTTTTGACAAAGCTGGTCGAGATCACCCCGATGCCAAAACCTTCGGCCAAGATGGTGACGCTGAGTGTGAAGATCGCCAAGATCGCAATGAAAAGAACGGCCGAAGGATGACGCATGACAAAAGCGCGACGTGGCGGGTTTAGGCTGATGTCTGCCATGTTAAGCCTCCGCTGCCCGGCCTTTGAGCGCAATGATGCCGCGCGGCCGGAATTGAATGAACAGGATGATGAACAAAATCATGTAGGTTTGTGCAGCGAGCGTGTTGGAGGGATTGATCCATTCGATCCCCTTTTGAAGCGAGCCAACCAATGTTGCGCCCAAAAGCGTACCCCAGATGTTTCCGACGCCACCAACAACAACTGTCATGAAGCTTTGGACAATATAATCTGCACCCATTTCTGAGGTGACTTTGGCATAAAGGCCAATGGCGACGCCGGCGATGCCTGCAATCCCCGACCCGAAACCAAACGTCAGCATATTGATGCGGTCCGGGTTGATACCCATCGAAGAGGCCATACGGGGGTTTTGCGTGACGGCCCGTACCTGTAGCCCAAGCCGGGTTCGGTTCATCACAAAGAGAAAAACTGCCAGAAAGATCAACGCCAGAACAAAGATAGCGATACGGATATAGCTAATCGCAATCACGTCGTTGATCACAAGCGACCCATCCAACCAACCCGGCGCTGTGAGGGGTCTGGCTTGGGTACCAAAGATGTTCTTGGCCAGTTGTTGCAGGGCAATTGAGACACCAAAGGTAGCCAGCAATGTTTCAAGCGGGCGGTGATAAAGCCACCGAATGACCAGACGCTCCATTGCTACGCCTGCGGCGAATGTCACGGCAAACGCCAATGGAATCGCCAATAGGATAGACAGGGTATAATCAGGGACAAACAGTTGAACAACATAGCCTGTGTAGGCGCCCATCATAATGAATTCACCATGGGCCATATTGATGACCCCCATCACACCAAAGGTGATGGCCAGACCAATTGCCGCAAGAAAGTAGATGGATGCAAGCGACAGACCATCCAACGCAAGGTCAGCGGTCTGACTGAAAGCAAGTTTTGCCTCAATGTTGTTCAGGGCGTCTTGGGCGGCTGTTGCGACGGGCAACGGGGCGCCAACAAATACGTTAAAGAACACAAACTGCCCCAAGGTCGTGGCGATGTCCTGGTCTGTGACCAAAGGTGTGGCCTGACCCTCTTTGGCCAAAGCAGCATAAACTGCCGCTCTGGCCTCATCGGTATTTAAGGTGGCAACCTGAACACCTGCGACCCTATCACCGTCTATGTTGGCGATCAGAGTGTCGCGCATGGTTGACAGATCGGTCCGGGGTGACGCCAATCCGCGTTCGACCAACGCCGCATAAGCCGCATCACGCGTGATACCTTTGCCGATCACGACTTTTACTGCGCCTTCAGGCACGTTTTCAGCAACGTCCAGACGGGTTTGGATCAAGGGGTTGAGTACCGCACGCAGATCAACGCCCAGATCCCCTGAGAACGCCTCAATCGCGGTGATCCTTTCGGCGTCATCTTTGCCAAACTGGATGGTCAGCAACCGTTCCAATCGACGTTTGCGGTTCAGCAAATCTGCATTGGTCTCAGTTGATAAAGACGCGCGCAATGCTGCCAGATGGGAGGCATCTGCATCCCGCTCAATAGCAGCAAGAGCGGTGCTACGGATTGTTGGGTCAGGATCGTTCAGTTGAAACTGCACAAGGGCTGATGCGATCATGCCGCGAATGCCGGAATTTGGCTTGAGCTGTTTGTAGGCCCGTTTGGCGAATACGCCAATTTCTGCGCCACCGGCCACATCAAACAATGTCAGCGTGTCGCCGTCCGCTTTTTGAGCAAAGACAAACAGGCCAGTTTCTTTTTCGAACCACATGTCTTTGGATTGCCAACGGTTCAGCACCACCTGCGCATCCGGCATCCCGCTGGCAGCCAAAGCCGCAATTGCCGGGCCAATGGATTTGCGGGACGATTTCTGAATTTCAGTGCCGTGAGACTGAAGGAGTTGCTGAATAGGTGCATCGATTTGCTGGGCATCAACCGGAGAGGTCAGAGCAACACAAATGAGTACGCATGCGATCATGCGTCCGAGAAACAATGACATGAGGGGAGACCTTTGAGTGTTGGTTCGGCGCGGTATGTCGCGCCGAACCAATTAGAATACAGATCAGTAGTTTGATTTGATCTGCACGCAGGAGGAGGTGTCTTTGTTGTACATCCCACATCCCAGCTCTTTCCAATCCGATACAAGAACCGCAGATTCAGGCAAGAAATCGGTCCAAGCATCGCCCGGCACTTCTTGGGTTTGGGAAATGATGTCGAACTGTCCGTCTTCCTGAATCTCTCCGATCAGAACTGGTTTTGACAAGTGGTGGTTCGGCAACATAACTGCAGTACCGCCGGTCAGGTTTGGGAATTCCTGTCCGTACATTGCGGTGCGTACGGCATCAACTTCTGTTGAGTCTGCCGCGATTGCTGCATTCACCCACATGTTGAAACCGATGTAATGGGCTTCCATCGGGTCGTTGGTGACCCGTTCGGCGCCCATCCGGTCTTTCCATGATGCGATCCATGCGTCGTTGGTTTCAGTTTCCGCCGATTGGAAGTAGTTCCAAGCCGCCAAATGGCCGACTAGGTTGGCAGTGTCCAGACCAGACAGTTCTTCCTCGCCAACAGAAAACGCGACAACAGGGATGTCGTCAGCGGAAATACCCGCGGCCGCCAGTTCTTTGTAGAACCCAACATTTGCGTCACCATTGATGGTTGAAATGACACCGACCTTTTTGCCATCCGCGCCCAGCGCCACCACGTCAGCGACGATTTTTGACCAATCAGAATGTCCAAATGGCGTATAGTTTACAAAGATATCTTCTTGGGCGATGCCCTTTTGCTGAAGATAGGACTCCAGGATGTTATTGGTGGTACGGGGATAGACATAATCCGTCCCGAGCAATGCAAACTTCTCAACTTCAAGCTCTTCCAAGAAATAGTCGGTGGCCGGAATCGCCTGTTGGTTTGGGGCAGCACCAGTGTAGAAAACGTTCTTGGAGCTTTCTTCGCCTTCGTATTGAACCGGATAAAACAGTAGGCCGTTCAATTCCTCGATCACAGGGAGGACAGATTTCCGCGACACGGATGTCCAGTTGCCAAAGATCACATCGACATCATGTACTGTCAGCAATTCCCGTGCTTTTTCTGCAAAAAGCGGCCAGTCAGAAGCCGGATCAACGACCACTGCTTCCAATTCGCACCCCAAGAGACCACCTTTGGCGTTTTGTTGCTCAACCAACATTTCCATGGTGTCTTTGAGCGTGGTTTCAGAGATCGCCATTGTTCCTGAAAGGGAATGCAGGACACCCACTTTTACCGGGCAATCCGCAAGAGCAGGTACAGCACTGGCCATCAATAGAGCGGCAGCAGAGAGTTTTGTGAATTTTGGTGACATCGCAGTTTCCTTTTTGCGATGCGTGCAAGACTTGCATGGGATGCCAAAACATCCCATATCCGCTTACACGCATTCAATTGCGGTGTGCGATGGTGTGTATGGTTGCTAGGCCAGCACCATCGCGCATTTGATTTAATCGGTCCCCAAAGAACCTGATGCAGAAATAGGCAGAATTGGCGGGATGCTGGAGTCGTTTTTGGGCGTTTGGACTGATCACAAAAAGTCGACGCCAAAATTTTGTGCGGTTGTACCGGTTGCGATTAAAAATTACGCGCAGTGCGATGTTGGTGCGCCGATCATCCCCCAAGCAGGAGCTTTTGACACAGCCTGATGAATGTCTCGGCGGTGTTGTGCGCAAAAGATGCGCGCTTGGCGTCCTTGAGAAAAGTCGCTGAACGAATGAGCTGAGCGTGCGCTTGCTTGGCTTGGATCTGATGGGCGAGCAACGCGCTGTCGGGGATGTCAGTTGAGCTCGCCTCGATCAAAGACGCGAATACTTTGCGCTGGGCATCGTGGCCGGAGCCCTCAGAGGTGCGCATCAGCCAAGCATGCTCCATCTCCGCCGAATATCGACCGGCGCAATCCGCAAATATCCATGGTAAGTTGTCCTGTGCCCTAGCGGGCTGGATGAGTGTCGCGCTGAGAAGTGCTGCGTTTAGCAGTGTTTTCATTCTGCTCATGTTTTGAGCATTGCTGGTGAAAATCTGTTCGTCAAGCGCATTGGTAGCGGGGGCAACTGGTGTTGGGGCGCAATCAACGCAGATGTTGAGAGGGTCACAAAACCAGAGCGATTGGCTAAAACGGCACCAAAATCCTTGAACAGCAAGGCCCGGGCATGCATGAGGAATAGGCAATCCTATCGGAAGGACCAACTGATCTATGGAGTTTGACGTCTCCTCCCAGCCCGAAATTGTACAAAAGGCGTATGGATTTGCCCTGCAGGGCTGGGATCTGGCTTTGAGTTGGCTGCTAAGCCCGGCGGCATGGTCGCAATTTGGATTGTTGATCGCGTCATGGCTATTAGCTGGGTTGCTGACGCGGCGCATTCGTCCAACGTTGGCTCGGATTCTGGACCCCGGCGAGGTCAAAAACCTATTTACTGCCCCCCGACAGTTCGTTCTGATGTTCTTGCCACTGATCTCACCTTTATTGGCCTATGCGCTGACAGGCATCGGGGAAAGCATCGTTCGGTCGCTTTTCGATAGTGGCGCGGTCATTGCGTTTGGCAAACGGGTGTTTTTGCTGCTTGCGGCGCGGGCATTGGTGCGTGACATTATTACGGAACCATTCCTCAAACTATTAGGCCGCTACATTCTGCTGCCGATCATGCTGCTGTACACTCTTGGCTTGCTTGATCTTGTTACGGTTACCCTGACCGAAACTGTTGTGGGTGTGGGGAATATCCAGTTTTCGTTGATTACAATTGTGCGGGGGGTGATTGGTGGCTCTATCCTTTTTTGGTTAGGGCAATGGTCAACAGGCCAGACCAACGCCATGATTTCGCGCAACGAAGAGATGCGTCCATCGATCCGGCAATTGTTGATCAAAGCCACCGAATTCATGATCTTTGGCGTCGCCTTCATTTTGCTGATGAACATTATGGGCATCAACCTTAGCGCCTTGGCGGTGATGGGGGGGGCCATTGGTGTTGGCCTTGGTTTCGGCCTGCAAAAGATCGCGTCTAACTTTATTTCTGGTGTGATCCTGCTTGTTGAAGGCCAGGCCACGGTAGGTGACTACGTTGAGCTTGACGGCGGCGAGCAGGGTAAGATCGTCAAGATGACGGCGCGGGCCGCGATCCTGGAAACTTTTGACGGACGTTGGATTGTTGTCCCGAACGAAGATTTTATCACCACGCGGGTGGTCAATTATTCAGACAGCGGGTCAGCCAATCGGTTCGAAGCGCCGTTTTCTGTAAGTTACGACACGGACATTAACCGTGTCCCCGCCTTGATCGAAGCAGCGGTGGCAAAACACCCCGAAGTTCTGAATGCGCCTTATCCGCCTGATTGCGAGCTGCGTGGTTTTGGCGACAATGGCATCGATTTTGCCGTCGAATTCTGGGTGAATGGATTGGATGACGGGCCAAATAAATACACCTCGGATGTGCTGTTCTTGATCTGGAATGCGTTGAAAGACGCGGACATTGAAATCCCGTATCCACAACGTGTTGTTGAGATTAAGGGCGGGTTTCCGAAAGCAGGCGCGTGAAACAGGCTGTTGTTATTGGTGCAGGTCCAGCGGGTTTAATGGCCGCCGACATTCTGTCTCAAGCAGGGATATCTGTCACGCTATGCGAGGCGAAGCCTTCTGTTGGACGCAAATTCTTGATGGCCGGAAAATCCGGTTTGAACCTGACGAAACAGGAACCGCATAACAGGTTCAAACATGCGTTTGCAGAAGCACAGGGACCGTTAACGCCAATATTGGACGCATTCGATGCAACAGCGGTTCAGGCTTGGGCGCAGGACTTGGGTCAGGAGGTGTTTACCGGGTCAACGGGGCGGGTTTTCCCCAAGGTGATGAAAGCATCTCCGCTGCTCCGATCTTGGATGGGGCGGCTTGCGGATCAGAATGTAGAATTGCGCACCCGGTGGCAGTGGCGCGGTTGGGACACAGATAGGCTTTGCTTTGATACACCAAATGGGGTGAAAAAAATCACGGCAGATGTCACTGTTCTGGCTTTGGGTGGTGCGAGTTGGTCCCGGCTTGGATCAACAGGTACATGGGCTGGCGTGTTAGAAACAAAGGGGATTTCTATCGCTGAATTCGCTCCGGCGAATGCCGGTGTTGCAGTGACATGGTCCCCCCATATGGCCAAGCACTTTGGCGCGGCGCTCAAGGGGGTGGCGTGGGATGCGGGCGCGTATCATTCTCAGGGAGAGGCGACAGTGTCCTCACAGGGTTTGGAAGGCGGTGGGATTTACTCCGTGTCGCGTAGTGTGCGCGAAGGGCACCCGCTAACGCTTGATTTATTGCCGGATATGTCGGTGCCTGAGGTCACAGCCAAATTGAGCAAACCGCGCGGCAAAACGAGCCTGTCAAACCATTTGCGCAAAACGTTGCGATTAACAGCGGCGCAGATCGCATTGGTACAGGAAATGGCCCGGCCGCTGCCCGACGGGTTGCGTGCAACAGCACGGCTATTAAAGGCGTTGCCGATCATACATGCAGGACTACGCCCATTGGATGAAGCAATCTCAACCGCTGGGGGGGTGCCCTTTGCAGCTCTTGATGCAGGTTTGATGTTGCGTGAAATGCCCGGTGTCTTTGTCGCAGGGGAAATGCTGGATTGGGAAGCGCCAACTGGCGGTTATTTGATCTCGGCTTGTTTGGCGACTGGGCGCTGGGCTGGACACCAAGCCGCCACTTGGGTGACGAACAGCTAACCTGCCACCTTAGGGGCTTGATTAAAGGGTGCTGACCTTATCTTGCGCTGCTTTAAAAGCGTCCCGATCTCGCATGGTTTTTGCCCATTTTCCAACAGTATCATTCACCCTCGGAAAATTGGCGCCGATGGACCAATTGATGCAATGAACTGCCAGAATATCAGCAATAGTCATGTGATCACCCATCAGAAATGGCCCTTCAATGCGGTCGGCCAACAGGTCCGCTGAACGGGTGAATTCTGCTTTCAAGCTTTCCTTAATAGCCGGGACGCGTGCCTCTTGGGGGAAAACGAAACTGTGTTTGGCATAGGCCCAAAGGACCGCGTCAAATTCGTCGATCAGCCAAAAAGTCATTGCATCCTGTTTGGCGCGCTCAGGGGTTCCTGATCTGGCACAGAGTTTGCTGTGTTTGTCGCCCAGATAGGTCATGATCGCGACCGAATCTGTCAGCACGGCGTCTCCATCCACCAAAGCCGGAATTTTGCCTGACGGGTTGTATTTGACCGCTTCAGGAGATCGGGGAGCCGCATCAATTTGGGTATAGCTTTGGCCAATTTCCTCAAGCATCCACATCACACGGAATGCACGGGATTTTGTGGCCCCAACAACAGTATACATGCAGTGTCCTTTCGAATTTATCTTTGGGCCCCCAACATCGCGAGCCGTATGAATGCGCGTTCCACGATGGCCAAAGCAGGCGCTGTTTGTCCAGCAGAGCGTAACGTCAAATCGGTATCGGTCAAAACGCTCAACGCCGTTTCAAGTTTGACGGCGCCCCAGCTTTTGGCTTGGCGCATTGCCCGGTCTCTGTCGCGGACACCATATATCGGGGTGCCAGGATTTGCTGCGATCCGGTAAAGCGTGCGGAAATGACGGATTGCCATGATGGTAAGGGTCACGGCGGTCACGCCTTGCGCTTGCAATTTGCTCATCACCGGGCCGATATCCCGGGCGCGGGCTTCTGCCACAACATGCAGAATATCATCCACGTCAGCTTCTGTTGATGTGGGCGCGCAGGCCGCGATGTCATCGGTTGAAAGGGGAGCGGTATCTTTCAATTTATAGAGCGAAAGTTTTTCGATGGTCTGGCGAAAATCACCCGGGTCTATCACCCGCGCCAGATCGGCAAGCGTCGCCATGGCTTCGCCTTCTGGGCGAAGTCCTGCCTCCGCCAACATACGTTCGATCTCGGCCCGGTCTGGCGGAGTATCATAGATTGCAGCGGCATAGGCTTGGGGGTGGCTTTCAAAGGCTTTCCGCACTTTGGAGGTCTTTTTCATATCACCACCTGTGACGACGATCTGCGCGTCACCCGGTTTCCAGTCCGACAGTGCTTCGATCAGGATTTTGGCGATATTGTCATTTGCATCCTCAACAAAGGCGGCGCGCGGGCCGGGGAAAAAACCGACAGCTTTGATTGCGTCAATCAGCATCGCAGGTTCTTTGCGCAACTCTGCTGCGGGTATACGGGTAAGTCGCATTTCTTCTTCGGCAGTGGCGCCCAAGAGGGACTTGAGAAATTCCTGCCGTTTCAGGGCCACCCGCATGGCGTCACTGCCAAAGATCAACAGCCCCGTTTTGTCAGGATCAGGACGGGAGAAATAGGCGTTTGCGTCGCGAGGTGAGAGCTTCATTGCCTAAATGTCAGCTGCGTAAAGACGGTTCACGATCAGATCGGCGATACTGGTCATCAGGCGCACTTGTGCATCCTGTTCGCCGGCAAGAGTTTCAACTGTGTTGCCGGTGCCTGAATAACCAACAAAATTTTCCACGCGGCCAGACGTTGTGATTTGACCAGTGTTCAGATCGCGCAAGGAGTACTCAACAATTCCAACGCGGTGATAACGGCCAATATCGCCCTCTCTGTCGATGGCTACCGTCGCCTCAGAGGTGTTGATCACCATAGAAAGCGCAAAGGCTGGATCGTTGCCGCGCCCAAGACGTTCTTCTAGTTCGCGCACAAGGATATAGCTGTCTTGGCTGCCGGGGGGATCAACGGCAACCCGGTTTTGCAGTTTCCCGCCATTCCCTCCGGGTCCATAGACCGGTTCGAACCCGCAAGCGGCAAGTGCCAGCGGGGCCAGCAGGCAAAATCGTCGGGTCACTTTGGTTTTAGGCGACAACATTCACAATCCGTCCGGGCACGACGATGATCTTTTTAGGCGTCGCACCATCAAGGGTTCGAATGACAGCTTCATGCGCCAGCGCAATTTTTTCAACCTCTTCCTTGGACATATCTGCAGGAACGCTGATCTCCGCCCGTCGCTTGCCGTTGATCTGGATGGGCAGCGTGACAACATCGTCAACCAGCATTGCGTCGTCAGCCTTGGGCCAAGGGGCGGTGACGATAAGGCCCTCACCGCCTTGATGTTTCCAAATGTCCTCTGCCAAATGGGGTGTCATGGGCGACATCAGTTGGGCAAGGGTCATGATCGCTTTGCGTTGGGCTGCGTGGTTTGCCTTGGATTTGCTGAGCGTCGCGGTGAAGGCATAGAGTTTGGCGATGGCCGCATTAAATCCGAAGGTTTCCACACCCAATGTCACATCGTGAATGGTTTTGTGCATCGCGCGCAGCAGCGCTTCGTCATCCTTGCCAGCGGCACCGGGGTCCATCGCGGCGATTTTATCGCACAATGTCCAGACCCGTGTGAGGTGTTTGTGTGAGGCTTCTGCACCTGATGCGGTCCACTCAACATCACGTTCGGGGGGCGAATCGCTGAGGACAAACCAACGCGCCGTATCAGCGCCGTAATTCGAGATGATGTTGAGGGGATCAACGACGTTGTTTTTGGATTTGGACATTTTGGCAGAGGGGATGATCTCAACCTCTTGGCCGTCTTCTTTCAGAAATGCTTTGCCGTCCCGAAGATCGACGTCTTCGGGATAATGATAGATCGGGCGGCCATCTTGTTTGGGGGTTTGATAGATTGCGTGCGTCACCATCCCTTGCGTGAAAAGCGCATCAAACGGCTCATTCGCGGACTTTGGCAAATGTCCGGTCATCTCCATCGCCCGGGCGAAGAAGCGGGAGTAAAGCAAGTGAAGAATCGCATGCTCAATTCCGCCGATGTATTGGTCTACGTTCATCCAATAGGCAGCGTCTTCGGTAATTGTCGGTGTTTCTGCGCGGGGCGCGGTGAAGCGGGCAAAATACCACGACGAATCGACAAAGGTGTCCATCGTATCCGTTTCGCGTTTGGCAGGCGCACCGCAAGACGGGCAAGCACAATCGCGCCATGTCGGATGGCGATCAAGCGGGTTGCCGGGGGTGGAGAAATCCACATCATAGGGCAACTCAATTGGCAGGTTTTCTTTCTTTTCGGGCACCACGCCACAGGTTTCGCAATGAACAACCGGGATCGGGCACCCCCAATAGCGTTGCCGCGAAAGCCCCCAGTCTCGTAACCGGAACTTTGTGACGCCTTGGCCCACACCATTTGATTCGCAGAAAGCGATCGCCGCATCTATGGCCTCATGCCCGGTCTGCCATTGTTCCCCTGCGAAGCCTCGATTGTAAAAAACCTTGTCGGTCTTGGCAGGCACATAGGCCTCATCAAGCGCCTCCGGGCTTTCTTCGGAGGGCAGATAGGTCGAGATGATTGGCAGACCATATTTGGTCGCGAATTCGAAGTCCCGTTCATCATGAGCAGGACAGCCAAAAATCGCTCCGGTACCATAATCCATCAGGACGAAATTGGCGATATAGACCGGCAATTCATGTGCGGTGTCAAAGGGGTGACGTACAGTGATACCGGTGTTGAAGCCGAGCTTTTCGGCCGTCTCAATGGCCTCTTCGGTGGTGCCCCCTTTGCGACATTCAGCGCAAAATGCGGCGAGGTCTGGATTGTCTTTTTCAAGCTCTTTGGCCAGGGAGTGGTCAGGCGAGATCCCGACAAAGGACGCCCCCATCAGGGTATCAGGCCGGGTGGTGTAGACCTCGATGCGATCATGACCTTCTGGGCCCTCTACGGTGGAAAAGGCAAATTGAAGACCGCGGGATTTACCGATCCAGTTGGCTTGCATCAATTTGACCTTGGCAGGCCAGTTGTCGAGGCTGTCCAACGCGTCCAGCAGAGCGTCAGAATGTTCAGATATCTTGAAAAACCATTGGGTCAATTCACGTCTTTCGACAAGCGCACCCGAACGCCAGCCTCGACCCGCCTCAACCTGTTCGTTGGCCAATACGGTCATGTCGATTGGATCCCAATTGACAATCGCATTCTTGCGATAGACCAGCCCTTCTTGGAGAAAATCAAGGAAAAGCGCCTGTTGCTGTCCGTAATATTCCGGATCACAGGTCGCAAATTCTCGGGACCAATCAATTGACAGACCCAATGGCTTCATCTGGTCCCGCATGTCTTTAATGTTGCCGTATGTCCAGTCTTTGGGGTGGCCTCCGATGGCCATTGCTGCGTTTTCTGCGGGCATGCCAAAGGCGTCCCACCCCATGGGGTGCAGCACATTGTGTCCTGTGGCCAGTTTGTAACGGGCGATCACGTCACCCATTGTGTAGTTGCGCACATGGCCCATGTGAATGCGACCTGATGGATAGGGGAACATCTCGAGCACGTAATATTTTGGTTTGTCAGCCGAACGCACGGCTTTGAAGACGTCTGACGCCTCCCAAGCGCTCTGCCAGCGGGCTTCGATTTCGGCGGGGTTATAGCGGGTCATGTCGGTTCGGACCTTTTGGAATGGCAAAACGCCGGGCTGTTTGATGACAAGGCCCGGCGTGAAAGATGTTGATGGGTGGTGGGCTCAAAAACTGTTGTCTGCGATGCGTAGTTCGCGTGCGCGGCTTAATATCGCGTCTTCCACGGCACGGGCTGTGGTGCGGTTTACCGCGCGCCCACCACGTGTCTGCAAGGCAACATTTAAGGAGCGCGCATCCAGCGCGGGATCATTGACCAGCACCGTCGCGCGGTATGCATTGCCACCGCCTGGCGGTGTGCCAAAGCCCGTGACAATGACGCCTGTGAAAGGATCAACCGATTGTACCGGAAGGAAATTCAACACTTCAAGCGAGGCGATCCAAAGGTAGCGATTAACCGCGACAGAATTGTCGGTGCTCTTTTTGTTGAAGATCGACCAGATCGTATTGTCGGGATTGGTTTCTACATTGTCGGGGTTCGTTGACACAAACGTGGCAGGTTCACGATTGCCGCCGCCAATGGTGCGCACAACGCTACATGCAGAAAGAAGGCCGATCAGGACGGCGACGAGTGCGATTTTACTGCTGATTTTAAAGCCCATCGACGGGATCCTTCGCCAGTTTTCCAAAGGTCTATCCAAGCTATGCCTTATGGGCAAGGCATAGTTGCCACAGACGTTTCTCAGTGCACCGGAATACATGTATTAATAAGACGGGGCAGGAAACGCTCCAGCCACCCGGTAAAACTGTGGCAAAGCTGCACCAATAATTCCAGCAATTTCCCCAACATGTGCAGGCTTCTTGCCAATCAAGGCGGATAGGATGCAGATAGCGACCTGTACCCTTTCCGGATTCCCCGGTTCGGGCGTCACTTTTCAAACCGAGGGAAAACTCATGAAAAAAATTCTCTTCGCTACAGCAGCTCTGGTTGCGGGTGGTATCTCCGCTCCACAAATCGCCAGCGCTCAAAGCGTTTCCGCAGGTAACGCTGAAATCACACTCGGCGGTTATGCCCGTTTTGGTGTTGGCTACAACGAAGATCGTGCCGAAGAAAGCATCATCATCAGCCGCTTCCGTCTGAACATCAACGCAGCAGTTGAGCTCGACAGCGGCGTTCGTTTGGCGGCAACAGTTCGTGGCCAGTCCGACGAAAACTCCGACGGTACAGCCGGCGCATTGACATTTGGTGGCGCACGCTTCCAGGTTTCCAGCGGCGGTCTGCGTGTTCGTGTTGGTAACATCTCTGGCGTATTCGACGACAGTGGTACAATCCGTCCATTCGCTGACGTTGGTCTCGAAGGTCAAGTTGGCATGGTTAGCTCCTTCGGCTTCCCTGGCCCAGCTTTCGGCAACGGTTCCGCGAACAACGGCGTTTTGGTTAACTACAACTTCGGTGATCTGAAACTCGCAGCTTCATATGTTGCTGACAACCAGAACACTAACGGCGACGAAGACGTTCAGTTCGGTGTTGGTTACTCCTTTGGTGACTATAACATCGGCGCACTTGTTGGTCGTACAGAAACAGCCGCTGGCGCAGACAACGACTACTACCTGTTGTCTCTTGACGGTTCTATCGGCGCATTCGGTTTCGCAGCTGTTGTTGGTGAAAACGACAACACATCCAGCGACACAGCGTACGGTTTCTCCGTTAACTACGACATCGGCGCAGCAACCAACATCCAGCTCGTTTATAACGGTGGTGGTGTTGCAGACCTTCCAGGTAACGACGACGGCGTAGCCGTTGGCTTCACTCACCAGTTGGGTGCCGGCGCACGTGTTCAAGGCTTCATCGGCCAGAACAACTCCGGTTCCACAATTGCTGACCTGGGTGTTCGCTTCAACTTCTAAGTTGAACAGCACTTACGTGATTTGGGGCGGGCCTTTGGCCTGCCCCTTTTCTTTGTGCGGGCCTGTCTGGGACCGCCTTAGACTGGAGAGACAGGTATGAGCCTGCAAGATATCGCCAAACGCATCAACGAGACAGAAACACGGGTTGGACGGGCTGCTGGATCAACACAGTTGATCGCGGTCAGCAAAGTGCAACCAAATGCGCGGGTTGAAGCCGTGCTGATGGAAGGACATCGGTGTTTCGGCGAGAACAAGGTGCAAGAAGCGGCAGGGAAATGGCCGGAGTTCAAAGAGAAATATGACGGGGTGGATTTGCATTTGATTGGTCCGTTGCAATCAAACAAATCACGACAGGCCATGGCACTCTTTGATGTGATTCATTCGCTCGACCGGCTAAAGCTGGCCAAAGCAATTGCCCGCATCGCACAAGAAGAAGGGCATTGCCCCGATCTTTTTGTGCAGGTGAATACGGGCGAGGAGCCACAAAAGGCGGGGATATTGCCTGCTGCGGCAGACGCATTTATTGCTGAATGCCGGGCGATGGACCTCCCCGTGCGGGGGCTGATGTGCATCCCGCCTGTCGATGAAGAACCGTCATTACATTTTGCGTTGTTGGCCAAAATAGCAAAGAGGAACGCCCTATTAGGGTTGTCCATGGGCATGAGCAGTGACTTTGAACGGGCCATTGCACAGGGCGCGACGCATGTGCGCGTGGGATCTGCAATCTTTGGTCAAAGAGTGGTGACCTAGACGTTCAGCCATGGTCTGGCAGAGCAGCGTTGCTGCACGACATTGTTTGTCTATCCAGAGGTTCGGTTTGCGGTCCGCATCCAACATTGTGCCGAAGATGAAGGAAGCAGTCATGCTTTTTCCACCGTTGAAGGCTTTTATCCTAAGATATCAGCAATTTTGTGAATGGGCGAACCATAGGTGCGATATGGAGCAGGTCCCGGCGCGACAGCGCAATGCACCCCTCGGTTGGATAGCCGGGGCTTCGGCGTTGGTGGATGAAAATGGCAGAGCCGCGGTCAGGAACTGCGTTGGGCCAGTTCCAATCTGTCAGCAAGATCAGATCATAAAGAGGATCGGCGCGGCGCAACGATTCGTGGTTTGCGTCATAGGGCGCGCGTACCATCCTATTATAGTCGCTCCTGTTGGGATCATCAGACCACAGGTCGCCCGGACGGATAGGCATTGCCCAGTTTGCAGGGCGGGCCATGCGGTCAGGGCGGTACAACATGCCAACGATCCGATGGATGCCCCGGGGCGTCGCACCATCACCTTCTCGCTTGCCTGACGTCAGGCCATTCTTGCCGATACTGCAAGGATAGATACGCCCTCCAAATCGCAAACCCATTGGGGTGAGCACCATATTCCCTGCCAAATGGCTTGATGTCACAGCAGGTGCCCGGACTTCTTGGCTTTGGTTGCAAGGTATTGCGCGTTATGGCGGTTTTCGCCGACTTTTAGGGGCACCCGTTCTGAGACTGTGATGCCGCTGGCTTGCATCATGTCGACCTTGCGTGGGTTGTTTGTCAGTAATCGAACGGACGAAAATCCCATGGAGCGCAGGATATCGGACCCAATCCGAAAATCGCGTTCATCATCTTCAAAACCTAAGCGGTGGTTTGCTTCAACCGTGTCGTACCCTTGATCTTGCAAAGAATAGGCGCGCATCTTGTTCGCCAATCCAATCCCACGCCCTTCTTGATTGAGATAGAGGAGGATCCCGTGGCCTTCGCTGCCCATCTGAGCAAGCGCAGCCCGCAGCTGTGGACCGCAATCACATTTCAAGCTGCCCATTAGATCACCGGTAAAGCAAGCGGAATGCAGACGGGTCAGGACAGGCGTGGCGCGGTCAGGGCGGCCAACTTCGATGGCGTAGTGTTCCTCTCCGCCATCTTCGGGGCGGAATATATGCAGGCGTCCGGCCTCTGAAGCTTCCATAGGCAATCGGGCATTTACCACAGGGTGTAACACGCTGCGCTCTGCCAAGACGGGTGCGGCGGCGGCAAGGTTCAGATGGGTTAGATAGTTCCTAGACGCGAATTCAACCGCATTCGGAATTTCCAAAACCAACATCGCAGGTAAGATCCGCGCCGATTTTGCAAGTTGAATGGCGGCGCGGTGCACTGCGCTGTCCCCGCCTCGGGCACAGGTAAAGGGCCCCTTCATCGGTGCGCGCAGGTCACCTGCTGGATCTGCAATGCTCTGCACCCAAGCAGGTGTCGCATCCGGCGGCAGAACAAGGCGTGCCAGATCTCCGTCATAGACTCTGGCCTTTAACGTCTCTGCCCGGCGGGCGGTGATCGCAAGAACCGGCGCGCCTCCCAATGCCAACAATTCAGCCAGTCGATTGGCGCTCAGTGTTTCGGCAGCGATAATCAATGCACTGACCGGACCGGTTAACGCAACAGGCACACCCATACGTAAATCGGCCTTTGCACGTGCTAGTTGCTCGGTAATGTCAGGGGCAAAGGGCATATTGTTGTTACAACTCCTGAAGGGATTTGACATTTATTTATGCCAGTCACGGCGAAATTGAAACATTTGACTGCATTTCCAACACATGGACGTGAGAGAACATTTGCGTGACTTGTTCAGAGGCAACCGGAAGCGCATGTCTATAGCAACAACCAGTGGAGAATGCCCCGATGGCCCAGCTTAAGAAAATCCTTCTCGTCGATGATGACGATGATTTGCGCGAGGCACTTAGCGAACAGTTGATCATGACTGAAGACTTTGATGTATTTGAAGCCGCAAATGGTGCCGACGCGATGACCCGCGCCAAAGAGGCGTTGTATGATTTGGTTATACTTGATGTCGGATTGCCAGATACGGATGGCCGTGAATTATGTCGGCTGATGCGCAAACAGGGTGTAAAAAGCCCTATTATGATGCTGACCGGGCATGATGGGGATGCGGATACGATCCTTGGCTTGGATGCCGGTGCCAATGACTATGTGCCAAAACCATTCAAGTTTCCTGTTTTGTTGGCCCGCATTCGTGCGCAATTGCGTCAACATGAACAGTCCGAAGATGCCGTGTTCCAACTGGGGCCATATACGTTCAAACCTTCGATGAAGATGTTGCTGACCGAAGACGAGAAAAAAGTGCGTCTGACCGAAAAAGAAACCAATATTCTCAAGTTTCTGTATCGTTCAAATGATGGTGTCGTGCCACGCGATGTGCTGCTGCACGAAGTTTGGGGATATAACGCTGGTGTTACCACGCACACGCTTGAGACGCATATTTACCGTCTTCGCCAAAAAATCGAACCAGATCCATCCAATGCTCGCCTTCTTGTAACCGAATCCGGTGGGTATCGGTTGATGTCATAACGGTGCACCCTTGGTCGAGTGTATCGTTTACCTGAGCGACTTTTCATGAGTTTTCGCTCTTCCTCTGACCCGAAGTTTGTGTCCGGGGAATGACACATACCTCCCTGTTGAACTGGGCCGGACCTTTGTGTCCGGCCATTTTTTTGGTATTTACAAATATCTTACGTGACGTCGCACCCTGTTATTCGCTTGGCGACGTTGCGACACAGGGCCGGCGGTTTGCCGTTGTGACAGGTCATCGTCGTCCCAAAGGAGAATCCCATGAAAAAAATCATTTATGAAACGTTTGGTAACCCGGTCGATGTTCTCAAGGCTGTTGAGGCACCGTCTGTTCCTTTGACAGAAGGCCAGGTGCGGGTCGAGATTTTGCGCGCGCCGATCAATCCTTCCGACCTGAACCAGATTTCCGGCAATTATGGTGTGCGGCCACCGTTACCGACAACTGCGGGCAACGAAGGTTTGGGCCGTATTGTGGAAGGTGAGGGCACTGGGCAGTTGGTTCTGCTTCCCGGTGGTTGTGGCACATGGGCAACCGAAGCTGTCTGTGATGCAAACCATTTGGTGCCATTGCCAGAAGGCGATCTGGATCAATTGTCGATGCTCTTGGTCAACCCAGCCACAGCGAGCCTAATGCTTTCGGAATACGTTGATCTGCAAGCAGGTGATTGGATAATACAATCTGCCGCCAACTCAGCTGTTGGCGGATATATTGTGCAGATGGCCAAAGCGCGGGGCCTCAATTTGGTAAATGTTGTTCGCAGGGAAAGCGCAATTGCAGGTCTTAAGGAAATGGGCGCGGATGTTGTATTGGTTGATGGCCCTGATCTGGCCCAGCGGGTCAAAAAAGCCACGGGCGCCAAGATGAAGCTGGCGATTGATGCTGTTGCTGGTGCCACCGCCGGGCGGCTCGCAGACACGCTTGATACAGGTGCGACGCTGATCAACTATGGCGGAATGTCCAATGAGGACAGCGCTATTGGGGCAGCGGCTTTGATTTTCAACAACATTACCGTGCGTGGATTTTGGCTGGTGGTCTGGATGAACACCGCTGACAAAGCTGCGCGGCGGGCTCTTTACACCGATCTCGCAGGACAGATTGTCAAAGGTGAGCTTTTCGCGCCCATTGATAAACATTTTTCGTTGGATGAGATCGCGGCGGCCGTCGAGTATTCTTGGGCTGGTGGGCGCGATGGCAAAGTGATGATCGCACCTAACGGCGTTTGATTTCGGCATGGCGGTGAAGGAATGGGCAGGGTAGTGTCCCGGCAATCAAAGCTGCGGAGACTGTCATGCCCTTTACCCTCGCCACCTGGAACATCAATTCTGTCCGCCTGCGTGAACCGCTGGTACTGCGTATGTTGGCAGAGCATGGGCCGGATGTGCTGTGTTTGCAGGAATGCAAAAGCCCGGTTGAGAAAATCCCAACCGAAGGGTTTGCCGAAGCCGGATATACGCACATGGTCGCGCGGGGGCAAAAAGGCTACAACGGCGTTGCGATCTTGTCCAAATTGCCGCTCGAAGATAGGGGGGACCAAGATTTTGCATCCCTTGGGCATGCGCGGCATGTTGCGGCCCGGTTGGAAAATGGCACAACGATCCACAACTTTTACGTACCGGCCGGAGGCGACAAACCTGACCGCGCTGTGAATGAGAAATTTGGCCAAAAGCTTGATTACCTTGCGGAAATGCGTGATTGGTTCCATGCGGAGAAACCTGAAAAAGCCATCCTTGTGGGCGATTTGAACATTGCCCCGCGTGAGGATGACGTTTGGGATCACAAGAAATTGCTGAAGGTGGTCAGTCACACGCCGATCGAAGTTGAGGCATTGGGGGCAACGCAAGACGCAGGAGGGTGGCAGGATATCACCCGGCAAGATATTCCCGAGGGCAATTTGTACAGCTGGTGGTCTTATCGGTCGCCTGATTGGGACAAGGCAGACAAAGGGCGCCGTCTTGATCATATTTGGGCGACGCCGGATATTTCTAACGCTGCGCATTCCAGCCGCATCGAACGCGCGGTGCGCGGATGGGAGCAACCCAGCGATCACGCGCCGGTTTTTGCAACCTTTGACCTTTAATTCAGTCAGCGCAGGCGACATATAGGCCGCATACACGCGCAAGTGAGGAAGACGGACATGGAATTGAACCTTGGTGGTGCCCCTGAGGCCGACTTGATCAAAGACAGCGACGAAGCATCGTTCATGCAAGATGTTGTTGAGGCATCACAAACGATGCCGATCATCGTCGATTTCTGGGCGCCTTGGTGTGGTCCTTGCAAAACGCTTGGTCCACAATTGGAAGAAGCTGTCAAAGCTGCAAAAGGTGCGGTCAAGATGGTAAAGGTCAATGTCGACGAAGCGCAGATGATCGCAGGCCAGTTACAGATCCAATCCATTCCGACGGTCTATGCTTTTCACAAGGGGCAGCCCATTGATGGTTTCCAAGGAGCTGTGCCACAATCCGAGATCAAGGATTTTGTAAACCGGGTTGTCAAAGCCGCAGGTGGTGAGACCGCCGAAGATGGCCTCGCTGAAGCTGTTGCTGCAGCCGAAGAAATGCTGGCAGAAGGGGCGGCAACCGATGCTGCACAGACCTTTGCGGCAGTGCTGGGCGAAGAACCTAACAACGCTGCAGCCTATGGCGGGATGGTCCGCGCGAACATTGCAATGGGTGAGTTGGAACAGGCAGAAGCATTCCTGAACGGCGCGCCCATGGAAATTTCAAACGCGCCAGAACTGGAAGCGGCGCATGCCCAATTGCAACTGGCATTGCAGGCTGCGGATGCGGGACCTGTGGCCGAGCTTACCGCGGCGGTTGAGGCAAACCCAGACGATCCGCAGGCAAGATTTGATCTGGCGCAGGCGCTTTATGCCAATGGTGACGCCGAAGGCGCTGTTGATCAATTGCTAGAGCTGTTCAAGCGGGACCGGGATTGGAACGAAGATGCGGCGAAAACACAATTGTTCACCATTTTCGATGCGCTTAAGCCAAACGACCCAATTGTTCTAAATGGGCGGCGTAAATTGAGTTCGATGATATTTGCCTAACCCCATCAATGCGCTAGTTGTAGGGGCATGATACAACCAACAGAGCTGCCAGATACGATTGCAATTTTCCCGCTGGCGGGCGCGTTGTTGCTGCCGCGTTCACGGTTACCGCTGCATATCTTTGAACCGCGTTATCTCCAGATGATCGCGGATGCCCTGAAAACAGACGCGCGATTGATAGGCATGGTGCAACCCAATCAGATACCGGGCCGCGAGGGTCCGGGCCTTCAGATGATTGGGTGTGCAGGGCGGATCACGCAATTCTCTGAAACGGAGGATGGGCGGTACATGATTACTTTGGGTGGTGTGTCGCGTTTCCGGGTGGTCAAGGAGGTTGAAGGGTTCAATCCTTACCGTAAATGCGATGTCAGCTGGGATGGATTTGGCCGGGATCTTGGCAAAGACGAAGCTGACGTTGGTTTCAAACGTCCGGCTTTCCTTGATCTGTTAGGGCGGTTTTTTGAAACCAAAGGGTTGTCTGCCGATTGGGAGACGCTGAAAGATGCAGAAGATGAGCTGCTCATCAATTCACTTTCTATGATGCTTGATTTTGACCCTGAGGATAAACAAGCTTTGCTTGAAGCCCCCTCACTTGAGACGCGTCGCGAGACGTTAGTGACATTGATTGAATACGCGATGCGTGGCGGTCAGGACGAAGGGATGATGCAATGAACGACACAGTGATCGAGTTTGATCGCCGGATGCTGGAGGCGTTGATTTGTCCACGTACGCAAGGCACCCTTAGTTATGATGCGGAGCGCCAGGAACTGGTGTCCAGCGCGGCCAATCTGGCCTATCCAATTCGCAATGGCATTCCCGTGATGCTGATTGATGAAGCGCGCCCTTTGGATTGAAGCGTCATAGCGCTTTGCCCTGCATCAACCGGGGCAGGTCTCCGGTCAGGCCAGCGGCCTCTCGGATGAAGCCGCGGCGCAGGCCGGGCAGGGCATTCACTGCGGCCATACCGACATCCCGCGCGATGCGCACAAGAGGGTTATCGTTGGAAAAGAGCCGATTAAAGCTGTCGGTGGCAAGCGCCAGTGTGGTGTTGTCAAAACGCCGCCATTCCTGATAACGCGCCAATGCGGCGTCCGAGCCCAAGTCTTCTCCGCGCCGAACGGCGTCTGTGATCACTTCCGCCAATGCCGCAACATCGCGCATCCCGGCATTTAAGCCCTGACCAGCGATCGGGTGAACGCCATGTGCCGCATCCCCAACCAGGGCCACACGAGCAGCCACCATTTCATGCGCCAGCGACAATCCAAGAGGGTAGGAATACCGCGCGCCAGCCATGCTGATTTCACCTAAAAAGCTGCCAAAGCGGGGGCGCAAGACATCCAGATAGGCTTCTTCAGGCAGAGCTTGGATGGCCGCTGCGTTTTCGGCAGATTCGCTCCAGACGATGGATGATCTGTTTTTGGTAAGTGGCAGGATCGCCAAGGGTCCTGGCGGCATAAAGAATTGATGCGCCACGCCGTTGTGCGCCGCCTCATGTGCGATGGCACAAACAAGCGCCGTTTGCCCATATGCCCACTGCGTTCGGGTGATGCCGGCCCGTTGGGCAGTTCCCGAATGACGTCCATCTGCCCCAACAGCAAGCCGAGCCCGCAACGTCCTGCCTGATGCCAGGTTGAGCGTGATCCCCGTTGTATCAGCTTCTTGCGCGACAACGGTTTCATTCATGCGATGCGTGACGCCCTTGGTCTTTTCGGCACGCTCTTGCAAGGCGCGTCGCAGATGCCGGTCTTCGACCATATAGCCCATAGGGCCTTCTTCGATCTCTGCGTGATCAAAATGCATGAACATGGGGGATGGCCCTTCGCCCGCTCGCCCATCAGTGACCTTGATCTCAAGCATCGGTTGGCTGTGTTCAGCCACCAACTCCCAAACACCTATGCCTTCCAGTAACCGCGAAGAGGCCAAGGCCAAGGCATAAGACCGTCCGTCGAAACCTGATTTCGTTTGTGCAGCACCGTTAAAGGTGTCGATCAATGTGACCCCTTGGCCGGTTTGCGCCAGTGCGATTGCCAACGTCGTCCCGTTCAATCCGCCGCCAACTACAGCAATATCTGTGTCAAAATCCATGTCGTTCAATATGGTGAACAGGTGGGGATTGTCCATGTGCGCTAGCGTCGCTACCTTCCCTTCAAATGCGCCAAAAAGGGGAGAGCGCCATGCAAGAGTGGCTAACAATGACCGCGGCAGATTTGGGGCGGGGTATCGGGGCGGGCAATATTGACCCCGTTGCGCTGTGCCAAACTTATCTGGATGCAATTGACGCCCACCCGATGCGGGATCGTATTTATGCCCGCGTAACAGCGGATCGTGCTTTGGCCGAAGCCAAAGCAGCAGCAGCGCGTGCAACATCTGGTCACCGTCTGTCAGCGTTGGATGGTGTTCCGATCTCGTGGAAAGACCTTTTTGACACGGCCGGTGTTGCAACCGAGGCGGGGTCAAACCTGCTCAAGGGGCGTGTGCCGGAACGTGATGCCGTCGTATTGGCTAACGCAACAGCGGCGGGGCTTGTGTGCTTGGGCAAAACCCACATGAGTGAGATTGCGTTTTCTGGGCTGGGTCATAATCCCAGTACCGCAACATCGCCTTGTGTAAATGATCATGAGGCGGTGTCTGGTGGATCATCTTCAGGGGCAGCGGCGTCAGTGGCTTTTGGTTTGGCAGCGGCGGGGATCGGTTCAGATACCGGAGGGTCCGTGAGAATTCCGTCAGCTTGGAATGACCTTGTTGGTTTAAAAACCACATCAGGGCGCTTGACGCTTGAAGGGGTTGTGCCGCTGGCGATGAAATTTGACACGATTGGCCCCTTGTGCCGCTCTGTTGAAGATGCGGCGCTGTTGTTGGCATTGATGGAAGGCGGCAAGCCCGCCGACCTTCAGCACAGCGATTTGAAAGGGCGCCGATTTGGCGTTTTGAAAACAGTGGCTCTGGATGACATTCGGTCAGGCCCTGAACAAGCTTTTGAGGCGAGTTTGACCAAGTTGCGGGACGCTGGTGCGCTGATTGAGCCTGTAGAAATCCCAGAGGTTGCTGAGGTCATGCCTCTATCTACCTGCCTGTTTACAACAGAGGCTTATGGGCTATGGCGAGATGTCATCGAAGCGAACCCAGATGTGATGTTCCACGAAATTCTTGCGCGGTTCCGGTTGGGCAAGAACCACTCTGGTGCTGATTATGTCGCGACTTGGGCCAAGCTGGAGGCACTAAGGGCCGGATATGATGCCGCAGTTGCAGGATTTGATGCCATATTGCTTCCTACCGCGCCGATCTTGCCACCTAATCTGGAAAGATTGGAAAACGACACCGATTATTATGTAAGCGAAAACCTGATGGCGTTGCGCAACACACGTATTGGCAATCTGATGGGGCTTTGCGCTCTTACTCTGCCCACAGACACGCCTTCTTGTGGGTTGATGATGATGTGCCCACCAGATATGGAAGAACACCTCTTGAGGGTGGGGGCAGCGGTGGAAGACGCCTTGCACTAATTCTGGCGGAAATGCCACAAACCCCTGATGTCGTGTCTGTTTTTCTGGACGAAGGCGAGGGGCTTGGGTACCTTGGGGGAAACGGGGCAATAACGATCCCGATCCGAGGCAGATTTAGATGGTGTATCCAGAGCGGTTTTCGAACCTTCCGGCTCATGCTTGGCCGCGTTTGCGCGCTCTTTTAGACGTGCATGAGGGCGGCGGGCCCCTGATCCAAATGACAATAGGTGAGCCGAAACATGCGTTTCCGGCCTGGGTGACGGATGAGATCACCAAACATGCGGCGGGGTTTAACAGCTATCCGCCTAATGATGGCTCGCCCGAGCTGAAATCTGCGATCGCGCATTGGATTAAGCGTCGGTATGATGTGACAATGGATGCCACAACCGAGGTTATGGCGCTGAATGGCACACGTGAAGGTCTGTATAATGCAGTCATCGCCCTGTGTCCTGAGACCAAGAATGGCGCGAAACCAGCGATTTTGATGCCGAACCCGTTTTATCAAGTCTATATGATCGGGGCGATCTCGGGTGCTTCTGACCCGATCATGGTGAATGCTACTGCTGAAACCGGGCATTTGCCCGACTTTGAAGCCGTGACCCAAGATGTGTTGGAGCGGACAACAGCCGTCTATATTTGTTCTCCGGCCAATCCGCAGGGAGCCGTGGCGGATCGGAACTACTGGGCGCGGTTGATCGCCTTGGCTGAAAGATATGACTTCAAGATTTTCGCGGACGAATGTTACTCTGAAATCTATCGCGAGACCCCTCCTCCGGGAGCTATGCAAGTAGCCGAGGAAGTAGGCGCGGACCGCAACCGCATTGTAATGTTCCATTCCTTGAGCAAACGTTCGAATTTGCCGGGGTTGAGGTCAGGGTTTGTGGCGTCAGGGCCCGACACCATCCGCGAGATAAAGCAATTGCGAAACTATGCAGGGTCGCCGTTGCCTTTACCCCTACAGCAGGCGGCCGCTGCGGTTTGGGCCGATGAGACGCATGTTGAACAAAGCCGGGCACTTTACCAACAGAAATTCGATGTCGCGGATCGGATCCTTGGCAATATTCCCGGCTACATGAGCCCAGAGGCCGGGTTTTTCCTTTGGCTTCCTGTTGAGAATGACGAGGAAGCGGCGGTGAAGCTGTGGCGTGAAACAGGCGTTAAGGTGCTGCCCGGCGGCTATCTGGCGCAAGATGTTCCGGGGCAAGTGAACCCGGGCAAGAAATATATCAGGGCGGCGCTGGTCGCCCCTGTGGATGAGACAGAACGTGGATTGGAATTGATCCGCGACTGCCTTTACCGCGTGTGAGTAAGAAGGACCAAAGCATGGCATATCAGACGCGGGGGCGTGACCCACTGCTGGACAGTAACATGGCAGAAGCCATCGAAAAGCGTGGCAAGGAATTGCTGGGCCTGATGCTGATCCTTGCGGGTGTGATGTCTGCGATGATGATCTTTAGCTATACGCCAGATGATCCCAATTGGATGGTGTCCACAGATGCGCCGGTCCAAAATTGGATGGGCCGTATGGGGGCGTCAATTGCGGCACCATTGTTCATGATCGTTGGCTGGGGCGCTTGGGGTATCGCAATTGTTCTATTGGTTTGGGGCGCACGTTTTGCTCTGCATTGGGGACAGGACCGGGCGATTGGACGTTTGATCTTTGCCCCGATTGCCGTTGCAATGGGTGCGATCTATGCGGCGACCTTGGCGCCGGGGACTGAATGGTTGCAAACCCATAGTTTTGGTCTGGGTGGATTATTTGGTGATACAGTGATGGGCGCGATCCTGACCATCTTGCCGATTGGTTCGACCTTTACAGTCAAACTGATGTCGCTGGTTATGGGCGTTGGTATCTTTGTGCTTGGGGCTTTTGTTCTTGGGTTTACCAAACTGGAAATGCGGCGGTTGGCGCGGTTCTTGTTGGTTGGTGTGATCATGGCATATGCGCTGTTGATGACAGCGTTGGGGCGCGGCGCAACAGGTGCTGTTGCTGCGGGTCAAAAGTTGCAGGCGCGTCAGGCCGAACGTCGCGAAAGATCGCGGATCGCTGCCGAAGAACAAGCCGCATTTGAAGCAAGTCAGCCGATAATGACAGCGCCGCTCGCGCCCGAACTGCCTCCAGAACCGATGCTGACAGCGGGGGGAGCAGAGGCCAAGACCGGTTTGCTGGCGCGGATGCCTGCGTTGATCAAAAGGCCCGAAACGATGCCAGAGCAGGAATTGGTTGAAGAATACCACAATGTAGAAGGTGTTGAAGCCCCGGGTGATGAACGTATCAAAACGAAGATTGCAGATGTCATCAAAAGCCGGGTGCGCACGGCGACGGCGGTCCATACGCCCACAACCGCGCCTTTGACCAAAGGACGAGGACGTGGCCCTGATGCGTTGCTGTTGGATACCACCCCACAGACGCAATTACGTGCCGAACCCCCTTTGACCACGACCCCGGAACAGACAACACCTGAACCACAAGCGTTGACGATCAATTCCGCTGTTCCTTCTGCTCCAATTCCTGTGGCGCCGTCTCCGGAAGCTGTGCTGCCCTTGCAAGAAGCACCCGCACCGAGCGTGGCCCCGATCCCGGTAGCCGAACCGCGTAATATTGTGCAGCAACCTGTGCGCAAACCAGTACAACCCTCAAAGCAGGCCAAAGCAGAGGCGCAACCGACGCTTAGCTTTGAAGAAACCCATCCGGGGTTTGAATTGCCACCATTGAATTTGCTCGAGAACCCGTCCGAGATCCAACGATTGCACCTGTCGGATGAAGCATTGGAAGAAAACGCGCGGATGCTGGAGAGCGTTCTGGATGACTACGGTGTCAAAGGAGAGATCGTCGCAGTTCGTCCCGGCCCTGTGGTCACCATGTATGAATTGGAACCGGCGCCGGGTCTCAAAGCCTCGCGTGTGATCGGTTTGGCAGATGATATCGCTCGGTCAATGGCGGCTCTTTCTGCGCGTGTGTCAACCGTGCCGGGCCGTTCGGTGATTGGCATCGAATTACCGAATGAAAATCGCGAAAAAGTGGTTTTGCGGGAAATTCTGTCCGCCCGTGATTTTGGTGACAGTAACATGCGGCTTCCTTTGGCATTGGGCAAAGATATTGGCGGCGATCCTGTTGTTGCGAACCTTGCCAAGATGCCTCACTTGTTGATTGCTGGTACAACTGGATCTGGGAAATCCGTGGCGATCAACACAATGATCCTGAGCCTTTTGTACAAGCTTTCTCCTGAGGAATGCCGTCTGATCATGATCGATCCAAAGATGTTGGAATTGTCGGTTTATGACGGCATCCCCCATCTGTTGTCTCCTGTTGTTACGGACCCCAAGAAAGCCGTTGTTGCGCTTAAGTGGACAGTGGGCGAGATGGAGGAACGGTACCGCAAGATGTCCAAAATGGGCGTGCGCAACATCGAAGGATATAATGGCCGCGTTCGCGAGGCGCTGTCCAAAGGCGAGATGTTTAGTCGGACCGTGCAAACCGGGTTTGATGAGGACACCGGCGAGCCGATCTTTGAGACAGAAGAAAACACACCAGAAGCCTTGCCTTATATCGTGGTGATCGTAGATGAGATGGCCGACCTGATGATGGTTGCTGGCAAAGAAATCGAAGCCTGTATTCAGCGGTTGGCACAAATGGCGCGGGCGTCTGGTATCCACCTGATCATGGCGACGCAACGTCCCTCGGTTGATGTGATTACAGGGACGATCAAGGCCAACTTCCCCACACGTATTTCGTTTCAGGTGACCTCTAAGATCGACAGCCGCACGATCTTGGGCGAAATGGGTGCGGAGCAATTGTTGGGCATGGGGGACATGCTTTATATGGCTGGTGGCGCAAAAATCACGCGGTGCCACGGTCCGTTTGTAAGCGACGAAGAAGTCGAAGAAATCGTGAACCACCTCAAGCAATTTGGGGAACCAGATTATATTGGTGGTGTTGTCGACGGACCTGCCGAAGAAAACGAAGCAAGCATTGATGCTGTGCTGGGGCTGGGTGGGAACACTGATGGCGAAGACGCGCTTTATGATCAAGCGGTTGCCATTGTGATAAAAGATCGCAAGTGCTCGACCTCATATATCCAACGTAAACTTGCCATTGGATACAACAAAGCCGCAAGGTTGGTGGAACAGATGGAAGATCAGGGGCTGGTTTCCCCTGCAAACCACGTTGGCAAACGCGAAATACTAGTGCCGGAACAGGGCTAAAGACTTACCTCCAAGGGTCAATGTTCTAAGGCACCAAGACATCGCCGGGGTCTCTCCCTCGGCGGTGTCAGTTTCCGCTGATTGCAATATCTCAGAAACGTGCCCCCGACATCCCATATCGCATGCAGGCGAATGTTGACCCTTTGGCATCTATATTCATGACGCTTGGCACATTGGTCTGGCCCAGTTTAGGAACTGGGACGTTGCCCGCCATAAGTTGTGCGATACAGGAGCCTTCGCACCCCGTCATAATCGTTGGTGGCATAATGCAGCGTCATCCGGTTGTCCCAAATCGCCACATCCCCGGCTTGCCAACGCAAACGGCACGAGAAATCCGGGCGCGTCGCATGTTTGTAAAGCGCATCGAGAATCGGGCGGCTGTCTGCCTCTGACATGTCCTCAAACCGGGTGGTATATATCGGATTTAGAAACAGGGCCTGCCGTCCGCTGATTGGGTCAGATATTACGCAGGGATGCAGGATTTCGCGGTCCGCTTCCGGATCCCCGCGGGCCATCTTGATAGACCCGTTGGCTCGTTCTTTCACAGGTGGGGCGTGTTTAACCCCATAAGGTGCCCCAACATGAACAGCTTGGCGACCGTCAACCGCCCTGCGAAGCTCGTCCGGTAGAGATGCATATGCCGCGACCTGGCTTGACCAAACGGTGTCACCGCCCACTTCAGGGACCTCAACCGCATTCAAGACAGAACCAGCCGGCGGATTTTCCAGAAAACTGAAGTCGGAATGCCAAGCGCCACCAAAGACGCCGGTATTGCGTTCATGAGCTTCTTTTAGCACGGCGATCACGTCAGGGTCGTTGTCTAAGGGCGCAACATATGGCAATTGCATCGGTGGGCCAAAAACCGCTGTCAGGCGCTTTTGATCCTCTAGTGACAGGTGTTGAGCGCGCAAAAAGATCATCTGATGATCAGCCAGCGCTTGCCGTAGTGATTGCGCCAGATCGCTTGCGATTGGCTTGGTCAGATCAGGACCAAAAACTTCGGCGCCCATCAATCCGGTGAGTTTTTTAATCGTCAGCATATAGGGTTAGGACCCATTAATCTTATCCCATTGGTTTGACAGGATTATTTTGTGACCGGGCGCAGCTACGCAGGAACTCTTGTTGAATTTCGAGAAAGTGTAACCTAGCTCACTGGGAAAATCTGTCAAATCCACCGGGCGCCAAAACCGCTCTATTTCAGGGGCTTTGACACCAATGGGGTAAGGTTAACGAGCCCCGCCCCAAAACAACTTTGGATCATCTGTGGGTCAGGGCAATGCCCAGACGTTTGGGGAGAAAAGGCATGATCCCATGGTTTGCCAATTCGATGATCTGCATAAATCCGCGCCTTGTTATCGCATATCAACACAAGAAGCCTTATGTCGGTTGCAACAACGATAAACAGGTAACCATCATGCGTTTCATTTTCGCCGCCCTCATCGCGATCACTTTGCCCTTGGCAGCCGCCGCACAGAAACTGCCATTAAAAGACATCTCAGGCTATTTAAATGCACTGCAGACAGGGAAGGGTGAGTTCACTCAAATCAATGATGATGGATCCATCAGCACGGGCACAATTTATATCAAACGCCCGGGCCGGGTGCGGTTTGAATATAATCCTCCAGAAAGCGCATTGGTCGTGGTGGGGAACAACACGGTTGCGATCTTTGACAAGAAATCGAACCAACCCGCAGAGAGTTATCCGCTTAGCCGAACGCCGCTGTCGATCATTTTGGCGCGCAACGTGAACCTTGGGGCGACCAATATGGTGACCGGACATCGTTTTGACGGAACCGCAACTGTAATCACTGCGCAAGATCCCGAAAACCCTGACTACGGAAACATTCAGCTGAAGTTTACAGGCAATCCAGTGGAGTTGCGCCAGTGGGTAATTAATGATGGCAACGGGTCTCAGACCACCATCGTGTTGGGTGATTTACAACGCGGCGGGAATTTACCCAATCGGTTGTTTGATATCAGTAACCCGGGCAATGGGGCGGACCGGTAAGAGATAAACAGAACAGCAAGGCTCCATCGCGAGGGCGCGTAAGGTGCATATTCTACAATGCAAAGAACGCTATTACGGCCATGGTGATCAAGGAAGCCTCAGGGGAATGACCTATCTTTTGGTCAAAGTTACCTGAGGCTTGCCGAAATTGATTTACCGCCGTAACCGGCAGGTGCTGATCTGTTCTTGATATAGTGCGGAACGCGCGTCGACCTTTGCCGCGACGGCGACCAGCCAAGCCTTGCGGTTGTAGCTACCTCTGGCAAACCCGGTATGCCCTTCGTGATAGGCCAGATATTGGTTACGCGCATCATTCAAAGGCACGTTGTTTCGGGCGCGGGTTTGATTGAAGTACCAGCCCATAAAATCAGTCGCATCGCTGATCCGGTCGCGTTTGGCCGACCGGCGGTTTTGCTCATCGCGGTATTCATCCCAGGTGCCGTCCAACGCCTGAGAATAGCCGAATGCGCTTGATTGACGTCCCATCGGGATCACGCCAAGGGTGTAGCGGAATGGCGTGCGCGCATCAGCAATGAATTTGCTTTCCTGATGGATCGTGGCCATCAAGACATGCATTGGTACGCCCCATTTGCGTTCCACTTTGCGGAATGCTGTCAGGTATTGTGGGCGCTCTCTGAGAATTGAACAGGCATTATCCAAATCGCGCGGTGCGGACGTTTGTCCACCTCCGCAGGATGCAACCAGCAGCACAATTATCATAGCGCGAAGGGTCTTGCTCATCTGCCTCTCGCTTTTTTGTTTTTTATTTTGTGACAGTTTAACGGATTTTTCCGAGAGAGCACATCACAATTATTATAGCAAAGCAGCCAGGAGCAGCGGCAAAGCGCCGATAGACATCAAAGTCGAGACAACAACAAGACCTGCGACGGATTGCGCGTCGGCGCCGAATTTTTCAGCCAACATATAAGACGTCACCGCAACAGGGGTGGCGAGCTGCAAAACGAGAATGCCAAATGCGATGTGATCCAAGGCAAACCAATCCGCCACCAGCCATGCACCAGAAACGCAAACGGCAAGTTTGATCGCCGACAAGATCACCGCTCGCCCAACGCCACCCGGTGACAATCGTGCCAATGCGACACCAAGCGTAATCAACATCAACGGGATCGCCATCTGTCCAATGAGCCCAAGCGTGTTGTCCAAAAATGTTGGCAGGCTCCAGCCTTGCCACAAGAAAAATGCACCACCCATCGTTGCGCCAACCATTGGTTCCTTGAGCACTTTGCCAAAGGACCCGGCCCCAGCGACCAGCCAGATGCCAAAAGTGAAGGACAAAACAGCCATGACTGCAAAAACCACAACAGCATATTCCAAGCCAACCTCACCAAATGCAAACAGCGCTAGAGGTAGGCCTAGATTGCCGGTGTTTCCAAAGATCATGGGAGCGGCGAATGTCCTCCGGTGCAACCTGCAAATATGGACCAGCGCCAACATGACGGCGGAAACAATAAGGTACACCACGAGGCTTGCTAAGGTCAGTGTGGTTAAGGCTGACGCGGCAAGTGTTGTGTTAACGAGCGCGGTGAAAATCAAACAGGGCACCGCCACAGTCATAGCGAGTCGGGTGACAAATTGGAGGCGATACTCAAATCCCAAACGCACCCATCCAAACCCAACTGCGGCCAATAAAAACACCGGAGCAACGATCTCCAACACCGAAAGTACTAGGGTCAACAGTCTGTTTCCTCAAATTGCCGCTACGTGATTGGACAAATGCCCCTTGAACCCGTTACTAACGAACGGTAGGGGCTGCAATGTTATGCTACGCACGCGCGCGAAATATCATCTTGGACAGGTTGTCCGACATAAAAAACACCCCTTTAGGGGTGTCATTTTCGATGTCGATCCGGAATTCGCAAATACTGACGAATGGTATGAAGCGATTCCAGAAGATAGCCGCCCGATCAAAGATCAGCCATTTTACCATCTGCTCGCGGAAAATGACCAAAGTTATTATGTCGCCTATGTGTCTGAACAAAACTTGGTAGCGGATTATTCCGGCGAACCAGTAGATCACCCTGACATACCTGACTTATTTGGCCCCTTTACTGACGGCGCTTACCCCCTTCATTTTCAGTTAAACTGATCTTTCCAGTGTGAAACCCGGCAGGACTTGGTTGGCTTATGGCCAATCCAGTGTGTTTATAAATTGTTTTGGGGACGTAAGTTCGTCGACACCGCGCACTGGGTGGGGGCTATTAAACGCGGTGTCGACGGAAGCCATATGCAGCTACAAGAACAGGTATGCACTTCAACCGGGGCGGCTCTGTGAACAGAATGCGGTAATTGTTTGGTTCTTTGTGTTCAGAATGTGACGTTCCGAATTTGGCTAAAATTTTCGAAATTGGTGACAACGTCGCGCAATTAAGCCCAAGTTTCGCTCGAAAAGTTAGTGAACGACGGTCTGAATACGCAGACTTAGATGGTTCTCCTCTCGGACACGCTGGTAGATGACGTCTTGGGCCAGATCCTTGATCAGGAACCAGCCGAATCCGCCTTCCGGTAGATCCTCAATATCGACATCCAATTCCTGAGAATTCCCAGTCGGGAGTTGCCCATCAGGCATCGCGAGCCCCATGTCCATGACATTAAAGTGCAATCCGTCAGGCATGCCTTTGCACCGAATTTCGATGGGACCTTGGGGGCCGGATGGTGGATACGCGTGTTCGATAATATTGTTCAGTACTTCGGCCAAAACAAGCTCGACCGTACTGACAAGGTCTAATTCAAATCCTGCACTCTCTAACCTTGAAACGACTTCCGCGAGTGCTTCGCGCACTTTAAGCGCACCGCTCGGCATGCACACTTCGAAGCTTAGTGCACCGCCGTCAGGTAAAACAGGTCTCGAGAGAGTGTCGGATTTTGTTTCAGACACCTTGAGCCACCAACGCATCATCCAAGGTCGGAAAAATCCGAAAGATTGAATCCATCCGGGTCAATTGAAAAACCTTTTCTACTGGGCCTGTCAAACCCGCCAAATGCAGCTGCCGTTCTGGTGCAAGGTGCTTCATAGCCGCAACAATGGCACCTAGGCCGCTTGAGTCGATGAACGTCACTTTTGTGAGGTCCAAGATGACCCGCGCGGGGGCGTTCAACGTCATCGTACGAAAGGTCTCTTTGAATTCCAAGGCGTTTGGCGCGTCGATGCGGGCATCCAGCACGTCAATAATGCGGATGTCCCCTTCTGTTCTGAATAACATTTCCATAAGCTGTCTCCGCAAGGTTGTTTGTTTGTGGCTAAGCCGAATTTCTTACGATTTCCTAACTATCGAGGAGGAAAGAACAAAAAATGCGTAATGTTGTGATTTCAGGCGCGGCGCGAACGCCGATGGGCGGTTTCCAAGGGGCCTTTGATGGTCTGCCAGCTGCGCAACTTGGCGGTCAGGCGATAAAGGCTGCAATGGTTGATGCGGGCGCTGCGAAGATTGAAGAAGTCTTAATGGGATGTGTCTTGCCGGCAGGGCAAGGTCAGGCCCCGGCGCGGCAAGCCGGTTTCGCCGCCGGTCTAGGCGAAGACGTCCCGGCAACAACCCTGAACAAAATGTGTGGTTCGGGTATGAAGGCCGCCATGATCGGGTTTGACCAGATCGCTCTCGGGCAAACAGAAGTAATGGCTGTTGGTGGTATGGAGAGCATGACCGGCGCGCCCTATGTCCTTCCCAAAATGCGGGGAGGTGCGCGTCTAGGACATGGTGCGGTCATCGATCACATGTTTCTGGACGGGCTCGAGGACGCTTACGACAAAGGGCGGTTGATGGGTTCTTTCGCAGAGGATTGCGCCGAAACCTATCAATTCACACGCGAGGCACAGGACGCCTATGCCCTTGCGTCCTTGTCACGCGCATTAAAAGCTCAGGAAAGCGGGGCATTCAAAGGTGAAATTACACCCATCGATATCAAAACCCGCAAAGGTACAGTGCAAATTGCATCGGATGAGCAACCGGGGACAGCACGTCCTGACAAAATCCCCCACCTCAAACCAGCTTTTCGTGAGGGCGGCACTGTTACGGCTGCAAATGCCTCTTCAATTTCGGATGGGGCGGCGGCTCTTGTGTTGGCGAGTGAAGAGGCAGCTCAGGCGCAGAATTTGACAATCAGGGCCCGCATATTGGGGCATGCCAGCCATGCTCAAGCACCGGGCCTATTTACCACAGCGCCTGTTCCTGCCGCCCAAAAGCTGTTGTCTCAAATTGGATGGACCAAAGATGCCGTTGACCTTTGGGAGGTGAATGAAGCTTTTGCGGTCGTCCCGATGGCGTTTATGCATGAAATGGATTTGAGCCATGACATTGTGAACGTGAATGGCGGGGCTTGCGCTTTGGGCCATCCAATTGGCGCATCCGGTGCGCGCATTATCGTAACGCTTCTTAACGCGCTGGAGAAACGTAACCTTAAGCGGGGTGTGGCCGCCATCTGCATTGGAGGCGGAGAAGGCACTGCTGTTGCGATAGAACGCACCTAACCCCTCTTTTTGGCCTTATATACCGATCCAAAATTTGCCCCTTGGAACCTGAATATGAATTACCCTACCTTAGCCAAGACGATCGCCAGCCTAACCGAAGGCGAAACCGATGTTGTGGCGCTTATGGCAACAGTGACTTGCGAAGTGCACCATGCTGATGACCGTTTCGATTGGACCGGATTCTACCGTGTTGTTGCTCCTGAATTGCTCAAGATCGGTCCTTATCAGGGGGGGCACGGATGCCTTGTCATCCCTTTTAACAAAGGCGTTTGCGGTGCCGCGGCTCGGAGCCAATTGCCGCAACGCGTTGCAGATGTGAATGCTGTCCCGGATCACATAGCCTGCGCGTCGTCTACTCAATCAGAGTTGGTATTGCCGGTTTTTGATGGGACGGGCCAACTGATTGCGGTCTTTGACCTCGACAGTGATCAACCCGATGCCTTTACGCAAACCGATGCTGATCACCTGACTCAAATATTGAAAAGTACTTTTTCTGTGGTGAAATAACGCTGGATTTTTTCACCCACCTGTAGTTACGTGAAAAATGGGCGGCCATTTTCACGGAAACAATATGCATCACACGATCCCAGATATGCCAAAAACCCTTGGGGCAGATCTCAGGGCGCTGCGAACAAGACGTGGTTTCACCCTTACGCAGATGGCGGACACATTGGGTCGTTCAGTTGGATGGCTTAGTCAGGTGGAGCGAGACCTCTCAGAGCCATCAATCACAGATCTGCGGGAAATTGCGTCCGAATTGGATGTCCCCGTCTCTATGTTGTTTCGGCATTCATCGTCCCCTGCACATGAAACGGGGTTTATTGTGCGCAAAGGCGCGCGTTGGACCATCGGCAATGATATTGCAGGACTGGTTGAAGAGCTGCTGTCCCCAGATCTGACAGATGACTTTGAGGTGGTGCATTCTACCTTCCAACCTCACAGTCGACTGACACATTTGGTTTCCCGCCCGACGCAGGAGGTCGGGTATGTCATTTCGGGCCAGCTTGAGATCGAGATCGCCGAGACAACACATCTCATTCACCCCGGTGACAGTTTTCGCATTCGGGGCGAGAGTTTTCGTTGGGCCAACCCTTTCAATGTTCCTGCCGTGGCCATTTGGGTCATAGCTCCGCCGGTTTATTTAAAATGAGCTTTGAAGCATGGATCATTTTCGCTTTGTTCTGGTTGGTTTTTGTGACGACCCCGGGGCCCAATGCGGTCAATTGTATCACCAATGGCATGACATTGGGTTTTCGCCGTTCACTTGTTGGTGTGCTCGCAATCCTCACCCAAGCAACGCTCTTCTTGCTGCTTTCTGCCTTCGGCATCACAGCTCTCATCGCCACATCCGAAACCGCATTTACCGTTGCTAAGTACATCGGCGCGGCTTTTTTGGTTTTTCTAGGTATCCGTGGTTGGGTCCTGGCGAAGACACCTGTCAAGGTGGATGAGCGCCCCGCCTCCAGCATCTACTTGCGCGCTTTGGCCATTGCGACAATCAACCCAAAGTCCGTTGCCGGGTATCTGGCCGCTTTCTCTCAATTTGTCCAACCAGATGTGCCGATATGGGATCAAATGACGGTCATTATGCCAACTGCTTTGACTCTCACAGCGCTTAGTTATGTCTCATTTACGGCATTGGGTGCCGGGATCGGTCGCGCGGCTTTGGGGGCTGTCTTTAACGTGTGGGTGCGCCGGACAATGTCTGTGTGCTTTATCATTTATGGCGTGCTGTTGGGCAGCACCTCTGCACCGGATCGGATTTGAAATGAAGAGTGGAAGCTGTCTTTGCGGTGGAGTTACCTACACGCTTACTGGCTCATTGCGCAATTCAGTGGCCTGCCACTGCAACCAATGCCGAAAAACCAGCGGGCATTTTGTATCTGCCACGCAGGTTGGCCCGGAACAACTGTCGATCACCCAAAGCGATACCTTGCAATGGTATCGTTCCTCTCCTGAAGCTGAGCGCGGGTTTTGCAACAGATGTGGGTCATCGTTGTTCTGGCGACATCAAGACGACAACGGGGCCGTTTCGGTCATGTCAGGCACGCTGGACGGTCCCACGGGTATTCACACAGAAAAACACATCTTTGTCGCTGACAAGGGTGACTATTACGACATCGCGGACAAGTCGCCGCAAATCGAAAGATAGGAAGTACAAACTATGGTCCATTTTCCTACAACAGCGCGTGTTGTCATTATCGGTGGTGGTGTTGTGGGCACATCGACACTCTACCATTTGGCCAAAGCAGGGTGGAAAGATTGTGTCCTGCTTGAGAAAAATGAACTGACCGCAGGGTCGACTTGGCATGCGGCTGGCAATTGCCCGAATTTTGCGGGTTCTTGGGCTGTGATGAACATGCAACGGGATTCTCTTTCCATGTACCGGACACTGGCCGAAGACGTGGATTATCCGATGAACTACCATGTCACCGGCTCGCTCCGATTGGGGCACAGCAAAGAGCGGATGCAAGAATTTGAACGTGTTGCCTCAATGGGCCGATACCAAGGGCTTGAGATGGGCATCTGTACCCCGCAAGAACTCAAGGACATGCACCCCTTTCTTGAGACACATGACCTTGCGGGGGGGCTTTGGGATCCACTTGACGGGGACATTGATCCGGCCCAACTGACACAGGCATTGGCCAAAGGCGCGCGCGATGCGGGCGGACATATTGAGCGGTTTTGCCCTGTGACAGGCATTGACCGGGACGGTGATGAATGGATCGTTAAAACCTCAAAAGGCGATATCCGCTGTCAGTATGTTGCCAATTGTGCCGGCTATTATGCCCAACGTGTCGGTGAAATGTTTAAACCTTTTGGTGGTCGAACGGTACCGATGATCACCATGTCTCATCAATACTTCCTGACAGAGCCGATTGCCGAACTTGAGGTGTGGACCAAAGAGAAGGGCCATAAGGTGCCGTTGGTCCGAGATGTGGATGTATCCTACTATCTGAGACAAGACAAAAACGGTTTGAACCTTGGGCCCTATGAACGCAATTGCAAAGCGCATTGGGTCTCACCTGACGATCCCATGCCCGAGGATTTCAGCTTTCAGCTTTATCCAGACGACCTTGAAAGATTGGAATATTACATCGAAGACGCGATGGAACGGGTGCCGATCCTTGGCACGGCGGGAGTGAACCGGAACATCAACGGTCCGATCCCTTATGCTCCTGACGGGCTGCCCATGATCGGCCCCATGCCCGGGGTCAAGAATGCCTTTGAGGGCCACTCGTTTACCTTTGGTATCGCACAGGGCGGCGGCGCAGGAAAAGTTCTGTCAGAATGGATTATGCACGGCGAGACTGAATTGGACATGTGGGCCGTTGATCCACGCCGTTACACCGACCATTGCGACCACGAGTATTGCCAAGCCAAAGCGATGGAAACCTATGGTCACGAATACGCCATGCACTTCCCTTATCATGCATGGCCAGCTGGACGCGGCAAAAAGCGATCGCCGAACCATCAGAGTTTGTTGGATGCCGGGGCGCAAATGGAGGCTTTCAACGGCTGGGAGCGTGCGACATGGTTTGCCAAACCCGGCGATGACACATCAGAACAAAGCACACAGACGTGGGACCGGGGCGGCCCTTGGTTGCAACGTATCAAAGAGGAGGTCGAAGCTGTGCGCGACCATGCCGGTGTACTCGATATGCCGGGGTTTTCGCGCTTTGCTTTGACAGGCGAGGGGGCTGCGGAATGGTTGCGGACCCAAATCACCGGCGCATTGCCCAAAGTGGGCCGAATGAACCTTGGCTATTTTGCGGATAATCGCGGCCGCATTCTGACTGAAATGACGATCATTCGATGGGGGGAAGATGACTTTTGGCTGATGACGGCGGCTGTCGCGCTTTGGCATGATTTCGAGCTTCTCACGGGCAAGCTTCCTTCTGACGGATCTTTGACTCTGTCTGACATTACAACCGATTGGTCGACCCTTATCGTGACGGGCCCGGCATCGCGCGATCTCCTTGCCGACGTGACTGAGGGGGCTGATTTCTCAGCGACATGGATGTCTATTCAGGACGCGATTGTTGCTGGCAAATCCGCCAAGCTTTTCCGCGTGTCTTTTGCCGGTGAATTGGGGTGGGAGGTTCATACCTCATTTGAGGACAGCGCGGCGGTCTACGAGGGGATCAAAGCAACAGGGGCCACACCGTTTGGCATGTATGCGTTGAACTCCATGCGCATCGAAAAAGGATACCGAACGTGGAAGGGTGATCTGTCTAGCGATTATTCGATGCTGGAAGCAGGGCTGGATCGATGGGTGAAACTGGACAAACCGCAGGACTTCCCCGGTAAAGCTGCTTTGCAGGACGAGCATCAAAAAGGTGTGTCTAAACGCTTTGTGACGATGTTGGTTGATGCAGGGGATCAAGACGCGCCCTATATGTCGACTGTTTTTCACAACGCGGAGGTTGTGGGGGAGACAACTTCGGGCGATTGGGGCCATCGTATCGGAAAATCAATTGCGTTGGGCACAATCAAAGCGGAGCTGGCCGTTCCCGGTACGGCGCTTGAAATCAATATATTTGGCAAAATGTGCAAAGCGATTGTCCAACCTGATCAACCTCTGTGGGATCCAGAAAACAAGCGGATCCGCGCATGACAAATGTCACTCTTCTTGACGGCGGTATGGGACAGGAACTTGTGCACAGGGCCGGTGATGCCCCGACGCCCTTGTGGTCTACACAGGTGATGCGCTCGCATCCTAACCTAGTCGCCGACGTGCATCGCGATTTCACAAAGGCCGGTGCGACAGTCGCGACCACCAACACCTATGCCATCCACCGTGACAGGCTCATTCATGCCGGTATTGAAGAGCAATTCGAGGTCTTGCTGCGGATGGCGATAAATGAGGTGCGCGATTGTGGTGCTGCGCGAATTGCGGGTGCTATTGGTCCATTGGGGGCGTCTTATCGCCCTGATTTGCACCCCGATTCAGACACCGCGCAGGCGCTGTTCGGAGAGGTTGCAAACCTGCTCGCGCCAGCCTGTGATCTGCTGATCTTTGAAACGGTTGCGTCCGTTGCCCATGCCCGCGATGCTTTGTCGGCCGGAATGGCCACGGGAAAACCGGTATGGTTGGCTATGACGGTACAGGATTACGACGGCAAGCATCTGCGCTCTGGTGAACCGTTGGCAGATGTTCTGCCCATTGTGGCGCAGGGGGCCGCGGCTGTGCTTATCAATTGCTCGTCGCCAGAAGCGATCACACCCGGACTTGAAATCCTTGCGTCTTCGGGCTTGCCGTTTGGAGGGTATGCAAACGGATTTGAACAAATTTCCGAAGGGTTCCTAGAAGCCAACCCAACGGTTGATGCCCTGCGCGCCAGACAAGATTTGACTCCTGAGGTTTATGCAGATCACGCGCTCAAATGGGTGGCGGCAGGTGCGACTATTGTTGGGGGATGTTGCGAAGTTGGTCCCGCACATATTGTGGAAATAGCACGTCGGCTGAAAGCGGCGGGTCATACGATAATTTAGCGGGCAGTCCCGTCTTTCTAACAAAAGGATCACGTTTTATGTCTTCCGTACCCGCGCAGGCCCGTGTTGTCATTATTGGGGGCGGCGTCATCGGCTGTTCTGTGGCCTATCACCTGACCAAATTGGGATGGAAAGATGTTGTGTTGCTGGAACGGGCGCAATTAACGTCCGGAACAACGTGGCACGCCGCTGGACTGATCGCACAATTGCGGGCGACGGCGAATATGACCAAACTGGCGAAGTATTCCCAAGAACTTTACGGTGATCTGGAGCAAGAAACGGGCGTTGCGACCGGGTTCAAGCGATGCGGCTCCATTACGGTGGCATTAACCCAAGAGCGGCGTGAAGAAATTTATCGGCAAGCTGCTATGGCACGCGCCTTTGGTGTGGATGTGGAAGAAATCAGCCCGCAAGAGGTGCTTGAAAAGTATGAGCACCTGAATATCGAAGGGGTAACGGGGGCGGTTTATCTTGACAAAGACGGGCAGGGTGATCCGGCAAACATCGCTTTGGCCCTTGCTAAGGGCGCGCGACAGCGGGGGGCGAAAGTGCTTGAGCGGACCAAGGCCACAGGGGTGGTCCGCGATGGGCGGCGGATCACGGGTGTGGATTGGCAAAGCGGGGCTGACAGTGGCCACATCGCTTGTGACATGGTGGTGAATTGCGGTGGCATGTGGGGGCATGAAGTGGGGCGGATGCTGGGTGTCAACGTACCGCTACAGGCTTGTGAACATTTCTATATTGTGACTGAAGCCATCGAAGGGTTGACGCAGTTGCCTGTGCTTCGGGTGCCTGATGAATGCGCCTATTACAAAGAGGATGCAGGCAAGATGTTGCTTGGTGCCTTTGAACCCAATGCCAAACCTTGGGCGTTGGAAGGTATCCCGGCCAATTTTGAATTTGATCAACTGCCCGAAGATTTTGATCACTTTGAACCGATCCTTGAGGCTGCTGTAGAACGTATGCCGATGCTTGCAGAAGCGGGTATCCATACTTTCTTTAATGGACCAGAAAGCTTTACCCCTGATGACGCCTATCATCTTGGGCTTGCGCCAGAGATGGATAATGTTTGGGTTGCAGCAGGTTTTAATTCCATCGGTATCCAGTCGGCAGGGGGCGCGGGCATGGCGTTGGCACAATGGATGCAAGACGGCGACAAGCCCTTTGATCTGGGAGATGTCGACATCAACCGGATGCAGCCCTTTCAGGGAAACAAATCCTATCTCGCGGAACGTTCCAAAGAAACGCTCGGCTTGCTTTACGCCGATCATTTCCCGTTTCGGCAAAAGGCAACGGCGCGCGGAATACGCCGCACGCCTTTCCATCACCATCTCCTAGAATACGGCGCGGTTATGGGAGATCTCGCTGGCTGGGAACGTGCCAATTGGTTCGCTCAGGAGGGGCAAGACAGAACGTATCAATACAGCTGGAAGCGCCAGAATTTTTTCGACAATGTCGCACAGGAACACATGGCTGTGCGTCAGTCTGTTGGCATGTATGACATGTCTTCGTTTGGGAAAATCCGCGTGGAAGGGCCCGACGCAGAAGCCTATTTGAACTATGTTGGTGGTGGTGACTATACGGTAGCGAATGGAAAAATCGTCTATACGCAATTCCTCAATCGCCGGGGGGGGATTGAGGCGGATGTCACCGTGACCCGTTTAAGTGAAACGGTTTATCTCGTGGTGACCCCCGCTGCGACACGGCTTGCTGATCAGATCTGGATGGAGCGCCATATTGGGGCGTTTCGTGTCACGTTGACGGACGTGACAGCCGGTGAAGGGGTGCTGGCTGTTATGGGGCCTCGTTCCCGTGAATTATTGCAGCGCGTTTCGCCAAATGATTTCAGCAATGACGCCAACCCATTTGGCACGGCGCAGGACATAGAGATCGGCATGGGCCTCGCGCGGGCGCATCGGGTGACCTATGTGGGGGAACTTGGCTGGGAAATCTATGTGTCTGCGGACATGTGCGGACATGTGTTTGAAACCTTGGCCGCTGCGGGACAAGACTTGGATCTGCGCCTTTGCGGTATGCACATGATGGATACCTGCCGGATCGAAAAGGGCTTTCGCCACTTTGGCCATGATATCACCGCAGAGGATCATGTTTTGGAAGCGGGTCTTGGCTTTGCCATCAAAAAGGACAAGCCGGATTACATTGGCCGCGAAGCGGTCCTTGAGAAACAAGAGAAAGGTCTTGAGAACCGTTTGGTTCAATTCAAGCTGACCGACCCGGAGCCGTTGTTGTATCACAATGAACCGATTTTGCGGGATGGTGACATTGTCGGATATCTCAGTTCTGGCGCCTATGGTCATGCGTTGGGCGGGGCGATGGGCATGGGCTATGTGCCCTGCAAAGGCGAAACGGCTGTGAATGTGCTTGCCTCGAGTTACGAAATTGACGTGGCTGGCACACGGGTCAAGGCCGAAGTGTCGTTGAAACCGATGTACGATCCCAAGTCGCAACGAGTGAAAGTGTAACGGGTACAATGTATCGCTTTTCAGGGGCTGCGCGTTTGCCATACGTCTTGGGGCAGAACGGAGGCCCCGATGCCCACAGCTGATACCCAAAACCCGGCAAAAACAAACGAGGATACTGCGCAGGGACTTGCATTTGCGCTCGCCGCTTATGGGCTGTGGGGATTTTTGCCGCTGTATATGAAACTACTGGCGCATATTTCGGCGGCGGAAGTGGTGGTGCACCGGGTGTTGTGGTCACTTCCTATTGCAGCCGTTGTGTTGTTGTTGCTGCGTCGCACCGACGCGCTGCGTGAGGCATTGCGCACCCCGCGGATGTTGGCGATGGGGTGTGTGACTGCGGTTTTGATCTCTCTCAATTGGGGCGTCTATGTTTGGGCAATTGCGGTAGGGAAAACTCTGGATGCAGCCTTGGGATATTACATCAACCCATTGTTTAGCGTCTTTCTTGCCGCCGCTTTGCTGGGTGAACGCTTGAACCGTGCGCAGATCGTTGCAATCGTATTGGCCGCTGCGGCCGTGTTGGTGCTGGCGTTGGATGCAGGAGGTGTGCCTTGGGTTTCCTTGGCGTTGACCGTCACTTGGGGATTCTACGCACTTGCGAAAAAGAGCCTGCCTGTTGGGCCGAACCAAGGGTTTCTGCTTGAGGTTTTGATCCTGACGCCACCCGCCCTAGGGTATCTGGTTTACCTCATCATGACCGGTCAGTCACATTTTACGCTGAGTATCGGAAGTGATACCTTGCTGCTTCTTGGGTGTGGTGTTGTAACTGCGGTCCCGCTCATGCTCTATGCCAACGGGGCCAAGTTGTTGCGGCTTTCGACCATTGGGGTTCTGCAATATATTGCCCCTACAATTATCATGCTTGTCGCGGTCTTTGTTTTTGATGAAGCTTTTGGTCGTGCCCGTTTGATTGCATTTCCACTGATCTGGGCGGCCTTGGTGATCTATTCGGTCTCCATGCTTCGTCAGCTTCGCACATCAAAGGTGGGTTGAACATCATCTCCACATCTGTGACGAGAGCAACCATGGATGATGCCTATACCCCACCCCAAGACCCGCTTGTGGTCCTTCATGAAGATGCCGAAGTCTTGTTGGTCGATAAACCCGCAGGTTTGTTGAGTGTGCCGGGAAAAGGGCCGCATTTGGCGGATTGCTTGCTTGCCCGTATTCAGGCGGCCTTTCCTCAGGCGTTGCTGGTGCATCGGTTGGATCGTGACACATCAGGTGTGATGATTTTTGCCCAAACACCGCACGCACAGCGGCATTTGGGCCTGCAGTTTGAAAAACGTATGACCCGCAAGACATATGTGGCGCGGGTCTGGGGGATACCAAGCGACACATCAGGCGAAGTTGACCTGCCGTTGATCGTTGACTGGCCGAACCGTCCTTTGCAAAAGGTCTGTCATGAAACAGGAAAATCGGCGCAAACCGAATGGAAGGTGGTCAAGTCGGAGGGCGATACCGCACGGGTCCGCCTGTCTCCCAAAACCGGGCGTAGCCATCAATTGCGCGTCCATATGCTGGCGTTGGGCCATCCCATATTGGGTGATCCTTTTTATGCAACGGGGCCCGCGCGTGATTTCCCGCGCCTGATGTTGCATTCAGAAGAGCTGCGCTTCAAACACCCGCAAGGCGGGCGGTCGGTGAAAATAAGAGCCAAGGCACCATTCTAAAGTTTCTTATAGCAATCGCTAAAGTCTTCGAGCATGCGTACCTTGCGCGATTTATCCATGCGTTCGGTATTCATGCCAATGATAACAGCACCCGATTTGACGCTGTCGATCAGGTGGTTTTCAAACTTCGCTTCCAGCTTGTCGTCTGAAAAAGGGCGGTAAAAGAACACCAAGTCAAAACCGCCATAATCAAATGCCATCGCATCATGGACAAACACATCTTCGCCCAAATCATACAATCTTTGGGCGGTTTCGATGTATTCGGGCACGATGTCAAAACCGACGGCTTTGGCGACAGGTAGGATTTCTTGGTTTTTGACAATGTTCAAATTGCGTCCAATGCCACAGCCAACTTCGCAGAAGCTCAATGGTCTGATGGGTTGCCGTGAATGGCGAAAATCAGGATCGTCGGGCAACAAATCCGCCAATTTGATCAGTACTGCGGCAAAGCCAGACAGATCATATGGAATGTATTGAAAACTGCCATCTACGCCGTCTGTTTCTGGTACCGCCCACCCATCATGTGCTTGCAATGCGGCTTCGTAGATTTCGCATTTCCGGGCCATTTCAAAGTACCGTTTTTTGATCCCGTCCAGGTCTTCGATAAATTGTTCGTCTTCATAAGAAAGATTGGGCATGTCTGCTCCTCAGGGTTAAATCACCCTCTATCGGTTCTAAAATTAGAGCAGAGTTTGGTCTGATTCTCAGAAATTTCCAAATGCAGAAATTGGCGGCTGGCACATCACGCTGTCATAGGCGAGATTGAGCAAAATTCACTGTTGTGGCGGGATATGTTTGTGCCGCACCCAACGAACGAGGACAAGCTTATGCAACTGCCCAGCAATCCATTTACCCAAGCCATCGCCGCCGGAACCAAGCAGATCGGGCTTTGGATTTCTTTGTCCAGCCCTTTTGCGGCCGAAGTCACGGCCCCTGCGGGCTTTGACTGGGCTCTTATTGATATGGAACATGCGCCCAACGACTATTTTTCCGTTCTGGGGCAGTTACAGGCATTTGCCGCTTCAGGAACCACGGCAATTGTACGCCCAGAATGGAATGACCCCGTGATGGTGAAACGATTGTTGGATTTGGGGGTGCCGGGGTTGTTGTTCCCGATGATCCAAAACGTGGAGGAAGCAGAAAAAGCAGTCGCCGCAACCCGATATCCGCCGCGGGGAATACGCGGATTTTCCGGTGCGACCCGCGCCACGAAATTTGGCCGGACAAGCGATTACCTAACACGTGTTGAAGACGAGACGACCGTTATCTTGCAGCTTGAAACCGCGTCTGCCATCGCGCAGGCAGAAGCCATCAGCGCGGTCGATGGTGTCAGCGGTATCTTTTTTGGCCCGGCAGATATTGCGGCGGACATTGGTCAGTTAGGTAAGCCGCTGTGCAACGAGGTTTGGAATTTGGTGCGCCCTGCGGCTCAAAAGCTCATCGCAAAGGGTGTGCCGGTTGGGACTTTGGTCAATGATCCGGCTTTTGCAGCGCAATTGATGAATGAGGGTTTCACCTTTGTCGCCTGCGCAACTGACACTGTTTTGCTGGCACGCGCGACAGACGCTGCATTGGCTCAGGTAAAGGGAAAATTGACCTGACAAAAAGAAGGCCCCCAAATACAGGGGGCCTATCAAGCTGGCATGATTGTTCGTTTACTCTGCGGCCCAGCCAGAAACTGCTTTGACCTCAAGGAATTCTTCCAACCCAAATACCCCGCCTTCACGGCCATTGCCGGATTGTTTGTAACCGCCAAATGGCGAACCTTGAGCAAAACCGGAGCCGTTTGTTTCAACCATGCCTGAACGCAATCGACGTGCAACGCGGCGGCGTTTATCGTCATCTGTTGTCTGGACATAGTTTGTCAGGCCGTAAGGCGTGTCATTTGCGATCGCGACAGCTTCTTCTTCGGTTTCGAACGGGATGATCGACAGGACGGGGCCAAAAATCTCTTCTTGGGCGATTGTCATATCATTGGTCACATCTGCAAAAACCGTTGGCTTTACATAATAGCCGCGATTCAGACCATCCGGCCGGCCCAGACCACCAGCGACCATACGGGCCTCTGACATGCCTTTTCCGATCAGGCCCTGAATCTTGCTGAATTGCACCTCAGATACCACTGGCCCGATGTGTCTGCCTTCTTCGGACGCAGGGCCGACATGGGTGTTGGTGGCTACATCCGCGGCCATTTCTACCGCCTCATCATATCGGGAGGCATGTACCAACATCCGTGTCGGAGCATTGCAGGACTGACCGGAGTTGCGGAAACAACGGATGGCTCCGGCTTTTGCGGCTTTGGGGTCTGCATCTGCAAAGATGATATTTGCGCCTTTACCACCAAGTTCCAAGCTCACGCGCTTGAGCGTGTCTGCGGCGGCTTTAGAGATCGCGATCCCTGCACGTGTTGAACCTGTGAAGCTGACCATATCCACCTCGGGATGTGAGGACAGTTGCGAGCCGACCCCGACCCCATCACCGTTCAGCATGTTAAATACACCAGCGGGGAAGCCAGCTTCGTCCATGAATTCTGCAAAAAGCAGGCCAGACAAAGGGGCAATTTCTGATGGTTTCAACACGACGGTACAGCCGGTCGCTATCGCAGGGATTGCCTTGAGAATAATCTGGTTCATCGGCCAGTTCCACGGCGTGATAAGCGCGCAAACACCAATGGGCTCAAGCAGGGTTTTCTCGGTGGTGGTAAAGTCTTTTTCAAAGGAGAAATCTTTGAACGCTTTCAGAAAACCACCAATGTGCCAGCTGCCAGCACCCACTTGCTGGGCGCGGCTTAGGTTGATTGGGGCACCCATTTCCATGGACATGGCCTGTGCCATTTCTTCTTGACGGCGGTCATAAACGGCAGCCAATTTTTCGATCAGCGCAACACGTTCTTCACGGGATGTTTGTGACCAGCTGTCAAAAGCCGCGCGCGCCGCGTTTACAGCCGCATCTGTATCAGCCTGACCCCCAAGTGAGATCACAGCGCATTGTTCTTCGGTAGATGGATCAATAACCGCAAAGTCATTGGCCTGAGCCGGGGCGACCCATTGACCGTTGATATAGAAATCACGTTTTTCCAGCATGGTAGATTCCTTCATTTTCTAGGGGCAGGCGTGATTGGCTAAGCCAATTTTACGTCACTGTGTCATTGAGCACGGGCCACCGCAAGGGGTGGTATGCGGGCAAGTTGATCCCTACATTCAAAATTAGATTCTTACATTGACCTTGGAGGGCAACATGGGTTTGCGCATTAATGACACGATACCTGATTTGACGGTTGAAACGGATCAAGGGACGGTCTCTCTGCATGATTTTGTCGGTGAAAACTGGGCGATTTTGTTTTCTCACCCCAAGGATTTCACACCGGTTTGCACCACCGAATTTGGTGCGGTTGCGCAGTTGAGTGATGAATGGGCCAAACGGGGCACCAAAGTAATTGGTGTTAGCGTTGATGGCGTTGAAGACCACAAGAAATGGAAAGGTGACATCGAAAAAGTTGCAGGAACCGCGGCAGGTTTCCCCATCATCGCGGATAGTGATCTGACGGTCTCCAAAGCTTTTGATATGTTGCCCGCTGATGCATATCTGCCGGACGGTCGTACGCCGGCGGATTCAGCCACAGTGCGATCGGTTTTCATCATTGGACCGGACAAGCAACTCAAATTGTCGATGACTTATCCGATGACCGTTGGTCGCAACTTTGCTGAGGTGCTGCGTGCGCTGGATGGATTGCAGACCTCAGTAGGAAAAGGTGTTGCGACACCTGCCAACTGGAATGTGGGGGATGATGTCATTATCCCGGCGACAGTGTCGGATGAGGATGCAAAAGCCAAATTCGGTGACTTTAACACTGTGTTGCCTTACTTGCGGACCACCAAAGCACCCAAGTAAATGTGGCACGTCTCAGGTCGTCTGAGGCTTGCGTCTGATTTTTGCGCGATAGGTTGCGCGCCGCACTTCCCGCATCAGCACATCGCTGGTGCGGGTTTTGCTTTGGATGGTGCTGGGGCCGCCCATTTCCGCAATTCCATTGGGCAGGATCGATTGAATTGGCTGATCTGTGATCCAATGCATCTGCAATGTCGTGTCAACGGGGCGATCAAACGTTTGTGTTGCCTTTAATAACCGTTTTGCGGCACTGCGGCCAACCACCTGACAGACCGCTTGCAGGCCGATGGTTTTGGGCGTGAAAAGCGTAGCGCTGCCTTGGCGCGCAACTTGTCCCAAGGGACGTTCGCGGTCTTTGGTAGGCAGGCGGATAAAGCTATCTTCATCCGCATAACGTGTGATTAGCTCAAGCGCGGGTACAAACAGGGCCTGATCAACTGTCATGTCGTCTTCTGCGATCAAAGCAAAAGCATCCGGACCCTGCGCGATCATATCCCAACAGCGTCGATGACTGTGAAAACACGCGACTTCTGCAGCGCTAAGTCCAAAGGGATAGGGCGGGTGATGCGTGCCAAGACAAACAGTCGCGCTGCCTTCAATGTGCTCTGGCTGTTCGCAATCTACGGCTTCTACGACCTCTGCATTCGGCAAGTTCATCGCGAGTTGTGCGACGTTGTCGGCACGGTTCGTTGCTCTGGACAAGTGGATGATCAGGGATCGCATGGCATTCTCTTAACGGGAAATGCCCCGTCATAAAAGCACTCGCTGACGCAAAATTTACGGCCTGTGTTGAGTTCAACAGCCGAGGTCCAGGTGACGGGCGCTTTAGCCTAAGGAAATAGCGGTTGAGGAACAAAAAACCCGGCGAAATCGCCGGGTTTCTCTTTAGCTAAGGAGTCAGAAAATCAATCCTCAGATTTCTCTTCTTTCTTCACTTCTTCGCCGGTTTCCTGATCGACAACTTTCATCGACAGGCGGACCTTGCCGCGATCATCAAAGCCCAGAAGTTTTACTTTCACTTCCTGACCTTCTTTGAGCACATCCGATGGATGGTTCAGGCGGCGGTTTTCGATTTGGGATACGTGCACCAGACCGTCCCGCTTGCCAAAGAAGTTCACGAATGCACCGAAGTCTACGATTTTCACAACCGTCCCGGTATAGACCTTGCCCTCTTCGGGTTCAGCCACGATGGAATGGATCATGTCGTAGGCTTTTTTGATGCTATCGCCGTTAGGAGAAGCGATCTTGATGATGCCTTCGTCATTGATGTCGACCTTGGCGCCGGACACTTCCACGATTTCACGGATGACCTTACCACCAGAGCCGATAACCTCGCGAATTTTGTCCGTTGGCACTTGCATTGTTTCAATACGTGGCGCGTGGACAGAGAAGTCCGCGGCGCCAGACAGCGCTTTGTTCATCTCACCAAGGATATGGATCCGGCCTGCTTTGGCCTGAGCCAATGCCTTTTCCATGATCTCTGGTGTGATACCTGCGATCTTGATGTCCATCTGCAAGGATGTGATGCCCGCTTCTGTACCCGCAACCTTAAAGTCCATGTCGCCAAGGTGATCTTCGTCGCCCAAAATGTCAGACAAGATCGCGTAAGACCCGTCTTCTTCAAGGATCAGGCCCATCGCCACACCAGCCACAGCGGATTTCAACGGAACGCCCGCATCCATCATGGACAGAGAACCACCACAAACAGAAGCCATCGAGGAGGATCCGTTGGATTCGGTGATTTCAGACACAACACGGACTGTATAAGGGAAATCCGTTGCCGCAGGCAAAACCGCCTGAAGGGCGCGCCAAGCCAATTTGCCGTGACCCACTTCGCGACGGCCGGGAGGGCCCACGCGTCCAACTTCGCCAACAGAGTAGGGAGGGAAGTTGTAGTGCAGCAGGAAATTGGATTTGAAGTTACCGTGCAGCGCGTCGATGAATTGCTCATCATCACCAGTACCGAGTGTTGTAACGACCAAACCTTGCGTTTCACCACGGGTGAAAAGTGCGGAACCGTGTGTACGAGGCAAGATGCCGTTTTCACATACGATGTCGCGAATTTCATCTGTTTTACGACCGTCGATGCGCTTGCCCGTCTTGACGACGTCGCCCCGCAGGATTGACGCCTCAAGACCTTTCATCGCAGACCCAAGGTTCGCATCGGCCAGTTGTTCTTCGTCCAGCGCTGATTTGATAGTGTCGCGTGCTGCGGAAACTGCTGCGGTGCGCTCTTGCTTGTCAGCAATAGCAAACGCTTTGCGCATTTCTTTTTCGCCAGCTTTGGCAACAGCTTTTGACAATTCAGAATAGTCGACGGGTTGAAAATCAAATGGTTCTTTTGCCGCGTCTTCAGCCAGATCGATGATCAGGTCGATAACCGGTTGGAAGCTGTCATGGGCGAATTTAACCGCACCCAGCATTTCTTCTTCGGTCAGCTCATAGGCTTCGGACTCAACCATCATCACGGCATCTTTGGTCCCGGCCACAACCAGATCAAGACGTTGATCAGGGTTCTGACGCAGGTCCTGCATGTCATCTACGGTTGGGTTTAGGACGTATTCACCATCTTCGAAACCAACGCGTGCGCAGGCAATAGGGCCCATGAACGGCGCGCCGGAAATGGTCAGAGCCGCAGAAGCTGCGATCATCGCAACCATGTCGGGGTCATTGACCAGATCGTGAGACAGGACAGTACACATCACCAGAACTTCGTTTTTGAAACCTGGGACAAACAAGGGCCGGATTGGCCGGTCGATCAGACGTGCAGTCAGCGTTTCTTTTTCGGTCGGGCGCGCTTCGCGCTTAAAGAAACCGCCGGGTACTTTACCCGCGGCATAGTATTTCTCTTGGTAGTGCACGGTCAGTGGAAAGAAATCCTGACCTGGTTTTTGCTGGCGTGCAAAAGTCACGTTTGCCATGACGCTGGTTTCACCCAGCGTTGCAATCACAGACCCATCCGCCTGGCGGGCCACTTTTCCTGTTTCGAGTGTCAGCGTTTCTTCGCCCCACTCAATTGATTTTTTTGTCACGTTAAACATCTACGTTTCCTAATTCGGTCCACGTTGGACCATTTGCATAGGGGCCGAATTGCCCCTGACCGCGATATCTTCTTAAGAGGGGCGCTGCGGTCCGGGCGCCGGCTTTCAGATATGGGGCGCATACAGTAGTTTTTGTGGCTTTGAAAGGGTTGTGAACCTGTGGCAATCGCAGGCTGGCTGAAGGGCCCTCACGGTTGCAATTCTGGCGATCTAAAACAGGTGAGTGAGGCACTTGAGGCTTCATAAGGAGATTCTAATAAAAGGAATGCCTTATGAAATGGAATTCGCGGCTCTGTCCCATCCGTTCCGTCAGCAAATATTGACCCTTTTGCACCTCAAACCTGCCACAGTGGGCAAGTTGACGGACAAGATTGATGCTTCACAACCGGTGATCTCGCAGCATTTGAAAGTCTTGCGAGAAACGGGGCTTGACGATGCCACGCCGGATGGGGTCAAACGTATCTTTAGCATCCAAGAATCCCGGCTACGCGAGCTGCGGATGTTCCTGCAAGAGCATTGGCAGGCTTCGTTGAATTCCCTTGATCAGGAGACCCCCAAAGATGCTTGACCCAATTGTCTAGAAACCACCATCAAGGCAGATCAAGAAGCCGCATTCGACGCGTTTGTTCTGCGTATCAACTGTCCTTGGAAGACTTCATTATTGCGCCTGTGTTGTTCCGTTATGCAGCAACGCCAGAGGGTCAAAAGACCTAGCCAAATCGCAAGGACCTTTCACGCTGGTTAGAAAACATGCAAGGAACCGCGGAAATTTCGACAATCAACAAATTGGGGCCTTAACTGTTCTGGGTCACAGGACCCGGAAACGGCCCCAATAAGCTAGAGCGATGAGAGACCTGAAACACTTGGTTATAAAGCTGCGCCACCCATTGTTTGCCTTCCATCGTTTGTTCCAAATGCCGCAATGCCGGACCAATCAGCGGATCAACCTGTGACCAAAAGAAGTCTGGGAACTGCTCCATCAAGTCCATTGGTGTTTTATAGCCTAATTTCTCGGCCATCCCGGTTTCGACGAACTCATGATACAGACCAGCGATCTTGCGGTGATAGAAAGGATCAGCCATTTGACCAATGAGGTCAGCAGCGCGCACCAAAGCGGGTTCACTTTCGGTGCATTTGTATTTGGGATCATCAGGCACTGGGAATTGGGTGTAATCCACAGCTGCGGCTATCCGTTCTGCGTCGATCATATCAGACCCGGTAAAACGCTGAAATGCATAAAGCTTGCCGCGTTCCACGTGGTAGGGGGCAAGATAAGCATCCGACGCCCCGCGCGGAGGGCAGATGATATCGCCGGCCGCGTTGATCACAACCTCGCGGTCGCTGTCCCCGTCTAGAATTTGACGAGAATAACCAATGTCATGGATGAGCAACGACATGATGAAATGCAACCAGTCGTCGGGATGCATGGGGCGGGAGACAAGTTGACCACGCATAATCTGTTGCCCGACAAGCGTGACCATCATTGTGTGTTCAGCGTTATGATAAAGCGCGTCTGAATTGCCCAGTCTTTCCAGAACCAGACGTGCGCCTCCCTTGATGTAGGCCGCGTATTCTTCGTGACGTCCCGAGAAATACTCAAGATAGGTGTTTGCCAAATATTCGCCAAATTCAGCAGCTACAATTGCTGTCGGGTTAAACATAGGAACGGTCCTTCCAATAGAGGCCCTTCTGGTATGGTAGCTCAGACGTGGCGAGGTGCAATGCAATTGTCGTCTTTTGCCATACCTTTCGCAGATTTGCGCCGACCTTAAACAAGCTTTCAAAGCGAAAGTGGGCGACCTTTGGGTGTATGATTTTCCAAAAATATCGCTTTTCTGCCGATGTCGCAGTTTATGTGGGGCTTGTTGACAGCACCCCTAACGGGACGGTCGGGATCAGGATTTTGAGACCGCGCGAATTGACGTCTCGAGGATATCGAACATCTGATCAATCTGATCTGTTGAAATGATCAACGGTGGTGACATTACGCACATGTTGATGATCGGGCGTAACAAAAGGCCGCGTTGCTGGCATTCGGCGTCGATTTTTGCGCCTAAGGCGTAGTCGTGCTCAAGCGAATGGCCGCGTTGTTGGTCAGCGCAGCATTCAATGCATCCCATTAACCCGGCCCCGCGAGCATCCAAGACCAGAGGCAAATCAGCGAGCGCTTTCAGACGTTCCTGAAAATGCGGTGTCGCGGCGCGAACATGCTCGAGCAGGCCCTCTCGTTCAATAATCTTCATGCTGGCCAATCCCGCAGCCGCGCTGACGGGGTGTCCGGAATACGTATATCCGTTTGAAAAGGTCGCGCCATTGCCCTTTTCTCCCGAAACATCCGCAATCAAGCGGTCAGAAAAGATGGCAGCGCCCATTGGAGCATACCCCGACGTGAGCCCTTTCGCACAGGTGATGATGTCGGGTTGAATGTCAAAGACGTCTTTGGAAGCAAACCAATGGCCAAGCCGTCCGAAGGCTGTGACCACCTCGTCAGAAATATAAAGCACATCATGTTTGTGGCATATTTCGATGCACCGTTTGTGATAGCCGGGAGGCGGGACAATCACACCACCCGAAGCCAAAATGGGTTCTGCTATGAACGCAGCAACATTATCGGGCCCAAGTGTGATAATCGCCTGTTCCAGATCTGCGATTTTTTCATCCAAAAATGCTTCGATCGTTTGGTCGGCCCTACGTATCAACGGATTCACATCAGGTAAAAAATGCGCAAGGCCTTCTGGTTTATCGAGCCACAACCGGTCCCGTTCTTTTCCACTGACAGCTGCGGCAAGGTAAGTGCTGCCATGGTAGGCCTTCTGTCGGGAGATAATCTTTTTCTTGTTTGGCTTGCCCAAAAGATTGTTGCGAAAGTGGACAAAACGCAGGGCGGTATCCACCGCAGTTGATCCGCCGGTAGTAAAGAAGACATGGTTCAGGTCGCCGGGTGTCCGCTTTGCGATCTCTCGTGCGAAATGGGCTGCCACTGAATTGGCGTTGTTGAAAGGCGAGAAATACGCAAGCTTGCGGGCTTGTTCTGCCATCGCATCGGCAATTTCGTCCTGGCCATATCCGACCTGAACGCACCACATACCGGCAGGGCCGTCAATCAACCGTGTGCCGACATCATTGGTGACATAGATGCCGTCGCTTGACTCCATAAACGCGCGGTCATTTTCGCCCATTTCATCCATGCCTTCCCAAGGGTGCATGAAATGGGTGTTGTCCCAATTTTTGACGGTTGTGTTGTCCATCGGATGCTCCGTTCGTCAATAAGATGGGGTTTTCGGTGGGTCTTGGGACAAGGCGGAAATCACTTGCGCGGCGGCTCTTTGACCGCTTTGGAATGCACCATGAACGGTCGAATAAGTGTGCGTCATGGTGGCTTCACCTGCAAAGAACATTTTGTTTTCAATCGGTTTTGCCAAAATGCGCCGGGCGTTTGCGCCGCCGGGTTTTGCGTAACTGTAGGCACCGAATGTGTTTGGATCGTTGTGCCAGCCTGTCTCATCCGTCCGCTTGACAGAGCTTAACGCGTCTTGCCCGAACAAGGCGCGCAGGGCTTGCATGCAAAAGTCCGTTGTGGCGCCGGGCCCTTCATTTTCCAATGCGGAGGCAAAGCGTCCGCCAACGAACCCGATGGCAAGGTCGCTGTCGTAAAACCCAAATTGCAAAGAACAATACGCATCGCCACCCGCATGATAATCGGTCATTTGACCGAGCCCGGCGCCGCGCCATGCCGGGTCAAATTCAATGCCAACCTTATTTAGCAAGCCATTGGGGAGCTGTTCAATCGCTGTTGTTTTTTCATTTGGCAGGGCAGGTACAAATTTGATCGCTTCTGCCGCAAGCACACCAGTGGAAACTGTCAAGATCAGGTATTTGGCGCGCAAGGCACCCATCGGCGTTGAGACCCGGATGTCCTTGCCAGTGTAGTCGATCTCATGGACCGAGCAGTTCAGCTGAACAGGGACATCTTTGTGTACCCCTTGAATAAAGGCGCCCATGCCGCTTTCGATCAACCAGTCCCCGGGTTCTTCTGCGTAATTGTAGGTGTCTTCGGCTGATGTGACGTCGGCATCCCCCCCCAACATCTGCGGTATGTAGCGTGCAGCGATATCTGTCCAAGGACCTGTGGGCATTGCCGCTTCTGTGGTTGTATCGGGAGCTATCGCGCCTCTTTGGGCGATCACCTCCCACAACTGGTCATGATATTGTTGGTATTGATCGACCTCCGCGCGGGACAAATTATATCCTTCGGTCTGAACCTGAGACCACTCCCAAGGGGTTTTGTGCAATGTGGCGCTGCGCTGTTCTGCCAGACGCGCCAATGGATTGATCGGCGCGGAATGCAGCCATGATGCGCCACGATCAAACGGAACAGAAAATGTTGTTGTATCTGTTGTGCAACGCCCCCCAATGCGGTGCGCGCTTTCTAGGACCAAGGTTTCAACCCCGGCATTCCGTAACGCTTGCGCCGCTGCAAGCCCGGCGGTCCCAGCGCCAACAACAATCACTTCGGCGTTTTGTGGCAGTGTTTTCATGTGTCAGAAGCCGCCATTTCGCCGACAAGCCAAGAAGGCAATTCAACGCCTTCGAAATGGGCCAGCTTAACGGGGTCTTCTTGGTCAAATTTGCTGCAGCGGCGGTAAATTTCGAGCATGTCTGTCGGCATAAGGCCCTTGGTGTAGAAGAACATCGCCGCCGCATAGCGGCCCGCGCCGGACCCAGCTACGCTAACTTGTGCCAATAGCTGTGCCTTCTGCATGTTGAGGGCCAATGTGTTTTCCTGAGTGTGAATCACTGAGATATTGTGTCGGCCATTGTGGCATTTAGTACTGCGACCTGATCCTCATGGGGGGCGTCTTGCACCGTGTAAACGGGTAGAATTCTGCGCAAATGATCATGGTGAGATCGGACGCCGTATTCCAGATCGGACAGATAGAACCCTTCGAAAGAGTCAGAAGCCATAGCTTCATTGGACCAGATTGTCAGTTGAATATCCTCTTCAACGGTTTCGCGATCAATTCGTGCCGCCAAATATCGCGCAACGCGTTGCTGGCGGTCTTCTTGCTTATGTCGGTAGGTTGCGCTGCGCAATTTTGACTGACCAGTGGACAGCGGGAATTCCTGATAGAACAAGACCGTTTCAGGGGTCATCGCTATGACAGTGTTGGGGAAAATTCCGTAATAAATCCAGCTTTTGTGAAGATGTTCAAGGAGGTGATTTTGGGGCTTTGATAGCTTTTTGTAGTTGCGGACCGCCCATCGACGCCCATTTGAAGGCGTGTACGTCCCTTCGGAGCGTGAAATGCCATCAATATATGGCTGATCAATATAACTTGACCCATAAAGATCCTGCAGCGCGGGATGGGCCATCGCAACGTGATATCCTTCGTTGTCTACATCCCGCACCGATTTCCAATTAACGGGGGAGTCTTCGGTCCAAATCCCGTCAGTCGGGACATGTCCATCCATCTTGTAAGCTGCCGCCTCAGATTCAAATGGCATCATCAGCATAGCAACTGACGGCTGTGGTCCCGGTTTGAAACGCACAAAGACGAAGCCGTGCCAGATCTCAATTTCAATGGGACGCAGGGCAAAGTCGTGTTTGTCCATCGCAGGATAGCTTTCGGGCCGCGCCGCACCCCTCAACGTGCCGTCGAGATTGTACACCCACCCGTGAAATGGACAAATCAATGCGTTGGGGCACTGCCCTGCGTTCTCAACGACAAGGCGCGAACCGCGATGGCGACAAATGTTGTGATAGGCGCGAACCTCTCCGTCAGCGTCTCTTAGGATAATGGCGCGTTCGTCGCACATATCAAAGGTTTGGTAACACCCCGGAGCGGGAACATCAGACACATGACATGCAATTTGCCAATGGGTTTTGAACAGGTGTTCTTTCTCTAGGTGTAACAATGCTTCGCTGTGATAGCACCACCCGGGCAGGCCGCGACGGTCCCAGTCGGAAGGGATGGTGGTGTCCCTTACCTTTTTATCCATCCTTCTTATCCAATCCTGTGTCTAAATGACCAACCCGATGCAGAGTTGCGGCGGGACGCCGTCGCGATGTCCATCAGCATTTCGGCGCCGCGAAATTATTACCACATTGATCAGGATAATTTTCACGTCGTCAAGAAGTACTGATTGAACGACCAGTCAGATTTTTCCTGAAAAGTAGAAAATTACCTAACAGGGTAAAGCCGTTTTCTAGGTTTTAGGGCTGCCCAAAATACGTGCAGCAGGCGGCGCTACAAGCTTGATGGCACAGCGTCGCTTGACACAAGCATTTCCGAAGGCTTACCGTTCTGACTGACCATTCAGATAGTAAATAGAGAATTGGGGGCAAAACTACACTTGAGAAATATGGAATAGTGCATTCGTTCTCGGTGATCAAATGTGAGGTTTCGTAACAAAAGAGGTCCTCCAAAAGTCAACAATCAGGAAGAGAAGCAAAACATGCAAACCTTATCAAATATCGTTAGACTTTCGTTGGCCACAGCCGCCGGGGTGATGCTGGCAAATGCCGCCTTTGCCGAAGATCGCGTTCTTAAGATTACCAATTGGGGTGAGTATATCGGCGAAGAGACCATCGCCAACTTTGAAAAAGAATACGGCATCAAGGTTATATACGATCCGTACGATTCATCTGAATCCATTGATGCGAAACTTTTGGCGGGCAATAGTGGATATGACGTTGTCAGCCATTCCGGTGGTGATACTGCCCGACTGATCAAGGCAGGCATCGTTGAGCCGTTGGATATGTCCAAGCTGGACAATGTCAAACATATGGACCCGGCTTTGATGGCGCAATTGGCAAGCGACTGGGATCCGGGTAACAAGCACTTCATACCATATATGTGGGGCACCCATGGCGTTACCTACAATAACGATCTGGTGCTTGCGACCTATCCTGATGCGCCGATCGGTTCAATGGATCTGGTGTTTGATCCAAAGCACATGAAAGAATTGGCCAAATGTGGCGTCTCTTTCCTTGATTCCCCCGGCGACATCATTCCGATGGCGCTTGCGCACATGGGGTTGGATCCAAATTCGACCAACAGAGCGGATTACGAAAAGGTTGGCGCGATGCTCGCTGAGATTCGTCCCTTCATCAAGACATTCGACAATTATGCCTACCAACGCATGCCACAAAGAGAATTCTGCGTATCAACGACATGGGGCCCAGATGGGTTGTTGGCGATGTCCGGCGCGGCAGAAGCAGACACTGGCGTTGTTCTGGACTTTTTCCTACCAGAAGGCCAAGGCGCAGCGCAGCTTTGGATCGATGGTTGGCTGATCCCTGCGGACGCGGCGAACAAAGAGGACGCGCACCTTTTCCTGAACTACATGATGCGGCCAGAAGTCGGTGCTGCCGACAGCAACTTTACTTGGTATGCGACGGCCAATCTGACAGCCAAGCCGCTGGTGGATGATGATGTTACCTCCAGCCCCGCCGCATTCCCCACGTCTGATCAGGTGGAGAAAATGTATACAACCGCTGTTTTGCCACCCAAGGTGGAACGTTTGCAAACAAGGACTTGGACTGATTTCAAGGCAGGCAACTGATCAATCCTCGCATTCGTGAAGGTGGCGCGGTTTGGCTGCGCCACCTTTTCAACGTACAATTTTCTAGATCGCGAGGCACAGCGTGACAGTTGCACAAACCGTCAGCGGCGCTCCTTGGCTTGATCACGACGGCCAGCATCCGTTGGTTCAGATCAAAGGTGTGACCAAAAAGTACGGCGATGTCACAGCCGTGGACAACGTTGATCTTGAGATCTTTCAGGGCGAGCTGTTTTGTCTTCTTGGCGGATCAGGCTGCGGGAAAACAACGTTGCTTAGGATGCTTGCTGGTTTTGAGACACTCAACAGCGGGTCCATTATTATCGATGGCGTGGATATGGCCGATGTGCCGGCATACGACCGACCGACCAACATGATGTTTCAAAGTTACGCACTTTTCCCGCATATGAATGTGGAGAAAAATATTGCCTTCGGTTTGCAGCAAGACCGGATCGCCAAGAGCGAAATTGCTGATCGGGTACATGACATTCTGACCCTGGTGGAACTTCAGGATTTCAAAAAACGCAAACCTCAGCAACTTTCCGGTGGGCAACGCCAACGGGTCGCTCTTGCCCGCGCCTTAGTCAAACAACCCAAGCTGTTATTGCTTGACGAACCGCTGGCCGCTTTGGACAAAAAGTTGCGCAAACAGACGCAGTTCGAGCTGGCTAACATTCAGGAAAAAGTGGGCGTGACGTTTATCGTTGTGACCCACGACCAAGAAGAAGCGATGACCCTTTCAACCCGCATGGCGGTCATGGACGCTGGTCGTTTTAAGCAAATAGGTACCCCGACAGAGATTTATGAATTCCCGGACTCTCGCTTTGTTGCCGATTTCATTGGTTCGGCGAACATCATAGAAGGGCGCGTGACCGAAGACGGCGCGGATCATGTTCTGGTCAAAACGGATATTGCCCAAGTCTATATCGACCATGGGCAATCAGTCAAAGTGGGTAGCAAAATATGGGTTGCACTTCGTCCGGAAAAAATTCGCATCATCAAATCCCAAGATGTCGTGGAAGGACCCAATCAGGTCAGCGGTGTGGTGGATGATATAGGCTACCTCGGAGAGACATCCATTTACAAAATCGCGTTGGCCAATGGCCAGATTATTGATGTCGTGGCCCCCAATCAAACACGGCCTATGGATCGAACCCATCGCATCACATGGGAAGACAAAGTGAACCTCACGTGGGAACCATCCAGCGTGATGTTGTTAAGCTCATGAGCGATGTCACCCCACAATCGGGGCCGCAAAAACCACCGTGGTTTCGACGCGTCAGCCGCAAAATGCACAACAACTGGCGGCTCATTGTTGTCCTGATCCCTTTTGTTTGGTTGCTTTTCTTTTTCTTGGCCCCGTTTTTCATTGTGGCCAAGATTAGCCTCGCAGAGCTTGCAATCGCCAGTCCCCCGTTTACCAAAATGATCGAATGGGCGGACGGCGGGATCATGACGATCCGGATTGTGTTTGATAACTTTGCCTACATTCTAGAAGACGATCTCTATTTAAACACCTATCTGAATTCATTGAAAATCTCGGTAACGTCGACGTTGCTATGTTTGCTATTTGGGTATCCTATTGCCTATGCGATCGTCCGCTCCGGCCCGGTGGCAAAACCGCTCCTATTGTTCCTGATTATCCTGCCGTTCTGGACGTCGTTTTTGTTGCGGGTTTACGCGTGGATGGGGTTGCTGGCGGATCAGGGGACAATCAATAACCTGTTGATCTGGTTGGGTTTGATCGATGAACCCATACGCATGCTCTATACTGAATTCGCGGTCTATATTGGGATCGTTTACACCTATATGCCGTTTATGATTTTGCCGCTTTATGCCAATATGGAAAAGCTTGACAACAGCCTCAACGAAGCCGCCGCAGATCTTGGGTCGCGCCCCATCAATACCTTTTTCAAAGTGACGCTGCCGCTGACCATTCCGGGGATCGTCGCCGGGAGTTTGTTGGTCTTTATTCCGGCGACAGGGGAATATGTGATCCCCGATTTGCTGGGTGGCGGCAATGTTCAGATGATCGGCCGGGTGCTGTTTAATGAATTCTCGCGCAACAGCGATTGGCCTGTAGCTGCGGCGGTCGCCATCGTCCTGCTGTTCTTGTTGGTACTCCCAATCATGGTGTTTCAGTACTTCCAAGGCAAAGCATCAGAGGCGCAATAGATATGTCCGGCAATCGCTCCCGCTTTCTGACGGTCATGCTGACACTGGGTTTGGCGTTTTTCTACATACCCATGATTTTGCTGGTCATCTATTCATTCAACTACTCCAAGATTGTTCCCGTTTGGGGCGGGTGGTCCTTGCGATGGTACGAAGTGCTCTTCAACTCAGAAGAAGTGTGGAGCGCGGTTTCGCTCAGCCTTCAGATTGCGCTCGTGAATGCGACCTTTGCGACGATGTTAGGCGCATTGGCTGGCCTTGCTATGGTTCGGTTTGGGCGGTTTCGGGGGCGGACGCTTTTTGGGGGGATGATCGTTGCACCGCTGGTCATGCCTGAAGTGATCACCGGGCTGTCATTGCTGGTCTTCTTTATTTCACTGAACGAATTTGTCGGCTGGCCCAGCCAACGTGGTTTTACGACAATTACAATTGCCCATATCACTTTTTCCATGGCCTTCGTTGCGGTTACAATTCAAGCGCGGCTGACCGGTATGGGCGAAGATCTGGAAGAAGCCGCCGCTGACCTTGGGGCGAAACCCTTCAAAGTGCTGACCGCGATTACCATCCCCAGGTTGACCCCAGCTTTGATTTCAGGATGGTTGCTGGCTTTTACCCTTTCGCTGGATGATCTTGTCATAGCGAGCTTTGTGACGGGGCCGGGGGCAAATACCTTGCCTATTCTGATCTTCTCGCGCATCCGGTTGGGTTTACGGCCGGACATCAATGCGCTTGCGACCATTATGATCTTGGTAATTGCAGTCTGTGTTGCAGTTGCGGCGTTATTGATGTTTCGTCAGCAACGGGCCGAACTACGTGATCAAAAACTAGCAATAGGTGAGGTGGAATAAGCATGACCGCTAAAACTGCCCTAGTCAAAAAGCGAACTGAACCGCGTGAGGTTCGCCGCAATCAGTTGATCCTGGCGGTCATCGATTCTATCGCCAAACGGGGTTTTTCGGACACCACCCTGCGTCACGTCACGGAAAAGGCCAAGGTGTCGCACGGGGTTGTGAACTACTATTTTGATAGCAAGGAGGCCTTGTACGACGCGGCACTTGGGTATCTTGCCAAAGAACACTACGATGTGTGGACGCGGTACTACGACAAGGCAGAACCAACACCGGCCCATAGATTGGCCGCGATCCTTAATGCTGATTTTGACAGGCAGATTTGTACGCCCAAGCGGCTGGCTGCGTGGTTCGCCTTTTGGGGGCAAGCCAAGTACCGCCCAAATTACCTTAAGATACACAATAATTATGACAACGAACGTTATGAACGCATTGTCCAAATTTGCAGCGAGTTGATTGAGGACGGTAGATATGAGGACCTGGAAGTTGACCGGGTCGCACGGACCATTGAGGCGCTATCAGATGGTTCATGGCTGTGTCTCATGCTCTACCCAAAAGTATCTGACAGAAAGGTATGTCGTGAGGATTGCTTGCACGCTTTAACGAGATTTTTTCCCAAACATTTTCCGATTGTTGACGGCGGTTAAGCCGAAAGAGAAGTCTTTGAAGAGACGCGGATAATTTGGTGATGCAGCTGCGTTCAAATTCATTTTGCGCCTCTCATCATCAGGCGTCTTGGAGATGGGCAGCCGCGCGAAGCATGGCCACGCGGTCGTGGTGGTCTCCTTGTTAGGTCACAAAAAGCAAGGGGGCGCGTTTTTATGGACTTGACTCGATTGCGCTGGCAACAAAAGATTGAATGACCGTTCAACTAGTAAAATACTATCAAGATATTGATTCTTAAGGCTTTAACTTGAATATCGAATGGTAACTCTAGGAGAAAATTTTGAATAACTTGATCCGGATGTTCAATGAGAGTCAGCGTTTCGATAGGGCGCGGTTGAATGACAGCTTTGGCAATGCGGAAAGGTTGGACAAATGAAGCGTGATCCGCGGTTTGATATCCTTTTTGAACCTGTCAAAATAGGCCCCGTAACTGCGCCCAACAGGTTCTTTCAGGTGCCACATTGCACCGGTATGGGTTATCTGCGTCCCCGGATGTTGGCGGATATGCGGGAGGTCAAAGCCGAAGGCGGTTGGGGCGTGGTCTGTAGCGAATATAATTCGATACACCCGTCCTCCGATGATCTTCGACATCCATCAGCGTCGCTATGGGATGACAGTGATATACGTGCGCATCAACTAATGACGGATAAAGTTCACGCCCATGGCGCTTTGGCGGGTGCAGAGCTTTGGTATGGCGGATCGCGCAGCGCCAATATGTTGACCCGGGAGGTCGCGTTGGAGTTGGATAGTCTGCCAAATGCTGCCGGCCATCCGTTTCAGACCCGGGCTATGGATAAGACGGATATTAGAACCTTTCGAGGCTGGCACCGCAAAGCCGCAGTGCGTGCACGGGATGCAGGTTTTGATCTGGTCTATGTGTATGCGACCCACGGGTATCTGTTGGCCAATTTTCTGGATCCGCACCGAAATACCCGGGGTGATGAATACGGTGGAACCTTGGAAAATCGCACCCGGTTGGTGCGTGAATTAATCGAGGAAACCAAAGATGCGGTGGGGGATCGCTGTGCGGTGGCGGTTCGGTTTGCGGCGGATGAACAGGAGGGCGAGGATGGTCATCCGATAACGGGTGAGCGTCGAGAGATGTTTGAGATGCTCGCGGATTTGCCGGATCTTTGGGACATCAACATCACCAATTACGACGTCGAAATGGGAACATCCCGTTTCACCAAAGAAGCGGCGCTCGAACCCTATATGACTTTCGTCAAAGGGATCACAGATAAACCCGTTGTCACGGTAGGGCGGTTCACATCGCCTGATACGATGGTCAGTCAGGTCAAACGAGGGGTGACCGACTTTATCGGGGCCGCACGCCCTTCCATTGCTGACCCCTTCTTACCAGCCAAGATTGACGCCAATGATTTGTCCGGCATTCGTGAATGCATCGGGTGTAACATCTGCTACTCCGGCGATAGCATTGGTGTCCCCATCCGGTGCACGCAGAACCCGACAATGGGAGAGGAATGGCGCAAAGGGTGGCATCCAGAAAAGATGAATCCCAAAGGCAGCGACACGCGTGTTTTGGTTGTTGGCGCAGGACCTGCGGGGCTCGAAGCGGCCCGTGCATTGGGGCGTCGCGGATATGAGGTGATGTTAGCCGAAGCCACACGTGAGCTTGGTGGACGGGTGCGGCGCGAAGCGTCATTGCCGGGTATGCGGGAGTACATTCGGGTCAGCGCCTATCGCGAGACACAGTTGAATGAAATGCCAAATGTCGAGGTGTTCCGGGAAAGTCGATTGTCGGCTGCGGATGTCCATGCGGTAGGGGCGGATCACGTGGTGATCGCCACCGGGGCACGCTGGCGGAAACAGCGATTTGATGGCCAGCGATATGTCAGCGTTGCCACACAAGGAACCTCTCCAGAGATCCTCACACCAGACGATATTATGGAGGGATCAAAGCCCAGTGGACCGACGTTGGTTTATGATGAGGATGGATATTATCTGGGTGGGGTAATTGCCGAGAAAATCCGCGCGATGGGTCTTGATGTGACCTACGTCACGCCCGCCGATACCGTGTCTCAATGGGCTGGAAACACTTCTGAACGATGGCGCGTTCGCAGCCATTTGATGAAGCTGGGTGTCCAGTTAGAACTGTCCAAATCACTGCAATGTTTTGATGGACAAACGGCCAAGATGGTTTGCGAATATTCCGGCCAAGGCAGCGAAATCAATGTGACATCTGTTGTCATGGTCACCCAACGCAAAACCAACGACGCACTTTATCAGGCATTACGTCAGGACGACCCGCCGTTTTCGCTTGCCCGGGTTGGCGATTGTGATGCTCCAGCCATTATCGCAGCCGCTGTCTATGCGGGACACCGATACGCACGCGAATTGGATGCGCCAGCGGATGTTGATGACCCGCTACGCCATGACCGCGTGGATGTTGGCGAGACCTGGGAGGGGGCGTATCTGAAGCAAGGAGGTGTTGCGCTGTCGCCAAAATACCTTGAAACGCTGTTGCAGTATTATGAGGAAGAAGTGGAAGGTGCGGCATATTTTGATGGTCTCGCAGACCGTTTTGACACCCCTGATTGCAAGCGCAAGATGCACATGTTGGCTGATGTTGAACGTTTTGCGGCCAAGGCTGTGGCCCCATTGCTAGCGAAATATGCGCTTACCCCGAGAGACAGCGAAATGCTCCACAATTCCGGTCGCAAGCAGGCCAATGAGGCGATTGGCGATTGGGGTGAATTGATTGCTGAGATGCAGCGCAAGTTCCCGGATTACATTGATGATTTTGAAAGGCTGGAAGCCATGGCTCCGGCTCAGGATTTGGCGGTGCTCAAGGTTCTGACAGCTCATGAAGTTGCTGCCATTGCGTTTTTGAATGCCGAAGCAGAGGGGAGCTCCGACCCCACCGAGCGGATGCGCCATTACCTGCGCACAGGCGCGACTTAGCACAGTGTATCGCTGCTGAAAGTGGGGTGATTGCCCTTCAAGAACCACGGTTCCTCAGCTGGACGCTTGATGGTGACGATGAAAACCTGGGCCGTTGCTATCGCCCAAAGCCCGCAGAGTTTTTGAGATGCTTGCGATTGATGGGTACCAATATCTGTTCGCCCTGAATGAACCGGTTTAAGAAGGGTTGCAGAAATTTAAAAGGCTACCCCCCAGCGAGGCGCCGCATCAAGAATACCTCAGCCCCTTTGGGCAGTTCCTGTGACCAGTCGTTGCGGTAGATGACGCCATCAACAACCACCGCAACTTCGTTTTTGATCGGCGCGCGCAAGCCCGGATAAAGATCTTGGAGCTTGCGCAGCAGTTCGCGAATAGTTGTTGCTTCAATTGTGACCGTCTTTTGGTTGTCAGCCAGTGGCACCAGCCCGCCCCAAAGTGTCACTTCAACCATCAGCTCTCCTTTTGTGCGTTGATCGCCGCCAGAATGCGAGGAGGGGATACCGGTACATGCGCCATGCGAACCCCCACCGCATTGGAAACCGCATTTGCAATAGCGGCAAGAGGAGGCACGATTGACGTTTCTCCAACACCGCGCACCCCGTAAGGGTGGTTCGGGTTTGGAATCTCCAGAATTTGTGTGTCGATCATTGGCAGGTCAGAACAAACCGGGATGCGGTAATCCAGAAATCCGGGGTTTTGCAAACGTCCATCTGGCCCATAGACATATTCTTCATTCAATGCCCATCCAATACCTTGTGCGGCCCCCCCTTGGTATTGCCCTTCGACATACGCCGGATGCACGGCTTTGCCAGCGTCTTGAATAACAGTGTAACGCACAATGCTTGTTGCGCCGGTTTCTGGATCGACTTCGACGTCACAGATGTGCGTGGCAAAAGACACTCCAGCCCCATCGGCAACCAATTCACTATGCCCTGCAATTGGCCCGCCTGTATTGCCCGCTTCGGCCGCGATGTCAGCAACTGAAAGCGGTGAAAGGTTCCCGTATTTTGAACCAGCTGCCTTGGCATGGCCGTCTTCCCAATAAACATCTTCAGGCGGGATGTCCCATGTGATTGCGGCCCGATTGCGCATGACATCGATTGCGTTGCGCGCAGCAGAAATGGTGGCCATAGAGGACGAAAACGTCCCGCGGCTGCCGTCTGTCATGTCATTATAACCAAGCGTCGAGGTGTCAGCGATCACAGCTTTGACGTTGCTATAATCAATCCCCAGCTCTTCTGCAGCGATCAACGAAAGTGACGCGCGCGATCCGCCAACATCCACGGTACCGACGGCAATGGTAACAGTGCCATCTTCGCTGATGTTCATATCGGTGCACGTTTGGCCACCAAAGTTGAACCAAAAACCACAAGCCATGCCACGGCCCTGATTCTTGCCAAGTGGGGCCTTCATATGTGGATGCGATTGTGCGGCGTCTAGTGTCGGGCCAATCCCGATGGGGCCATAGACCGGCCCATAAGAAGATTTGCTGCCTTCCTTGGCGGCATTCATGATCCGCATTTCAACCGCATTCATCCCGAGCTTTTGAGCCAGTTCATCAACGGCGCTTTCAACCGCAAAGGCAGCCATCGGTGCCGAAGGCGCGCGGTATGCCGCTGTTTTCGGGCGATTGACCAAAACTTCGTAACCAACGGTTTTGACGTTTTCCAGATCATAGCAGGCAAAGGAGGTCATCGCACCAAGCTCAGCCCACATATCCTTGTAAGGGCCACCGGAATACCGCAACGTTGCCATGCCAGCAGTGATCTTGCCGTCTTTGGTTGCGCCGATTTTTACGTCGATTGATGTTGCACTTGTCGGACCTGTGGCGCGAAACACTTCTTCGCGTGACATCACCAGTTTTACAGGGCGTCCTGCCTTGCGCGATAACGCTAAGGCGATTGGTTCTGCCCAAACATGGGTTTTGCCACCAAAGCCACCACCAATTTCAGATGAGGTGACCCGCAGTTTGGACACATCAAGGCCCAACAAATCCGCACAGTTTTGACGATACACAAAATGCCCCTGAGTGCAGACCCAAAGTTCTGCTGTCCCATCCGGATTACAGGTCGCCACGCAGGCATGTGGTTCAATATACCCCTGATGGGTCTGTTCGGTTTTGTAGGACCGTTCAACAATCACATCAGCTTTGGCAAACCCCGCATCCAAATCACCATGCCCAAATTCGGAGCGGTTGGGCACGTTCGACGGCGTGGTCGGCTTAGGCTCAACCCCAGTTGTAAAAATCGCATCGTTCAATACAGGGGCATCAGGCAACATTGCTGCGTCCACATCAACAACATGGGGCAGAACCTCGTATTCAACGTCGATGAGTTTCAAGGCTTCACGGGCCGCTTTAGCATCAATCGCGGCCACGGCGGCAACCGCGTGACCATCATACAGCGCCTTTTTTCGGGCCATACAATTGTCGAGGATATCATAAAGCGTTTGGTTTCCGTCACTGAGGTCCGGCAAATCTGCTGCGGTGATGATCGCTTTGACCCCTTTCACCGCTTCCGCTCTGCTGGTGTCAATGTTGACAATACGGGCATGGGCATGCGGGCTGCGGAGCACCCGCGCGACCAACTGGCCGGGCATGTTGAAATCGGCACCATATCGGGCGCGTCCGGTGACTTTGTCCACGCCATCAGGGCGCAAGGGGCGGGTGCCTACGGATTTCAGCTTTTGCTCTTTGTATGCGGCATCAAAACTCATGCGTTTTCTCCCCTCATCTCGGCGGCTGTTTCCTGCACCGCGCGGACGATCTTGTCGTATCCGGTGCAGCGACACAGATTACCGGCCAGCCAATACCTGATCTCCGTTTCAGTCGGATTGAGGTTTTTGTCCAACAGCGCCTTGGCTGCGATCAGAAAGCCGGGGGTGCAAATGCCACATTGCAGGGCCGCGTTCTCAATGAATTTTGTCTGCAACGGGTGCAGCTCGCCGCCGTTTGCCATGCCCTCGATGGTCTCAATGTCGCTGTCTTGGGCTTCGGCCCCCAAGACCAGACAAGAACAGACAACGCGTCCATCCATCATTGTGCTGCATGCGCCGCAATCGCCAGTGCCGCAGCCCTCTTTGGCGCCCATCAATCCTAACCGGTTGCGCAGGACGTCCAGCAGAGTTTCATTCGGCTGACACAGGAATTCGACCTCGTCGCCATTGATCGTTGTGGATACAGCTATCGAAGACATCATTTCCCTCCTGCGCGGTCATAAGCAGCGGTTGCCGCACGACGCGCCAATACGCCCGTGACCTGTTTTCTAAATGCGACTGTGCCGCGTTTGTCGTCAATTGGATTACAGGCCTCTGAACAGGCTGATGCCAATGCCTCAAGGGCTGCATCTTCCAGTTTTGTACCCACCAATGCCGATGCTGCCGCGTCCGAGACAAGAACGGTTGGTGCAACCGCCCCTAAAGCCACCCGTGCTGTTTGCACCGTTCCTTGTGCATCAAGCGTCAGATTAACGGCGACACCCACAACCGCAATGTCCATTTCTGTACGCGGCGTGAAGCGCAGGTAGGCATCGCCGGAATTTGCCGGGCGTTTGGTCAAAATAATGGATTCAATCATCTCGCCCTTGACCAACGACGTCTTGCCCGGTGCGGATGGTATTTCCTCGGCAGCGGCCATTCGTGTGCCTTCTGGTCCGACAATCTTGACCTGCGCCTGTGCCGCAACCAAGGCTGGCACGCTGTCAGCGGCAGGGGAGGCGTTGCATAGGTTTCCCGACATTGTGCAGCGCCCCTGAACTTGGGTTGAGCCAATCAGATTTGCGGCCTCAACCACACCGGGCCAAGCTGCGACAAGGGAGGCATGCTCACCGAGCGCGGCGCAAGGGACAGCCGCCCCAATGACAAAGCTCTCGTCTGTTTCGGCAATGGTTCGCATGCCTTCAATTGATTTGATGTCCACAACCAGATCAGCATCAAAATCATCATTCTTCATTCTGACCAATAAGTCGGTCCCCCCAGCAAGCACAAAAGCTTTGCCACTTGTCTGGGCCAGCAGGTTCGTGGCGTCGCTTATCGTTTCGGGGCGTTCATAGCGCATTGGCTGGGTTCTCCTTGCGAAAGACCCATCTCAAATGCGGCTGGGCTCATCCCAAGATCGGCTATTTTCATCGGCCTGCGCAAGCGAATTTCGACAGGTGGGCCCCAAGAATGTCCCAGGTACCGCAACGTTCCGCAGGGTTGGCAGTATTTTGCCAAATTAGGTCAGTGTTTTCGGGGGCCGAATGCCCGCCTGTGCACATCCACATCAAGTTTGTGACTGGCGTGATCAGAAACAAAAAGGCCGCACGGATCATGTCCGACGGCCTTTTTATGGAGCTTTCTATATTGGTAACTTGCGTTTAGTTCACAGTCACCCAGCGCAGGATAAAGAAGTTGTCGGGCCGCTGCGACATCTCAATATTGGATTGCGCACCCCAGACCAGAGGTTGAACATAAAGCGGCACATAAGCCACTTCATCCTGCATAATCTTGGTCGCCTCATCCAACATCATCTGGCGTTTGCCGTCATCAATCTCTGACTGGATCATCGGCAACAACGTATCCACGCGATTATTGGAAAACCCGCCAAAATTCCACGATCCCAATTTCTTTTCGGTATTGGGCGTAGAGGCAAGGAAACGGATGGGGTGCTCTGCGTCAAATGTGCCCGGAGACCAACCCAGCAGGTACATGTCATAGTTATCTGCGCGCAATTCGGGCCAATAGTTCTGCACTGGCATCGCATCCAACGTGGCCTTGATCCCTACTTGGGCCAACATACCGGTAACAGCCTGACAAACGCTTTCGTCGTTCAAATACCGATCATTGGGGCATTTCAAACCAAAGGAAAATCCATCAGCGTATCCGGCTTCTGCCAATAGCGCCTTGGCCTTTTCAGGGTCAAATGCAGGACGCGAAGCAAGGGCATCAGAATAGCCACGCATCGCTGGGCTGACCAATTGGCTGACTTCCTGTGCATTGCCGCGCATGATGGTTTGCAAGATGGCCGGTACATTCACCGCATGTGCAACGGCCTGCCGAACGCGGACATCAGCAAAAGGGTTCTTATCCGTGGTTTCTGCCGAATATTTCAACGCGGCAGCTTCATGCGGGAATCCCAACATGATCACCCGTGCTTCGATCCCTTGAATGACATTGACATCCGGGTTTGCCTTAAGCCGTTCGGTGTCCTGAATTGGCACAGGGTTGATGAAATCAACATCCCCGGATAGCAGCGCGGCCACTGCCGTTGCAGGATTTTGAATCGGGGTCAGTTCCGCTTTGGTGATGTTATGTTCGGCTTCGTCCCACCAGGTCGCGTTTGGCTCCAGCACTGTGCGAAGGCCCGGTTCGCGCGCCGTAACCCTAAACGCCCCGGTGCCATTTGTGTTTAACGTAGCATAGTTGCCGTTGTCCTTGTTTGGGCGCTGGGCCTCATGGTTTTCGGCCCATGTGGCGTCGACCATCATCCAGTTTGCAATGCTATCTGGAAAGATCGGGTTTGGTGCTGAGGTCATGATATCGACAGTGTAATCGTCGACAACGGTAACGCCGGAAACGGGGGCAAACCAACTGCGCGTGTCTGCTTCTTCGGAGGACGCGCGTTGATAGGAAAACAGCACGTCTTGGGCGTCAAAGGTTGACCCGTCATGAAAGGTCACACCTTGGCGCAGCTTGAAACGCCAGCCTTCTCCGTTGCCGATAGGCTCCCATGAGGTGGCAAGCGCAGGTTCGATTTCCATGTCCTTGTTTCGGCGGACAAGTCCTTCGTAGACATTGTTAAGAAACCCCAAGACCGCCGCAGAGTTGACGGCGTGTGGGTCCAAGGTCTGTGGATCTGTGGTTTCAGCCCAGGTGAATTCGGCAGCATGAGCCGAGGTTGCTATGAAAGCCGCAGCAGCGGCAGCGAGTAGGCGCATCATTCTCTCCTTTGATATGACCAGAACGGATATGCAGCGGAGGCAGGTAAGGTAACGAGGCTGCCTTCCTTAAAGTGATACGATGCGCGGGGGGCATCAAAAGTGCAAGGCAATTGATCCGAGCGAGGGATGAGGCGACATCCCGACCCAATAGTTGACGAAGGGTGCAGATTTTTCCCTTGCTTATGCGGCTCTTATAGGCGTTGACAATTTATTAAGATCTATGAGTATAGGCGGAAAACTGGACGTTTTGTTTGGTCTGATTTTCTGCCGTGGTAACGATGTTATACATGTGAGACGCGAATGGTGCCGCCTTTTGAGTACGAGTTTAGCTTTGCAAATGGACCGGACGCCTGGAAGACATGGATGGCCCCTTCGGTTCAACGAGAACCCGGCGGCGTCATCGAAGAATATACACGCCTGAATGCTCCGGGGGATCTGGACCCGAATCACATCGATGGCATTGGCCCGATCTGGCTTGTGTCACACTTGTCGCTCTCTGATTACGGGGCGCCCGGCCGTCTGGATCTGAATGACGCCCAGATTGAGATCACCATCCGCACTGAGGATTTTGAAGCCAATGGGGCCCAGCTGGCATTTTGGGTCATTCGTTATTTGCCAGAACAAGACGTTGTCGCGAATTATTACGTGGGCCTGCAATCTACCAATTGGGCATATACGGGCGGTGATTTTATAGATGAACTGGGTACCGAATGGGCCACGATTACGGTTGATGTTGAAAATAACCCAGATGACTGGACCTATGCAGGCAACTACGAATCTGATCAGGGGGATTGGGGCAAACGGTACGTACCGTATGATCTTGACGACACCCTCAGCAATCTGGACGCAACGCTGCACCTGGTGATGATTGGGGAAAAACCTGATCAGGCGCCGACCGGGTTTATTGATATCGCGAATATCAAAATACTGACCCAAACAGAAGCAGAACCGATCAACTCGACAGACTATGCTGTTGTGGTGCAAACGGATGAAGATGTGACCGCCAGTGGTCAGCTGGAAGTACCAGATGGGATTGACCCGGCACTGGCCGTATTCTCGGTTGTTGGTGGATCTGCATCGAATGGCAGTGTGACCATCGACAACGTCAGCGGCAGTTTCGATTTCACCCCGGACCCTGACTTTTGGGGGCCAGACCGTGCCTCAACTGTGGCGACGTTTCGCTACACTGTCAGTGATGGCACTGCCACAAGTGCTGCACAATCGGTTCTTGTGAAGGTGGCGCCGATCAACGATGCGCCGCTGTTGTTTGCCGGGAACGAAGACGTAGAAATCGTCGGTGATGATGCTTTTACAGGTCGGCTTCGCGCGGGGATTGATCCAGATCGGTCCGAACGCCTGACCTTTGAAATCGATATTGGCAGTGTTCAAAATGGAACCGTTGATCTCAACCAAGATACGGGAGCGTATGTATTCACGCCAACGGTTGGCTTTGCTGGGACCGCAGGTTTTGGGTACACTGTCACCGATGGGCAGGTGGCGACCTCAATAAAGATTGTAAACCTGACCGTAACAGACCCGGCAGTGCCGCCAGACCTGCCTAGTTTTGGAGAGATTGTTCAGGATTACCTGATCCCCGGCGATATTGATACTTGGGTATATTGGGTGGCAATTCTCGCAGAGAATGGTGACGTGAATGCGTCATATCACTATGGCACATGGCTTGGGGCTGGGCGGTATTTCAATCAGAGCACCGCAGACGCAGTTCCTTTCCTGGAAACGGCAAATGGCACGGTCCCTGATGCGGCATTGCAATTGGCCACGCTTTACACAGCTGGCGATGGAGTGGATCGCGATTATACTGTTGCACGGGCCTATCTAGAAAGCCTGCCTGACAATGCGACAGCGCTGTATCGTTTGGGGGTTTTGGATGACCTTGGCTTTGGTGGTCCCGTAGATCCGGTTGCTGCACTCAACAATTACATCGAAGCGGCAAAAGCTGGTGATGCGGATGCCATGTACACTGTTGGGCGGCGTTATCAGGAGGCATCGGGCACTGAATATCAGGCAGAGGATGCCTATTTTTGGCTTGGTGTTGGCCTCAAACTTGGGGGCGGGCCACCAATCCCTCAGTTCGATGATTTGCTGATCTTCAATCAAGATCAGGTCAGCCCAGATATCACCGCAGCCCGGCTCATTGAATTGGATGATGCGATTGCCTCTTGGCAACCGGGGGACACCACCCCGGTCAATGATGCACCGGTCTTGAATTTAACACCCGAAGCATTTTCGGGCCCCGCCGGAGCAACAATAAACGGCGCATTGTTGAACGGATCAGATGTGGATGGGGACACGCTGGAATTTTTGGCCGTCGAGAATTCGGCAGTTGGCGGAACCGTTAACATTGATACGACAACAGGTGATTTTGGTTTTGAACCAACAGCAGGATTTTCTGGTTTAGCGTCTTTTTCTTATCAGCTAACGGATGGTCAGGATGAAAGTGCCGTTAAGACGGTCACGATCGATGTCGCGCCGGGTCTGGATGCGGTGGATGATGACGCAACGGTAGGAGAGACCGGCACCATCTCAACGGATCAAAGCAATGGGTTGTTGTCCAACGATCAATTTGATCAGGCTGAAATTACCGAAATTCAAGACGCTCCGGCAGTATTTGACACACCTCTTGCTGGTGAATTTGGCACCCTGACAGTGGCCGAGAACGGTGGTTATACCTATGTCGCGGACGCCGGTGAATTGATTGAAGGGCAGGTCGAGGTTGATACCTTTTCCTACACGATCCAAGACATCAGCGGCGCAACAGATCAGGCTGATCTAACGATAAATGTCACTGGTGAAAGCGGCATCGACACGACTGGCTCGGGGATCATACTTGGATCCGACCTAGATGACATTTTGCGCGGAGGGAGCGACCGCGATGTGATCGTCGGACGTGAGGGGGATGATCGACTTGAGGGGGGCAGCGGCGCCCCAAATGAGCTTTATGGTCAGCAGGGGAATGATACCTATTTGGTCGAAACCGTTGGGGACACGGTGGTTGAAAGCACAGACCAAGGGATTGATACCATCGAAACGCCGCTTGCGGCCTATACGTTAAATGACAACGTCGAAAATTTGACCCACGTTGGCGTCGAAGAATTCGCCGGGACGGGCAACAGCGCGGATAATCAAATCACCGGGGCCGCACAATCGGATGTGCTTTTGGGCCTTGATGGCGATGATACGCTCTTGGGTCAGGACGGTGATGATGACCTTTCTGGCGGCACGGGGAGCAACGTTCTGAATGGTGGTGCGGGTACTGACACGGCAGATTACTCCGATGCGACGGGGGCAGTGGTGGTGAAACTCAATGGCGATTTCACCCAAGAAAACGGAAGCGGTGCGCAAGATACGCTGATTGAGATAGAAAATGTAACAGGGTCTGATTTTGACGATGTGCTGATTGGCGATAATGAGGCCAATGTCCTTGACGGTGGTTCCGGGGCGGATGTCATCGTAGGCCTAGGGGGTGACGATATTCTGATCGCTGACGCTGTGGCGTCCAATACGTTACAAGGGGGAACAGGCAACGACAGATATACAGTGCTTCATCGCACCAACACAATTGTCGAATTTGCGGACGAAGGCATAGATACAGTTGAATCCCAAGCGGACATTTACCGACTACGGGACAATCTGGAAAACCTGACCAATGACACGGACGCTCTATTCAACGGCCTTGGGAATAGTGAAAATAACGTTCTGACTGGCGGCACATCACGTGACAACCTTTTCGGATATGATGGCGATGACCTGTTGATTGGTGGGGATGGAGCGGCCAATCAGTTGATCGGGGGGACTGGGGATGACACCTATCGTGTCACGGCCGTTGGGGATTCAGTGATTGAATACGATGGTGAGGGAACCGATACAGTTGAAACAAATCTTACAACCTACACTCTTCGAGACAACGTTGAAAATTTGGATTTGTTGAGCCCTGATGACGCAACAGGCACTGGCAATGCGCTAGCCAATGAGCTGACGGGTGGGGCAGGGGATGATACGTTGACGGGTTTGGAGGGCGCGGATCTCTTTGTATTTAGCGGCGCTTTCGGGCGTGATGTGATCACCGATTTCAATATTGAGGAAACAGGCGAGCGCGTTGGCATTTTTGATTTCGCGGGTATCAGTACTTTTGCCGATTTGGACAATGGTCATATCGGATCAGATGCGCAGGGTGATGCGTTGATAACGCTTGAAGCAAATGAAATCACTCTGGTTGGGGTTGATGAAACAGCGCTGATGGCATCGCATTTCGTCTTCGATCGTTAACTCTATTGGGTCAGGACCCATTGTTTTGCATTTGTAACGTTAATCTCCTATGGCATGCCTTCGCGAAAGGAGACTTTGGTGTTTGACCGCTATGCAATTTTCTACACGCCCGCGATTGGGGCCTTTGCCGATTTCTGTGCCGCTTGGTTGGGATGGGATTCAGCTGAGGGAAAGCCTGTACCACATCCCGATGTAGACGGATTGGACCTGCCATCGCTGATCAAAAGACCTCAAAAATACGGATTCCATGCCACGCTGAGGGCGCCATTTCGTTTAGCCAAAGGTCAAAGTGAAGAAACGTTACTTCAGGCGGTTGTCGATTTTGGGGGCAAACATCAACCGGCGTCTTTGGGGAGGCTTAAGGTCTGCGCCTCGCATGGCTTTGTTGCATTGCACCCGACCAGAGACCCCGCCCCTATACGGGCATTTGCCGGTCACGTCGTCAGAGATTTTGCGCGGTTCTGTGCACCGCTTAGTCCAGAAGACATCGCCCGTCGCCGTCAATCGCGGCTAACGGATCGCCAGGACCGTCAAATGCTGGAATGGGGGTACCCATTCATATTTGAGGATTTCAATTTCCACATGACGTTAACTGGCGGTCTGGGGATGGCGAAAGCCGAAGCTTTGGTGCCGCGAATTTCTCAATTGTTCATGCCGCATTTGCCCAATGCGCCAGTGATTGATGCCCTTACCTTGCTGGGGCAGGATCAAGACGGCCGATTTCATCAGTTGAGCCGTATCGGTTTGAACGGCTGAAACTACCTCCAAAAGAAGGTGTTTGTTGCTGGTTTGCGGGGGATAAAAAGCCGTCATTTCCTCCTCATTCGACAAATTTTATGAGATTTTTTTGACTCGCGGAATGGAACTTTTTAGGAACATTTTCAGGGTCTTGCCAAAATATTTCTGCATGGTTTCCAAATTTCATCCAAATAAGTTTCAAATTTCACGATTTTGGAAAAACTTTGTTTACCATTGGTTTCTAGGTTCCTTACACGGAAAAAGGAAATTTTATGTTCAATACTCTGTCTGTTGCGCAACTGGAATCTCTATTGAATCACTTTACTGTTCCGATGTTTGTTATCGAAACCGAAGGGCTTTCAAGCGCATTTCAAATAACCGGGCTTAACACCGCCATGGAAGAGCTTTCCGGTGTCCAACGGCAGGATATGGTCGGCCGATCGATTGAAGAAATAGCGGCTGAAAAGGCTGTCAAAGATACGATGGAGTATTACCAGCAATGCGTGTTGACCGGGCAGACCATCCGGTTCGACTTTTTGTTCTCCAAAGACCAAGAAGAATCCCGTTGGGATCAAATCTTACAATACACACGCAGTCCTGAAGGATATCATCGTGTCATTGCAACAGCGATCAAGGTGCCAAATGAACGTGTCGCCTTTGAGGATCGGTTGGCATTTGAGGATGTGCGTTACTTCTCTTCTATAGCAGACCTTCAACTTGAAAATTTATGCAGTGCGTTCAGTAATGCGACAACCGAAGCTCGGGTGACACCGATGGACGAGGACCGGATCATGCGTTTGCACGCGGTTTGTCGCACGGTTCAGCGCACAGTCGGTGATATCAAACAGGTCGTCCGTGCAGCGCAGGCACGGCAATTCGCTTCACAAAAACAGGCATTGAATTTGAATTTCGTTGATGTCGACCATCGGTATAGTCGACAGGGGATGGGTATCGTACGGGCATTGGTTGACGCCTGTTCAGAGGATCAGGACATCCAAAGAGTTAGCAAAAATTGACCCGCGCCATTACTCAGTAACGGCAATCTTGTATCACATCCTTCAGACCTTTAGGTACAGCTTTACTTAAAGGAGTGAGTAAGATGGCATTCATTTGCGACGCGCAACGGACACCAATAGGTCGCTTTGGTGGGGCCCTCTCATCCGTCAGAGCGGATGATCTGGCTGCTGTGCCGATTGCGGCTCTGATCGCGCGAAACCCGGATGTTGATTGGACCCTTGTTGATGATGTGATCTTTGGCTGTGCAAATCAGGCAGGCGAAGATAACCGCAATGTCGCACGAATGGCTTCTTTGTTGGCTGGTTTGCCTGTCGATGTACCTGGCGCGACGATCAATCGCTTGTGTGCTTCCGGTATGGATGCGGTTGGTATGGCGGCCCGGGCGATACGGGCGGGGGACATTGATCTGGCTATTGCCGGTGGCGTGGAAAGCATGACGCGGGCACCTTTTGTCATGCCCAAAGCAGAAACCAGTTTCTCCAGAAGTGCCGAAGTTTATGACACGACCATTGGCTGGCGGTTTGTGAATCCAAAGATGGAAGCACGATATGGCACCGATTCAATGCCGCAAACAGCGGATAACGTTGCAGAAGACTACGAAGTTAATCGTGCAGACCAAGATGCGTTTGCTTTGCGCAGTCAGCAACGTTGGGCCGCGGCCGCTGCAGCAGGTGTTTTTGCGGATGAAATTACCCCCGTCACCATCCCACAACGTAAGGGTGATGCACTTGTTGTCGATAGCGATGAACATCCGCGCCCAGACACACAAGCCGACAAATTGGCAAAGTTGCGCGGGATTAACGGCCCCGGGCACACCGTAACTGCGGGGAATGCGTCAGGTGTGAACGATGGCGCAGCGGCATTGTTGATGGCGTCTGAGCAAGCGACCAAAGATCACAACCTGACGCCAATTGCGCGCGTTGTTGCCATGTCCGCAGCCGGGGTTGAGCCTCGTGTGATGGGGATTGGCCCTGTCCCTGCGTGCCAAAAAGTGCTTGCCCGCGCTGGGCTAGGCATCGAACAAATGGACGTTATCGAGCTCAACGAAGCTTTCGCGTCACAGGGCCTCGCGACCTTGCGGGCGTTGGGCGTGCCTGACGACGCACCGCACGTTAATGCCAATGGTGGGGCAATCGCTATTGGGCATCCGCTCGGCATGTCGGGCGCGCGCCTGGTGATGACCGCTGCATTACAACTCCAACGTACTCAGACGCGGTATGCGCTGTGCACGATGTGTGTCGGTGTAGGGCAAGGTGTCGCGTTGATATTAGAGCGGGCATAACAGGGTACACAGTTCCGGCAGACATGAAAGGTGACAGGACTGACGGGGCAGAAGCCTATTTCATTTAGTGAAGCGTAACCAAGAGGCCGACCTTGTTAGAGACCGTAACCACAGATAGCGAAATTGCGCTAAAACGTCTGACGCCAGCTGGTGTTGCAAGAACCGGTTCGGTTGGATCGGCTATCAATCTGTTCATCAAACGTTGGTTCTTTGCTTGACTACAAACAGATCACTGATCCCGGATTGCCGCCAAAACGGGAGACGATCCAACCGTCTTTAGATATTGCGCAGAATTCGCGGTCCCCTCACGAGAAGCCAACCCGCGCTTCCCCAGAGCTCCTATGCAGGTTATAGCGGACATCATGACAAATTACCTTTATCAAAATGACCTGCCGGATGATCTTGATCTTGGCTCGATGGTTGCCATTGATTGTGAAACCATGGGGTTGCATCCGCACCGTGATCGGTTGTGTGTTGTGCAACTGTCAGGCGGGGATGGGCACGCTCACCTTGTTCGGGTCTCCCTTGGACAAACAAAAGCACCAAACCTATGTCGCCTTCTCGAAGATCCTGATGTGCTCAAACTTTTTCATTATGGGCGTTTCGACATTGCGGCAATGCTGAACGCTTTTGGCGCCACCGCTGCACCGGTCTATTGTACCAAGATCGCAAGCCGTCTTGTACGGACATATACGGACCGTCATGGGTTGGCGAAATTGCTGCAAGAATTGTTGAGCATCGATCTTTCCAAACAACAGCAATCCAGTGATTGGGGGGCCGCAAAACTGACCAAGGCACAGATCGACTACGCTGCATCGGACGTACTATACCTGCACCAATTACGCGATGCGTTGAACAAAATGCTTGAACGTGAGGGTCGGATGGAGATTGCACAGGCCTGTTGGGATTTCCTGCCGATGCGTGCCCGCCTGGACCTTGAAGGATGGCCCGACACGGATATCTTTGCACATTCATGAAGACACCTTTCATTGATACAGCCGCGCGGGTGATCCGTGCTGAGGCAGACGCGTTGATCGCTTTGGCAGATAGGCTTGATGATCGGTTCTGCGCTGCAATTGATCTGATGCGGGAAACCAAAGGCCGCGTGATCGTGACTGGTATTGGGAAATCAGGACATATCGCGAATAAGATCGCGGCGACGCTTGCCAGTACTGGAACGCCGGCACAATTTGTGCACCCGGCCGAAGCAAGCCATGGCGATTTGGGTATGATCACACGCAACGATGTGGTTTTGGGCATATCCAATTCTGGTGAGGCTCCGGAATTGGGAAACCTGATCACATATTCAAGACGGTATGAGATTCCATTGATCGGCCTGACCAGTCGCGAAGACAGCACGCTGGGCCGCCAATCCGACATCGTCTTGCTTCTGCCTCAGATCGATGAGGCCTGCGGCACCGGCGTTGTTCCGACAAGTTCAACAACAATGACTTTGGCCATGGGTGACGCTTTGGCGATCGCATTGATGGAGCACCGCGCATTTACTGCAGAACATTTCCGTGACTTCCATCCGGGTGGCAAACTTGGGGCGCGTCTGAACCTTGTGCGCGATTTGATGCACCAAGATGACGCCATTCCGCTGGTTACCGAAGACGCCAACATGGCGGCTGCATTAAACGAGATCGCGGGTAAGGGTTTTGGTGTAACCGGTGTGACAAACGCTGATGGTGGGCTGAAAGGGATCATTACAAATGGGGATCTGAGCCGCCATATGGAAGGACTTTTGTCGCTCAAGGCGCGCGATGTCATGACATCTGATCCAATCACCATTTCTCCGGACGCCTTGGCCGAAAAAGCTGTTGGGGTGATGAACGCGCATAAAATTACGTGCTTGATGGTTGTTGATCCCGCAGATCCTGATTTGCCTGTGGGGTTGTTGCATATCCATGATTGCCTGCGCGTTGGGTTAGGATAGGCGCTGTGCAGGTCGACCGATATTCTAGGTTGGTTGGGTGGCTCAAAGTGTTGTTGCCGCTTCTCGCGCTGGCTTTGTTGTCGACGCTGTTCCTACTAAGCCGGGTCGTTGATCCAGAGACTGTGATTCCTTTTGCGGACAAAGAGATTCAAGACCGTTTGCGTGATCAACAGGTGACCGGGCCGATCTATTACAGCGTAACGGCAGATGGGGATGAGCTTTCTTTCAGCGCGGACACGCTGATCACCCCCAGGGGTCAAACCGGTGCGAACGAGGCAGAAGTTGTTGAAATCATCATGGATCTTGTCTCGGGTTCCAAATTTGTGGTGACTTCCGCACGGGGGCGGTTTGATATCGCAGCAAACCGCGCAGACCTTGAAGAAGATGTGACCATCACTACCTCTACAGGATATGTGATCGAAAGCGACCATCTGGTCACTCAAATGTCGACGTTGAATGTTGAATCGCCGGGTCCCGTGGCGGCAAATGGCCCCCTTGGTACATTGGATGCCGGTGCAATGATGCTGTCTGCGGGTAAAGGAGACACGCCTGCTCAATTGATTTTCACAAATGGCGTTAAGCTGATATACGTGCCGAAACCAACAGAAGAGTGACCCAGTGATAACGTTAAGAAATCTTATTCTTCCCTTGTTCTTGTCCCTTGTCGCCTTGCCGGCCTTTGCGCAGGGTACAAACGTTGCATTTGGTTCGTTCAAGCAAGACTCGGACCTCCCGGTTGAGGTTACATCAGATAATCTTTCCGTCGATCAAGAGACGGGTATTGCTATTTTCACGGGCAATGTTCTGATTGGACAAGGGGAGATGCGGCTGTCAGCACCGCGCGTAAAGGTTGTTTATCTGGAAGATCAAAGTGCGATTGAACGGATGGAAGCGACGGGCGGCGTGACGCTTGTTTCTGGGCCGGATGCCGCCGAAGCGGATCGGGCTGATTACTCCATTGCTGATGGTGTGATTGTTATGACTGGTAATGTGCTACTGGATCAGGGGCTTAATGCGCTGAGCGGGGATCGCATGACGGTACAGCTTTCTGATGGTACAGCGCAGATGGCAGGGCGTGTTAAAACGATCATTCAGACAGGTGGCGGTAACTGATGACGCCTCCTAAGTTGAAGGTCGCGACGGGTGGCGCGGGCTTGCAAATTGATCATTTGCGTAAATCATATCGTAAAAAAGTCGTCATCCGTGATTTCTCTATGCATCTCAATCGGGGTGAGGTCGTTGCTCTTTTGGGGCCAAACGGGTCAGGAAAGACGACAACATTTTATGCAGTCGCTGGTCTGGTTACCCCAGAAGGCGGCACAGTGTTTGTTGACGGCAAGGATGTAACCACCTTGCCTATGTATCGCCGTGCCCAGTTGGGTATCGGATATCTTCCGCAGGAAATGAGCATTTTCCGCGGATTGAGCGTGCAGGACAATATCTCAGCGATCCTCGATATTTCAATTTCTGACCGTAAACGCCGCCGTGAACGGTTAGAGGAGCTTTTGTCTGAGTTTTCCATTGAACATCTGCGGCGTGCACCCGCGCTGGCGCTGTCAGGGGGGGAACGCCGCCGTGTAGAGATTGCGCGGTGTCTTGCCGCAGACCCTAACTATCTGTTGTTGGATGAACCTTTTGCCGGGGTTGATCCGATTTCGGTTGGAGATATCCGACATCTGGTTTCGGATCTGAAAAACCGGGGAATTGGTGTGTTGATCACTGATCACAACGTGCGTGAAACGCTCGAAATTGTAGACCGCGCCTATATCCTTCATGAGGGCAAAGTGTTGATGTCTGGCACGCCCGAAGATGTCGTTGAAAATGAGAACGTTCGACGCGTTTATCTGGGTGATAACTTTAGAATTTCTTAATTCTTGATGAATATTCAAGAGCGAAATTTGCTGTAGTGTGATGTGCTAACCATTGACTTTGTTCAGATTTTCGCGCCTGATAGTTGTATGGTAACACTGCGTTCCCGTTCGATACTGCTTAAGCCTATTTGCCAAGGCATGGATTTGAACAACCTGAACGCAAGGCCAGACACCCGCATCTGACACGCTTTCGAACTCTACACATGTAGGGTGGAATTTATGTGTTGGTGAACTAAAAAGGAGACTATATGCGGTACCAAATCAGCGGCAAACAGATCGACATTGGTGATGCTCTTCAAACGCACGTAAAAGAAGAGCTCGGCGGATCCGTGGCAAAGTATGCGGAACGGCCAACAGATGCTCAGGTGGTATTTTCCAAGTCAGGACATGAGTTTGTTTGCGAGGCGACCGTACATCTTTCCACAGGGTTGACCGCTTCCGCTAAGGCCCACAACACTGATATCTATGGTGCCTTTGATGGTTGTAACGAAAAAATGGAGAAGCAACTCAGGCGATACAAGCGTCGGTTGAAAGATCACCACAAGGACCGGGTAGAACCTGTTGAAATGCTCGGGGCTTCCTCGTATATCCTCGCCTCAGAAGGCGATTCTGAAACACAGGAACCTGAAACACTCCAGCCCATGATTATTGCGGAAATGCAGACAAAGATTGCAACTTTGTCTGTTGGTGAAGCGGTCATGCAGATGGAGTTGACAGGATCACCGGTGATGGTATTTCGCAACGAAAGTAAAGATGGATTGAATGTCGTATACCGTCGCGAAGACGGGAATATTGGCTGGATTGATCCTTAAGAACACCTGTCAGGCCTAGTCTGTCGTTAACAGAGCGAGTTGTATGGAATTTGCAAATCTCCTTAAGCCGGAGGCCGTTAAGGTACTAACCTCGGCGTCCAGCAAAAAGCGACTGATGCAAGACATCGGTGATCTGGTCCAAACGGCATACAGCTTGAACAGTGATGATGTGGTTGAGGCGTTGATGACGCGTGAGTCTCTTGGACCGACAGGCGTTGGACATGGGGTGGCTTTGCCCCATGCCCGCGTTGAGGGCTTAGAAGAAGTTGTTGGTGCTTTTGTCCTGCTCGACAAACCAATCGATTTCGCTTCGGTGGACCGGCAACCGGTTGATTTGGCTTTTGCGCTTTTCGCACCTGAGAATGCTGGTGTTGAACATCTCAAAGCTTTGGCATTGGTTTCCCGCACGTTGCGGGACAGCGCCATTTGCAGCAAATTGCGGGCCAATCCTGATGCCGGGACGTTGCACGCGATCCTTACAGAAGAAAATAAGTCGGTTAAGGCCGCATAGGCCTGACCGCTATTTCCAGCGCGTGAACCCGAACATCACATAGTCGCGTTGATATGCATCAGCGGCCAGCTTTTCGATTTCCTCGTCGTAGATGTCTTGGAGTGCATAGGGTTGATCTGGTGTTGGTTCCGGTACGTCTGGAACTTCTTGGATGTCGGCATCACGTGCCAGATCGGTCAGTTCTTGTTGAAGATTGTCTTCCCTGATGATCCGGTCGGGCAGGGAAATCTCACCGAATCCCAAAATTGCCTGCGACTGCGTGCACCATGAGGCATCCACACGGATCGCGGTTTGGCCTGAAAGGTTACCTTTTAGAAACACCAAGAAGGCCGCAAATGCGGCGCGGTGCGCGGCCAAATCGTATTTTGAGTCAGGCCCATCAGCGGGCAGTGGCATCTTGTAACGTCGGATCATCGTTTTACGAAGCTGCACATAGCTGCCTTTGCCCACAGACAGGATGTGACGGCAAAAGGCATCATGTGCCCGCTGGACCGGGTGCCTCAGCACGGTAAAGCTGCGATGCCCGATGTGTTTGCGTTTCCACTGCCGCAGGTCTTTTTGGGTCATTTTTGTCCGCAGTTCAGAACGTTCCGCGTTATCCACAGCGGCTAACCAACGCATGACTTGCGCCATCGGTCCAGAGCGCAGTGGCATATACAACAGCCCGGCGTCGGGGGCCGCCACATATGACGGGACGTTTGGCCCACGACGGGGTTCAAAGTTGGGGGTACGGGTCAGGTCGAACCGATCTAATTTAGCCAACGTTTCCAACATGTCATCATAGTTGGAAACCTTTGATGAAATTGGATTCGGGTTTTGCTTCTTCAGACTTTTATCTAAAGCTTCCAACGTTTCGTCTACGCCGAGATACCGAGCAAGGCCATTCATGACATCAACGCTTTGGAGGTCTTCATAAGCGACGTAAAAGGCTGTTTGCCCGCTGGTTTGAAGTCGGTTCAACAAGGTGATCTGAAAAGCCTGCAAGGCTTCCAGATGCTCAGAAAATTCTTGTGGATCGAATTTCGCCTGGGCAGCTTTGTGGGCTTTCACATCGGTCAGTTTCCACTGTCCGGTCTCTTGCGCAATCTTCCAACTCACATAGCTTTCGACGGGATTGCGAGTCAGGATAATCTTGGCACAGGTCTGATCTTGGATGATGGGATCAAAGACGCGGGGGTCGTGGTCATGAAAGTAGCGAAACCCACTGAGCCGCGCTGTATTCCCTTTGATTGCTGACAACAGCACACGAGGGTCCGCATCCCGTGTTTTCAGGTCCACGCCAAGAATGGGCTCATTTTTGGGGTATCCCAAGAAATGAGGATTAAACGCCTCACCGTGGCAGGAAATTCCGTCAAAGGCGTTCAGATTTGCTTCCAGAAAATTCGATCCGGTGCGCATTTCCGCAAATACAACAAAACTCTGAAATTTGCTGACCATAATTTATTGCACCAGATAGGGTTTTCGCGGTGCTTCGGGAACTGCGGCCACGCCACGTTCAACAGGAAAGTCCCCCATTAGATAAGGGTGCATTCCCTGATTTTTAAGGCTTTGCAGAAACTGACCAAAACCTGATAAATCTACCATTTTGGGAGCCTCAGACAGGCGGCGCAATTTGGTGCGTCCAATTTCATCCAGAATTCCCTGTAGGGGTTCCATTGGTGCTTCGATGAAATCCGCCATGTTCCAGATCCGCACCCGCGCTTTGGTGTAGGGCGAGCGCAGGATATCCATATGCTCGCTCTCAATTTTTTGCAGGTTTGCAGCGATTGCGCGGATTTCAGCAAAATCGAGGTTAGATCGGAACAACGGCACCGACCAAGCGCCGGTTATGACAGACACCTGCGCATTTGGATCTTTGGCGATCCGCCAGCAAATATCTTGATTGTCTGACGGCCCAAACTGAAAACACTGGCGTTCCCCACGTGTGTTCCAAATTAGATTGGTCAGGAATGCCTTGGTGTTATAATCTCGCAAAATCGCGCTCTCAGAAAGGGCACCATTGATTGCGGATTGCCCTTCTGAATACTCAACCGATCTGGTTGAAAACAAATGGCCATGCACCCGTGCGCCCGTTGCAGACGCAAGCCAAGGTTCGAAGTTTTCGAATAATTCTGAAAACCCTTGAAAAACTGAGTAGGGCGCAGCTGTAACGCCATTTTCCCAGTCCTCATTTGGAAACCTGCTTTGCATGTACAAACCTGCGCGCCCGCGGGTTCTGCGTTCAACGGCTTTGGAGAAAATGCGGTCGATCTTGCCTGGGTTGGGCTCAGTTCGCTTCATTGCGCCGGCGGCATCTGTCAGAAATGCATCATACAGGCGGTCCGCATAGGCCCAAATTTTGCGAGCTACAAAACAATCTGAGCGGCGCAGCAGTTGCAGGTGATCGTCGTAAAAGATGTGTGGTTTGCCCTGAAAATCGAACTTTGACAGCGTCAAGGATCGGCTTTCGATGTTGGTCGCATATTGCCGAACGAGGGTTTGAAAGTAACTCTCGTCAGGAATCCAGACCTGCGAAAAGAACTTGTCATAGGTTGTACGTTCAGGGTCTTGCAAAATCGCGGATAAGGTCCGCCGCGACAAGCACCACCATTGGGACCCCATGTGCGGAACAAGCCCGTTTGGCATTTTGCGGCTCAGCCGAAGCCGCCGTTGAACGTCCACAAAAAAGTCGAATAAATAGCGGTTACGTTTCCATGAAACCGGAAAACGCAGCGTAAAGCGTTCCGCATCCAGACCGCTGACGGTCCAAGGTACTTCTGAAGTTGTTGCGCTTTCGATAAAGTCGCTGTTGGGTCGTTCCCGAAGGTAGTCGATCAGTTCTTCAACGGGGCGCAAAGGCAGGCAAGACCCGGAAGCCAGATAGACATGCCGAACTTCAGCAAAATTGGCCAACATCATTTCTGATGCGGTTTGGGTCGCCTGAACAATGCCCCAAGTTCCCCATTCGCAGCGATATCTATCGCAAAACCGGACATCCTTGAGGTCCGTCAATGTTTCAACGAAAGCATCATATGTCTTGCGAGGGACCATTTTGTCCACGTGGATCACCACGGGACACCCGGCCGCAGACCAATGGCGCGCAACCTGTTCTGCGCGGCCCAAAGCGGTGTGCACCAACATGACGATCCCGACGGTCATGCCCAATTTCCTTTGGACATCAGACCTAAAATCTCAAGTTGTCGCCAATTGATGTAGCGTTCGGACCACTTGCACCAAAGTTGCGGATCATCTTTGATCCTTTCTGCATAGGCCTTGTATTCTACTGACCCGGCATAGTGCTGTCCTCGCTCCAGTTCCTCTTGGGCTTTTGCACCAAAAGTATCGAGGAATTTTGCGTGCAGCAGCACACCGGAGGCTTTTTCGCCGCCCCATTCATCATATACTTGGTTCAGGCCTCGCGGCAGCAACATATGCGTAGAGCTGGCATACACATAACGCCGGTCCCATTTGACCAACGGCACCTTATTCAATGCGGGGGCCTTTTCCGGCGCGTCGGCAAAAAACACCCGCGCTCTTGGGCCACCTTGAATCCAAAGATTGGTGAACTGATGATTGCGGGACATGGTGTAATTGCCGCTGTCAAACCAGCAGGCAATATCAATCGGATTTTGGCCAGATTGATAGGGTTGCTCATCCAGCCGTCCCTTGGGGTACATGTCGAGCAGCATCGCCGAGAATGACTTGATCGAGGACGCATCTAACCAATCGGTCAAGGCGCGCAAAGGCCGGGTGTCGCAGAAAGGAAAAACCAAAAACTCGTCCGGATCGACCGTCAACGCCCAGTGGCCATGCGCATATTTCATCTGAAGCCAGTTCAGCCAGTCAACGCCAAACCGGGCTCGTTTGTAACCAGCCTTGGTGCTCCAGACAGAGACATCCGGTTGATCAGACAGGTAATCCAGTGATCCATCATCACTGTCATTGTCTACAAAAAAGAAATGGCCAATGCCCATCTTTCGGTAATAATCAAGAAAATAGGGCAGGCGAATGCGTTCATTGCGCTGGGTGCAAAACAGCAATAAGTCATCGGACCGGATTTGCCCGGTTCGAATTGCTACACGCTTAAGCTCTCTCCGTTTGCGGATCGCACGGATGCGCCATCGTTTACGTTGAAGCCTTAGCCCGTATGATTGGATTATGCCCAAACACCACCTATTTATCCAAGGAAGTCGCCGCTCTTGTTGTGCAGTATCAAGTCGAGGTTAACACGACCTTGAAATGATGCGCCCAAGTCGGGCTTTCAAAGGCGGTTGAAGGTACTGCATCTGGCGGGTTGATTTCCCATCTTCTGATTGTTTGTAACCATAATTCTTTATCAGAAAAAGGTATAAATGACGGGGAATTACTAAGAAATTCGCGCAAGGCAGGCAGATCGTTGCATAAAACACGCGCTCCCAGTTGCAGCGCTTCGGCTGGGGGCAGGCCATAGCCTTCGGCGAGACTTGGGAAAAGGACGCCTGCGCTGCTTTTAATTAACGCGGCTAGGGCAGGGTCAGACAATCCGGGGAGCTCTTTGATCGGACTGTCCTTTGGGAGGGCATCCAGCCTTTCAAACACGGCATCGTTGTTCCAGCCACGCGTGCCACAAAGGAGCAAGGGCGGGGCGGCGTCCCCCATGTCCGCCCATAGGTCAAGCAAGAAAGCATGGTTCTTGCGCGGTTCAATAGTGCCGACCGTCACAAAATAAGCAGGCTCAGGTGGTAAACCTGCTGGCAATGTACTTGCGTCCGCAATTGGGGCGGTTATCCCCAAATGAGCGACAATCGACGGCGGTACGCGCCCCCATGGCTGCATCTGCGTTTCGGATCTTTTTTGAGTGTCATGGGAATTATAGATCACACGATCCGCCAATCGACTAACGCGCCGCAACTTTGCTTCAAATGGCTGGATCGTGCCCGGCCGTTGAAACTGAGGGTACTCCAGTGGGATCACGTCATGGATCAACGCATGGATTTGCCCCTTTGCATCACGGACAGCCTGCAACATTCGGTCCGTGAGGTTGCTATGACCAACGTTGAAATAGCCAAATCCGACAGGCAAATGCCGGGTCAACATCCGCCGGAGGTGAGAAGGAAGGCCGCGGGCAATTGCGGTTGAGCGCACGAAGGTTTCCGCCCGACTCAAAGTTTTAGTGCGCCCTCGTGGTAATCGAGACAGGAAATCTGCATCACCCCAATCCGCCTGCCCCAGCAATCGAGCCTGAAAAGCAGCCATCCCATCTCGGTCCAGCAAAACATATCCGAATGCGGTACGCATGACCGCGAATACCGGTGTTTGGTCCGCTAGAAATTGATCCAGATAGGCATGTTCAACCCGATCCACACCTGTGGCGATGCGCCCTGTTCGGCGCAGGCTCCTCGTCAGATCAAGGAGCCGGGTCATTTCTAACCTTCGTAATGGCCGGATTGATGCCATCTCCACGCGTCGGTAATCATTTGTTTCATCGTGGACCTGTGCGGGTTCCAGCCCAGTTCTTCAATTGCACGATCTGATCCAGAAACCAGTTTGGTGCAATCGCCCGCCCGCCTTGGCCCTTCAACCGCAGGAACCACACGGTTGGTCACCGCATGGCTTTGATCAATCACTTCTCGCACGGAAAACCCGGTACCAGTGCCTAAGTTAAACACGCGGCTTCCCTGATTTTTTTGTAGCCAACGTAGCCCTAAAACATGGGCATCCACCAAATCACAAACATGCACATAATCTCGGATGCAGGTGCCGTCTGGTGTGTCGTAATCGGTGCCAAATATAGTCAGCGCGTCACGTTTACCGTCGATCGCATCCAACATCAAAGGTACCAAATGCGTTTCGGGTTGATGGAATTCGCCGACGTCGCCGTCAGGGTCCGCCCCGGCGACGTTAAAGTAGCGAAAGATCACATGGTTCAGACCGTACGCAGCTTCAAAATCGCGCAACATGTCCTCAATCGCTCGTTTGGAGGCTCCATACGCATTGATCGGGTGTTGCGCGCTGTCTTCGTCCAACACCACATTGTCTTGATCGCCATAGGTGGCGCAAGTCGATGAAAAAACAAAGCTTTTACAGCCTGACGCAACTGCTGCTTCGATCAGGTTTAAGGATCCGCCGACGTTGTTTCGCCAGTATTTTCCGGGGTCTGTCATGCATTCCCCTACCAGGCTCAGTGCGGCAAAGTGCATCACTGCTACGGGGCGATATTGGGCAAACACTTCGTCCAGCCGGGCTCGATCAAGCAGGTCGCCGTTCTCAAATGGGCCAAACTTTACGGCGTCCTGCCAACCGGTCACCAAATTATCGAATGTCACCGGCACGAACCCGGCAGCCTTCAGGGCTTTGCAGGCATGAGACCCGATGTATCCTGCTCCTCCGGTGACCAATACGTGGTTCATATGGAGTAACCTCAGCCGTCGTCTAAAGAGATGCTGCGCAGGTATGACCGCAAGTCATCGCGAAGCTCTTCGCGGGCGAGGCCAAAAGAAACGGTGGCTTGTAAGAACCCCGATTTTGAGCCGCAATCAAACCGTTGGCCCCGGAAACGGTAGCCATAAACGTTGTCCTCTTTATCGATGTCTTGCGCGATGGCATCCGTCAGTTGGATTTCGCCGCCTGATCCTGACTTTATTTGGTTCAGGTTTTGAAAGACACTTGGGGAAAGAATGTAGCGCCCGATAACGGCAAGGTTTGATGGGGCTTCCTCGGCTTTCGGCTTTTCGACCATACCTTTGACTTTCACCAAAGCGCCGTCTTCGCGTGAGATATCAAGTACGCCGTAAGAAGATGCTTTTTCCGGGGCGACTTCCATAGCAGCGACCATGTTGCCGCCGGTTTCTGAATAGGCCTCAACCATCTGTTGTAGGCACGGTTTGTCAGCCGCGATCACATCATCGGGCAGGATCACCGCAAATGGTTCGTTCCCGATCAAACGGCGCGCACACCAGACCGCGTGCCCCAGACCCAGCGCTTTGTGCTGGCGGATATAGGCGATGTCTCCGCTGTCCATATTGGTGGATTTTAAAATGCTCAGCAGCTCGTCTTTGCCCTTTTTACGCAACTCTTGTTCCAGTTGCGGGGCGAGATCGAAATAATCTTCAAGCGCCCCTTTGCCGCGGGAGGTCACAAAAATAAATTCTTTGATCCCTGCTGCGCGTGCTTCGTCAATCGCGTATTGGATCAAGGGGCGATCAACCAGTGTCATGATCTCTTTGGGAACGGATTTCGTCGCTGGTAAAAACCGCGTTCCCATCCCGGCCACCGGGAAAATCGCTTTGGTTACTTTTTTACGCATCGTTTCCCTTAGAGCTTACTGACGTTTTTTTTACCATCTTATCCGTTGTATCAGTTTATTAGGTGTTATGATTGAAACAGGGTCAACCAGTCTTGTTGTTCTTGCCTATCCCGCGTTGTCTGGCAACGCGCCTTACTTCCTTTTCACTTCGACGTGATCTTGTTGTTAAACGAAAGAGGGGTGTGTCTCGGTCTGATCTGCCAAAGGTGCCTCCCCGCTGTATCCAAACGCCGTTAACGTCAAAGCTGACTTGATGATAGGTAGCTGTTGGTGACAATGAGAGAATGGTGACAATCTCACCACTTTTCACCCTATCTGCGGCAGCACGGCGATCTTTTGACAATCGCCAAGGGCGCGAGCGGATGACAGAAGCAGAGCGTGCTTTCGACGGGAAGGACTTAAACGGGGCCGAAGGGTGTTTGGGCAATTGCACCTTAGTGAGAGGGCGATCCAATCCCTCAGCATAACCAGCGTCAAGTCGTCCCATCAATCGGCGCACGTCCCTTGGTTCTAGTCCGCCACTGATCATATGGCCCAATACACGACGGCGTTCATGGGCTGTTATACGTTTCCAATGCAACGCATGTTCGGTATCCACAAGGTGTTTGCGTTGAAATACAGCCCAGCTTGCGCCGATATCAAACAAATCACGCGGCACCCGGTTAGAATGGCGCAACGCATTGGCGCTAAAACCATGATGCACTTCGGCCAGCGGGACAATTGCTGTGATGTGCCCGGCGCGGGCCAGCCGCATATTCAAATCCGTTTCATCCAAGTAGTAGTGATAGGCCGGATCAAATCCGCCCAATTCGACCAGCACATTGCGCCGAAAGGCCATATTGGTGCCTTCGGTCTTGATCGCTCGGCCCTTTGGTGGCGTCAGCACTGTTGCCTGCGTGTTGTCGATTGAAATTTCAGTCGCGTCGCCAAAACGGTCAAGGCTTCGGGCTTTCCATTGAAACGAAATTCCGTTGCGACCTCGCACATAGCCCCCCATTGCGGCCACATCTCGTTGGTCGGCAGGGGCCACAAGAAACCGCAACCATTGTGGTTCTGGCACAGCGTCGTCATCGATAAACGCAACCACTTCGCCTGCTGCATGTTCTATCCCAAGATTACGGGCCGCTGATATGTTGGCCTTATCATATTCGACCAACTTTAGATCGCCAGCAAAGGCCATCGCCTGAGCGGCTGATATTCCCTCGGGGTCGGCGACGACAATAATCTCAAAGGCATTGAATTGTAGCTGTGACAGGCCCGTCAGACACCGTGTCAGCGCATCAGATCGGTGCCTGCTGACAACGATTATACTGACAGTCAATTCTGTCATTCATGACCCATTTTAGCCATCATGGCCTCTAACTTTGTTACGTCCTCTGGATTGTTCAACTCCCAGAACTCCCGCCCTTTTGCTTCAACTTCGACGCAGAGCACTGAACGCCCATTTTCCATAAACCGCAATTGTTCCAGACCCTCTAATTTTTCCAGGGGTCCTGTGGGCCAAGACGGGTAGGCGGCCAATGCGCTTGGACGATAGGCATAGACACCCACATGATGAAACACCGGTGTGGCATCGGATGCAGCATAGGTTTCAGATGTAAACGGGATGACCTCTTTTGAAAAATAGAGCGCGCGTTGGTCTGTTGCAAAAACGGCTGTTGTGCCGCCTACCCGGTCTGCTTTCCGATCTTCCAGAAAACTGTTTAGCGTTGCCCCATCGCACCGCAAGACAGGTGTCGCGATTTCGGCTTGGGGGTTTGCGCGCAGACCGGCGATCAAGTCTTCGACAAACCAATGGGGCGTGAGCGGTGCATCGCCCTGCAGGTTGACGACGGTATCGTAATTCGCGCCCAATTTGGCGTGGGCCTCGGCGCAACGTTCCGTGCCGTTCATGCAATCGGGCGACGTCATGACAACCTCAGCCCCAAAAGCTTCGGATGCTTCTTTGATGCGATTGTCGTCAGTCGCCACAACCACCCGGTCGACACCGCCTACTGCAGATGCCGCCCGCCAAGACCTTTCAATCAAGCTTCGTGAGGCGCCTGTCGCCCCTTTGAGGGCGACCAATGGCTTGCCTGGGTAGCGCGATGAGGCGAAACGGGCGGGTATGACGATCAGAACGGACATCAGGACAACTTCAGGTCAACGCTGGGCGCATGTGCGATGAAAAAGGGATTGGCGAAATCGGCCTTGCCGTACGCCAAAGGCGTGTGATCATCAAAACGGACAACCTCACCACCTGCCCCTCTCAGCACGGCGTGACCCGCAGCTGTATCCCACTCCATCGTGCGCCCAAGGCGCGGATAGATGTCTGCTTCTCCGGTGGCCACCAAGCAGAACTTTAACGAAGAACCCGCGCTGGTCATGTCGCGCACCTGATAAAGGTTAATGTAGTCATCTGTCGCCTGATCCCTGTGGGATTTCGATGCCACAACCATCAGGCTGGAATTGTCTGCATCAGCAACATTGATCGCCGTTGTTGAGCCTACAGTGTCTTTCGCAAAAACGCCACTTTCTTCAACAGACTGTCCGTCTGCCAACGTGAAAAACATCCTTGATTTGGCAGGCGCATAGACAACACCGCGTGTTGGTACACCATCTTCGACCAATGCGATATTGACGGTGAAATCGCCGCGACGATGAATAAATTCCTTTGTGCCATCAAGAGGATCGACGATCAAAAACGTATCCCCGCGCGCGGTATGGGTGGCCGCTTGTTCCTCAGTGACCAACATCACATCAGGAAATGCAGCCCGCAACCCAACCGAAATAATAGCATCCGCCGCCTCATCCGCCGCTGTAACGGGGCTATCGTCAGACTTAGATTTCACCTCAAAATCGTCGCGACCATAGATTTCCATGATCTTATCACCGGCCTCCAATGATAACCTGCGCATCACACTCACGAGCTTTTCATAATTCACGCGGCAAATTCCTTTGGCTTTTGTTGATCCATCTTTCTTGCCACCTTATGGTGCTCAGATAACGGAACAGCAAGAATTCCGTGCAAAAGTCAGGTTTTATCTAAGGACGACAACATGTTTCAGTCAAAGCGTAAACCGCAGGGCGCTATATCGTCGGCCTTTTCCATGGCGGAGCTGATCTATCACTCCATCGTGCGATCCGTGCGAAAACAGCATAACAATGCTTTTGCGGCGGTCGCGTTGAACGTGATGCAGACGGTTCTGTTTGTTGGAGCGTTTTATGTGATGTTCACCGTGCTGGGCATGCGCAACGTCGGTTTGCGCGGTGACTTTTTGATTTATATCATGTCGGGGATATTCCTGTACCTGACCCACGTAAAATCACTGGGCGCGGTTATGGGATCTGAGGGCCCGTCAAGCCCGATGATGCAACATGCCCCGATGAATACAATCATCTCAATTCTTTCAGCAGCTCTGGGCGCGCTCTATATTCAGGTCCTGTCCTTGATGATTGTGCTTTTTGCCTATCACGTTGGGTGGACCCCTCTGGATATCGACAGACCCATCGCAGCCTTTGGTATGCTTCTTGTCGCTTGGTTTTCCGGGTGTGGCATTGGCATGGTATTCTTGGCACTCAAACCCTGGTTTCCATCGATCATTGGATTGGTTGCTATGGTCTATCAGCGGGCCAACATGATTGCGTCTGGCAAAATGTTTGTCGCGAACACTTTGCCGAGCTTCATGCTGGCAATGTTTGACTGGAATCCTCTATTCCACGTGATTGATCAGGCGCGGGGGTTTGCCTTTATAAACTACAATCCGCGCTATTCGAATTGGGAATATTCGTTCTGGATTGGTGTTGTGTTCCTGATGCTTGGCCTCATGGGTGAATTTTACACACGCCGTCACGCATCCCTTAGCTGGGAAGCGCGCCGCTAACACCGAGCGATGCGTATTTAAGATAACGGGTCCAGAAACGTGTAAATTTTCTGGACTTTATCGGAAATCGCCATTCCGGCTGTGTTGAGGTCATTTACAAGGGTAATATTGCTTGGCCATTTCGCGCCGATCTGAATCTGTTCATAAACCGCTAACACAGGCATTTCGCAAACCCATGCGGTACAATAAATTACCAAGGCGATATTCCCCGGATAAGGGGAAACCAATTGGCAGCTTATGGTGTCGTCTTTTTGGTGTCGCGCGCAGATAAAGTTTGGCCCCTGCACGCGTTCTGTTTCCGAACGATCAAGGACAGCACGATGTGCCAAAGCGTTCTGTTCAGCTGATCCCGCAGCATCCTCCACCAAAGAAAGCTGCAATTCGGACAGGTCAATGCCGGTTTTCACAGGGTCATAGTTGATACTTGTCACAACAGGAATCGGATTGCCGTGACCGTCAGACGCAATGTCACGTATTGCGCGACATTTAGTACGATCCCTCAGCAAAAGCGGCGATCCATTAAGGCTCTCGGCGCGAAAAATTGGACCACCTCGGTAGATCACACCATCATGACCTTCTAAGCCGAAATCCACGAAGCGGAAGAAATCCGGACAGTTTTGGGCATTGACCACACCAGCAAAGAGCATGAGCAAGATTGAAGCGGCGAAGTTGCGCACTTTTCCTCCGATCAGAGTTAGGGCGATAAAGCTATTTTGTGGATCATGCACAAGTTGCCGCAGGCCGTCATCCCTGTTTCATCACTTAATCGACAACACGCAAGGTGAGGTTTATCCGCCCACCTTTGTCCAACAAGCTGGAGCTGCCTGATTTGATCCGATCAATGCCGTGATAGGTCAGCCGGGCTTCGTTTCCCATCACAACAACATCGCCTGATTGCAACCAAATCGATTCTGTTGTGCCGCCGCGCGTGGTGTTGCCTATTCGGAACAATCCTTCGTCACCCAAAGAAATCGACACCACAGGCCATTTGAAGTCTGCCTCGTCTCGGTCTTGGTGCATGCCCATGCGGGCATCCGCGCCATAATAATTGATCAGACAACATTCCGGTTGCCGGTCCAGCCGGGTCACCGCGCTCCAAATGTTCAATACATCGGCAGGAATTTTCGGCCAAGGCTGTCCATTTGGCTGAGTAGCGACATAACGATAACCGCTTTTGTCCGCATGCCATCCATACTTACCTGCGGATGTCAGCCGAACAGACATGGGTTTGCCATAAGGCGTTTCGGGTCGAACCATCGGGGCGGATTTCGCGATTTTCCGTAACGTCGCGACGATGCGGCGCTGAGTTTCCAGCGGGATAAACTCTTTATGAATTTCAAAGCCTCGCAGCGTTAACGCAGCCATATTTCCAACTTTCCTACCCGAATACCGAAAAATCCATGCAAATTCCGGGATTCATCTTCCTTGCACCGCTTGCGAGCCCTTGCAGCGCTCCTTATATACCCAGCGAACCGCCGAAGGCACATGGCTTTCGGTGTCACCAGATCGGGGCAAGGGTGCCGTAACGGGCCTGCGTCTCGTGTCATCGCCTTGAAGAGAAAAAGGGATCGAAAATATGGCCAAAGTAATTGGTATTGACCTAGGTACAACAAATAGCTGCATCGCCATCATGGACGGCAGCCAGCCCCGCGTGATCGAAAACGCTGAAGGTGCGCGCACAACCCCCTCCATCGTCGCGTTCACGGATGATGAACGTCTGGTGGGTCAGCCTGCGAAACGTCAGGCAGTCACAAACCCCGACAACACTATCTTTGGTGTGAAACGTCTGATCGGGCGGCGCGACGATGACGCGGATCTGGCCAAGGATAAGAAAAACCTGCCATTTGACGTTATTGATGGCGGCAATGGCGACGCATGGGTGCAGGCCAAGGGTGAAAAATATTCCCCTTCGCAAATTTCCGCGTTCATTTTGGGTAAAATGAAAGAAACCGCCGAGAGCTATCTTGGTGAGGATGTGACCCAAGCGGTCATCACTGTTCCTGCGTATTTTAATGACGCACAGCGTCAGGCCACCAAAGATGCAGGTAAAATTGCCGGACTTGAGGTGCTGCGCATCATCAACGAACCAACAGCTGCGGCTTTGGCATATGGTCTGGACAAAGAAAACACACAGACCATCGCGGTCTATGACCTTGGCGGTGGTACATTCGACGTGACCATCCTTGAGATTGACGATGGCCTGTTCGAAGTGAAGTCGACCAATGGGGATACATTCCTTGGTGGTGAAGACTTTGACATGCGCATCGTTAACTACCTTGCGAGTGAGTTTAAGAAAGAGCATTCCGTCGATCTGACCAAAGACAAGATGGCGCTTCAGCGTTTGAAAGAAGCGGCGGAAAAGGCCAAAATCGAGCTGAGTTCTTCCAGTCAGACAGAGATCAACCAACCCTTTATCTCTATGGGCAAAGACGGTTCGCCTCTGCACATGGTGATGAAGTTGACACGTGCCAAGCTGGAAAGCCTCGTCAACGATCTGATCAAGGCGTCAATGAAACCTTGTCAGGCAGCTCTCAAAGATGCAGGCCTCAGCGCTTCTGACATTGATGAGGTCGTCCTGGTTGGTGGTATGACGCGCATGCCCAAAGTGACCGAGGAAGTGACCAAGTTCTTTGGCAAAGAGCCTCACAAAGGGGTGAACCCTGATGAAGTTGTCGCCATGGGCGCAGCCATTCAGGCTGGTGTTTTGCAAGGCGATGTCAAAGATGTGGTTCTGCTTGATGTGACGCCTTTGTCATTGGGTATTGAAACTCTTGGTGGGGTTTTCACCCGTTTGATCGACCGCAACACCACGATCCCGACAAAGAAATCACAGGTTTTCTCGACCGCCGAAGACAACCAGAACGCTGTAACGATCCGTGTGTTCCAGGGTGAACGGGAGATGGCTGCCGACAACAAGATCCTCGGTGCTTTCAACCTCGAAAACATCCCACCGGCGCCACGCGGTATGCCACAGATCGAAGTGACGTTTGACATTGATGCCAACGGTATCGTTTCCGTTGGTGCCCTTGATAAGGGCACGATGAAAGAACAAAAGATTACGATCCAGGCTTCGGGTGGTCTTTCGGATGATGACATCGAACAAATGGTCAAAGACGCCGAGGAAAACGCGGAATCAGATAAAGAACGTCGCGAATTGGTGGATGCCAAGAACCAGGCTGAAAGCCTGATCCACTCCACTGAGAAATCTGTGGAAGAGCATTCCGACAAAGTCGACCCAACAACCGTTGAGGCGATTGAATTGGCGATTGCAGCTCTTAAGGATGAATTGGAAACAGAGGATGCAGGCAAGATCAAAGCCGGCATCCAGAACGTGACCGAGGCAGCCATGAAGCTGGGTGAGGCGATTTATAAAGCGGCGCAGGATGATGCGGACGAAGACGTGGCGGCAGCCGCGGATGAGGCTGGCGGTCCGGTGGACGACGATATTGTCGATGCCGATTTTGAAGACCTTGATGACGATAGCAAGCGCGCGTCCTAAGTCTGCGCCTAGGAACCAATGACTGGGCCGGTCCGAACTTGACGGATCGGCCTTTCATGTTCCAGAAAAAGGATATGATCCATGGCAAAACGTGATTACTACGAGGTGCTTGGCGTCGCCAAAGGCGCATCCGCAGATGAGATCAAAAAGGGATACCGAAAGAAAGCCAAAGAGCTTCATCCGGACCGCAACGCTGACAACCCTCAGGCAGAATCGCAATTCAAAGAGGCGAATGAAGCTTACGAAGTTCTCAAAAATGGAGACAAGAAGGCCGCCTATGACCGCTATGGCCATGCGGCATTTGAAGGCGGCATGGGAGGCGGAGGTGGCCGTCCCGGTGGTGGACAAGGTGACTTCTCTTCAGCATTTTCGGATGTCTTTGATGACCTGTTTGGCGACTTTATGGGGCAGAGAGGCGGGCAGGGCGGTGGACGCCGGGCGGCGCGTGGTGCGGATCTGCGCTATAATCTGCGTGTTACGCTCGAAGATGCTTTCTCGGGCATGCAAAAATCGATCAATGTCCCCACCTCAGTTCAATGCGACAGCTGCTCTGGTTCGGGTGCAGAAGGTGGGGCGGAACCGACGACTTGTCCAACCTGCTCAGGCATGGGTAAGGTCCGCGCGCAACAGGGTTTTTTCACTGTTGAACGGACCTGCCCAACATGTTCCGGCATGGGGCAGATCGTAAAGAACCCTTGTAAATCCTGTCGTGGTGCAGGGCGGATCGAAAAAGAACGCAGCCTGAGCGTCAATATTCCGGCCGGTGTTGAAACAGGAACGCGTATCCGTCTTGCCGGTGAGGGCGAGGCAGGCATGCGCGGTGGCCCCTCTGGGGACCTCTATATCTTCATTGAGGTGGCCGAACATGATCTCTTTGATCGCGAAGGTCCAAATCTGTTTTGCCGGGTGCCGGTGACCATGAGCGCGGCTGCCTTGGGCGGTAACATTGAAGTCCCTACAATTGACGGTGGCCGCGGGCGTGTGTCCATTCCGTCAGGCAGTCAATCAGGTCGCCAAATGCGTTTGCGTGGCAAGGGAATGCCGCCGCTTCGTGGGGGGGGCGTAGGTGATATGATCATCGAACTGGCCGTCGAAACACCCGTCAACCTGACGGCTCGGCAAAAAGAACTGCTGCAAGAATTTCAAGACCTTTCAACCGAAAATAACCCCGAAAGCAGCAGCTTTTTCTCAAGTGTCAAATCGTTTTGGGATTCGATGAAAGGTTAAAAGGCCCGCGTGTGTGCCCTTTTGTTAGGGTGCGCATGCGGCCCTTTGCGCCGAAAATACCAGATGTTCGCTTAACCTGTTAACGGCATGGTAACCAACATGCCGCAAATTTCTGTTCATGAGCCAATTTACTGAACAATCCCTGCCATTCCTTCTTGATGAAGCACCTGTTGCGCAGCCATTGTCGGACAAACAACCGTCTTACATCAAGGATCATCGCCAACGCCTGCGGGCGCGTTTTATGGCGGGTGGGGCGGCAGCGATGCCCGATTATGAATTGCTGGAGCTGGTGCTTTTTCGCGCAATCCCACGCCGCGATGTAAAACCCCTTGCCCGAACTCTGATGGAACATTTTGGCGACTTTAATCGTGTCATTACCGCATCCGAGGCCCGGCTTCGCGATGTCAGTGGTGTGGGGGATGCAGTTATTGTTGAGCTAAGGTTAGTTGAGGCTGCAGCACAGCGACTTGCGCGCGCAAAGGTGTTGCAGCGTCATGTCGTATCCAGTTGGGATGCGTTGTTGGACTATTGTCATACCACAATGGCCCATCACGAAACGGAGCAATTCCGGGTGTTATTCCTTGATCGTAAGAACGTATTGATTGGGGATGAGGAGCAAGGCAAGGGGACTGTTGACCATGTCCCGGTCTATCCACGCGAGGTTGCGAAACGCGCGTTGGAATTGAATGCCTCGGCCCTCATTCTGGTGCATAACCATCCATCCGGTGACCCGACGCCATCGACATCAGATATTGAAATGACAGAACGCGTTGCGCAGGCTTGTGAGGTGTTGGGAATTACGCTGCATGACCATCTGATTATCGGTAAATCAAAAGAGCTGAGTTTTCGCAGTGCCGGGTATCTGTAGCTTGATCATGTAAACTGTCCGCTGTCTATCTGGTCCAAACCTCTACACGCCTGTTTGCTTGCCGCCCCCAACTGGTGTCGTCACACGCCATTGGCATCGCCTCGCCAAAGGCATCAACGCCAAGCTCAACACGGTCTAAATTGGCGGTGACTGCGGCCTCGCGCACCGCACGCATGACAGCTTCGGCACGTCGCAATGCGATGTCACGGTTTGGTTTCGCCGCCCCTTGCCCGTCACTAAAGCCAACAAACAGCAACTTTCGTGCATCATAAAGCCCTTGCTCAAGCGCCCGGGCAAGCTGTTGTACATTCGACCGGGATTGCGCATCAAGCCGCACGGAGCCTGCTTCGAACCGGAAGGATGTTGTTAACCGGGCCATGGGGGACAAGGTTGACGTCATACGTTGCAATTCTTCCAGCGGAATATCCTGCCCTGCAACAGTGATCGCATTCGTAAATCGATTTCCTTGTTGATCAACAGGAATTTCTTCGGGCGACTGGTCGACAAACCCCGCGCGTCTGATCACATTTTGTGCACCAGGTCCACGTGTGAAAGCCAGAAATTCGCGGGCGACGCGGGGCAATCGCCGTGCCGGGAAGTACAGGAACATCGGGGCAGTCAGCGGGTAATCTTCGGTTTTGATTGTCCGTCGCGCGGCATCCAATGCAAACCCGCAAGTCCCTCCAAGGGGCAAAACCCGAGTGTTGCGTCTTTCTGCATAACTCGTAATGCCAAGCGCGAGCGTATCTTCGCTCACGGCATCAGAGATCGCTTCAGGGACTGGATGGCGGATGACATCCTCTGTCAGTTGCAGATTTGCTGGGGTCATGACTTGATCTTCGATCGCCTGAGCCAGCCCGGTTGAGAGGTCGGGAATATGCAGGTCAATTGGCGCGTCCGGACCACCGATGTCTTTCCAATTTGTCACCCGTCCGGCAAACACCTCTGCCAAGGACAGCGGTGAAATGCTGCGTAGGGGATTGCCCGGAGCAACGATTGGAACAACAGCATCCAGAGCCAAGACCCGGCTTCGGTTTGGCCCGGTCAAATCCCCCATCCCGGCTTCACGTGCCAGGCTCCGTTCTTCGGGGCGTATTTCGCGCAAAGCCATAACAATATCTGCCTCATCAGCAAGTAGGTCGGCAAAGCCTTCGTCTGTATTGCTGGCGCGAAACCCAAAACGCGCGGCTAATTTCCCGGTGTCGTTACGCCGCAAGAGGAGTGCAAATTGTGTTGGATCGGTGTCTTCCCGGGCAACTGTGTATCCATTGCGTTGCGCATATGCGTTGATCAATGCAGGCATCAACACGGCGCCCATTGTGGCGGATCCTGACATCTGAATTTCCGCTACAAAGTCCTGAATATTCGGACATCCGGGGCCGGTGCAGATCACGCCAGAGCCATCCACGGTCAATTGGCCATATTCGGTTTCAAGGCGGAAGAACTCACCATCAAAACCAAGCAATGTGCCGCTCAGCTCAACCTTGCCATCCCGCGAACTGAGCGTGACGTCTTGGGCCGCAACATTCAGAGCGGAAAAAAGAAAGAGTGCGGCGAGGGCCGCCGCACGTTTCAAAATCAGCATGTGACCTCAAAGTCTAGGGTTAGTTCCCGGCGACTTTCATGTCTTGCAGCAGATTATTCAACACAAGAAAACTGCCTTCTGCATCGCAATCAGGTACGGACAGGGTCAAATTTTGGGTTTTGATCTGACCATCGGCCAATATCTCAAGAGATTGCGCTTCGATCTCAAGCCCGCAGTTGGCCGTCGTTACTTCGGTTTCAACGCTGAGCGCAATGCTGCCGACGCGGGCGTTGCTGCCACGCGGAAAACTATAGACCTCGGCCAACAGCGGTTCCGCGGCTGAGATGTCACCATGTCGGGTCATCACGCCGCTGGTTCCGGTAACAGCAGAAGCGATATCGCCGGGCTGACCTTCCCAAAGGTGACCTTCGGTGCCGTAATCAGCACCAAACTCACGTGCATGAATTTGGAATCCGGTTGTGCCTTTCCATTGTAAAACAGCCCGATCGAAATCGGCCAATTCCTCTACTGTTGTTTGCGCCACGGCGCCTTCACCGTTTGGGAAGGCAACAATAAAGACGGATTCTTGTACAAGTGCGGGGACCGTTAAAACCAAGGTGCCGGTATCAGACGTTGTCTCGGTGAAAATCATGCCATTATGATGCACGGTGACGCGTTCATTCGGAAAACAGCTTGCCTCCATGCTTAATGTTACCATTGCAGCAGCTATAGGGTGGGCTGTAGCGGTGATATCACAAAGAGGTGCGACAGCGGGTTCTGGAACATCCGGTTCAGGAAGCGCAGTTGGAATCGAAGCTTTGATGACGCCATCATCCGTCTTGGGAACGGTGATACCTTGGTCAAATTCCGCAGAGGTCAGTGTGATTTCCTGTACATCCAAGATTGCGTTTTGGGCAGCGACACTTTTCAGCTCGGGCATCTCAGGGGCTGGGGCAATTCGCTCTGGCTCGCCATAATGTACCTCTGCGGTGTCCGAGCTTTGCATAACAAAACCGATGCCAATGGCGCACCCCAAGGTACCCACAGCAGTGATGACTTCTTTCTTACCGAACATGTCCCTGTCCCTTCAAACGGAAACGCATTTGAAGGGTATCGCGCAAAATCAGGGCCAGGATATGACCATGATGGGAGGATATTTGGACGAAAAAAGGGCGGCCTGAGATACGGGCCCGTTAAGAAAGCCGCCCATGGCAATGTTTGAATTTCTTACCAGACCCGCAGGGGCAGGGTTCATTTCGCCCGGGGTTCCCCCATGTTGAAGGGTCGTTCTCATCAAACCCTTCGATCGCATCTTCGGTCGGCGCAGGCAATGGGTCCAGCTCTGGAGCCGGGGCTGCCATGGCGGCTTGTTGCGCTGCTAGTTCCTCGATCATTGCAGCGCGTTCTTCTTCGGACATCGGTTGAATTTGCCCCAATTTCTGGGTCACTTCCTGTCGAAGACTATCGAGCATACTCTCAAACAGCTGAAAGCTCTCGTTCTTGTATTCGTTCAACGGATCACGTTGCGCATACCCGCGAAATCCGACAACAGAGCGCAGATGCTCTAATGTCATCAAGTGGTCACGCCATTTAGCATCAATGGCCTGCAACAACATCTGTTTTTCGATATTGCGCATGTTTTCTTCGCCAAACAGCTCAGTTTTATCTGCCATCATCTTGTCGGTGGCGTCGATCATCCGTTCGCGGATAATTTCATCATCTGCGCCGTCTTCTTCACACCACTCAATCATAGGCAGACCGATATTCAGATGCTCGGCGACACCTTCCTGAAATCCTTGGGTGTCCCATTGATCCGCATAGGTTTTTGGCGGCATATAGGTATCGATAAGGTCGTCGATCACCTGATGGCGCATATCGGTCACGACCTCAGAAAGATCATCGCCTTCCATGATATCGCGGCGCTGACCAAAGATCACCTTGCGCTGTTCGTTCATCACGTCGTCGAATTTCAACAGCTGTTTGCGGATGTCAAAGTTGCGGCCTTCGACTTTTGCCTGTGCCCGTTCCAGCGATTTGTTTACCCAAGGGTGCACAATTGCTTCGCCTTCCTTCAGGCCCAGTGTGGTCAAAACCTTTTCAAGCCGTTCAGAGCCGAAAATCCGCATGAGATCGTCTTCTAAGGACAAGAAGAAAGACGTGCGACCCGGATCCCCCTGGCGGCCAGAACGACCGCGCAGCTGGTTGTCGATGCGTCGTGACTCGTGACGTTCAGAAGCCAAAACAAACAATCCGCCAGCTTCCAGCACCTTATGCTTTTCATCAGCGGTTTCAGCTTCGATACGTGCGCGCACCGTTTCTGGATCAGCTTCAGGATCGGCATCCAATGCTTCAAGGACTTTGCGGTCAACGTTCCCGCCCAATTGAATATCAGTGCCGCGTCCCGCCATATTGGTCGCGATGGTGACCGCTCCCAACTTGCCTGCATCCGCAATAATCTGCGCTTCTTGTTCGTGTTGGCGGGCATTCAGGACGTTGTGTTCAATGCCGTCGGCCTTCAACATCTGGCTCAACTGTTCAGATTTATCGATCGAAGTTGTGCCGACAAGGCAAGGCTGGCCTTTGGCATGCGCTTCTTTCACCATGTCGATCATAGCTTTGTATTTTTCGCCCGTAGTGCGGTAGACTGCATCGTCCTCGTCTACCCGTGAGACGGGCAAGTTGGTCGGAATCTCAACAACACCAAGCCCGTATATTTCGCCGAATTCTTCGGCTTCGGTCAGGGCAGTACCAGTCATGCCTGCCAATTTGTCATAAAGACGGAAGTAGTTTTGGAAGGTCACAGACGCCAATGTGACGTTCTCGGACATGATTGCGGTGCCTTCTTTGGCCTCAATCGCCTGATGCAGACCGTCGGACAGGCGGCGGCCTTGCATCATACGTCCGGTGAATTCATCGATCAGCATGATCTCACCGTCGCGAACGATATAATCTTTGTCTTTCATGAACAGTTTGTGCGCGCGCAGACCCTGATTGACGTGGTGCACAATGGTTGTGCTTTCCGGGTCATAGAGGGATTGCCCCTCCTCCATCAGATCATTCTGGCGCAACAGATCTTCAAGAAATTCGTTACCGTCGTCGGTAAAGGTCACGTTGCGGCTTTTTTCGTCCAACTCATAGTGTTCTTCGCGCAAGGAAGGGATCAATGTGTTGATGGTGACGTACATGTCTGATCGATCTTGCGCAGGGCCAGAAATGATCAGCGGCGTGCGCGCTTCATCGATCAGGATGCTGTCTACTTCATCGACGATCGCAAAATGGTGCTCTTTTTGCATAATCTCGTCGAGATTCGATTTCATGTTGTCGCGCAGGTAATCAAAACCCAGCTCGTTATTCGTGGCATAGGTGATGTCGGAATTATATGCGGCGCTCTTTGCTTCGTTGCTCATGCCCGATGTCGCAGCACCAGTTGTCATGCCCAATGCGGCAAAAACCTTGCCCATCCATTCGGCGTCACGTTGCACAAGGTATTCGTTTACCGTCACTACATGCACGCCTTTACCTGTCAGCGCGTTCAGATAGGCCGCAAGGGCGGCGGTCAGGGTTTTCCCTTCGCCAGTTTTCTGCTCAGAAATATTGCCCTGATGCAGGAAAATCGCAGCCATCATCTGAGTGTCAAAGGCGCGAATACCCAATGTCCGGCGCGCAGCCTCGCGGCAGGTGGCAAAAGCCTCAGGCAGCAGATCATCAAGATCGGTTCCTGACAAAGCGCGTTCGGCCATATCTTTGGTTTTTTGCTTTAGCCCTTCATCGCTTAACTTTTCGATTTCAGGCTCAAGGGCATTGATCTGATCTACAAGGGGGCGGACCGCCTTAATTTTACGATCATTTGGCGTGCCAAAGACCTTTTTGGCGATAGTTCCGAAACCCAGCATGTTTTCTCCAAACGAAGATGTGATCTTGCGCGCTCAATTACTTGCTCAGCGCGGGTTCAGCCCATAGATAGAAGCATGAACATGGCCTTTGCGTGCGCCCTTTAGGGCGATGTAAGGGCCGTACTAAACGCTGTCAATGTAGCAGCCCATCACTGGGCCAATAGGTAGGACAATCCATGCAAAAACCCCTCACATTTCTGGCATCTGTCGCATTAAGCGTCACATTGGCCTTTCCGCTTGCTGCGCAAGAGGAGCCAAACCTGAGCACTGTGGTTGCAACAGTCAACGGCAAGGACATTACGCTGGGACACATGATCGTGGCCCGAGTCAGCCTGCCTGAGCAGTATCAGCAGCTTCCTGATGATGTATTGTTCCAGGGAATTTTGGATCAATTGGTACAGCAAACCGCGTTGTCGGACACTTATCAAGGTGACCTTCCGGCCCGTGTTACGCTGTCGCTCGAAAATGAGACACGTTCATTGACTGCAGGTGAGGCAATTGAGCAAATCATGGCCCAGCCTTTGGATGAAGATTTGGTCAGGGCAGCCTACGAAGAGCAATATGCCGGGCAAGAGCAGGGTCAGGAATATAACGCGTCTCACATTCTGGTCGAAACCGAGGAAGAGGCAATCGCGATCAAAGAAGAACTGGATGGGGGTGCTGATTTTGCTGAAATGGCCCGCGAAAAATCCACAGGTCCGTCCGGTCCCGGCGGTGGATCACTGGGGTGGTTTGGCAAAGGTATGATGGTGCCGACCTTTGAAGCCGCTGTTCTTGAGATGGAACCGGGTGCTATTTCGGCGCCTGTGCAAACTCAATTTGGCTGGCATGTGATCCTGTTGAACGAGACCCGCCAGACCGAAGCACCTGAGCTGGAAAGCGTTCGCGAAGAACTGGAACTGCAAGTGCGTCAAACCCTTGTTCAGAGCCATATCGAAGGTGTGACCGAAGCTGCGGATGTGGATCTAAGCGCCTCTGATGGGATCGACCCGGCTGTTTTGAAAAACACAAACTGGCTGGAGTAACCTGCCTTGGCGCAAATCACTAAGGTTTCCCCGCTTGCACCGGATCGTTTTCCTGAAGTGCCAGCGGTGCAGGGTGTTCGTTTTGCCACCGCCGCCGCTGGCGTCAAATATCAAGGGCGCACCGATGTGATGTTGGCGCAGTTGGCGCCGGGCACAACAATCGCCGGGGTCTTTACGCGCTCACAAACCCGGGCGGCGCCTGTATTGGATTGTCAGGCTAAGTTGGGCGTTCAATCGACCGATGGCGCTGCTATTCTGGTGAACTCGGGCAATGCTAATGCCTTTACCGGTAAGGGTGGCGTTATCGCCGTTGAGGCGATTACCAAAGCCGTTTCCGCAACATGTGGCATCCCGCAGGATCGGGTATTCACGTCCTCCACTGGGGTGATCGGAGAGCCTTTGCCCCATGACCGTGTGACCGGGGTGATTTCTGCGCTGCATGCGTCCTTAGATGACGCCAACATTGCGGACGCTGCACGGGCAATCATGACAACCGATACTTTTGCCAAAGGTGCCTCTGCCGCTGTTCAGATTGATGGCAAACAGGTTGTGATCGCTGGTATTGCCAAAGGATCGGGCATGATCGCCCCTGATATGGCGACAATGCTGGTCTATATTTTCACCGACGCAGCGGTAGAGCAATCCGCGTTGCAGGCCATGGTGTCCACCAACAACGAGGTGACCTTTAACTGCATCACTGTAGACAGTGACACATCAACATCCGACACATTGATCGTTGCCGCAACTGGCGCATCTGGGGTTGATACCACGGACAATGCGGTTTTCCGTGATGCACTGCATGATGTCATGCTCGACCTTGCCCATCAGGTTGTCAGAGACGGTGAAGGGGCCACAAAATTTGTCGAAGTTGCGGTGACCGGTGCGGTGTCAGATGCTCAGGCCAAGATACATGGGATGGCAATTGCAAATTCACCCTTGGTCAAGACGGCGATCGCGGGGGAAGATCCCAACTGGGGACGTGTCGTGATGGCTGTGGGGAAATCCGGGGCAGAGGCGGACCGGGATCGGCTGTCTATCCGGTTTGGCGCGGTCGAGGTCGCCAAGGACGGATGGCAGCATCCAGATTATGTTGAGGCGAATGCAGCGACGCATATGAAGGGGCAAAACATCACGATTGCTGTTGATCTGGGGGTCGGTGACGGCAAAGCAACAGTTTGGACCTGCGATTTGACCCACGGTTATATTGAGATCAACGCGGATTATCGGTCATGAAGACCATTTTGGTCTCAGCTGTGGCATTGATCGATGTAGATGGTCGCATCCTATTGGCGCAGCGCCCCAAAGGAAAATCCATGGCCGGGCTATGGGAATTTCCGGGGGGCAAAGTTGAACCGGACGAAACACCAGAAGTTGCATTGATTCGCGAATTGGAAGAGGAGCTAGGCATCAATACCTGGGCCTCATGCCTCGCTCCACTCACTTTTGCGAGCCATAAATATGATGATTTTCATTTGCTAATGCCGCTTTTTGCCTGCCGCAAATGGGAAGGCACACCGACTCCTAGGGAAAATCAAACACTTAAGTGGGTTTTTTCGAAGGATTTGAAGAAATACCCGATGCCCGCAGCAGATATTCCATTGATCCCCATTTTGCGTGACTGGCTATAGTCCCGGCTACATTCCCGCTGTAGCGCGGCGAATTCCCGCGTTTAGGGAAACAATTGGCTGGTGCGATCACGAAATGTTCATTAAACTATAACGAAACTCTTTGGGGAGAGAGAACATGCTGCGTACAATTACTATTGGGTCCTGTGTTTCTGTTCAGGGCATTTTTGTCAAAGATTTGGCCGACGGACGTGTCGCTGTGAAAGTTGACGACACGGTCTATTCCGGCACACCGGTAAGTCAGAAAAACTAAGCGTTTACGCGAATGTGACGACACGAAAAAGGGGCTGCAAATGCAGCCCCTTTTTCGTGTGTATATGCCCAAACGTCAGCTCAGAGTGCGTGTTACTTCTTCACGTTCAAAAATCTCGATCACGTCATCCGCACGGATGTCGTCGTAATTTTCAAATGCCATGCCGCATTCCTGGCCGGATTGTACCTCTGGCACTTCGTCCTTGAAACGTTTCAAGGTTTTCAAAGTACCTTCGTGAATGACCACGTTGTCGCGCAGCAAACGCACACCGGCAGAGCGGCGCGCCACACCTTCGGTAACCAAACAACCCGCAACTTTGCCCACGCCGGTGACTTTGAACACCTCTTTGATGTTGGCGTAACCGATGAAGTTCTCTTTGATTTCAGCACTCAATAGACCGGAGGCCGCTGCTTTTACATCATCAACCAGATCGTAGATGACGGAATAGTAGCGGATTTCGACACTCTTTTGGTTCGCGGTGTTCCGGGCGGACGTGTTTGCACGAACGTTAAAGCCCATGATTGGCGCACCTGATGCCTCGGCCAGGCCCACATCGGTTTCTGTGATGGCACCAACACCCGAATGTAGGACGCGCACGCGGACTTCATCGTTACCGATTTTCTCCATCGCCTGAACAATTGCCTCAGCAGAACCCTGCACGTCGGCTTTGACCAGAATCGGCAGTTCACTGACGTTCTCATCCGCTTTGGCGTTTGCCATCAGCTGTTCAAGGGTTGTCGCAGCACCGGCTGCCGCACGTTTGTCTTTGGCTGCTTTCTCGCGATAATCCGCGATCTCACGGGCTTGCGCCTCTGTGTCCGTCACGTTCAAAACGTCACCAGCTTCAGGCGTGCCGTTCAGGCCCAGAACTTCAACAGGGACCGATGGTCCGGCCTCTTTGACGCGGTTGCCCTGATCGTCGATCAATGCACGAACTTTACCGTATTGTTCGCCCACAACAAAGATATCACCCTGTCGCAATGTACCGTTTTGAACCAGAACCGTTGCAACAGGTCCGCGACCCACATCCAACTGTGCTTCAATAACAGCACCAACTGCGGCACGGTTAGAGTTTGCTTTCAGCTCAAGGATCTCTGCCTGCAAGGCAATCGCCTCAAGCAGTTGATCAAGGCCTTGCCCCGTAATGGCCGACACTTCGACATCCTGCACTTCACCGGACATCTTCTCGACAATCACTTCGTGTTGCAGCAAATCCGTACGGACCTTGTCGGGATTGGCTGCGGGGCGGTCAATTTTGTTGATCGCGACAATCATCGGGACCTTCGCCGCTTTGGCGTGGTTGATCGCCTCAATTGTCTGAGGCATTACAGCGTCATCCGCCGCCACCACAAGAACGACAATGTCCGTTACCTGTGCGCCGCGTGACCGCATCGATGTAAATGCGGCGTGGCCGGGCGTATCAAGGAAAGACAGCACAGCACCAGTATCGGTCGTTACCTGATAGGCACCGATGTGTTGTGTGATCCCGCCAGCTTCGCCCGCAACAACCTTGGCGTTGCGGATCGCATCCAAGAGCGATGTTTTACCGTGGTCAACGTGGCCCATGATGGTGATGACAGGTGGACGACCAGACAGATCCTTTGGATCATCTTCGATCTCTTTGATGACATCCTCTACATCAGCATCAGAGACGCGCACAACTTTGTGGCCAAACTCTTCGATGATCAATTCAGCGGTATCAGCATCAATGGTTTCGTTCTGCGTAACCATCATGCCGTTTGTCATCAACGCCTTTACAACGGCGCCAGTTTTTTCGGCCATCCGAGCGGCCAGTTCAGACACCACAATAGCAGGGGGCAATTGCACATCGCGAATAACCTTTTCGCGTTCAACAGCACCACCCATCGCTTTTTGCCGCGCGCGCTCTTGCTTGCGTTTCATTGCAGCCATGGAGCGATGACGCCCGCCTTCGCCACCGGTCAACGCCTGATTAACAGTCAGCTTACCAGAGCGGCGACTATCATCACCGCGATTCTTTTTGTTCGTTTCTTCGCGGTCGCGCTCGGTTTTGCGTGGAGTCGCCGCAGGTGCCGCTTTGGTTGGGACAGGCCGGGCAACCGTTGGTTCGGCAGGCGCGGCCGCCGCGGCCTGCGCTGCTGCTTCGGCTTCGCGCTTGGCGCGTGCTTCTTCTTCGGCTTTCGCCTTAAGGCTTTCCTCGCGTTCGCGGTCAGCCTGTTCTTTGGCTTCTTGCTCTGCGCGGCGGCGTTCGCGTTCTGCGGCGCGCGCCTTTTCTTCAGCTTGGCGTGCGGCGGCTTCTTCGACCTCACGGGCTTTGGCAGCCTGAACCGCCTTTAACCGGCGATCCATTTCCGCATCTGAAATGCCGGCAGGACGTTTAGAAGGGTCGCCCACAGGGCCTGCGCCCGGTCCGGTTGGCTTGTGGCCACCGGGTTTGGGCACCACAACGCGCTTGCGCTTGGTCTCGACCACGACGTTCTTAGTGCGTCCATGGCTGAAGCTCTGCTTCACATTGCTGGGACGCGAACCGCCGAGGCCCAGTGTTTTTCTGCCGTCATTATCGCTCATGAAGCTCGTCTATCCTTTCGGCTGGCCCTTGCCAGCCTCGTTTTCGCGCACGCCTTTAAGTCGTTGGGCTTCCTCTACAACACGCAGAGTGAGTCCACCAGAGGCAAGCGCCCCATGTATCACAGTTTGGCGTCCGAATGCCAAACCCAATTCATCCGCCGTCAGCCAGCCAATATACTGACCATAGTGCGGCGTGCTCAGTTTCGATTTGCCGCGTCCCGATCCGTCGGAGGCTTGGATCAGCACTTCGGCCTCTTCGTTTTGCAGCCAGCTTTTGACTTTTTCATATCCCGCAACAGCCCGACCGCCCTTGCGTTGCAGCGAAATAAGGTCAACAACCCGCCGCGCCAATTGTCGTTCGACCTCATCAACCAAGCCATCTGGCACGGCCACTTGTGTCTTGGCGGATCGGCTAAACAGCTTTTTCTTGGCAGCCAATTCGATTGCCGCACGATCTGCCGCCACATATACGCCGCGCCCGGGCAGTTTGCCTAGTACATCTGCCACAATTTGTCCTTCAGGACCTACCACAAAGCGGATCAGCCCATATTTAGGCTGCACCTCGCCCGTGGCAATGCACTTGCGGTCAGGACCGTCTGAGCGGTCTTTGGAGGCGCCACCGCGACTCATGAGGAGACCTCGAGGCCTGAGAAATCAGGCCTCGACCTCCTGCTGATTTTCGCCATCGGTTTCTTCTTCCTCGCTGACTTCCAGTTCAGCAGGATCTACCCAGCCAAGCATCACACGGGCGGTCATGATCATAGATTGGGCATCCTCAAGCGACATCCCAAATGGTTCCAAGGTGCCGTCATCTTTGACCCGCTCCCCGTCAACTGTGGTCCAGCCGCCGGCCAATTCCCAGTCTGCGCAAGTGGCAAAGTCTTCCAACGTTTTGACGTCGTCTTTGGCAAGAGCTTCGATCATCTGTGGTGTCAGTCCCTCAAACTCTACAAGGCTGTCCTCTACACCAAGTGCCCGTGCGGCTTCCAGCGCTGCTTTGTTCTGAGCTTCAAGGACATCACGGGCCCGTGCCTGAAGTTCATTGGCGGTGTCTTCGTCTACACCATCAATGACCAAGAGTTCGCCAACTTCGACATAGGCTACTTCTTCGAGGTTGGTGAAACCTTCGGACACCAACAGCTGTGCAAAGAATTCGTCCAGATCAAGATTATCCATGAACAATTTGGTGCGCAGTTCAAATTCGGCCTGACGGCGTGCGCTTTCTTGTTCTTCTGTCATGATGTCAATGTCGAGAGCAGTCAGCTGCGACGCAAGGCGGACGTTCTGACCCCGGCGACCAATGGCCAGTGACAGTTGCTCTTCTGGGACAACCACTTCGATCTTGCCAGCTTCTTCGTCCAGAACCACCTTTGAAACCTCAGCAGGCTGAAGCGCGTTCACAAGGAAGGTTGGCTGATCTTCATTCCAAGGAATGATGTCGATTTTTTCGCCCTGAAGTTCATTTACAACAGCCTGCACGCGCGATCCTCGCATACCGACACAAGCGCCGACCGGGTCGATCGAACCATCATACGAAATCACAGCGATTTTAGCGCGCGAACCGGGGTCCCGAGCCACCGCCTTGATCTCAATGATACCATCATAGATTTCGGGAACTTCCATTTTGAAAAGTTCGGCCATGAATTCGGGGGCGGTCCGGCTCAGGAAAATCTGTGGTCCGCGCTGCTCACGGCGCACGTCTTTGATGTAGACGCGGATTCGGTCGTTTGGACGATATGATTCGCGGCCAATCTTTTCGTTGCGGCGCAGAATCGCTTCACCGGCACCCACATCAACAATGACGTTGCCATATTCTTCACGTTTGACCTGACCATTGATGATCGTGCCTGCGCGGTCCTTGAATTCTTCGTACTGACGATCACGCTCGGCCTCGCGCACTTTTTGCAAGATGACCTGTTTGGCTGACTGCGCTGCAATGCGGCCCATTTCAACTGGTGGCACTTCTTCTACAAAAGTATCCCCGACGGCCGGGCTGTCCATGTATTGTTTGGCCTGCTCTACGGTGAATTCCGCCTGGTAGTTTTCCAGTTCTTCGTCTTCAACAACCGTGCGCACCCGGGTGAACGTCGCCTTGCCTGTCTTGCGGTCAATTGAAACCCGGATGTCCATTTCTGCGCCGTAACGAGACTTGGCCGCGCGGGCCAGCGATTCTTCCATCGCATCAACCACCAGACCGGGGTCGATCATCTTTTCTCGGGCAACGGCTTCGGCTGTTTGCAGCAGCTCAAGCTGGTTGGCAGATGTAATGGCCATTAATCTTCTCCCTCTACGGTATCTTCCGTAATCTCATCGAATTTGTCTTCGTCAAGTGCACCTGACGCTTTGCGTTGGCGCAGCATTTCTTTGATCAACTCATCGCTCAGCACCAGTTTGGCGTCAGACAACCAGTCAAAGTGCAGACCAATTGTACCTTCTTCGACGTTGATCAATACTTCGTCCCCGTCAATGCCCGCTAACTCGCCCTTGAAGCGGCGGCGTCCGCCAACCAATTCTTCTGTCTCAATTTTGGCTTCGTATCCTTCGAAGGCATCAAAGTCCTTAAGTCGAGTGAGAGGCCGGTCAATGCCAGGAGACGAAACTTCAAGCGTGTATTCATCAAGGATCGGGTCTTCGACATCTAACACAGCGCCTAACGCTTGATTGATCAGGGCCAGGTCATCAACTTCGATCCCGCCATCAGGTTTGTCAGCCATGATCTGCAAGATGGTTTGTTTACCTGACATCAGCCGCACCCGCACCAACTCAAACCCCATATCCTCGATCACCGGTGTGATGATCTCGGCCATGCGGCGGTCAATGGCGGCTTTTGCAATCAACGTGTTTGCAAGGGACAAGTCGTCGGTCATGGGTTCCAGTCAAATTCAATCAGGCATAAAAAAACGGGCGCGCGGCCCGTGTTCAAGATCGGTGGAGCGTTTGGTTTGGACCCGACCGCGCCGCTGTTGATTGCCATATACGTGCGCTGAACTGAGTCTGCAAGGGGTGTCAGGCGAACCACCACCTTTCGGCGGCGCGAAGGTTATCTAAGGGGCGCAAAGAACTGACTTGTGAGGGGTGTAAAACATCCGCTGATACCGCCTGAGTTGGGGTGCGGGTATTCGGGAAAAACGTGATCTGCGGAATATCGCCAAGACTGCGTGGATCGTTGATATCTACCGCATCAACCAAATACTCAGCCAGAGCTTGGCCTCTTACCGGTTCTGATGGAATCGACGAAAGTTCAACCTCATCAAACCAACCTGCGTCCTGCTTATAGTGTGTCGTAACCCGTTTGGTCAGCAATCTTTGCCCCGGTGAGAAGTGATGGACTTTGTATAGTCCGGTGCCAATTCCGCTATCGGGCGCATGTGCTGAGCGGATGTAGAATTCCGGTTGTGCCAGACGCATTGGCAAACCCGGATCAGGCTTTTTTAACAAAAAGGACACCTGATGCGAGTTGAGAGCGCGCACCTGTCCTTCGGAAAAACCTTTTGCGCTGGCAACAACATCCTGTGCCGTAAAGGGGGCGCCGTCATGGAATGACACGCCCGGACGCAGATCAAATATCCATTCCCGTGCATCATCCGAAGACGTCCAATCAACAGCCAATTCACCGCGAAGTGTGCCGTCGGCTGCAATTTCGGTCAATGTATCAAAGACGATACCCTGGCGCGCAACCTGCATGAACAAACCGTTTCCGAGCAACCATGTATCGGTTCGCGAAGCGCCCGACAGGGCCATGCGCAGCCGTCCACCGCGTGTTGGACCAGCGGCCGACACTCCGGTTGCAGCAAGCAAAGTTGCAGCGACAGCGCTTGAAAACAGCGCACGTCTGTCCATTAAAGAGCTTCGTTTGCTCATGTTTGGTTCCCGATCCTGTCCATGGCGCGAACCAGTTCGGCAGATATCCCCGGTTCTGAAAGGGCATGTCCGGCATGACGCACCATTTTGAGTTCGGAGTTTGGCCAGACTTCAGAAAGCGCATAGGCGCTGGTCGGAGGGCAGATCATATCATAGCGACCTTGAACAATCACACCAGGGATATGGGCGATGCGGGCCATATGGGCGAGGATCTGACCGTCGAATTCCAAAAAGGCCCCGTTGATAAAATAGTGGTTTTCCAGCCGCGAAAATGCGCGCGCGTAATCGGATGGCCCTTCGTGGGTGCCGCCAGAAGAATGGATCGAGGCAAGCGCATTTTCCCAAGCGGCCCAAGCACGGCCAAAACGTTGTTCCAACGGCAAATCACCAGAGAAGAGTCGCCGATGGTATGCTTTGATCAGATCATCCTGTTCGTCTTTGGGAACAAGAGAAGTGAAACGGGCCCATACTTCCGGCCAGAATTTTCCAGCGCCACCGCCATAGAACCAATCCAGCTCCGATTGGGTGGCTAGAAATACACCACGCAAAACCAGATGGCTGACCGCTTCGGGATGGGTCTGGGCATAGATAAGCGAAAGGGTGGCCCCCCAGGAACCGCCAAAGACGATCCATTGCTCAATCCCAAGTTCGCGGCGAATCATTTCGATGTCTGCGACCAGATGCCACGTCGTGTTATCCGTCACGCTGGCATGGGGGCGCGAGCGGCCACATCCACGTTGATCAAACAGGATGATACGGAACTTTTTGGGATCAAAATAACGCCGCATAGAGGGGCTGCACCCCCCGCCGGGCCCACCATGTAGCACAACAACAGGAATTCCACGCGGATTACCACATTGCTCCATATAGACCTGATGACCCTGACCAACAGCCAACATCCGCTGATCAAAGGGATCAGTGGGTGGATAAAGGTACTGAACAGCACGTTTTTGATCGGGAAACTTGTCCATTACTGCTCTATATAGCTCTCAAGCGATGAAGAACATAGGGAGCGGCACATGCAAACGGCTCAAACGACAGTTGATGAAGGCGAAATTGCTAAATTTGAGGCGATGGCGGCGGAGTGGTGGGATTTGAATGGCAAATTTAAGCCGCTCCATATGCTTAATCCTTGTCGGTTGGATTATATCACCGGACAGATTGCCGGTGAATTTGACCGGAATTTGGCATCTGATGCGCCTTTCAAAGGATTGCGGATTCTCGATATTGGGTGCGGTGGTGGGTTGTTGGCTGAACCGATGGCCCGTTTAGGGGCCGATGTCGTTGGAGCAGATGCCGCAGCCGGAAACATCCCGGTTGCTCAGGTTCATGCGGAACAATCGGGGCTCAAGATCGATTATCGTCATACAACAGCAGAAGCGATGGCGGCGGCCGGCGAACAATTTGACGTAGTGCTCAACATGGAAGTTGTTGAACATGTTGCTTCACCGCGCGATTTTTTGCGAGCGTGTCGTGATTTGCTGAAACCCGGGGGCTTGCATGTGTGTTCGACCATCAACCGCAATCCAAAATCTTATATGATGGCAATTGTTGGCGCCGAACATATCATGCGGTGGCTGCCCAAGGGCACACATGAATGGTCTAAGTTTATCACGCCGGACGAGCTTTTTGATCTGTTGCGCGGTGCAGGTCTGGAACCGGTGGATCGCAAGGGGTTTGTGTTTAACCCCATCGCGTGGAGTTGGAAATTATCCTCCAGAGACCTGAGCGTGAATTATGTGACGGCGAGCCTCAAGTCAGCTTGATTCTGATCTCACGTAGGATTGGCAGCGCAGCACGGGCCTGCTCTTCGCCAAGATCTTCGACCACCTGATTGATCATCGGCGTAATCGCAGCGATTGCAGAGTCCCGGGCGGAACGACCTGCCGGGCTTATCCCGACCATTTTGCGTCTGGCGTCATCCCAATCCGGGCGGATGTGCACATATCCGGACCACTCCAGCTTGTTCAGCGTATTGGTCATTGCGCCGCGCGTAACGCCAAACCGCTTGGCCAAGCGTGCAGGTGAGGTTTCTTCTTTCAGATGGGCCAAATGGTTCAAAACGGAAAAATGGGAAATTTCCATGCCTTTGGGCAGGACACGGCTAAGCCGACCACGCATCGAATGATCCGCAGCCAATAGTTCTCCGAACAGCATGATCGCCAGAGTATTTGTGTCTTCTTTCATCCAAGTCTCGAACTGATGCCTTTTCAGGGGTCGGAAAAATCACGCGCATTGGCAAGGCTGGGAACCTTACGCCGCGCTGCTACCTCTTTTTCCATATCCAGATCGAACTTGTAAACGCCGGGACTGGTTCCCGCATCAAGAATGATTTCCCCCCAAGGCGCAACAACCAGCGAATGCCCGTAGGTATCCCGGGTCTTATGCAAGGCGCTGGCGTGGGTGCCTGTTTGCGCAGGAGCAATCACAAAACAACCAGATTCTATGGCCCGAGCCCGCAATAACGCATGCCAATGCGCCGCACCTGTCACTGGAGAAAACGCCGCCGGAACGGTGAATATCTGTGCACCTGCTTGGGCAAGAGCGCGGTAAAGGTGAGAAAACCGCACATCATAACAGATGGACATTCCAACCTTGGCGAAATCGGTTTCCGCAAGAACAGCCTGAGAACCGGGCCGATACCCTTCTGATTCGCGCCAAGTCTCCGTTTCGTTGATCTGGACGTCAAACATGTGAATCTTGTCGTATTTCGCGACAATCTGTCCATCAGGTCCAATCAAGAACGACCGGTTTGCAAAACGTCCATCCTTGTCGTCGGTCTTGAGGCCCAATGAGCCAATCATCAGCCAGATACCCGCTGTCTCCGCTTCTGCACGCAAGGCGGCGAGGGTGATGTCTTCTTCCTCGAATTGCAGCACTTCTTGTTGGTGCTTACGGCTTGTCGAGATGCAGTTCGTGACTTCTGGTGTCAGAACAAACTGCGCACCACCGGCTACTGCTTCGCGCAGCATACCAAGGGTGGTGGGCAGATTGGTCGCGGGGTCATCCGTGACATTCAGCTGAAGAATGGCGCCTTGCATCATGCCTGCAATAACGCGTCCAGCTTGCCTGCGTGTTCCAGCGCGTGCAGTTCATCACAACCACCGACATGGGTGCTGCCAATGAAAATCTGCGGCACGGTGTGACCACCATTGGCGCGCTGCATCATTTCGGCTTTGCGCTTTGGCTGGGCCATAACGTTCACTTCAGAATAGTTGACGCCTTTTTTCTTGAGCAGCCGTTTTGCTGCGTGACAGAATCCGCAAAGCGGGGATGTGTAAATTTCAACAGTTTGCATTGTAATGCCCTTTCAACAGTCAGGTTGCGGGCAGACTTAAGCGTCTTTGGCCACTCGCGCCAGTGTCACAACGCAAACAGGGCCTGAGCCGGCTTCCAGGCAGGCTTTTGTACAGGCCGCAAGTGTGGCTCCGGTTGTCATGACATCATCAACCAAAAGAACAGGTCGGCCAATCAGGCGGTGACGCCGTCGTGGGTGGACCCTGATGGCATTTTCAACCGTTTTGATCCGTTCGTCGCGGGTCATCCCGTCTAGCGATTTGGTTCGGCGAAACCGCTGCAACAGATCGGGACACATCGGGCGATCTACCTTTTTTCCCAATACGTTAGACAAAAGTGCGGACTGATTGTACTTGCGTTTTATCATACGTTGCCAATGGAGCGGGACAGGAGCGATCAATGTGTTTGGCGAGATCAGATCCTTTACTGCATTGGATAACCACAGCCCTGCGGGGTGGGCAATTTCCTGTCTGTCACCATGTTTTAACGCCAATACCAGCTTGCGACCGGTATCGCGATAGATCAGCGTGGACCGCCCGCGTTTCCAAGGACGTGGGGTTCGCAGGCATTCATCACAATGTGGTGAATCGCCGCCATCAACCCCGGGCAGCGGGATGCCGCAACCGTCGCATACTGTGCCGCCGATAAAGGCAGTATCGCGCCAACAACTGCCACATAGGCCAAAGTCGCCATCCACAATTGACCCGCAGGTCAAGCACCGAGCGGGGTATATTGCGTCTAACCCTGTTTGAAGTCCGTTCAACAACGCCATATGTGATCCGAATGACTAAGCAACCTAATATCACCGACACGCTGTCCCTTGCCCGGTACCGTACACGGGCGCAGGCCGATGCAATGTTTGTACACACCACAGCTGCCGATGAAGTTCAGGATCGTCTGGCGATGGTTAACAAGCCGTTTAGATCGACGACAGTAGTGACCGGTTTCCCCGATTTTTGGACGAACTGTGTCTCTGATGCGCAGGTGACCGAAGACAGAGATACATTGGACTTGGAGCCGCAAACGCAAGATGCGGTAATCCATGCCATGGCGCTGCACTGGGCGAACGATCCGGTGGGGCAGTTGATCCAGTGTCGCCGCGCGCTCAAACCGGATGGGCTGTTCCTGAGTGTATCTTTTGGGGGGCAAACCTTGCATGAATTACGCGCATGTCTGGGACAGGCCGAATCTGAACTTACCGGTGGCCTTTCGCCCCGCGTGGTGCCCATGGCTGAATTGCGCGACCTTGGTGGCTTGCTGCAACGTGCCGGTTTTGCCTTGCCAGTTGCCGATGCTGTCCCATTGACCGTGACATACAATGATCTTTGGGCCCTCATGCGCGATCTGCGTGCCATGGGAGAGACAAACGCTCTTTCAGATCGGTTGCGCCGCCCCACGAGGCGGGCGATTTTTGAAAAGGCCGCAGCACTTTATCAAGAACACTTTGGTACGCCTGACGGGCGTATCACCGCCACCTTCGAACTGATTTTTCTAACGGGTTGGGCCCCTGATGCGGCTCAACCCAAGGCCCTTCGACCCGGTTCCGCACAACAACGTTTGGCGGATGCGCTCGGTATAGACGAGATAAAACTACCCAATTGACGAATGACACAATGCCACTACTTCATTCCAAAGATTTTGGATAAGGAGCACGGCATGGATTTTTCTAAGGAAGACCAAATGCAAGCCGCACGCCCAGCACATGCTAACGATGATCACCCCAGTTTGCCTAAACAACGTGTGGGGGTTTTGATTGCGAATCTCGGTACGCCGGATGGCTATGATTATTGGTCAATGCGTCGCTACTTGGGGGAGTTTCTTTCGGATCGCCGTGTAATCGATTATTCTCCCTGGCTGTGGCAGCCGCTTTTACAGTTGGTTATTCTTAGCAAACGGCCCTTTACCTCCGGTGCGGCTTACAAAACCATCTGGAACGAAGCCGAGGGCGAAAGCCCGTTGATGACGATCGCCAAGGCACAGACGGCCAAGTTGACCGCGGAAATGCAAAAACGCTACGGCGATGATGTGATGGTTGATTTCTGCATGCGCTACGGCAATCCGTCCACTCAATCCAAGGTGGCGGCGATGACCAAGGCAGGATGCAGCAAGATCCTGTTTTTCCCGCTTTACCCGCAATATGCCGGTGCCACTTCGGCCACGGCATGTGACGCTTTTTTTGCGGCCCTTGGTAAAGAAAAATGGCAGCCAATCGCACGTGTGGTCGAGCCATATTTTGATCGTCCCGATTACATTGAGGCATTGGCCCAATCCATTGAGCGCAGCTATGCAGCGGCCGAAACGCGGCCTGATATTCTGATCTGTTCTTATCACGGTGTCCCGATCCGCTATCTTACCGAAGGCGATCCCTACCATTGTCATTGCCAGAAAACGACGCGTTTGCTCAAAGAGCGGCTGGGATGGCAAGACACAGAAATCATGACAACTTTCCAATCAAAATTCGGCCCCGAAGAATGGTTGCAGCCTTATACCGTAGAAGAAGTTGCACGTCAGGCAGAAGCGGGAAACAAGAACATTGCTGTGTGCGCCCCCGCCTTTTCAGCCGATTGCATTGAGACATTGGAAGAAATCAACGAAGAGATCAAAGAGAGCTTCGAAGAAGCAGGGGGAAAGCATTTTACCTATATTCCTTGCCTGAATGACGATGATCTTCACATTGATGCATTGTCCAATGTGATCAGCGAAAATTTACAAGGTTGGGTTGATTAAGGTTTAAACGGCGGTCTAAGGGGCAGGGCCCATTAATTCTGCCCTACTGCACTTTTGCCCAATCCTGTCCTTTGCAAATCGGACCAAGACATCCTTCGATCCGAAGGGTTGAGGCCGTCAGGCTTAAGGTGGCACGATAGGCTTTGCCGTTCTCGATGTCCCACACCATACCGTTGTGCCATTTGCCGGGGCCAGACGGTGCAAGGTTCCAGAAAATTCGGCGTCCTACAATCTGGGTATGAGGCGTTTTGAAAGCCTTGTGAATATATCCGCACAGTAGGTCGGTATTGTCGTGACAGGGGGCGACCCTGATATGGAGGTAAGCGCCCGTTTTGCCCTCATTTGTTTGCCAGATGCCAAAAGGGTTTTGGGCAAATGTTGGCATCGTCCCGGAGAGGCTTGCCAATACAAATAACGATAGACCCCAAACCTTGATACGCAAAACACGCATCCTTGCTTAACGAATTCGGCGCAACGCGTTTACGGTAAAGCTGTTGCGTTGCAAGCCTTTGTTGAATGCATACCCGTCCCAGTTTAACCGTGTACTGGCCCCGGTCAGATGGTTCACCATATCCATGCGGGCTGCGCGCCAAAACTGGCCATCGTACTTGCGATAGCCAGAGATCACGAGCGTTTTCAAATGGGCGCCGCGACGATCAAAATACTGGACCTGTTGCAACCGCAGTTCGGCGGTATCAATCCAAATACGTTGGCGGCTGTAACCGGATTTTGTCGTGGGCACGCGGTCAATGACATGGCAATTGCCATTGCTTGGGCAACGTTGGTCGGCCACCCAGGTATGTTTGAATTTGTCGACTTCTTGATCTGCCATGTCTTCAAAGGCGAATTCACTGCCTACAAATGAACCCGAGCGACCTGACCCGCTGATCCGGCGCACACGTTCCAAAGCGGGCAGGAACAGCCATTGATCGTCTTTCTTGCCGGTAAATACATGGGTCAGCAACGCGGTATTACGAATGTCTCCCGGCCAGCGAAAGATCAATAAGGAACGGGATGAGCCAGTGCCTGTATTGATCCAGCTGGCATCAAACCGCCGTTCAGCTTTTTGGCCGCTGGCGGTTTTCAAAATCATCTCACCCGCAACTGTGATGTCCTGATAGTCACCACTTCGGTCCGATGCCGCAGTGGCGATGCGCAAACCTCGTTCCTGAGCCGTTTCTGCTTGAGACATGCCTGCACACAGGGCGGCAAACCCAAAAAAGGTTCCCAGTAGTTTGCGACGGATCAGGTTCATGATGATCTTCCTTGAAAGGTCTTAAGTAAGGCAGGTAAAAATAACAGGTCAGACAGCAATGCAAACATAATCACGACTGCCGTCAACAATCCTATGTGCTGATTGATGGAAAACCCCGATGCGGCCATGATACCAAAGCCCATGATCAGCGCAACTGAGGTTAGCACGATAGAAGAGCCGACAACTGTGAAAGTGTCTTCGAGCGCTGCCTGTACATCCATTTTGCTACGTCGACACCGCAGGTAGTGCATCAAAAAATGCACGGTATCATCAACCACGATGCCAAAGGTCATGGTGGTCACAACCGTAGACCCGAGATTGACGTCCCGGACGGTCAGCCCCCAAAACCCAAAGGCAAGCAATGCGGGCATCAGGTTGGGCACAAGGCTTAGCAAACCAAATCGCAAGCTGCGCAGTGCGACAATCAATGTCAAAGACACGAGGCCAAGAATCGTGACAAATCCATAGAGCATTTGGCTGTTATTTCGTTGAGAAATCCGCGCAAAGGCGAGGCCAAGACCCGAAGCGCGCGTTGCGATGAGCGGTTCATTGTTGTTCAGCCAGCTTTCTGCATTTGCGGCCAAGGTCCGCACCTCAGCGCTATGCGCTGCGCGCAGAGTTGCCGTCAGTAATGTTTGTGTCCGGTCCACATCCATCATCACATTCAGGTCCATGCCAACAGGCAGGGATAGTTCATAGAACATCAAGAGCTGCGCGTTTGCAGGTTGAGTTGCGCCAATGACATAGGCGTCCGGATCATCACCGCTCATACTTTGGTTCAGATCTTTGATGATATTGGTCAGCCCGTTAACTGCGACAACATTAGGTTGCGCCTCAAGCCAGACGGCAAAGCGGTCGATGGCGCGCAAGAATTCAGGGTCAAAAACTGAGGTGCCTTCGGGCGCTGCAAATGGAAATTGCAGGACGTCCAGCCCCGTCAGTCGATTTTGAATTTGCTCAGCGTCCTGGCGAAATTCATAGCGTTCATCAAAGTAGCGAATAACATTGTCATCATAATCAATTCTAAAAATCCCGATAACGGCGAGCAGACCCGCGAGGGGAAAAGCAATCACCCATATGCGGCTGTTCCCAGAAACAGAACGCGCAAAGCGGCGCATGTTTTCACCGCTGATCATCAGACGCCCGGCGCGTGTCGGCGGGTGTTTGCGCAGCCATGCAGAAAGCAACACAAACACTGCTACATGCCCAACCAACAAACCAAACGCCACGATGTTTCCCATGTTCGCCAAAGGTGGAGCGGGGGCGAAATTGAGGCACAAAAACCCAAAGGCCGTTGTCAGATGGCTAACGGTAATGGGCGCCAGATTATGAGTGACAGCGTAACTTAGAGGGTCTTTCACGACACCGCTTTCAGCGGCGCGGATCGTGCTTAGGGTCAAGTGAACGCAACTGGTTGAGACCAGCACCATCACCGCTAGAGGGCTGATGGCTGTGCCTGCGGTAAGTGCGACATTGGTCCAACCTGCAAACCCAAAAGTGGCGATTGTTGCACTGCCCAAAACGGCGAGGGCAGCACCAACAGCCAAGAAGGACCCCAGAGCCAGAACGAAAAGCACAAGCACAGCTCCCAACGCCAGCGGGACGAGATGGTAAATGTCTTCGATGGCGACCTTACCCAACAAGCTATTTCCCAAAAGGCTACCTGAAGCGCGGATATCCCAATCTGGATATGACGTTTCCCAGGTGTCGCGCATCTGATTGAGGAACATCTCAACTTCATTGCGCGCGTCCGGCTGATCGTCCGGCAAGACAATACGAATGACGATGCCGAAAGCATCGCCTGTTTCCGACAACAAGGTATTGCGCAGGCTTTTTGAGGACATGGCAAGGGTGCGGAAACGGGCCGCGACATCATCGGTGATGTCGTCGAATTCATCCAACATCGGTTCGACAAAAATGTCCTCACCCTCAGAGAAGGAGTGCATGTGGTTAATCGCGGCATCCACACGCAACACATAAGGCATTTGCCACGCATCCTCGGTCATCTGTCGAAGTACGTTCAGGCTTTCGGGGGTGAATGCGGTCCCTTTCGGAGGGGCAACCATCATCAAAAGTGTATTTGAAACGGTATAGGTGTCCTCGATGTTCAAGACATCTATGTATTCCAGATTACCTTCGTCAAAAAATGCCCGACTGCCTGATTCAAGCCCAAGCCTCGGGATGCCCGCAGCCATGAAAGCGATGAACGCGGCAAACAGGAGCACCGCCAAACGGTTATGCCGAAACAGGGCATCCGTTAATTTTTCCGCCAATGTCATTTTTCGGATTTTGGCCGTTGTGCCATGGGCAGATAGCCATAACGTTTGAAATAGGATTGGTAGTTGTCTTCAACCAACTTTTGAGTGGCTGCATCCAGCTCATATTGGTTATTTTGATAGGGTTTAGGTGTGCCGATCAGCTCTTCAATCGAAGGGCGCACCAAGTCAAAGTCACCAAGGTTCAGGTCGCCATAGACTTTTTCTATCACGCCCAACGTATCGGCGCGTAAATCCTCGTAGTGTATTGTAACGATCTGGTCTGCCGGAATATTTGGCCGCGCGGCTTCGAAGTGTTCTTGAAAGGTCAAGAAATCTTGGATCGCGGCGGCAATTGCAACACGTTCAGGTGGCAAATGGTCCTGCAAAGCACAGGTGGATTGCATGGCCTTTTGTGTCTTACGGCTGGACATAAAGATTTTGTAGGGATCTCGGACGATGTGGACAAATTTCGCATTGGGGAAATGACTTAAAATCTCGTCAGTTCGCAAGGTATGTCCGGGAGATTTTAGGACCAAGCGCTTGTCCGGGTGAATGAATTGTACACGACGTAAAAACGCCAACCATTTTTTGCGCCAAAACGCAGCGTCTTTTTCGGTCATGTCCGAGATTCTAATGGGAAAATCCAACGGTGCATTCGGGAACATCAAGCTGTGCAAAGGCGATATCGCACCAGAAAGAGCGATGCCATGTTCGTCTTCTTCTGCGCTGTCGGGTGCTAAGCCGACATTATCCATGGGCCGGGACTCAGGTAAGATCCAGGCCAACAGTTTTGAGAGCAATCCCCGGGCTGCCAGAAAGGTTTCAGGCATAAAGCATTCGTTCGCAGCCGGGGCGGCATGGCTTGGATCAGTCATCATGAGCTGGTGCAGCCATGTCGTGCCACTGCGCCAGTGGCCCAGCACAAAGACAGGGTCCGGATCAATCATAACCTTTGCCAGCTTGCGCCCGTAGAGGGCTTGCGAAATCAGTTTGAGCGGCAGGTTGGCAGTGCTGACAAGGGTGATGGTCAAAGCCAAGGGATAGCGGCGTACGGAAATGAGATGCCATTTGCCGCGCATCACGCGCAGCCATGCGTCCAGCGTCATGCCGTGCCAGAGCCGAAAGGTAAACGGTGTCTGGCCGTAATCCCTGACATTAACGCGCTGAGGTTTGTCTGATTGATCGTTCATGATGCGATGGCCTTGGTCAGATCAAGTTCTAATAGGTGGCACATCATGTCCGCCAATTTGCGTATTTCCTCTTCGGTATAGCCCAACCCATCATAGTGGAGTTCAAACCCATGTTTGGCCGGATCCACCCCAAGGTCGAGCTGTAGCTCCGACACTCTGCGCCGCCGGACGCGCACGTCCAGATTTGTCACGGTAACCGGGCCGATTTGTTGTGGTTGACCATAGTCAGCAGTATATCCTGCCCGAAACACCGATTTGTTTTGTTTGCTCGCGACCCGAGGTTGGTAAACCGAAAACTGGCGGGGATAGCTCCCCGCTTTGATCAAATCAATCTCATGTGGTGTGCCCTTGCGAGCCGCATCTGAGGGCAGGTGTGCAAGGCCGTTCATAAAGTTGACCCGCAAGGCTTCGGCAGCGTCGGCAAAGCTTCTTTCTCCTGCGGGAAAATAAGGCAACACAATATCCAGCGTATGATCACCGATGTAGGTGTCCATCGCGGTATCTGTGCGGGAAACATGGCTGGTGAACATGACCTGATCCAGGTCGTAACACTGGCACAGGCTTTCTAGAAAACCTGCATACAACAACATCGCCGGCGAAATCCCGGAGGCACCTGCGCGGTTCTCTAACTGCTGGTTGCTGTGCGGCGATGTGCTGCAAATCAGTTGACGTTGATCTACCACGCCAATGGTTTGATACAAAGGCTCCAACCCCTTGGCCTTTCGACCCACATTGGGTGTTGGTGGGAAATTTTGATGCATTTCTTTCCAAAATGCTTCTGTAATTTCGCGCCTGCTGGGAACGGGACTATGAAACCGAGTGAGATATTCGGAATGACTTATTGCCTTTGCAGTGACGGGGATGCCGGACAGAAATTTGAACAGGTCGTCCATAAGTGTGACAATACCGTAGCCATCAATGATGGCATGATGCAGGCGCACAATCAAAACGTCGCCACGATTTCCTGACCTGACAACGACAAAGTCTGAAACGGGATGATCCACAATTGGAATAGCGGCATTTGCTATCGCGGAAATTTCAGCCAAGAAACGATCATCGTCCATTTCGGGCAGGTCCAACAGTCGGATATGATCCCCACCGGGCGGATCAATCAACGCGCGCCAAACACCCTGCTGCATGGCAAAACGGATGCGCAAACTGTCGTGCCGCGCCCGCAGCTTTTCCACGGCGCGTTTGAACCGGCGCAAGTCAATGCCGGGTTGGATGAGGTAAGCAGATGTAATGATCCAACGATCGCGCAGATCATCAAGACAATCGGGATGCGCCGCTTCTTCCAACAGATATTGTTGCCATAGGGTGACCGGAAAAACCGCAGGTTTTGAGGGTGTAACGGTCACCTAAAGGAGCACCTTTTTTCGAGCTGTGTACGGGAAATTCTCACTGAACAGTTTCCCCGACAAATGCATGCGCGACAATCCCGTCACATATCTTTTGCGCGGTTGCTTTTTCCACAACATCAGTGTCAAAAATTAACCGCAACTGTGTATTTCCTTTTTCCGGAGCAACCTGAAGACATAAGTCATGCAGCATCCCTTTAGGTGCATCATTGTCCAAAGCCTCCAACGGTTCAAACAAGATCTGAAAAGGCGTATTGGACCAATCATCAAAGGCATCCGAAAACACCTGTGCTGCTGCGTGACTGTCAAAGCTGTGATGCGCATTGGCGGCATCCAACATCCGGCCAAACTGTGCCTGCGCGATGCGACAGTTGTGCGCCTCAGGGACCAATAGAGGTTGTTCAATTTCAAAGGGACCAACAGCAGCCCCTTTGGGAAGCGAGTGCCGCAATGACATTTGTCGGCCGATGATCATCGGACCGGAAGAGTTGGTGGCCCCTCGCACCGCAGCTGCAAAAGCGACAAGCAAAGCAGACTGATCAGGTTGACCATCCAACGTCGCCAGAATGAAATCCGCTGGACCGTGATTGCGCCCCGACAAAGGGGGCAACAACGCGCGGCTGCGAGTGGCAAAAGGCACGTTGTTTGATGGGCTCACCGCCAAGGAATGCCACCAAAACGCGCGATCTTGCTGTGCTTGAGGGACCTCAGCATCATAACGGTGCGCCGAGAGCCAGCCCATCAAAGTTGCTTTAGACATCGGTTTGTCCAATGTCTCACCAGCCAGCAAATTCCTCAGGTCATGCAGGATCACATCGGCTGATGTCGCATCACCTGCGATTTTGTGCAGGCGGATATTGATCATGGGTGCGCTGTCGAGGTCCGCATAAGACAGGCGGACAAGGTTCCCCGCCGCAACGTTCAACCTGCTGTCGTCGGGTCCTTCGATCAATTCGATACCGGGACCGTCGTCTTGGATTTGTCCGTCAGCATCAATGCGCATAGTCAACATCGGGTGGCGGCGTTCCAGCTTGCGCAGCGCTTGTTCCAGATCCCTAACCGAGATTGGCTTTGACAGGGTTGTTTGCGCGCAGGTCTCCATTGCGGATTTGGCCCAGTCCGACGTTGTTGGGGCCAAGGCAGTTCGCAACAAACCCAACTGCTGATTGCTCGCAGGGGGCGCCCCCTGTATTTTCGTTGCAATCGTTTCTGCACCGCGATCACCACTTGCGCTCATCGCAGTTGCTTCGGCCTTGCGGATGCTTTCAATCTCTGAGCCAAGCATAACCGATAGGTCTTGGATTGACGGAGCTTGCAGAAATTTCGAGACCGGAATGGAACAATCCAAAACTGTTTCGATACGAATTTTCAGTTCAAACGAAGACAGGCTGTCCAACCCAAGCTCGCTCATGGGGCGCTCCACCTGAATGGTGGATTTGTCGATCTTAAGCACGTTTGTGACTTCGTCCTTAAGGTAATCCGCAGCGGCGTCGATCAGGGCATCTCCGTGCAGTTGCAGCAAGCGGGATCGCACTTCGGTGGTGCCTCCCCCATCGTTTCGCAAGACGCTGGCAAATCGAGGAGAGGTGCCAAGGGCAGGGTTGGCCCGCGCAACTTGTGTCCAATCCGCGCGAGAGAAGACAAATGTCGGCGCTTCCCGAGCGATTGCCAATGCGATGGCCTGATCCGCGTCAGCTTGGGTCAGGCCGAACTGACCGACACTTTCCAGATACGACGCGAGTGCGGCGTTTCGGGCCACAAACCCGGCGTCCCCGACAACACCCCAATCGATGGCGGTACCGGGACGGTTCAGCGCATGGCGGTAATGGGCCATCGCATCCAAAAACGCGTTGCCTGCGATGTAATTGGTTTGCCCGGCAGATCCGACCACTTGCGCGATAGATGAAAACCCGATCATGAAGTCCGGCTCTGTGCCCGCCGCTGCGAAAGCACGATGCAGGTTCCAAGCCCCTTTGATCTTGGGCGACAAAACATCGCTGATCATGTCATCGCTCAGTTGATTGGCAAATCCATCTTTGATCACGGCCGCCCCGTGAAGTACCCCGTTGATGGGATGACCGCTGTTGTGGGCCCGCGTTACAAAATCCTCAACCGCGGCTTCGTCGGTGATATCAAGCGCTGCAATGGTTACCTTTGTGCCGCGCTTTTGCAGTTTCGCCAGCGCTTTTTCCCCGGTTTCAGCGATTTTGCCAGATCGAGAAGCAAGGATCAGGTGACCGGCGCCTTTGCGGGACAACCAATCCGCAACGCTTAAGCTAAAGCCAGCGGTGCCGCCTGTGACCAGATAGCTGCCAGTTGGTGACAAGGTAACCGGGCGCGCGATGTCTCGGCGCACGTGAAACGTCTCTTCCTCAAGGGACACGACAACTTTGCCAACGTGTTTGGCCTGGCTCATGTAGCGGATTGCATCGCTGGTCCGGCTCACCGGGAATTCGGTTAAAGAAAGCGGGGATACAACGTCATGTTCAAGCATCTCACCAAGCTCGGCAAAAAGGGCTGCCATCAAATCCGGGCGTTCTTCACCCATCGCAGCAAGGTCAAGCACACTGAGCGACACATTGCGGCGCAGCGCTTTCATCCCAATAGATGCATCTTCGTAGACGTCTCGTTTGCCGATTTCGAGGAAACGGCCATAAGGGGCCATAATATCCAAGCCTTTGGTGATGAAATCACCCGGCAGGGAGTTGAGCAGGATATCAACACCAGTTCCATTGGTGATCTGCATCACGTCGTCTGCAAACTTCAAAGAGCGCGAATCCATCACATGGGGAACGCCCCTTTCACGCAACAGGCGGCGTTTGGCAGGGCTGCCCGCGGTTGCAAAAACCTCGGCCCCTGCGGCCTGCGCCAATTGCACTGCGGCGGTGCCAACGCCCCCCGTCGCGACATGGATGAACACTTTGTCGCCTTTGCGCATCCGACCCACATGGTTAAGCGCATGATGTGCCGTGGCAAAGGCGCTGGGAATGGTGGAGGCCTGCGCCAAAGAGATGTGATCAGGCACCGATGTAAGAGCCATTGCATCAATGGTCAGGAAACGCTGCAAACAGCGTTTGCCAAGGCCCATGACCCGGTCGCCGGGCTTATAGGTGCTGACATTGTCGCCTGTCGACTCAACCACACCGCCAAATTCCAGACCAAGGTTTTGCCAAGCGGGCTTTGCTTCTGCTTCGGTTGGCAATAGCCCGGTCACAGCCATCACATCCCGAAAGTTGAGCCCAACAGCGCTGACCCGGACGCGCACTTGATCCGGGCCAATGGGCTCTAACGGGATTTCTGATAGACCAACATGGTCAATCACACCGGGTGATTGCATCGTGGCATGAAAGTTGGAGGTTGTATCTGCGTCTGTTATCAACAGCAGCTTAGGATCAAAGTCAGCAGGGGCGACGTGATTAAGCCGAGGTGCGAGGCTTTTGCCTGCACGTAGGATCAATTCGGTTTCAGCGCTGGGCGTGAGGACCTGACGTGCCAATTCAGGAACATCGTTAAGTGCGTCTGTATCCGCATCGATGACACGCACCTTGTATTCTGGGGTTTCGGTCGCCAACCCCCTGATCAGCGCAACCAGCGGCATTTGACTCAAAATGCGGGGATCTGTCGCGGTTCCGTCAATCTCGGGGAAGGCGCCGGTTGTCAAAAAGACAAAATCAGGCAGACCATTGGTGCCGACACGGGCGAAATCAAGCAATTCACCAAGTGAGATCAAATCCTTGATGCAGGCCTCAAGCGGCGGGAACATAACATCAGTTGCAGTCTGCTCGGTGATCTGAGGCAAATTTAGCGGCCATGTCACCAGCACACCGGCCAAGGCGCCTTGTTCGATATCGTCACCAAAGAGGTCTGCTAATGCGCCACCGGGGTCATCCCCCAAAGTCTCGCGATTGACCCGCGTGATATCGGCACCTAGATCGATCAGCGCTTTGGCACGCGCATTGTCTTGCGGCGTATCGGCGTCCAGCACGACCCATCGACCCTTTGAAACGTCGGTATTCGGGTCTTCTCGCAGCTCAACAAGCTCTTGGCGCACAAAATGTGCAGGCAATTCTCCCTGATCGTCCTCGGTCTTTTTCGAGGGGAGCTTTTTCACGCGAACATCGTCTATCGTTACCAAGACATTGCCATCGGTGTCATAGACGGTGCAGCCAACCGGTTTGTCATTTCCATCGCCATCGGGGAATTGATCTGCTTGTACAATGATTTCGGAAGGCAGATCCGCATAGACACGCATTCGTCCCAACCCAATCGGCAGACATACCGGGTCGCCGGGTTGCGGGCCTTGGGCCACGTGATTCAGCGTCATACGCGGGTCAAGTATTTGCAGGCAGCCGTCAAACAAAGTTGGGTGCAAGTGGTAGAATTCAGCTCCTCGCCGCAGATCATCTTGCAAGGTAACATGGGCAATGGTTTTGGTGTGCGACATCCGCAGTTCTTTGATGGTCTGGAACGCCGGGCCATAGTTAACCAAACCAGCATCTGCATTGACGTCATAGACATAGTCGATATCGATTTTCTTTAAGGTCTTGGCGGCTAAATTCAACGGTCGCGAAGGCGGGGCGCTGACATCATAATCCCGCACCGTGCTTTCGCTGCGCAGGACCCAGTCATCCCCGGAGTCGCGGAGACGGGAATAGATCTTTAACCGTTTGCGATCTGGCTCAAAAACGCTGCTGAACAGAATGTCGTCGTCTGACGAGATGAATAATGCTTCATGAATGATCGCATCTTCGACTTCGATCACCTTGTCGGGGCCAAATCGTTCACGGCTCATCGCGATCATCATGTCGATATAGCCTGCCGCAGGGAAAATCACGTCTGATTGCATGCGGTGATCTTTGAGATACCCATAGGCGCGCAGGTTGATCTCAGAACTCCATGAGGTGCTGTTGCCGCGGTCTGATGCGCCCAAAAACGGGTGCATTGGCGTAGCGCTAAGAAAATCGCGACTTTCTTCGCTATCGGACCAAAAGTTTTCTTTGACCCAAGTGTTTTTGGGCAGGTCAACGAAGCTTGTAAGAGGGGCGGCGATTGCCGACCAATTGAGCGGGTAGCCGTGAACAAACAAGGCCCCGATGACTTGGGCCATGGCATCAAAATCATCGTCCTTGCGGTTGACCGAATGCAAGACTGAAACAGTGGCACCGGCCTCCAGCGCTGTACTTTTTGTCGGGCCTGCCAATGTCGCGGCAGGGCCCAGTTCAACAAAGCACGTAGCGCCAAGATCAAGGGCTGTTTCAATGCCGGCCTGAAACCGCACAGGACGGCGCAGATTGAGCCAGCCGTATTCCGTGTCAAACCGTGTCTCTGAATGCCCGGTCACGGTTGAGATGAACGGCAAAGACGGCACAGACCAGTCAATTGATGCCATTTCACGTCTGAACCAGCTTTCGCCGGCATCCAGATGGTAAGAATGCCACGCGGTATCTACGGTTAAGGCCCGGATGAACGTATCGGGACGCACCATCTGAAATTCTTCGACGAAGGCGTGCAGCGCATCAAAATCGCCGCTTATCGTGGTTGAGCCGGGGCCATTGATGGCCGCGATGCCCAATTTACCGTCAGCTGGCAAAAGGGCTTCAACATCAACGTGGTTCATCCCAACCGCCGCCATCGCGCCTTTGACGCCCAGCTGATCTCGGATAGCGCCCCGTTTGGACAGAAACTTTGCCGCTCCCTGCAGTGACAGACCGTTTGCGACATAGCTCGCGGCGGCTTCGCCGATGGAATGGCCCACCACCATGTCCGGCACAACACCGAGTTCTTTCCATAGGGCTGCGAGGCCCGATTGAATGGCAAACAAAGCAGGTTGCGTTACGGCGGTGTCGTCAATGCGGGTTGCGTCTTTGTCCTTGAGCAATTCTTTGCGGATCGACCACCCCGCAACAGGCTGAAATTCCGCATCAAAGGCGTTTACAGCATCGGAGAAGGTCGGATTTTGTTCCAACAGATCACGCGCCATGCCCCACCACTGGCTCCCCTGACCCGAAAAGGTAAAGCACAGTTTCGAGGTCGGCTGTTTTTGCCCGGTTGTGATGTTGGCCGCATCGGTTTTGCCTGCTGCAAGTTTACGCAATGCTTTCTTAAGCTCATCAATGTCACGAACCAAAAGCGCGGCGCGATACATCAGATGGCTACGTTTGGTTGCCAGTGCAGAGGCGATATCGCGCAGTGAGCATTGGGCCATCGTGCCCTTGGCCCCCAAAGCTTTCAACAAAGCGGCGGCATTGGCCTGCATCGCTTCTTGGGTGGCGCCGGAGATTGGGACGACATAAGGAAACCCACCTTTGCCAAGCTCGACTTTGGCGCTGGGTTTTGATGCAACGATGGGATGGTGGTCATAATTTACCGGCGGAGGTGAAGACACCAACGCTGATGCATTTGCGCCACCAAATCCAAATGAATTGACCACCGCATAACGTACATCGGAATTTTGCGGGAAGGTCTCTGCTTTGACGGGGACTTCGATATTTAGCGCATCAAAGGGGATATGAGGGTTTGGGTTCTTGAAACGAATGTTAGGCGGGACGATCCCGGTTTTGACCGCCATCGCTGCTTTGATCAGGCCGGCAATACCCGCGCCGCTTTCCAAATGGCCGATATTGGCTTTGCTCGACCCTACAAAGACTGTGTGATCAGGGGCGTTTTGTCCAATGACAGATCCAATGGCCGCAGCTTCTATTGGATCTCCGATGGGGGTGCCTGTGCCATGAGCTTCGACAAAGCCGATCTGATCGGGTCGAACATCGACACTGTTGAACAGGCTGCGCAACATCGCAGTTTGGGCCTGTTGATTGGGGGCCGTTATCGTGTTCGTGGCTCCGTCCTGATTGGTCGCGCTCCCTTCAATGACCGCGTGAATGCGATCACCATCTGCCTGTGCCCGACTAAGCGGTTTGATCACCACCATGCCAACCCCTTCACCGCGCACAAACCCATTCGCTGCGGCGTCAAAGGTAGAAATACGACCCGTAGGAGAGATCATTCCGGCCTTGGAAAACGCAAGAAATGAGGTGGGATGGGAAATGGTATTGACGCCCCCCACAATCGCCATATCGCAACCGCCCGCACGCAGGTTTTTGACAGCTTGATCAAGCGCTGTCATCGAGGAGGAACAAGCGGTATCCACAGAATAGCTGGGCCCGGTGAGGTTCAATCGATGCGATATCCGGTTTGCGTTGATGCAAAGCGCATATCCGGTGCCCGCGTAATTTTCGTTCTTGGTCAGGCGCATTTCTTGCACGGTACGGTATTCAGATTGTGAAACACCAATGAACACACCGGTGCTCTGACGCGAGAATTCTTCAATCGGGATTTGCGCGTCCATCATCGCATCAACCGCACCTTGCAGGACGAGGCGTTGCTGAGGATCCATGTTGTTGGCTTCTCTGGGGGAAATACCAAAAAACTTGGCGTCAAACCCTCGCAAGTCGTCAATAAACCCGCCCCATTTGCTGACTGACTTGCCAATTGCATCTGCATCAGGATCATAGAAGGCTTCAGCGTTCCACCGATCTGAGGGTACCTCAACAATCCCGCATTTTTTCTTTAGCAGAAATTCAAAAAAGGTCTCTGGACTGGTGTTGCCGCCGGGAAGGGTGCAGGACATGCCTATGATGGCTACCGGTTCTTGCGCTCCTAACGCAAAGCTGCGGTTTTGGTCTTTCATGACTGCGTCCCCATTCCGTATCTTGGTTATTTTTGCCAAGATATTCTTGTCCCCACGTCCAACGCCCCTAAATTTCGCAATAGAACTGGCTGCCGGATCACGGTCAAAATTCCGTGTAGGTAGGGCCATAGGATAAAGATCATGTCAACGGAGTAAAGCAGGATCACCTCGGAGTAGCAGCAAACGTATCCAATTGCGCAACAGACAGGCGGTTTTTGCAGTAATTCAAAGAAAGATGAGACTTGGCGTGTCTATCGCGCACCATTGGGGCCAATTTTGGGTGTACGTCGCCTTGCAAATATTGCGCTATTCGACCGCAAAGTTAGGGTGGCCCCTCAGGCGCGTAGCGTGTTCGGGGAGGTCCATCAATGAAACGTTTTGGAATGGCGTCTATCTCTGCGTTGCTTCTGGGAACACCTGTTTTGGCGCAAGACAGCGGCCTGAATATTTCTGGGCAAATTGACCTTGGGTACCGCTATTATTTCGACGATGGACCTTTTGCAGAGCAAACCCAAAGCGGGTCTTATCCTTTTGTCGGCTTCCAACTGAACAGCAATTTTGGTGTCGGGTCAGGTGAAGCTGTTTTCCAATTCTATGGGCTGAACGATGATGACAATGACCGGTCCATTTTGAATATTCAAAAAGCGTATTACACTAACAGTTTCGACAGTTGGGATGTGGTGTTGGGGTATAACATTGAAAATTGGGGCGTCAGCAATGCGCGTACAATCGTCAATGTTCTGAATGCACGGGATCAGGCCAATCAAGTGGGCAACAACGAATTGATCGGCACACCTTTGGCCAATGCGAATTTCTTTACCGACATCGGTACCTTTAGCCTGTATCTAACCGATGGCGATGTGCAGGATAATTTCGGTGGTTTGGCGAGCCGACGACGGGGTTTTCTGGCTACGGATGATCGGCTTACCCGATTTGAAAACGATGATAGTACCGACATCGCCTTGCGGTTTTCCAATAGCTATTCACTCGGCGAAGGTTCGCTGGACATCGGCGCATCCTATTACAACGGGACCAATCGCGATGCATTGCTGGTTCCGGGATGTCTGCCTGAGGCTGGCGGGCCAACAACTGCGGCATGTGACCAGTTCAATCAGGCGGTCCTTGCCAGCTATTCCGCTGGTGCCTCATTGGTTGATAGCGCATTGGCTGCCGGTACGGCCTCGTTGACAGCGCTGACGCCGTTTTATCAAGAGATTGAGCAATATGGCCTGACGGCGGTCTATGCTGCGGGTGATACGCAGCTGTTGTTCGAGGGCTTTGTTCGCAAGGCATCCGGAGAAGAGTTTACCGGGGCCATCATTGGCGGTGATCATACATTCAACGACTTTCTCGGGGGTTCCGGCACAATGACTGTGGCGCTCGAATACCACTATGACGACCGGAGCTTGCGCCAACCGCTCACCGTTTTTGACGACGATCTGTTCTTTGGCTTCAACTATGATGTTAATGACCCCCATGATAGCCGGGTTGAATTTGGGATGTTTTATGATCTCGAAAATGCGTCGCAATTTTATACCGTGGCGGCGTCCCGTCGTGTGGGGGACCGGACGCGGGTGGCGCTTAGTGCGCATCATACCAAATCAGACGATACCACGGACCAATTGACGATCGGTGACGGCAATAGTTTCTTTGAAATTTCGCTTTCGACGTTCTTTTAGAGCCGTGGTAGCGGGCATATTCTATGACCCTTTCCCGGGAAATTTACTGAGTCTGGCTTTGCGGTGAAAACGACAAAGGACCAGACGACGTCGGCGATGATCCTACGCGGTTCCGGGTTGATCCTTGGGGCTTTGGTTACCATCCTTGCCGCTCGGATGTTAGAACCTGCGGGGTTCGGGGCGTTTTCCTTTGTGCTTGCTATCGTGACGCTCTTGTCGAGCCCGCTCGTGGCGGGATTGCGTCAAACCTTGGTCCGTGAAATCGCCTATGCTACGGGTCGCAAAGAACCCCAGCGTCCGACGGACGTCTGGACATGGGTCTCCCGGTGGGCCGTCTGGACAACGGCGGGTCTTGTCACTGTATTGGGCATCTGGATCAATTGGGGCGTACAGGATGCAATGCTCAGGTGGCATCTGCTTTTGGGGATCGGCCTGATTATCCTGACACCTGCGCCGCAATTGCTGAGCGGGGTCCTTTTGGGGTTTAACAAAGCCTTACGCAGCCAATTTCCCGAATTCCTGGTACGTCCTGTGCTGACATTGGGGCTATTGGTGGTCGCGGATGTGTTTTTTGTTCCGGGTCCGATGTCTGTAACAGTGGCGTTGGTCATTTTGGGCGTGGCCCTCTTGGCGGATACGCTGCTCTGTCTGGTGTTGGTCAAAGAAGAACCCGGCATCGGGGCCTTTCGCAGAAACCTGTCCCTCACCAAAGAAGACCGGCGCGATTTGATGATGTCCAGCCTGTCGTTTGGAGCGATCACCAGCGTTTATCTCATCAACAGCAACCTTGATCTGGTCATGTTAGGCATATTGGCGTCGGATGTTGATGTAGGTCTCTACAATGCGGCAACATTGCTGGCCAGTTTGGCGGCGTTTGGTTTGGGTGTGATCAACACCATTATCATGCCCCAGATAGCGCAGCTACATGCCGAAGGGGACCGTGATGCGTTGCAAGCTGTCATTACCCGGGCAACACGCAGGATCACGGGCATCGCCTGTGCGAGCGCGGTGCTGTTGTGGTTCGGCGGGACATTGGCGCTTACCTTGATCTTTGATGCAAGTTATACGGCGGGGTACACCGCCATGATCATCTTGATGCTGGGGCAATTTGCGAACGCGTGTTTTGGCCCGGTTGCAATCATATTGAACATGACGGGTCATCAAAAAATGACCCTCATCGGTCTTTCTGTATCAGTCGCGGTCAATGGAGTGCTGAACTTTACGCTTGTTCCGCGATTTGGGATCGAAGGGGCCGCGGTGGCGACAACTGTGTCGACGGTTGTTTGGAACGTCTTGCTGGTTTGGGCGCTAAAGTCCCGAACGGGGTATCGCAGCACAATATTTGGGTAAGATAAGGTAAGCTTTTCGGAGCCGATCAGTCACCCCAACCAAATGCCATCGTCAATCGCAGGGGCTACGTTGGCGGTGTTTTCGGCGCTTTCTGAAAAGGACACGAGCATTTCCTCCCGTGACAGGTTCTTTTCCTGCTGGTCTCGCCAGAATGCATATCCCGCTTCGTCAGGTGTGCGGTCCAGAACATTGGCATAAAGCAGATCAACAAATTCTTTGTCGGCCAAGGTTTCGTTATCACCGTATGCAGTGCCAAATTCTTCTGATTTCAAAAAATGTTCGGCGGCGTCCAGCAATGATGTGGCATTTGTGTCCAATTGGGCTATCCAAAACCCTAGACCTTCGGCGTCAGGCGTGCGGTCAAAGCTGGCTTGATATAGGCGATACACCTGACCGCTATTGCCATCGATATCCAATGCAAGCGTGCCGTCTTCAAAGATGACCCGCTCTACATTGTGAAGGGTGACATCAGGCAAGTCGCCAGCAGTCTGCATCACAGGTTTGCCGAAGCCGTCAATCTTAAACACCGTGTCAGCGCCAAGCGCATCGACAACCACTGTGTCCATACCAGCGCCGGCGTCGATATAGACAAGCGTTTCAGTCATATCGATCAGATCATCAGCCTCGGTGCCGATAAAATAGTGGGTATCAGCGTTTTTGTCGACCACTGGTGTCGCTTCGGAAGTATCGGTTTTGGCGGTGTCTGACGCAGTGTCTGCGGTCAGATCGACGGTAAGTTCAACAATCTCAAATGGGTTCAAGGTCAGCGCAATCTCACTTGAGTTTTCAAAAACCATATCGGTCAGCACCACGTCGACGTCATGTTCGTTATAGAAATAGGGCTGACCCTCAATCAAAACGCTGTCTGCGTCTTGGCCAAGTTCCCATTGTTTACCATTGGACGTGTCTAAGTTCATCGATACCTGAACGGCTTGCACAGCATTCCCACCGGGCAATTTGGTTCCCAGATCAAGCACGAATGAAGTCTGCTCAAGCGAGCGGGACGACACATAAAAGATAATCTGTGTATCAGATGCATAGGCGGAGATTTCGATGCCTGGAACGCCATTGGCAAAGGAGGTTGAGATCAGTTCAGTACCGACAAGTGCGTCAGACATCAGATCAAAGACCGCCCCTTGAGCCGAGTTGGTCAAGCGGCCCTGTTCGTCTGTGCGCGCGCCATTGTCGGTGTCTAAGGTCAATGCCGTTCGTGAATGATAGTCCAAGGCCCAGATGTGCGCAGCATCCACATCCATTTCCACCATATATTCAAACTGTTTGATCAGGCTCGACCCGGCAACCAGCCCATGCTGTTCAGTTGCTGTGGTTTTTACGTTCCATTCAGTGATGTGAAGATCAAGATCTTTGCCTAGCGCGGCATCCCAAATCTGAAAGTCTTTGTTTATGTTTTTGACGGCCGCATCAACATCCGCAAACGCCAGATCGGTTTTGTTGTAATAAAAGTGCTCTGTGACCCCGTCGATTGCGTCTTTGGCATCTTCGCTGAGTTGGTCAATGATTTGTTCATTGGCAGCTGTATTACGTGCCGCAAAATCTGAAACGTCTTTACGTGCTTGAAATTCGGATCCTTCATTGCCCGCGGTCCCCATCTGGACAAGGATATCTGGTTGAGTATCGCCAACATACCCTGCCGCGATCATACCGTTTTCAACCGCGACAGCGCCCAAAGACGCTTTGGCGCCATAGGCGGTTTCACCCATTTCCCAATATTCGTTGCCGATTTGAAAGCTATCGATGACCGCACCATATTGGGTCATAACGGTTTGGGTGAAGAGTTCGATCTCCGCCGCAAAATCTTGATATTCCTCAACGCTCAGATGCTTTGTTGGGATGATCAAGGTCGCCGAAACAGGTTGGTCAGTGCCTTGACGCGCCATGCACCATTCCAGAAAATTCACGAGTTCAGGGCGCAAGGCACCATCAGACATTTCAACGATATTGATGGCGCTTTCGCCATCTGTCGGCAGCTCACCAGCGGCATTTGCGTTTGTCGGATCGAGGTCCGCCTGACCGCCCCCAAATCGGATGTTTTGGATATTCAGCGCATCAATTGCCTCAACGTATGCATCAGTAAGCATGCCTTCGTCAGTGCCCGCAAAAACAGCGTTCGCGCCAAACATATCCGACGAAACGGTATGTCCGGTCTTAAGCAAACCTGAAAGCGTCATTACGGACATCTAAAAACACCTCATCATGGGCCCAGGACAAAACATTAAGTGTCAAATAGGGCGATCAATGCCTTATTTTTGCCCGATCTGATGGGGAAAGTTCAAGAAAACCCTTAAGAAACCGTGAATTAAGGCAAAAATAGGGGGTTTCGCCACAATTCGAATTAACAATGAAAATGCGGTCTTTGCTTTGTCTTGGTTAACGCAACAATTGCCAACGAAATGTGGCGGGAATCATCAGAGACAGAGGGCACAGGCAGATGATGTGGCGATCAGATTGCGTAAACTGCCCAGGCCCAGATCATCGCAACATAGGTAAGTTGGTGCACCAATTGATCGAGCCCAAAAGCCCGCCAATAGGCCGCGTCTGCGGGGGTGTCGTCACGTCTGGCGGTGTAACGCCCCTTTGCCCAATCAATGTGAAAGTGGACGGCCCATTCGATAAGACAAATGACGAATGCAACAGCGATCGGTGCGCCGATCACGCAAAAAGCAACCAATGAAAAAAGTGCATGCAAGCCTGCGTGCTGTATCCGACCGAGATTGAGGTATACTTCGCGGGCCGACAACATCCGTGGCGTCTGTAGGAAAAAATCAGCAAATAAATGTTTGACCTGCAAAAGGACCAGCAGGACCAGGACTGTCGTTAGGGTTGTGTTCACTAAAGTGTCTCCCTTTCGAATGGATTAATACTATCAAGAACCGCAGCAAAACAATTGCTTTTGAAGCTGTCCTATTGGTAAGCCTTAAATCAACATCACTCTGACCCGTGCATTTTTTGGAATTTACCCGATCGAACGTTCACTTTTTTCATTCATTTGGAAATATTCAAAACGTGACCAACTGATTTTGTTGGCCGTGACATTGACCTTGTTTCCGTTGTTGTACCTCACCCTTGAGTTACCCAAACGCATAATTAATGATGCGATTGGTGCCGGATCGGACACCGTCTTTTTCTTTGGATTTGAACTGAGCCAGATCGGGTTTCTGATGTTGCTTTGCGGGCTCTTCCTGTTGTCGGTGCTTGGGCACGGCATCATGAAGATGCGCATTAATACGATGAAAGGGGTGTTGGCCGAACGTCTGTTGCGGCGGTTGCGTTATACCCTGATCGCACGCATCCTGCGTTTCCCGGCTCCTTATTTTGAGCGCACAAGTCAGGGTGAGCTTGTGTCGATGGTCACTTCAGAATCTGAACCGATGGGCGGATTGATGGGGGATGCTGTGGCGCAGCCGGTTTTGCAAGCCGGACAAATGTTAACGATTTTGGCGTTCTTGTTTCTGCAAAACTTTGCCTTTGGTCTTGCTGCCACCGCCTTTATCCCGTTGCAGGCCTGGTTGATCCCAAAGTTGCAAAAGCAGATTAACCTCCTGAACAAGAAACGGGTCATTCAGTTGCGTGCGCTTGCGGCGGAAATTGGTGAAGGGGCGGCAGGCGCCAGCACATTGCGTACGAACGGGGGCCGGCGGTTCAGGATGGCGATGATCTCGGAGCGGCTGGGCCGGCTTTTCAAGATCCGCTTTGAGATATTTCAAAAGAAGTTCTTTATGAAGTTTCTGAACAACTTCATCGGGCAACTGACTCCCTTTTTCTTTTATGCCATCGGCGGTTTTTTGGCGATCCGAGGGGAAATTACGGTTGGCGCATTGGTCGCGGCACTTGCTGCTTACAAAGACCTGTCCAGCCCGTGGAAAGAACTGTTGGCTTATTACAACCAGTCTCAGGATATGGCATTGCGTTGGGACACCATCACCGAACGGTTTGCACCCCAAGGCATGGTCGATGCCACCCTTTTTGAAACTGAACCGAAAGATATGCCAACATTGGATGGTGATGTCGTGCTGAAGGGCATAAGTGTGCAGGACGCAGACGGGAACATGGTGCTGGAAGACATTGATGTGACTTTTGCCGCTGCCAGCAGCATCGCAATCACAGCGCCTAGTGACGAGGACCGCCGCGCACTTGCTGAAGTGTTGACCCGCGAATTGGTGCCATCCTCAGGTCGGATCAGTATCGCGGGGACCGATATGGCGACCCTGCATCAGGGTGTGATTGCAAAACGCATTGGCCATGCGACCTCACGCCCCGTCCTGTTCCAAGGGAGCTTTGGCGATAACGTCGCGCTGCCGCTCAAATTGCGTCCCCAAGACGATGGCGACGCTTCTTTTGATCTTGAGGAAAGCAAGCGCGCGGGCAATAGCGTTGATCAGGTTGATGTCCGTTGGACAGATCCAGAGGCGACAGATTCAGACCCGGATGCGGCTTTGCGGGCATGGTGGTTGGAACTGATCAAAGGCATGGGGTTGGACGAGGTGCTTTTTGCACGTGGGATCGAACAACGCTTTGACGCAGACGATCACCCGGACCTTGCAACCGCGATTGTGAATTTGCGAAGTGCAGTGTCGGCGAAAATTCACGAGGCAGAGCTTGAAATGCATGTGCATTTCTTTGACGAAAAATCCTATAATCCGGCCCTTCCCGTTGCTGAAAACCTGATTTTCGCAACGCCGCAGGCCAAGATCACGGCGGCCGTGCTGCAAGAACAATCTGACTTTATGACGTTATTGGCGCAGATCGGACTTGAAGCGGATCTGCTGCAATTGGCCGGTGATATGGTTGATCTGCTCCGCAAGATCTTTGGCGTGGACGGCACCGACCATCCTTTGTTCCGAAAGTTGGGTATTGATCCGGTAACCTTTGAAGATGCGGTGAAATTGCTTGGCAAAAGCCGTGATGACGCTGACTTTAGTCAGGGGGAAAAGGCCTGCATGCTGGCCGTAACCTTTGCCATCTCAGGGGAACGGCTTGGTTCCGCATTTCCTGAAGATATTATCGAACGGGTGCTTGAGATCAGGCAAGAACACAGCGAGGCCCTGCAACGAAGCCTGCCGGATATCTTTGTGCCTATCTCTGCGTCCGCTCCGGTTGCGAGCTTGACGGTGCTGGAAAATGCGCTTTTTGGCAAGATTGCAGAATCCGCAGGCCCCAAAGGGGAAGCGCTGCGTCAGATTGTGATTGATGCTCTGTATGAAGCAGAGCTGGATGGTCTGGTCCTCGAGCTTATCTTTGAAATGCCGCTAAGCTTGGGTGGGGCAAATCTGCCTGCGCTGTTGACTGAAACTTTGGCGGTCAGCCGTGCCGCCATCAAACGGCCACAGGTTCTGATCCTTGATAGTGTTTTGTCCAGTTCTGACACCAAGACCCGCAGCAGCCTGCATGACAAACTGCGCGGGCTATTGCCGCAATCCACGATCATTTGTCTTGAGGCCAATTTCAAAGACACCATCGGATTTGATGCGCAATTTGTGATGCAAGCGGGGCGCGTATCCGCATTGGGTATCGATGTCGCCGCTGATGAAGACAGCACCGTTAGCGCTGATCTGGCGCGTAAGTTGCGTGCATTGGAGCAGACGGACCTTTTTGCGAACCTAGCGCGCAAACAACTACGACTGCTGGCATTTGGGGCGCGGTGGTATCACGCGTCAGCCGGAGAATATGTGTTTCGCAAAGATGACGATCCGTCTAGCGGCGCCTATTTGGTGGTTGAAGGTGAGGCGGACCTATTGTTGCCTGTAAAAGATGAGGATGATTTGTTGATCACCTCTTCGGGGCCGGGTCAATTAGTGGGCGAATTGGGTGTGATCCGGAATGTGCCCCGGGCCTTGGATATGCGCGCAGCCAAAGACCTGACCTGTTTGCGCATTGGTGCCGAAGAGTTCTTGGATGTGGTCGGCAGTGATGCGCGCACTGCCTACAAACTCCTGCAAGTTGTCTCTGGGTATGTCTCGAGTTAGCGCGCGCCCTGAAACTGCTTTAGCGCGATGCCACTGGCTTCCAGCTGTCGTCTGACTGAACCCGCAATCTCTACGGCTTCTGCTGTGTCGCCGTGCAGGCAAATCGTGTCGATCCGGGTCTCTATATGTTTGCCGCTCTCGGTTATGATGGCGCCTGCTTTGACCATTTCGACCATCCGCGCGCCAGCGACCTCTGCGTCATGGATCACAGCACCGGGCAGAGAGCGGTCTACCAATGTCGCATCATCGTTGTAAGCGCGGTCGGCAAAAATCTCTCCGGCCCAGGCGCAACCCAAACTTTGAACAGCTTTTTGTTGGGCGGTGGCGGCCAGCACCATAATGATAAGATCAGGCGCCACACTCAGCGCGGCTTCATAGAGGTCGCGCGCCATCTGCTCGTCCTCTGAAGCCATATTTGCCATGGCACCGTGCAGTTTGAGGTGCCGTACCTGCGCGCCCACACTCCGCGCCATGCCCAGATTAGCAGCCACCTGATAGCGCACCTGATTTTGAAGTGTCCCGCGAGGGACTGACATCCGGTTCCGCCCAAACCCGGCGATGTCCATAAAGCCGGGGTGTGCACCAATGCCAACGCCGTTCTTATGCGCCAATGCCATGGTTGAGGCCATCACATCAGCATCACCCGCATGGCCCCCGCAAGCGATATTGGCAGAGGTGACGATGTTTAACAAAGCGGCGTCATCCCCCATGGTCCAAGGGCCAAAGCTTTCGCCCATATCGGCGTTCAGATCGACAGTTGCCATGATTCAGGTCTCCGTTTCAAAAGGATTTGTATGTGCGGATATCGCGCCGCTGATCAATTGGTAGCTCAGCAGATCACGCATAAGGGCAGGATCGCGGATCAGAGGCGCAACGCGGGAAGGCAAAGCGGCGATGTCATTCAGGTATCGGGTATGCAGAGCTGCTGCCTCATCTTGTGACACAAAGCTGAACGAGAGAGCGGCACCGGTTTGTGCCTGCGCCACGCGAGGCAGATCGCAAGGCAAGACCGTTCCGATGCGAGGGTATCCGCCGGTTGTCTGGCATTCATACATCAGCACATAAGGTGCGCCATCCCCGGAGATTTGGATGTCACCGGGTACCACAACTTCGGATACGATGCTGAGCTGATCTTGGGTGGCAAAGCCATTCCCGTCGAAATCCATACGTACGCCCATTCTGTTGGCGCGTGCATCCCGGCGAAACGGTGTTGCCACAAATCGATTAAGAGTGTCCGCGGCAAAGTCGCCCGTTTGCATTGAGGCAACAAGCCGCACGGGACCGCCGCCAAATCTCTCGATGGGTGGGAGCGTCAAAGCCGTGTCGTGACCTTTGTCTGCTCCAAGCGGCAGGGTTTGATCCTGGCGCAACAATCCACCGATGCCACCGGCCAAATGGCTGGCGCGGGATCCCATGACTGGTTCTGTGTCAAATCCACCACCCACATGCAAATATCCATAACTGCCGTCCCGCGCGCCGCCAATGGTCAATTTCGCCCCCGCTGGCAACAGATGGCTGGCCCACCAGACCACGGGCTCTGAGTCAATTGTGGCAGTCATCGCAGCGCCGGTTAATGCGATGCGGGTATCGCGGGAGGCCGTAAAGGTGCCGCCGCTTCCTGCCATTTCGATGACCGCATGTTTGGTGGATTGCCCTAACAAGGCAGCGCCTTCAAACAATGCCATCCGGTCTGCTGCACCGCCAATCGTCAACCCCTGAGCGCGATACCCAATCCGCCCCTGATCCTGCAGGCTGAGGGCGGGTCCGGCCTGTAAGATTGTGAGACTGCCAGTCATGTCAGGGCCTCGTAATCTGCAGCGCCAAGTCCGTCTGTGTCTTGAGCAAGGATGTTTTCATATTCAGCGCGGCTGACCGCAGGGAAAGTCAGTTCATCTCCGGGTGCCAAGGTGAACGGTTGGGCGGCATCAGGGCGAAAGGTCTTGAATGCGGTTTGTCCAATGTGGCGCCACCCCGTTGGAGCGGCGTTGGTAAAGATGATCAGCTGACGGATCGCGATGACCAAAGCGCCGGGCGGAACAGATTTGGTCAATCCCTGCTGGCGTGGGATGTCCCAGGTTTTTGACAATTCGCCCATATAAGGCTGGCCGGGAGCAAATCCGATGGTCAGGACGCGCACCCGCGATGCCGAGATTTGTTTGATTGCTTGCTCCGGGCTTACACCTGCAACCTGCGCGGCTTCTTCTAATTGAGGGGCCTGATCAGTGCCATAGAGGGTGGGGACATGCCAAAGTTTGCGCCCGCCCGGTAGAGGGGCTGCAAACCAGTCACGGCTCTTCAAGAGCTCCTGAAGTCGTTCTTTCATCGCAGCAATGGTGGTCTGAGACAAATCCAGTTCTAGATAGGTAGATACCAGCGACGTGCTTGTTTCGGTGATTTCGTTCCAGCCTAACTGCTCAAGGTCAGCGCGCAACGCCAGTGCGGCGCGGTTCGCGGGTTCGGACATTGCTTTGGCAAAGGTAACCAACAACCCGGATAAACCCACAGTGCGGATTTTCGGCCACTCAGTCATTGCACAACGCCCAAGCATAGACCCGCGGTAGCAGCATTGGCGTAAGATACATGGGCAGCTGCCAGCAGCCCACAAAGACCATAAGGGGTGCAAGGATGTCTGGCGGCAAAGCAACGAGGAAAATCGCAATATTGCGATTGCCGGCACCGATTGCCAGAGGTCCGGCCACCACGTGCAGCGCCGTGCGCCGCAGGACAAGCAGGGTCACGATCTGCAACAGATACCCGAGACCAAAGGCGAGAAGCGCCCATCCTACCACCCGCCATGGATCTTGCATCAGTGTCGGGGTGATCGCTGCTATCAGGCCGATCACAATGATCGAAAATGCCAAGACCGACACCCCATCGAGTGCTTTGATCTGCTCTTGAGTTGGATCGGGGAACAGACGTATGCGCAGAGCAAACCCAACCCCGGTTGCAACAGCAATGATCAACAGCAATTTTAACGCAGCCGAGATCACCAACGACGCGGCGCCAAGTTGCGGCAAAAAGGCCAGTACGGGTAGAACGGTCAGGGGAAACATCGCTGTTCCCAGTACCAGAATTTGCATCATCCGACCGCCATCCAGCTGCATCATGAGCGCGAGATTGACGCTGCCGGTTATGGTTGGGGCTGCGCAGGTCAGAACGATAGCCAAGGCGACAGTGGTGTTTTGCAGTCCGGCCAAGGTCAAAAACCCTAACAACATCAACGGCACCAGCATTTGTAAAACCGCGACCGCGCCCAATCCCCAAGCCAGATCGCGTACAGCACCCATTGCGGCATGGTGTCCAATGCGCAGTGCTATCGTGCTGAGCAGGAGTGCCACCATATGCGGCAACCATGGCACCATGGCTGCCGCCAGGTTGGGTAACAACAACCCCGCCGCAAGCCCAATCAACAGGCAGGCGCGCGCATGAGTAGAAGCGAGCGAAAGAAGGTGGCGCATGGCTGTTCACCTTTAGGAGGGGGTGTTGCGCATGTTGTCAGGCAGCCAGGTCGCAATCTCTGGGAACCAGATCAAGACAAAAACCATCAAGACCATGATCGCAAACATCGGCAGGGCGGCACGGGTGATGTAGCCCATCTCGTGGTCTGTCATACCCTGTAGGACAAAAAGGTTGAAACCAATGGGCGGGGTGATCTGGGCCATTTCAATGACAACAACAACGAAAATTCCGAACCAGATCAAATCAATGCCTGCTCCGCGCACCATGGGTTCGACCACAGCCATGGTCAGGACAATCGCTGAGATCCCATCCAGAAACATCCCCAGTACGATGTAAAACGCCAACAGAGCCATCAAAAGCTGAAACTTGCTCAGCTCCATTGCCGCAATGCCATCAGCCAAGGACCGCGGTAAACCGGTGAACCCCATAGACAATTTCAGAAAAGCAGCCCCAGCAAGGATCAAAGCAATCATCGCAGAAGTCCGTGTTGCCCCCATCAGGCTGGCCCGAAAGCTATCCCAGTTCAGTGACCCTTGGAGTGTCGCCAAAATGAGCGACCCGATGACACCAATCGCCGCAGCCTCAGTTGCGGTGGCGAACCCGCCATACATAGACCCGATGACAACCGTGATCAGACCAAGAACCGGCAGCAGAAAGCGCGAGTTTGCAACCTTCTGAGAAAAGCTCATGCCGTTTTCGACATCTGGGTTCCAATCCTTGGATGTAAAGCTGACGATCGCGACATAGGCCATGAACATCCCCGCCAGGATCAAACCCGGAAAAACACCGGCAAAGAACAGTTTTGTGATGCTTTCGTTGACTGTGACACCATAGACAATCAGCGCGAGCGAGGGCGGGATCATCAGACCAAGGGTCGCCGCACCTGCCAATGTGCCAATCACCATCTTTTCGGGGTAATTGCGCGCGCGCAGCTCTGGGATGGCCATTTTACCAACCGTCGTCAACGTCGCCGCTGAGGAGCCGGAGACCGCCGCGAAAACCGTACAGGACACAATGTTGGTGTGCACCAGGCCGCCGGGCAGACGGGCGAGCCAAGGAGACAGACCTTTGAACATGTCTTCGGACAATCGCGTTCGGTAAAGAATTTCGCCCATCCAGATAAAGAGCGGTAGCGCTGTGAGTGTCCAGCTTGAAGAGGATGCCCAGATCGTCGTGATCATCGTGTCGCCGACCGGTCTGGTGGTAAACAGCTCCATCCCGACCCAGGCCACACCCATTAATGCCAAGCCTACCCAAACCCCGGTGCCCAGCAAGAAAAACAAAACAAGCAGGAACAATGTAATGGCATAAATCTCGGTCATTGCGTTATTCCCCGTGGCTTTCGACAATGTCTCGGACAATCCGATGATTGCCCTTAAAAATGACATGCAAGAGGTTATCTGTCAGAGCGATTGCGAGCAGGCCGCCGCCAACAACCATTACGGATTGTGGGATCCAAAGATGCGTTGCATCCTGTCCCTGACTGACCTCGTTAAATTTCCACGACCAATAGACAAACCAATAGGCGTAATAGGTGAAATACCACGCGATGGCAGCGGCAATTGCAAAACACCATATTTCCAACAGCCGTTTCGGCCCGGAGGCGACGGCATTCAACAAGATCGATACGCGGATATGCGCGCCCCGGTTCAACGCGTTAGCAAAAGCAAGAAAACTGGCCGCCGCCATCGCATATCCCGCATAATCAGGTGCACCGGGGAAAATTTCTCCGGTCCAGCGGGCGATCATTTGCGCCACGATCAACGACAAGATCGCAATAAGACAAAGCGAGGCGAGGATGCCTGCGAGCAGATAAAGGAAATCAAGTGATTTTCGTATTGCGGTCATGCTGCCCCCCGGCACAGAAAAAGGAAGCGGCCCCGCACAGGCGGAGCCGCTCTTGTACCATCAGTTCGCTTTGAATGCCTCTACGATGGCTTTGCCGTCATCGCCAGCTGCTTCGAGCCACTCGGACGTCATCGTCTCGCCGATGGCCCGCAGACCCGACATCAATTCATCACCCGCTGGGCCGACAGTCATGCCACCGTCGCGCAGACCATCCATTGTGAACTGAGTGTAGTCCTTGGACGCCTGTAAACCACGGGCAGAGGCTTCGTCAGCGCATCCTTGGATTGCGGCCTGATTGTCAGCAGATGTGCCTTCCCAAACGCCTTTGTTCACCATGACGTAGTTGTAGGGCAGCCAGCTGTCGACTTCGTAGAAGTGGCTCAGGCTTTCCCAGACTTTGCGGTCATACCCTGTCGCACCGGAGGACACCATGGATTCAGCAACACCGGTTGCAAACGCCTGAGAAATTTCAGCGGCCTCAATGGTGACTGGCAACATGCCTGTGAGTTCCGCCAAACGAGACGTGGAGTTGTTGTAGGACCGGAATTTTAGGCCCTTCATGTCGTCGATGCTGTTCACTTCTTTATTAAAGTAAAGCCCTTGTGGCGGCCAAGGCACGGCATACAGCATCACAAGCTCTTGTTCTGCCAGCAGTTCACGCATCTTTGGCTCAGCCGCCGCAAATAGCTTGGCACTGTCTTCGAAGGATGGTGCAAGGAAAGGTACGTTATCAAAGCCGAACACGGGGTTTTCGTTCTGGTGACCGGACATCAATCGTTCGCCAATCTGCACTTGGCCTGTCTGAATGGCCCGTTTGATGTCTGCGCCCGCAAACAAGGAACCGCCGGGATGCACGGTGATGTCGATGTCACCGCTTGTTGCGTCCCGTACGCAGTCCGCAAAGGACACGCCGTTGACAGAATGGAAGTTGGATGCGGAATAGGCCATCGGCATATCCCATTTATCCGCAGCCATCGCAGGCAGTACGCCTGTCACAGTGACGGCGAGTGTCGCAGCACCAGCCAATAGTTTGCTTGTCATTTTCATTTTTTGGTTCTCCCAGTTGTCGTCGTTTTTGCCAACGTCTTATGAAAAACGTTGGGGATGGTAGGGGGCCAGATCGGTGTTGATCCCGCCCCCGGTGATCAATCCGGCAATCAGCCGACCAGTCTTTGGTCCGCCGGTCAACCCGATGTGGTGATGCCCAAAGGCAGTAAAGACCCGTGTTGTTCCCACCTGACCTATCAAAGGCAGGCTGTCGCTGGGGGCGGGTCGATGCCCCAGCCATTCAATTTCGTTAGTCGCTTTGAGATGGGGAAAGGCCTGTGCGGCCTGACGGCGCAACAAGGCTAATGGCGCCTTGGATGGCCCTGCATCGAGCCCACCAAATTCGACCACGCCAGCACAGCGCAGACCTTGTTCCATGGGTGTGGCGACAAATTTGCCTTTGGCCATCATAGTGGGGCGCTGCGGCCCGCCAGTCGCGTCTTCAAACACAATGTGATAGCCGCGTTCCGATTCCAGAGGCACGTTGAGCCCCAGCTTTGCCATCATCGGTTTTGACCAAACGCCGGTGGCCAGCACCACGTCATCGCAGGCAATTGTTCCTTGGGTTGTGTGAACCGCTTTGATCAGCCCGTTTGGCAGGTCAAAGTCTTTGACTTCAGCTTGGCGAATTGTTCCGCCCATTCCTTCAAATGCTTTCGCAAGGGCTTTTACGTAGCCACCGGGACTGCGAATGAAACCATGGTTTTTCAATATGGCCATACATGTGATGTCGTCTCCCAAGGCGGGCTCGTAGTCGCGCACTTGAGGTCCTTCGATCAGCTGTGGAACAAAGCCCGCGTCAGCGCGCAGTTCCCAGACATATTTTTCGTCTTCAAAGGCGCGACGGTCGGGATAGGCAAAACAATAGTCACTGTCTGTGACCCAGGCACCAAGCCCCAGATCATCACAAAGGCTTTTGTGTTGTTCAACGCTGTCTCCCACAATTTCAGTCAAACCGGTGGCGATGCGTCGGGTATCAGCATCATTGGCGTGACTCAGATATTTGCGCAGCCAAGGCAGTAGTCGCGGCAGGTAAGGCCAGCGCATGAACAACGGGAAATCGGCATTCAGGATCATGCCGGGTGCTTTGTTGATCAGACCTGGACCGGTGACCGGAACCATAGCGCAAGCCGCAAGAACACCAGCATTGCCATGAGACGTTCCAGTCCCAGGAGCGCCCCGGTCGACAATCGTGACTTGCGCACCTGACCTGCGCAACCAGATGGCCGTAGATACACCAACGATGCCAGCACCGATTATGACGACATGGCGATTCATAGGGATATTTTCAAATAGCTGGGCAATGACAAGGGCGATTCTCCTTGATGCATCATTGCACAAGAATTCAGAACATCAACAAAATGTTTACAAATTGTCATCGTATATTCCGAATTGATAGAAATGCTCACTATTTGGGCAGCACGCCACTGTCCTCTGGCAGCCAGCGCATTGGATATAAATCCGTTAATCTACCGGCTTGAGATCGCGTGCCTTTACCGGCACATGATCGCAAGGGAGCCGGTATTGCGAGAGGCATTTTCGGGCAAGGCTGATCAATCAACGAGTCTTTTTGCGGGGATTCCGACGTATTGTTTATGCAAGTAAATGGTGCAAGACGGCCAGATGTGCGTGGCACATATGCCGTCATTGTTCAAAACACAGTTTGTATGCAGTGGTTTATTTGAGCTCTCATCAGGTGAGGTCTAAACTCAAAGAAATGATTTTCTGATTTTGAATGAATCGAGTCCCCATATGTCCGAAACCAGCGATGCTGATACTGCGATACCAACCAACATGCGGTTGTTGTTGTTGTTGGAAGAGATTGCCCGTGTCGGTGTTCCACTAACGCCCACAGCTGCCAACGAAACTCTTGGTTTGCCCAAACCGACAGTGCACCGGTTGTTTCATCGCTTGGAAGCAGAAGGGTTTTTGCAGCGCGATATCGACGGGCGGTCTTATATGGCGGGTCGGCGGTTCCGGAAAATGTCAGGGAACGTTCTGTCTTCGTCGCGTATGAGAATAGCGCGTTTGGCCGTGCTGACCTCCTTGACCGAGGACCTAGGTGAAACCTGTAATCTTGCTTCTCCAGATCGGGACGGGATGGTTTATATTGACCGAGTGGAAACAAAGTGGCCTCTGCGTATCCAATTGCCGATTGGTACAACTGTGCCGTTCCACAGTACCGCCAGCGGCAAGATGTATCTATCAACCCTGCCACCCCCGCATCTTTCTAAGTTCCTGTCGAACACTGTCTTGGATGCGCATTCTGCTTTTACAAAAACTGATGCCCAGGCAGTGATCGCAGAGGTAGAAAAGGTAAGGGAAAATGACTATTCCACGGATGATGGGGAATTCATGGAAGGCATGGTCGCGATTGCGGTGCCGATCCGGGATGATCTGGGCCGAATGATGTCTACACTTTCTGTGCATGCGCCAACGCAAAGGGTTTCGCTGAACGATTTGAAAGGTCACCTTGATCGGTTGCGCCAATCTGCACAGGACTTGTCAGAGATGATGATCCGCTGAACCGCGTTGCCAATTGTCTTCAAACGCAATGTTCTCAACCCCGGCAAGCCGTTTGATCCTGTCCAGTTCCGCTTCAAAAGCAGCATGGCGGGCTTTACCCCATCGTGTTGCTCCCTCAGTCCAGAGAGCACGTACCCGCAAGGTATCTTGGTCGCGAAAGGCCTTCATATCGACCCGTGCGACCAATTTATCGCCCTGCAAAATCGGAAAGACATAGTACCCAAAGGTCCGTTGGGGTTCTGGCACAAAAACTTCAATCCGGTAATTAAAGCCGAACAACCGTTCGGCGCGTTTGCGGTCCCGAAGTGCGGGGTCAAAGGGACTGAGTACACGTAACCGGTTGGTTGGCTGAGCCTCAAGCGCTGGATGTTGATCCAGACCGGGACGGGCGAACGCAGGTTTCTGCACCCCATCGGCGCCAACAATCAAGACCTTCTCCAGACGGTTGGCTGCACATTCCGCATCACACCACACCCGCGCTTCGGCTGGCGTAATATGCGCCCAGAACGTAGCCAGCTCGCCGTGTGTGGCAAACCCCAACCGGGTCAGCGCCTGATCACAGCACCAGTCGATGGTTTGTTCCGTGTCTGGGGCGGCGGAAACATCACGCAAATGCGTCTCAATAACACGTTCCGTCAGGTCATAACGTTTCTTGAACCCATCGCGGCCAACGACAGATAACGCACCACTGCGCCACAGATACTCAAGTGCTGTCTTGGAAGGATGCCAATCCCACCAGCCACCAGAGCCTCGCTCCTCATCCTTTCCGACATCAGAGGAACTTACCGGACCTTCAAGTCGGATTTGATCCAAGACCACTTGAAACTGGCGTTCAAACCCGTCTCGACGATCCTTGCTCCAGCGGGCGCGCAAACGCTCTGCGTCGCGGTGCCTGCGCAATTGCCACTGGGGGTAAAAGCGCATTGGAATGACAGCGGCGTCATGGGTCCAATGTTCAAACAAGGCCCGGTCGTGTTCGTATAGCCGCTTGAGGTTTTTACCGCGGTAGCGCGGGCGCCGCGCAAACAATATCAGATCATGAGCCCGCGCGATTGTGTTGATGCTGTCAAGCTGAACAAAACCAAGACTGTCAATCAGGGCAAGCAAGTCATCGCCTGATGCACTTCCCTGAGGGGGCTCCGCCAATCGGTGCCTGTCCAAAAACACCGTGCGTGCTTGTGAGTTGCTTAGGGTCAGCATCTTAGCGTCGGTGTCGTCGCAGGGTATCCCCCAAGGCTAACGTTGGCGTTAACGTTACATTATGCGGCACATCAGGGTCTGGCGTATCCTTGGTTTGGTTTAGAATAATGCGTGCCGCAGCTTGCCCGATCTCAACCCGGCAAGCATCCATCGTCGCCAATTGACGCGGCAAACCTTGCAATAGTTCAACGCCATTAAATCCAGCAAGCCCGATCTGCCCCGGAATATCGACACCTTGATCAATCAAATACAACAGTCCGCCAGCACCGATCATATCATTTGAATAGTATAGGAAGTCCAGTTTTGGGGACCGCTCTAACATCTCTTGCGTCATTTCGCGGCCCTTAGCGAGCGCGGACCCGCCAGAATAAAACGCCCGATCCTCGATCTCGATCCCGGCTTTGGCGAGCCCCTCGGTGAACCCTTCAAACCGCTTTCGCGCGCGGTGATCAAGTGGCATCTTGGTTCCCATAAACCCAATCCGCTCGTACCCTTCCTTTAGAATAGCAGCCGCCATCTCACGACCAGCACGCCGATGCGAGATCCCTACCAATGCGTCAATGGGTTTGCCGTCGGTATCCATGATTTCCACCACGGGAATCCCTGCATTGCTGAGCATGGCGCGGGTGGCATCCGTGTGTTCCAATCCCGCAATGATAACGCCTGAGGGTCGCCAAGAGAGCATCTCATAAAGCACGCGTTCTTCTTTTTCGGGAAGATAATCAGTGACGCCTACAACAGGTTGTAATGGCGTATCTTCAAGCAGTTGATTGACGCCGTTGAGGACCTCTGGAAACACCATGTTACTCAGGGAAGGGATGATGACAGCCACCAGATTTACCCGTTGCGAGGCGAGCGAACCTGCGATTTGATTAGGGACATATCCCAGCTCTTTAGCTGCGGCGAGCACGCGGTTTCGCGTTGTTTCCGAAACATCACCACGATTGCGTAGTACCCTGCTGACCGTCATTTCAGAAACCCCGCAGGCATCAGATACATCGCGCAGGGTGAGGGGGCGTTTTGAAGGAGTGGTCAAAGTGCGGCTACCTTATGTGTTAACCAACAGCGTAACGCGAACAGCAAGCCACGATCAAGCGCTCAACAGGGCAATTGGGCCGATGACAAGCCAATCCCCCTGCGCTAAACCACTGATCACGGCCCCGTGGCTCAACTGGATAGAGCAGCCCCCTCCTAAGGGGCAGGTTATTGGTTCGAATCCAATCGGGGTCACCACTTCTTTCTCGACGCTGAACAGACCGCCTAAGCCCTTGATGGGTAAGGTGGTTTTTGCGGTTCGAACACCTGTTTTTCGGCAGTAGGCCAAATGGTCGATAAAAACGAGTTTCAGCACCGCTCGCTTGTCTTCAAGGCGATGAGAATCCCAAAGATTACAAGGGTTTGCCAGAAAATCAAAAGCGGTTCGAAACGCATCGCCAAAGGGGGTGACAGGTTGCCCTGTTTTGGCCAGTTGGTCGGTCAAAAAGAGTTTCTGTTCCTCCATCTCATCAAGGCGAGATTCGTAGGCTGTGATCAACGTTTGGCTCTTGGTGTCGACAAGGCGATCCACAAGCTGAGCGGCCTTGCGATCCAATTGTTTGAGTTGGTTCTTGATGGCGTCGCGATCTTGTTCTGTGGATGCCTGCTTTAAGATCCAAAGGTCTTTGAACATATCAAAGGCCATTTCGAACAGACCGGTGCTGGGCTGGAGTTCTTTCAGGAGCATCTCGAAATCACCTTCCAGCTTGCCTCGAGCGATGGATTTTCGGTAGTCATCACACCCCTTGGTCTTACACAGATAGTAGGGGTATTTCTGATTGCGCCCTTTGGACCAACAGGCGGTCAGTGGTTTCTCACAACAGGCGCAGGTTACGAAGCCACGTAAGGGGAAATCTTCACTGATGTCTTTGCGTGTCGGTGCATAGGCAGTGCCTTTCAATCGCTCTTGGACGGTTTGATAGGTTGCGTATGAGATAAGCGGCGCATGCTTTGCAGGGATCATCTTAAGGCCCCAATTCTTCATCGTCAGATACCCCGCGTAGTGCGGGTTGGTCAGGATGTTGTACACACCCTGGTGGGTGACTTCGCCATGTCGGGTTTTTGGGAATTCGGGCTTGCCTTCAAGAAAACGCTTCACTTCCACGCGGCTCTGGAACCGGCCTGATGCATAACCTTCAATGGCTTCGACAATGATGCTGGCATTAGGTTCATCCCGAACCATCAGCTTGCCGTGCTCTTTGGTCTTCTGGAACCGATAGCCGTGAGGTGGGGGAAAGCACCAAAACCCGGCTTTCATCCGCGCCATCATTTTCTGCATGGTCTGGCGGCGCATCTGTTTGCGCTCAAGTTGACCCTGGGCAGCGACGATGGTTTCGAAGAACTCGCCTTCGGGAGATTCGTCGAAGTTGAAGTTCAGGCACTCAATCTGAGCGCCGCGTTCACGGAATGCATCCCGAAGATCGAGATGGAACCGTGTATCTCGGGCGAAACGCTTGAGATCATCAAAGATGACAACATAAGACTTGCTGGGTTGGGCATCAATGTAGCTCAAAAGAGCCAGCATCCCTGGACGCTCCATGAAATTCACGCCTCCAGAAATGTCATCGGGAAACACGGCTTCGACGTTGTAACCCTTCGCTTCGGCATGTTCGCGACAACGGCTTTCCTGGCTCTCAAGCCCATGTCCATCGCGCACCTGTTTGTCCGTTGACACACGGCAGTAGATCACTGCGGGTAGTGAAATTTGTTCAGTCATTGATTTTTTATCCTTTCTGATCATTGAAGGTTTGTGCGAGCTCAGCTGTTCGGTAGTCATCCTTGGATAATTCTACCACATCATTGGCTTTGAAAGCGCGTTCATGTCCACGGGACGCCAGCGCCATCTGAACAGGATCATCCTGAAACGCGCGGTCGACACCGCTTTGCATAGCGCGGAAAACGATGTTGATAAGTTCGGATTTCTGGGCGTCGGATACATCAAGTCTATCGACATGATGCCAGTATTTTCTGGTATCAGGCAGCATTGTTGTTTCTGGCGCACGTACGCCAGCCTCTAGGTTTGGATTTTGTTTGGAATTCCCGGCTGCACCAATTTGGCTCAGTGTCGATCTAAGTTTGTAGGAATAGCTCTTATGTGATCACCGTGCGATCCAGATTCAAGTCGCAGTGATCCATGTGTTAGGAATGTTATCCCATAAAATGTTACAAATGTCAACTATATTGACCTAAATGAGCCAATCAAAGATCACAGACCTTTACGCCAGATGAGGTGACCATAAACGCGCCAAAATCTTGGTAGAGAACAACCAAACCAGCCGTTTTGCGGGTTTCACATGTGAGCGATACGTGAACCGCGACTCCTATTGCCTCTGAGGGTAGGGTGATCGGCCCATTTCTTCCATCATCTTTTCGCGGAAGACCTCGGCGGGCGTCTTCCACCCGAGACATTTGCGGGGCGTGTTGTTGAGGCGATC
>JBDWQI010000206.1:0-3121 GCA_039986635.1 Sulfitobacter sp.
GTTGTATCTATATAACTGACAGTACAAATATTAATATGAATAGTTTCGAAGTACGAAAAAGTTGAAAAATCACTACGAGCTGGTGCCAGGGACAGCTAAGGCTTACCGGTATATTATAAGGACTATCGATCGACCTCGTACCCCTGTAGCTCAGTAGATAACACCTTCACGAGTGAGGTCGTCCAGGTCACGGGTTCGAACCTCAGTTCGAACATTTCTTTTATAGAAACTCTTGCGCGTGCATCCCTAAAAAATCGCACCTCCCTGGTTCCCCAGGTGAAGAAACGAAGCGGGTAGGTCAGCGTACAGACGTCGCCGGAAGATCATGTATGTCCTCTCCGAATCCAGCACAACAAAAACACCTCGGCCCCTCCGTCTCCACTTTTAGCCAAGAGCTTTGGGGTCAGCATCGGTACGAAATCAATTTTAAGGGCAACCTCGCCAAGTTCTCGGCTCCCCCGTTACTGCAACAACTCGTAGACACCGGCGACAAGTTCCTCGCCGAAGCAAGCCCTTACGATCTCGTCTGGGGCATCGGCTTCCGGTCTGACGATGCACGAGCCTTACAACCTCTACACTGGCCGGGACTCAACCTGTTGGGTGACAACCTCATGAAGATTCGCCACTCAGGGCTGGGTAATCGATCGATATTTTACCCCTGTAGCTCATTCGTAGATAGCACGTTCACATTTGACGTAGTCCAGGTTACGGGTTCGAACCTCAGTTCGAACGTTTCTTATACAGAAACGCTTGCGCGTGCCCAAAAAAACAATTTACACGAAGCGGTTAGGTCAGCGTACAGACGTATACGGTTCTGACGCCCGAAGATCCCGCCGTTCAGAGGGGGGGAGAGTGTTATAAGGATTACCCTGGGCAGAGTAATCGATCGGTCTTTTACGCTTACAGCTCAGTAGGTAACATCTTCACACTTATGAACTTAACTTTTTAAGAGTTGCAAAAAGACGTTTGGCATGGTAGTGCGTCATGACACGATAAAATAACAAAACTGGCTACTGGTCTTTTTTCGGTTTATTTTTGTTTGTTTTGGAGGTATTTTTTTCTGTCTGTTCTGATTTTATCGGCGACTTCAACCCTCCCTCAATCACGTGAAAGAAAACACACACCAGCGCCAAGTTGGTTCATCTCGTCACGACGCACAACCATGCGAACGTTCATTTTCCAACTCCCAAAAAACTAAAGTCCAATAGTTTTTCCTGTGAAGAGTAAATGTATCCCTCGAGTCGTGCCCCAAGTTGCAACATAGGAATACATGACATATGGACGGGATGGGCGCGGCACGAATACGTGTGTATGTACCGCTGCACGCTTGCCTTAGACAGTTGGTATGGCCACACTTATGAACATATTAAGCATATTTCGTCAGTCAAACCTTTATATAATGGTACCCAGGGTGACGCATCATCATACCGGTATTTTTACTCATGTTCACATTATACAGGTAATTTTACATGCCCACTGCAATCCAGCACATGTCATCGTCCCTACGGATTCCTCATCTCAGATAGATAAAGCCGAGTGGTCACAGACTTCGAGACATACGAATAAGATAAACCAAAAATATGCGTAAGTGGTCCAATCTCGTAACTCCTCAATATGGTCGATTGTCTACTCACGACGCCATAGAATGAACTCAGCTCCGTCATGGGCACAAGTTGAGTGCGGAATGCGCGTTAGCATGTATGCACAACAAAAGTTCGGAACCACCTGAAAGCGTATCGCCATGATAACGAAGCAGCACACCGCAGTGGGGAGGGGAGAGGGCTATCTCCTACGTACGTAAAGCCGGGTCATACTGTAGTTGAGAAATCGGAGAGCTTACGGAAACCATGCGAACATATAATAAATATGAGATTGATTGGACGAATGAAACGAAAACAGCAACGAACGACGAGAGTAGCGACGACATTGTGTTCGTCTGCATACTTCGTTTGCAAGATCAGCCCCGCCCAGTACCGGAGGAGTAGTTTGATGGGAGAGTAGTAATCGGTTTGGTGTTTCGCTACAGGCCTTCACCGGCCAGTTGTCGCGGGCAAGTTGTGTCCGGTAGACGCCACGTTCGTTTGCCGGGGGTTGGGAGAGACCCGGGTCTTCGAGTAAACGATTAGCTGTAAAACGTAGCACAACGCACCGGAAACACTGGACATCGGGTCTTGCCCATATTCACGAAGTAGCTCAAGCTATGTGGTGGAAGACACTATGCAATTAGCGACCGACTCCCGGCGCGAAACATGTGTAATTTGTTGTATACACAAACCGTTTGGGAGACGGGATGGCCCGGGTCTTCTGTTTCAGGCGTATGCACAGTGAAAATTAGGCACGAAATCAGGTAATAATCGAGGAGCATGAAAAAACAAGGAGTTCGCGTGGATAGTAGGCTACTTAACGCACAGGAGATACTTGTCATGCTACGATGCTAGAGAGAGGGAAGCGTTGAGCTCAATGCGTTCTGGCTGATGGGGCTTGTTGTGTAGTAACGGATTTTTCGCGCTTGCGATCGTTATTTTCTACCTGGTTTCAGGTACGACGATTTAGATTTTGCGTTTCATAGCGACTGTGTTACAGCGGTTAGGAAAAGGATTGCCAGGGAGGCTGACATACGGAGCAAAGACAAGATACTTGCCGAGCTGTCAGTCCACCTAAAATTAGGGGACGATGATGAGAAATGCCCAGGAAAACTCGCTTCCAGGAATCAAACCTCAGACGGAAGGAGTGCGGATGTAGACACAGGTTTTTTCCTGGCCAAGAGCAGTCCAAATACTCTGAGACCCACCTTACGTCCTCAACACCTGGCCTGTCGAGCAATGGAAGCGAGCAAAGAAGCTAGCATGGACCAGCAATACTACAACCAGCACGTAGGGGCCAACATGGCCGCAGGTCAGACCACTTCCGTAGAGGTGCGAGTTGTGGTGAACGCAAGCGAAGAATGGGCCCACGGAGGCCACGAGTGGGTAGGTAATGGAGTACCATCACGAGAGGGTACCGAGCTGCCTCCTAGCCGGCAAGTAAGGACCCCTGCGCAGAGAACGCTTTTGAAACAGTTGTGTGTCTGGTGGATGCGTACGAATATTCTCGCGACCGCATGTAACGCGGAGTGTAGAAC
>JBDWQI010000207.1:0-3030 GCA_039986635.1 Sulfitobacter sp.
TGGAGCGGAAATGTAAGAGCCTTGTCTACCTCGGACCACATCGTATCATTGACCGGTGAATGTTGCGGAAGGCTCAGATTATTGCCGCCTGTTGCGAGGTAAGGGTGCGGCAAATCCCTGACACTTTTAAGAAAATGCTGCATTTAGCCAACCCTTCGTCCGGCTTTAGGCCCCAGCAGTTGAGGTGTTGAATGTGCCCGCGCGTCGGTGTTTGTTTGCTTATGTATGTGTGTCTGTGTTTCTTCGTCGATCTGTGTGTCGGTTTCTCTGTGTGTCTGCATACATGTGTGCATGCCTGTCTGGGTGTTTCGGACACACATCGAATGAAGTTATCGACAGGGTTCAGTCGGCGCCTATTGAAAGTCACAGATGTTTCACTTGGCATAACTAGGTCATAGTGAGTTCTCCGTCTTTAGGCCCGGGCACGGAACAGAGACAGGCAGCCGCACCCAGTACGTTTGCAGCAATACATTTCTTTGCACGGAAACGACCTTGGTTTTCTGAATGGTAAACACATGTTCAAGCGAGCTATCCGTGTGGCCGAAAAGCAAGTACGGACCACACGGTTTTGCACAATCGGGGGAAACGCTCCGCAACTGTATCACGCCTTTGCATAGAGATGCATAGGTGACACATGTAAGCATCAAATGCCCCCCACCCCCAATGCCAAAATGTGCCCTAACAATATGTAGACCCAACATGTACAAAAACGTTAAGTCACTACTCAGACTCATGTGAACGCCCCCCTCCGTCTGCACTCCGTGCTGTCTGACGTGCTGTCTGAACACGCTGTCTGACATATATCCTTACTAATCACATACAACTAGCAGCTGCAGCGCTGCTTGTAACACGCGCAGAAGCATCCCCTCCAGCATGCATCCCCGTAGGTCAAATAAACCCTGTTTAATGTCAAAAACCTGTTGTCTCAACTGCACGCCTTACACGACTGGGGCTGGGGCGCCGGTAGTCCTGGAAACGCCGGAAGTGACATATTACAGTTGATGGACGCGGGTATATTTGCGGCTTGGACTACAGTAGAGTAAAACACCATGAAAAGACGGTGAGGACTGATGACCAAACCGATGAACTTGATAATAAACAGTAATACAGCGTAATGCTCCGAATATCCCATGGGGCGCAAAGAGAGCAGATGGGCAGAGAACCCATCCGAAAAATACTCAGTACTGTAGTGATACGGTGGAAGCGCTCCTGCGTCTTCGTGCCTTGGGTGCAACAAGAACCGGGACGCGAGTAGTGACTCTTGGTCATGTTGCCAGTCGGGATCACGAGCACCAGCCGACCTCATGGGAATCGTGGGTGAAGTGGTCAAGCTTTCCAGGTGAGAAGGACCGGTTGCGCAATAGTCAAGTAAGCTTTGTGCACAAACCAAATTGGGCGGATGATTTCGGCGCAGCCGGTGTAGATCATTTTACCTCTACAAAGGCAAGCATGGTGTGGAGGTCGCTGGTATTAATCTTCGAGCCATACAGCGTGATATCGTTTGCTGGTGGCAGCAGTCGCCAAGCGAAGCCCCAGTATTGCAGAAGCAGGTAACAGCTTTTCAGTAAAAACATCAATCGCTTAGAGCGAGCATCACTGCGTTTTTGAGTACGGTGTGCGGCTCCAGGAGAACGTGCTGATTAGAAAACCGTGAAAATAGATCGGGTGGTCCAGGAGCTGCGTTCATTGGACGGACGGGAGCATGCCGTCCATAACTATTGAAGGTTTGCAATATAAACTAAAAAGGCGTACGCGACGAGCACGAAACCGCGCGGGAGATACTAAATTCTGATGAGGTACCTGCTTGTTTGGATCTACCAGGAATGTCGGTTACATGTTGTAGATGATTTTATACACCTTCTCGAACGTCATGAGGGATAATTGGCTTTGAGAGTTGAGAGTATCGAGGCTTCTCTCTCCCTCGTGATCTCCTCTTATACAACAAATACGTATATAATCATCCACCTGGAAGGCTGCCAGGCCATCAAGACTTCGAACTTACGAACGCACTACCTTAGTGGTTTAAGTGGTCTGGTACCAGAGTGCCCACTGTACGATGTCTTGGAAAGGAGCTTCCCACGAGGGGCACTATGGTGAGGCTCAGAGCTGATTATCGACTTTCATCAGATAATGTAACAGGGCCAGGCGTCGATGATGGGTACCATGAGGAACATGCGGATCGAGTTCACGAGAGACCACTGCCGCACGTGGTTCCTCGTTGACGAGGGCAGCATTGCTGTGGGGGAGAGCCCAGGAGAGGGATGACCCACTCCTGTAGTGGAAACCCCAGAAGGGGCAGGATCCAGGGCTGTACGACAGCTTGCTGCTGGAGCAGGAAACGCACGAGGTACGGGTAGAGATACGATATTGTGTGGTTGTGGTTCGCTGAAATTTCGAAGAAATGGGACTCGGATATTCTGCAGTTCTAGTCGACATAGGTCTAGAGAGGGTCAACCAGGAAGACCTGGAAAGACGGGTTCACATCCCAAAGGTGAATCAATGGTGTTCTGGTCTGGGTTTGTACCGCCACAAGAACTTCGAGCACCAAAGTGGAATGGACGTCGGTTTAAGGTCCTGCCGAACAGACGCCCGGTACTATGCCAACGCATTGGGCGGTATGGCAGCTACCTCCTTGGAGCCGCCAAGGTACATTCCCGGAGAGGAGTCGGACATTGTGAACAAAGTACTTGTCGGTAAGGAGCTTAGCCCCACAATTGTATTTAGGATACACTGACAAGGAGCATATGGACAACTGTCAAAAGCAAGACTGATAAAAACACACTATACACGTGTGAGTACTTCGCTGAGGGAAGCGTGGAGCGCTCCCTTTTTATGGTGTTGGTTTTGGTCATTCTACCATAATCGGTTACGAGTGTAAGAGGGTTGCGTATATCTTTGCAGGCTTTGTTGTGAACTTCACTGTGTGCTCATGAGGAGAGCACCCCACTCCTCATCTCCTTCTCTGCCTTTTAATTCAACGGCTATAAATAATCTCATCAGACCACGTGGTGGTCAGGGCATCCAGGCTTG
>JBDWQI010000208.1:0-3221 GCA_039986635.1 Sulfitobacter sp.
TAACCGCATCCCAATGTGCACGATGGCGAGATCCCGCACCAGTCTTGATTCCGCGCCTGCCGCAATCCGGCCTTATCCAACCCGTCCATTCGGGCATGTGGCGCGACCTTCGGTAGTGGGAGCGTGATGTCGACTCTGCCGTTGAGCGCGCTTCGCCCCGACGCACCAATGAGAACAGCTTGCCTACTTTGCCTCTGTCGCCACGTTAGTTCGAGCTGTTCCTGCGTTGTTTTGGTACACGAACACGGTCCGACGGAACATGGGCGTACGTGAACCCCACCTTCACGGGTAAAGGGCACGGCTATCTGTGTTGATGCCGCAGACCAGCTGTGAGTACGACCGATTGAATGGTTCAAGCTCATGTTTGCAGGGTGCGTGGTACGGAAGACACGCTCATCGGGCTTTTACAATGCCGGTGCTGATTTTGATAGGGATGGGCCCTATTAATAGTCATTACAAGGGTTACTGGAGCCTGTCCTGTGATCACGTGCTGTTGTGGCGATGAGTTATTAGTACAGTATGGGTCCGCCAACAAAACACACTTAATCTGGGCAAGCCTGAGGTTCTTATCGTTGGGGCGCCATCTTCAAACAACCGGGTTCACCGCTGAGAATCGTTTTTGTTATCTCATTTGTCTTAGCGTTCTCCAAACAGTGAGCATTTTGCTCTTATTGGGCACTTACTGCGACCTAATACCTCGTGCGGCGGGATAGCCTCGTCGTTTTGGCCAATCCTGAACTTCGTGTGCAGGATCTCACTGGGATCCGCGTGCAGTGCAAATGCACGCTATGGGCTGGCTTACAACATCGCAAGCGCACACCCGGGGTCTCCCGAGTCGGGAACGCCAATATATTGTGTACGTAAACCTCCCATAGCCTAGCCCACATAGCCCTTTTTTGCTCCCACTACGATATCTTTAATAGATCAGAATCAAAAACAGGGTGCCACCGAGGGCCTTTTCAGCACGACAACTGACGGCAAAATGGATAAACGAGAGGCAGAGAGCAGCAGCCACAAGCACAATCAACTTCTGCTGTCCACTTCCATCTCACGATGTCTGGCCACCAAGCCCGCACAGAGCGGTGAGGGCACCAGTGGTAATCGCGCTGGCGATGACAATGATAGCCAGCATCATGACGGCCGCTTGGGTGATGAGTCTTCAACGCAGTTAACTCCAGCTGTCCAAACCCTCCGAAGCAGAAGAGGGAAAAGAGGTCCCGGTGGAAAAGGCAAAGCTAATAAGCGGAAACAAGGCGGTGCTGTGCAAGGCCGGAGCGGCAAGGTGTGTGCGACAAACGCGTCTACCAATATGGCTCTCTCTCGTATCTCGGATACTCACGTCGCTGTGTGGTGTGCCCGCGGGCCTCCTGCTGTGTATTATGATGGTTTCGTTCCATGTACTATTTAGTATCATATTTCTCTGTGTGCTACTCTATTTTTTTCGAATTGAGCGAGAGACTCTAAAATACTGGTATACCAGTTGTAGAGTTGCATTATACCAGGCAGCAATATATCTTTTGTACCTCTGGTGCATATCAAAATCACAAGCATCACCGACGTAAAGCGGCGCGCAAGATACTGCGCTCAACCGTGCTGTGTTTGTGCGTGGTGTATATGGTGCCGTCGTATAACTCAGCGGAGAAATCCTCGGAGTCTGCCGGCCTACGTATGTTATACGTTTCTTCTTTCTTTCGTTTACAGTATACACAGACTACACAGACCAGAGTTTTGTTTCAATGAGGTCACTCCTTTTTTTCGGGATATTTGAAAAAATCCCGCCGTTGGGAATATAAAAAATACACGAGACGAGAAGCAAACTATATTGCTGTGTATAATACTCTGCTTATATCGCACCACAGAGGTTTATCTGCTATCCTGCTACAGGTATGCATTAATAGTGTACGCCAGGTATAAGGTATCATTATTTTTTGTACGAATTAATTAAAAAAATACTCGTATTCTGTGTAACCGCCCCAAACGCGTCTTTCATCCAACTGGAAAAATACATCACTCGGCTATGTACCTAGCCAAAATCCTGTCGAGGTGTTGTGAAATTGTGAAGACCTTGTGTGATAGCGCAGCATCATGAACCCTGCCAGGGTTATGTCCTATCAACTTGTCAGGGTAAACACCCTGTGAGGGTCCTGTCGGTTCACCCTGTGCGTGCCAACATCCTACGTTGGGTCAGACGATTACAGAAAACTCGCAGCGGAAAAGTCCCCACGCCTGTACGGTCGATAGCGCGCCGTCGCTGACTCGCTCGCTCCGTCGCTCTTCCTGTGGGCGTAGTAAACAAAACCATATGCCGTCATGGTCCGTAGTGAAAACAGTACTGGCTAGGTGCCACACGTATATGCGTTAGTCGCGATACTAGAGGCACTGGTCCATACTTTTGTTTGACACTGCGAGTACAGGGCTATACTAAGTATCCATGGCCTTCCCATATACTGCGAGCACTGGGACACAGCCAGTAGTTTGGACGCCGTGATACGGTGAGTACTGCGAATTAGAGAGTGCTGCTATACTGCTCCAGAATACTGGCAGGTATGCCCAGTACCTGGTGGACCATTACGACCTACCAGGTATGCATTGTGTTTTAAAGGAGTAAGCACATTCGTATGGGCTTGGGGATCCGTTGTACTGTGGGACATGATGCGCCCCGGTTTTCGCCGTGAGGTCGGTGCGGGGGAGGAGGGGGGGGGGGGTGAGGTGCACCCAAGGGGGAAGCCATTGCGGCAACGTCTCGTCGTTGCTAGAAAATCTTTGAGGGTGACCGTGTGCTGGCCCGACCTGTGGCAAAGGTTAAACGCATCCCGACCCGATCCCTGAGATTCTCAACTTCTGACTATCCGAACCGATCCGACTGATCCTTGACTTTGACAATGGCAGATGGCCCCGCACGTGAAGAACTTTATATATTTCCGTTTCGACACAACTGACGTTGGTGTCAATCCGACGCCTTCGCCTAACCCTAATTTCGATGAACTTCGAACTACGAGTACGTATTTTCAGCTAGCAACGTTGTGTTCGTACCAGGTGTTATACACATAAGCGTTCTTGTTTTGGCCTTGATCTCTCGGACCGGAATCAGTTGTCGGATGTGAACTTCGGAATGTATATGGAAGAAACCTTCACAATGGTGCTATAGGCTTTACCTACGATCTCCATCCCTGTCCCTTCTGTCGCAATTTCTCAAAACCGCAAATAAACAGCGTGGAGGT
>JBDWQI010000209.1:0-73839 GCA_039986635.1 Sulfitobacter sp.
GATGGTCTTGTCTTGGCAAACCCGGGTGGGCAAGATGCCCCCCTTACGCCCCTCCCGGATCGATTGCACCAAAGCACCCGACCTTTGAACCGAGGCACCACAGCAAAAGGCCACCCAACAGAGCGGCCTTAATGCGGCTCAACACAGCGCGGTGGTGGAGGAAACCTCCACCTTACTCGTTAGAGGAGCCCAAAGAGGTCCGCGGTGTTGTCTTGGAGCCCAACGATGCCAAAGTCATACATCTCCAGCTCGTCAGAGGTCATCGTCATGACAATTTCAAAGTCGAACACCTGCACATTATTTGCCTCGAGAAACGCGTCGACATCGCTGATCTCAGTGTCGGAGACGATGATCAGGGTATCGCTGCCGGCACCGCCGAAAAAGAAATCCTTGTCCTGACCGTTCACACCACCAATATCGCTCGCAGCGCGGTAGATCGCAGTGTCGTCGCCTCTGCCACCAGCAACAACATCATCGCCAAGACCATCGATTAACAGATCGTCGCCAGCACCGCCGTTGATAAAGTCGTTCCCTGCGTTTCCGACGACAACATCATGACCTGCGCCCGCAAAAAGGACGTCTGTCCCAGTACCGCCTGACAGCACATCATTGCCGTTTTGGCCCAGGATCAGATCATTCCCGATCCCCCCAAAGAGTATGTCATGGCCCGCACCGCCAAACATCACATCATCGCCCGCGCCACCAAATGCCAAATCATCACCTGCACCGCTTCGGATGATGTCATTGCCGCCCTTCGCAAAGGTTGTATCGGCTGTGTCAGTCCCCGTGAGGATATCGCTGCCGTCAGTGCCATCGACCTGAGTATTGCCTAATGTCATGGCTTGAAATGCACCAAATACCTCGTGCAGCTCAGCGGTGAAGTGCACCGGATCGATGAAACCAATTTGATCAATCGGGACATCATCGATGAGCAACGTATTGACTGCATTGCTGCCGGGGAGCGCATTTTCCAAGGTCAGGAAACCAAAAGTACCGGCGTCTGTCTGCACTTCGTTTGCGAGGCTGAAAAAGTCTACCACTTCGACGTTTGTGCCTTGCGCCACGAGGCTGGCGGCCAGCGCATCGATGCCATCATTTACGGATGCGGAGACGGTATCAAAAAGCTCAGCGGTAGCGGGACCAAAGAAATCGATTAAAGGATTGGAATTGGGGAAAAAACTGCCGCCGGGTAGTTTGTTGAGGATAATCGTCCCTACGCCAGTTTCTGCCAATGCTTGGGATTGCGTGAACAATTCTGCCACCACTGCCGCAACTCCGGCCTCGATGACGCTTTGGTCAATGGTTCCGCCTGCTGTGGCCGCAACACCAAGGGCGCCGAGGTCGTTCAGACCCAAGAAAACCGAAGCTGCGGCGCCGTCAAGGAAGGCTGCGTTTTCTTCTTCGGAGCCGGGTAATCCGCCGACTAATTGCTGAAAGGCAGCCAATTGATCAGCATAGGTATTGGAGGCTGTGCCGCCAATGGACGAGAGGTCGGTTGCAGTGGCGCCGCCAACGGCGAAGTTGCTGCCGCTGAAATCGTCATAAAAAGTACTGGTGTCTGTTGGGATATTTAACAAATCCGCGGCCACATCAGCATAGACGTTACCATTTGTGAACTTGCCGTCATAGGTGATGCCAAGAGCGGCAAAATCAACGTCGTTTCCATTAAGATCAACGCCAGTGATTTCTGCGGGCGGTATTCTGCCGCCGGATAATGCAAAAACCGCGCCGTTGTCGCTCAGGCTGTCGCCAAAGACGAAAAGGGCGTTATAATTTGGTTGTGTAGATGTATCGTCTTCCATCGTGTCCTCCCGGGTTGGTGGTCATGCGCCGGGCACTGTGGCCGGGCGTTTCATGTGATGGCTTTGCGCCATTCTAATCCGCAAAGTGTCTTCGTTGTGTGGTTCACATGCAAGGGGCATGCTCAAAAGGGGGTGAAAACTGCCGCGACGTCGCCTGCGAGAGGGGGAACCGCTATGGCCCAATTGCAGGCGGTAATTACAAATCGCAGTGATGCCAAGCTGATCAGCGCACATGGGCTTGTGCACCTCCAAAACCCCTTGCACCAAAGGCTTGGGTGCCCTATACGCGCTATGTCTAAGGGGCGGATACAGCACCGGGCACAATCCTGAGCAGGGTCGGATTCATCCGGCCCTCTTTCTTTTGTGTTTTAGTTCACCGTTTCTGAGGACCAATTCACACCCAAGACCGGCGGAGACAACCGCACGGCCAGAAAACTCTTATAAGGATACGATACGCTACATGGCGAATATGATGGACGAGTTTGAAGCACTCTTAGAAGAAAGCTTCGAAATGGATACCCCCGAAGAGGGATCCGTTGTTAAAGGCAAGGTGATCGCAATTGAAGCGGGCCAAGCCATCATCGACGTCGGCTACAAGATGGAAGGCCGCGTTGAGCTGAAAGAATTTGCCGATCCTGGCGAAGCTCCCAAAATCGAAGTCGGCGACGAAGTAGAAGTCTTCTTGCGTCAGGTCGAAAACTCCAAAGGCGAAGCTGTTATCTCTCGTGAGATGGCGCGCCGTGAGGAAGCATGGGACCGTCTGGAAAAAGCCTATGCCGCAGAAGAGCGCGTCGAAGGTGCGATCTTTGGCCGGGTCAAAGGTGGCTTTACCGTGGATCTGGGCGGTGCTGTTGCATTCCTGCCCGGCTCTCAGGTTGATGTGCGCCCCGTGCGCGATGCCGGCCCATTGATGGGTCTCAAGCAGCCATTCCAAGTTTTGAAGATGGACCGTCGTCGCGGTAACATCGTGGTATCGCGTCGTGCGATCCTCGAAGAGAGCCGTGCCGAACAGCGTGCTGAAGTTATCGGAAACCTTACCGAAGGTCAGACCGTTGACGGTGTGGTCAAGAACATCACCGAATACGGTGCGTTTGTTGATCTGGGCGGCGTTGACGGCTTGTTGCACGTCACTGACATGGCATGGCGCCGGGTCAATCACCCCTCCGAGATCCTTGCCATTGGTGAGACGATCAAGGTGCAGGTCATCAAGATTAACAAAGACACACACCGCATCAGCCTTGGCATGAAGCAGTTGCAAGAAGATCCATGGGATCTGGTGGCGGCGAAATACCCACTGGAATCCTCACACACTGGCCGTGTGACCAACATCACCGATTACGGTGCCTTTGTTGAGCTGGAGCCCGGTGTTGAAGGTCTTGTGCACGTCTCTGAGATGTCTTGGACCAAAAAGAACGTACACCCAGGCAAGATTGTCTCTACTTCTCAGGAAGTGGAAGTCATGGTTCTGGAGATCGACGGTTCCAAGCGTCGTGTTTCCCTTGGTCTTAAGCAGACCATGCGCAACCCATGGGAAGTCTTTGCTGAATCTCATCCTGAAGGGACCGAGGTTGAAGGCGAGGTCAAGAACATCACCGAATTCGGTCTGTTTGTTGGTCTTGAAGGTGACATCGACGGCATGGTGCACCTCTCTGATCTCAGCTGGGACCAGCGCGGCGAAGAAGCCATTCAGGACTACCGCAAAGGGGATACGGTTCAGGCCGTTGTTTCCGAAGTCGACGTTGAGAAAGAACGTATCTCACTCTCCATCAAAGGTGTCGGCGGAGACAAGTTTGCAGAAGCGGTTGGCGGCGTGAAGCGCGGTTCTATCGTGACCGTGAACGTGACGTCCATCGAAGAAGGCGGCATTGAGGTTGAGTATGAGGGAATGAAATCATTCATCCGTCGCTCTGACCTTAGCCGTGACCGTGCCGAGCAGCGCCCTGAGCGTTTCTCAGTGGGTGACAAGGTCGATGTGCGCATCACAAATGTAGATGCAAAAGCACACCGTCTTGGCGTTTCCATCAAAGCGCGTGAAATCGCAGAAGAGAAAGAGGCCGTAGAACAATATGGTTCCTCTGACTCCGGTGCATCCTTGGGTGATATCCTTGGTGCAGCGCTGAAGGGCGACGAATAAGATATTTGCCTTTAACGAGGTAAATGCCAAAGGCCCCGTGCAATTCACGGGGCCTTTTTTATTGGAAAGAGAAGCCGGGCATGCTGGTGTCTCTCACTATTATCGGTTCACTAAGGGTCACGATCGGGTGTATCGCGATCTTCTTTTCATTGGGATTTTTGGTCGCAAATTTACGTGCGAATCGGTGACGTCATATTAACAATCCCCTGCACGTGGGCGTCCCTAAGACGCAGCAAATGGAATGCCGAGGCAAAAAAACACCAAAAAACAGCATGTTCCTGCGCAAAAATCGGAAACAAGGTTAAACGATTGGCTTCCCGTTGGATTAGTTTCTTCTTATAGTCGTTAGCAATAAGAACGCAGGTCTCGTGGGGGGATAGCACTATGATCCGATCTGAACTCATCCAGAAAATAGCGGATGACAATCCACATCTTTATCAACGGGACGTTGAACGCATCGTCAATACCATCTTTGATGAGATCACGGATGCCATGTCGAAAGGTAATCGTGTGGAACTGCGCGGATTTGGCGCGTTTTCAGTCAAGAAACGAGATGCAAGAGTGGGGCGTAACCCAAGGACTGGCGAGACGGTCCATGTAGAACAGAAACATGTGCCCTTTTTCAAAACCGGGAAACTTCTCCGGGATCGGCTGAACGGAAAATCTTGATGCGTTATGTACGTTACCTTTGTATCGCCATCTTTGCGGTGGCGCTTGCATCTATTGCCTTGGCAAACCGTGGAATGGTGACCCTGCAGGTTCTTCCACAGGAAATTGCAGGCGCCTTTGCTGTTAATCCGATTTTGGATTTGCCGCTGTTCCTGGTCATTCTTGGCAGCATTGTGGCCGGCCTGTTGGTTGGTTTTGTCTGGGAATGGATTCGCGAACATGGGGAACGTGCCGAAAAAGCGCGTCTTGCGCGCGAAACAAGGCGTCTGGAACGCGAAGTTGCTCGGCTTAAAGGTGAGAAACATCAGGGAACCGATGAAGTGCTGGCATTGTTGGATGAGGCCAGCTGAGGCTTAGTCGTGCCATCCCATGTGAACATTAAAATTTGCGGGGTAACGCGGCCGCAGGATGTCGCGGCTGTTGTCCAGTCCGGTGCCCGCTATGTTGGTTTCAACTTTTTCCCAAAATCACCCCGGTATGCGACACCTGAGATCGCGGCAGATTTGTCGACCCGTACACCGGAAGGCATCTGCAAAGTCGCACTGGTTGTGAATGCGACAGATGCCGAATTGGACGCGCTGACAACAGCTGTGCCCATCGATATGCTGCAGCTTCATGGGCAGGAAACCCTGACACGTGTGGCAGAGGTTAAGGCGCGCTATGGCCTGCCGGTGATGAAAGCGGTTGGGGTTGCCGGGCCAGAAGATTTGCCCTTGTTGGACAGTTTTGCGCAGGTCGCAGATCAGGTGTTGGTCGATACCAAACCGCCCAAAGATGCGGTTTTGCCGGGCGGGAATGGGCGTGCGTTTGATTGGCAATTGATTGCAGGGCGCCGGTGGACGGTGCCTTGGATGCTGGCTGGAGGTTTGAGCGCGCAGACTGTGGCCGAGGCGATGCGAGTCACGGGAGCAGTGCAGGTTGATCTGGCGTCAGCTGTTGAATCTGCACCCGGTGTTAAGGATCCCGATTTGATACAGGCGTTTTGTCAGGCGGCGTTGGTGGATTGAGCCGCTAAAGCGGCATTCGATTTTATTGACTTATCTCCGATAAGTCAGAATGTGAGGCGCTGCCTCACACTCCGCGGTATTTTTGGCCAAAAAGAAAACATCAGATGGTTTGGTCGTAGTCCCCGACACCGGGTTCAGTTCGGATGATGGCGTCGATGTCTTTGAAGATATTACGCATTTCATCCTCAGATGTTGGGCTTTCACAGACCACTACGAGGTTGGGTGTGTTGGAAGAGGCGCGCACAAGTCCCCATGCGCCGTTGTCGAGGATCACGCGGGCCCCATTGACGGTGACGACCTCTTTTATGGTGCGCCCGGCGATCGGGCTGCCTGACTGCTGTTTGGTCAGGAGTTTGGCCACGATCCGGTCGAGAATGTCATATTTTTCCGTGTCAGAGGCGTAAGGAGACATGGTTGGGGTTGCCCATGTTTGGGGCAAAGCGCGGCGCAGGTCAGACATGGATTTATCAGGGTTGCGGTCCATGAGTTTGCAGATTTCGACAGCAACCCGCATGCCGCAGTCATAGCCACGCCCGATTGGTTCTGCGAGAAAATAATGGCCTGATTTTTCGAAGCCAGCCAAGGCGCCCAATTCTTTGACGCGGCGCTTCATGTGGCTGTGACCAGTCTTCCAATAATCGGCGGTGACGCCGTATTTTTTCAGCTCCGGGTCAGAGGCAAAGAGGCCGGTTGATTTGACGTCAGCGACAAATGTCGCATTGGGATGTAGTTTGGCCAGATCACGGGCCATGATCACGCCAACCTTGTCTGCGAAAATCTCTTCGCCTTCGTCGTCAACCACACCGCAGCGGTCACCGTCTCCGTCAAAGCCCAAGGCCAAATCAGCGCCGGAAGCTTTAACGCTGGCGCTCATATCGTGCAGCATCTCCATGGCTTCGGGGTTGGGATTGTAATGGGGGAAAGTGTAATCGAGCTGGTTATGGCTATCGACAACTTCGACGCCGATGCGTTTGAACAAGTCAGGCGCAAAGGCGGAGGCCGTCCCGTTTCCTGTTGCGCAGACAACCTTGAGAGGGCGGGACATTTTGAAATCTCCGACCAAGTCGTCCAGATAGGCTTCGCGGACTCCGGGGACAAATTCATATTTGCCGCCGTCACGTTGTTCGCCTTGGCCATTCAGCACGATATCGCGCAGCTCGGACATTTCATCAGGCCCGTGGGTGAGGGGGCGTTCAAACCCCATTTTGACGCCGGTCCAGCCGTTTGGGTTGTGGCTGGCGGTGACCATGGCGACAGCTGGTGCATCCAAATGAAATTGTGCGAAATAGGCCATTGGGGACAGGGCAGGGCCGATGTCCTTTACGTGGATACCTGCCTGCATCAAGCCAAGCATCAAAGCGTTTTTGATGGACAGCGAATAGTCACGGTAATCATTGCCAACGGCGATGACCGGTTCAATTCCGCGGCGCTGCATCTGAGTGCCAAGACCCAAGCCAAGCGCGGTGATGCCGGGGAGGTTGATGTCGTCCGGGTATTTCCAACGTGCATCATATTCACGAAAGCCTGTGGGGGTGATCATTGCGTCGCGCAAGAATTCCCATGTGTTTTGGCACACGGTTGGGGCTGGTTTGGTCACGGGGAGGCCTCGTCGCTCAAAAATTCAGGGGGTGTTGTTTTGACAATGCGTCGATCTTCATCAGCGTGCTGATGAGGTCTGGCATCTGGTCAAGATAGATCGAATTTGGCCCATCGCTGGGGGCCGTGTCGGGATCTTCGTGGGTTTCCAGAAACACGGCCGCCACGCCAATGGCAGTCGCGGCGCGGGCCATCACCGGGGCAAATTCCCGTTGGCCACCAGAGGAGCCACCAAGGCCGCCCGGTTGCGCAACTGAATGTGTGGCATCCATTACCACGGGGTAACCGGTTTGCGCCATCTGTGGCAGGCTGCGCATATCGGTGACAAGTGTATTGTATCCGAATGCGGTGCCACGTTCGGTCAGTAGAATGCGCTTGTTGCCTGTGCTTTCGATCTTTTCGACGATATTGCCCATTTCCCAAGGCGCGAGCCATTGGCCCTTTTTGACGTTGATTGCTTTGCCAGTAGCGCCCGCAGCAAGCAGCATGTCAGTCTGACGACACAAAAACGCCGGAATTTGCAAGATATCAACGGCCTGTGCGGCGATGGCACATTGCGCCTCGGTATGTACATCCGTGAGGACAGGCACGTCATTTGCCTTGCTGACGGAGGCAAGCACACTGAGGCCAGCATCAATCCCCAAACCACGTTTGCCACCAAGCGATGTGCGGTTGGCCTTGTCATAGCTGGCCTTAAATACATATTGTGCGCCAACGGCGGCGCAGGCTTCTTTTAATACTCCAGCAATCATTTGAGCGTGGTCTTCGCTCTCTAGTTGGCAGGGGCCTGCAATGACCGTCAAGGGGCGGTCATTGCCGATGATCACGTCACCAATTGTGACTTGGGTCATGAAGTTACCTGTTCTCTGAGGATCGACGCTGTCAGGGACAACATCAGGTAAATGCCTGCAAAGATCAGGAAAGCCAAGATCGTGTTTTCAAACTTGCGCGGATAGGCGGCTTCTTCGGGCGCGACGGGGCGCACAGCGACCGTCAGATAACGCACCTGCCGTCCCGCTTCTGCCCGTGCTTGCTCCATCGAGGTTTGGGCCGATTGTAACACCATATCTGCAGCGGCCAGATCCGCCTGTGCCAATTGCATGGTCACGGCTTTCTTGGCCAATGAGTTGTCCCCTTCGGTGGCGGTGTTCATCTTTTGCTTGAGTTTTTCAAGCTGGGCTTCCAAGCGTCGGACATCACCACTTGCGCCGTCTACTTTGGCCCGGTTAGGCCGGGCGTTATCCAAAAGGGCCGCCAATTCCAATTCTTTTTCGATGAGGAGAACTTCGATATTGCTGATCTGTCCGCGGATCGCAGCAATTTCGGCCTGTGGATCAACGCCATTTTCAACCTGCATTGTGATCAGTATTTCTTGCGCATCCCGGCGCTTTTGTTGGGCTTGTTCAAAACCGTCAAGCGCATCTCTCATGCCGTCTTGGCGCTTTTGCTGGCTCAATTCGTTCACACGTTCTTCGGCATAATCGATCAGACTTTGGGAGAAGGAGGCCGAGATCTGCGGTTCTGCGGCGATGACTTCCATCCGAATGACACCTTCGGTTGGATCATAGCCGATTTTGACGTTTTTCTTGTAGGTCTTATAGGCCTCTTCGTTGGATGCTTCGGGGTTCAGCCGTTGGATCGGATCGATGTCTGAATTTTCAAAGTGTTCTTTGAAGCCCACGTCGCGGTCCAACCGCAACATCGCGTCTTTGGATTGCAGATAGGCTTGGGTTGCGATGCTGTCAGCCGAGTTGGCGAATTGCGTCGGCAGGATGCCGCCAAACGGGCTTGAACCGCCGCCGCCTTCGCTTTGGATGATCAGGAATTGGCTTGATGTGGCGTACATCGGGGTGGCCACGTTATAGAAATAATAGCCGGCGCAGATCGTTGGCAGCATTACAAAGAAGGCAAGCCGCACCATCAGCAAACCCAGCTTGCGCCGCCGCCGCCGGGTGATGTCCCGTTGAATTTCGCCAATTTCCCGCTCGCGCCTTTCGGCTGGGTTCATGCCGGTTGCGGGCAGGTTTGTCCCTCCGGCAGGCACCGTCTGGGGCAGTTGAACACGTGCGGCACCGGCCGCTGGGCCTGCAACAGCACCAAGTTGCTGCATCCCGGATGTGTCCTCAGGGTGGCCCTGAGGAACAACCAATTCAAGCATGTTTGAACGCTGGAAAGGATCGATTCCTTTGGTGCGTAACAGGCGCACGGCGTCAAAATCGGAGGTTGCAGCGAGCCCATGTTTCTGCGCGACACGCCGCGCCATACGCAATTGGCGACCAGTCAGCCCCTCGCGGCGGATGGCATCAATATCTGTTTCGCCCACCACCTCATTGGCCGAAGCGACTTCGCCTTCCCGCGCAGGTGCGCCAGAAGCTGCATCAGGCTTTGCAGCTTGCTGCCTTGACCGGGGGGCCGGGGCTTGTTCCTGCTCCTCCGCCATGGTGGCTTCGTCAGGTGTTTGCGTAGGCGTGTTCCGCTTGATGCGGAACTTTCTAGCCTTGGGTTTCGTAGTCATAGAGCTGTTTCGCTTCTTCCAAGGTATCAAACATATGCAGTTGGCCGTTCACGAGAACCGCCGCAGAGCTTGCAAATTTTTCAAGGGTCTGCGCCTGATGCGAGACGATGATAATTGTCGTGGTACGCAGCCGTTCTTGCAGCAGGTCACCCGCTTTTCGGTTGAATTCCACATCGGTGGTGCCGGGCATACCTTCATCAATAAGGTACATGTCAAAATCCAGCGCCAGCATCAGCGAAAAGGAAAACCGCGCCCGCATACCGGATGAATAGGTGCCCAAGGGTTGGTCAAAATATTCGCCCAACCCACAAAGCCAGCGGCAAAAGCTTTCGACATAATCGGGGTCAAGGCCGTAGAGGCGCGCGATATAGCGGGCATTTTCCATGGCTGAGACACGGGCAACAACGCCTCCCATAAAGCCCAAGGGGAAGGAAATGTTGCAGCCTCGGCGGATTTCACCCACATCGGGTTTTTCCAAACCTGCCATCATGTTGATCAATGTGGTCTTACCGGTGCCATTAGGGGCTAGAATGCCAATCGACCGTCCCAGTTCCACCCGGAACGAGACATTGTCGAGGATCACCTTGTGGTGGGATCCTGTCCAAAAGGACTTCGATACATTCACAAATTCCAGCATGCCTGCTCCGGTTGCTGTGTTTCGCCGTTTGCCTTGTCCTCTTGTACCAGAGGTTCCTAAGCGTTCTAGGATACGACTTTGTCTACATTATGTCCGATTTGTAAGGATAAGTACAACAGCGGCAACAATGTGGGAATACGGAGCAGGGGGGAATGTTAAGCGATTGTTTGCCACAGGCTGCCTGCGATGACTGCTCCGATGAGCGCAAAGCTAAGGTAGGCTGCGAATATGCGGGGTTTGACAAGCGCCCAGACTGCAATGGCCGCGGGGATACAACTGACCCCGCCTGCGATGACAAAGGACATAGCCGCACCTTGGCTCATTCCCTGATTCAGCAATGCATCAACAAGTGGCACCGCAGCATATCCATTCAGATAAGCAGGTGCCCCGACAAGCGCACCCAGCAAGATAGGCATGATCCCCGTGCCGCCAAGCATATTTGCGATCAGTTCAGCAGGCACATAGCGCAGCATCAGAGCTTCGATGAGATAGGCCAACGTCAACCATTTTGTCAGGAACATTGCGTTATCCCAAGCGGTGGTGCGAAACGTTTCCCGCCGCTCTGGGACTTGCCAAAACTGCCAGATGGGCGTGCCGGAAAAGGGTTTCTTGGTGGTGCAGCACCCAGAGACGGCTGGCTTTTCGCGCAAGGGATCAGCAAAGACTGCGGATGTGGAAAACGTTTGAACTGCAAAACCTCCAAATAGGCCAAGGCTGACAGCTGCGATTGCTTTGGCCAACGCAAATTCCCAGCCCAAGGTTCCGGACGTAATGGCAAACATTGCTGGATCCATCAGCGGAGAGGCGAGCCAAAACGCCATAACAGCCCCCAATGGGGCACCAACAGCCAACAGAGCGGCAATGAAAGGAATGACCTCACAAGAACAAAAGGGTGACAATCCCCCGAGAAATGCGGCCAGAACAATCATTCGCGCCGGGCTCCCTTCAAAGGCCTTTGCCAGCAATGTCTCTGCGCCGCTTGCTTTCAGATAAGCTACAGCGATGACCGCAAACGCGATAAAGGGAGCGGTGGATGCCAGTGCTTTGAGTGTGAAACCAACCATTTCCCAAAGCGTATCCGGGGCAAGAGCCATGATCGCCACAAGGATGGCAAGGGTGATGCCCCATGCGCCTGGATTCAAGCGCACAATCGATGCTTGAGGGGATGTAGTATCAGCCATGATCATGGTCCTTGCAGGAGGTTGAGGCGTCTGCGCAACATTCTGTCAGCAGGAAGTTGGAAAGCGCCTCGATTTCCTTATAGGCAACAGCGGCGCAAATGGTGCTGCGGCCGTGACGGGTCTGTTTGACCAATCCTGCCGCTGCCAAAAGTTTGAGATGATGGGTCAATGTTGAACCGGAAACATCTGTGCGTTCCCCCAATGCCCCAATACTGAGACCTTCTGGTCCGGCGCGCACTAGACAGCGCAGGACTGATAAACGTTGTTCAGAGCCAAGCGCGGCAAAGCTTGCTGCGGCGAGGGTAAGGGCGGGTGTGTTTTGTGATTCCATTTTCATATTTCTAGAGATATCGAAATGATTGCGGCTTGGCAACTTATTTCGATAATTATCGAAATGAGCATCGAATGAGTGACCTTCTGACCTGAAAGTTCTCAACAATTGGTGTGACGGGGTTGGCGCGCTCGCGATGTTCAGTATCTTGCCGATTATGAAAGATATCAGGGAAGATCTTCGGTCCTGCACCCTTTGTGCAGATCGGTTCGCAGTTACCGCAACGATGCACCGGCCCAATCCAATTGTTTGGTTTGCGCCGGGCGCTTCTATCCTGATTGCGGGTCAGGCCCCGGGTATGCGTGTCCACAAAAGCAACAAACCTTTTTGGGATGCTTCTGGCACGCGGCTGCGGGACTGGTTGGGGATGAACGAACAGACCTTTTACGACACAAGTAAAGTGGCCATTTTGCCGATGGGTTTTTGTTTTCCGGGCTACAACGCCAAAGGCAGCGATCTGCCGCCGCCTCCGATTTGCGCGCGGACCTGGCGGCGCGATGCGCTAGATTTGCTGCCCGATATACGTCTGAGGATCTTGATCGGGGGGTATGCAATGAAATATCACCTGCCTGACTTCACCAAGGTCACAGATGCGGTTGCGGGCTGGCGCGATCATCCAGCGGGCACCTTTGCCTTGCCACATCCGTCGTGGCGCAATACCGGATGGCTTAAGAAAAACCCGTGGTTTGAGGCTGAGGTACTCCCAAGGCTTCGCGCGGCAGTGACAAAGGCTTTGCATGACTGACCTGACCCCCTTGGACGACGCACATGCGGCAATGCACGCCGCCCCTCTCGATGATGCGGCCCGGTTACGGTTCTACGAACGGATCGCGGATGTTGAGCTGTTCCTTCTGCTTGAGGATGAACCGATAGATGATCAGGTATCGCCGGTGGTGTTGGAAGAGGGATATGTCGTGGTCTTTGATCGTGCAGAACGGCTGGCTGCATATGTAGGAGAGCCGGCCCCCTATGTTGCCCTATCGGGACGGGCGATTGCGGGCATGCTTGAGGGGCAAGACCTTGGCTTGGCGGTAAACATCGGCGTTGCACCATCCGAAATCCTATTGCCTGCGGGCGCCGTTGCTTGGTTGCGCGATACGTTGGCCCATAGGGCGGATGCCGTTGATGCCCGAATTGAACGGGTGGTGCCACCCAAAGGGTTACCAGAGACGTTGATTGCGGCAATCGATGCTAAGCTTGCAACCGCCACCGCCATGGCGGCGGGCGCCTATTTGGTTGGGGTTGAATATCCGGGCGGGGGCAAAGGGCATCTTTTGGCGTTTGTCGGGGCAATGCCGCGCGCGCAAGATGCGTTGGTGCGGGCCGCATCCGAAGCCTTGACGTTTTCAGGGATCGAAGCGGGGGCGATGGACGTTGGTTTCTTTGCCCCCAATGACCCAGCAGTCGCAAAATTTGCAAAAGTAGGGCTCCGCTTTGATCTGCCACAGGGGGAAGGATTGCAACATACCCCTCGGATGCCACCGGGCTCTGACCCATCAAAACCCCCGATTTTGAAATAACTACGTGCAATATTGCTGATTTATGCCGCGAAATTTCACACCCTTGCGAGGTCACACGGTCGTGGGGTGAAAAAGAACAATACCCTGCCTAACTCTGTTACATCGCAGTTATGAATGAGGAGAACGACCCCGTGACCCGATTTACCCTATGTCTTGCCGCCGCCGCGACGGCGCTCACATTCGCCAGTCATGCATTTGCCGGTGAACAGTATTTGGACGGCACAGGATTTGCTGTGTCTGGCTATGATGTTGTTGCTTATTTCGATCTGCCCCAGAACCCCGTCGGCGTGACGCAGCCCGCAGCCGTGCCTGGGAATGCATCCATCACCGCAGAGTTTAACGGCGCAACATTCGCTTTCTCAACTCAAGCCAACCGGGACAAGTTTCTTGCTAATCCTGCACAATATGCACCGCAATACGACGGCCATTGTGCTTATGGTGTCGCGCAAGGGGGCAAAGTACCGGGTAATCCAGAACTGTGGCGCATCGTTGACAACAAACTGTATCTGAACATCACCCCAGTTGTAGAGAGTTTTTGGGAAGAGAATATTCCGCGCAATCTATCACTTTCCGAAAAAAATTGGGTGTCGTTGGAGCCAGCCGCCGGTTCGAATAGACCGATACCACAGTTTACGTCAAAAGCGCCGTTCAAATGACGGAGCCTCGCGATACTTTGCCCCGGCAGGATGGCGTTGCTTCGTCGCAGATAATGCGACGGAGCTTTTTGTTTGGTGGGGTCGCGGTGTTAGGCCTAGGAGGGATAGGCGCTGCTCGTTGGTTCAATATCTCAGCACAAGTGACAGATGCGGACCTGACCGCGCCAGAAGCGATGGAAGCGGCCAAGGCGGGCAAAATAACATTGGTAGATATTCGCAGACCAGATGAATGGGCACGAACAGGTGTTGGACAGAATGCCGTCCCTATAGATATGCGATCTGAGGCGTTTATTGAGACCCTGTTGGCTCGCACTGATGGGCGTCGGGACCTGCCGGTTGCGTTGATCTGCGCACGTGGTGTCAGGTCCGCACGGATGTCAGCACGTCTGACGGAGGCCGGGTTCACCAACATCATTGATGTACCCGAAGGCATGTTAGGCTCCGGCGCCGGTCCGGGTTGGATCAAACGTGGTTTGCCCGTTTATCGACCCAAGTAACGACGAACATTCACGGTATCGCTGACAGTGAGGCTGCCCCCAGTTGCGGCAGGAGATGCCAGTGCACAAGATGTGCAGTTGTAATGAAAACGGACTACTCAGCAGGCAGTTTGGGTGATACTTGCGCCTTGATCACGGCGCGTTCCTGACGGGCGCGTTTCACGATTGCAGGTTCACGCAAAGTATATGGGCTATTCATTGCAAGGCTGTGTGGCGCGCGCTGAGCAAGATTGAGCGATGAGAGAGCCGACAAAGGCACTGCCAAGAGAAGGCTTGCTGCGATGGGCACCAACCACCAAGAGATCAGCCCAACCACAAGCCCGAAAAACAACACCAGCCCGAGTATCGTTTCAATCCAGTGGTATTTGAACAATGTCAGTAGAGGATAGTTTTGCGTGCCGCGCCGCTGGGGAGTCCAGGTTTCTGAACGGGTGAAAATGGCCCGGCACACTGCTTTGGTCTGTTGAATCATCATGATCGGAGCATAGGCGATGGACAGCAAGACCTCGGTGCTAAAAGCTGTAAAGAATGCAGCCCGGCCACCAAAGACCCGCGTCGCCGCAGGGGAGGCCGCAATGATGGCAGCACCCGCGACCTTGGGAGTCAGCAACATGGCATACATGATGATCAGGAAGACAGCAGAATCGATATGGCTCATCGCGGGCGGCCAGTCAGGGAACAGCGGATTGGCTTCGTTGAAATAACGGATCACGTTCGTGTCCGCACCTTTGCCCAAAAGCGCCCAAATCACCAAAAGCGCAAACCATGCAGGTGACAACAAATAGCTGACTGCTCCATGAAACAAGTGGTATCGGGACACGGGATGAAGACCTGCGGTACCCAACAGACGCAAATGTTGCAGGTTACCCCGGCACCAACGGCGGTCACGCAAGGTATAATCGATCAGCGTTGCGGGAGTTTCTTCAAAACTGCCCGTCAGACGGGGCAGAAACCGCACCTGCCAACCCGCACGACGCAAAAGCCCGGCTTCGACAAAATCATGGCTTAGGATCAAATCCTTGCGGCGGCCCCTTTGCAAATGCGGCAAGCCCGCACTCTGAGCAAAGGCACGGGTCCGAATGATCGCATTGTGGCCCCAGTAGTTGCCTTCGGTCCGGGACCAAAGCGCCAGCCCTTCAGCCAACAACCAGCCATAAGCGATATTGGAAAATTGCTGCAATCGGGCAAAAAGCGTGTCTGCGCCAATGAGCATCGGAAAACTCTGGATCAGGCCCGCTTCGGGATCCGCAGAAAGTTCACTTGCCAGCCGGTCAATGGCGCGCCCTGTCATCAGGCTGTCGGCGTCCAGAACAAGCATTGCCTCGTAGGCAGCCCCCCAACCGGTGATCCAATCGACAAGGTTACCAACCTTTTTGTCAGTATTTGTCGCACGGCGGCGGTAATGGACTGGCATCGGCGCGGTTTGGGCCAGCCGTTGAAACGCGTCCCATTCCTGCGCTGCGATGACGTCATCGCGGGTGTCAGAAAGCACAAACAAAGTGTAGTTATGTGGCGTGTTGCGTGCCGCCAGATCATCCAACATGGCCGCAGCGTTGCCGAACACATCCCAAGGCACTTCGTTATAGACTGGCACCAAGAGCGCGACATCCAAGGGGCGGATGGTATCAGGCGCGCGGGTCTCGGCCTCTTGGCGCGCCAATAGACCTGCAATGGCAATGCCTACAGTGCTGACAGACAGTGTTACCCAAATAAAGGTCGCACCAATCATCATCAACAAGGCCCACTCCAACCCTGTCATCCCCGCCCCAGCAAGCCAGCCGTAAATGCCAAACATCAAAAGCAACGTGCCAAGAACCGCAGGGGCAAAAACGCCAAAACGCCAAATTGTTGGCTGTGTCGAGAAAGGCGTTCCAGTGCGTTTGTCAGGCGCCGCGCCAAGATCTTGGGTACGCATGTCAAGCGGGCTACCCGGCGGCATCGCAATATTGAGAGGCCCGTCACTTGACATCAGCTGGTCCACCGATAGAGCCAAACCTCGCTTAGTGGTTCGCCCCCCAACCGCAATTGCGCGCGAAACTCAGCAAAGCGGGCTTCGCCGGGTTTAAAGGTAAATGCCAGACGGGGCCCCCCGGTTTCAGGGTTGCGTTGAACGATTCCCGGGGTGACCTCTCCTGCGGAAGACCTGACAAGGATTTCAACCGTGCTTAGGTCTTCGGGCACCTGATCAGAAGGTGCAAAATCAATTGCAATGATCTGACCACCTTCGGGGCGGCCACCCATTGCGGTATTGAGCACTTTCACAGGAACGTCAGCGGTTGCCGCAACCGGGTCAGCGCCCCAATGCAACGTATAGCTCATCTGATGTTCCGTGCCCGCCTTGATCGGTGCAGAGGGGCGCCAATAGCTGACGATATTGTCGTAAATCTCACGATCGGCGGGGATCTCTACCAAAGTCACAGACCCTTTGCCCCAGTCTTCGCCGGGCGTGATCCAGACCGCCGGCCGATTGTGATACAGCGCTTCAAGGTCGTTGAAATCAGAAAACTGCCGCTTGCGTTGAGCCAGACCAAAGCCACGCGGATTCATATCCGAAAAAGCGCTGATTTGGAGGGTGTTGGGGTTTTTTAAGGGGCGCCAAATGACTTCGCCTGCGCCATTGTGGATCAACAAACCGTTGCTGTCGTGTACCGCCGGGCGGAAGTCGGAAAACCGCTGACGCATGGTATCGTCAAAAAGGAACATCGAGGTGAGGGGGGCAATGCCGACATGACTCATGTCTTCACGTGCAAAGAGCGTCGCCGCAACCTTCATTTCCAGCACGGTGCCATGCGTGATTTCAAATCGATAGGCACCGGTACAGGAGATGCTGTCAAGCAGCGCATGCAAAACGATAGTATCGCTGCCCGGTGCAGGTGTTTCCATCCAGAAAGCGGTGAAATCCGGGAATTCCTCGCCCATGGGGTCGCCGGTCTTCAGTGCAAGACCACGGGCAGAAAGCCCATAGATTTCCCCAGTTCCGATACCTCGAAAATAGCTTGCGCCCTGAAAGACTGCATACTCCTGAAAGATACCGGGTTTTTCGAGCTCTGCGCGCAGACGCATCCCTGAATAGCCCAGCGTGTCGTCTATCGCGACATCAGGGAATTTGTCCGTGGTGTCAAAAACGGCCATGTCAAAGGCCAACGGTCGGGACGCGCCATTTTCGATGACATACATGGCGACCGGTTGCGGAAAATAAAGCCCGGGAGGAAAAACATCAATCCGTTGCGGGGATTGGGTGCCTTCCCACAAAGCGTTGCGGCTGTCGAACCAGATCTTGCGATATTGATCGTAGGACAGATTTTGCCAACTTTCGGGGATCAGCGGACGGGGGGTATAAGGGGCGGCCGCAAGCGCGCGCGCCCGGTCTGCAACCGTAGTCGGCCCAAATGAACCCACCTCATCGCCAAGCTGAATGCCCGGCTCTTCGGCCCAGCTTGCGGCTGGGACTACGGCCATCGCGGCAAGTGATTTCAGAAGGTCACGTCGGATCATGCCTTAGCCTTTACGCGCCAGGGTTGAGATTTGAACCATCCAGCAGCAAATGCCACTGCGATCAACACACCAACGCCAAATAAATTTACCATTATTGTCGCGGGCCAGTCGCGGCCAACGATATCGAGCAAAAAGCCTGAAAAACGAGCAGTGAACATAGACACGACAAAAACCGCCAGACTTTGTTGACCAACCTTTAGAATGACAGCCAAAGTACCTTCCCAGATGCGAGACGCCAGACTGGTGCCGCGCGCAAGCAGATTATTGCCTTTGTCGCCAGCCAGAACCCACGCAAGGTAAGCGAGGCTGAGGAAATGCACATAGCGCAGGATGCCAAAGTCCGATTTGTCGATCAATATCTTGTAGTCTCTGCGCATATCGCGGGCCCATTCAAAGCCAAATTCGCGGACGCCGATACTGCTGAACGGGATGTTGGCAATGACAATAAAGGCGGCGATTGCCAGCAAGGTCGCGGTGACCGGCGGCTTTGGTAACCAGCCACGCATAAAGGCAAAGCCTGTGAAGAAGATCATTTGCCAGCCAAAAGGATTGAAGAACCATGTGCGGTCGGTCCAGGGTTCTGCCGGGAATTCCAAATGCAAATGCCCAAGACCGAATTGGCCAAGCAAAGCGGTTTGCCCCATGATCCAAACGCCTATCACAAAGGCCGCGACAAGCCGCAGATCAACGCGGGCCAAGGCCATCACAATGGGCATCATCAGCAGGACAATCATATACATTGGCAGGATGTCGAAATAATTCGGCACATAGCGGAGGGTCATAAAGCTTAGCAAGATGTTCGAATTATCCCACTTTTCACTTTCGACAAACATCATCCAAAGATTCAGCTGCCCCCAGTAGTTACGCCCGGTAATATCGAGATCGGTCAGGAACACACAAAGGGCAAGCGTGGCAAAGAACAGACCGACATGCGCCCAGTAGACTTGCCAGACCCTGAACAAAACGCGCGCGGTTCCCAAGAGCCATCCAGACCGGGCAAATGCCCCGCCAAAGGCGATGGCGCTTGCCATCCCGGAACAGAATACAAAAATTTCAGTTGCGTCAGAAAACCCCCAGCGGGCAGGAATCCACAAGGTGAATTTGTTCCCCGGGGTGTGCGCGAACAGAATGATAAACATCGCGATGCCGCGAAAGAAATCCAGCCGCAGATCACGCACGCGAGGGGCAGCCTGAGCCGCAGACACGGCAGGAGAGGGGACTTGAGAGGCGTCAGCAAGTGTCATGAATGGCAACAGTTATGTTATGTCACTGCGCGGGAATACGGCGCGCGCGGGTGAGTTGTTCAAATCGGGTTGCGGTAAAACGATCTTCGTTTCCGGCTCGCAGGGCCAGACGTTCCATCAAGATCTGTTCGCTCGCTTCGAAGTGGCCTGCACGCAGACCCGCATCAATTGTCATACGTTCAAAAACATCGCGCTGGGCATGGCTGCCCCCAATGGTTTGCATTTTTGGACGTGCGCCAGAGAGTTGGACAAAAGCGTCGCCATAACGTCCTTCGGCAAAGGCGTTTAGCCCAGCCAAGGCAGCCAGACCCGGGTTCGCCACGCGATCGGCCATATCACCGGTTTGCTTTGCGTCCCGCGCAAAACGGTCTGTCATTGCCACAGCCGCGTCCCCTTTAGCAGCGCCGGCAAGGGCCAGTTGGTAGTGTAGATCAGCAAAGACCACACAGCCATCATCGATGCGATTTTCCGCAAGCGCGCCCAGTTCGTTCCAGCGCCCACCAACATCGCGCCCTTCCAGTTCAAGACGCATCAGCAAAGATGTCGCATTGGCAATATCGCGGTAATCATCGGTCTTGTCCGCGCGGATTTGGCTGTCATACAGATTGAGTGCGACATCCAGTTCACCTCGGTCCAGATGCAGCAAGGCTTTGTGCCACCAGACGTGATAGCGAAAGTTATTGGACCCGGCCCACGCCTTTGTATGATTCTCGATCAATTCGATACCGGCACTTGGTTCGGCGCGCATGTCATGGACGTGCGCAACCGCATGCAGACCCCAAGCATCGTCTTGTGCATAGGTCAGACCCGCACGCCCGGCCAATTCCGCCGCCGCATATTCGCCAGTTTCTTCTAAGGTGAACGCATGACACCCCATGATGTAGCCCCGCATCGGGTGATCCGGGCCGTGCGCAGGCAGGACACGTTCAATGGAGGCGCGCATGCCAACAGCATCGCCCAAAATAAACCGAATCAAATGGCTGACTTTCGCGGTCAGGCTGTCGTTGGGATGATCATCCAAAATACGTTCCAGCGCTGCAATCGCGCCTGTCGGGCTGTCCGCCAACCATTGATCCAGCGCGTTAAGCCATCCTTGTTCGCGTTGTGTGATCGCAGATTGCGCGCGTGCCGCATGGGCGGCTGTTCGTGCGTCCTCGGCCACTTGCCACATTTCGGCCCGACCCATCATCAAAGAAAACAGCCCACGTGCGGCATAGCCCATCGCAAACCCCGGCTCCGCCTCAAGTACATCACCAAGATGTTGCGGTGTTGCTGGGGTATGGGCCAGAAAAGCACGGATCATGCTGTTCCAATGCTCAACAGTGGCGGCGTTTGTTAGCGTCACTGGTGCATTGCAAATATCAGTAGTCATGGGCGGGCCTTTCGCAGAATGTCCGTCTAGCAATAGAAGTACGCGTTTTCCCGCGTCCAAAGAATGCCCAAGAGAGGTCTCACACGTCAACGTGAAGGCTCTCTGAGCTTTTGTGAGGATTTATACCAGATGTTCTTGAAAACATCTGTAATTTCGGCAAAAACTCGCACAATAGGCTGAAATCAAGGGGAATTAGGCATCAGAATTGTCAATGTCCGGTCCCCATGTTTCAAGAACTTCATCGGTGTTTTGCCCAAATCTTGGCGGAGCGAGGTCATAGCGTATCGGTGTAGCAGAAAATTTGAGCGGATTGCCCAAAAGTTGTACGTGCCCTTTATCAATGCTTTCATTTGCCATTTCCACGACGGATCCACGGGCTTTCGCTTGCTCAGATCCAAGAGCCTCTTTGATGGTGTTTATCGGACCACAAGGGACATTGGCGGCTTGTAGTTGAGCTAAGACCTGTTCTTTTGGCAATTTTAAAAGCGCCGGGCGCAGGTGTTCCATCAAGGCAACGCGGTTTTTGATCCTGCCAAGGTTGGTCTGAAAATCGGAATCTTGGGCCAAGTGAGAAAGACCAATGACGTCCGCAAAACGGGCAAATTGCGAATCGTTCCCAACTGCCAAAAGAAAATGCCCGTCGCTACATTCAAAAGTGTCATAAGGCACGATGTTGGGGTGTGCGTTTCCGCGGCGCTCAGGCAGGGCACCTGAGGTCAGAAAATTGGTTCCTTCGTTGACCAGCCACGCCATTGAGGCATCAACAAGCGACAAGTCGATATGTTGGCCTTCACCTGTTTGGTCGCGATGTCGCAGGGCCGCCAGAATACCAATAGTGGCATACATTCCGCACATCACATCCGCGATGCCCACACCCACTTTCATCGGCGCCCCCTGGGGTTCCCCAGTGATTGACATGATTCCGCCAAATCCCTGTGCCATCAGGTCATAGCCCGGACGTTCCCGGTTTGGGCCGGTTTGGCCAAAACCGGTAATGGAACAATAAACCAACGACGGATGCGCCTTGAGCATCGTGTCATGATCAAGGCCATACTTTTTAAGACCATCAGGTTTGAAATTTTCGACAACAATGTCTGCGCGGGCTGCCAGATGGCGCAAAATACGTTGGCCTTCTGCCGTTGCGATGTCGACGGATATCGACCGCTTATTGCGATTCGCAGCCATGAAGTAGGCCGAGAGGTCTGTTGGGGTCCCAGATGTATCACGGGCATAATTGGGTCCCCAACCGCGCGTGTCATCGCCACCGGTTTTAGGGTTTTCTACCTTGATGACCGTGGCACCCAAGTCCCCTAGCAACTGAGTACAGGTTGGCCCGGCAAGGATGCGGGACAGATCAAGGACAAACACGCCATCCAGAGCGCCTTTGGGGTCAGATGCGGCCATCATAGGCACCTCTTTCGATTATCGCGGCAATGACAGTGAATGTATCAGCTGACAGTGCGGCTGTAAGGGCCTCTTCAAGGGCTAAACGGTCTTGTACGCTGACCCCTACACCGCCAAAGGCTTCTCCGATAGCGGCGAAGTTATGGTGGCCAAAGTCCACACCAACATTGCCAAGTTGTCGTTCGCGCTGCTTCTTTTCGATCAGGGCAAGCGAGGCATCCACAAAAACCACAAAGATCGGGGCAACCTGCAATTCTGCCGCAGTTGCAAGTTCTCCTGCGACCATCAAGAAACCTGCATCACCCGAAAACGAAACAACAGGACGGTCTGGGGAGGCTATTTTTGCACCAATTGCCAGAGGAACGGCGCACCCCATTGTGCACAGTGCCGAAGATTGCATCAGTTCTCGTGGGGCATGACATTCCCACATCTGGCTGAGCAAAATTCGGTGCGCGCCGCTGTCAACAGAAGCCAGCGTGCCGCGCGGCAAAACGGTACGGCAGGTGTCGATGACGGCGGCTGGCCCCCATTCTTCCTCACAAGGGAACGCAAGACCAAGCGCGGATTTAACCTGTGTAATGGCTGCATTGGGCCATGTGTCCTGCGGCGGCGTGCCTGTGCTGAGTGCTTCAAGGGTTGCGGCGCAATCGGTGACGAAATTCAGTGTCGATTGATGCATATAATGGTGGTTTGGCACTGCCGTTATATCGATGACATTTTGCGTCTTTGGGTGCCAGATATTACGCCAGCCCGGTCGCATCTCTATGGGATCATAGCCGACGCAAAGGACCAAATCAGCGGATTGGATAAACGGCACCAAATGTTTGTCCGCCAATGGAGACAGACCTCCGCCCCCCAATGAAAGCGGGTGGTCTTCTGGGAAAACGCCTTTGGCTTTATATGTGGTAATGACCGGAACGTTGTGGGTTTCGGCAAAGGCCAGAACCGCAGCCTGTGCCTGTTGGTTTAAGGCGTCCACACCGACAATCATGACGGGTCGTTTGGCGTCAGAGAGCCAGCCGCGCGCGGTTGCCAAATCTGCGCCCGCAGGGGCGCTTGGGCTTGCCGGCGCGCGTGACGTCGGAGGGGACGCTGCAATCTGGGTGTCTGCCACTGAAATCGGCACATCGATGTGTACCGGACCCATGCGTCCTTCGGTGGCGATGGCAACTGCTTTATCCGCGATAAGATGCGCAGCTTCTGGTGTCAGGGCAAAAGTGGCTTTTGTGATTGGTTTGAATACCGCCTGTTGATCTACAACCTGATGGGTGTAGCAATGCGTTTCAGCGGGATCCATGCAACCGGACAAGACAATCAACGGCACCTGATCCTGCAAGGCGTTTGCCACCGTGTTTACCCCATTTAGGGTCCCGGGCCCAATGGTTCCAACCAAGATGGCCGGAGCGAGATCGCGGTGATGGACACCTTCGGCCAGAAAACCTGCCGCGTTCTCATGCTTGGCCAGAATGAACCTGATCCCTGCAGCTTCGAGCGCGTCGATCAAGGTCAGAACCTCGCCACCGGGCATGCCAAAAGCGGTTCGGCATCCTGCGGCATAAAGTCGGCGGGCAAGAGCATCAGCGGCGCGGATGGTTTGGGTCATGTTGGGGCAGCCTCTTAGATAGGAATCGGTCTGTGTGAAGCATGCGTGGCGTCCGGGTGCAACTCACTGTTGTGTTTGGAATGTTGCAATGCGGTGCGGTATTTTTGCGAGGTCGGGTGCAAACCCTATGCCGGATCTATGGCATCGGTCAGAACCAACGGGCAGCAATTACGAGGTTTTATGCTCTCGCAATCAGCTGGCGCGGGTGAATGTCATTTTGAGAAGCCGACAAACGCCGTAGCGTACTCTGGTTTCAGCGGCGACGGTCGCGGCGCGATGACATTGGTTGGAAAGCGACACCAACATGTGCTTCGCAATAGGGTTTGCCTTGTTTGACAGGCAGGCCGCAGAACCAAAAGTCTTCTGTTGCAGGGTCACCCACGGGCCATTTGCAAGTCCGTTCTGTCAATTCCATCAAGCCGATCTTTTTGGCTTTCTTCTCGACTTCGTTGACCTTGGCGAGCGCTTCTGGGCTGATCTCGTTCGCGGAAGGTTGCGGGGGCAGGGGCTGGCCTGCTGGAATGATCTGCTTGCGCGCGGGCAAAGTGGACTTGGGCGGCGCTGCCGCTTCGGTTTTCATCTCAACTGGTGCAGGTTTCGCTGGCGCTTTTGGCTTGGCCTCCACCTTGGGGGCGGCCTTGGGCTTGGCTTTGGCTTCTGTCTTGGCTGCGGCTCCGCTGGTGGTGCGATTGCTCAGCCCCAACCGGTGCACTTTGCCGATCACGGCATTGCGGGTCACGCCGCCCAGCTCTTTGGCAATCTGGCTCGCAGATTGGCCTTCGCCCCACATTTTCTTCAGGGTCTCAACGCGGTCATCGGTCCAGGACATTTGCAAGTCTCTTTCGTTAAAAAGCGGCCCCCCCAAGGGACCGCCTTATCGCATTCGATCCCCTATATTAAACCATCACAGGCTGCGTGCAAGGGAGGAAGCGTTACTGAAGCGTTTCAATCGGGGGATCGGCTGCTTTGATCCGCGCCTCCCGCAGGGCCAGTGCAACGGCGCCCGCAATGATGATCGCGGCCCCCAACCAAGTCACCACATCAGGTAACACCTGATAAAAAAGCGAATCGTAGAGGGCTGCAAAGATCAAAGTGCCATAGCTGAAGGGGGCTGCAAAACTGGCATCCGCGCGGGCCATTCCATTGATAAAAAAAGTTTGAGCAATGGCCATGCAGAGCCCAATTCCGGCCAGAAGGGCCCATTGCGTGCCTGTTGGCATCTGCCAAAAGGGGACAACTGCGACGCTGGCAATCATCAGCCCAATGGCATTGTTGAAAATCAAAATCTGAAACGGGTTTTCCCGAGCAGCGAGTTTTTTGATAAAAATCAATTCAAAGCCCATTACAACCGCAGCTCCCAACGCGAAGAGGGCTGCTGGTTGAAAACTTGCAGGTGTCGGGCGCAGCAAGATCAAGGCACCAACGAAAGCCAATCCCGCCGCGGACCATCGCACACGGCCAACCTTTTCACCCAGCAGAGGAATGGCCAGAATCATCCCAAACACTGGATTTAGAAAGGAAATTGCAGTGGCATCGGCCAAAGGGATAAAGGCCACTGCCGCGAACATCAGCGTGATTCCCCCCCAACCACATATTGTACGCGCAAAATGCAGGCGCCAGCTTGGGCGGGTCAGTGCAGGGCGAAAAACCGCTGCGGCGCTGCTGATCACGACAAAAGCAAAAAGAAAGCGCCCATGGCTGATCTGGAGCGGATGCAGGGGCGCACCGTAGGCGTCTGTCCCGAGAGCCTTTGCCATAAGGGTTGTTGCCGCAATAAAAGCGGTTGCCGAGACGATGAGCATCGCCGCAAGCGCATTGTTTTGATGCTTTGTCTGATACATGGGGCAGCTATGCGCCTATGGTGTGTCACCTGCAAGTTGCGATTTTAGGGCTAGGCAAGGCGAAATCTCTTCCCTATGCAGGCCGCATGATCACGAAGACACATATTTCGTCCCGACGACGCCGAGGGTAATTCCCCTGCGAACGTGGCCTGCATGGCGCAGGTCTGATCCCGGTGCTTGCACCACTCCCAAACCCACTTGACCAGACGCGCCGCCCATGGCCTTTTGCGCCTTTAGCGGCCCCTTATAAGGATTTCCCAGATGATCTCTTCTGTTTTGCCGACATATTCACGTGCCCCCATGAGCTTTGTCTCTGGCGCGGGGTCATGGCTGACCGAGGCCGATGGGCGACGTTTTCTGGATTTGGGCGCTGGTATTGCTGTGAATGCTCTTGGCCATGCGCATCCGGCGCTGGTTGACGCTTTGACAACGCAGGCGGGCATGCTTTGGCATACATCCAATCTCTACCACATCCCGCAACAACAGGCGCTTGCGGATAAATTGGTTGATGCGAGCTTTGCCGATACCGTGTTTTTCACCAATTCCGGGACAGAAAGTTGCGAGCTGGCGGTAAAGATGGCGCGCAAGTATTTTTATGACAAAGGTCAGCCGGAACGCGTGGAAATTATCACCTTTGATGGGTCCTTCCATGGTCGGTCATCCGCAGGGATAGCCGCAGCAGGGTCCGAAAAAATGACCAAAGGTTTTGGTCCGTTGCTGCCCGGTTTTGTGCATCTGGAATTTGGAAATGACGCCGCATTGAAGACCGCGATCACAGACAAGACCTGTGCGATTTTGGTCGAACCGGTTCAGGGTGAAGGCGGCATTCGTCCGGTATCGGACGCCAGCCTCAAGGGGCTGCGCGATCTGTGTGATGTGCAGGGTATCTTATTGATCCTGGACGAGGTGCAATGCGGTGTGGGGCGCACGGGCAAACTTTTTGCGCATGAATGGGCCGGTGTGACCCCGGATATCATGATGGTCGCCAAAGGCATTGGCGGAGGTTTTCCGTTGGGATGTGTGCTGGCCACAGAAGATGCAGCATCTGGCATGACCGTGGGCACCCATGGATCGACATATGGCGGCAATCCTTTGGGCTGTGCAGTGGGGTGCGCCGTGATCGATATTGTAAACGACCCGGCTTTCCTGTCCGACGTGAACCGCAAAGCCGGACTGATGCGGCAAAAGCTTGAAGGATTGGTCAGCGCCCATCCGGATGTTTTTGAAGGCGTGCGTGGGTCTGGGCTGATGTTGGGTTTGAAATGCAAGATAGCGCCAGTTGATTTTGTTAATGCAGGCTATTCCCAAGAGCTGATCACGGTTCCTGCGGCGGATAATGTCGTGCGCCTTTTGCCATCTCTGACCATAACGGATGAAGAGATCGGCGAAGCCGTTGCCCGTCTTGACGCTGCGGCGGCAACACTGGCAGCTGGCTGATCCAATTTTAATGACACTTCGGACGTTTGCGGCCCCGGTGCGGCACGTATGTCTTTTCTGATAGAGTACTGATATGAAACATTTTCTGGATATTCACACAACCTCCCAAGACGATCTTCGGGGCATCATCGATACTGGCATAGCGATGAAGCAAAACCGCGCAGGTCGCCCAAAAGGCGCCCCTGATGACGATTTGCCGCTCAAGGATCATATGGTAGCCTTGATCTTTGAAAAACCGTCCACCCGGACGCGTGTGTCCTTTGATGTGGGCGTACGTCAACTGGGGGGCCAGACGATGGTTCTGTCGGGCGCTGACATGCAGTTGGGCCACGGTGAAACCATCGCTGACACGGCCCGTGTGCTAAGCCGTTATGTCGATCTGATCATGATCCGCACCTTTGAAGAGCAAACCTTGCTCGATATGGCTGAATACGCCAGCGTCCCGGTGATTAACGGGCTGACCAATCGCACACACCCGTGCCAGATCATGGCTGATGTCATGACCTTTGAGGAACATAACGGCCCGATCAAAGGAAAAAAGGTGGTCTGGTCCGGAGATGGTAACAACGTGTTTGCCAGTTTCGCGCATGCGGCCAAGCAGTTTGACTTTGATTTGGTGTTTACGGGCCCGCCAACGCTGGATCCTGAACCGGCCCTGCAGGGGCTCTATTCCATTGAGCGGGATCCAGACCTTGCGGTTGCGGGCGCAGATCTAGTTGTGACGGATACATGGGTGTCGATGCATGATCCACAATCCGCACGTGAACGGCGTCACAATCAGCTGCGTGGTTATCAGGTGAACGAAGCCTTGATGGCAAAGGCCAAAGGCGACGCGTTGTTCATGCATTGCCTTCCGGCCCATCGCGAAGATGAGGCGACAAGTGCGGTTATGGATGGGCCAAACTCCGTCATTTTTGATGAGGCCGAAAATCGATTGCATGCGCAAAAAGCGATCATGCGCTTTTGCTTGGGGAAATGACGGAAAACGCGCCACATATTGTTGTTGCCGGGGCGGGCTCCATTGGGTGCTTCATCGGTGGTTTGCTTGCGGCGTCGGGCATGCGGGTGACATTATTGGCGCGGCCCCGCATTGTGGCTGAGGTCCGCAGTCATGGGTTGACCTTGACCGATTTGGACGGGATGGCGGTTAGCGTTGATGCTGATGACCTAGCAGTGGTTGAAACCCCGACATGTCTGCAAAAAGCTGATGTTGTTTTGGTGACGGTCAAATCTGGCAGCACTGCTGGGATCGCAGAGCAAATAGCGCTGCATGCGCGCGCTAAGACACCGGTCATCAGTCTGCAAAACGGTGTGGATAACGTCGAGGTTTTGCGCGCCATCTTGCCCGGCGTTGATGTGCGTGCCGGTATGGTCGCCTTTAACGTTATTCCGATGGGGCAGGGATGTTATCATCGGGCCGTCGAAGGTGACATTTTGATAGAGGCAGGACCCGGTGAGATGGCAGCGCTGATGCAGGTACCGGGTCTGACCTGTCAAGAAAGCCGCGATATGGAAGCGGTTCAATGGGGTAAGCTGCTGATGAACTTAAATAATGCGTTGAATGCGCTCAGCGGTTTGCCCTTGCAACAACAGCTTAAAGATCGCAAATGGCGCAGCCTAATGGCAGATCAATGGGTGGAGGCCCACAAGGTGCTGAAGGCGGCGGGGATTTCGCCACAATCATTTACTGCGGTGTCGGTCAAAGCGCTTCCATGGGTCTTGCGCCTGCCTAACGTTATCTTTTTGCGTCTGGCATCGGCCATGCTCAAGATCGATCCACAGGCCCGGACATCTATGTCTTATGATTTGATGGAAGGGCGACCAACGGAGATTGATGCATTGCAAGGGGCAATTGTGGCCAAAGGTGTCGAAGTCAGCATGCCAACGCCGATAAATACGATGGTTGCGGATGTGATGCGTACCGCAGAGCTGGCGAATGAAGGATTACCCTATTTGGCACCTCACGCGCTTCGATCGGAAATGAAAAACATGGGATAGGCTCAGGGGGGATCTAAAGTGCGCGCAAGATTGCACTGAGGCCGGGTTCATCAACCAATTCAGCGGCTTTTTGTGGCTCAAACCACGCTCTCTTGCGCTGCTTCTTCTCTGGATAGGATTTCTTGAGGTTGCGCACATGGGTCAGGTAGACTTGCGCTTTTATCGGGACAGTATCACCACCGCGCAGTCGTTTCACATAGCCGAAATGCCCTAGGGGTTTTTCTTGGATGTCTGCTTTGCTTACTCCGGCTTCTTCCCATGCTTCCTGTAGCGCAGAGCCGGGTCCGTCCTTACCTTTAATGGGCCATCCTTTGGGCACGATCCAACGGCCCGTGTCCCGGCTGGTGATCAAAAGGACTTTGATCCCTTTCTTTGTGTGTTTGTAACATAGTGCGGCAACTTGGATCCGTTTTGGACGAGGCCATATCGAATCCCAAATTTTGGACGCCTTGCGGTAAATAAGGTTGGTCACGGTGCGAAGTATCTAAAAATAGTTAATATTATTAAATGCTTAACCCGAATTTATGTGATTCCTCTTACCAGTGAGTTAACCGTCAACATGTTTGACCAGACATCTGGCACCCTTGCCTCAGGTGATGTATCGCACTTGCGTTACCCGCATCCTGAGATCAGTTTGCGGCCAAACGGCAGGAGCATTGCAGATGGCATCAAAAAACGAAAAAGCAGACATTGGCGTATATGGCTTGGGCACAATGGGGTCCGCATTGGCGTTGAATTTTGCCGAAAAAGGATTTCGGGTTGCGGTGTCAAACCGGGAAAGCGACTGGATCGCGGATTTCCTGAAAGAAGCCGGGTCGCTGGATGCGATGATGATCGGAGAGGCTGATCTTGAAAAGTTTATTCAATCCATCGCGCGCCCGCGCAGTATTTTGTTCATGATCCCGTCGGGGGCTCCTATGGACGCGATGATCGCTGCTGTGATGCCTTTTCTGGACGAAGGTGATACGTTGATTGACGGTGGGAACGCTGATTTTAACGCCACGCGGCGCCGCTCTTCAGAAATGACAGGGACGGGTTTTCATTTTGTTGGCATGGGGGTGTCCGGAGGAGAAGCAGGCGCCCGGCGCGGCCCTTCGATCATGGTTGGTGGCACGGCGCATTCTTGGCAGGCCCTGCGCCCTATGGTCGAGGCGATAGCCGCCAAATTCCAAGATGATCCTTGTGTAGATCATTTGGGCCCAGATGGGGCCGGGCATTTCGTAAAGACGGTTCACAACGGTATCGAATATGCCGATATGCAAATGATCGTAGAAATTTACGGGATGTTGCGGGATGCAGGGGGGCGGAGTGCTGCAGACATTGGCGGATTGTTCGAACGTTGGCAGCAAGGCCCATTGAGCTCTTATCTGATTGAAATATCTGCCGCCGCGCTGCAATCCACCGATGGCAAGACGGGCCAACCGATGGTCGATATGATCTTGGATCAGGCGGGCCAGAAAGGCACGGGGCGTTGGACTTTGATTGAAGCGCTTAAGATGGGGCAATCTGCAAGCGCAATCGAAGCCGCTGTTGGTGCGCGTGGTTGGTCTTCGGAAAAAGCGGTGCGCAGGATGGCTGAACCGCTTTTGGATGGCGGAACGATCGCAACGGATGTGCCGTCAGAGCAAGATTTGGAAAATGCGATGTTAGCAGGGCGCATCCTGGCGCATGCTCAGGGGTTTCGGATTTTAACAGCGGCGTCAGAGGAATTTGACTGGCCTCTTGATCTGGCCCGGATATCAGAAATTTGGCGGGCGGGGTGTATCATCCGTTCTGCTTTGTTGGATGATTTCGCCCAAGCCTTTCGTGATGAGCTGCCGGGAGAGCATTTGATATTGGCGCCGGCCATGCGTGCGCTGCTGGCCAGTAGCCTGCCGGGCTTGCGTCGGACCTTGTCTGCTGCGGTCTCTTGTGGCGTGGCAATGCCTGCATTGTCCGCGTCCTTGGCGTGGTATGACACAATGCGGCGCAGCCGTGGAACGGCGAACCTTATTCAGGCGCAGCGGGACTTTTTCGGGGCGCATGGCTTTGCTCGGCTGGATGAGGAGGGCAAACACCATGGCGATTGGAAGGCGGTCTAAGGTCTTTCACCCGACGTTCACCTAAGAAAAGGGATCGTCCGGGTATTCGACCCGGGCGAGGTAGAGCCCTTCGGGCGGACACACCGGTCCACATGCCGCGCGGTTGCGGGCTTCTAAGGCGGTCTGAACGTCCTCCGCTGTCCAAGACCCGGCGCCTACCCGTTCAAGGGTACCCACAAAGCTGCGCACCTGATTGTGCAAAAATGATCGAGCCCGAACGTCAAAATGGTATTCGGTGCCGCCCCGTGTTTCGACCTCTGACACCTGCAGATGGTCCAGCGTTTTGACGGGGCTTTCTGCCTGACAAATCGTGGAGCGGAACGTCGTAAAATCATGCTTTCCCGTTAGAATGTCAGCAGCTCTTTGCATTTCTGACACATCAAGAGGATGTTTGATTTGCCAGACCAGCCCGTTTTGATGTGTCGCGGGGGCACGGCGGCTCAGGATGCGGAACAGGTATCGCCGTTCCAGTGCCGAAAAACGGGCATGAAAATCGCCGTTGGTTGCTGCACAGGCCGTGATCGCAACCGGCTGTGGTTTGAGGTGATAATTCAAAGCTTCAGAAAGCCGAAAAGGATCCCAATCTTGTGTCATGTCGCAATGCGCCACCTGACCCCAAGCATGCACTCCGGCATCTGTGCGTCCGGCAGCGGCGATGGTATGCGCACGGGGTTCCAGCTTTGCCAAGGCAGATTCTACTGCACCTTGCACGGAGGGCAGATCTGTTTGACGTTGCCATCCCACAAACGGCGCGCCGTGATATTCGATTTTCAAAGCATAACGGGGCATGGCCTGCGCCTTAGCCTGCGGGCAGACATCTGGCAATCCCTCAGGCCCGCGCTTATGTTATGAGGCGGAACTTTCAAAGGCGGGCGCGATTTTGGTGATCTCAAACATTGCCGATGGCATTTGGCGGCAAGTTGAGGCGGTGCAAGACACCGTGTCGGAGACATTCTTTGAACCGGTGATCCGACTAGGGGTTACAGGGTTGGCCCGATCAGGCAAGACGGTCTTTATCACTTCACTGGTTGCCAATCTGTTGGACAGGGGGCGGATGCCGGGGTTGATCGCGGCGTCAGAGGGTCGAATTGAGGCCGCTTTCCTGCAGCCGCAACCGAATGATACGATCCCTCGTTTTGAGTATGAGACGCATCTGGGCGCGCTCACAGGTCAAACGCCGCATTGGCCAGAAAGCACGCGCACCATTTCAGAATTACGCTTGTCTCTCAAGGTGCGGCCCAGCGGGTTGTTGTCCGGATTTAAAGGGCCGCGGACTATCCATCTGGATATCGTTGATTATCCGGGTGAATGGCTGTTGGATCTTGCGTTGTTGGAAACGTCGTACGAAGCATGGTCCGAGGCCACGCTGAACCGGATCAAAGAGCGCGAAAGTGCGCGGTATTTCGTGGCCCTGACCCGGGATATCAAGGCGTCCGACAAACACAACGAAGAAACCGCGCAAAAGCTTGCCAAACATTTTGCGGGTTATCTGAATGTGGCACGCACCGAAGGGTATTCCGATTGCACACCGGGGCGGTTTTTGTTGCCGGGTGACTTGGCAGGCTCACCTGTATTGACCTTTGCCCCGATACCCACGCAAGGCCCGTCCGCGCGTGGCAGTCTGCACCGGGAAATGGCGCGGCGGTTTGAGGCCTATAAGGATCATGTGGTCAAACCGTTCTTTCGGGATCATTTCACGCGGATCGACCGACAAGTGGTTTTGGTTGACGCGTTGGGGGCCATTCATCAGGGGCCCAAAGCCGTCGAAGACCTGCGCCATGCAATGAGCGATACGCTCAGCGCGTTTAAACCGGGGCAGAATTCGTTTCTTAAGGGGCTGTTGGGGGGAAAGCGGGTAGAGAAAATCCTCTTTGCGGCAACCAAAGCGGACCATTTGCACCATACCCAACATAAAAAGCTGAGCGCGATCATGGAAGCTTTGACACGCGATGCCCGAGACCGCGCGCAATATGCGGGCGCTGCCACCACTGCGATGGCGCTTGCTTCTTTGCGCACCACAACAGAGGACAGTATGGATCACGACGGCACCATGTTGAATGTTGTGCGCGGGACATTGCTGGATACTGGAAAGCAAGCGGGGTTTTATCCGGGTGAGTTGCCCCAAGACCCATCCCATTTATTGGAACCCGCCAGAACGGGCGCGGACAGCTGGTTGGATCAAGATTATCAGGTAATGCGGTTTGCTCCGGCGCCTTTAACGCTCAAACCCGGAGACGGTCCGCCGCACATTCGATTGGATCGCGCCGCAGAATTCTTGATCGGAGACCGGTTATGATCACCTTGCGGCAAGCGCGCTCAACCGACGCGGGCAAGGTCGGTGGCATCTTATCTGAATTTGCACAGACTACCCCTTGGATGCCAAAATTGCACACCGGCGCAGAAGACGTCGCACATGCAGGTGTTTTGATTGATCGCGGCTGGGTCACGATTGCGCAGATTGACGGTAAGGTTGCCGGTTTTGCGGCTTTTGATGACCCCGATCTAGATGCGTTGTTTGTGACCCAATCCGCGCGTGGCCAGGGTGTTGGCACGGCGTTGATTTCTCATCTTCAGTCTCAACACCCGGTGCTTGAGCTATGGACGTTTCAGGCCAACACCCCTGCACAGCAGTTCTATCTCAAACACGGTTTTTCGGAGGTCGAGCGCACTGATGGTGCCCGCAATGACGAAAGCCTGCCAGACATGCGCTTTGTCTGGCGGCGCGAGAGGGGGGACTGATGAAAGGTCCGGTTCTTTTCGATCTGGAAACAGACCAATCGCCGCGTCCTCAGGTCGCTGAAGCATTGCCGGTGCCTGATCCCGTTCCAGTTGTCGCGCAGGGGCAGGCGATGCAGGTTGCTGCACGACTGGCGGCGCGCAAACCGTCGCGGTTGGTACGGACCTTTTGGTGGCTCGCCTCAGCATTAATAGGGGCGGTGGTGTCGCTGAGCGCTTGGACCTTTGTCACGGATCTGATGGCGCGGTACCTTTTGCTGGGTTGGGTGATGACAGCGTTGATCGGCGCATTCCTGTTGGTCCTTGGGCTTTTGGGGTTGCGTGAGATGGCCGCTTTCGGACGGTTGTCTCGGCTTGATGGTTTGCGCCACGCTGCGGTCGAAGCATTGAGCAACCAAGACCTTTCGGCCGCCCGCAACGTCAGTGATCGATTGGTACGCTTGTACAAAGGGCGCGACGAAACCCGTTGGGGCAGGGATAGATTTGCGGAGTTGCGCGGGGATCAGTTGGATGCAGTGGGGCTTTTGCAGCTTGCTGAACAGGAATTGTTAGGCCCATTGGACGCCACCGCCAGCCGGGAAGTAGAGGCCGCCGCGCGGCAAGTGGCGACCGTCACTGCGTTGGTGCCTCTGGCGCTGGCTGATGTGGCAGCGGCGTTGACGGCGAATTTGCGAATGATCCGGCGGATTGCGGAAATCTATGGTGGACGGTCCGGGTTTTTTGGGTCTTGGCGTCTGACCCGCGCGGTGCTTGGCCATATGGTGGCAACCGGGGCAGTGGCCGTGGGGGATGACCTGTTAGAGCCAATTTTGGGAGGGACGATCTTGGGCAAGCTGAGCCGTCGCTTTGGCGAGGGTTTGGTGAACGGTGCCCTGACGGCTCGTGTTGGTGTCGCCGCGATGGAAGTTTGCCGTCCGCTGCCCTTTGATAGAGCAAAACAACCAAAGGTCCGCGGGATCATAAAAAACGCGCTGGGCGGTCTTTTTGGAAAGGAAAAGGCAGATTGAGCGGGCAGAGGGCAAAGAACGTCAGCGGTGCACGTTTGATGGGTCCTGAGCCAAAGAACCCGAGATGACCGTGAACGCAGGTCTTGTGACACCGAAGACGCGCGCCTATAAGCGCGGTATGAGACAGCTTTGCCTGATCATCATTCGAATTATATCCCCGGCGCTCTGATGTGATGAGACGCCGGGCAAAGGTGTTTGACCATTTCGCACCGAATGAACCCAGACCATTCCTGAACTGCCATCCGAAGGACGCCTGACATGTGCGCCGATACCCCTGAGACCCTCGATTACAAATCAACGCTGAACCTGCCCAAGACCGATTTCCCAATGCGTGCAGGCCTGCCCAAACGCGAGCCAAATTGGTTGGCCCGTTGGGAAGACATCGGCATCTACGACCGCTTGCGCGAAAAGTCAGGGCGCCCACCGTTTACGCTGCATGATGGACCTCCTTATGCCAACGGGCATTTGCACATTGGTCATGCGTTAAACAAGACGATCAAAGACATGATTGTGCGGTCACACCAAATGATGGGTTTTGATTCGCGTTATATCCCGGGTTGGGATTGCCACGGTTTGCCAATTGAATGGAAAATCGAAGAGCAATATCGCAAAAAGGGACGTAACAAAGACGACGTGCCGATCAATGAATTCCGAGGTGAATGCCGCAGCTTTGCTTCAGGTTGGGTTGATGTCCAGCGAGAGGAATTCAAGCGTTTGGGTGTCACAGGCAACTGGGACAAACCGTATCTGACCATGGATTTCCATGCGGAACGTGTGATCGCCGAAGAATTCATGAAGTTCCTTATGAATGGCACGCTCTATCAGGGGTCCAAGCCTGTGATGTGGTCCCCGATGGAGCAGACCGCCCTTGCGGAGGCCGAAGTCGAGTATCACGACAAAGACAGCTTTACCGTTTGGGTGAAGTTTAAGGTTGTATCACAAGGTGACCTGAACGGATCGAAAGTGGTGATCTGGACCACAACGCCTTGGACGATGCCGTCCAACAAAGGTGTGGTTTTTGGGGCAGGCATTTCTTATGGGCTCTATGAGGTCACCGGCACACCTGATGAATGTTGGGCGTCTGTTGGAGACCGGTATTTGCTGGCGGATAATTTGGCAGCTGATGTGATGGGCCGGGCGCGACTTGAAGACGATCAATGGACACGGGTACGCGATGTAACGGCAGATGAACTTGATGGGCTGGATTTGGCGCACCCGCTGGCTGGCGCAGAGGGTTCCGAAGGGATCTGGGATGACATCCGCGACTTCCGTGCCGCTGATTTTGTGACCGATGAGGAAGGCACCGGGTTCGTGCATTGTGCGCCGTCGCATGGGATGGAAGAATACGAGATGTACCGCGATCTTGGCATGCTGAGCCAAGTCATCACTTACAACGTGATGGATGACGGACGGTTTCGCGATGACCTGCCGTTTTTTGGAGGGAAACACATCCTCAGCCGCAAAGGTGGCGAAGGAGAGGCCAACACCGCGGTGATCAACAAGTTGGTAGAAGTCGATGGGTTGCTGGCGCGGGGCAAGATCAAACACTCTTATCCGCATTCATGGCGTTCCAAAGCACCGGTGATTTATCGCAACACGCCACAATGGTTTGCCGCTATCGACAAGACCGTTGGTGACGGACAGGATACGCACGGAAAAACGATCCGTGAACGTGCACTCACTGAGATTGACAATGTGAACTGGACACCCCGATCAGGTCGCAACCGACTGCATGCGATGATGGAAGCACGGCCCGATTGGGTCTTGTCACGTCAACGCGCATGGGGGGTGCCACTTACATGCTTTACGCGCAAAGGTGTGTTGCCAACGGATGAAGATTTCCTGCTGCGTAATGCTGATGTGAATGCCCGTATCGTGGCGGCGTTTGAGGATGAAGGTGCTGATGCATGGTATGAAGACGGAGCCAAAGAGCGGTTCCTGAGTGGTATCGTGAACCCGGATGATTACGAACAGGTCATGGACATTCTGGACGTCTGGTTTGACAGTGGCTCCACCCATGCCTTTACGTTGCGGGACCGCGAGGACGGAACAGAAGACGGCATCGCGGACGTCTATATGGAAGGCACCGATCAGCACCGAGGCTGGTTCCATTCCTCGCTTTTGCAATCTTGCGGGACCTATGGGCGTGCGCCTTACCGCAATGTTGTGACACATGGTTTCACGTTGGACGCCAAAGGTCTGAAAATGTCCAAGTCCATCGGGAACACCATCGTCCCGGAAAAAATTGTCCAACAATATGGGGCGGATATCCTTAGGCTTTGGGTGGCCCAGACCGATTACACAGCGGATCAACGGATCGGAGATGAAATCCTCAAAGGTGTTGCGGACAGCTATCGCCGGTTGCGCAATACCATGCGTTACATGTTGGGCGCGCTGAGTGACTTCAGCGAAGCGGACCGGGTTGATCCTAGCGATATGCCAGAATTGGAGCGCTGGGTGCTGCACCGGGTTGCTGAATTGGACAAAGTTGTGCGTGATGGATACGCTAAGTTTGATTTTCAGGGCGTGTTTCAGGCGGTCTTTACCTTTGCAACTGTTGATCTGAGTGCCTTCTATTTCGATATCCGCAAAGACGCGCTGTATTGTGATGGTGACACGTTGCGCAGACGTGCCGCGCGGTCGGTTTTGGATATCCTGTTTCACCGTCTTACAACGTGGTTGGCACCGGTCTTGGTGTTCACTATGGAGGAAGTCTGGCTGGAGCGTTTCCCAGGAGACGGCAGTTCTGTGCATCTTGTGGACATGCCTGAAACACCTGGGGATTGGCTGGATGAAGATTTGGCAGCTAAATGGTCCCGTGTGCGGGCGGCGCGGCGTGTCGTGACTTCGGCACTTGAGGTGCAACGGGTCGAAAAGGTGATCGGCGCGTCGCTTGAAGCAGCTCCAACCGTCTATATTCAAGATGCAGCGCAACGAGCAGCGTTGGAAACTGTGTCCTTTGAGGATGTCAGCATCACATCCGCGGTGACGATCAGCGGTGAGGCAGCGCCTCAAGACGCCTTTGTGATGCCCGAGGTCGACGGCGTAGCGGTCGTGTTTGCCAAAGCTGCGGGTGAGAAATGCGCGCGCTGCTGGAAGGTTCTGCCTGACGTGGGTTCACATCCCACCGATGGTGTCTGCGGACGCTGTGATGCTGCGGTCCGGGCCATCTAAACGTAAGGTGGGGTTGAACCCCACCTTACAACATACGTGTGCTAGGGTGGTGCCAATGCGCCGGTATTCACAAAAGGTGTCGGGTGGACGAGACGTCCCCCTTACAGGGGCTAATGTCGTAACGGGGCGCTTTGCGCCACCTTTGTTGCCGGAAACGGATTGAGGTCAGGCGGCTCACGTGCCAACATCTGCGCATGCGATACCGTTCGGTTCATACGCCATTTGGAGATCTGACCGTCGTTGAAAAAGATGGTGCAATCACGGAATTGGGTTGGTATTGGGCCGACCAGCAGGATACGACCCCTGTTCTGTTAGATGCCGTTACACAGCTTGCCGCTTATTGCGCTGGGTCGCTTGAGGTTTTCGATTTGCCTTTACGGCCCTCTGGGTCTGCTTTTCAGCAGGACGTCTGCCGCGCGATGCAGGCGATCCCATTTGGGTATACTCGGACTTATGGCGAGATTGCAAAAGACCTGGGCGTTCCCGCACAAGCGATCGGACAAGCCTGCGGCGGCAATCCCATTCCGGTCATTATTCCATGCCATCGGGTTATGGGGGCCAAGGGACTGACCGGTTTTTCAGGGCGTGGCGGTGTGGAAACCAAGGTCGCATTGTTGCGTCACGAGGGGGCCGCTGGATTGCTGATCTAAAAGGTCGCAGTTTTGGCCCTAGATCTGTGATCTAACATCACCCGTTGCCAATAGGTTGCCGCATGACGTGTTCTCAGGACATGGTCGATGAAGGGTGCGACAAGGGACAAGCCAAACATTTTAGTCTTTGGGTTCGGTCATTTGTTGCACGCCACCTGCCGCGACCAAATAGAGCGACGTGACCACCAACCCAAAATGTGCCCAACTTTGAGGATGGAAATCCACCCAAGCCGCCCAGCCAGCGAACACTGTCCATGCCAGCGCCATCGGCAAAGTAACCCACCGCCAACGCTGTGTCCGTACGGGGTGCACAAATTTCACGGGCAGGAACATTGCAATCGCAAGCACGGACACGACAATCAGGCAAATCGCCCACGACGGTTCCAAGGCAAATAGAACCAGCACCAGCATGTTCCAGCACCCCGGAAATCCAGAGAAAGAATTATCCTTTGTTTTCATCCTTGTATCGGCAAAGTACATTGCCGAGGTGAACGTGATGACAATGATCATAACCCATCCGCTCCACCCGTCCATCAAGCCGGATTTGAACAATGCAAAAGCGGGAATGAACACATAGGTCAGGTAGTCGATGATCAGATCGAGAAGGACGCCGTCAAACTCTGGCGCGTTGGTTTTGACATCGAATTTGCGGGCCAAGGGTCCGTCAATGCCATCAACAAAGAACGCAACAACCAGCCACAAAAACATGAGGTCCCATTTACCCTCAACCGCGGCCAACATGGCCAGCATGGCAAAAACGGCACCTGTCGCAGTAAGCAGGTGGACAAAAAGGGCGCGCATTTGGACTGACATGATGAGAGGTGTCGCAAATTGCCCGTCTGGATGAAAGAGAAAAGCCTTCGAAAATGACAAATGTCGCAAATCTGTCGCCTAAATTGGGGTGATCACCTGATGTACGCCACCGGCTGTCCCCGCATAGATTGACTGGCAAAAGGTTAATTTACGTCCATACGGAGATATTAGGTATGCCAGCTGTTGTTGCCGCTATCGGGCTGTTTGCGTCCGGGATTGGGATTTATTCCTTTTATTCTGGCCAAGACGATCCCATTGAACGGCAATTTGAAATTGATCAGATCCGCAATGATCTGGCCAATCTGCAAACAGATCTTGAAACACTGATCGTTAATCAAAACCTGGCCTCAGCGCTGGGTGATGCAGATTCCGCTTTGGATGCCTTGCGCAGCTATGCTGCGAGCGAAGATGCAACCGAACGCGCGGCTTTTGCGCTTGAGGCACGCAACAAAGCGACAGATGCCCTCAACGATGTGATTTCTCAAGTGGACTCCGCGCGCCAGACAGCGACGGTGGAGTCGTTGGCCTACAGCCACGGTGCATTACAGTACGCCATGCTCGTGCGACAGACGGTTGCAAATACCGTAGAGGACGGTCCGTTGGGGGGCGCAGGTGTGCATCTGAGGGTCAAAGAGGCCGCGCAGTTGCTTTATGATCAGAACAACGGCGATGATCTTTATTCTGAATTCCCCCGTGCGATCTCAGAACGAATTGAGGTCAGTGATATCGACGTCAACTTCATTGGTACAAAGATCGAAGCGGTTGTTGCCAGTTCAATAAGCGGGAGCTCTGAAACCGTTGAGGTAACGCGTAAGACGCTGTTCACGGATACGTTTATCCCAATTCCATTCCCTGAAAGCGACGCGGCTTTTGAGAAACGCGCTAATGATGCCGTGGACGCCGCCTTTGATCGAATTTATGCGGCGGATTATGCGGACCTGAAGGTCGATACTTTTCTGGATATCGGTGTGGAGGCGAACACATGGCTTGCTCAGGATTCGATCAATGTTTCTGGGCTCTATGAACGCATCGGCAGCTCAGCCCCCGATTTGATCGATGGCACTAGCAGAGCGGACTACCTGACAGGATTGGGCGGGGATGATGAACTTTGGGGCAATAACGGCCCTGATGCCATCTCAGGGGGCAGCGGCAACGACATCTTGCGCGGCGGTGCCATTCAGGACGTGTTGGTTGGCGGGCTTGGCAACGACTTCCTGATCGGGAATGAACGGGTCACCGACCCAATTGATGGCGATACGGCGCGATTTGCTGGGTTGGCTTCGGAATATACGGTCAAAGGCGGTTCCAGCTATGCCACGGTAAGCGGGCCGGATGGGAGCAAAGACAAACTTTTCAATATTGAATTCCTGCGGTTCGATGACGTGGTCTATGCGTTAGAAGATGGTTCAGCGTTAGACAATGCGGGATCTTCAGAGGATTTCGACGTTTCTGAGCGTGTGGCTTTGCTTTATGAGGCGGCACTGGACCGGGATGGGGCGATTGACCTGCCGGGTTTGAATTTCTACATCGGGGTAACCGAAAATGACAGGTTGTCGGATGAGTTCCTTGCCAACGACATGATGCAAAGTCCCGAGTTCACAGAAAAATTCGGGGACGCCAATACGCTGTCGAATGCCGAATTCCTTGAACGGATTTATCTGAATGTTCTGGACCGTGATTCTGATGCAGAGGGGAGACAATTTTACCTCGATCTGCTGGATGACGGAGTCATCACCAAAGCGCTGGCCTTGGCTGATATTGCGATTAGCCCGGAAAATGCCCAAGGGTCTACGCAAACACTTATGACGTTGTATGAAAACTCAGATGGCGAATGGCGTTTTGTGTCTGACGGAATGGAGATGGCGTGATACAAAACAATGATCTTGCGGAAAGCGTCGTGTAACCGCGCCTTCGGGTTGACGCCTTATGCGATTCCCACTAAAGCCAGCGAACAAGATTTAGGGTCGCGTAATGCGGCCCCTTTTATGTGTTGCACCGGGCCACGGATGCCGCACCACTAAAACAAAAGGATGAACCCATGTCGCGCGTTTGCGAATTGACCGGAAAAGGCCCGATGACGGGCAACAACGTAAGCCACGCGAACAACAAGACGCGTCGCCGTTTTCTGCCTAACTTGAATGACACCACGCTTCAATCCGAGGCATTGGGCCGGTCGTTCAAATTGCGGATCTCTGCACATGCGCTGCGCAGCGTAGATCACCGCGGTGGGCTGGATAACTTCCTTGCCAAGGCGAAAGACGGCGATCTGTCTGCCAACGCATTGAAAATCAAGAAAGCCATCAAAAAATCAAGCGTCGCCGCAGAAGCTGTTAGCTAATACCGCGCGACAGATGAGTTTTAGTGTTCCAACCTCGGATGTTATGCATCCGGGGTCGTTGTGTTTTTTTGGGGTCGTCATTGGACTTCATTAACGGTACTTCCGGGGTATGATCTTGCGTCCCTTCGCCGTTTTGGTTTTTGCGTTTGTCCTGGTGGTGACCAGTCAGGCCATGGCTGTTGCGCGTGGCTCTTCTGCGGCGGCAGGACAGAGCGTTTTGTGCATCGGGTCTCAAGCCGTAACCGTTTATGTAGACGCTCAAGGACAACCAACCGACGCACCTCGGTTCTGTCCTGATTGTGTGCTCAGCTTGGCAAATGTGTCTGGTGGGGGATGGCACGGTCATTCCCGTTTGGTTTTTTGGGTCAGTCTTTTTCCTCATGTCTCGACTGTAACGCTGATTGTGCGGCGCTCTCTGGTTCCGCCAAGCCGGGGTCCGCCTCTCCTTGTTTGATCTTCAAAACTCAACTGATCAACTAAGGAAAAACCAATGATATCTGCAAAATACTTCGCGGCCGGGGCCGCGGCTCTGATGCTGACCTCCACCATGCTGTTGGCCGGCGACATCGCTGTCCAAGACCCTTATATGCGCAGCTCTACGCCCTCGTCGGTGTCTGGGGCTGCTTTTCTGATGCTGATGAACAAGGGTACGCAGGACGATGTGCTGATTTCGGCCAGCACGGATATTGCCGCACGGGTTGAATTGCATCGCCACAGCGAAGATGACGACGGTGTAATGAGGATGGGCGAAATAGAAGGCGGGATCGCGCTCCCGGCGGGAGAGATGCACCACCTTAAGCGGGGCGGTGATCACATCATGTTGATGGGCCTGACCCGTCCACTTGTGCAAGGAGAAGAGATTACCGTGACGCTTACCTTTGAAAAGGCAGGCGACGTGTTGGTCCAGATCCCGGTAGATCGGGACCGCAAGCCATCCCATGATCATGAGACCAAGGCGCATTCACACGACGGTTAAGGTCTTTGCCAGCGATCCGCGCCTTCACAAACCTAAAGGTGCAGGGGGCGGGTCGCGCTCAAGCGTTCTTGCACAAAAGCTCTGCGACCCATTTGGTCACGGTTTGGGATGCGGGTCCAATGCGATGCTCGGCAAATTGATTGCCAACAGCAGAGGTTTCGAGGTTGAATTCAATGGTATGTGCACCCGCTTGTCGGGCCTCTGCCACAAACCCTGCCGCTGGATAGACATTTCCTGATGTGCCAATGGCAGCAAAAATATCTGCCGACCCTACATGATCTAGCAGCCTGTCCATGTCATAGGGCATTTCTCCGAACCAGACGATGTCAGGCCGGGCGGCAGGGGCGTTGCAGGCAGGGCAGGCATCGCCGGGGGCCATGACCATTGGGGCCTGCCAACGATGGTCACATGCTGCGCATAATGCGCCAGACAAAGCGCCATGCATGTGATGCAGGTTTTTTGATCCACCGCGTTCGTGCAGATCATCAACGTTCTGGGTGATCACCACAACCTCCCCCTGATGCTCGGCTTCCAGTTGGGCCAAGGCACGGTGGGCTGCGTTGGGGTCAACCCGGGCGGCCTGTGCCCGGCGTTCATTATAGAAATTCACAACCAGTTCGGGATTTCGCATGAACCCTTCAGGGGTCGCTACGTCTTCGACACGGTGCTGTGCCCATAATCCGTCGTCGGCACGAAATGTTTCAATGCCGCTCTCGGCAGATATTCCCGCTCCGGTCAGAATCACAATCTTGCGCATGGGGTCTTCCCTCTGCTTGGTGTTTTCAAAATACGATAACATGCGATGTTTTGTGCGGCCACTGCCTGTGTTCGCGCCCCTAGACAAACCCGTGACACAGTTTGTGATGATATCCACCGTCGCATATCGGGTCTTTACGCTGAATAGCCCTTGAAAAAGCTTGCAAATGCGCTCATTTAGGCGCGTGGCCCCGTTTTTGGGGTGAATCTATCAAGGAGAGACCATGGCCAAGGAAGATACGCTCGAATTTCCCGGTGTCGTGAAGGAACTCCTGCCTAACGCGACGTTTCGGGTCGAGCTGGAAAACGGCCATGAGATCATCGCGCATACGGCAGGCAAGATGCGCAAAAACCGCATCCGTGTTCTGGCTGGCGACAAGGTACAAGTTGAAATGACGCCTTATGATCTGACCAAAGGTCGGATCAACTACCGTTTCAAATAACCTCTTTTAGACAGACGTGCCGGAGGCCGTGCCGGTAGGCGCGGGTAATGTCGGAGCATCGGGTCTATGAAATTTATCCTCGGATCGGGATCGCCAAGACGATTGGAGCTGTTGGCTCAGATCGCTGTCGTGCCAGATGACGTACGGCCACCTGATATTGATGAAACCCCTGCAAAGGCGGAGCTCCCCCGCCCCTATTGTGCTCGTATGGCGCGCGAGAAAGCTGCCGCGGTCATTGCTGGAGTCGATGACATCGTACTCTGCGCGGATACGACAGTAGGCTTGGGGCGGCGCATCTTAGGCAAACCGGTAGATGCAACTGAGGCGGAAGCTTTTTTGCGATTGCTGTCAGGCCGCCGTCACAAGGTGATCACGGCTGTGGCTGTGAAACGAGGAGACCGCCTGTGGCAACGCGATGTACAAAGCACCGTAAAGATGAAGTCTCTGTCTGATGCTGAGATTGCCAGCTACATCACTTCTGACGATTGGCACGGCAAAGCGGGCGGATATGCCATTCAGGGACCGGCGGGTGCATTTATTCCATGGCTGAACGGATCCTTTACCGGGGTTGTTGGCTTGCCTCTGGCTGAAACGGCGAATTTGCTGATTGCTGCAGGATATCCCTTATATGGAGGCTCGCTATGAAGGGCAGAACCATTATCCTCGACCATCTGGGCGAGACAGAAGCGGCGGCCCTCATGGTGGATGGCAAGCTTGATGATTTGGTGATCGATAGCGCAGGACCCAGGATTGGGACGATCTACCGCGCGATTGCGGATAGGCCGGTCAAAGGGCAGGGAGGGATGTTCCTCAAAACACCGGATGGGGCTGCGTTTTTACGCCAGATCAAAGGTTTGTCCCCCGGACAACCTATTCTTGTTCAGGTGTCAGGATATGCAGAGCCAGGCAAAGCGATTCCGGTGACGGCAAAAATTTTGTTCAAAAGTCGCTATGCCATTGTCACGCCGGCTGCGCCGGGCCTCAACATATCGCGCAGCATCAAAGACGAGGCGGAACGCGACCGGCTGCTGGAGATCGCACATGGTGTGGCCGAGGGAACCGTGCATGGTCTGATCCTGCGGTCATCCTGCGTTGGAGCACCAGAAGAGGAAATTGAAGAAGATATCGCAGCCATGCTGGAACAGGCAGAAGCTGTTGTGCAGGACGAAGGGGCTGATGTGCAGATGTTGGCGCAAGGCGATGGGCCGCATCTCTTTGCCTGGCGTGAATGGACGTCTCCTGCCGAAGTTGTCACTGAAAAAGGTGGCTTTGAAAACCATTCAGTTTTGGATGCCATTGATGCGGCGCGCGAAGCTTTTGTTGGTTTGGGGGGCGGAGCATCGATGTACGTCGAACCCACACGCGCGTTGGTTGCAGTCGACGTCAATACGGGCAATGACGCCTCCCTCGCAGCAGGGATCAAGGCAAATATGGCTTGCGCCCGTGCCTTGCCGCGTGCGCTGCGGGTTCGGGGGTTAGGGGGGCAAATTACGCTGGACCTTGCGCCGATGCCCAAAAAAGATCGCCGTGGTTTTGAAAGCACCCTGCGCGCCGCATTCCGCGCTGATGACGTGGAAACAACGCTGGTTGGCTGGACGCCGTTGGGGCATTATGAACTGCAACGCAAACGCGCGCGGGCCGCGTTGATTGAGGTGCCACAGTGAATTGTCCGCTGTGCGGAGCGGCAGTCTCAAAGCCGTATCGACCGTTTTGTTCGCGCCGCTGTTCGGATCTTGATCTGGCCAATTGGTTGAATGGCTCTTACGCAACCCCCTCTCATGACCACGACGACATAGAGGGAGCATTGGAAGCCGCCCATTCCGCCGAGAATAAGGCGCAAAAGCCCCATTGATGTTATCAAATCGAGACCATTTTGGATTGAGCAAAAAAGAGGCTGGACACCCCGCCCGCAACCTCCTAGAACCCGCTCACCCAGCCAGTCATCTGGCGTCCCGTGCCCGGGTAGCTCAGGGGTAGAGCAGTGGATTGAAAATCCTCGTGTCGGTGGTTCGATTCCGCCCCCGGGCACCATTTAAATAAAATAAAAACATACGCTTAGCGTTTTTCTGCATCGCAGCGAAAACACTGTGCTAGCGCGATTTTACCTAGCACAGTGCTAGCACAGTCGGAAAAACACCAACTAGCACAGTGCGTTGTGAGCGCCGCGCCGCGCGCCTAGCACAGTTCTAGCACAGCAGCCTAGCAACGCTTCTTGCCGTGCTTATGGTGCTTTGGGAGTGATGTTTTGGTTTTAAGTGTTTGGGATTGTTGATGGAAGTCGTGGGGTTTATTAGTTGGCGTCCGAACAGGAAACACTTGGAGGACAGCATAACCTTATCAATCTCAGGTTTCATCGTCACTTGCACCTTGAGAACCATTCCGGGGTTTGGTTGCATAAGGTTCCTCATACGGTTGCTTGGTGACCAGGTGGGCGAACTTATAAGCCAACCGACTTGAAAACTTTTCGATCATATCCGGCGGCACACTCGCGCCTTCTTCGATACCGAAATCATCAAAAGATTGCCGTACAATAGTGTCAAAAGCAGTTTCCAGCATCTGCTCATGACCATGAGCCATAATCAGTCCAAATTTTCGTTTGGGCTCTTCCCAATCAATGTCATCGTAGTTTGGTCGCTCGCCCACCCACTCATAATTCAATAGATGCCCATGTTCTTCTCCACATACCCAGCGTGATTGATCTAGTGGATCTGAAATCAACACGATACTTCGGTTGCGGAATTCGGACTTCTCACAAAGACAAAAGGTCCATCCCACCGCTCCATACAACCTAAAATAGCCTCGGGCTGCTCCCTGTTCATTGCTTCCAACCCACACGATGTTGGCGTTTTCGCCAAACCTAGAGGAACTGCCAGAAAACGGGCGAGTGTCAGTTCCGAAATTTTTGGCTTCATTTGTTGGCTGTTTAGATTTTCGGATGAAATCTCGGATTTCATCGTAACGAGTGTCGCAAACCTCTGAGTTTCCGATCAATTTGGCCCATAACACGAGGCAGGCCTTCGCCATAGCTTCCAATGACTTTTTCGAACCTAACGCAAGTTGGCTGCTAAATGCCGCTGCCGGTGTGCTTTTCACTACAGCATCTTTTCGAACCATGTCTTTGAAGACATCATGCTTTTCAGGTGGTAGGGCTATTGCTCTTGTAGCCGCTTCCAATAGATTTTCTAGATGTTGTTCGTCTCTCGCACTGATTGATAGCGTGGGGTTTCCATCCTCGTCCTGTCCCAGATCGAGTGCGTTTTGGATTTTAGGCGTCGTATTCCCAGTTGGGTGGAGCTCATACGCTTCACCGTTGTCTGGAGATACTGACAAAGACGGGGCCTTTTTGCGTGATCCGCTTTTTAGATTTGCGATGGTACGCAAAGATGCAACTGACTCTGCAAGATCTTTGTCAGGGCCAGATCCCATTTCGTTGTTGCAAGCGGAGCAAATGACTTCTTTGGTTGTGGCCCTGCCGCCAAGCGCATCTAGGAGTATGTGTTCAGGTTTTTCATCTAAGGTCAGTTCTGCTTTACAGAGTATGCACTGGTTCATGAAAATGCCGATCAAAATTTGTCTTAGCGTTAGATTAGCTGTGTCACTGTCCGAGATGTAGTTTGTAACAGCAAGACAAATGATGGTCCGTGATCATTCTTCATTCGCTCTTTGAATGATATCGCCATAACGCAGCAGGACCCCACAGGAAGAGGTCTCCATGGTGTCATCAACGGTTCAACAGATTGCCCAACAAAACGATCAGTTCCGGCAGGGCAATCCCAATGTACCAGGGCAACGATTTATTACCATGGGTATCAATGAGTTGCTCAAACAGCATGAAGTGGATGGCGATGACATTATGCGGATGGTCAGTGAGTTCAATGTGTTCACAGATGACAACGACCCATATGGTGAGCATGACTTCGGTTCATTTGAATTTGGTGGTAAGAAATGCTTCTGGAAAATCGACTACTATGATCTGAACTACCAAGGGGGATCGGACGATCCAAGTGACCTGAGCAAAACCAATCGCGTGCTGACGATCATGCTGGCGGACGAGTACTAACGGTGGAAGCAGATCAGTTGCCTAAGCCACGCTGCGTATCTTATGGATCGGCTGATACACCTAGGGATGCATATGTGAGTTGGCTTGACAAAAGTTGAGTGTTCTTACATCTTTATTAGCAGCTGTAGCCATGCACAGCGATTTAAAAAACTTCGAATTTGTTTAGCGACAATCGGTCGTTTTCAAAGTTTGTGACTTCCCCCTCGATGTTATAAAATGCTGTTGTATCAGCAATCATTGTTTTTTTGACCGGAGCCTGGGCTCTTGCACTTGGGGGCCTAAATGTTTGTGCCAAGCATTTAGTCAATGTGTTGGCGTACTGAAAACTTCGAGATGCACCGGAGGCACTTTGTAACAAGTCGGTTGACCCCCAGTTTGGGATATCACTCTGCAATCTCTCATATATTTTGCTATCAATCGAAACGTCATGGATTAGAGAAGAGAGGCGAAATTTCCTTTGGATGAGATCTTTCATCACAACAAGTTCAGCTTCACGTCTCCATTGTTCAAAGGTGGTAGTGTCTGGAGTCCATTTGTTGAGCAACAAGCTTAGGCCAATGAACTTGTATTCTATGGCACCAGAAGCTTCCAGCGCCTCTTTAAAAAAAACATCACCATATTTTGTGTGAGAAAAACTTAGCTTTCGCTTGAAGCCCAGGCGACTGGCTGCGTCAACGAGACGGCCTTCAAGTTTGGCAAGTTGATCGTCGGTGATCAACATCACACCAAAGAATACATTGTCACCGTTAAATTCAGTAAATTTTCCGCTACGCACGAATAGAGCGTTTATAGTCTGACCCTTTGCGTCCTCGGCAAATAATGCGGAGGGCAGTGAGACGGCCATAGCGATTTTTTCGACAAAGGAACGCCGCGTTATGCTCATTAATTTTCCTCCTGTAGGCATTGCGCTCCCTCACTCAGACCAACTTGGCTAATTTTCATTTGGTGCGAACTCGCGGCAACGCAAAAATTGACTGACCTTACATCGGCGTCTTGTAGGCCAATAAAGTCTAACGTAGCATCTGAAACGTTCATGTTTTTAAGCACAGCACCTTCAAAAACTGAGCTTGTCAGGGTGGCACCAACGAAGGCTGTGTCGCTTAAGTTTGCTTTGCGAAAATCACTGTCGATTATAGCAACACCAGGAAACTGGAATTTTTGCATCTGTACGAATGCAAGATCGACACTTCGAAGCTCTACCAACTCACCGATCTTGGCGTCGTTAGCGATTAGCTCAGACAAGACAAGCAATGCGACTTGAATATCTGCTCTCGCTGAAGACATTTGGTCGTGAACATTGTCAGATCGTTTCGCATTTTCATTTACGTAAGCGGCCACAATTCTAGCGAGTGCTGGCCGTTCCACATCGGCGAGGTTTCCCAACCTGCCCAGTTGGAGCAATGCGGCCGCACTGATCTCCGGCCTTTCATCGTCAACGGCAACCAGCTGTCCAAGGGCAGAATATAAGAGCTGACGATCTTCTGCTCTATTCTTGAGACCGAGTTCAGAGAGAGAAAAGGCGACGGTGAAGAGTATGGATACAGCACCCAAAATAGTGAAAGTCGACTTGCGAATTTCCATCATATTCTTCACATCTTCAATGCTTTTCCCAGCTTTTCGCCCACTGAACATGAAGAATTCGGAGAGAGCAAAGCCAACGGCCATGAAGAGCGCAATAGACGCAAACATGCCCATTGTCGGGCTTAAGAGAAAATCCATTTTCCACCTCACACAGTGCTGAGCACATTTGTTTCTACGCTATCTTTTGTTGGAACGAAACTCACGGAATTTACTAACGCGTGGACTGCGGTGATCCCTCGAACCTATCTAAAACTCGTCGTGTGCTTACGATCATGCTGGCGGATGAATACTGATGGTGGAGCCGGATCAGATGCCAAAACCACGCTGTGCAAGTTGTGGATCGGTTGATATCCTTAGGGATGCATTCGCATGTTGGGATGAAAATACACAGGAATGGGTGCTTCACAGCTGTTATGATGCATACCGATGCGAGCACTGTGATGTGCAATCCAAACGAGTGGATTTCTCAGTTTGAGAAATTCTTTCGCGGGGAAGTTTCTGCAAAAAGTTTCGTCACGAAAGTTTTTCGATTTTCTTCCGCTGGGAAAGAAGTTCATGGCGTTCAGCTGTGTTGACGCATTTCATGGTAATTGGATCTATGCTGCATTGAATTTGCGCGGTTATTTTGGCGAAAACTTGATCTAATCAAGTTTTCGATCAGGCTGGAAAACCCAACACTTGGATCAGTTGTCCAGCCCAAAAGCATCTTTGAGCTCCATCAGCTGATCGCCAATCTCATCTGGATAGCCCCAACCCATTTGCCCATCAATGCGTTGAAACTCAGCATCCAACAGCGGGATAAACCGCTGTGCCAAACTGGCATCTTCTTGTTTGATCAGCAGTTTAGAGAACTGCCCCACCATGCTGCACATGCTGTTGTAGAAGGGCTCGTCGATGTCACCGAATTCCAAGGTGAAGTCATTCCCACAGCGCACATAGTGAAGCATCAACGTGAGCAGCCCATGCGTGTCGCCTTTTGCCTTTCGGTAATCAGCAATGGCTTTGCGGGCATCTGACAGGCGAACATCCTGTTTCCATGGTTCCTTTGGGCACACAGCAGTTTGGATGCGCTTTTTGTAGGGTTCCAACGTATCACCTTCGTCACTGCCGAGAAGCCGGGCATGCAGGAAATCTGCGTTTGTTCGGTTTAACGCATATAGATCCTGCACAAGGCCCAGAAGCCGTTTTTGGTTCCAATAGGCGATCTCAGATTTTACGGTTTTCCAAGTTGGTTTGTCAGCGGGCATCTTTGTTCTCGCGTTGGGTGCAAGTCATTTGTTACACGCGGCACTTGCTCCGTTGCCTTTCGACATTAGTGATATTCATGCTGTAGCGGTGGTTGTGACGCGTGTGGCGATTTGAGCACAAAACCTCCTAAATCTAAAGTTGAGTTCGTTGTTGTTTCTGCGAATCTAGAGGTTGTGGTAACCATCAGATACCAGAAACGCTTCACTAAAGGAGGGCGACAATGTCTACATATCTTTGTTCAAATGCCCTTTGGGGTGGAGTGCGGCCGGTAGCGATGGCCTTTGGCCTATTGTCGGAATCGTAAACTGACACCTCTCTTTTCGGCCTTCGTTTAGGCTGAAACACCCCCCCAATCAAACCCAACCGACACTGATCAAAATCCGCGCAATTCGTTTGCTCGTTTGACAGCGTTTTTATCATGAAGAAGGAACTGTGCGCATTTTAGCGTACGGATAGGTGCCAAAATGAATACTATGCCTGTTAAGAAAAACACTCAATTGAATGAAGCCGTTGAGGAGCTATTTGCAAGCTACGGTACAATGACCGTCCTGTTCGAAGTCACCGCAAGATTGTTCCGGAAATTCCATCCACCGGATACTGCAAGTGTGCCAAACTTGGATACATTTGGTATGTCCGACCACATGAGAAAAGACATCGGTTTGCCACCTAAGTCGGATAGCCCGCAGCGTATTAATCCAGTGGTTTTGCACATGCTGACCCGAATGTAGTCAGACATTGGGGCGCTGATGTATTGGGCCCCAATGCGTTCTACATGAATTTTTGACCAAGAAAGGTGTCGTAGTGGCAGGCCAAAAGAGTTCCGCCAGATCAGCCCTGATCCTCCTGCAACACTTGACCCAGTTTCAAAAGCAATCTCAACTGTCGATCATCCATATCAGAGATCATGGCATTCACCTGCATGAGCAGGCGTTGCCGCGCATCGCTGATATCAGCATCGTCTACATCGAAAAACTCCCGCATGGGCAGTCCCAACACTGCTGCTATGTCAGCGAGTGTCGAAAAATTCGGCGCAGTTTTGCCACGCTCGATGTTTGAGATTGTCTCGAACGCCTTGTCTATGGCTTCCGCCAGCTGAGCCTGTGTAAGGCCCTTTTGGGTACGTGCAGCTTTCACGCGCAACCCGATGTTTCGTTTCAGTTGATCACTCATAATCCGGTTTTTAAATCCGTGTAAAGTTCTTGCCCATGTAATGGTGTTTCGTTACTTGTGAGGAATAACGGATTTATGAGCCGATTCACTGTGTGAAACATGATGTTTTGCGCCCAATGGAGCTCACCCTATTGTTGGAGATACTTATGAAACTGATCGCTTTGGTTGCACTGTTTGGTATGTTTGGTGTCGCATTGATGGCGGATACCACTGATCTATCGCCTTGCGAAGAAGTCACCAGCCCTGATCCCGCTGTTAACCCAGATGGGTTTGGCCAAGCTGTTGGTGAGCGTGGCGAAACCAACGCAGATGTTGAAGAGGGCGATGCCTACACTGGTGATCCCGCATATGGGGACTGCGACGGACGCTGATACTTACTTGGTGTGTGCGGCTAACTTCCCTGTGACACTGCCATGCCAAGTATTAACTGAGGGCTCAAACTAAGGTTTGAGCCCTCCTTTTTGTGACTTTCGCGGAGAAGTTTTTGTGAGAATTTTCTTGAAGAAAGTTTTGATGGAAACTTCTCTGGAGACGTTCTGATTTTCCAACTTGGTTGCACCGAGGTTAAAAAGTAATTTCTTCGGGAAAATCGTTCTCAAAACTTTCCCAGGAAAGTTGTTTCGAGCTTTTTCTCAGGGAAAGAACTTTTGAGGGGCTAGCTGTGTTGGGTGTTGAGCGTTAAGGTTGATCTTATACCGCATTGATTTAAAACGAATATTATTGCGAAAACTTGAATAAATCAAGAAATCAATCAGGTGTAACTTGCCGTCATAGGCGCTGGGTTTGGCTTATATGTTCAAGATCCCATTGGGCGATGGATGTCAGTTGGTTTTTGTTCTTGTTGGGTGATTGGGATTTCACTGAAGAACAGCAAATCCCAACAGGTGACTAGGTGAAACAACGAACCCATGCAGGTACTGCCGATGGCGTTAGCCGGAGGCAAAGGGCTGTTTGGGTTTGTAAAACAGCTGCCGCAGGCAGGTGTTGCTTCGTGGACATATTAATCAGTGGGAACATCTGCGCTTGCGCTGCAGAGGTAAGCAAAACCTTCGCTGTTTGTTGCGGTCATCGCTGACGCTCTTCTGCCAAACAACTGGGTTTGGCTTTTGAGCTCTTGCTTCGCGTGTTTGGCTTGGATTTCACCCAAAAGGAGTAACGAAAACTACTTTATATATAAGCACTTTACCTTGCACCTTCGGTGCCAACATTCCACCAACATGACGGCCAGTTGCACCACTGATCTCAGCAGAACCCACAGGTAATTGTCAAACATCCACCCACCTGTGGGATAAATACTTGTGGGCCCAAAAGCTCGTTTCGATTGTTTTTCCAAGAACAATTGCATGTGTCAGAGGGGCAATCCTGCGGGGTTGCCCCAAACCAATCCCTGTAAGTTTAATTTGTCGATCCAGTCCGCTGGCTGTCCATAAATAGCTTTGACACATGAGATTGGAACACAACGATGAACCACCCAAAATTATTTCACACCGTCAATGCCTTCGCAGGCAGTGGCAAAACATACAAAGCTCTGCGCTGGTTCCTAACCGAAGCCATGATCCATCAACGCAAAACCGTGATAGTGTTCAAGTCAACCAAGTTGATTGACCAAGCCCATGCAGATGCAGTGGCTTTCGCTGCACAAAAGCAGTGGCCGATACCCATTACAGCGATCCATTCGGATATTTCGCCAGTACGACGCAAGCAGATATCCGTCGGTGACATGATCCAAAAGCACTTGCTGAATGCCAAAGCTGATCAAGGTGAGTTATTGATGATCACAGAAGTGGCGTTTCTTAACCTGTTGCATTGGCCCAAACGCTACCAATGGACTTGCATCTGCGATGAAATTCCGCAGATTGCCCCAACAATCAAAAAGAACCTGCCGGAGAACCATCATTTGCTGACCCAGCATATGCGGTTTATTCCTGACGGCGAAAAATATAGCAGGGTAGAATGCGCCACGGGCAGCAAAACCGCGTTGACGGCGATTGCTGAAAACCCAAGCCGAGACGAGGTCAACACAGTGTTGGCTCCTTACGCGCAGCGTTTGATCCATCCCAACTACGACAATTACGTGTTGAATGATCAGCTTCAACGGCTGTTGGACCAACAAGGGGATCCAAAGTCGCGGCAGCTGGAATTGTTATCCCTGTTATCGCCCAGTGTGTTTGGCACGGGTGATCATCGCACTGCTTTGGGCGCAGATAACGGTGAAAAGTTCATTGACGCTTTTGAAGACGTGATAATCATGGGCGCTGGCTTTGACATATCTCTGATGGCCAATATTTGGTTGGGATTTGATGTGGAGTTCAAACCACATGAGGAGCTCACCAAAGGTCTTCGCTATTCCCAGCACACCTGCGGTGATCGTCTCACTATCAAATATGTGTTTGAAACGGCTTGGTCCAAAAGGTTTTCTGATGCGACCAGCGAACTCAACGGTGTCGAGACAACAAATCTTGATGTGCTCAAGCAGGCTTGCATCCAAGTGTTCGACGATGATGAATTCGTCTTTCTCGCTAACAATGACAATGCGGAAGATGCTAAACATTACTTTGGAAACAAAGCTAAGCAGCTTCCGAATGCGCCTTGGGGTCTCAATGACTATCAACACATCCACAATGTGGCGATCCTGTCCGCTTTGAACCCAACGCCAGCGCATCTTGGGTTTCTCAACCACCTTTGCCAAAGCCCTCAGGCAGTCAGAGATGCTTTGTTCCACAGCAATGTGTACCAGGCAGTCATGCGCAGCAGTTTGCGGAATTTGGAGGCCACGGAACCCGTTTGTGCTGTGGTGCCTGATCACAATGTTGCCAAGGCTTTGGCCGGATACTTCCCTGGTAGCAGGGTTGAAAAAATGCAGCTGGTCCTCAAAGAAACAGACCCAAAGAAAGTAGGCAGACCCATCAAAGCTGAGAAAATTCCAAACAGCAAAAGCACCAGTGACAGCAAAAAACGCAAACGGTGGATGGATAAGCAGATCAAGCAAGTGAAACTTGGAAAGCCCGTGGATCCGGCAAAACTCTTGGAATGTGAGCGAGCCTGCCAGCCCAGCAACTCCACGCTGATTAAACTAAAACAGGCGATTGCTGCTCAAAACAGTGCATCGGGTTCAACTGCTGCTGGATAAATAGTTGAGCAGCAAAGGACAAAACCAATGAGATACACAGAATACGCAGGCGACAACATTTTGAGGGATGCATTCCACCTATACCGACGCAACAACCTAACGGTGTCCCAAACGTCATTTTCCCGCAAGATACTTGGGATGAAACCCTCATATTATTCCTGCATGATCACGCGGAACCGGCAACCAAGTCGGCGCGTGTTGGAAACACTGATGACTGTCACAAAGACCATATTGGCGACGTTCCTTGGGAACCCGCATTTCCGCCAACCATACGCGGCAAATCTGAACCAAGCGTATGATCAGCTGGAGCAGCTGGTCGAGCGCATCAATGTGGAGCTGAACTTTGTTGAAGTGATGGATGAGATTGAAGCCGAGGCGGACCAATAACCAAAGTAAACGTGGAAATATTCAGAAAAGTTGATTTAGCAAAACAATTACAACTTCAGAGTTTAAAGCACCAAAAAAGCTAGCAAAAGCAATAATAGCAACCATTGCTACCTTTGAGTTGAATAACCTGATGGCAGTCAAAGCACACACTTCGAGTGTTCCAACGGCCTTATCCCCGCTTGGCGAAAGGTACAAAACTCTATCTTTCTTTTTCATGTTAGCCCCCCGGCCTTCAATTTTCAATGACTTCCTACAGTACGTTCGAAAGGTTGAATTTTAACCAATCTGCAGACCCGCAATTTCTTACGAGAAAACAATGTCGTACTTGTGGCTGTTCTTTGGAGTTTTGAATAATCGAAATTTATGGGTTTTTCGTTAACTTCTTGTCATCACGTTGATTCGTGGACTTGGTCTTGAACACTTCCGCATCACAAACCGGTCGCTCTCTGAAACAGGTGGCATTAACTGATCCTGGCATGTTCCACATTGAAAGGCCCATGCCATGCAACATCTGTCCAAACTTGCCCTCACCGTTAACTCGCAGAAGCAACCAGTATCGCCAGTTGCGCGGAAACGTTTGAACCTCCTGCGCAAACTTGAAACCCAAATCGAAGCCGCTGAAGCTGAACTCAACGATGAAGAATTCCTGGAAGACATCCGCAAATGGGTGCGCGGGGAGGATGGTGAACGCAAACAGATCACCGAACAACGCGCCATTCGTAAGTGGTGGTGGCAACATCATACTGGTGCTTGGATGGTAACTCTGCGGGATGGCGCGAAAGAACTGCCTCTCCTGGAAGACAAGAACAGCATCGAAGTTGGTGAGATTTCCAAGTTGGTTGATGTTCTACAGACGGTTCGGTCGGCAGTTCTGGCTGGCGAACTTGATGATGCGCTGGCGCAGATGGTGAAAACCAAGCCAAAGACACCCGCTGGCAAGCCAAAAGCCTAGTTCAGCAGTACGTTGTTGTGAAAGCCGCTGGTTCGCGCCAGCGGCTTTCCTTTTGGGTCTTAGGCGGCATCTTCGTATTGGATCACCGCGCCATTCTCAGCATCTTCCAGAACACGCAGTTCCCAGCTGCGACCAGGGTATTCACCAACCAGCTTGCCAAGCATGTCTTCAGCAATCCATTCCAGGCTAGCATCACCAACTTGGTGTGTATCGCCGGACCAAAGGTCCATGCAGAACTTGCGAAGGGCGAAATATTCGATTTCTCGATCTGAGCCATGAACGTTCACTCGCACTGAAAATGTGACGCGATGACGGTGCTGCGCAGCAATTGAGATGACCCCTTCTTTGTTCCCATGAACGATGTCCCGTTGAAAGCTGACTTCGACCCAGCGGCTAATTTTTGATTGATCCATTTGATCCTCCATTTGGTTTGAACCCAAGGCATGAAACGGATCGATCAAAGCCGGAAGATATTGTTTTTGAGCACTAATTTTTGGGTGAATACGAGGAGCGCCTTCGTCCACAAGAACCACTTCTTGAACTCGTGCAGGTGATGCGGTGGCTTTATGCGAACGATGATATCAACAACAGGCAGAACATCATGGACGCAGTTTCAGAAGGATTTACGCTCTACAAACGCCCACCCAATGGGCGGTACTACGCACGGTACTCAATCAAAGGCCAGGGGCAGCAGCGGGTGTCTTTGGGCACCTCAGACCCCATTGAAGCGGAACGCCGTGCTCAATCCAAATGGATCAAAGCATGTGCACTGGCAGAAGTTGGTTTGTCCGTGAACAAAAAACAGTTTGAGAAAATTGCTGAGGAGTTCATCGCTGGTATCGAACTGGCCGTCCAGCGTGGGGAAAAGGCACCATACCATGCCAAGCAGTATCCAACGATCATACGCCGATATTTCATCGAATATTTTCGTCGAAAGCTGATGAGCGCCATCAAAGCCGATGACATCGATGCATACTGGGATTGGCGTAAAGAGTTTTGGATCACTGGCCCGGGCTCGAAGAACCCGATGATCCAATATGATCGGGTCATCAAAGGCGTCACCACCAAGATTTTCCGGCCTGTGAAAGAAGGATATCCATCGAAAAGTACGCTTCAGAAGGAAAGCCTGCTGCTCCGCCAGCTGTTTGAGTTTGGCCAACGCCGTGGCTACGTCACTGAAATCCCTGAAATCAATGCACCAAAGGATAAGCGGCGCAAAGACAACAGCAGGCCAGGATTTACGATGGAAGAGTTTATGCATCTGAAATCTGTGTCCGAACAAAGGGTGCGGGAATATGAGTTCACTGATGATGACCCAAGTGGGAAGAACCAAAAAACTTACCAAGACCGGCTACGCTTGCATTGTTTTTGCATGATCGCAGGGTTCACGGGCATGCGGCCAACCGAACTGTTCAACCTCAGTTGGGGCGATATCGAAGCGAGGAAAATCCAAGTTGAAAACGGAGAGTTCTGCGATGTCACCGTGATCCAAGCCCGTGGCAAAGGCAAAGAACGCGAACTCGCTGCGATGCCAGAAACACTGACATTCTTCAATTTGCTGAAATCACTGTTCTATGTGGCCAACGATGAAATGCCAGGGGATGATGATCCTGTGTTCTTCAACCACGAAGGTAAGCGCATCAGCAGCTTCAAGATTGGTTTGGCCAAGCTGTTGATCGCCGCTGACCTGCGTGTGGCTCGCAACGGCAAGCTCAGGGACAGCTTCAGCTTCCGCCATTTCTACATCACCCAACAAATCCGCGAAGGTGTTGGCCATCACCTGCTTGGGCGTAACGTGGGCACATCAAGCAAGATGATCGATGCCTACTACAGCAAAATCAGGCCCACTGATGAGATCGCGCAGCTGATCCCTGACTGGTCTCAAAAGCGTTTGATGCAGTACCGAAAGAAGTAACGAGTTCCTGCAGGGAGGGCGGAAAGCGGGAATTCGCTGCTACGCAGCAACAGATTCTGGAGGACACTAAAGCGGACATCGAAACGACCAAATAGACAGTTGCCGAGGTTTCGCACGTATTCAGAGAGACGGTCGGTTTCGGCTTAGAATAAAAGCTGACTATCAATAGCCGTACTTTTCCTTTCTGTCTCGAAACGCTTGAGGTCCGCCTTCCATTATCTCTGTGATTTTGTCGCAGACATGTTTTGCGTCGATTGCCCCGCCACAGGCGATATCTCGTTTAGCGTTTTCACTAACATCTAAACCTAGGACCAGTTCCGAAGAACCGTTCACAACGATGTTTGCATTGTGGCTTGCAAATATGATTTGTCTGTTCTTCTTGGCATCGTGAAGTTTTTCAGCAAGGTCTGACACAATCTTATTGTCGAGATCTCCTTCTGGTTGGTCGACGAGTAACGGCCCACCCGGTTGTTCCAGCAACATGAATAAGAGTGCTGCTGCTCGTTGGCCCTCCGATGCCTTTTCGAATGATATCTTGCGATCTCCATCACAATACAACAAAGAGATGTCATCACTCGGAACCGCGGTAGCGATAGCCTCTACCCGCTGCAGGTCCATCAACTCAACACATCGTTCAATAGCTCGTGGTGTTGCACCACTAGCTTCGACAAGCGCCTTCATCTGTGGTGGCCTGCCACTTTCAGATTGCGAAAGGACGTTCCAACGCAGTGCGGCCAACGCATCAGCTCGCAGTCCGTCTAGCGTCGGCCAAACACCTGACTTTTCGAAGCATTCGTCCGTTCGTTGAATTCTCGTCGCCTCTTTTATGCCTGACTTTGCAGTCATAGCTTCAAGAGCGCCATGAATAGCAGTCCAGTTCGCGTCAGCTTTAAGCTGGGCCTCTATTCTATTGCCAGACAACGTCTCGATCTTCTCGGCCCATTCTCTTGTTTTCTCACCCTTTTGCCTGACGGTTATTTTCAATCCATCGATTGCCGACTTCAACTTTTCAAACCATTCATCTGCGGAAATGGTTGTGACTGAAAGTTCAGCTATCTGTTTGAGGACCCCTTGGAGTTCAACTTGGAGGTTGGAAATCTGGGCTGTAGCTGATCGGTGCTCAGTGAGTTTGTTCATTGCCGAGTCACGTGCGACTTTCGCCTCAGTCAACGCGGATTCGATGTCTTTGCCACATTCACCCATCGCATCACGGTGTTTTCCGAGTTCGATTCCAAGTGCTTCGATACCATTTGAAAATGCCACATTGAACTCAGAGAATGCCGCTTGAAATTTGCCAGCTTCCGGCAAGTCCGAGGTCAGGTCGACAGGCTTACGTGATGTCTGCCAAAGCTGGGTAACTTCTTCCATGACCGAAGCCACTTGGGCCGTCGCTTGTTGTCTCTTGGCCTCAAGAGCAGACAAGTTTTCATATCGAGCAACAGTTACTTTGTCAGCTTCGGACAATTCAGGAAGCGTTTTTTGCAATGCCGCAATTCGCTGTTCTAAGGAGACCCTAGTAGCAGCAAATTTGCTAATCTTGCCTTCTAAGATCCAAGCAGATGAAAGCCCCTGTATAGCTTGCCGAACGCGTGTTTTGGCTGCATCGATATCCGCATTTAGTCGTTCATCTTCACGTTTAAATTCTTGATCGACAAATTGAAGCAGATCTGAAATGTGCGTGCGCTTACCAGCCTGCTTCCCTAGTTCAGAGAGCTCTCCTTGGCTGTAAACCACAGAAGGGAAAAGCGTGCGAAGCTCCTTTGTACTTAACTTTTGGCTCGTGCCGTCGGGGTAAGTGATGTCAGGTTGGTACGCGTCCGCTCCACTGCGGCGAACCTTGAATTCCGCACCATCTTGAGTGACACTAATTGATACTGTCGCGCCTTTGGCGATGAGCGTCTGAGAAATGAGTTCTTTCAGCCGGTCAGCCCCAGAAAATGCGTCCTTAGGAAAATCGTAGCAGCTGCGGCCCAGTCCAAACGCTACATATTCCAGCAACGTGCTTTTGCCACTTCCCCTCCCACCGATGAAAGAATTTAGTTCTGAGCTGAGTTCAGTCCGCCGGTCTGCGAGAATTTCGGACCCGCTTATCTCTATCGAAGCAACGCTAAGCGTTGGCGTTTGTGGAGGGACAATTGTGATGCGTGACTTATGCCCCAAAAAGGCTTGCCTAATTGCCTCAGCTGTTGGTGCGGCAAGTTTGATCCAACAACTGTTTGTTCCAACTTTGGAATAATCGGCGGATCGTCCATCAGACGTTGGCAGCGGATAAATGAAGCGATTACCCCAGATATCCCATTCACCAGACAAGCGCTTTTGGTTTCTTCCATTGATTGAGGCTATGTTCTGTCCTGCATCAAGATATCCTCCAACGTAAGACATAGATCTGAAATCTGCATGTGACCCTTCGGTCAAGACAGTGTGCTGCCCTCCTTGGGAAACATTCGGCAAGACTATGTACCGACCTTGAAGCTCTGTTTCTGCATCAAGCCGCGTGGAGATATCTGGATATGGGAAGCCAAGTTGAGTGACTTTAGGCCCTTGCTTTTCGTCAACTTTCATAGATGGGATGGTAATTCCCAGCTTTGACTGAGCTTCCTTACGCCATTCATCCGACAGATCCGCATCAAACAAGATCAGACACTGTACACCGTGGCGGCACGTCAGCTCCATACCGGGGAATAGCCACAGGTCAAAGCTCGGTTCTTGAAAAACCCGTTGTGCAATAGCCTTCTGTACATATGGTATCATGACCATTTCATGATGATCGGTTATCGCGATAGCTTTAAGGTCTCGCTTCGAGCAGATATCAACGAATTCACTGGCCCATAACTGCCGAGCTGCTTCAACTTGATCATTCGTCGCAGGACCTTGATCCGTTTGATCGCCCAAACCGATTGGCCTTTGGCCCTGCCAGTTAGGGTCGCGCGGGGTATGGAGTTGGAAATCGCACTTTCGCCATGAAGCATATTTCATTGAGTAGGTCTCAAGTTCTAAATTGCAGTTTTCATCAAAAAGGGTGACTTTGAATAACCTAGCAATCAATCCCGACACTAGGAAGATGTGTCCCCAAATATGCAAGCGCTTAACCACCATAGCATTGCCCTGGCTGCAATAAGTGTTACTGGATAAAGCAGTGTCTGCAAGCGCTGAAATTTGAGGGGAGGTTCAAAAATTGAAGCTGAAGAAAGACCCCATCGGACTTGAGGATTTTGAAGAATACCTTGCTGAAGCTTCTGACTTCGCGTTCGAGCTGCGAGTTCTTCGTATGCTTATTGCCAAAGGTGCAGACTGTGAACACGGCGGCCAGTATAGAGATCCAGATACCAAGAAGTATCGAGAGTTCGACATTAGACTCAGACTTACAAGAGGAGCCACAACCGTTTCAGCTGCAGTTGAGTGCAAAGCCATTGGTGGGCATTTTCCGCTTTTAGTGTCCACTGTGCCAAGAAGTGCCGCTGAAGCGTATCATCAAGTGTTCAAGTATCGTCCAGTCGAAAGAACACCACGCGAGCCTTTTAATATACCTCGCGTTGAGCTTCCAGAGGGTATGCAAGGAACACGTATTGATGACAGCTGCCTGTACTCGGTCAGATCTCCGGTCGGGAAGAGTACCGCCCAAGTGGGAAGGCGAGAAACCAAGACCAGAGATTTGCATGCAAACGACTCTGAGTTTTTTGAAAAGTGGTCGCAGGCGCTTCAATCACTTGATGACCTTGTTGAGGAGATAGGAGACAAGGAATTCATTCATGCCATATGGAATGGTAGGGAGCATACAGCATTGGCATTGCCCATAGTAGTTGTTCCAAATGGATGCCTTTGGTCGGTAGGATATGATCACGATGGTCAGCGAACGGCACCTCCCGCTCAAGTGAGCCGGGTTTCAATCTACATCGGTCGGTCATACCACAATGGATTCCCAGGTTCATCTTTGGATGTGTCACATTTGGAAGTTATGACAGAAGCTGGGCTTTCTGATTTCTACGATCAATTTCTGAATGATGAACGAAATATGAGACGCTTAACTAGACCGAATTGACCGCTATGGTAATGGGCGATTGGTTATCCTTCTAGTTCTCACATAGCATCCGCTTTCCCTGCAGCAGTGTGACTTTAATTTGTAGTCAGCCACGCAAAGCACGAACGGCTGGTTTTGTGAAGCCGCGCTGCGGCGTGTGGAGTAGCGATCAAGGTCGCCTTTGGCCGACCATGACACCTCAATCAAACGGTCTTCTAAATTCAATTTTTCGAATTCGGCCTGTGCGCTCACGTAACCAGTCAATACCATTCACGTCTGTGTATTCGACTTCCACAACAGGGTGACCGAACATAGAACTCTCGAGATTCTCGTACGGCACCGCATCACTGATTGTTTGACGAGGTGGAATTGTGCCAAACACGACCTCTATGTCAGCGAAAGGCTCATCGAAATTTTCCACACGGAAATTTTCCACACGGTATGCTCTCGCAACGCAATCAAGAAATGGAGCCGTAGTTGGGTTTTTGATACGCAGAATCCAACTGCCGTTTTCTTCTTCGCACCAACCAGTTAATCCTATGTCAGACTGTCCAGTTGACAGTTCGGAAAAGACAGCCTCTTCGTGCAACTCTTTCCATGTCTGAAGCACTGACTCTTTAAAGTCGGCTCCGTTGTTCTTGTCGATCAGCGTTGCACAAGCACCGCAAAGCCAAATCCCGTTGCTAGCAGATTTACGCTGAAGGGCGGTTTGCTCGGAGTTATAGCGCGGTCCATTGTCTTGAGCTGCGCAGATATGTGCTGCAACCCCCTGAGAGATCGACTTGGCTTGGTCGGCTGTAGATGGACCAACGGTGGTTTTTCTACAATCTGGATTACTGCATCTGTAGCCCGCACGTTCTGCCAAAAGTCGCTTAGTTGTCGCAGTAAAATCATCTCTCATGTGTAATTTCCTCGTCCAAGAATGTCTGAAATGTCACCGCAACTTAGCCATACTAGCTCCGTAACGTCAGCCCAAAACGCCCCTGATCTTTGGGCAGTTCAACGTCCGGTTCGGCGTGCTGCACCGCAGCGGCAGTTCGACCGGCTCAATGACCGCAATGGCCGGGAAAACACCGAGAACACACGCTAACCAAAGTCTTGGTTCATCAAAACAACCCTGCTAAGGCGATACGAATTATCCAACTAGGAACCTACGATGATCCCGCCAACAGCTTCATTCAAAAACAACCTGCAACTGCTGCCTTCGGTTGATGACATTGCCTACATCGACATTATCGATCCCGCTGGTGTGATCCTAGACACCATCGAGAACAAACCAGGCAAACAGGGTTCGCTCGTCGTTTATCGGTATCTTGCAGAAACCTTCGGAAACATTGATGCAAATGCTGCAGCACATGGCTTGGAAGTCTTTGCCGAGCATACGGTGGATGCAAAAAACCGACCAGGAGCGCACCCAAATATTGATCGCCTGTTGGATGCCATTGAAAGCGGCAAGACGTTGAATGTTCAGATTGTGCGAACCTAAAGCAAAGATTGTGGGCGGGGTTTAGCTGTTCTCATGAAACGCCAAAGCAAACTTGGTTCGGCTCTCGGCACCAGCTTTGCGAAGGATGTTACGCACATGATTGCGCACGGTCTTTGGTTCAAGCTCCAAGCCCAGTGCAATCTCCTTGTCTGAAAGGCCCTGCGCCAACTGCTTTGCGACGCGCTGTTCTGCCTCACTGAACAAGTCCCAACGGTCATCCGTGGATCGGAGTTCAGCTAGCACATCTGTTGGGACAAACTGCCCGCCAGCGGCCATCATGCGCAAAGCATGAAGGAGCGGTTCATCAGACATTGATTTTGGCAACCAACCGACAGCACCTGCTGCAATGGCGGCCTTCACCAATTGAGGTTCTGTTCTGCCCGAAATGATACCGACAATCTGTTCTGGATGATCTTTGTGGATCATGGCCATACCTTTGATCCCGTTGGTTCCTGGCATGTCATAATCCAGCAGCACCAGATCAAATGGCTTACCTTCAGCTAGAGTTTTTAGCGCAGCATTTGCCGAGCCCACTGACATCGCATCAATCGACGGGTCCAGCTGCTTCAACAGGTAGACCATGGCTGTGCCAATCATGAGATGATCATCGGCTATGAGCAGGCGTTTCATCTGTAAATTTCTCTTGTTGATTATGTGGAGCAGTTTCACGCAAATATCGCATATGGAAAAGAAGTTTAATTTGATGATCAAAGACATGCTGCGATTTGCGGCAATCATTGTGCTGTGGCTCACCGCTTACGTTTCTGCTGGGGTTTTTGACTTCTTTGAAACCTATGCCAGCCTGTGGTTTTTGCCTGCAGGGGTCACTTTGGCCGTTGCACTGACCGCACCGCGTAAGTTTCTGTTGGCACCTTTGGTTGCAAACCTGTTGCTGGCGATCCCATTTGTATGTGGATTGCTTGGTGTCGAGTTCACCAACTACCGAGATCCGATCCTGCATGGTTTTCGTCTCTACCTCATCTATACGGGCGCAGGTTTGATTGCGCGTCACCTGGTTAGGGTAAAGTTGCCGATCAGCGATTTGAAAAACCAACTTCAGTTGATTGCGATTGCATTGGTTGCAGCTCTTTCGGGAGCCCTTAGCGGGGTTTCGCTTCACGCCACTTTCGGCAACTTCCCGTGGCCAGTTGCATGGGAGATATTGCTGCCTTGGGCCGTGGGCGACGCCATCGGTACTTTGATCCCGCTGCCAATACTGGTTCCGTTCCTAATGTGGTTCTTTGGTCATGGAAAACAGGCAGTTTTGCCTGAGTGGCAAGTGATAGCGTTCCAGTTGGTGACGATCCTATTGGCGATGTTCATCGCGTTTTGGGCTCCATCCCAAGGCACATATTTGGACTCGCTGTTCTATCTGATCTTACTTCCACCTGTGATTTTTGCGGTAAGAGGCGGCTTGCCATCTGCCGCAATGGCGATTGTATTAACTGCGCTGTTAACGCCTCCTGCTGCCAACTGGTTTGGATTTGAGGGTGAACGAATTTCCCTACAGGTGCTTTTGTTGCTGACCGCCATATCCACATTGATGATTGGTGGGGCAGTCTCAGATCGCGAAGTTGCTTTCGATGCCATCAAACAGCATGAGGCTGACCTTGAAGAAGAAGTCGCCAATAAGACCAAAGACCTGCGCGATGCCTTTGAGTTCCAGCAACATCTAATACGTTCAATAGGCCATGATCTGCGCCAACCCATGCATTCCGTTAACATGATGCTCGACGGGTTGGTGATCGAACACAAAGATACTCCTGCTGGCGCACCACTGGAACAGGCTCGTGCCATTGGGCAAACAGCATCAGGGTTCATCGACAAGGTGCTTGCTTATGCCAAGCGAGAGGCAGGTCGGATTGATATAATATCTGAAGAGTTCGCGCTTCAGCGTGTGTTCGATCAAGTGCTGCAGACGTTTGAGCCTGAAGCCAATCTGCGTGGCGTCACGTTACATATGATACCAACCAACCATCAAATGACCTCTGATGCGAACTTAGTGTGGGAGGCTGTTTCCAACTTGGTTCAAAATGCCGTTCGGATGAGCGAAGACGGATTGAACGTTACGGTTCGCGCCGAGCTCGATGAAGCCCTCATTACTGTGCATGTGGTTGACGAAATCCATCGAGACGAAAGCTCAGTTGGTCAGGCTGGGTTTGGGCTTGAGATCGTGCGCCAAATTGCGAGGATGCTAGATGCTAGATGCTAAGTTTTCGTTGCAGCCAAATCTGGCATCCATTGAGTTCTCGACAGCTTAAGATGCCAACATACTGCCCATGTTGCTTGGCGGAAATTGACCCCAACTAGGCGTATGAAATCATTGACTGAATGAGTGGGAAAACTTGATTAAATCAAGTTTCTTGCCTTCCACCGCTTTCAACATCCCCACGTTTGGGCAATTTTTGCAGCCCTTTGGGTCAGATGTGCACAACATCAATCCGATCAACTCTGACAGGTTCAACCCACAAGAATTTTCTGTGGAGGAACTTATGCCCAAAGGGTTTTGGACAACCGCCTATATCGCTGCCGTTGTGGCGATCAATTGGCTTTTCGTTGTGGTACCGATGGTGCCCGTATTGGGAACGATGTTTCCACCCGTGATGCTCATTGTGGGCTTTGTTTTTGTGTTTCGTGACTTTGCTCAACGGGAGATTGGGCATTGGGTTGTCGTCGCAATGCTGGTCGCTGGCGGCATCAGCTATTTCATGTCAGCGCCGGTTGTGGCTTTGGCTAGTGTCACCGCGTTCCTCATCTCAGAAACTATTGATTGGGCCGTCTATACATTCACGCGAAAACCACTGTCCCAGCGGATTCTGTATTCTTCATTGATAGCAGTGCCTGTTGACACCGTTGTGTTTCTACAAATGGTTGGCTTCTTCGATTGGTTGGCTGTCGCCTTGGTCAGTGCAGCTAAAATGCTTGGCGCTTTGGTGTTTTGGTTGGTTTTGCAGACACGGGAAAATGCCGGGGTGGCTAGGTAATGCATACCATCTGGATTTTCGACATAGAAGCGCATGAGCAGCGATATACTGGCGAATGGCAAGAACATTTGCCGGTGCAGCTTCGGGCCGCAATCGCATCTCGCGAGCTAAACAACTGGCGTGTCAAAGTGATTTCAGGTCCTGCAAAGAGCAAAGCGCCAGAAGCAGGCAAGTTCCTGAACTTTGCAGACACCAACATCTACAAATCGTATCAAGTAGCCAAGTTCGCTGCATTGGTCCAATCTGGTCAAGTTTCGCGTAGGGACCGGGTTCTGTTTACCGATGCTTGGCACCCCGGTGTGATCAACGTCCGCTATATGTCGGATTTGCTCAATATGCGCTTGGAAATCCAAGTCATGTGGCATTCCGGTTCCTATGACCGGTGGGATGCTCTCGGTCAGGCCGTGAAAAACAAAAGCTGGAGTTATGCTTTTGAAAGAGCGGTTTTCGACGCCTCTGAGCGCAACTATTTCGCCGGTCGTTATCATGAGAATCTGTTCCTCACAAAAGTCCAACCTGAAATCCAACGAACTTCGCGGTTTGTCGGGTGGCCAATGGAATATCTTACACCGATCCTCAAGCCGCTGGCTGATACTCCAGACAAAGATACTATCTTGTTTCCACATCGCATGGCTGTCGAAAAACAGCCAGAAATTCTCAAGATGCTGCAACAAAGGTTGTCAGAATATAGGATCGTCTTTGCACAAGAAAAACAGCTGAGTAAAGCAGAATACCACCAGGAGTTGGCGCGTTCATTGGCTGTGTTTTCGGCGAGCAAACAGGAAACTCTTGGGATTGGCGTATTCGAAGGTTTGATGGCTAGCGCTGTTCCTATCGTTCCTCATCGATTGTCTTACCCCAAAATGTATCCGGGTTTCACGTATCCGTCTGAGTGGACCATGTCTTTGGACGACGCTGTTGCACATGCCGACGATATTGCTGCGTTCATTCATCAAGCAATCGAAAAGAAAAGTAAGTTGCGACTGGCCAAAATGGCAAAGCAGGTCGCAGGACGTTATTTTAATGGAGATAAACTCTATGCCAGCCTCTTACGATAAAAACCGAACTGCAGCTGTTCCTAAGCCTACTGAGGTAGTGGATGACCCATACTTTGGCGTTTTGAGAGATGAACCGCGAACAAGTCTAGAAGATCCGGAATTGGACCAACTCGTTGAAAATCTGCTTCCAAGGACACGAAATGAACAGCTGAACTTGAAGCAAGGGCGGGATTATTCGGAAGCGAATGCGTTTGCCAATGCAGCTGTCTACATGCCGGCTCTCAGCAGCACCTATGTAGACGCGCTTCCTGGATTAACCCTTCCAAGACACTTCGGTTTCTCCGCAGATGATCTGCAATTCACCAACCCGCATTCAACTTTGTGTTTCTACCCTTGGGTCCTCTACAGCGCAGGCCAAGCCGCAAAGACCCAAAAGCTAGCCGTAAAGAGGAACTGGCTCACCAGCGGCGGTCACGATCCCCGTGTTACTTTGATCGGCGACAGCGGCGGGTTCCAAATCCAGCAGGGCACAATCGAATTCGAAGGCATGCCAACTGTGGAGCGGATGCTCCGGTGGCTAGAAGATATCGCGACGCATTCAATGGTTATGGACTTCCCTTTGGCCACAATTGCCAGCGGTGGCGTTGATATCCACGTACAACGACTGATGCGCGAAGGCGTCGAGATGGAAAAACTCTCCAAGGCACTTGGCTTCGATACTGGTTTTCTGGCCTGCTTGTTCCAAACCGTGCGCAACAATCGTTACTACCGGATGCATCGAAAAACCGGCGCAACCAAAGTCCTAAACATCATCCAAGGTCGCAACGAACGTGAAAGCAAGTTCTGGTTTGACCGGATGAAGCAGTTTCATTTCGAAGGGTGGACCTTCGCAGGAAAACACCATTCTGAACTCGCTATGACCTGTCGCAGGCTCATCGAAATGCGAGACCTTGGTTCGTTGAAACCGGGGCAATGGCTGCACTTCCTTGGCGTATCCACCTTGCGCGTGGGCGCTGGCTTGAGTTTCCTTCAACGTGCTTTGCGTTCGCATACGGACGCAAGTGACATTCAGCTGTCTTTCGATTCAGGCAGTCCCGTTGATACGATGAAGAACGGGTATCACGCTGTCACTGGTGTTGATCTCGATCCAAAGAGTTGGCGGTTCCGTGATGCTAAAACGCAATTAGCTGAGCAGGTAGGTGATATGCGTTCGCTGAGCGAACTGCACGAAACGCAGCCACGAAACCGATATTTCAAGCGAACCCTGACGACGCTTGGTGCGCTTCTGACAATCGGTGATTTGTCAAAACGAACGCTGCCGGGTTTTACCCCACCCCAAACCCGCAAGCTCCAGCAGGTCTTGCTCATCCATCACAACACACAAGCGTATTTTGAAGGGTTTCGGCATGCTTACCGTACGCTGGACGACAGGCGCATTTTGGAGCGGCCCGTTGAAATACGGCATTTGCCAGCTCTTCTAACCGAGGTGTTTACCTCCGAAACCCCCATGCAATTCATTCAAGATGCCGAGCGAGAGTTGAACGCTCTGGCGCTGGCAAAGGTATAAGTCATGACAGAAAACGCACTTGTCGTCGTTGGTTCAAACTCCAGCAAGAAACTGGCGGAATTCGACCCCGAGCTTGAGGCCATCCTGAAGCTATCTGCCAAAGCAGAGAAGGCTCTTAAGGGTCATCATACCCGCGTCCATCAAGCTTTGGTAGCCACCTATAAACTGGGCCTTGAGCTGAAAGAATTGGAGATGCTCACGCTGTTCATTGGTCTGAAGGTCAAGTCGATCAGCGCCAAGCAAAAGGCTAATGATTTCCATGAGTTGGTGGGCATCGCGTTCCCAGATGCTCGAGACGACAGCAAATCCAAATATCGCAGGATCCTCAAGCAGGCGCAGGACGACGAATGGACAGTTGAGGACTTGCGTGAGGCGTTCCACGGAAAAGAAACCATCGACACATTGTACATGAAAGCTCTTGCTGCTGAGAAAAACAACGGTGATGGCCGAACCGAAGATGCGGCTTCCGAGAAATTTGAGCAGGCTAAACAAGTGTTGGACGCACAGACTCTTGGTTCCGTCGCAGGCCTTCAATTGGATGCCATGCAGCCGCACATGGTTCACGGTTATGCTAATGCTGTTGTTCGGCAGACGCCTTCTGGAGCTGAGGTGGTAGGTTTTCTTCCAACAGGGCCTCGAGCCGCGTTTGAGCGCGCATTGATCAGCCTGGTTCCGTCCATTACCGACCGCACAGAGCGGCGATTGACTAAGAAAAAGCTCTACGCGTTCTTTGTCATGTGCGATGTCTTTAAGCGCATTCAACCTGACCGAGAGGACGTGATTGCACAACTTGAAGCAATGAGTTCAATGCAGTCGGCGCTGGAACTCGCCGACAACGAAAGCAAAGATGAAGTGGTTCAGGCGCTAAGGGATAGGCAGCTGGGTCGCACAGAAGCCAAAAAATTCTCAAAGGTAACTATCAACAACATAGAAAGAGCAAAGCAGGTGGTCTGGCTTGAGAAGCAAGATGGCAACCAACCAACCTTGGTTCAAAACGGGACAATCTTGCCTGCGATGATTGCCCTTGAGGCACTGTTCCCATGGGAGACTTTCAAGCAAAAAGCGCGTGTGTTGCGAGTTGCTGCTGTTGATGCGGGTAACTTTGCATCAGACTTCTTGCGTCAACTTGAATGGGAGGACGAACACACTTCCAAGCTCTCGCACCTTACGTCTTCCGATGGCAGTGCGATGAAATATGCTTTTCCTAGTGTCGCGCCTGGAAAGAACGGGTTTCGTTTGCTCAAGACTGGCGCTACTCCCATGCATGAAATCAGTGTGACGAAGGGTATTTTGACTGCGCTGCATGGTTGGCGCGAAACGTTCAAAAAGTCATTGCCGCGCAACTCAGATCGAACGTTTCCAACCCTGCTCAATGTGGTCGGAGACAAAGGGTATCTCTACGTCCATTTCCCGGACAACCTTTTCGAAAAGCAAAAGCTGGGCAAAATTAGATCCACGCCACCAAACGCAACAGCTCTTGGATCGGAGTGGCTTATCCATACCAGACAGTTGGAAAGCGTGATCAGCCTTGGCGTTGACTACGGCATGACGTTTGAAGGCAAGCTTCTCTCCATTGCTGGCGCGCCCTTTGGGATCGAGCTCAACTGTGAGCTACCAACCGGTCCTTGCAAGATGACCTTACCTTTGGTCGTGGGCCTTGCTGGCGGGTTTATCGAAAATACGGATATGATTGCGCCGCCTACTGCCTTGCCAGCACCTAGCCAGGACGACGCTCCGCATTCAGATATCGCTCCCAAATAGCGAATGTCTGCTGCTCCCGGTGCGCCGCATAGTTGGGAGCGGCTTGCAAAGGACACTCATAAAGTTCCAGCAGCACATTGTGAGCATCTCGAATTGGCGTGATGTGGACGCCGTCATCGATGAAGGCTTGCCACCAACCGTATTCGTGAATCAGCAACGTAGGTAATCCAGCGGCAAGCGTTTCCATCGCGGAAAACCCATAGGATTCCAGCTTTGCAGGGTGGAAAGCAATTCGAGCAGATTTGATGAAATCTGCCTTTTCCTGACCTGTGATCTGAGAGCGGATTTCAAAATCGGTGACACCATGCTTTTCGAAGGTCTTGCGGAACTTGCTCTCACCATTCTTGTTGGTCAGCACTTTTGCGGGCAGTTCAGCTTGCACAACCTTCCGTGCAAACACAGCTGGTTGTTTGCGCGGTTCATGCCTGCCGATGAATAGGACGCCTTCGCGAGAGCCATCATATGGTTCAAGTAGTTCGGGATCGGGGATTGGCATCGGCAGGACAATTGGTGGTGCTGACAACGACATATGTGCCATCCGTTCCACATTGTAATGGCTTTGTGTGGCAGTTTGGATGCCAGCGGTGCCGACAATGTTGACCAACATTCCCATGTATTCGGCCCCGAAGATGCTAGATTTTGGAACTGGGTTGATGACCAGGTTTTCGTGATGCGTATAGAAAGTCGTTGGGTATTTTTCCTGCAAGCGTAACTCGATGACCGCTCTTCCGGCATCCGGCGTGTTGATCAGAATATGCGTTGGGTCATTCGCTGACAAAGCATCGTGCAAAGCGGTTTTGAAATTTTCGATCTTGAACGTGTTGGGAATTTCCTTTTTCCAGCGACTGTCACTGGGATTATGATCTTCGTAGCACAATGGGTTTTCTGGCCAAGCAATCGTGACGTTTTCACTGTCATGGGCCATCCACAGGGCTGCTTCCTTTGGAGGTTTGTCCATGATCACAGTAACTCGCCAGCCAAAGTGTTCAGACATTCGTCTGAACCCACGCCAAAATGAACCAATGCCGCCATGCGGGATGAAATGCTCCTCGGAAATGAGGAAAAATATGCGATGCTGTGTCATGCATCGATGTTGGTTCCCGCCACGCGCGGCGGCGAGAACTGTTTTTTACTGATCCGTTTTTTGCACCTGAAGCTATTCGCGAAGGGCCCGCAATTTCTAAGCTGCCTTCGGGACAGAAATCGCTTCGTCGAACCGCCGCGCTAGCTGTTCGGATTCGTCGAATTCGTCTGTCAAAAGTAGTGTCGCCTCCAACGTGCCATTTAAAAGGCCAAAGCCAATTGAAATCTGGTCTGGCCCAATCACACCTTGGACAGCTGGTTCGCTTCCGGGTTTGCCCGCCAAAAACCAAGCAATCTCTTTCTCGCCGGGCTCGAACCCATCTTGGATGGTTTCCAAATGATCCACACGAAACTCATCGAACGCGCCAAGCATCTGAATTTTGACCTCATTCTCATCGCAGTCGTGGTATGTCTTATTGAAGGCATAACGGGTGAATTTTTCATCCCATGACAAGTGTTCATTCAAGCTATTCATTTCTTTCTCCTTTTACAAAATAACTTCCTTCGAATCTGACATCACCGCAGGGAAAAATCATTATTCATGTGGTTGTTTTTATAAGGAAATATCCGTTTGATTGGTTGTGAAAAACTTGATTAAATCAAGTTTTTGAACGCTGATGCGACGGCCTGTTCCGCATCTGCTTCATACTGAATCCATGCCGAAATGCAGCGGCATGTTCAGAAGTTTTCAGTGCTTGGTTGGTTCGCTCAGATAGTGATCTGTGTCGAGTGTCAGGCACTTCGACCAAAGCGGCGTTTTCCAATAGATGCGGTCTGATAGCCGATCTTCGGTTTCGCGGGTTTCCTCGAGGAAGCCGATCCAAACCAGTGGTCTCAACACCTCTGACACGAGGAACCAGTGGTGGTTGCGATATTCACGTTCAAATAGATCAGTGGGTTGTTCCAACCCATACAGGGTCTTCACCAGATGCGCTTCAGTTAGCCTTTGTTGGGCTTCCACATTGATGATGTTCAAGAAGATGTCCCAGTTGCCAGGCGCAGTGAAATCGATCCGACTGAGACGGCCATGATTGTACCCAAACAGATACTGCTGGACCAAAGCCTCAAACAGCTGACCACGATGCGCCGATAGGGCCTTCACCGACTTGGACAGCTGGAACTTACCCTTCACATGTCGGCCCCACTTGGCGATGGTCATTACATCATGGATCACCATCACCGGTGGCACGTCTTCCTCGTTCAGCACCTTTTGTACCCGCAGCAGTTTTTCCTCTGAGTAATCGGGCCAGTTGAAATTCTGCGCACCCCAATGGGCAAACTTGCGATTGAACAGTTTGGTTTGGGTTAGCCCGATCCCATTGTTGTCCTCTGCATATCTGATCGCCTGCTCCAACGCGTAGAACAGCTTGGATTGGTCCAGCAGTGGGTGGTCATCACCAATAGGGTTTAAACGTACCATGGCATTGGTTTGTCTGTATGAGTGGCGCTTAGGCTCAGGACCCATTAATCTGGTTGATGCTGTCACGGCTGCATGATTCAAACCCGCAAACTGCAGGGGGTTTCATGAGTAATCTTTTTTGGCTGAGCGAAGAGCAAATGGTGCGGCTACGACCGTACTTTCCCAA
>JBDWQI010000210.1:0-8112 GCA_039986635.1 Sulfitobacter sp.
TAAACTTGTCTTCCTGCAGGATTCGGGTTAGTCAGGCTGGCCTGTACTCGTGCTGGAAATAACACAATATTGTAACGATCAAGATACCATACGCAATGGAAGTTGAGCACTCGACGTACTTGGTTCGGGGTGTTCGTCGAAGCGCAGCACAGCACCAAGTATCTGCCGTCTGCTGACCACTTGTGGTCTCACATATGGATTCAGAAAACGTGTCTGTCTGTCCGTCTGTCTGTCTGTCTGTCTGTCTGTCTGTCTGTCTGTCTGTCTGTCTGTTCGCATAAGGATCACTCTATGGTCACCTACGGACAAATTGCTTTTGAAGCGACTACGCTCGTGCCGCACGCATCAGGTCGAAGCCTTCGCGGAAGCGATCGTCATGGTCTAAATCACACCTCATCGGGTGCCCTGCGTGTGGAGTTATCAACGTTGACTTCCAGCTTCCCACAATAGTGTGACTGATTGAGCAGCAGCAATCGTTGGCCAGAGGCCAGCGGAAAAATGTTTTTTTTAGGCTCTATTTTCGAGTGGAATAAGGTTAGATGAAATTTATTGTTCCTTTCAAAACGGCTACGCCCATGCCGCACGTACCAGGTCGAAGCCCTAGCGGAGGCGATCGTCATGGTCCAAATTACGTCTCATCGGGTGCCCTGTGTGTGGAGGTATCAGAGTTGACTTCCAGCATCCCACAACAGCGTGACGGAAAAAGCAGCAGCAATCGCTCGACCGAGGCCAGCGGAAAACTTGTTTGTATGACCTTATTGTCAAGTGGAAAAAGGTTTGATGAAATTCATTTTTAAACTGTGCTCATACGAGCGATTAGCGGCACAGCAGTGCCAAAGAATTTCCTCGATCCCTCCCTCCTTTCTTTGTAAACGGCTACGCCCATGCTGCACGCATCAGATCGACGCCCTCGGGAAGGCGATCGTCATGATCCAAACCACACCTCATCAGGTGCCCTGTGTGTGGAGCTATCAGAGTTGACTTCCTGCATCCCAAACGGGGTCACGGTAAAAACAGCAGCAATCGCTCGCCCGATGTCGATATAGAGGTTGTCGTGTGGTAGCTCACATGAGGTGTTGTTTTATGCTGGACCACCTCTCTATGATATTTCGTAAAAACCTAAAAACGCACGTCAGTTGTGAGTTCAACCGATCGGTCGATACTCGACTATACAAAACACGAGAAAAGCATTCGCGCGTTTTCCATGATTTTCCCCGCGATTGACTGCTGGCCGTTGTATTTTTGGGACGAGTGAGTGATCGTTAGATGCGGATTTTAGACGCCTTCTAGTGACGTATTTCTGTCACTCCCTTTTCACCACGTACGTTCATGGATATTCGTATTTTCTTTGATATGACGGACCGTTGTGGTCACGAACGTGCTCGGTGTTGGGTGTACACCTCTCGTCAAATCGCTTGGTGAAACAAAACGACAACCGACAGATGTGCACTGTTGTTGCTGCTGTACCTGCTGCTAATTCTGCTGCTGCTTCTCCCGAGGTTGAAGCCATATGTACAGCAGAGGGAGTATTCGAGGGTGGCGGGCTATTTACGAAAAAACAAAACAAAATGTGGGGGTTTCCATGTCACCTACTCGGCTTGGCGAGGCGGAAAGCAATCCCTTCATTATTAGGGCCAACTCAGCGACGTTCAATGCACCGAGCACCGCCACGGTGCTCGGCCGGGATCCAAACATGCGTCGTAATGTACCAACGGCCCCCTTCCTTGCCCCGCAGCGGAAAGTGCGAAAATGAACCCTCGACCGCCAGAGAGCAGCATGCCTAACAAAAACAAAAACGCATATTATAGATATACTTATGTCCCTGAGCACTACGTACCAGGTACCAGGAATGAATGTTTATCAAACACGCGTGACATGAAAGAAATACGGGTTACCTAAGGGCTAAGGGAGACATAGGGGAAGCTCGGAGTGTTGGGATGAAGTTCCGATAAAGCTCCTACGACCGGTTGGCAAGCGCGCAATGGCAGAGGCAATTCATGTGGCTGCCACGCGGCTTGTCTGCTAACGGCGCGAGCATGCATGTGCAGGGTATTACGAAGGAGTGCCTTCGCAAGAAAACGAGGTCGCTAAGAAGTGGCTGCGACGGTATATCGTTTGACAGGAGTGTCCCTCAACTATCAAATGTCTAGCATGGAACAGCCATGGCCGAGACCCAACTTCAAGAGCACTCCGGAAGGAGCAAGTTGAACGGCAAGATAGGCCTGCTATGAGGGGTGCCGCTGTTGACGTTCACATTTGTGTCGGCGATTTTCCGGCGGTGAGGTTGCTTAAATTGAAAACAGTGTGAATCTTACATCCTTTTACTGGGGAAAGTTACGAAGACCCTCGTTTTGGGGATGCGCGGCGTGTTGCATGTTTTGTTTGTGATGGTATCCGTCCTGTTGCACCGGAGGTAAACGAAAAAAGGGAAAACCCTGGCACACTCGCCACCATGTCGGATTTGAAACTAAACTTGCCGGTGGGATCTTTTGTCTGAAGATGAATAACCAATTGTATTATGTTCATTTTTGTTTTTTAATTTGATGGTAATTCTTGTCTGGGACTCAAAAACAAGGTGGCGTTCCGAGGTTAGTTTTTTTCGTGTATCTTCTTTGCGCTCTTCTACCTTTCCAGCCGGGCGACATGTTCCGTTCAATCTCATGAGGCTGGCAGTTACAGCCTAGGCATCTGTTCTGTTTATCTCCAAACCAAAAGTTGAGTCTCCGCCGGTTTTCAGACTTCATCGGTCTCGGGATTCGATATCTAGACACCTTCTAAGTTAAAGTTTTCTAGGGGTTCGTTTCTCACGTCTCTGCTATAGTAGAAGGGGGAAACGTCCCGAGAGACACCAAGTATGGCCATTCCGCCGTTGCGACGGGAAACCTTCCTAGTCTTTCCTGTGATAGATACGTGTGACCGATTTTTTCTGAGGAACATAACAAGAAATGCGCCATGGTTCCTCGCCAAGGTGATGCTTCCATTTCGGCACGTAAATCAAGAAATATCAGCGCTCCGCAAACGGTGTAATCTCCTTCGATACCCGTCAGACGATAGATGGAGCAGCAAAATCTGGCCGGTTGTGAGCGACCAGGTATCATGACCTACAGAGTCTGGGCGAATCGTGTTGCGCCGAGATTCAAACGCGGCTATGGCTATCGATCAATCGAAGAGGTTCCGTCGGTATATCGACAGCGACCAATGTCATGGGTGTGTCTGGCAGAAGTGCTCTACATGTAAAAATCGATAAACGTGCTATTAATACCAACTCGAATGAACACAACCAGACCACCATTGTAGCGATAGAGAACCCAGTCATCACAAGAACAATAATATATTTATACGATATCGTACAGTCGATCGAGTCGCAAGGCTGACATAGATGCATACCTTTTAAGGTGATAACGTTCAGGAATATTTGTTTCCTGTAGAATCGATGTGACATTGACGTTCATACCATAGAGCCAGTTAAGATGGAGCCTCGGCGAAGACATTGCGCTACAGCAGACGTACCATATTCGTAGCCTGACTTTTATCTCGATTAGATGAAGCGTCCGCTTAACTCACACTAACACCTTCTTCGTGTTAGGGGATACAGGTGAACAGAACGTCCAATCCGGCCCTAGACATTATAGGACACTAGGTTTGGAGGGAAAAGGCGGGGAACGACGTATGTGCGTTCAGTTCATCGCGATATACAAATATCAGACTTGAGCCAATTGCGAGTAGAGTCGAAGCCCCTGACGGCGGCTAACGTTTTCGTTTCAGGACCGCACGGCGTACCCGATCTACGACGGTTCTAGGCAAGGGCAAGATAAAGCGGCATTGACAGTCAAACCAGGGGCAGTGACAGTCAAACCAGGGGCCTTGACAGCCGCCTGTGTGAATAATTGTTGCTAATGTGGTACGTATAGTCACGCGTTGTCAACGTCCAAATGCTCCAAACGTGCCAGCACCAGTGAACCAGACATCAAGAGCAGGGATGGTCCAGCGGGAAATACGACGGTTGTCCATTAATTACAATGTAGATACACAACCGTAATATCGATAGTACACGCCCTCGGGGGCGCTACGATGTATGAGATCCCTAGCGTAACAAAATGCGCGCCGGGGTGCTCGTTATGGGACCGGAGCGTATGCTCGAAATATGTCACTGAAACTTATTCCTCTGCGGGGCGATGCACAAACAACGCGAGCTGTTGCTGGGTGTGGTATTTGCATATGATGCGGTACGGTTTGGTGCGTGTGCTATCGAGGCGTCCCATACCGTACATTTTCGTCCTGGAATAAACCGCACAGAACCACACAGCACTCGCAGAATTTTCAGAAATGTCCATCCGACGGCCTCAAATGAAGACGGAGACGGAGACGGAGACGGAGGAAGATAAGGAGGAGCAGGAGGAAGAGGAAGAGGAGGATAATGGTGGAGGTGGAGATCGGGGTGCAGGGGCGGCAACGCCTTACGCTGTTCGGCGGCGTTGTGCGTCGAGGAAGCATTGGATCGATTGTTGTTTGGTATATCGATTGTCTTGGGTGAGTTTGGATGCCAGTTTGTACTATTAATAGCCTATCGTGGAGCAACAGGCAGCCATGAGATACTCAAAAGGTCGTCGATGTGAAAGTGCCAGGTGGCAGTAGTAGTAATCTGATGGGCGTCACAGTATGTACGTGCGCCTTTCATCCCGATACGCCTGCTGATATATTTCAGAACTGTTAAAAACGACGTGTCGTCACGAGACATGTAAGATATATGATAGATGAGTAAGATATATGATAGATGAATACCAAGCAATGGTAGGCATCAGAGACTCGGTACTAGTATGTGTTGTTTTACAAAGTAGTCCAGAAGTGCGTGTGACACTGGTGCCACATTATAACGACGACAATGTTTTTCTATTTTCTTCTTCCAATATTAGTGGGGGGGGGGGTAGTGTGGCGTCTGGGGTTCAGATTTGCGTGCGTCCTCGTCATACCCTTGTAGCGATCGGTTATACATGACTCGTTCGTCACTGCGGCGAATTATTCTCTATAGCTACTATCGACAGGCTTGCCATTGGTTTTTAAACGCTTTGGCAATCATTAACTACAAAGGTGACAACATATCGCCGGGCAAACCGTAAAACATTTTTTACACGGGCTCTGAGAGCCAAAGAGCGAGGAATAACTGAACGTTTTAGGAAAAGGGAAAAAATTGCAAATTACATTCAGGATGTGTTTGGCGCGGATTTCCCTTCGTAAAAAAATGATGACGGTATACCGAGGGAAGTAATGTTTCCATTGGTAATATTGGCAAGCTTGAACGATGCTAAGATGGTTGAGCTGGGTTTGCCCGAAGTGTTATAGTCGTTTAGTGCAAGATGGAGGAAGGGGGAAACCGGCGGTTCAGGCAAACACAATACGATATATACGTACGACAGCGATTGTCCGGGAAACGCTACAACAGTTGGAAATCAGACATATACGTGATCGTTCCTCAACAATGTGAGTCTTCGGTCAAGCGCGTAAATTATTCATCCACAGAGCTCAGCGAACGGTGCCATCTTCTTTGATGTGCTCGAGACGATAGAGCAGCCAATGGGCAAGGGTTGAGCTAGAATGAGTTTGATATCGTAAAGAGTCTTGACCAATCGTATTCCGCTGAAATTCATACGCCGCTATTGCAGTCACTCAACCGGAGTGATGACATCCGCCTACCAACAGCGAAAAACTTTATGGGTATTCCTAACGCTTTTTTGCACTCGGTACTCGGTATCGTTATCGAGAAACGCCCAGTCAACTCCGGAGAAAACAAACAAACTACTATTCTATCTTCTAGCGATAGCTAACTCGAGCAATCACGAGAACGGCATTTTACATTACAACTAAAACGTGAAGTCGATCACGTTAGCAGTGCTGATATGGACATCTAACTTTCAATGTGAACATGTTCAAATGCATGGGATGATTCCGATCGTGATCGTATTGTCCGTCATCTCAAACTACACGATGAGTTTCAACACGTTAGGAGAAGGCAGAACGTAAAACCCGGCACCGGCCTTATTGAACAGGGTTTTTCGTTGGAATCAGGGGGGCAACAATATATGTGCGTTCGTTCATGTTTATCGCCAAATACGAATATCCGATCTGAATAATGACAAAATTTACAACTAAATGATTCATTGCTACTGAACGCATTGGGAGGAGCCATGATCTTCGCAGCGTCTATGTTCAAATGCGCCCCAGGGTGTTTGCTACGTGCCCGGGGCGTTTTCTGGGAAAACAACGTTTCTGAAACTGATTCCCTCGGAGCCGATACAAAGAAGAACCCAGTTTGTTTCACGTGCTGTTCGTTGACGGTGCGGCGCGATTGGATGCGTGTTTTCCCGAAACGACCCGCACCGTCATTGTCCTTTATTTAACTCAACCGCATCGCACCGCACCGTGCCCGGATTTTAATAGGCGACTACAACAAAGGAAATGATTTGGCACGAATCATGGAGCTATGGGTGCCATAAAAAATGTCTTGAGTTGTATTTTGGAGTGGTCGCTCACGATCGCCTCGTCATTGTTGTTCCCGAAACCTCGTGACCATAGGTGAGCACGAACATATTTCTTGAGAGGTAGTACGAGTATGCCTAGGTCCGCGTGGTTAAGACCGACCCCAACGCCGCCGGCTGACGGGATGGATCCCGTCGCGGAGTCGCCCGGGTCGCCCTTGAGTGGGCCAAACCCCAGCCCTAATCGGGCATCGACTGCGTTGGTGGACGCCGCGTCTCCTCTCCAGCATCTCCCCTGCTTCATACACAGGGTGCCTTGGGGGCCTGGGATGGTGCTCAACCTGGAGCGCCTGTTTATGGCGACGGCTACCCGCGCTCGCCTTCGGTTCGGTCAAGGTAGCAAGGTTGTTGTGCTTCGCGCGGACAATCGCGGTGTCACCGTCCTCCACTACTTCGTTCGACGCTGAGAACGGAACAACCTGTTCCCAAAACCATCAGCAGAGCGTCCACACGCGGCGTTGGAATCAATCTCAGACTAACTTGGTACACCAAGCCCGACGGTATACACACCGTAACAATCCCGAACACGCGTCCCCTGCCATGGACCGCTTCGGTACCTATCGAATCTATAATTCAGAGTAAGGATAGGGGGGTAGGAGGCTTCTTCTGTGGGAATACCCCATGTCTAAAAACGGCCCATCGTATCATACTGACCGAGACGCACAGGCTCCTTTACAGCTCGTGCCACCTAACACGAACACAGCATTGAACGCTGCCTGCTTAAACATACCGTCGCGAAAGATCAGATTGCATCAACGGAACAGTGCTAGAGCGTGCATACACGGACTCTGACTGGAGATATATTCAGTATCAATATTTTGTATATATAATATACATCCTGTTCAGAGTCCGAAATAGATAATCAGGCCTCGCGAAGATAATCGTTTGGCAGGAAAGCCATTTCGAAATGTATTAGCGAGGAAATACGATTGCCAATAGGGAACATTAAACAGGTGGTCTCTCATGCACCTTCACGAGGAACTGATTTTGCTCCTCTACTTGGCGTTAATAAAATACCACATCAAATTAGTGGTCTAGAGTATGGTGCGCTGACTACGCCCTCTGGAAATATCGTTGACGAGTAGGCTTCATTAACTGTGCCTCCCTACAAAGCCCAGGGGGGTGTACTCGATGCCATCCATGGCCGTAGTCGAATGACCATAGGCCCTCGCATTCCTACCTTCGCCTCAGCTACCGTCCACAAGTTCGCAATACTGACAGAAATTCGTTTCGCTTTCGGATCAAGATAGTTGTCACCCATTGCGCGCTTAATGTATACGGCAGACACACAGCGGCACAAAGAGCGGTCCGACGAACTTGCGTACGATACCAGTTTGGGCGCCGAAAGACCGTGCTTATATGAGGGCATGCTAATGAATGGCCGTGTACGTTATTTATACTAAGGACATCACGTACTTGGTCACGGATGTCGCCCTGTGGAAGATGCAGGAAATATCAAATCATCATAAATTACCTAACGTTTAAACACAGGCGTCGCACGAGGACCCAGCTTGACGATCGAAATCGTTTTATGACAGGTTTGTAGAGCGATCGCTGGCCAGCGCAAGGTGCCAGTTTT
>JBDWQI010000211.1:0-3753 GCA_039986635.1 Sulfitobacter sp.
GTGCAAATGGAAGGAAAAATCGGCGAAAGGGTCTCTTCGTTGTTGGAGGTGCCTTTGGAGGAACCGACAACGAAAGAGCCTCTTCGATCTATTTTTTCTGAAATGCGCCGGGGGCGAAGCCCTAAGACTTACTGGCGTGGCGAAGCCCTAAGCCGCGTCAAGGATCAAAGCCCGAAGGGCCAAGACGCACACAGAGCGGCTTGGCTTGCGCGAGCCCGACAGCGAAGCTGGGACGCAAAGGCAGATCGACGAACGGTGATCAGCGGCACGATGCAACGCTAATTGCGCAAAATGACCGTCGTACGGTCTGATCTCGTATTGGCTATTCTCGACCTAATTTCGGCTTTACGCAGTTCCGAAAAGCCGTATTGAGGAAAAGTTGCCCGCCCTTATGCCTCAAGTTGCATCGTCTGGCATTCTGTTATGTTTTCTTTGAATAGGGTCACCAACAATAAAATGAGGGCCTCACCTTTGTAAATTGATCTTAAGACCATGACCCGCAAGGAACTGGAAAGGTTGCGCGGCGATGTTGACCGCGAATTGGTACGAAGCATTGAGCGCGACAAAAAAGCGGCGATGGCGGCGGCAAAGAAAGCTGCGCGTGAGCATGGCTTTGACCTATCCGATTTCGCTGAAGAGCCGAAGCCCAAGAAAGCTCAGAAGAAGGCCGCAAAAAACCACCAGCGGCCCCGAAATACGCCAATCCTGCCGACTATAATCAAAAGTGGACAGGCAAAGGCAGACAACCTCACCTTTGCTCTCAACACGTCAATGATGCGGCTACTTTCTGCGGGTGCATATGCCGTTCCGCAGAAAGGGAGAGCGAATTCTGTTGAAAAACTCTTGTTGATCTGAAGCTTGGCCACTGATTCAATTGCCCTAAGCAACGGGGGTAATTTCGATGTTGGGACCAAAGCAAGAAGCACAAGGCGCGCTGTTTTACGAGTTCTCGATTGACGATCATGTGCCCCAAGATCACCTGCTGCGGTCAATTGATCGGTTCGTTGATCTAAGCGACATCCGCGCATACCTAGCAGACTTTTATAGCCACACTGGCCGCCCATCCATCGATCCCGAACTTCTGATCCGCATGCTTCTGGTGGGCTATTGTTTTGGCATCCGCTCAGAACGCCGTCTTTGTGAAGAGGTGCATTTGAATCTCGCCTATCGCTGGTTCTGCCGTCTCGATCTGGCTGATCCGGTGCCGAACCATTCGACCTTTTCCAAGAACAGACATGGCCGATTCCGCGAGAGTAAACTGTTGCGGCATCTGTTCGAGAAGACCGTCGCGCGATGCATTGCAGATGATTTGGTGAGCGGCCAACGCCTAGCGGCAGATGCCAGTCTGATCGAGGCTGATGCGAACAAACAGAACTCCACACCGAAGGTGGATTGGGATCACAGCGCGATTGATCCAAACGATGCGCCGCGCGCTGTGAAGGAATATCTCGACGTCTTGGATGATGCAGCATTCGGCGCAGCATCAGAGGTGGAACCCAAGTTCACGTCCCATTCTGATCCCGCTAGTCAGTGGACCGCAGCTCGGAAAGGCCCTGCATTCTTCAGTTATTCGACCAACTATCTGATCGACACCGACCACAGCGTGATCGTGGATGTCGAAGGCACCAGGTCAATCCGGCAGGCCGAAGTAGGTTCGGTCTGCACCATGTTGGATCGGATCAAGGATCTGCACGATATTGATCCAGAACGCCTCATCGCAGATGCGGCCTACGGGTCAGGCCCAATGCTAGGGTGGCTGGTGGGCCGCAACATCAAACCCCACATTCCCGTGCTGGACAAAGCTGGGCGAACAGACGGCACATGGTCCCGCACTGACTTTGAATGGGACCCTGAGAACAACCAGTACATCTGCCCTGAAGGTGAACCTCTCAAGCAATTCCGTCGCAATTATTCTGATCCGAACCGCAAACCCACAGGCAAGGGCGTCGCCAAGTATCAGGCTTTGAAACACACCTGTCAGGCTTGTCCATCCAAAATGAAATGCTGCCCCAAAGCAGATGCGCGCAAGATCACCCGTGAAGAACATGAAGATGCTCGCCAGGTTGCCCGTGATATTGCCAAGACCAAGCAATACGCCATCTCGATGCGGCTACGCAAAAAGGTCGAAATGCTCTTCGCCCACCTCAAACGCATCCTTGGATTGGGACGATTGCGATTACGCGGGCCATGCGGCGCAAATGACGAATTTTTACTCGCAGCAACAGCCCAAAACCTCCGCAAATTGGCCAAGATCTTTCCTGCACCGCAGCAAACGGGCAAAGCCTGATAAGAAAGGCGTTCGCGCTACATCCAATGCCCGACTTTCTGCACTCGCAACACGTTGTTTTTCCACAGAATCAGCGGAAACCGGACATTAGCTGCATCGCAGAAGAAAACCGCGCAAGCTGTCAGAGCGGACATTGACTAGTACCTACCGCCGTAGGCAATTTGTCGACGAATCTGCGAACCCACATATGCTTTATTTTCTTGTTCATAGAGCATACGTGGATTCAGCGGCATCTTGGTGGCGAGCTATAGATGTCAAATGCCGATAAATGGATTATCGATAACCCCGACAATCTGCAAAAGGGGCAATCCGTCGTCGGGCGCTTGTTGTACGTCCGCTACCAACTGATCGATTAACTCCTTGGTCTCAATCGTGCTCGCCGCACGATTACCGGTATCGTACTGATCCAAAGCGTCTTCGGCATGATCGATATCAGATATCCCTTGAATGGCGGCAAAGTAGATTCCTATATCAGTCAGGTCTGACATCGTTTGCCTGTCTGTTGATGCTGAATCGTCCGATACACCGGAAGCAAACAAAACAGAGAAGTCAGCGACTGAGATGTCACGATTTTCCAAAAGTTCTGTCCAGAACGCTTCGCCATCCGCGTCCGCTTCGCGGTCCAGCAAGTTGCTATAAGCATTGCGCACAACAGTGCCAAAAGCATCGCTACTGCCAAAGGTTTCAAGAGCCTCGGCACTGTTGACGAACCCATTCGCGACCTCAGTGATCGACAGACCCGCTGCCAACTGAGCACCCCAGAAAAACAGTCCCAGTGCATCAGGAGCGCGATCAAAGAATGTGGCATAAAGCACGGTCAATGCTTCCAACTGATCAGCCGTCGCTTCCACGACCCCGGTAAGCTGGGCGAGGTTCAGAGATTGCCCCTCGGTTGGCGCGGACGCGATATCCTCCGCGAAGATCAATGTTTCGATACTGTTCAAGGTGTCCGTGCCAGTGCCGGCCTCCTGGCTATCTTGAATCGTGATCTGGGTCCCGTCAAGGATCACAACATAACTGGAAGCCGGACCTTCAAACACGGCGCTGTCATTGCCCTCACCACCGTTAAGGACATCGTTGCCGCCGCTGCCGATAAGGATATCATCGCCGCCGAGGCCGCTAAGAACATCGCTGTTTGTCCCACCATCCAATCTGTCATCAGTTTCGGCTCCTTCAATTATCTCACCGATGCTTGGGGTAGGATCAGGCGTTGGCTCTGGGGTTGGGACCGGTTCGGGGTCCACTACCGGGCCAGGCGTGGGTGTTGTATTCACAGCCGTTACATCCACATTGACTGTGCCCAAGTTCACATCGCCGGAGCCATTACCGTCGTTAGCAGTGACGGTGATCGTTGCTGCGGCATTACCGCTGACATTGGACGCTGCAGTGTATTGAACGTTCGACGCGATATCCAAATAAGTATTGATATCCGCCGCCATGCCAACCAGCGTGATTGTTGTGGCATT
>JBDWQI010000212.1:0-7690 GCA_039986635.1 Sulfitobacter sp.
GGGGATTCGAGTCTGTGGGCTTGTAATGCACTAGGCTAACAGACACGTCCCCGGCGATACGACAGCGAATGTCTGCGTTGTTTCACACGGGTAGTTTTGCGTGGAAAAAAAGTACCAAGTAGCTATGAGCAAGGACAATTACATTGTCGAATGCATTTTTCACGGTTTATGTCTTTAGTGGTTGCATGCTTCGTACGGGGAACCCAGCGTGTGCTCAGATCTGCAGCCGCAGTCTCGTCGCTCCTACCGCCCCTCCGCCGGTCTTTCTTCGTTTTTGCGGGATCTTGGTACCTACTCTATGGCCGTTCAGTTGATTAGTTCCTAAAAATTAACCTGCACCCTTTCAGTTGAAAAAGCGTTTTCGTTAACGGATTATTACCTATTGCAGCCAAGGGGGCGGCACCCCTGTTTATCGATCACCCGGGTGTCACTTGGGTGTGCTGTATGGGGAGTACGTCATAATGCCGTGGTTGGGTTGGCGTAGAAGCCTGGAATCTGTCCGGTGACCGTGTGCGTCCACGGTGTTCAGCAAAAATGGAAGGCGCCACGGCAACACGTATTGTAGATTTTCGTTTTTTCATAGGGGCCAGAAATGTCAATTATCCGCGTTTTTTTCATCGGTTCGAATGTTTTTGAAGAGTTGCAACAATATGCGGGACCGAAGCGAAAGGGATTTTCCAGTTATTTATTGCAGCATGTGTTCTTCCAAGTGGACCTCGGATGAGACGTTCGATGTCAGTTTACTGTCAGATAGGTATAAAAGGGGTCCCAGATGTCTTCCACGCAGGGGGCGCGTACCCAGCTTTGTTGCGGCGCTCTTGGCTTATACACACGCTGTGTGCAGACATGCTTGTACTAGAACCATTTTATTTTGAGTTTTGTTTTGGATGCGGTTTCGAGCTCTGCGCATTGGAGAGCGCTCGAAGAGCGAAATGGTTCTACCAGACCCTGTTTATTTATGTGATACGTGAACATGATCACGGTGACATATTCCGTATAACGTCGAGATATGCATGTGTTTCCAGAACGCGGAGACGTGCAAGGGATAATTCTGATAAACGGAAGGATATTTGGTTTTTATAGGAACGGCATCTACGCAATTTTGTCGAAAGGCAAGCATAATTACACTAATATAAACGTTCCATCAAAGTGCCATGGTGTCAAACCGTTAGTCGATAGAAATGCTTAGTATCATGGCTAATCGTGCAATCGTGTAGTCTCTCGTTTTTCAAAGCACTGGAACAACGGTCGAGCCGGTGTGTCGCCATTCGAAGACATTGTCCGCTTCAACAATGGGTAACCCAGATACCGTCAAAGTCCAACGTTTTTTTACCATTTAGATTGTAGCGGCGACGTTCCCCCTACTTCCGCAGGCCCAGTGTTTCACGTCTTGCGGCGAGTGTGAAACTTTTTACCCAAATATATAAACTGATAGCTTATCGCCGCACCACTGCGTTGGACATCTAACAGGACGTGAAAATACTGAGAACGACGTGCCAAGACTATTGTCGTTGTTGATAAATGCACTTGACTCTTGTGATGCCGTCTATCTTTCGCGTGGTACTGATTTGTCCGAGGCTCGATCATGTCCTTCAATGCATGGAAGGCATCATCAGTGTGGTTCAGAACGCATTTTAGTGTAGAAAGCCACTACATTATATAATCGACACTCATAGCCCTTCTCCGCGTCGATTATGCGCAACAACGATCGCGCTCAGAGCCTCGAACAAGCTGTCGCGAAGAAGGAACTTGTTCGTTCTGTGCGTAGACGTTGGCACGGCGCCGGCGTGGCTTAACACAATCATTGGGTCTTCGCCGAAGCTGCTGGTTAACCGCTCTGAGGTTGTCTCCCGCTTTCAATGTCCGACGCTGCGTCGGTTATCTGCGCTTGGCATCAGTGATGGTCATGGAGGTTGCCTGTCAGTGCCTACAGCACCTCACCTGCCCTAGACGTGCGCGTGTTAAACGGTTCTCGCTGTTTTGGCCCGGCAACACGACGCAGGGGGAACGCACTCTTCAACTCGACCGGAAAATGCGGTCCCGTCAACTAGAGGAATCTAGACGTTGCACGTGAAATTTGTTCGATACGCATTCCACACACTACGCGTTTCCGCCGGAAACGTCCATTGTTCCGCAAACACACTGTATATAGTTCGGAAATCACTTGGTAAGTCCTGTCCAGGTTAGTTCGATAAGATACGACAGTCGGACAAGAAGGCATGTCCGCCTGCATCTGGAACGCGTGCTACGGTAGACGTTGCCCCTGAACAGCAGCAGACTCATCAGATTATTTCGGAAATCTCAGTGCAGTTGTGAGGTACCTCTGAAGGCGAGGTCGGCCAAGACGCGACCGAAACGTGTTGACACGACTGGAGGTTTTTACAAGGCGAGTCAACACACATAGGCACCGCACGTTGTCGGGTTGACCCCCCTATATAATAACTACAGAACTACACAACCTTCGAAAGGGCTTGCGATCGTCTGGTTCAGGCGACTCCGACACATACAAAAATGAACCAAGGTCTACAGTGGTAACGCTTCACCCCTCAACGTACAAACATTTCTTTAGTTTCGGAACTGTTCATACAGCTCTTTGTGAATATTGGATTCGGGAGATGTGTCGGTCACCGCCGATCAGCATGAAGAGTACGACAAGACGCCACCCCGCATCCCCCATTCATGTCCAAATCTCTTCCGGAGAGTAATCTACTATTCCACGTAGTAACACCCCACCATGTCTTCCCAGTTCCCTTCTCGCCGGTGATTTACATATATGTCTTCCTGAGCGGCATTTTCCGCAAATGTTTCATTTTTATCAGGATACCGTACGTTACTCGGGGCATTTTTAGTGGTCCGCGAATAACTCGAGGGATATCGAAAGGATTACTGCGTCGTAGTGGTCTATGTGCTCACTACATGCCATGTTTAGGCCACTCGGGCGGAAGGCTCTGTCTTGACTATGAAGTGGACTTTCAAACAAACAAACCCATGGTGGTGCGTATCGTGAAAAATGTACTTAGAACACCTTTTGGACAGGAGATATAAAAGATAGTTATTCGGCCCAGTGACTTTGCGCAGTTGCAAATTAACGACTTTCACATGACTCCCCCCTACCCCTCTCTAGCTCCAATCTACGCCAGCCAAAGTACTGGATCCCAAGAAGTTATATGGCCAGAACAGGTCTGACAAACAAGTGGACGTTAAAGGGGCATCGCGGAGAAATATTCGTTTCACGTCATCGTCGGAAATATTAAGGGTGTTTCTGATGATCAGCTTGTGGAAAATTTGTACCACTGTCGGGCGATCTTCGTGACATTCATGGCGATTATGTTTTCTCATATGCAGTATGACTCTGAAAACTATTACCATAACCTGATAAAGGTAACGGGCTTCATTGTGTGTAGATCCGCATCTAGGCTCTACCACAGCTTGTCCCGATGCAACGCTTTTGGGATAGAAGTAAATCTAAGAGAAACAAAATAGCCTGGGAACACGATTAAAACACACTTTCTCTCCAAGCCGAAATACTGACAATAGGCACTCATTAAGGTGCTGTGTTCGTCACATGGCGGTGTATACCTTCCAACATGGAGCGAAGTGCACCCCGATGACGACACTGTTACCTCTATTAATAGTATCACCGGGTGTATCGTTGTAGCGGTGTGTGCTATGTACCTAATCCCTTTGATACGCAAAATGCGTGGGAGGCCGGCAGCTTTTCAATTCAAGGACACGGACGGGGGGTATCTACAAGCGTTAGTAGTGATTGCTAAGGAGTGTTTATAGACCTCGGCCAGAGAGTATTTAGCGTGGTACCAACACGACGAGAGAGTAAGAGGGTCGAAATCGAAGGGGGGTGACCCCGGCAGATATGCGTATGATTAAAAGGGGCGTTCAAACATGTACGAGGATATGAACACTGGACTTTATGAACTTGAGATGAAGACAAATTGTTGAGAAAAAAACACGTCTAAGGCTACGATCTTCTTCAATTCGTAAAATAATTCAAGTCTGATAGGCTAAACAACTATGTCCTCTTCAGCAGCAACCGAACGCACTTACTCTTGATAAAATCGAATGAGTACAGCCGGAGTTACCTCAAACACAGCATATGTACGGCGGATTCTTCAGTTTACGCTCCGAACGATTGTTGTTGCCGTACCTCCGTCTGTACTCATTCGGCTTTTTTTTTAACGTAAGAGCGTTCGGTTGCGGTTGAGGAATACCTAGTTTTTGAGCCTATCAGAATCAGGATTATTGCTCGAATTGATGAAGTTAACCACTTAGACGCGTTTTTCTCAACTACTTGCCATTTTCTCACGTTAAAAAATCCAGTGTTCATGGTTTAAACCCGGCTTACTTTGATGTTCCCACGGAACACTGTCCGCAGAGGCAAAGCCCTAGCCAGAAACCCGAGAGGGCCACCAAAGCTTCCACCTTGCAGCAGTAATGAAAAAACCGCTACCGGTACGGCGAGCAGTATCGTTTGTGCGGGCGAAACGTCCGCGTCGGAGTCCGCTGTTGTGTAGCAAGCGTCGACGGGATTGGTTTGTGTGACACAGCACGAAGATTCACGCAGAGGAGTTGGTTCGCCGCTGGCGAAAATCCTAATCGTCAAGCTGTATAGTATTTCGCCTTGGTCGAAAACAGCCTTCGCTGTGTCTATACAGCCTTCATCGTTTTTTATCGGGCGAAAGAATGTTAACGCAATGTCGCGTTGTGCGGCCTTCGGCAGCCCTCCGTGGTGGAGCTACCTGTACGCGCCTGCGGTGCGTGAGCGTAACACGTTTTCATGCTCACGTTGTGCTTCATCCTGAGGCCCTAGGTATCGTCTGGCCTGTGTGCAGACAACACCACAGGAATTCAATGTTCTCCTATCTTCGGAAGATTGCACCTCAAGGGTCTCGACCTCAGTGAAAACGCATTTGCTGCCCTATTCACTTTAAACTATTGTTCCCAGTCAACGCCCTGAACCACAGTGCAAATAGCGTCAGGTACTGGTTTGAATATATTTTAAAGATACATTGAAACTCGACAATTTCCGTAATTGGCCACAATCGTACTTCGCTCTGGTGGTTGGCCCCTCCGGCTCAGCATGAGGAATAGGAGGAAGTTTAGCAGTGTTGTGGGTGAATGATAACCAGCAGGTCGTTTCATGATTTCGGGGTTTGATGGGATTTTAACGAATATCTTTACGGGGTACGGTTTTGAAACTTACCCTGACAACAAAGAGACGGGAGTGTCTTGTCTAACGTGGAGGTGTATTCCTCCATGCAATCCTACTGTAAACCAATGGGCCTACATATGTTTGGCGATACGTCTTACAAAGAATGTTGTTCAGCAATTAGGCGAGTACGGTTAAAAGTCGACTTCATTACGCGTGTTGATAGGTCATCGTTATTCTGGACCACTACTTGTACTTTTCTCAACAGCCGGAATTCGATACGAACGGTAGTGCAAGCCCAAGAAGCAACATATCACCCAGCGTTGAAACTATTTGCTCATCGGATCTAAAAAGGGTGGACGAAGCTCTTACCCGGTGACCTTGTGCTCCGGTATGGGGGCTGCTCCGGCTTAGGCTGACACCTTCGCGCTATCTGAACAAGTGGCGCTGTGCCTCAACAAAATATGCACATGCGACATGTCTTGCTGCCGTCGATAAACAATCATTCGCGCGGCCGCACTTGTCGCGAAAATAACACCTTTATTTCTTACCGGTTGTTGTGCAGATACACACGGTAGTCGCTCGGCCGATCGACTCTACGCGACTAAATACCAAATATCTCAACTCCCCCCCTTACCGTACACGTGTTCCCAGTCCCAACAGCGATGAACGTTTTGCGATCGAACGTGCGAACTCAATACCTACCTTCGCAAGTTTTTTAGTCATGAAATTTGGAAACTTGTCTGAATATGGAAGCAGTGCTAACACGTGCCCATTTGTCGGAAAATCGGCATTTTACAAGTGATATAGGTTGAGCATACGCCCAGGACGTCAAAACTGATAGACGCTTCCGCTATCCGCACACACGAGTGTGGAATACCACTACACCGACAGTACTTGCAGACGACGTAAATAGTTCAACAATGCGACAACAACACACAACCGACGCTGTTAACGTCTCGAAACCAATGCCGAGGTACTACTCACCCTTTCTAGGAGTTTCACGCTGCTGTACACTGATCTATGCAAACCTTTCAGTTTGTACATATTTTGGATCAAAGGTACCAGGTATGAAGTCAAGCGGTACAATATTTAATAGGTCGCTGTTTGCGTGGCATTTCACGTGCTTGCAGGTCAACCAACACTTCAAATATCGTACGAATTTTTGTGGTGGTTGTTTTCGCATTTCATAACCATCAAACATCTAGTCAACGGTTGTTGTACGTGCACCATGTATTCAAATCATCGGGCATATTTCGCGTTATGCATGGTTTTTGATTTCCACCCCCCGATTTGCGTACAATATACATGGAACAAGACTTTCTGTAGATTCGTTTTGCAGCGATCAACGACTCCCCTGCCACTTATCAACGTACGCTATCATCCTCGCAAAAGTTGTTCAACCGTCAAATATTGCCGCAGACGGGATGGAGATTATCAACAGACATTATTACATTATTTCCATCATACTTGAGCTGTTGTATCAACCCGCAATACGTCGTGGTTGATGTAAATAAGCCTTTGATGTGAACGAGCTGTGGCTCCTTGACCGAACTTTCAACCTGCGACCTGCGGCTCACCCGTCGTGATCTTGCTTGAATAGACAGCGGCTTATGACCACCACCAACAATGTACTTTACATTTAAAGGGTGGCGGCAACAATGGTTGGGTGCGTTTGTTAGCCGTGCGGAGTATTCTTGCGGTTTTGCGGGTCTGAACGCAACCATGGAGGTCACGAGATCAACATGTTGTATGTGGATTTGCGCTATAGTCGCCGTTACCTCTTTGTCATGGCTGGTGCCCTCGACGTCGAGGACTGCAATCGCTTGCGCCGCGTGATCAAAATGCCCTGCGGGGCAAACACTTGAAGGGCTGGTGTGTTCGTGTGTTTGAATATGAAGGGACGTTCTGTCGATATGACGCGGGCGCGTTTAAAGGCGTACCGTGGCAGATCTGAATGCAGATGCCATCCGTACAAGGGGGTGCACTGGATCCGGGCACTATGGGGAAAGTGTTGCTCAGCTCAGCAGCGAGGTGTACTACAAACGCGTTGAGTACACAAAATGCCCGCCGAGAACGTCCAGAGGGCGTTCCAGCAAATATGGAATGAGAAAATATCGACAAGCGTGGAAGCCGGTAGTTCCGCTCCGCAAGTGCAGTTTGAGTTGATGCATCAGTCCTCGTCGTCTGTGAGATGCTACGTTACAACGACGGTACCAAAAACAACTGGTTCTACGAATGCGATGTGTATTTTGTACGAACTACGGGTATGAATGACTCTGTTCTCGCGGGCAAAGTACCCGCACCTTGGCAACGATGGTGTTGTTGTTGTTGTTGTTGTTGTTGTTTTCTTCACATTAAACCGTTTTTTCTACGCGTCGACATCCAGCACAACCAGTGTCCGTGCCGATGCGTCAAACCTAGAGAGTACAAAGTTTTGTGGTCACAACTGTGCATATTTTTCGTCTTTCAAATTATTATGCCGGATTTCGAGGTGGAAACCAGGATACCCACAACAAAATCAAC
>JBDWQI010000213.1:0-4402 GCA_039986635.1 Sulfitobacter sp.
TCAAAACGTAGTTCTGCTGAAACGGTAATGTCTCAGTGGCAGCGCGATGTTTGCTGACAACAATGTGTGGATGGAAAAAGAATGTATGCGCAGTACTACACAGTTGCAAAAGCTATGCGTCTTCCGATGTACGCCGATAGAATAGCGAAAATATCTATATAAAGTTTGACTGTTTGCCACGGCATCGCACCCACGGTGACCCGAAGGCGCGACACCTCGCACTTTAACGTCACTCGGCTCTGAAAGCGTACCTGGTAAATCATAAGAACACCTTGATTTGTATTTCAACAGGCGTACGTGCGGCAATACTACGGTGCTCGATCGCTCAGCCATAATAGGAGAGGGCTAATACACGTCTTCGTGACCCGGCTGTGAAGTATATGAAAGATTCACCTACCGTACAGTGTCAAGAGACAACACCATACATGAGCACGAGATAAACGTCCCTTTCGTCCTGTAGTCCGTACCGGCGTTGATGGTTCCTGTCACGGCGTGTTTTCAATTTGATAGGACCACGTGAAGAAACTTCTTCCAAACACGGTACATACAGTGGTTGGTTGCCCCACGCTATCAATGCAGTGCCGATGGTATACCTGTTGGACTTTATCCTGTTGGGGAGTTTATTTTCGACGGCGTCTTCCTCATGAACACCCATGTACTTACAACTTATTTCTCGTCATGACACGTATCGTGTGTAGTGTAAAGTGGTTCTGATGTTGAGTTCTGGGAATACGCTTGATTGAAATACAAGACAGCCCTGCGCTCCACAGGCGAGATCATCCAAATATTGATTTGCTATTCTCTACACCGCTATCTGGCAATACTGACCGGGTTAATTTGCTGTTTGGAGGATGTACCATACGAAACCTACAAGGATATCTTTGCATCGATTTGGTGAGGTCTTCTTGGTACCCATGTCAGAATGCTGCAGCTTCAGCTTTGTTTCCGGCAGTCTTGAAGCATTGTTTTCCAAACTTGTTCAAGGCTGTGACAGGTACGTGCACCAACATGTGTCAGTACCTCTAAGGTGTGTAAAAAACACTTGAAGTCGAGCGTCAAGTGTATATGCCTCAAGGAAGCGATCGCTCCCACGGTCATCTTGCTTCGTGGCACAAACCAAACTCGTACTGGGCAGCCGCTATAGAGGTCACAGGTGCTTTGTACAGTCATGATTAGGAGTTTAGTGTAAGATGAACAGCCGGTATTGAAATAATTGTGGCGTATTCTGGAGAGGTCAAGCATGTACCGTTCTGGTCCGAGTTGACGGTGTGTAAGGGCATTCGCCGAACTGTTAATGAGACTTCTACGCTGAGCGGTGTCTGTCTTTTGTCTGTTGCCATCGACTTATACGGTAGGGCAAACCTGTGCATCGATCAGCCACAACGATGTTGCGCTGCCGTCAGAGTGAACATGTACCATATCACAGTACTAGAGTGTTTGGGGGGTTGCCAGTATGAAGTGCACTCCCGATCGCTTCCCAAGATCTTTCATGTATTCCGAATATTAAATCAGACCCGTTATGAGACCACAAGCATATCATCGAACCCCATTAACCCCAAACGTTCCAGTTATCTCTATCCATACACAAGTGGAATATCTGCTGATGACTCAAACGATAGCAACGACCGGGAATCTGTTACCTACAGCTCGGCCGAGGTTGGGCATACGAGATATGAAAAAATGAGGTTGATGTGCTAGTCGGCGAGAGGGTGTGTGACTGTTCCCGAACATCAGTGATGAAATCAATGGCATGAAAGGTTGACCTAACGCACATAAGGGTTGCCTAGAAATCGAAAGCCTAAGACCAAGGTCGTATACGATGCACGTACACGGCCGGATACCGACCGTACGGTACATTGCCGAATGGCCACGTTCGTGCAAGTTGTTTAATTGTCTTCCCTGAACGTCACGACCGGCGAATACTCGCACGTATTAATTTTTGGTTTCAATTTGCAAGCACATATTTACGGGTCAAAGTGGTACAATGTGAACTTTCATGAGTGAAGGTCGACCCAGGGCGTACGCTGGTACGCTGGCGTGCACATTCTTTAGCTGTTTACCGTGAGCAAACGCTGTAGGTCTGGAACTTGTTCTGAGAACACATTGACCTCCAGCCTCTCCCTGACAACACAGATACCAACTAATACGTATCGTAAAATGGGCATCATTCATAATTCGCTTCTGTCGCCAATTCCCACATACAAAATCTTATTCCCACCTAGACAATGGCCACTAGACTGAATCTCATCATTCACTAACCTACACCGCTTTTTCATACATGGAAAACGCTGTACGACGGCTGACCTCGCGCATTGAACGCCAACCGCTGGAGCACATACCTCATTTGTTCTCTCGCTAGGCGTGTTACAGTACGGGCGGTTCCCTTACTACTGACATCGATAAATATAACTTGCATAATAAATTCTACAAAACGGATCGTTGTTACTCGGTCGAGCAACTGTGACCGCCTCAAAAAATGCGTGTGATCGGTTGATGAGACTGCTACGCTCGGCGGCGTTGGCCCTGTGGCCTGAACATCAGTGCCGAAACACGAGGCATGAACGGTCGACCAAGTATACATGAACGTTGCCTATATCTGAATAGTCAACAGTAAAATCAAACGGATGTGAGTGCATGGCCGTTCGACAGCCGCGTACAGTACGTTGCTGGGCGTTCACGTTCTTAACAACACCATTTTTGCCCCTGCCGAACGCGACCGGTAAATACTCGCACGAAATGGTTTTGATTGGATGTCAGAGATAATGACGTGGAGTGAAACTTGAACCACAGAATCTGGGGTCAAGAAATACACACTGTACTTGCATAGGTGAATGTCGGTTCAGAGAATGTCCTGACGTGCACGTGCTGTTCCTACTCACTATGACCAGCCTCGTGTAAGTCAGGCACCATGTCCAAAAACAACTTTGACACCGAATGCCTCCGTGAAGACGTTGATATCATGCGATGGGCATCCGTCATGACAAGCTCCGCTATCGCCGATCGACTCGAGAACCACTATTCCGGCGTATAAACGGTCTACAAAATTGTCCTTATCATTGACTGGTTCTCAGCTCTATTCGAAACATCATAATTGCCATGTAACTAATCAAATTGGTGGTTGAAAGTTCATAGCCAAACACGTACATTGTGTTAGCATTTGTTTGGCTGGTGAAGCAGTACGGGAGGAACCCCCATTCATGATACCGCGTTTACATATGAATTTTGCCCTAGAATATTCGACAAACGTGCGGCGATGCGAATCGCTAAGGGTTACGATTTCCATGCATTTGACACCAAACTTCTGTGGTAGTTTCTCGCCCGAGTACCTGTGATCGGCGAAACGTCTCAGGCTCCAAAGTAACCCCCCCACCGCAGCACCAGTCGGTAGTTGTAGAAGAGCAGGTACGATGACGACCACAGCGCTGTCTGAAGCTGGGTTTGTCGACCGTGCTTGACGTGCGAGAATATCGGCACCGGACTAACTCGGCTTCGTTTCCTGGGGGCTTGTGGAATTCTTGAATTAACCAATCAGTAGACGAACTCAGGAGATCCTCTAGGCGCAAAAACGTTGTTGGAGATGTTCCAGTGTTCCTAAACAGTAGCTCGACGGATCAATCTGTGGATGCCGTGGTACGTAATACCGAGTCGCCTAACGTTCTACAGTTGGATAGTGACAGTAAAGATAAATAATATTATTAGAATATCGGGACATGTTGGCCGACGAGGCTCAGATGGCAGCCACGACAGTATCTGGAATGAGAAATGAGACGTTGCCAGGACGGTAAGGGAACTATTAATACCAAGTGCACACTATAACATACGCTGATTTCTGGTATCATTGAAAATTGGTAGCTTCGCGTACGTCGATAAGTGGCATTATATCCCCCCCCCCCCCGCCCCCCCCATTGAAAAACATGCTCAAACATCATAGATGGTCCTGTTAGAATACGCCATTGCATTCGTTGTGCCCGGAAGCGGAGACGTCCATTTGGCGAGTTCAAGACCCTCATCTCCGATGGACATGAATCTGTGCCAACATTGACTGAACAAGGTTACTAGCGTGTAAGCCCAGCTAGACCATAGACAACGGGGGAACGAAATGAACGTCTTCTCAGGAAAATGATTGAAGAATCAAATCTTAGTGCCGCGAACCGTCTACGTCTTGACCTCGATCAGACCTATGCCAGGGATGGAGCTATTCTATTCGAGACGACGACGCTATGATTATTCCCGATATTTGGTGTACATTGCTGCTCGCTGAGGCATAGTGGTACTTGAGTTCACTATTCTTCACTCATTGGGTCCACGATCACTGTTGTACCCATCGCATGCTAGATTACAGTTGACATCGCGTGCGATCGGAATGTTCATCATTTTTGTGCCAATCGCTTTGTATCAGTCG
>JBDWQI010000214.1:0-2205 GCA_039986635.1 Sulfitobacter sp.
ACTCTTGTTGAGCAGTGGACGCTACGACAGTAATAGTATTAAAGTATAGGATGTCGTGAGTGTTTTACTGCTGTAACGCGCATCTGTTTCCAACAGGCATGATTCCGGTACACACAGGTGTACTTTCTTTCCTGGCTGAAGCTGAATTCCTCACGATTTAATGCAGGATTTACAGCGCATAAACACCGAGTTTAAGCAGCTTCAAGTGCGGGCAGAAACTAGGATCGTGACGATGTCAAACACTGGTGTTGGGTGCTGCCCGATGCCAAGTTGTTCCGTACCCTCAACGTATCGGCAACCCGTGCTGTAAATACCTCCAGGGGGGGACATCTTGACGGAGCGTACTACCTATTCGCTTCGGAAATAAGAGACGTGCGGCGTACCATAACAGAAGAGAGTCGCTTGCAGGACACCACAAGAGTATCATGTGTGACCGTGCAGGAACTTCGAGATATTTTTGTGCCGACGGCCGTCAAAGGCAATCTACCTGTAAGTGATATTTACAAACACAATATATAGGTATTTGGACGTTATCTATCTATCATTTATTAAATCCGGCTTCCGGCTCTTCTACAATGTCTTCAAACACTGTTGGACTAGTTTGGACAAGGTAGACGCAAACCCAAGGGTTGTTTCTAGGCTACAAAAATCTATTGCCGGGGTCGGCTGTTAGATTGGATGTGCCTACCATCGAGTTTCGAGTCAACTTGGCCAAACCTGTCGCCGTGAGTCTATCCCATTTGGGGGAGCACCTAAACTTGAATGTCGCGGAAAAACTGGTCGTACGTATATTTGACGGCAATTGATGAGTGAAATATACGTAGGTCTCTGGGATGACGGAGCATGTTTATACATTTTCCAAGTCGCAGTTTGCAATGGTTTACCCTCACCCAAACAACATCTACCGAGTTTGCGGTGTACGGAACAACACCGTGTATCTGGCATACGAGTGCATCCAGACACGTCGGATGCCCGATTTTATAAGGAATGGGCCGTCTCCATCGGCATTTCGCGAACTCAACTATATGTTAGCTCGTGGTATCGAACAAACAATGCCCACGTCATATATTCGTACTTATGGCTCCCTTTGTGTTAGGCGATGACCGTCGACCTGCATATGTATCTGCTCAAACGGATGTGCACGTAATGCATAAAAGCCTACTGAGTATATTAAATTGGTGTTCCAATATCTGCCACATGCGGTGAGGTGTAAGAGTTTGATCCTAATAGTAAATAGCTTCCGACACCGGGATGTCAGTAGTACTGCAGGGCAGTTAAATTAGCTCGCCACCATACATATCAAGGAAAATTGTTGTAGGACGGACAGTCGGCCAGTACAACAGTCCGTGTAGCGCCCCTAGTCCTACTGTGCGGGTCGTTTCGAGATGGTTGAACATTGATTCGCCCACACTGATGAATCTCTATCACTTCCGTATTCAGCAACTAAAACGCCTATTCAAACACAGTGATTCTTCTTCATCACTAACGTTCATATTTCATCCGTTCTATTCTTCTCGCGGAGACAAAGCCTCGGCACGCGGTGTTGTTTCAGGTTGTGAATCTTGTCCTTTGATTTACACAGTGACTGGCACAATGGCGCAAAGTCACTCTTCTTTTGTCAAGTTCTATAATTATTTCGAGTGATTTTGTCACTTCCTCACAAACGTTGTAGGATAGCAAATAAATGTAAAAAGGAGCTGGTTCAAGGAACGGGCGAAACTTGTTGTTTTCTATAGGTTTCGTCATGCATTTCGATATTTAAGCAATCAAAGTTGGCACGGTTGTTGGTCATGGCATTGTCAAAAACCTGAGGCCTGGTCCTGATTTCTTTTCTTCGCTTAAGGCGCAATTGTACAATTTGACGGAAGTCATGAGAAATTACTGTGCTTGGTATTGACTAACTTATGTGAATTACAACAAATACCTAAACTCAGCACAACTTATTTTTCTTCTTGCCACGAAGAAAAAACACGCTAAGTGATGCTTAGCACCTTCAGGCACGAAGGTGCCAGCAATCGCGTTTGTGTCACTACAACGATTCTACATGATGCGTGGGAAACTAAACGATTTTTGTCAACATAGGCCCAAATTGAACGGGACACAGACCTCGCAATATTTTTCCGTTTGCAATACATTTCGTGTTTGAAATAAACGTAATGTTAACCAAGATCATTACCATGTTTGGTGATGCCGTTACTGAATACG
>JBDWQI010000215.1:0-4199 GCA_039986635.1 Sulfitobacter sp.
AAGAACGACTCTTGATGCGCGGTTCAGCGATTTTGCTCGAGCGCAGGGACGATCTGTATGGGTGAAATGACGAGGCAAGTGACATTGGATTGGCAAGAACGCTCTCATACATTTTAAACACGATGATACTGGAACCCGAACTTCCAACGTCATCTTATGTAGGGTGTGGATTCCGTGAAAGGTTAGATTGCCGGGGGCCAAAGTAAACAGGACTAAATATTCTTAGTAGAAATAGGTAAACATATAGTTTTTTCGTGTGTACCGTAGGTTCTGTTGAATATGGTCCCCCGTAATAGAACACGTACAGAACTTCCAAAAGTTCCGGGTGCGAGTATGCAAGCATTGCAGCACTCACAGATGTTCCGGGTACTGTGGCAAGTGCGCACAGAACTCACAGAATTTCCGGGCACGTAAAATATTGTTGAGCCCGTACTCCGGGGAATGGTGGTACCGGCGTACAGAACCCACAGAGGTTCCGACCAGGTGTAAACATGTTTTTCACGACCAGTTACATAATCCCGCGGCCGTGCCGAACTCACACAAGTTCCGGGTACGGGTATGTTCCTCGGGTAATTACACTGCAAAGGAGGGAAAAACAGCGATATTTCAAAACTTGTGAAACAATCACACAAACGTCGTGGATTTCGGTTGTGCTAAGTACACCAATAGCCTATTCTACCGTTGCTACCGCTGCTGTTAATTCTGGCCTCGACGGTTCTGACGAAAAAAACGTTCCAAGCGTATTTCGCGGTCACATATCTACCGTCTGAATTGCCGGTAGGGTACTGGTTTTCGAGAGCGACGCAAAGCGAGAGCAGTACTGGATAATGGTGTATACGAAGAAAAATACCATTCCAAGCCAAGGATTATTTTTTTCCTTTGGTACATTTGATATCCTGGTCATCAACGCGCAGTAAATATAAGTATGGCAGGTATACACCAGGTTTGATCTGCTCAGAAGGGAAGGGCGGTGGGGAGCATTCAATTGAATACTGGTATACGCAGGGAAGCAAACTGATTTTGAACAGACGATAATGATGGAATCCAGTAAGATTTTTCATTCTGAAGATTGGTTGCCTTGCACGACGATATCGCCAAAAAGTTAAGTACATAAGAAGTACTACGTACAGGTAGGTTCTAATTTCGTAACAATCCAACCCCGGGTATTGTACAACAGCCTTATCCACATAACGTATACGAATTTCGGATGCCGTTATGAATGTCGTACATAACTCGCACGAGTGCTTACAGGTATAAAGTCTAACGTAAGTTACATAAAAATAGTTGTATGGCGGCATGATCGAACATAACTCATGGAAGCTCCGGCCACAGCGATAAATGTGCTGTACCCGTACCCCGGGTATTGCGGCTCTAGCACACAAAAACTTACACAGAAGTTCCGGGTACGGAAATGAGTGTTATACGTGACTTACAGAATGCCCAACCAAGGGCAGGAATGTCGTGCCTAACTAACAGAAGTTTTGGTTAAGGTGATACCCGGGAAAAATCCCCCGGGTAAGAATCTGTACGTACCCTACAGAGCATGACCTTTCAACTTCTGTGGTTCAGGGCCATAGAAACAAATGACCTTCATCTTAGTCGTCTCCAAGCTATGTATGGGGCGAGCATGTCCCAAGCACCGAGCCCGCACGAAGTTTCAGTGCGATTCCGACTTTTTATGGTGTATCAATGCTGGGTGGAACCTAACTGTGTAATAATGGTACGAAAGCAGCTCATGAAATATTGGACCGGTGCACGTGTATCCCGTCTATCCCCAAAGGTGTTCACCTTGCCCCTACAGGCGTAACCGCAGACAAACACGCAAAGGACTATTCACCTCAAGAACTTCATCCGATGCGATGGCTATTCTTGATAGTAAGTGACCATAATCGTGCAGGTTGATGCAAACGGAGATACAGCAATATACGCTGGCACTGGAACGCCTTTCGGCGGAGACAGGGCGTAGAGTTGTTATATTGCCATGACTACCATTCCGTACTCTGCTCATTGACATTGAGGAGAGGCGTGCTTATGGCGTTTTGAATTCAGGCCGGGGTGAACATCACTGTGTTTGTCTTGAGACACACTCTATTTGGTTCGTGTACTGCTTGGGTCGAACGGTGCTGCTTAGTAAAGACATATTTTGTCGGACATTAAGACATTGTTCTCCTACGATAGCTGTCTTCACTTTCGATGTTTTCTTCAGTATCATATGTTTTACGCTCTCACTACGTATGGCCGATTGAACTTGGACAAACTATGACGATCATATATTACGTTCACGTTGTCTTGGTGCGCGGTGAGGGTCCCAAACGGTGTCCAGATGGTAAACCTATAGCGATACCCAACCTTCAGGAGTACAGTTATTCCAAGCCTCTCTTCCTGGACCTGTTCTGCCGGTAGTGGGGTGGAGTTCGCGTCTAAATCGCGTCCTTCCTATCAAACGTTGCGTGACGTACAGCGTTGACCCACAATCAATCCTGTTAATAAACACCAAAGTCGTCCGGGAGTGCTTTGTGTCTGACGCGGGGCTGGAGCTCATCTTAAGCACGGAGCGCAGCAAAGGTACGCACAGTGATACTGCTGTTGCTATGTTTTCGGTTTTTTTGTCGCCTGCGAGTGAGGAGAGAACCGTGATTTGGAAACTGTTTCTGCAGCACCATGACGGAGTCGATCGATCACAAAGACGTACGATAAAAACCACCACTAAGCTATTGCACCTACAGATTAGCCATGATTGATGACTATACCACCGTGACACGGGCCTCTTGGCCCCCGGCGACCATCCGGAGGGGAGATATGTCGAACACCAAGTTTGATATCGTCGGCAACACGGAGATATGTTATAAAACATTCCACACACCGAATCGTAGCACCCCTACGAAGTACAGTGAAACTGCACCGATGTACGCTCCCCCTGCAACGTGGAATCAGGGTAGAATTGTGACATTGACATCGTTCTAGAGCGTTTGAAAGTCTCTAGGGTAGAGCAAATACGTAAGGGTTCACAGTGTGCAAGCCGCCAGCTGCTCGCGGGCAAAGTTAGTAGTAGCCTGAGAAGGTTTCACCACAATACAACCGGGAGCACTGTTTTCAACTCAAGATTGCCGGGAGCACGGTTTCGGCATTCCCCCGGGAGTGTTGTCAAACCGAACTACTTACTGTAATACTGCTGTTGCAGAAACCAAACCAGGGACGGTGACGATTCCCGTGCATTTCCCCTACTTGCGACGTGGGAAACAACTGCATAGCCGCCATCGGATGGTTCAAAAAGGATAAGATTTGGGTCATATCTTTGATTTTCCAGGCCACATTTACTGTGGTGTATTATATTTACTACGTGGATTCCTTCATTATTACAGGGTAATAAAACGAAAAATACATCACTCGGGCGGCCTTTCGCTTTTCACAGAGACTGTTGGTCACAGGGCGAAACAAATTTTTAATTACAACGAGACCGGAACAGAGCACCTCGCGCTAGGTTTATCGGTCTGTTGCTGGGTGAAACCAGGTAGAACTGAGAAAATTCGCAAATGTCTCAAGTGCTAAATGTTGGTACATTTGTTCTTAGTTGCTGAGATTTCATGCGGGATACTCTTGATACTGCCGTGCGTTTAGTAAATGTAAGTTTGAGCAACAGCAACTCCTTTGCGGGAGTACAAGACCATACGAAGTTCTGTCAAACAGGTTTAACGTGCATATCTTGAAAGGTAGGGGGTACACAGCCGAAGTGAAATATTTAGTCAGTTTTATGTGCGTCAGGTAGGGCCATATTAATTTGCTGATGAAATACAACCACGTTTTTTTTGTTCTCGGTGTGCTCCTTCGGCCCGGGGGTGTCTAAACTCCGTGCAGTACAGGGTTAACATGCACACATCAAGGCGACATTTGTAGAGGTGTCACAAACGAAAACACCGAAAAAATAGCTCCGGTTCGCTTTGCGAAAAAAAACCAACATACAATCGAAAAGAAAAGAAAAACAGTTGCGGTTTTCAGCTCCCGACCCAATTTCTAAATGGATGCCTGATAGGGCTCGTCATGAAGGCGGGGGGGGCAAACGCCGAGGAACTCGAATTCAAGAGGCGCCTGTCGTGTTTTGAGGGTATCGGCGACGACGGTATTACAGTTGGGAAACACAGTATGAGCCACTACGGCGTCCTTACCGTGCGCTATTTAAAGGATGAGTATGTAACTTGTGC
>JBDWQI010000216.1:0-2869 GCA_039986635.1 Sulfitobacter sp.
CTTCGTCGGAGCTGTCACATTCAGGAGAAACACTTTGTGAGCCACCGCGGCGTCAGTACCGGGTACTAGTTGCAGGAGGTACAGCAGTACCACAGTGCGTGGCATCTCTGCAAGTGTGAAGGTAGACGCCCCCATACATCCTAAACATCTGTTGTATTCATATGTGTGTCCCTGTTGAATTCCGCATTCTACCTTGGGGGGCCTCATTCAAATTCAAGTGAAAAATCTCCATCGTAGAAGGCCTGATATGTACGATACAAGTTGCGCTTAGGAGTTGCACGGCCTCGATTAGAAATGGGTGCTCTGACGAGACTCCTTCGAGGAGGGAATACATGATAAGGCAAACTGTACTATCGAATAAGGAATCCCTAAATATCGCCGGAGCACTATTACGTTGTGTTGCTGTATGCCTAAACCACGGGACTGTCCCTTAAGGTTTGCACAACCAGTTTCGTCCAATATTGGCTCTTGAGCAATCCACCGATCTGTGAGTAAGGTGACTCAGATAACAACTGCCAGGTTGGGAAAAAACACGCCTAACATAGCAAGGGTCGGTACATGGCAAGAAACGGTGGGCTGAGGTGAAACACGGGAGCCGTTTTGAAGCGTAAGTCGTTCGTTCATTGTGAAGGCCAGCCAGTCTATGGATGGTTGGTAGCTGAGGTTGTACGCTGAGCCGAAAACGGTTTTCACGCGAGCCATTTAACAAAGAAGATGCCGAAAACATATTTGTCGGATTTGTACTTCAGGTTTAGAGCGTATTGCTCGTTAGATACCGATAGCCCACGGAGCCGTGTTTGCGGCCGACTTGCATTCTTTCTCGAAACCAGTTGTTGGCGAGGGTTTCAGGGTGTACCGCTCCTCAAACGAGGAGCTCCAGAAAATGTATGTGTCATCCGCACCGTCGCACGCCTCCATAGGCGATTGGAGACCCCTACGGCAGATTTATGGACAATGGCTGCAACAAAGTACCCGTTTCCAAAGGGTGATCGAATTGACTTACAGGTGATAATGAAGAGAAATATCTCGCCGGAGACGCTCTCCGACAAAGCGTCATCAGTCGAGCGCGCCGTCGTGTACACCATGTTAACAACGTCGTTGTTGTCCGCTTGTTCTTGCAGAAGCCTCTATCGGTATATTAACATGGACGCGGCAACCAACCGAGGGAGGACTTCACATCAGTGGATCAGTTGAGCACTCATCTCCTCTTGCTTGAAGCTAGCGCTGTAAAGCGGGGGGTGTGTGCAGAAGTGGATCACGAATGTGAGGTATTGCCTTTTCTGTTCAAAGCCGATTACTTCTACAAATGACAAATACGCATTACCGGTCAAGCGGAAGATGATTGTGTAGGCAAACACGGGAGCCCTGCTCTGTACATACCCTGAAACCTTGCTTCGAAACGCCGGGGTCAACGCTACCCCCAACCCTCGACCTCGATTTACACTCGTATTCGCAATGAGGCACTGGCTTCCACAACGACGTTGAGCTACAGGTGAACGCTTGAGAAACTACACACGATCGTACATAATTCTGCGTGCGCCAATCACGTTCCGGTTGAAGAAACCACCAGACAGTTACTCCTTGGCCACCAACCTCTGGGGGTTAAACCATGCAGCGGTAGCACTGCATGTAACAATCACAAAGGGCGGCCCCACTTCGCTCCCACACCAGACGCGGATGCTGTACGTCACTTCCAGCGCAGCCCGTGCGCCACCATTATTTCATGCACACTCAAACGCAACGCAAACTCCACTTTCTCACCTGAAACTCTTCCTGCCATATATCGCTTTCTTCGCCGGTCACCAAAGAATACATCTGCGGAAGGAGCCCAGGAATGTCAGTTTAGAGCAAGGTTGGCAACAAGAAAAAAACACCCCGATACGACGGTGGACTACACGCTTTCTGCGAGAGTGCCAGCAGTCGGTTTGCTTTTGCGATCAAGCCTTACTACTAAGTAAAGGCTACTGCAGAGGTCCTGAAACAAACCTATTTGAGAAAGTATCATACTCGATACTACAATCGTAGTTGATCACTGGAGGAGGTCAATCGGTCATTACAATATCAACATATCAGGGCACACAAATACAACCCCGACCGTGGGATGAGTTGTAGAACTACAATGCCTTGAAGGTTGATCTTGTCAGAAAGCCCGGCAAACGATCCAACCGATCCAACAACGACGATAGACTGGCTCCCCGACTCCTGGATGTTGGTACGGCGTTGACACCGAAGCGCGGAGAGTACGGAAGAACGACCCGGGACCGACCTGTCAGGAGCTGCCCCTCGCCCGTGCAATAGCATGCTTTGGTTCTTCGACCGTGGGCCGGTAGAAAATATGTAGAGTGGCTCGCGAACAACTTCCAAAAACGAAATGAGCGCAGGCAAGCAAGCTGAGTTCAGCACTCGGTGCATCTCCTTTGTGATCACCTGGAGCATAGCGCTTGCCGTGGAGACAGCGCCGGAGGCATCGTAGGTCGCGCTGTTTCCGAATATAGCCTCGAACGTGACCGGTCCACCGTCTGGGTAGGCGTCGACGTTAAGAGCGGCAAGCACATCCTCGTCGCTCTTAACATAGGCCTAATCAAAGTAATCACGGAACATGAAAATAGTCTTATAGTGAGATAATTACATGAGCTCGGCACAGTTAGGAAACCTAACTCAAGTATTCAATTTTGGACCTATGTTCGGCACGAGCGGGGAAATAATGCTACGCGGCTGCGGGTTGCCTGCGTGTGTGACCTTCCTTCATACCAGGTATATATTATGACCAATAGGAGGGACTAGAGGTACGTGCAATAGACACCAAACGTTCATGCGCTTCGGCAAGGAAGAAACGGGCTCATATTTCCTAAAAATATATATATATATA
>JBDWQI010000217.1:0-3824 GCA_039986635.1 Sulfitobacter sp.
GCTATATTAGACGTTGTGTTCGCGCAATACAGTTCTTCTATCACTGGGTTGGCTATCGCCAAAATCAAGAACGGAAGTTAGATTATGATTTAGAGTTGATAGGATGTTTCTGGATGTGAATACATCGAGACCTCTGTGCAAGGGAAAATTTTCTTTTTTAACCGGAAAGCGCACGATATAGAGGATCGACGTTTTTTTATTCCAACTGTTGTTTTGTTCCGACGAACTCTGTGACACGTATACATGGGATTATGTCGGCGTGAACCGCCGTTTGCCCTAATTCCCCGAACAGCACTAAACAAAAATGTCATGATCAACCAGCTCGAGCATCCTAGCAGCATTCAAGGTTGCAGTCAACACAAATCGAAACATGCTAGTCATCGGCATATCACTCACCCTTCGGAAGGGGGCCTGGAAACAGTATCAAACTCTTAAGTGATCACATATCGTGGATAGACTAGTGGACGCCATCCATCCACAACACGCGCCGATATGAATGCCGGCACCAGCGAGAGGCGACTGTTGCGCGTGATCAGAGTAGAGCTATCATGGAACTTGTCGTTACAAACCGGTCCGACAGCTACGGGATTGCGGTCAAGGGATGGTTGGTGCTGTGTTCGGCTGGAAACGAAGGTTCCATATAAAATTGTCATCGGCCAATGTTCGAGTGGGAACAAGCCTCCTATGTGCAATCCTGGGGTTTGCTGCATGGGGTATGGTGCCGATAACCGTGTATCTGCAAGGCCGAGTGTTTTGCTGTCAATCCCTGGTGTCAATTCGGTTGTTGGACTAATCCCCTAAACACTTGTTTGTGGGATGAAGTATACTGTTGTTTTTGAGCTACCAAGAGTCTGGTGGGATGGCCGCTGGGTCAATCGTGTACGAGTGCTCCCCCAACGTGTGCCGACGTTGGTACGTGTACGTGTACTTAATACTTGGTCCTTACTAATTATCAGCCACGTTCAAGCAGTACCCCTACCACTACACCTAGCACACACTCGTACACTATATTTAAGTGGTAGCTGGGTGTTATGTGCGTACAGCCCATAGCGCGTCGGATATTTCGTGAGAATTACCAAACGAAATAATATCGAAATCACCACATATTCGATTGGGGGGTTCGTGCTGCGTTGGCGGGCGACCGATGAATACACGTTCGGCTCCGAAGTCACGCGCAGCTCGTCGCTAAACACCACAAATTCCATAATCAATGGCCGTCAGTCGCGCAGCGCGTGTATTTGAGTCGTATCACGTCTTTCGGGTGTTGTGTAGCACCAGATCGGTATCGCGGGTTGGAGATTGGGCATATATCGAATGCGGTCCGAGAGAACAGGGAAAATGGAAACGATTCTTCGACGATGAAAAAGGTCATCTTGTTACCAATGTGACCCAGGGGTCGTCCACAAGCATGCGCCGCGACCTCTATATTCGCAGAATTTTGGGGGGCGTTCATATATGCGATTGGGTCGTCACCGCATCCCTTAGCAATTACTTTACCTCGAAGGTTGACAGGAAAATCATGTTTTGGTTATGTTGCTTGCCCCGTACCACGCGGCCCCTATTCAGCTACTCACCTGGCAAAGTCAGCCGAAAACGCAAACCAGGAAATGTACCTATTGCGGACCGAGCATATTCGAGCACTAGTCCTGTATTGAAACCCTACAAGGTGTCGCACCTCCAACAATTCCACCTTTTCACGCCCCCGCGCTAGAATCATGTACCGAGAGCTGTTAGGACAAAACGAAACGCTGAAACCAATACTTTTCTCCTTCTTCAGTATGTCGTTTGAATGTGGATTCGGTATAGTTGTCTAGTTGTCGTGGCCAATAGTCTATATAGTCTGATCCCGCTAGATCTACTCAATCCGTCTTGTTTGACCATTTCATGTGTTTTGTTTAGAGGAGGTATAGCGTCCATGGTTCCGTAGGCGCCCGTCTGCTGGCATCGAACGTTCAATAAATTTATTTTCGCTCACAATCCAACGAGTGTTAATGGACTTGATACTCGAAGCTGTGTCCGCTCTTGAAATGTTCGGTTGGTGATTTCGAAGTGACCTGACACTTGTGCTGCGACTGTACGGTGTGCCCCTTCTTGTACATACGCCCCCCTTGTACATACTATCCTTGCGAGAGGACTTTCAATAGAGCGCAGGCTTTTACTCGACATTACTCTTCGCATAACTTATTAGTTAAACGATTCAGCTCCGATCCACGGCAGCCGTGTAAGATTAACGCGGGAAGACTTTCAATAGAGCACCGGCCTTCTGTCTCGAGGATTCCGTGTACGGACAATGTTTGTCCAGTCTACGTCTTGTTATTATATCCCACCCACTAAATCGGTTGGCACACATGTCGAATCCATTCATTGTTGATGGACCTGAACTCAAGAATACGGGCTCTGAGTCCGTTTCCCGCTGTTGCCTATATATCCAGTCTATCGCTTGCTCGGGTGACAGCTTGGCTGTCCCCATCTAGCAGCGCGAACGGCCACCGCCTATCGTTGCCCTTAGAATCAGTCTCGCCCTCGTGCCCCAAAGGTTAGTTGATAAAATGTTTGCTCTCTGTCGGAAGGCTACTGCTTACGCCTTACGTAGCCTTTCGCTCAAACGAGAAAATCCGGGTTAGCAGCCATTATTCACGCCATCAAAGGGGCTTCGGACGATGCATTTTCGTTTTTTTCTATTTATAGTGGCGGGGAGACCGATAACAGCTACCTGGTACTTTAGTTTTTCGCAAATGTCCTCCTCGCTATCCCCCATATGATCCCTTGATTCGTTTGCCCTTTGTTCGGTTGCAGATGCCTACTACCTCCTGCCTTCTGTCGACAAAAAAGTTATGACTTGAAAGCCAATATTGCGTGTTGACGTTTCTCACGCAGAACACGTAAATGTTTATATGTATGTCCTCGTTTATAGTACCGCATCTTGTTGCGTACAAAAACAAGCATTTTGTTCGTCTTCACGAATGACATTTTTAGCTTGTGGCTGTCGTACCGGACACAAACCCCGCTATGGGTATTTTATTGTGTGCTGACACTTGTGTTTTTCAGACAACATCAACATGAGTTGGCGGATCCTTTTTATAACCGCCCCGAGTACTCCTGTCAAGCGTGCACCGAAATAGTGGTGCGTGTCTGCATAGTATCCTACCAACCAGTTTTACGGTTTACGCATCAGTTTCGCCAAAGGCCAGCGCAAAAGAAAACCGTTCCGATCTGTTTGTACACCGGTTTGCAACTGGGTCATCATCACCTACGATTCATCCACTAAGTACGTGACCTTGAACCTGTATTTTCATTTATCACGCATGCAACGATTTAATTAATTTAAGCTACAGCGCCCGACATATGGTTGCGGGAAATTGTACGATTTTGTTGCAGTCGCATAAACGTTGCTTCTGTAGGGTGCCATTCGTCGGCCCAGTGCCTTGCCTCCTTCGACCGGTCTTGGCGGGTTCACGTGCAAATATCTGTTGTATTCGAGGCAATGCCCCCGACATCATTGTCGACGCCATTGCCGCTGCTGTTACACGTCCGTGCGGCCCCATGTCTCTCGTATTGACTATAATTACCTCGTTGGACTTGCCTAATTAAAAATCTCCCTTTTACAAGTTCCGGTTGGGTAGCATGTGCATGAACGAGCGTGGGCTTTATTTCTGCAACAACGCCTGCTCGTGGTTTTGGTTTGGGAGAATGCCCATGGTTGACAACCGCGCAGAGTCTGTTAATGCTTGACCTTGGTCATGCCATCTCAGCAGTTCGCCTCTCTTTGTCGTCAAGACTCTTCATTGTACCTCTGTAAACCTGGGGTTGAGAAATCATCTCAC
>JBDWQI010000218.1:0-7311 GCA_039986635.1 Sulfitobacter sp.
GTTCGTATAATCTCTATCTCGTGTCCTAATACGTACTGGCCGATCCGTCACACTACCGTCCGGGTGCAGTAATACACCCCACACATTTTCACGCAGGTCTCAAATCAAGCAACTGATTATCAGCTCGGACACTGCCAGAGGCCGAGGAACAAGAAACGTGCGAAGCACGGTGCCGGGAAACGAAGGCAAGGCACAGCCGCTAACCCCAAATCGTGAGAGTCCTCTGCGCTCGGACGGCAAAGGGGTCGTATAGACCATGCTAGACAATGCCACCTAGGGGTTTGGCTGAGAGGTTTGCATCGGTGGTCCTCGGACTTTTCATGGTTTTTGACCCAGTAGCGGTATGGGTAAGTAGATAAGGTGGCCCAGTTAACGAACCTTTTCTAGCGGGGGAGCATTGTTATCTACTGGAGCCTTTGTTACATCAGCCCTACGAATGACGCGGAGACTACCCGTCAGGGCCACATATCAGTGTACCGTTCTCATTTTCCCGGAACGACTCAATGATCGTTTTGATATAACTTCTTGTTTTCATACATGAACAAGGCTTGTCTTAAAGACATGAATCAGGTCCACTGCGAAGCAGTTTATCTATGAATGTGCAACTCGGTGTGTTTCGGCCCTTGGAATTGTAAGCAATGGTCCACAATACGTTTTTCCTTGACATATATGACACTGCTAAAAATTATTCTTCGGGGTAATTGCCGACTGGGGTCCTAAAGGCAATCAACCAAATTCGCAGGGAATTGACCTGGTTAATGCACAAACTGTAGTACACCGCTGTCCAACAGCAGTGCACGGGTGAACGATCTCAAGTCTACGGCGGTCTTTCCTGTGAGTTGAACCGCCTCACTGTTCAAGCAATCGGCGTTCGAACCTAAGTAGGTGAACTTGTTAAAGACGCAGGTGACGTTTCATGGAGCGGTCGGCATAAATTTAGCGCTTATCATGAAACGTCTACCATGGCATTACCGGCCTGCCCAAGGCTGAAGCGCCATGATAGGATTCGTTGGAAACGTGCTTTCCAAAGTCTAAACGCATCCATATGTGTAATCCCCAATTAATGACCGTACATACAACATCAACCCACCAACGCAAGTCCGTGGTTTGACGAAGAACCTTCACATCAGTCTCATCCATTTTTCAACTGATTTGGTTTTTCATCATGATGCATGTCTTTCCAAATATTTACGCGCACAACTCAATGCGCCACTTGTTGTTTCCCTTACCGCCGACTTCGGCCGAGTTGTGTAAAAATTGGGCATAGTAGAAGCCGTAGTAGTAAGCGGAGCAATAATATACGTGGAAGGATTGGTAGGAAACGTACGTTTCGTAGTATATATAGACGATTATGCGTCTAGCACAAATGGCACCTGCACGTAAGAAAACGGAGAGGGGACGATAACCTGCAATTCCCGTCCGAGCGATCGCCCAATGTCTGGAACGGAGATCTGCTTCTGATCGGAATGGAGGGGATACGTAATGGAAGTTCATTGGACAGCCTAGCGTGGTGTACATTGCAGCGGCATCGACAAGCAGGTTAGAATGAGACCGAGAACAGGAATATATTCTACGTCTTGTCAGCGGCATATTGCTGCATCTTGATCGCGGAAATTGATATATGTTAGCTCTTTCAATGCGCCGAACATACTATCGGTAGAGTACACGTCGTATAATGTCAAGTGCCCAATTGAAACAACATACCGCCCCTGCGGCGACATACGGTCGACGACGTTACTACATGCCTGTCCTGAAATCGGAATGCACATCTAACCCAACCTAAATCCTTGGTACATAATATGTGGGGAATACTCTAACTGTGTTTAGAATCAGTTGGATGACGTGTCTTCCAACTGGGCAGGATACATCAATAACAACCCAAGTACAGGGGATTTGTTTAGGCAATAGTTCTAGTTCTACCTGGTATTCTCATATTGTGTGTATAGTGCAAGAACATTAAAATGTACCAAAGGGTAAACACGAAACCACAGACCATGGGTGGGAAGAAGTGATGCAGACACTAGAATAGCGTGAACCAACAAAAAATGTACGTTATATATTCGTGGACTGTTTTTGGCGATGGACCATTTATCCATGTGTTTTGGTCGGGCGCAGTAGATGGGATGGAGACTTGGTATAGAGCACGGAAGGTGAACCCGACAGACAAACATTAAAATGTAGTGTATTCTGCCGTGATCAATCGGTCTCACCCAATGGTACATGGTCACTCGCACCATTGTGAACTAGGTGAAAACGGACCGAGGGTTATATACTGTGTGACAACATTTGAGCACTGCTGTTAATACAAAGCGAAGTCGATCGCCCGATGCTTTGCACTGTCTTTTTTCAAGTTCAATATTGTTGGCGACAATAACAATCACAGCGTAAACCTTGGAAGGCGGGCTTCGTCGCGGCGGGCGGACGCCAACATTGACTCCAGAAATACCCCAATTGAATGCGAATGAACAGAAGGAAAGTTCCCAGTTCATATTGGATAAGCGAGCAACGTATGAGCTTTGCCAACAGGCTCACTTTTAGTCTCCTGGTTCAAAGAGAAGAATTCAGTTGCACATGAATTATTCCACAGCGTACGCCACTAAATACGCGAAACTCCGAATAAACCACTTAAATGATTACCCTCTCGTGTCGTTCACACCGGAATGGATTGCCGTCTCTGTTGTTGGGCCTACTCGAAGGTTCTGTGGTTACATGCTCACTCAGTTTCGTACAGTAGTGGCAACATGACTATTGCTACTCTACAGTCGAAGAGCATGTACATTCGTTTATCTACATTCTGCATGCGTGAAGGACACGACATTGTCGGACACCCTGAAACATATCGTTGTCGAAACACAAAACAGCACAAGCATACATAATACATGATGTCAAGCGCAACTTAATAGACCTAGATACGAAGCACCTTAAAACACAAAAACTTAACCCGAGCTAGTTGTGATATGTTTAGTTCAACCTGCTCACATTTATTACACACTTTGCAGTGTAGACTGGAGCCGTTCGATACTTACGAGTGGATTGATATTATCAGCAAGGTCCAAATTTTAAAAAATGCAGAGTCGCGACGGGCAGGCAATGTGAGCACCGTCAAGCCCCCGCTTGACATGGTCGTCAGGAGCGAACAAAATCTTGATTTTTTACACAAAACAAATCAACCGAAACAGCAGTTGTTGCCACAATCACAGCTCAGAAAAACAAGACCAGTCTACTACTGTTCAGGAAGCCACAAAAACAAAATAACCGTGATGCTACAGTTGCAGTAGAACTCCGATCACCTTCGTGTTTCGTTCGTATACATGAATCCTGATTCAGACGCTATCTTGAAATAGCAACAAACTGCTGTAGTCGTTGATGTCAACCTCCGAAACATTAACAAATATCGCACATGCGGCATCGTAAATGGTGCCAATATATCGACCAGATTCAGGATCGGACCAGAACCACGACGCGGCCCCAGCCGGTGAAAATTCATATTTTCTGTAGACCCCATCTATTGACAACGCTCTTGGAATAATTACAACGCAGTGGACACAAGTTTGCACCTGATTGCAACCACTGTTCAAAGCTATGGGTGGTCACCGTAGGTAGAGGAGAAACATGAACAAATTCAAGCAAACACAACAAAATAATAGCTACATGATGGCTTCAATAACATGGGTGATCTGAGCCGGCATGGTCGAGTGATTGCGATAACGCAAACTCATTGCATAGAAAAGCGACGCACCTTGTGTTAGCGATATTCAGCATGTGATTTTGTGGTCAACATCTTGGTTAAACGGAATTGCACCAGCCGCTGCTAAGCTAGCTCAAGTGCTTGGTACGGGATTCATACTTTCGAAAGAGCACTCTTGGGCGGCAACATTGAGGAATACAGCCAATACAGCTGGGAGGGTCTGGAACGGGGTTAACCCGTATCGACACGACACAGGTTTTACGGTTTGAGGTGCACTACTTCTAATTGAACAGGGCGACAGAAAACACGTTCCTGGATGATGTCTCGTAGCGTTTGTTCGGTGTTGAAACGAAGTCAGAATATGCGCAAGAGAATGCAACAAACGCAGGGTGCAGACAAACTACAGCTATATACATTGAGTGGTGTGCTTACAATTCGTTTTCACGCTCTCAGCTTTGGCACGCACCCAGAGAAGGCAGGGTTGAAACAGGACAATTTATCCTGCTGCATATGTAAGACATTCGTGGAGAGAATGGGATGGGACGCCTGCCGTGCGTGCGTATCACATTCACATGTGTCTGTATGTACCTAACAACAAATATATTACACGAAGTAATACGGCGAAGGCCTTAGAATACCCGCGCACGTATGGTGAAGACCGCGTGCAATGTCTTTCCGGAGTACTATCAGCCATTGACTGTTCTGTTTGCTCTTTTTTTTCATGTCATTTTATCGTGGTTGCGTTGTGCTACGCCTACGGGCGAACATTGTTTACCTCGGTTGCGCAATCCAGTCCTGAACATCACGGCGGTGTGTTGTTGCGGTCTACCTTGCAGATGGCTTTGTCGCAGTACATTGATATGTCAAGATTGATTCCAGTCCCGGTCCCGTGTGTGTCGGCTGACCAAGTAGGCCCTAGACAAATCATCTTGGTCTTGACACACCAAACGCAGCTGATCGTCGCAAAATACAACACCGTACGTTCACCGTTCGACAAAACTCGTTTCAGGCTTCATTATGAACACGCCCGATACTCACTTCCTCGGCCGTACCAGCTTCGCTGCCCATTTGGCGGCAGGTCGGGTGTTAGCTGGTACTTCGAAGGAGTAGAGACTTGGCACTCACGAACGGCAGCACATTACGCCAATAATATGTGCCATGACGAGTTGGGCACCTGTTTGTAGTGATAAGCCGTGAACGACTAGAACAACCATCCCCAAGACTATGTGCATTGGCGGTGGCATGGCTAGTGGCCACATGTTAGCACTCTTCAGGATACGTACGGGTTTCGTATTTCAACCAGCCAACATAGGTTGCACCACATTAGCGTTGCAAGATATCTCGGTCATCACGATGTTGCACTCTTTCTTTGTCTCTGTCACGAAATGTCCGGTGCCTCTGTATGTTTGTATTCTGCACTATCGTAGCCACAGACTGCATGGCTTGTCGTTTGGTTTTGTCCGGGAAGTTCAAATCAGCGACGTGGGTAGTTGAACAGCTATAACTGTTCGCTTCATACAGCGCAGAAGACTAGACCTTGATAACGGCCGTTTGGGTACCTCGTTATGGACTTGGTCCTTGATATAATCATTGGTAATAGCGCGGGATACTCTTTAAAACAAACGTACTCGGTGAAGTCTCCGTTCTCGGCGAGATCGAAATGTTCCGTAACAAAGTGCAGGGCTTATAAAGTAGCGCTTATGAGACGGCGAGCATCTTCACTCACACACTGCGTTATCCGAACGAGACCACATATGTAAGTTTTTTCGTGTCTTCAGAAAAGACCACTGCAAACATCACCGCCTACAAGAAAAAGCCAACCGATCACATTAATGGCACCCCATCTATAAATAGGGGCACACAGCGAGGGGACCCAACAACTGCATTCACCGTGTCTGTTTGCAGTTGCCTGAGATGGTCGTAGCCAATCGTGGACCTGCCGTGACAGTAGTTGTCACTGACGGTACGGCCTAGAAGACAACAAAAAAAACATTCGGGCCCACTAATACGTAGTGTTTTCCCTCTTCAATGTATAGGTAGCTAGGATTCAACACAGCACAGGCGCGTTACAAAGTATAATTCAGCCTTGGCGTTTTCACCTGCCGCAGCCTCGGGCACCCTCGCAGTAATGGACGAAAGCGTCGGACAAAATATTTTTTTCCGATTTTCCGGATACACGTTCGTATTCGAATGACACGGAATGGCCAGGTACCGTGTTATTTTCAGTTCACCGCGGGCGCTACGTTGAATCAAATTAGTTTCACTTATTATCCGTGTTAGCAGGGGTGTCGACGATACGTCGTCGGACGCCCAGCGTTTTCAACGACTTATTTCTACATATACCGATATCCTCCATACCCAGGGTGTTGGTGCAGGTCGCGCTGCCACTGCAATACTACCGTTCAAGTATAGCGATCTATCGTCTTCAAGTCGTGTCCTCAGTTTCCCGTAATGTACAGGCGAGTCTTCGGATCGCTCTCTTTTCGAGTCATTATTTCGTCATGGAAGCCAATGTATACTGTTGGTGTAAACTCGAACAATAGTTGAATGTTTGCATGTTCGGATGTGTAACGCATTAATACAAGCAACATCTCAATACATAATCACCCACAATCTTCCGCTGGAAGGAATTATTCGCATGGGAGACGTTTGCTTCCATCGGCAATGGTAGCTTCTCGGAGGGAGTCGAGTACATCAGGGGAGTACATCTCTCGGGCGGCATTATTTTTCGTAATGTGCATCCGGAGTACCGCTCATAAAAGATAGGACACCTTCGGCCAAACTGACTGGTGAACAGGCAAGTGTGTCCTAAATCGGGGACCCTTGGCATTGATGAAGATCGGATGTCAAACTCTGAATTTCGAAGAGGGTATTGAACAAGAATTATCCAGGTATGTACATCCAACATTGCCAGAGGCGGACACACCGCGAAGTCGGGCACAGTCTGATCACTTGTCTCCTGCTGGCGCTTTTGCGCTGCTGTTTTTACTACGAGAAACAGGACGCTTGATTGGAGCATCGAGTCCTCTGCCCACACCAGAGTTCCTGCGTGACCCGGAGGTGCTGTTTGCTCTGATGCCCATCACATACAACAAACACTACAACGTCCATCCAACGGCCGACCAGAACACAAACCAAAGGAGTTAACATACATTGGCTGTCGTCGGGCTACAAGGTGGCACGAGGTTCTATTGGTCTAAAGGTGGACCGCGGCTCGGGGGGTTTCGACAGATGACAAAAAAGTGATATAATGTACGCCTGCCACGAAACCGGGGTGGGCCGGAGACTATTGGAACCTACGAAGGTCTGGCAGTGGTCACACGAGCCCCAGCCTCCGTAGAGAGGAACCCTGCGCGGTCTGGTGGGTGAAATTTTGACGACGCGGGGTAGTTGAGATGGGTTTTATTTTCAACCCCAATGCCGATGACTTCGTTCCAACAGCAGACGAGGAGCATCGCCAAAGCGTAGAGTGTAATGGGCACAGCTTGGGGAGAGGAGAGGCTGGCCACTGCATGGGTAAGCAAACACTCCGACAGCAAGGACGAGAGTGTCGGGGTTGGGATCGGCGGGAACGACTGAACCCCGCCAATAGATTCGACACCACGCGCCGGGCGAAGAAACCG
>JBDWQI010000219.1:0-2868 GCA_039986635.1 Sulfitobacter sp.
CTTGGTGTAGTATAGCTTCATACGTTGATCCTCAGCAACTAAGCCACCTACGATATAGTAGACACCAGGTACGCCAATGTACGTTGTGTCTTGCATAACCTTGCTGGATTTTGCAATGAGCACTTTATTGCTCACTGTTGGATATCTCGAAGATCTCTGCCTGGTACTCTCTAACCATACACTACCAGATTATTCCGTGTTATCCAGAGACGACCAAATAGATGAGGCCTCCTGCCCCGGTCGGTGGTCTTACCCAGACTTCGTTGTGTTTCTCGGAATATCATTGGCCATCTCCCGGGCGCTGTTGTCTCACCCGGACCTGTTATTTTTATACGTCGGGCGCACACGACGAAAGGTCCTACTCAAACGCCGCGGACCGTGGGAGGTCGCACGCAGTGGCATGGGTGTGGTCCCGCTTCTTCCTGGATGCCGCGACCCTCGAACTCGTCGTCGGCCCGAAAAAGTACTTCGCTATTCTCTCCGTCTTCCACTATCCAATCTTCTTGATCTCGTCAACCGCCGTATCCGCCAGAGACCTGCATTTAAATACTTGCGGGAAGAGCGAAAGCGTGAGCTGTCAGCAACATTTGATGGAATTTTCACGAGGAGTGGTAATGCTGAACCCTATGCGCGATCAAAATGACACCACGTACCGGGGGGGAAGAGGGACGAAACCTGTGACCACGGCTTGTCCTGAAATTTCCGAGAGTAAATAATACCTCCTACGAGTTATTTACGTTCAAGACGTCCCGTTTTGGGGTCACCAGCTCCGAATTCGAGGGCGTTCCCCCCGAAACGGGACTGCAGCCCTTGAAAAGTTGAGCTGAAAAGTGAAAGCGGCGAGAAAAAAGAATATCTGGTATATAATCAGGTGCCCATCGTGTTCGGTGTGAGTGCGTTCTTCACAATACACGGCTCTCTTTATCCGTACACATCTAGATCAACAAGTGTCCGTCTGCCCCGATTCTTCAACATTTGTGAGATGCAAGCTCTTTGACCACGAAACTACTGCACGGAAATAGCCAGAAATGCAGGCCACCTACTAACAGTAGTTCGTGAAAAATTCCAATTGCAGCAACAGCTGTTCTTGTTTGCCGAAAACGCTGTGTATCTTCGACAGGAAGGTAAAAAATGACGATATACTCATTATCATGTCCCCTTTTTTTCCTGAGAGCTTTCAATACTAGTTTTCTAGTTTTCTGTCTCCCGGAGTCGTAGTTTGAATGTTCATCCATTTTGATAGCAAGTTCTCAGTTCTGAGGATATCATTCCTTTTCACCAAAAATGCTCGAAGATCCATCATTTCTCGCCCAAATACAAACACTCTCGCTTTTGACTTTGCGACGATAACTGACTGGCCGCGACAAAATCAAGGCAAGACTCTGGGGCGACATAACCCAATGCCAAAACGCGTTCGGAAAACACTGGGTGGGGAGCATCGTGACGAGTCGCCCGGTTGTCCGGACAGTCCCGCCAACTAAAACGCGTACGCTGGGAGGTCCCCTCACAATCTGGGAGAAAGGACCTTGAGGTTGGTAGGCTGTTCAGGTAATTTTGTTCCTGTTGGGATCAAGGTACGGGCGAAGACCCAACCTAAGCCCTGACTCTAACCCTAACCCTAACCCTATCCCTAACCCTGACCCCAAGCCGCAGCCGAAACGGGCCAAAACTGACGATAAACACGGCTGCGCCGCGTTAGTATCGAACCCGGAAATGTGTCAATTGCGGACGACGACTCCGAAATGCAGACCGTGCTACGCAATGTTCAAGTCAAAAACACCCCAAAGGGTCCTTCCTCCCAGATTGCTGAACCTACTCTAAACAGGGCTTTGAAAGTCTGTTCCTGGAGACCATTCATGTTTTTCCATAAAATTGAATATTAATTATATGCAGTAACCAATACCTGGTACGAAGACATGTCAGCGCATGGTTTACTTTGCTTACTGCGGTAAAACAAGATTTTACTAGTAGTACGGGTGAATGCAGTATCATCTATGTCGTCGTTTTGTGACCACAGCCAGTGCTCGTATACTTTTAGAAGCTAGGATCAAGAATCCGCGCGGGCACGGGGTGTTATGGATGTCAACGGATAGAAGAATTATTAAACGTCGCGAACATACCTAATACGCAAAAATCGAGATATATCTACATACAGAAGCGAATACGTGGAAATTTCATTGGATGGTGTGGACCTACCCCAGTGCATGTGATACCTTTAAAGGAATGAAATCTTCATGAACCCGTTCTTTCTACTCGTTGATATTATATTCAGCACCACCAGTGTTCGCGCCCATTCTTAAAACCCTAAATTAGGGTGAGAGCAAATACCGGGAACGCCATCACAACGTCACGGGTTGGTCAGGCAAAATCATGTAGGAGCCGAAACCAGGAAAATAAACTGGCATGCACCTCTGTTTTTCGTATGGCCCAGATTCGTATATCAAGCTTCATCTTTTGCAATCTTATGGTGTTTTGTGTAAGCATGGTGGGGTTTCGATTGAGTTGGGAGGACGTTGGAGGGACGAGTTACCGCTATTTGAATTCGGCAGACACACACCAGTGCACGGTACCCACGCGTCCTGTTAGATACCCGCCGGGGAACATGGGGTATGCTTTCGCAGACTCGAGCTTCTTTGACTGCCTTGGTTTCCTTCGACGAAGAGTCCTCAAGCTTTGCAGTCTGGTGCAGCATCAAAGGAACAGCGCGTTGGCATTGCAGGGAGCTCAAGCACACAACGACAACCGCCAAAGAGCATGCGATGTACCACGGATAATCGCCATCACCGGGGCCTGAAGTGTCTAGCTACTGCCTTATGCAGAGATACCGTGTTAGAGATACCGAGAGAGTACAGCAGTAGTAGCGATGAT
>JBDWQI010000220.1:0-1692 GCA_039986635.1 Sulfitobacter sp.
GGGTACTCAGATGAAGATTGATTGCAGTTCAAGCGTCAATTCTAAACCAAAGGAAGCTTGAAAGAAGAAGAAGACCTGGAGGAGTGGAATCGCCCAGAGCTACAGCGGAGGAAAATGATGCCGCGATCTCAGTCTAAACCGCTTGTTCAAGCGGCGGGTCTGGCTGAGACTGGAAGAAAAGCTCCGTCATCCGGGGCCGCCCTCTTTTAAGATCTGGAGGACCATACCAGACTTGGGGGGGTGTTGCGGCGGAAGGACGTGGGAGCAACCAAAAGTACGACGAGTCGAGGCATGCAGCCACGAGTCGTTGGGCGCAGAGTAGAGGCGGTCTGCTCTGTGGTGTAGGATGGGTGTTTCATTCAGCAGACGGTTTCAGCCTGCTGAATGCAAAACGCCTGACCAAGGTGTACAGCGCATGCAGCGCGTGGACCAACACCGAGTGTCAATAGACGCAACCCAGGCATTGAAGAGAATGCGTGCAAAACTTAAAACATTATTATGGGCTAAGCCGACTGTTCGCCCGCATATACGCATCATTCCGCGTGATGACGGGAAATATGGAGTATCTACATCGATCGCAATCGGGTATTTGGTCATCGTTTGCTTCGCTCTCGCCTGAGCGAAGGCATGAAGCCACTAGGACTGCCGAAGGGTCCAACGTACGAACTGAGGAGGCGAGTCAGGTGAGCGTTGACAGCTCACCCCGGGGAGCTTGCCGTAACAGTTGGTCTCGTTTCCCGCGGATCGGTTCGACATCGAATATGGCTGTGTCTGCACGACGAGGGCAACATCACTTTGATCGACGTTGGATACACTACAGTAACTGTATTTCTTAACCCGCAGCGACCTCTGCGGTTCTGTCCGAGTAGATGTGTCGCTTTTACCAAACGGAACACGAGACCGTAAAATTCCGAGATAATACAATAAAGGGCACAATGTCACTGAATGATTCTGCCGCGACCACGAGTAGTGCAGCGTCAACGGTATCTGCGCAATTGTTAACATATACCCTCCGTGCTTGGCTGATAGGGCTCTGCCATCGGTGTTTTAGCTGACTGATGCCGGCACCACTGTGGCCAACACACTCTTGAGCACGTGCTGTTCCGGGAACTACGTTGTTTCCGACTGGCGATGATACACTACTGCGGTGAAGTGTGCGCCCCTTATTACTAGGTAGCCGGGCTAGCACGTGGGTACCGGAAACAGCCGTAAACGCAATAAGAAACGTCGGTTGTTGGTTGGAACGCAGAGGAGTTGCCGCTTTACTCTACGGGAGCGACTAAGGGCAGCGTCGTCGCGGTGATATGTACAAAAACGCACGACAGAGCCTCTGGACAGTAGCGTGACATTCTTAAGCGGCATTGGCCGATGATGTAATCTCCCACTAGTTACGTGTGTTTCGCCTCGTGCATTCCGCGGTATTGGTCTACAACGCGTTTGTGTGAGGTGTTGGACAATCACGAAAGATCGGACTCTAGTGAATGCGTCCACACAGGGTGCAAGAATAGAAGGAAGCGAGGAAGGGTGGGTGGGACTGGGCAGGAATCATCAACATATCCAGTAATAAATGCCTAATGTTCGATGAAGGCGCAGAACAATACTAAAGTATATTCGAGAGTCAATTAACTAAAGAACGCATGCTACAGACGCAGTTCCAACTATTGAATTCCGAACAACAAGTGGAAAGTATGT
>JBDWQI010000221.1:0-4022 GCA_039986635.1 Sulfitobacter sp.
CAGTCCTCGCAACGATATATATACAGAAATTGGCAAAGCCCGGCATTAATGCCAAACGATGCCCAAAGACAACCATTCACGTGCAACACACAGCAACCAGATACCCAACGTTCTTCATGTAACCCTGCCCGCATCTTGCTATCAAGAAATCACTTGTCCAAAGCAGGTAAACTGTCTCGCTCTGTTCGTACTGCTGCTTCCACCACTGATGCTGTTGCTGATTTTTCTGTGTTTTGAACTAAATTTGGGCACTTCTTGGAGGAAGGGGCGAAGTTGATAGTGACGGCAGAATAAACCGATAGTTCAAGGCAGAGATATATCATCTCATTTCCAACCATCAATGGAGTAAAGCGCGTGAAAGAGACGCAGTTCATCTGTGGGGGGTGGGATTGCGAGTTTTCTCTTATTAATAGGGAGAGTATTCGAGTGCAGTGATACTTATTGAAGCATGTATGTACGAACTACACACTATTTGCAAATGGAACTTTTTACAACCCGGTACCTGGTTCGCTACAGCATTGAGGTCAAAGATCAGCAGGCTCCATTCGGCCAATGAGCGCCATCGTGAGAGCAAGGTAATTCAGCTCGATACGAACATTTTTAGTCGTACCAGTAGTCGTCCACCATAGCGTTCACTCGCTCGTGTATGAAAAATCTAAGCTTCTTACCATGTCTCGGGTCCCTACAAACTTGTTTTTTCTCCCACGAAAATTGTGAGAGGAATCACCCACTTCGAAGGGTTTTCCGGGATGCTGCTGCAAATCAAAGCGACGCCGCATGGAGCCATAGTACAGGCCGCTACTTCCTGCTGATGATCATCGCCAGGTAGCGTCAAGCGCCAGAAGGCGCAGCTAGTGAGCTCTATGTCAAGGTTCTAGATTCGCTACCAACGACGTGTCAGTCTGGAGTACAGGAGTATGTCCCGTCACTACTGCGTGAGTGCCCACTTGAAATACCACTGTGTCTTAAACATATTTACTTTGTTTGCTTAAACACTACGCGGTATTCTTAAAGATCTGCCACATATCTTTCGCGGGGTGCATTGCCGTGCTTACTGTTGGAACGGTTTGAGGTCCGATGGTGACTCCACGTGCCCCATTTGTCACTTCCACAACGAGGACAGACACACCAACTTCCACGGTAGTTGGTAAGTCTGGTATGGGAAAGTCTTCCTTAGGTAACTACCTGCTGCACGGAAGCCCCGGACCTGATGTAGGATTCCAGTTCGAGAGCGGAGGAGAACTGCAACGACAACGTTCGAGTCGAAACGGTTGGTCAGCACCTCGTCACCCCGCAAATTACAGCCAACCCGGCCCGATGGACCGCTTAGGTTTATAGACACGCCTGAGATACAAGGCCCGAACGCTGGAGGTTCACGACGACATCGGCGTGGCGATACAGAATTTTGGTGGGCAAAATGTCCTCATCATCACAGTCCCGTGTAGCGTGGGTCACAAGCAAAGCCAAAACGACTTTGGAACGTACGGGATTCTCCTTAAACCCTTCGCGAAGGTGCCTTGCTTGAAGATGACCCTTTGCCGTGCGCAGATTCGGCCTGATCTGACTGGCGCTCAGCACCAAGCCGACCTAATCCTTGCGGAAGCATAGGCGGGCAATATCCGGGTGGAAGGGGGCATGGACGAAGCGAAGGGAGTGGTTCTTGTAAACAATGACAGTCAAGCTACCGACGTGTTCCAGCTGAGACATGCGGTATGTGAACTAAGAAGGTTCCTATTCTGGACTGTAACATTTACGGGCATATCCAGAACCCATGGAATGTGTGCTCGAGCTGAATGACATGGAGACACACGTGGAGGCACTCAAGGGGAGGTAAACGTGCCTGCAGCAAGAGAAGGCTAAACCCGACCGTATGAACGAAGAGCTCACGACCCATTGGTGGAGAGTGGAGACGGCGGCATCTTTTTGAACGCGATCATAATTGTTTATGGCATTGTAACGGGCGTGCTCACCGGTCTTGTATTCTTTGGTGTGGTCACAGGGACTAGCGCCAGCGCGATCAAGGCTATTGAATCGGTCGCCGACGGAATTTCCCTATCCTAGAAACTGATGATCGAAGTTAACATACGCCGACAAATAGAAGTCCACGCAGAGGTGGGTTTAGGTTTGGTTCTACGGATCAGAAACGAGTCCGTATCTAGTTGACGTTGGATCGCTGTATGTCCGGCTTGCCACCCTACCGGAGTGCGTGTCTATTTCACAGTTTTCGCCGCTCACCCGGTGCCAGCCGATCTCCAAGCCAACGTTCTGACTGCGAGCAGTTGAGTCAGGCATGTCGATTTGTTCACCTTCAATTGTTTTCTACTGTAGTACCCACGTCGGGATGTTTTGATGCAATTAATATACGAAGGTGGTCGGATGCTAGAATCGATCACACGTGTTGTCTAGACGAGGCGCCTCTGCACCTGTTACTCTCTCTCTGTTGATCGTCGTTGAGCAAGGTTGCTCGCTGCTCGCTGCGGCTGATCATGCTCCACTCTGCGTTTCGCCTGATAAGGTAACACTAGGCGAGTTCGAGACATTTTGTCGTACGCTTTCGTTTATCCTGTTTACGCTCCAACACATTTCCGATGTCGAAAACAGAAGATCCTAGCCACAGCAGTGCATTCTTACGCGGGATTAACCGATAAACTGTGCCTCGCAACCTACATTAATCGTGACCGGGTGGCAACGGTCGAGAGCTAGCTGGAGAACGGACTAGACGACGCGGCGCCGCAAAGGGACTTGTGCACGCTGGCGGAGTTCGATCAAGTTACGAGGGATATTACAGCCCGTTCCATTCATTTGCTGCCCCGAACCATAGTTGGTGCTATCTGGTCCAATATTTTGGAGTTTGAGTTGTCTTGTAGCCTTTCCCAATACAATAACTCTGATAATTCATCATAGAACGGGAGCAGAGGCACCATGATGATAACACGGTGTTCATTGATGGCCGCCAGGGGAGACATGTGTTGGCGACAGTCTTGAAGGTGACACCAGTATCTCATCTGAATTACGTCTTGCACGCACAGATGGGTCTGATCCCCCTTGCACAATTCGGGCGAAAAAGACATGCCCGCGGAGAAGTTAAGAAATGTAGCACCCGCTTGAGCGTGCCGAATTGGGAGGCTGTCGTGATCTTGTGGGGGTTTTCTACGTTGTTCTCTTGTTTCCACAATGATTTGTTCACGCCTTCGGTGTGCACGGGGGCAGTCGCGACCACCCGTACGCAGGGCGAGGCCATGGTGGAGAAGGGTACACTAGGGCCCAACGTGGCCCGATTCATTGGGACTCCTCTACTGAAGGGACTGTCCAACACTGCTTGCATTCCCATGTTTGGATAAACAACTATTAATAGTGTCTGTTCGTGTCGTGCTCCTAGCCCATGACATTTGTTCGTCCGGTTGCGCTTTCATGTTCTATCAATATCCGTGTTTGGCACGAGGTTAGTGTCTCCTCGTTTTGAGACATGTGAGGTCCGCATTCAGCGTGTGTCGCGCGACCTCTCAGTTAGGCCAGGCACCCCGCAGGAGAGGCAGGCGCTCTCAGACGGGGGCAACCGTCTAGTTCGTTGTACAAGCTCTTAGATTCGAGAGGCATACGACAGAAACAAAAACTTTCCAGGTTTTTTGTGTTGCTTGTTGGTTTTGACCTAAAGGGGGCTGAGTGAGGAGGAGGATGAGGGGAGAAGAAGCGCAGGAGTGTGCGCGGAGCATACTTGCTTGCCTCAGCTCGAACTAAGCAAACGAAACACGAATACCTTGGGTTAGCGACAAGAAAACCCGACGGCTGCTGGACCCTCGATCGCCAGTGCTTATCATTTGAGATTCTCCCGAGATTCATCTTCTGGATCTAAGAAACGCCATCGTTTCGTTGCCGCATATCCACGCAATCGGCATTGGACATACCGCACTGCTTGTAATGCCGTTAGGCCGATGTTATCTACTCGCCACAGGCGACTGTCTAGCCGATCGGCGACTCCGTACAGACTACTGTCCACTGATATAGGAGAGGGGCAACTGCAC
>JBDWQI010000222.1:0-2966 GCA_039986635.1 Sulfitobacter sp.
GCCAACCGACGCCAACCCAACCTACATACAATATAAATAGTAGGGAGGGTGGGGGGGCGGGGGGGAAAGAGCGCCGAAAACAGTTTCATTCCTTTCTTTGTCGGCCAGCACCAATTTTTAGGGTTTTGGTTCCACAAAGAAGCAATACTTCATAATTCATTCCAAAAGATTTTCCAACCGGGGAAAACGCAAAGGCCGCATGCGTTGTGGAAAATAGTAGTCTTCGATGCTTACGCTGTACATGTTTCGATGGCCGACGAACATGTGACTGGACTATAGGCGACGCTGGCTCATCATTTTTACAAATGATTCTTCGAAAGTCTTCTTGTTCTATAAGATTTTGCTAATGTTCCGGCTCTGATCATCTCTTGCCACGACAACTAGCTAGCTCCTTCTCGTACTTTCGCCTCAGCCTGGGTGCAGATGCAGGCGTGCTTGCCAGACTGTTGCTCCTCGTTGGCGTTTTCATGTCCCCCTGCGGCATAAGTTAGTGCATGCGCATATGGAAATCATGTCAACCGCATGTTACGCGGAGCCAACGCCTTCGCTAATACCTGCACACTCGTGATGTAGAACTTCCCACTATTACGTAGGCACAGCGCAATCAACGACATGTGAATCTGTCGTGAGGGGGAGGGAACCACACTCACCTGCGGTATGCGGATCGACCGGGTGGGGTCTTCTGGGCAGAACGGCTGAAAGGCGCCTCCTTCTGGGACTCGCGACATTTCAGTAGCATGGCACGAGATTCCCTACGGACGGCTGCAATCATGCTTTCTTGTGTATAGCGAGATTCACGTTGGACTGCTGCCACAGCCTCGGAGTGAAAACCAACGAGGTCATCTATCAACGCAGCGCAGTACCTTAGGACGGCAGGCCAAACCGGAGACGGCTTTTCCGATGGGTGGCACGACCCATTCAGCCACGCTGTCTGCCATGAGCTTCGTCTCTTGCGCCGAACTGCCGCGAGTCCCGGGAGTCCCGGACAAATCGAGCGGCGAGAAAATCACGCCAGATGCCAGCACAACGTGTATCGTAGGAAATCATCGCGTCGAATTACATTACGCAATATCATTATGTTTGCGTAGGCGGGGGCTTCACAGTATGCCGATCGGAAACTAATTCGATACGCGCTGGGCCGGCCGACAAATGGGTACACCATCCAACGGTCGTACCTCATGAACTCGTGCAAATTTGGACCAGAAACGTGCAGGCATTGGCCCTGACACAACACTACATGCGCGGGAAAAAACAAGCGTATAAAAAGGAAGACATTTTAACATCTCGACTCGATCTCAACGAGTCATATCGAGGGAGAAGTGCTGGGCATTCCAAAATAAATGAAGAAAATGTGTACGATGCTCACAATGACGTGTTCGGCAGCTTCGTCATGAGACGGTAATATAAACGCGGGAACATATCGACCAAACTGGGAAACGCCCGGCCGTAGTTGTGAGCACGGCGAGACGGAAGCCGTTCCATCATTCCCTTCTTGGTGTCGGATTGAAAACCCCTAACCCTCATATCCAGAACATACTTCGTCCACGCACCCCGAAAGCGCATCTTTGACATATTTCCCATTCTGTCCGAAAGTTCCGTGGTTGAAGCGACCAACGACCGCTGCGACGTGTCCAGCGTTTTGTTTTAGGTTGTAGCGGTTTCCTGCGAACAAAGCCACGACGTTTCTGCAAATGCCTAGCGAAGGAAGCACGTGGTGGAGGGCCGCCGTTCATGCATATTTAAACAAGAACACACGGAAACATTTGTGGTGTAATATGGGAGTCGATTCGCAGTCCAACAAAGGAAACCTCTACATAGAGTATTAGAATCCAGGCGACTGGACGCTCCAGAATGAAGACGCGCATTTGACGGGATGGCGAGAATCCCAAAGGCACGGCAAGTCTCACGGACAACCTAAAGTCAAGAGTAACGAAAGTCATCCCCAAGGCTGGACGTTGATCGTCTCCTATTCTCGACAAGTTTACCACGCGATGTTGAATGCCAATTGCCGCAACCATCCCCGGCCACTCACGTGTCGATTTTTTCGACCACGCCAGGCTAGAACATTGATGTGACTCGTTTATCGTGGAACCGAGGCAAAAACACCAGTTTGTTTTGTAATACGTCCAACGGCGGGGTATTCTTGGGCAAGCAGTATCCCAAACTGGCGACAGTAAGAGCAGTTTAGAGCCCAAAAAAACAATACCGTTAGCTCGTTCTAGAAGATCACGCCCCTAAACGCAAAAACAGGAAATGGGGGATGTTTGAACATTTTGGTCACCTGAGCTTTGTCGCTCAGAGGTTTCAATGTGGTCTTTGTCGTCTCGAAAAGCTCGTTCTTGACCTCCCTCGCCAGCTTATTTTTTTTCGGCCGTCATGGTTCTCCCATTCCCTTCTTCAACGAGGCCGACAGCCGAGACTCGAACGTAGACGCCTTGAAGAACGTTGACGCCAAGTCCGTCTGGAATGCAGCGCTTTGCATCACCTTATGCGTGGCGACGCCAGCCGCGACCTTGATGTTTTGTAGACGACAGCGTCGTCCAAACGATTCCCTCCGGGTCGAGGAGGGTACGATCGACTCACAGACCTGGTCTGCGTTCTGTCGCGTCCAGTAGCTGATTGTGGAGCGTAGGGGTAGGAGACAGCTTTATCAGGCCAAATCCCTGCCGATCCCCCGCCGTCATTCCCCGTGCCTGCACCAGCGTGAGGAGATCCTGCGGAGACGTTTTGCCACGCCATTGCTGCGCGAAATTGTTAATAACAGTATCGGCCAGTCGGGCACACGGTACGCAGCTCTTAAACCTATCACGCGGTACACACCAGTGAAGCTAAAAGGGTCGCTCACCAGTGTCATCCTCGCGAAGGTCGATCGCCGCATGCACAGGCTTCCCGCGTCGCCCTCGACTTCCTGGCTTGGACGAGGTTTTTGCGGATCGACCCACCTCGGCGACGGCACCCAGCTGTTG
>JBDWQI010000223.1:0-2910 GCA_039986635.1 Sulfitobacter sp.
CAAACCAGTGGTGGTTTCTCAGACTAAAAGAGGCGATCGTACCCGCGCAGCCGTTTTCAGTGCTGGGGAAAAGCCGTCAGTTTAATCGATACACCACCAAAACTGCAGAGACGGTTTCACCTTTCGATATTGGGGAACGCGGGCATTTGATTTATATTAACGAAGAAAATGTGTACCAACATAAATGGAACTTAAACAAAGATCGCGAGTCGAACGGCGGAAGTGTTATTTAGCTTTGTATTGTATAATTTGCCAAGGTGCTGCAGGGCGCGACGATCTCTCAACGGACCCGGTACGATAGCGGGTAAAAAAACACAAAAAGCAAGCGAGACGCATCTCTTGTTAGGGTATCACCAGTTCGACTACGAGTTCTGTTCCCAGAGTGCCTAGGAGAAAACGACAAAGATTTTGATATTTCTCAATAAGATGTGGAGTCGAGCGAAGTCGACAATCATGGAAAGTCGGAAGCGACCATCATCATAGATGAAAAAACATTGAGCAGAGGTTGTTACAATTGAGGACAGCTTCAGCAAGGAGCCTTTCCTGGAAAATACGAAATTCAACCACTTTTTTTTTCCACCAATTCCTATTATCACGCAACAAAGTAGAAGCTAAGGACAAGGCTCAGCCATAACATTGAGACAGGGTAAACGTCGTGTGTTGGTTAGATTCCTGCGGCAAAGGCCACCGAACATTAGTATACGGACTACTGCGGGCAGCGGTACGAACGGGAGGCTTGTCCTCGTGATCCACAGTTTCAGGGACGTGTGGAGGAATATGTATGCACACGACGCCCTGACAATAAACTACGCATGAAAGTCAGCGGCAGCGTACAAGCGATGGTTAGGAACATCTACAAGTCTGTGCGACAATATTAGAAAAGGAAACCCCATACAAAGGTACTGGGTGACGCAATACATGGCGTTCGCGAGGTAATAAAAAACACGAGCGGGACTGCTAGAGAATGTGGCCATTCTGCGATGGCATATGACCTTGAGGGACGGAGCGGACAACCTGACAATGGTACCGTAGGGAGAGATTCGCGTGGTGACCTGTCCGATCAAGGCAGTAACTCGGTGGATACCTGTCGGAACGGCGCTGGATGGGACGTGTCTAAGGGTTACATGATCCCACACAACAGCAGAAACAGACAGAGCACTATTGAAAGGGTCTTTGCTCCCAACTTATCCACGAATGACTGCTTTCCTCAAACAGCATTTCGTAGGAGAGAACGGGAAGCAAGATTTATCTATGCGCTCGTTTTGGTCAAGAGAGGGCGAACCACGAGCATGTGGGTGAGATGATGTGGCAAAACGACTGCGAAGAGCGTTCTGCAAGAGCGCCAAGTCGGCATTGAGGCACACAAGGCTAGCCTCAAGGAGAATGGGATCAAGAATCAGCACTACAGGGAGATAAACGGAACAATTTCGAGGGCACAAAGCGAGTCACGGACGGCGTTCGGCAAATGTAGTTATTTGGTGTCGACTAACTACGAACCAAGGAATGCGAAGTTCTTGATAAATATATTAATAAATCATACGATTCCGTCCATGGTACGAAAGGACTGGCACAGCATGGTAAAGGCATTACAATAGGAGCATTTCCTCCCTTTCTTCCCATAGTCTCAGAAAACAAGAACTGTCGACAAGATACAAACGGATCCTTAAAGAAGTATGTGAAAAACAGTTTCAAACCTATCCCCCATCTTCGTCTCGAGACCCGCCTCATCGTTTACAAGCCTGTAGTAATGATGCGATCGTTCAGCAAGCATGGCTCTTGCTAAGATCCAAGACAACAAACAAGACGACGGGTTGAGACTCGGCGCTGCCACCCTACGGGCACAAATCATCATCGTATGGGAATACTATACATATCAAAGTAGTCAGGAAAGGAAATCAGGAAATATTTGACACGGCTACAAATATATTTACGGGGATATTTAGTTATTCTTTATTTGTCAGATAAACTACTGCAAAACAAGGAGTACGCGCAATTTCCTTACTACTCTGGGGCGGTTGCGCTGACCGGGCGAACGCACGTAGGTGGAGGTGTTCTTACTCTTTTCATGCCACACTATACGATTAGAGCCGCCGACACGATATAGGCGGATCACTCAATCGGTTCAGAGAACCAAACCGTCCCCGATACGATTTCCAACTTGTTTGGCCCAAATGATTGCTACAGGTGTACCGGTCACTATTTAGATTTCTCGATTACGTCCAGATATCATAATGCTGTAACCACAGTTTTAGGTTTGAAACAGTTTTAGTAGTGTAGCAGGCATGAGTTAGCCAACCGACAGCCACCATAAAGAGGATGTTTGTGATACGCTGTCGGTACTAGTCTGGGAGTATCTGACAATCCATATATATTGCGGTGTTTCGTGTGCCTACTGTAAGCACTATTTAGGATGTCTGGGTCAGCTCGAATGGGCGTATGGCTCGTCTTGCGAGGCATTCGTGATGTCACAATACGGCCCCGAGTTTGATGCTAAAATATCCCCCGTATGTATGCAAGGGTAGAGCGAACGTTTGTAGTTCATTAGGGGAACGAACGTAAGGTTTGTGCGTACGGGACCGGTGCACTAGAGGACCGAACGTAAGGTTGGGTGTACGGGGTCGGCGTCCGGCCGTTACTCTTTTTTGATGAGTTTACGCTGCTGAGTTTTGGCGTACAACCCCCTCAGAGATTGGCAAGTTGATTTGTACTAAGTCGGCGTAAACCAGATGACGGCCAAGTTTGACTTCGTACTTACGAAACCGGGGGCCACCTAGGGGAATAAAAAAGTACTGGTGACTTGTTAACGCGGTCGAACCATTTCGTACCGATTGTAAAAACTAGAAAAAACGACCAACCCCTGAGAGGTTGGTACGCCAAACATCAACAGGATAAACCGTTTAAATAATATTT
>JBDWQI010000224.1:0-3355 GCA_039986635.1 Sulfitobacter sp.
CTTCTCCTGCTTCTCCGTCCGCTTAACAGTAGTAGGAGGATGGGCTTGACAACGCACGTCTGAGGACACGGCCCGCACGTTGCTGTCGTGGACAAGCACAGTACGCCTACGAATACTCGTTAATAAGTCGAACTAAAAAAACATGACGGTTTGATGTTTTTCGGCTCTGTTTGGCCCAGCCATGCGTGCCTACACACGTTGCCGTATCCACTGTTGTAGCTCGACCGACTCGCGCCTCGAGGTCACGCGCCTCATTGTAATATTATTTTGTAGCAAGCTTCTTGACATTTTATTTTTACGCATCGTCTCCTCGAATTCAGAAGATAATTGATTTTCTCTAATTCCAGTATGATATTAGTTTATGCGTCCCACCAGGTCCAACCGAAGTCCCTTCGCCCCAGCTTGGACCTATATGTATCGAGGTACCTAAGATTCGTAGTCGATACTAACGGTGGGTCGTGATCCCACGCCTCTCTGCGTTAGCAGAGTGCTCTTGCTGTTGACCTACGACGTCTAGTCGAACGAAACAGCGCGGATATAAGCCCTGCGTTTATGCCTTGTACCCTATGTTTTAACTCCTAACGTGTACCGGTATATAACGTCTACGCAGCTACGTTTTGGTCGAAACCCTGCTCGCCTTTCGCATATTTTTGATGTTTTTTCAGAATGGTTCTCATTCTGTGGTTCATAACCTTATTAAAAAAATACGTGCCGTACGTACGGTGCTTTACAGGTTATAGGGATATCGTCCTGATGGTTTCCGGGTCAGCCTTGCCTCCTTGCTACAACACGTTAACTTCTATATGTTCTCTTCGCTTCTTAGGTCCAAACACATTTTTCCATATCCAATTAAACAACATAATTATCATATTACGGGGGACCATAGTTAACAAGACCAAATATTTTTAGTAAAAATAGGTAAATATATAGTTTTTTATGTATACTAGAGGTCCTACTAACAATGGTCTCCCGTAATAGTAACCATGCTGTCCCAGTCATTTATAATTGAGCTCCCTATATTATCTGCCCCTGCTGCCTTCATATCAAGTTTAGGTACACGTTTCAATGCTTGTTTTGGATACTCTCTGTAACCCGGCTAAAACTCTAATCTATTCTTGATGTCTCTACATTTTTCTCCGCCTTTGCGGTGATTTTCGTCTGGAAATTTTGAGTCGAATTCTTTGTTAGTTGTGGACGCTCTACTTTTTGGTGGCGTTTCCCATTTCGCATTCAAACGCGATTAAACCTCTTTGCGTTCCCACTGTGTCTGTAGTGTACTGTAGCTATTATCGCTATTGTCTCTCCTGCCTGTTTGCCTAATGTCCCTTTGATCCTGCCCACAGCTTCTTCATCTCGCCATCAGCGGCTTCGTTAGTATTTTTTACTGCTGGTACGACTTTCCACATTCGGTTCTTCTTGTTTGTCTTCTTCTTCTCGGTCTACTTCATGTTTTCCTTGTTCTCGTCTTCTTTCTTGTTTTTGTTCTTTTCGACTTCCTCTGTTACAATTTTTTGCGTTTCTTCTCCCATTCTACCATGCAGTAGTTTTACCACAGTATTCGTCCACGCTACCAACGTTCATTCAGTGTAAGTATTGCGTTAGATGAGGCCTCCTGCTTCAGGACAGGAGCTCCTCGCCCGGGAAACACACCGCGGTGAGTGCGCTCTCAGCGCGGTGCTCATCCTTGGGATTGAAATGATAGTGCACAAGACAATAGCAGACAAACTGTAGGATGGGTGGGAAGGTCTGTGGATTTCCTGTGGTATTACCCAGAGTAGGCTAGGGTTCGACAGATTGATCACTATGTGCATTCTACCTCTGCGAAAATAGAGAAAATCCTTTAATCCATACCGTTGAAGGTTCCTGGGATTGGGTCACGACTTTATTTTTCCGCTGCCAACGAAAATTCAAGGCAAGTTTAGGACTGATGAGGCCTTCTGCGCGGCAGGTGGTCCCCCTGAAACTTCCTTGTGTTTCTTTGTTTGTGATTACCACCTACCGGGCGTTCCCTTGACATCCCAACCCGCTTCGTACTGACATATTTCAGCCGTGCGGCGGCGCGCACGCAAAGAAAACTGACTCAATAGGTGAAGGCAGAGGCGTCTCGCTCGTGGTCAGGCCTTAGTCCCCCCGTTTTCTCCTTGACGGTTGGGTCTGCGTGCAAGTGGTCAGTCATACGTAGAAATTCGCGCCGTTCTCCGACTTCCACGTCCCGATCTACATGATCTCGTCAATGGTCGTACCCGCCCACGAATTGTTCTCCCAGGCGTGGAAAGGGGATGAATGCCGGGCGTTGGATGCAGTTCGTAAAACCGTGGCGAAGTATAGTTTTTGCAGTTCCTTCGCGTTGCTGCTTCGTGCTCCCGATTCGAACCAGCCACCGTCGTTGTAAAACTCCCGACGCTGTTGCTGCTGTTGCTCGCCGCTGGCTTTTTGTGTTGGTTGCACACGACGGGGCAGACGACAGATGTATACTAGTACCGTGTATTAGGGGTATAGAATACCAGGTGTGGTTCTGACATTCTTCTTTATACACGCCGACCAGATAAAGATTTGGGGAGGTGGGAGGTGTCTGAAGGGAGAAAAGGAGATATGCATACAGTCTTTTTTTTAACAAGTAGAAAGGGAAACTTGCACCTCCCGCTGCCCCATATGAAATCTCCCGCTGGTGGAAGAAGGGGGGCGGGCTGTCACCGTGCTACGTCTTTTTCCCTTAATGATCTGCTTAAACCTGTTCAATCAATATAACCGGCGTCCCCGTTGGTTTGGTAGGTGGTCCACGGGCGTATTCTGATCACTTTCGTGGGTTCAAGTCTCACCGAGCGTACTCGTAATAACTTTTTCTCGCATAAAACGAATGTCGGAAAGGGCGAGAGTGCAAGCTAGCAACGTAAGATAAAAATCGACGAGCACTGGGAATGCTGAACCCTATGCGCAATAGACATCAAGCTCGCACCGGGAGGGAGAAGGAAAGACACCTGGGACAACGGCTTGTCCAGAAGATCGCTACGTGTAAACTTCCAACGAATAAAGATGGAAAACAAGCATTTAAATAAAATCACCCCCCACCCCCTGCCTTCCGGTTATGTTTTCCCCTTGAGATTTTTAGGTTCGCTCGGGCGCAAAAGACAAGTAACGTTCCCATTAAAGACCCGGCCGGCATCGAGGTTCAAACCAACGCGGCAGACAGGTCGGAGCCAGGATCAGCCACCCACGCGGCCACGGGGTCTGCTGTTCATAATCAGGAGAAGGAGGCGAAAGATGGTGCTGTTGTCAAGGGAGGTCGGGCGTAAGAACAGGGCCGAAGGGCCGTGGAAGTGGTGACATTGATATTGGTGGTGATGATGGTTCTCAA
>JBDWQI010000225.1:0-3235 GCA_039986635.1 Sulfitobacter sp.
CCACTCCCCTAGGCACCTCCCGGAGAGGAACCTTGTAGACAGTATTGTTGCCAAAAACTCCTTGGCCAAGGACCCAATTCACCCAGAGTCTTGAGCAGACTTCGGTTTTTCGACGGCATTTTGCATAGCATGCTCCGCACATATGCCACGTTTTAAGCCTGGGCAGCGTAGCGCAGGAAACCTGCCACGGGCACGCCGTATACTGGGCCCGCGGCGTGCCAGTCGGGGATATATCTTGTAGATTACCGGGTATGCCTTTTAAACGTTTAGCGGATGCGGTATATGTAACCAGTTCGGCACGCCCAAGAGGCTCAAGAGCAGGGGGCACCCGACACTCTGTACGTATTGCAGCAAGACATCATGAGTCCGCGAGATAATGCTTGCTTACAATCATCACGGCTTTGGCTTGGAGTGCATTCCGTCGGCGGCCGTGCATAAATACAAACAATCACGGGCGTGATGTTTTAGACGTCATCGGGCAAGCGTGTGAGGGCATCATTAGCGGTCCCCGCTTCATTAGCTGGTACACAATCAAGATGCACAAGGAAATAACACCAACGCGGACGAATTCAAAAAGTACTATCGACGACTATTGATAGTACGGCGCAAAGGCAGTTGCAGGGTAACTTGTATAAGACAGATAAAACTGGTTGGAGGCACAGGTACACCTGGACAGTGGTGCTTGTTACAGGATACGCCACCAGAGTCTGTCGTTGTGGTTGGGAGTTGTTTACTACCAAAGTAAGGGGGGAGTATACTTATGTTCACAGGTGTAGCGGTAGTCGTACAACTATAGAATAAAAGAATGGAGATTAACGAACGACTCAGATCAGATTCCGTTCTAGGCTCCACCAGGAAGAAATAGTATTATGTACACTGTTAGGTTGAAGATTTAGGTGGAGTGCCCGGTCAGGTCCTACGAGACCGAACGTAGTAGTGCCACGGGGGACCGTGGTAAAAATGATCAAATTTTCAACAAAAAAAGGTAAATATATAGGTTTTTCAGTTTCCTGTAGGTTCTATTTAATATGGTCCCCCGTAAAAGTAATAACAATAGTAGTAGTAGTAGTAGCAGTGCAGAATAAGCCCACGATCAAGAAAGCGCCTACAAGTACTCATGATAAAGCTCATTGAAGTCGATAAAGAAAAATGTGGAACGATGAACGCTGCACTAAACCCAAAGCAATGGCCTGTGCTGAACGTTGATCAAGCATGGTTTCGCTAACCTGGGAATATATATATATATATAATTAAATATATACATTAACTACTAAGTAATGGCTTGCTCAGAATATGTAAATGTTTCTTGTGGGCGGGCCCATGCTGTTGTAGTGTTTGTTAATTGCGGGCGGAGCAACCAGAAAGTCTAGATTAGTGTCGCAGCTGGAATAGGGTCGAGGAGCCTCCGGGAAACATATTAATAGTTTGTTGTCGAGTTCGTTGTAAACGATCTGCGGAAATAATTTTCAGAGCTATCATCGAAAAAGGTTTATTACACTTGATACCTGGAGACTAACAGTGTTACGTTCAACACGCAGAGAGGTTTGAACCGCACACTACACGTACCGATATTTAAACCTGCCCTTCCAAGAACGGTCTGAGCACACAAGGAATGACCAGTACTCGGGATGGTGCAGCCCGCGGTAAGGCGGGTAACAACATACAGAGTGGGCAACCGGCGAGGCTGGGCCAAAGTTAACATATCATACAGGAAACGATCCACCCGTGAATGTGAAAACGTTATGGATTCGAGTACTCGTGTGCAGCGTGCCGCGGAGAAGACGACGACGCTGTCCGATATCCCGCACGTGTTCTCGGGAAATCTTGCTGGGACATCTAAGAGACTGCGATGCCGGTGATGAGTTTCGACAGGAGTGCCATTATGACGTGCGGGTTCGAAAGTTTGCAACGCCGGGACGGATTGCAGGGATATAGTGAGACCGAACGTAAGCCTGAATCACCAACGGCAAACCAAAGTGACTCATTACGTGCAAACCTCAGCTCAGCTGCACAATCAGAAGGATGTTAGGGAATTTGTATTGTGCTGAGTGCTCGCGAATACCGTAGGTACCTACCGATACGTGACGGTCCCGGCACGGGCAGGAATATTCAACCATTGGCACAGCAAAAGCGATTTTATGTGGTAACAGTTTCCACTATTAATCCCGTATAATTCGCGACGTGTGCTGCACGCAAGCTACTGCGAAATATATGTAGTATTGGCCCCACCAGGTACGAAGGGGGGACCCAATGAAAAGGGAAATCGCGATACAGCACAGGGTTTGTTGGAGAGAGGCGGACAAAGTTATCGGAGGGAGAGCGGGACACACGCTGTTGGTTTGGTTTCAGAATGGTTTTATCCTAGTACACCCCACGAGCGGCACACATACTGTACACACAGGGCTCATCTATTTAGTAGATCTATCTCAAAAAGTGACACCCCTACTTGAGAAAACATCGTTCGTAATCTTAGGAAAAACGAAACAAGGAGCCTAGCTCAAGAAAGATATTTTGGCCCAGTTGATTACTTCAAAACATACCGGAGATTACGGAAGTGTCCAAATTCATGCGCGCAATATCATCTGTGGGCGTTTGATCCAGCACTGTGGAGAGGATTACATCAAGCAGGAGATCAAGACACCAACATTTGTGAAATACAAGGAATTCTCGGGTGGCACAATCAGCAACGCCATTGACACAGTGCACATGCCGAAAGAGAGAAATGACATGATAATTTTGCACCTAATAGGTCGGGTTGCTACAAATGAGCAGAACGAGTGTTGCAGTTGTGAAGAACGGACGAATACTTGCTTGCACTTCCTGCCGGAGGTGTCGCGACCTCGAACTTTACTGTTCCCTAGGTTTACCTAGGGTTATCTAAAAGCAAAACTAATTTTCTATTCTCACGAAAAACCTGACAAAAAACGGTACACAAGCGTTTTTTTACCAGTTTACGGCAAAAAATCTCAAACCAGGTAATCAAGGTACACCAACCCCAAGTTGGATAACATTTTTTGTCAAGGTATACCGTTTCATGGCGAAACATCCATGCCCGTCCGTCTCACTTTCGAAAATTTCATAAAACGGTATACCATCGTAGTTCCGCCAGTTTAAGGTACGAAGAAGTAAAACGAGGTGAGCAGGGCACACCTAACTCAAGTTATACGACGTTTCTGTCGATGAATACCGTTTTCTGGCGAATAAGGAATGTCCCGGTACAGCTTATATTTTCGAA
>JBDWQI010000226.1:0-4117 GCA_039986635.1 Sulfitobacter sp.
GGTTCCGGTTCACCCTAGAAGGCCCTTCCTCCCCTCTTCGTGTTGCGGTCCATGCCATGTTTTGTTTATATTATCGATGAACGACCTCGTCCAATCCTTCCCTCATCGACTTTCGTTGATTTGCGCGTGAGGTAAAGGCGATGCACTGATGTATAAGTTCCACCAGCTGTTATCGTGGCGAGCCGTGAATAATGGCACTCAAGCAAGGCCACGGAAGGCACGGCTCGGCTGATTGCGACATGATGTTTGTCTCCGTGCCCGACCGGCAGCCTCAACCCCCCACGTCGATAAACCCGTCAATGTAATGCTCGCAAGCCAAGCTCCGGTGGTAGTGGTTGGATGTTTCAACTCTGACTGGTCAACTCGATACTACAGACGAGCAAGGCACCATAGGTATGGTGCGAAACGCGCTGAGCCCCGCATTTGAGCTGCCTAAATTATCAGTCAAAACACCACGTAGAACACGTGTGGTTGCGGGTTCCCCGGCCGTCGTTTCTATGTACTCTGACCTTTACGAAATCCACGAGAGTAGTGCAATAGGCATGGTAACGGGTAGTTGCACCGCTTGATAGAGCTGAAGCGGTCTATAACAATTGCCTTAGAAGGAAAAAAGTGTGACGTCCGAAGAGGATGACTCTGACGTAGCTCCTGGACAGTTTGCAAAGGGAAACCATATATATATTCCCTCGGAACCGGACGCGATCAGTTTGCCGCACCCATATTCAAGTTTCCCACACGTCACAAGCCGCGCCGTATCGAACTTATGTTGCAATATAAAAACAAATGAAGGGGTTGATGGGCGAGGTAAACGTGGGAATATCGAAATGACGAGACTCGTAGAATCAGAGCTTCACCCTTATATACCGTACCTTGCGTCGAGGATACGAAGGGAGAGAGCATGCACCATTCCGTTGCTAAAGTTTCTCAATTCTCGTTGACTCAGTACCACATTGAAGAGATGACCTAGAGAAAGATATAAGGTTGCGGCCGACCGGACGAAGTCAGACTTAGAGCGTTCGGGGCTAGCGTCGGCGGCAGAGTTCCGTGACTCACCCCCCGCTTGCGCCGCCGCCGCAGCAGCGGTGACTGGCTCCTGCAGAGTTCAAGGCATCAACCATCACAATCAACGACAGCAGACGGCAGCAGCATGGAACCCCAAAATGCCAATGTCAGCACCAAGCCGAGCACCAGCTGCTCGCACCAGTGCAAAGCGAGCTAAACCGATCGTTTTCACCCCTTGGCCCTGTCTTTGATGCCCCGCCTCGCTGCGTTCTCTCGATCGCGAGACAAATGCTAGGGCACAACTGGTCCGGGGCGCGCCTTTTGGTCGCGTACAACAATCTGATTGGTCAAATTCTCCCGTAGGTACAAAGCACGCCTATTCTCACCCCTGAACAATAGTTCTCAGCGTGCAACGCGATGAACATTTTCCATGGCGTAGTTATATCAAAAACATACTGGTGCACAAAACACACTGACCTTCCGACGGTGAAAGGTTAAGACGCTGGGTTATTGCGAACATATCGCGCCCAACCGGTTTGATTTGTTTTGTTCGTTGCCTCATATTTCTTCGACGTAGGTGTCCGGACGATTGAAAGCCAAGCGTCTTCTGCGAAACACGTACACGGCAGGTCTATCCCATGCAAACCTTCAATGTTCACCTAGTCTAGTCTACACAACGTGGACGTCTGGAGTTATGTGTGGGGGGGAAAATATTTTTGATATTGCCTTGTGCTGACCTACAGTCGTTTCAGCGTAACTGAATGGATTGCTGAGCGATGCATTCTGCTAAACATTAGACATGCGTCGGTCTGATGTTCGGCGCCTCTCACGAAACGTTTTGAAGGCATGTCTTGGAGTCACTGGAGCCGGACCGTGCAGAAACTGAATGAATATATAAATACATATATAAATATAGTAGCACCGAGTGAAGTAAACGAAGAAACATGTGAAGGTAATAGAAACACTTGACTGTAATGGACGCACTATAATTCCCATCCCTAGTCGGAGCTCATTACCACCTCTGGCGCCCGCTCTAGAACCTCAACTAAACCCCCACCCACGTCTCGTTCATCTGTTGATAGTGTCGATCCGTTTACTGTCAAAAATGTCCCACTGGACCGGAGCAAACCCTGCTGCCCTCATCGACGGGGGGTGAAACTTGTCGCATACTGTGTTGTGGTAAATGTGAGACAAGCTCAACATAAACTGTGAACTTTATCTGCAGTAGGCTGTCTTCAAAGAGTGAGCTAGGCACTGTACCTACATGTCCACAGCCCCACTTCGTCCCTCGGGAATTCAGAAGGTTTTGAGGGCCAGCATTGCTCCACCCCTGGCTCCATAAATTCGCTGCGATCGATCACGCAACGCTGATAATATATGATCGCTATATGCGTCGTCGCCGGGCGAGGTGCCACCCCTCCACGTCGGGCACGTGGTAGGCTTAAATTTACAGAGTTTCACACTGACACATGACAAACAAACCCGAGGGCATGTCGCCCTCCGTTTAGGTTGAGATGACGCGGTTGATTTGATGCTTGACGGAACGCTCGCTGGCACGATATTCCTGCTCGGACCTCAAGATACCACAGAGTTTACACCTCGGACACCAGGCATTAACGCTCGTATCCATGTGTATGTTGACACACAGTCACCTCGCAAGAGTACACTACTCGTTGTATTTCTCGATGCCTACTACTATAGTGTTCGGCAAGACTCGAGATTGCTCCATATCGTCGATGCACTAAGGTGTTCTACGACAGAGGTTGGCTCTAAATTTTCAAAGGCGTCTCATTCGACGTTAAGGAGCCCGAAACCTCATCCAACAACTCACACCAGCGAAAACACAAATTGCATCCCGAGAAATAATTCCACCTCCCACGATTACGAGAATCTCATTTTTCGAAACAAGCAGCCCGGTCATTAAGAAACCATTTCGGCGGAAATGTGCCACCTTTATCGTAAAACGCTTCGGGTGTATAGTCAACATATCGCTGTATGTGCAGATCTTGGAATCGGTGTTATGTATCGATGGTGGGAACGCTCCTGTGGAAAAAACAGTTGACGAATACACGGGCCAGTGAATAACACCTTCCGTAAGCATGGGCATTGTACCGTGGCGACAAAGTGACGGCCATGGTCACTTCGATGACTCCTCTTGAATCCTTGACCATTCTCTTCTTGGTCCCACGCTGGACACTCAAGCCCCTTTTCATCCAGAAATGTAGGTGGTGCGATCGTCACGAGCGTTTTTTACGTACACTTGGTGTCACCTCTAGGAAATTCCTTGCCGAGACACGGCCTCGACAGACCCATCATTTGTTCGTCGGGGACCGTCGATGACTTTGCACAACGCACACAATATTTCAAATGACAGAGTCGCGCCCAGTTGCTATTCGAGCTATTCATCAGCATTCAGGCTTGACTATTCGCGTTTGAGCATGCAACCATAGACATCAGGCAGTCAACCCCATTGACATCCAGAACGCTGCTAAGCGCGAGTGAGACAGCGCTACCGACACGAGAACAATTGAACATGTTATCAACGTCACTTTCCGGAGCTCTCGGGGCGCAGACTTCCGTTGGCCGGGCCGTTGGTTTCATGGGATTCCCAGACCGTCTGGTTGGTTCTGTACTTCAACGCAGTGTTTGGGCTACTTGCGAATGGTGCTTATTGCACACTAGTAGCATGAAGTTTATCCAGTCAGGTGGAGCGTGCTCCGACAGGGAATCTGTGCCTTGGTTTAGATTAAACCGCTGAAAGTTGACAAGAGTTCCAGACTACACTACAACATCGTTAGAATATACATGTTTTCGAATATGTTGTGCCACGGCAATAGGGTTGTTCAATGGGTTACAGTTTCGTTGTTTACTCAAGGTTAGCGTTGTGTGTGGGAAATTAGGCATTGGGTCAGCGAAAGAGCTCCTTCAGTCAGGTTCCGAAAACACTATTGCTTCCGCTCCTATCGTAGCACTAACTGAGAACCCAAACAAAAAAGGAATAGGTGCGTCCCTCTCGTAACATGCGTCCCCTAGGGACAATGTGGTCGCCTTATCGATATCAGTATCCCTAGCACTGGCGTCCGCTGCGTTCCGTTCCATCCGTCGCCCCCCGCGT
>JBDWQI010000227.1:0-5734 GCA_039986635.1 Sulfitobacter sp.
GGAACATAGTGCGACACCAACTACTTAATCATATGTCTGATCACATGCACGACGTTGTAGCGGGCGGGAACACGTTCCATGTAGCTCTTTCCACGGGATTAAATGAGGAGTACATCAAGATTTTTGGCTCCCCTCAAACACAGTGCCAAAGCGTTAAACTCTACCTTGAACTCATGGCAAACCCCACCATGTTTGCGACACATACTGAAAGTGTGTTCGTCAACCATTGTACAACATCCAAGTGCGAATAACGGCCGTTGGTCACCCCTATCCATTACCGCCAAATGCAAACACATTTGACGTTCTATATAGCAACGAGCACTATTCCAAGTTGCGATACAACAACCCCTGAGTACTTACTCGGTTGTGCGGACAACCGTACACGGCGAGCGAGAATCCTCTTTTGCGCGTGGCTGCTATCATTGTACAGCGTGTATCCACAGCTCCAACTCACATCTGTTCTAGGAGGAGAGGTGTGGCATAGGCTAGTGTATTGCTGCGAAGAAAGTTTAGTATTCAGTTCCTGCTGGCTACTAAACTTTCCTTCGAGCGATACAATAAGCCATGATTCACGTTTCCGCCAAGAACACCTTCACGTGTGTTACCTGTTACTCCCTGTTGATTGTACTCAGAAACACGACATATAAGATCCATGGTAGATTGGGGAGTTCCATGCTGGAAAGGGATTCTGGCAGTAGGGTATTGGGATATCGGGGTAATGTGTGCCCACCAATGCCACTCGTCAGGTGCAACTCTATACTGCACATGCGGCGAGTCAACTCGACAGCGAGGATGTAATATTAAGAGGAGTTCCGTGTCATGTCTGGAGTCAGCCACGCGTTTCCGTGCCAGCTGCGTCTATACCTTTAGAGATTAATCAACACTCCCTTTTCGCCTTGCGCCGTCCCCGGGATTTCGCGTCACCTACATCCCGAAGGAGAACCTTGTATACATAATATGTCGTTCAACGAAAATGCAGGTGAGGTACACGGTGGATGGTTTTTTTTCGAGCAATAACCAACGGAGAGCAGATGCAGCTTGAAGTTCCGTTCTGTCCGTAAACAAAGCCACGCAAGAAGTTGCTGTGCCGGGCGTAATTGCGTAGATACAGACTAGACAAAATGAGTCTATTCACGAGTCCTAGAGTCGCGTGGTTTGACAAAGTGCCTGTTTTTCATAATAGCAAATCCACATGCGACGTGGCTGACACTGGGCATATGGAGCCAATTACGGCTCATGCAATCAAACGTCGAGCCCGCCAAAAACCGGGGGCAGAAGGTAAAATGTTGATCGCAGGGGCCAAGGAAAGAACGGGGAGAATGGGAACTCTATACAGGAAGAAGAAAGGGAAAGCATGCAACGAAACTTGACGTGCAGTTCAACGGCAAATATATTGATCAACAGTCAGTCTCTTGACGAACAAGGGGACCAACTTACGAGTGGGTCGGAACCAACCCAGGCCAGCCTCGGACCAACGTATCAAAATCCAACAACGGGAGACTACGTAGCAAGGCTCGGGGAGTTCGTTGACGAAATATAGAGGCTCGACGTTTTCCTTGGTCGCTGTTTATCGCCCAAGATGATCCTAGCTGACCACATTTAGAGAAGCACGGGTTGTTGTTGATGAAAAGTGCAAATACTGTCGCTTGACGGTAGGGGGCAGATGCTGAGCAGGTAGAGTTGAATCATAGCAACAAGTACGGAATTTTCTAACCGAGCGTAAGCCCATGAGACTGTCCGACAGGAAGAAGAAACCGCCAGGTAGTAGGCGAGGGCGTCTCACGCCATACTCAAATATTGCCTTCCTTGCGGCAAAGGGCCTCGGACAGAGAGTTACGTCACGGCACACAAGCGTGGCGCGTGGACGCACCTCTGGTTGCCTCAAGTAGGGGTACTAGTGTGGCGGGGATCGCCAGTCAGAAGAGCAGATATATTGCCAAACCATACGTGTTGGTAGTGCTTTCGTTCGAGCATGGCAAATTCAGCGGTAGCGCGTCGATGAATGGCGAGGCCGATTCACGTTAGCGCTCGGTGTCTGATATTGGTGTCCGAATCCCAAGAATGGGAAGATAGATACACGTTAGCGCTCAGTGTCAGATATTGTTGTCCGAAACCCCAGGGCTCCACGGTTAGGAATACACTACAACTACACGGAAACAAGTGAGTACACGGTTTGACGCAAGGTCATCCTGAAGGCGTTCGAACGGTGTTGTGTTAACCCAGGAAATTCAAGTGTATCAGACAGCGGGGCCGAGAAGGTGAAACCATAAGGAATTTCCAGTGCAGCACGTAAGACGGGCGCAACGGGCAACATACTAGATAATACGTAGTTCCCATGACACGCCTTCGATTGGGAGATACTTGGCTTACGGAACAAACTTGGTGCGAATAAGCATCCATGACCAAACCTGGTAGAGAATGTCATTGGCTATATGTGAATGTACCAATCGGATCCAAACATGTTGGATAGCTACCCAGTTGAGGATATCGTCACTGATCCGTTACTGGGGCTGCAATATGGAACCCTTTTCAGCCGTAAAACGTATCATGGCAGAAACCACACGGAAGCTGCTACTTCGATCCATGGGAAGGTACTACAACACGATATGTGTACATGGCTTGAACAGAATAGTACGTATTTCGAAGATTGTTTGATATCCGGGGTGAAGCTTGGGGGCGGCGGTGGTGCAATGCAAGAAGTGCAACAACGACATTTACAGCATTCAACACACATCATTGGTCGTGCGACTGACTTCACATCTTCTGTCGTGGTCGTTTCGCGATTGGGGCGGTCGTGACGCCTCAAACCTGTCCATACACATTAATATATACATCAACAGAGATCGGCCACCCAAACACTGTGGGGCACCCCATGAACACAGACACACACGTTGACTGAAGTAAACATTCACCTCTTTCGAGGGTACGCCACAAAGTTGTCAATCTTCCTTTGGTACATCACCCGTGAACCGCAGGTTTCTTGTTAACGTCAATTCGTTGTTTCTATGCGTCCACATCCAGCGCGTAATGTGCCCGTGATGTTTGTTTATCCTAGAAAAACGCACGCCCAGCGGCCACATACTGCGAGACAGATCAACTACCAGCACATCACAATCGCATCAACGCCATTGGAGGATGAGGTGCCGGCCAAAGTACATGATACCACAAGCATAACATACCCCAAGCGACTAACGAGAAACAAGTGCGGGCGATAATGCATTTAGGTGTGTCGATGATAATTCCTAGTGTTGTGATACCGTGTTGGTCCATATTCGTCTGCCCGACGGTGCTGCACACCCGAAACGCTAGGTAATCCATCAAAATTTACATCTAGCCCGCCGGCCGTGAGAACGTTCAAGGGGTATACCAGCAACATGATATAGTCCACGCTTCTTCACGCACTTGGCTTCGAGGTGAAGTGAAAGGAGGCACTCCCTATACTCACACACATTGGGTGCACCCGTATCGTCCGGTGCTAATCCTAACACTACATTTAACGACAGGAAGGTACCTTCGTAGCCTGATTTATGTAATCGATAAATAATACAATATGAGCGCCGGACGTCACAAAATTCAGTATGTATCCTTTGACCCGTCTCCGCTTGTCGGTATCAGATACGTAGCACTGTTCGGAAAAGCTCTGAGTAAGTGGCTATGCTGAGGACACCTTGGGACTGAAGCTTCGCGCGTCTAGCTAAATTTCGACCTATGACCGAAACACCACTATCATGCCTGCTGTAGATTGCAGCCTATATTCTCAGTTTGTAAACCTGAGTCTCAGCTGCGGTAACTGCCTATATGCTCAGTTTGTACAACTAACTCTCAGCTGCGGTAGTTGCAAACTTGTCTGTCTGTCCGTCTGTCCTCATAGCTTATATTTTCGAACACTTTCCATTAGTCGATAGATAAGGTCGTTACAGATGATATTCGTACGACGTATTCGACCCTTACGGACCTTATATACTGAAGCACACCATACCAACAGGCAAATTTAGCCACAACATATATCCACGACATCGTACCATCGTACCATACCGCCAACGTGCCATACCACATACTGCGTTTTACCCGTACCATACCGCCAATACATGCCACACCACATACGGTGTTTTTCCCATATACCATACCAACATATCCCATATCCCACACCGGGTTTATCCCATTATATTATATGAAACCGTAGAACCATCATACCAGGTACCATATACCAACATACGATATCGCACCAAGACTTAGAACACAATAAGAGCATACGTTGAAGGTGCAACGTGATGAGGTGGTATTTGAGGTGAAGGTGCAAGGATATGAAGTGATATATGGGGAGGTGAAGGTTTAAAGGGAGAACGATGGCAGCAGGGAACAGCGGCAGCCGCAATGGCAACAGCAAATCCAGCAGACAAGCAGGACCAGAAGCAGAGCATGTATATATTGAAGGTGCAAGGTGATCAGTGAGGTGAAGGTGCAAGGTGATGGGGTGATATATGAGGAGGTGAAATAGAAAGGGAGAGCGATGGCCCCAGGGAGCAGCAGATGTCGCAAAGGCAACAGCAGCCTCAGGCAACAGCAGCCTCAGGCACGTCTGAAACAACAGCAGCAGGACCAAATTGGCCCGCTAAGCGCTTGCGACGATTGCCCCGAATAACAACAGCAGCAACAACAAGTGGCCAAGAGCATGCTATCGCTCGTTAGAAATCATACTACCGTAATACCCAAACGCTTGTTGGGGATCTCTCATATGACGAGCGATTGCAGAGCGTCAAGTACGCATGAAGAGCATATTATGCCTTCAGGGCGACAGAGCAGGAACCAGTATAGATACTGCTGTAATAACTCTAATAACCCCGCTGTTGAAACTTCGTCAAGTGCACAAGAGTATATGCATATGCCTTCAGCGCGACAGAGCAGGAACGAGTATAGATAGAACGTCAAGTGCACAATAAGAGCATATGCCTTCAGGGCAACAGAGCAAGAACGAGTATACATATATATCATACTGACTGCTACTCCATCACGAGAAGAGCAAAATTTCTGAAGGGATCTCTAATATTTCGCGGTACAGCGATCTCTTGTCAATCTGTCGTTTGATACCTTGAAGTAAACAACCGACATATTTTTCATTGGTCAACAGAGCGTCGTCAGCTCTCTGGCCGCTCGTTGGGGATCTCTTATCCCCGTTCGTGTTTGTTGTGTGCCTCTTCATTGTGTAATATTTTCTTCCTTTACGATCCTCATCGCATATTTCGGTACTATAATAATAACTCCGCTATTGAAAATTGATCGGACTGTTGTTGCGGAAGAACTGCTTGTTGGGAATCTCTAATATTTCGCCGCACAGAGATATCACCTTAGTCTGTCGTTTACCTCAACCGACATGTCGTTCATTGGCCAACAGAGAGTCATCAGCAGGACCGCTTGTTTGGGATCTCCTATCGCCGTTCATGTTTGTGTGCCACCGAGAGGCGGGTTGCACTTGGGTTGGAGTTTCGGATTGTATGGTGGTGCTATAGATGCGACTGTTGCTGCAGAGCTGTGTGGCTGCTCCTGTTGTGTGCTGCTGCAGAGCTGTGTGGTGTGCTATGCGTTTTTGCTGGGTCAGGATGTGCAACAATATAAAACAAACCGGAGAACGCAGAACCCCAAGAGGTACTCCTTAGCTTATCCTGAACAGAAAGGTCACAGACATTTGCTACCGCTGTACACTGCTGCTTAAGATTCGAAACTCGATACTGAAGAC
>JBDWQI010000228.1:0-8098 GCA_039986635.1 Sulfitobacter sp.
TCCTACTCGTACGGTGTTTCATGTTAAGTGGTTCATTCGAATATATCGGTTAGACGCGGCCTTCCGCTCTCCTGTCTGAAAGGGCATTGAGGGTTTATTAGAATGCATATCGACATTGTGATTCGTTAGTATCTGTTCGGACGTGCAGTCACTACGGCTGTATTGAGGCAATCTTAGTTCGAATAGTCCGGTAAAATTAATAAAATAGGTAGATCACGGGTCTATCGGACTCGAAGTACGGTCTATTGTATTTAAAAGATGCCACAATCAGTAACGATGCGCGACTAGAACGTTACATGAACATTGTGGAAAATATATTCCAGAGAGAGATACGGCCTACTGTTGGCATGTCCGTAGAACTGTAATTTCCCCGAGATGGTCAAGTGCCGGTCACGCCCACTTCCTTGCTGGTCTCCCCCCCCTCTCGCCTTTTTAGTTTTCCCATTTTCTTCTCTTTTCTCATCAAGGTCTCTTAGATCTAACCTTTTCTATTATAGCTACAAAAACACTGTTTTAGGACCGTCGTTTTCTTGTCGTTCACATGCGATCTTCTCAGATACTTCGGTGCAACATCTGCTCTCTTTGTTCACGAAGACAGGACCTAGACACAATCCTAATTTTTTCGAGGTTTGCGAAGTCCGTTAGGGAGTTTCGTCTCGGCAAACACAGCAAACCCAAGGTGGAGATTTCACGTACTTTTGTCTAAAGTAGGAAAGAAAATCTACAAAACTTTCCCCCGCTACAAAGTAAATCCTGGAAACATCGGCTCGAGTAAGCGCACACTCGAACGCTTCACTCCATAGTGATGCACACCGGACACAACTACGCGTACACCATATCGTGATAATCGCTCCGGGAGTGATACAGAGATTCTAAGTGGTGCCAGGCTGTTTAGAGTTCTTGTTAATCTTATCGTGGTTATGTGTATGTTGAGCTTTGAAGTGACACACCAGTAAACCCGACCCCACCAAGTTAGACCTTCAACTTTATCCCCCCTCTCTTTCCCCTAATATCAAACATCCGTTAAAACGTTTGCCCTGTTCAAACTAACAACCGAATATTTCAATGGTAGTGTAACTGGTACGCCATCTAACCACGGGCTGGTAATCCACAACAATATGCAAGTATACACCTTCATTGAGGGGACCGATGATCTCCTTCCGCCCCATTAACGATTCAAAAACCAGCCCCGTTTGGCAAGACGAAAAAATGAGCGGTAACTCCCTCGGGATCGATGAACACGCAATCGGAAATACTAAAAATGGGTTTCTGACGTACTATGATTGTAGCGGAAACGACACCTCAACTGCTGTTACCTGAAACTCAAAAGGTACAAACAAGTAATCGCCGACCGGCGAAAGCGGGCATAACTACAAGTTGTAGACGACAATATTGGATATCATGCAAACCTCACCCCGGCCCACCAGAAGGAGCCCAGGGGGGCAACGTCTGACACCTCACGTACATAATGCCGACATGGGTTTCCAAGGTTATGCAAGGGGCGTAGTGACACAACAACGCTTCCGTGAAATTTGTGAGTAGTTTCCGTTTAGAGTGTGCATAACCTATACAACTATCACAAAACTGTTTTGACGCTGGTGACACGAATGGACTGCCAGTGCTTTGACAAACTCTGTGTACGCCTCCTGATATCCACATATTTGCTCGTCTCGCTGAAACTCGACGCCCGCGCCGGCATGATCGCAACTATGTCTGAGCCCTTCAAGTTCAGCATGAACAGATAAAGATGGTTGCACCCGGAAGTATGAGACGAGAGTGGCTGTTGTGGGCACAGACGTAAGGGCTCGACATCACAACCATAGTAGAAAAATGTTTTAATCAACAGCTACAGTACATCGCACAAAACACTCTTATAACCCAACATCGAGCCAAAATACATTAAAAAGGCATGTGGTCGATCACGGTGCCGTAGACGTCACACCACCACCGCCCCGTCAGACGCATGCACGATAGAGATACACGTTTTGGCAGAAACCCTATTCGATATATAAATGGCAGGTCCCCTTAGCCCAAAGTCGTCGAAGTTTCTTTCTTGTGGTGCAGTATTTTGTAGGTTAAACAATAATATTTGGCCATGGGGTAGTCCATCGTGTAGCACTTATACTTTCGTCTGACATCAATAATGGTTTGCGTTATGTATAGAGAGAGCTCCTTAAGGCAATGTTAATCCAGAAAAAACAATGGTTCACCTTTACCTTGGCACGACTAACGCCGTCGGTTAAGAGCACCTGAACACAAGGTTTGGTGGTGGTGAGTATTCAGAGAGTGTTGCTCGTGTCATACTTGCACGTGTGGTGATGATGCGTTAGTCGACTGTTTCCGCAGAGGTTGCGACAATAGTGTGCAAACCTACTTTGTTAGAGGGTGCTGTATGGATATCACCCCCCTTACATGTTCGTCTTTCGGCATGATCACGTGATATAAAGTTGTATCTGCACAATACGACTTCTTCATCGCTACAAGTTGGTATATACAATAGTATTCGTTTTAGCAAACCACGGAACTTTATTGGAATATTATGTGCTATTAATTATGTTGTCAGGACGTCGGAGTAGTTTTTGTATGAACACGAACACGTATGGAGCAAGGATGCTTCCCTCATGTGTGAGGGGGAAGCAAGGACACTCGAAACTGCGGTAGACAACTCCGGGATAGTCAGAATAGGCCTGGACGGGCGACATAGTGAGGTTATTATTTCCTGTGCTACGTATGAAACGAGGTTTGCAGGATGATCCGCGGTCGGGAGAGAGCAAGAGTGTGACATATTCCGGTGTTTGTACGACTTCGGTGAGATTAATGAACCATCAAAGGTAGCCTGTTGTATTCCTTCAGGTGAAACGCTGATTTCATTTCGAAAAACATTCGATGTGGAAATTTAATCAAGGACGCGTAGTCTACAAGAGACCTGGCTGAAATGTCAATTTAGTCCGTTCGCGTGGTGGATGAACACGGGGTTGTGGAATGCCTCAAAGGCCACCTTGAACATAGCCGCACACCTTTCCCAAGTCGATAGTAGTTTAGATCAGTCGTGGCATAAAACGACCGGTCCAACACAAACATATACCGGGTTCAGTTACGATGATATCGATTTGCCCAAACTGTCGATCCACTACAGAAATGCGTATGCCTGCTCCAGAAATTGGTGTGTTGAACGTCAACTCAACGAGGATGCCCCTGAAACCAAGCCAAAGCAACCCACGAAAAGTCCGGGCCCCTTTCATGGCCCCGATACAGGCTTGTATAGAGAAATTATGACCTGAGAAGTCCAGCACTGTTTAAGGGTTGGATACTGGGTCAGGTGCTATCAAATCCAACACCCTAGCCCAAGCCAATCTCATCGCTAGGTAAATGTGCGGGGTCCAACTAACATGTTGTAGCAAGAGAAAAAATGCGCCTGAAAGATCTTGACTTCGTAATGCCAATACGTTCTAACTACTAACAAACATTTTAGTTCCCTTGTCTTCCACACATGCTGTTGCATTTCTGCAAGGTATTTAGTATTTATGAGGCGATTATACGACTAGTGATACATTCTAGCCAACCAAACCGGTTGGAGTTATAGAGATCAGACACTCTGCGGGGAATCTAACGAACAAACAACGATGCATGATTCACATCTATGTTTTTTATCACGACGGCGGTTATGCGGTCGGGACGAACGTTCGCATAAGTTCTCCGGAACTAATGCCAGTACACCGTATGTAGTCTCCTTTACGGTGACGAGTTTGATTTGCCGGTCGCATGGTGTGCCGAGGAGACTAAAGTCGCCGGCGGCGCCGCGGAGCCCAAAGTCGCCGGTGGACCCTTACGGCTTCTCAGATCATAGACGGCGACCGTCCTCCGTCAGAAATTGAGGACATCACGTGCCAACGTCCGACGTGATCCGACGCAAATTACCATGACATTTGTGATTTCGCCTTCGCTGAACAGTCGGTAGTGTTCCAGCGCTAAGTAACCGATCGGACTACCTGGATTGAAAGCATGCATCGTTGAGAAGCGCCAAATGACCCAGGTTCCGCCACGTTAGTGCATATGTCGAATTGAAGGCGCATACACGTGGGGGATCTAAGGTCGCCTCTCCAGAGCCATCATATGATGTCAATGACAATTCGATGGACGTTACAGTGGGACAATTCTTCTTGCGTGTACACCAACTTCCTTTACCTGACGCAAGCCATTCAACAGAACAATCGTGCCCAGGCTACAACGTGACTGGAGTAGGCGATTGTGTGCCGGTTATTACGATCTGGCTAATGTTGTTCTCATGAGTGCCATGAAAATGCCAACATCTCTTCGGAACATCGTAGAGAAGTACGCAATTGTTTACACACTGAAACATACCCCTATATACCCCTTGCCAATTACGGTTTGGTTTCAGATTGGACGCGTGAACACGGTAGCATATATGTCCCACCAAAATACACTGTTGATTAGGGTTGGCCGTACATCTCTTGCCTTCGGGCAACAGGTTTCACGCGTATCTACTGGATTCAGATTAGTAATTTGCCTCTGTGACGGTATATTCTCCGAAAATCTGATCTAACAGCTCGCCATTTGTTTGTAAACGTTACACCAATCTTGGGCAACAGGGTCACAATATCTTACCGGGGCGAATACTGAATATTATATCAAGACAACTAAGAAACAAAAGTCGTGACATAACTCAAAGGTATAGGAAGCGACCGACCATTGCCGCAGAATATGTGTTTTTCATACGCTAAGCGCCGCTATCACTTTACACGTAAATCCAACCTGTTTTATCCGAGGTGTGATTGTCGTCGCGGTACCGGTGGTTCACACTAACCTAGTCATTCAAGTATATTGCAGTCAGGATATCGACCGATTTTCGAGGGGCTTCCACTTACAAGTGGACCGCAATGTGGAATGGCACACGTCGTACGAGAACAGGGTGGGGCACCGCAGGCAACAGTGTCTACGGCATATATTTTTCTGTGCCAGCGTCGATTGCCGGTGCGCTTAGTAGGACGAATGAACGTCCCGCATCTAGCGAGGTCGCGCATGCGTATTGGTGTGTATTCTGGGCCCGTCTAGTTTGTGGGCATGTGGACATGCGTATCCCGTATCCCGTTTGACATTCGATATCTAGTCGAGATTTCTAATATTTATTCGGCCTAACACTATCACATCATGTACCTCCCGTAATGATAACGAACTCAAACCGAATCAATGTATGTCCATGTGCCGATTGAGCAACAGCAACGTATTTAGTAAATCAGCACACCTGCTGCAGCAGTATATCCAGCACCACATGATGTAGCAGTACGTGAACAGCAAGTTATATGTATTACGGGGGTCCATAGTTAACGGGACCAAATTTTGTTAGTAAAAATACGCAAGTTTATAGGTTTTTATGTATATCATAGGTCCTATTAACTATGGTCCCCCGTAAGAGTAGAAACGCAGCCCCACGATCACCAGCAGCTCCACAGGAACAGAGCCTTTACGATACACAATATACGTTTTCGGGGCGGACTGAACATCGACTTACGGGGAAACAGGATCCAAACGTGAATGATCATTACGATGTCGACCTACAGTAGCAATCTATAGGAAAACGACGTCATCCACACGTCTGGACCTCTATAAGTACGGGGGGGTACAGCGACCTGGTCTCGATGAAACGTCGCCCTACGCATCGTTGTAAATGTGTATATAGATATTTTGACGAGTATGTGTGAATGCTGCCGATGTTGGAATCCGTGTAGTTGCCTGAAAATATTCCACCCGATGTTTCACACTTGATGTATTTGTTGATGTGAGGTACATGCATACGTAAATATCGCAGTGTCACCGCAGTAACGCAACTACCGTACGTTGCATCCGTCTAAAGTGCCAACGATTATTTCCGGGTACATGGTGCGAGGGTATTTATCCTGCCGCTGCTTGCTTGCCTATACGGGTATTGTCTCAGCCACATGTACTTCAATCCACGACTTGCCGTTACTCTATAGTGACCTCGTCCCCACGCGGCTGACGGGACGGTATCGCGGCGGGGCTACGTCCCTCTAGCATAGGCCATGCGGCTGTGACTTGAGCCAAATGAAATCACACGATAGCAATATTCAGAATGTTGTGTTCGGGTGTTATATCAAGATATATACTGGTACCTGCCACGTGCGTACGTGCTCATGCACGTACTCTACATACACATTGTCTGCAACAAACCTCACGAGTACCAGAAACAGCGGCGGCAGCAATACACCAAAGTGCGGCTTGCTGCTGTGTAGCGTCTACCTCAAGACTAATCGGTTCATCGGACGAAATCAGAGGGCAGCGGTGCCTGCTTATATGGCGCCATACAACCGTCGGCGTGTCGGCTTGACAGTACTAGTAAAACGTACCGCTGCCTTTCCAAAAATTGATTGTCCCTTGCTTCCAGAACATTAAGAGCTCACGCACGCCACACGATATCCTACATCGACTGAGAATAAAATATTTCCTAGGCAGTTCTAAGGGTGGGTCTAGGAATAAAAAAAATGAAGGAAAAACGAAAAAAACGAGGAGCTGGACGAAAAAGAGCAAGAGGGTTGTATTGGTAAAATCCAATACAGTAGATATAGAGGTCTCGATCTTCTGTCTTCACACCTCATTATTGTATATTCCCTGGAGCGCTTCATACCAGGTGTGAACATTTACGAAATACGTGTGGTATGAACAAAAAATGAGTTACTTCATGGAGAGGGAAAAATAAGGGGACCTCGGAACGTTGCGATAAAGGTTCTACGAACGGTTGCCAAGCGCACGATTACCAAGTTGGTGCATGTGGATGCCACCCGGTTTGTCTGGTAGACGCGCCAGAACATATGTGCGGGATATGACCAAGGGGTACCTTTCGGGTATCAGGAAGTGGCTTCGGGCGGAAATGGTTCGACAGGGTGGCCACTCAACTATAGAACATCTACCATCGAACAGCGACGGCGTAGATGCAACATCTAGATAAGCATTTTGGACCACCACAAGAACAATCTGCTTTGCGGGATGCCGCTGTTTACTTTCCCTTTTCTTGAGAAGCGTTTTCCGGCGGTGGCGTTGCTTATTGCGAATGGTGTATATCATCCATCCGATCACCTGGGGGAAATTTCGAAGCCCGTTGGTTCGGGGATGCGGGGGTGTTGTATATTTTGGTTTCGATGGCTTCTGTTTTGAAGGTTGTTCTGTTGAACCAGATGGATAAACAAAAAAAAGGAATAGCCTGTCACCCTCGCCACAATGTCTCAAACTGGCGGGTGAGAGCATTTGTTAGAAGCTGACTAAAAACAGTTGTTCGCGTTTTTCATTGGTATTTTGTAACACTTGTTTGGCACTCAAAAACAAAGTGGAGTGCCGAGATTTGTTTTTTCATGTACCCTTCGCTGCACCCATACCTATTTCCAGATATGGGGCATCTTCTACTCAATCTGATAGGTCACGCTTGATCAAGCTGTCTATGCATCCGCTGTCTTGATCTCCGACATTACACGTGAGGTCGTCAAGGTATCAGGGTTTTTCGGCTTCTGCCACGACGAGTGCGCATCATTCAAGTTGATGTATTCTCGAGCTTCGTTTTACACGTCGCTTAAAAGGAGGAAACGTCGTGCAGGTTGTGGTCGATCTACCTTTGCGGCGCAGACCCCGTTCCTTGTTCCTAGCGTGATATGTACGTACGACCGCGTTTGACGAAGAATCGTTACGATAAATGCCCCATGGGTCCTCAACTATGCGACGTTTCCGTTTCGGCGAGAGAAATAAAAAATATCAGAGCTCAGCGAACGCTGTCACCTTCGTCGATTTGTACGAGACGGCGGAGCAGTTATTGGGCCGGTTGTGAGCGAGAATAGTTATAATGGCCAACAAGGTTCACGCCAATCGCTTTCGGTTTATTTTTTATAACCACGCTATGGCGATCATTTAATCGAAGTGGTTCCCTCGGTATACCCACAGCGACCAATGTCGAGAGTGTGCCTGCCAGAACGTACTCCGTAGATAAACATTGAGAGAAGCGTGAACAACCCGAAAGAACACAGCCCAACCGCTATTTTAGCGATATCCAACGCAGTGATCACACAACAACGAAAAA